>JAHDSF010000032.1 GCA_018432935.1 Rhodospirillales bacterium | reverse complement strand
TGGCAAAACCGAACAGGGCCGGGATACACTCTGTGGGCATCGGGGAACTCCTCTGATCCGAGTTAAGTTGTTGCGGCACAACAATTTTCTCAGAATCAGAGCCCCGATGCACCTACATTGTTTGAGAGATTCGGGCTAGCGCGACCGTCGCGCTTCCTGCGCCATCCATCGGACCTGGCAGGCATCGACCCAAACATGCCTGAACGGGCGGGCCGCTGAGTGGCGCTGTCTTGGAGTATCGACGGCTGGCCGCATAATCGGCCAACAGGGGACTGGCGGAGAGGGGGGGATTCGAACCCCCGGTACCCCTTTCGGAGTACGACGGTTTAGCAAACCCTCGTCCCTCTCCTCTGTCAATGCCGAAGATGGCCTGGAAAGCGCGGAAATCCGCCGGAACTTGGCCTCCGCAGCAAGCGCGGAGGCGGCGGACGAAGGCAGTACGTACCGGCTCAATGGCCGGCACATAGCATGCGGACGCGCGGCCGATCTCGAAACCACATCCGGATCGACACACGACCAGGTTCACGAAGAACAACTATTGGGACAGGTCCGTCAGCGTTGGTCATCTCGCGCTTCAGGCAAAGAACCAGAATCAGTTCGGTATGCCCTCATTCGTCTTCTCGAGGACAGCGGGCACATCCTTGGCCTCTCTCGGGTTCAATTTTATCATCTGGTCTATCTCATCCGCCACACGCGCGAGGTGGATTGGCAGCCAGGCAACTGCGCCGTTGTCTTCATGTCCGTCACACGGATGGCCCGCGACCTTGGCGTAACGGAGCGCCAGATCAACAATCGAGAGCGGGACCTCGTTGATGCCTTGGGACTCGAAATGAAGCTTTCCGGGAACTTCCGCCGCTATGGGCAAAGGAACCCCGAGACGGGAAGGATAGAGCGCGCGTTCGGCATCGACATCACGCCGCTCAAGCATCACATCCTGCCGCTGAAGGCCGCTCAGGTGGAAAAAGCCGCAGCAGAAGCCCGGTGGCAAGACCGGAAATGGGAACTCTCGGCCCTGAAAGGGCGGATCCGCAAGCTGAGCGGGGACGCGATCCGTCTTGGTCTGGGAGAGGTCGTGGCGACCCTCGATGAGGAGACCTACCGGGGGCGCATCGCCGCCGAGACGCCGGTCGAGGAGATCGAACGGCGCATCCTCCAGGCGACGCGAGTCAGAGACCAACTGGAGGCGGCCATTTCCCTGGGGAAAACCGCCGAACAACCGGTGAAAACTTCCGACAGAGCGGAAGCCAATTTCCGACACAAAGACTCCCCGAATGATCTACTGACAAATGACACGTCATTTGAGGGCGCGGAGCCTGTGGAAACCGGCCAGGTCGCTCCCAATCCCCGGCTGCGTGCAATCGGTCGGGCGGAATGCAGTTCGTCTCTGAGGAGGGGCCGTGGAACATGCACCACGAGGAGCCGTCAACGACAGACGGCCTCTCCCTCTGCCCCTCTCCGTCAAGTCGATCACCGAGGACCTCAGGCAAGGCATCGTGCGGCTCTGCTGAGAGGTACCCCGACTAGTACTCCATCCGAAGCTCGCTCCAACGAGCCAGGAGGCGTTCGTATCTGGCCAAAAAATGATCTTTCTGACTGCCGCGCGGTGGATACGGAACGGTCCTCCAAGAAGCGGATCACAAAGAACATGCCAGAGCCTGGAGGTCAGTCTCGTTTCGCTTCCAAGGTCCTTGCGCTACACTGCCGGGGCCTCGCGGCGGCTTTCCGAGGGCGGGATGACGGTCTGGGCAAAACGCAGGGACGGCGTTGATGGGACAGTTTCGCCGGCCTTCCTTTCGCTGATCGAACATAGTGCGGATGTCGCGGCCGTCGCGTCGGCGCTCCTGGCCCGTCCGGTTATCGCAGATCGCCTGGCTCGTCTGCTGGTTCGGCCGTGCCTGACGGACGCCGACCGGCAGCGGATTCTGGCCGTGATCGCCCTGCACGACTTGGGCAAGGTCAATCACGGCTTCCAGCGGCGGATCCGAGCCGTCGAGGGACCCCACGCCGGGCATACGGCGCCGCTTGCCGATCTCCTGTGGGGAGGTGGGGCGGCGTCGGATGAGCGTGTGGGGCTCGCGGCTGCCTTGAGGGATGCCGTCGGGTGGACGGATCTGGAAGGCGGCTGGACCGGCATCCCGTTCGAGCATGTCCTGCGGGCGGTGCTTGCCCATCACGGCAGGCCGCTTAGTGCCCACCGTTTCAATGCGCCAGACTTGTGGCGGCCGAGCGGGGGAGAGGACCCGATGGACGGCGTGGCGCAGCTTGCCGCAGCAGTGCGTGCATGGTTGCCGCAGGCGTTCGCATCCCGGGAACCGCCCCTGAGAGCAACGCCCCGATTCCTGCACGCGCTGGCGGGATTCACGACGCTCGCCGACTGGATCGGCTCCGATGAAGCGGTCTTCCCGCTCCGTCGCGAGGGTGATGATGCGTCAGCCGGCCGCTATGTCTGGTCGCGCGCGCGGGCCGACGAAGTCCTTCAGCGGCGGTTCCTCGATCCGGACGCGACGCGGATCGTGTTGCCCGCGGCCCTGTCGTTTGCAGCTTTGTTTCCCGCCTTTTCAGATCCCCGACCGGCGCAGCAGGCCATGGACGCCCTGCCGCTAGACCGCCCGGGTCAGGTCGTGGTCGTCGAAGCGGAAACCGGGTCCGGCAAGACCGAGGCGGCGCTTGCCCATTTTCTGCGCCTGTTCCGGGCGGGTGAGGTCGACGGGCTGTACTTCGCCTTGCCGACGCGGGCGGCCGCCAAGCAGGTGCAGCAACGGGTGTTCTCGGAGATGCGCCGTCTGTTCGGCGATGCTGCGCCGCCGGTCGGGCTTGCGGTGCCTGGGTTGATTCGGGCCGACGACAGCGATGGCATCCGCCTGCCCGGTTTCGAGGTGCAATGGCCCGACGATCCGAGCGACCGTCTCGCCGACCGCGGCTGGGCAGCCGAACGTCCGAAGCGGTATCTCGCCGGGGCGGTCATGGTGGGAACCGTCGACCAGCTCCTGATGGGCAGCCTTGCCGTCCGCCACGCCCACCTGCGCTCGTTCTGCATGTTGCGCCTGCTGATCGTCGTGGACGAGGTGCACGCCAGCGACCCCTACATGGCGGGCCTGCTCGGTGCGGCGCTGGATCAGCACCGGGCGTCGGGCGGGCAGGCGATGCTGATGTCGGCAACCCTCGGCTCGACACTCCGTCATCGGCTGGAGCGGCGCTGGGGACGGAGCCGGCAGCAGCCGTCCCTCGCGGAGGCCGCCGCCCGTCCTTACCCCTCGGTGACCGCCGACGGCATCGAGGTCCCAATGAGCGGCGTTACCTTCAGGTTCGAGAAGGAGGTCTGGCTGCGGCTCCATTCGAGCATCGACGACATGGCT
Organism: Rhodospirillales bacterium; assembly: GCA_018432935.1. GTDB lineage: Bacteria > Pseudomonadota > Alphaproteobacteria > Rhodospirillales > Shumkoniaceae > JAHDSF01. The sequence continues at coordinate 1,386 of JAHDSF010000032.1, read as the reverse complement.
CCGACGCTGGCCAACGTGAAGGCCGCAGCGGCCGCAGGGGCGCGCGTCCTGGTCCTGCGCAATCGGGTCGCCGACGCCGTTGAGACTTTCCGGGCGCTGGAGGCTGCAGGGGCGCTACTGTTCGCTTGCGCTGGCGTGGCGGCTCCCCACCATGGCCGGTTCGCGCAGGAAGACCGTGCGCTTCTCGACCCAGCGCTGGAGGCCAGGTTCGGCCGCAAAGGCCCAGCCGGTGGCTGCATCGCCGTTGCCACCCAGACCGCCGAACAAAGCCTTGACCTCGATTTCGACTTCCTGGTTACCGACCTCTGCCCGGTGGATGTCCTGCTGCAGCGCTTGGGCCGCCTGCACCGGCATCCGGAGCGGCTACGGCCGCCTGGCCACCGGAAGCCTGTGGTGGTTGTTCTTGCGCCCGCGGAGGAGGGCCTGGGCCGGCTTATCGCCTCGACCGGCGAGGTCAAGGGACGAAGCCTACTTGGTCTCGGCAAGGTGTACCCGGATCTCCTCGCCGCAGTCGCCACGCGACGGTTGATCGAGGAGTCTCCCGTCTGGCGGATCCCCGCCATGAACCGAACTCTGGTGGAACGCGCAACCCATTCCGACGCTCTGCGGCGGCTGGCGGAAGTACTCGGTGGACTCTGGCAGGGCCACTGGCAGTACATTGACGGAATCCGCAGCGCCCACGCGGCGCTGGCGGCTATGAACACGATCGCCTGGGAAAAGCCGATGCGGCCGGTGGACCAGGACGTCGAAGCCCAAATCCGCACCCGCCTTTGTCTGGATGCGCGGCAGGCGGTCCTGCCGCAGCCGGTTCCAGGCCCGTTCGGTCGGCTCGTCTCCAGCATCACGATTCCTGCGTGGATGGCTCCGGACGCAGGGCTGGAAGCCTGCGCGGGGGATTCGGAGTCCTTGCCGGAGGGCGGGTTCCGGTTCTCCTATGCCGGCCGCCGCTTCCGCTACGATCGCTTCGGCCTTGCTCACGACAAAGCACCCGTGAAAGGCGTATGCTGAAGACGATTTGCACCACCGTGTTCTTTGACAAGTGAATAGATGTAGAGTGTTAGCTCCAAGAGGCTCCCCCGCACGCGCGGGGATGGACCGGACGAGTCCGACCTGGCCGAGGAAGAGGCGCTGGCTCCCCCGCACGCGCGGGGATGGACCCGACTACGACGCTGGCCGCAAGGCGATGGACAAGGCTCCCCCGCACGCGCGGGGATGGACCCCGTGATTGGTCCTCTCGCCGTGCATCATCGCGGGCTCCCCCGCACGCGCGGGGATGGACCGCCAGATCAGTGGGTCTTCGCGCCCGCTCCAGAGGCTCCCCCGCACGCGCGGGGATGGACCCGCATCCCGGCAATCCAAACCGCAAGGACGGTGGGCTCCCCCGCA
>JAHDSF010000049.1 GCA_018432935.1 Rhodospirillales bacterium | reverse complement strand
GCCGACGTTGATCGTCCCGAACTCGCGCCGCTCCAGGAAGTACCCGACACCGAACTCCTTCCCAGCCTCAATCGTCAGATCCCGCGTCGTCGGCATGATCCCACCGACCACAATCCGGTCGATGTGGCTGTACGTCATCGTGACCTCGCCAGCCTTGAACACCGCCGGGATCAGAAACTCCGAACGAAGCCCATCAGTGTCCAGCGTCCTCGCGTGCCCGCTGTGGATCCCTTGCCGAATGTCCATGTGCTTGTCCTTTTCTTCAGAGAATGGCCGTTCGCAATCGGTGGCGGCGCCGGTTTCGGGCGTCCTACCGGGTGTCGGCCCGGAGAGTGAAACTGATCTGGTTCTTGTCGGCCCGATACCGTTCCATCGTGAACTCGATAGGAATGTCGCGCTCCAGGAACGAGGTGGTCTCCACGTACTGCACCGGAGATCCCTTCTTCAGTCCGAACAGGTTGGCTTCGAAATCGCTGATGACCTTGGCCTCCAGGGTCTTCAGCACCTTCGTGATCTTGTAGCCGTACTCTTCGGTAATGAGGCGGCTCAACGGCATGGCTTCCAGATTCTTCCCCTCGAGATCCGGAAAACGTGCGACGGGCAGGTGCGACAGCGACATGACCATCGGAATGCCGTCCACGGAGAGCAGCCGGCGAAGCACGTAGACCTCCGTGCCGGGACTCAGATCGAGCCCCCTGCAGCCCCGCTCTTCGCAGCCGGAGTGCCTGAGCTCCAGCAGTTTGATGCCGACCTGCCGGCCCGACCCCGACATGATGTCCTCGAAGACCTCGACCGCGGACATGATCGACTGTCGGACCTTGGGCTCGGCGATGAAGGTCCCCTTGCCCTTGATCCTGACGACGTTTCCGGTCACCTCGAGGTCCTTGATCGCCTGCCGCGCCGTCGGCCGGCTGATCTGATAGATCGAGCAGAGCTGCTCTTCCGTCGGCAGGCAGGAACCGGGCGGCGAGTGGCGGACGAACTCCAGGAGTATTTCCTTCAGCTGATAGTACAGGGGTATGGGAGTGCTCTTGTCGAGGCTTCGCTCGTAAAAAAAGTCCGCGGCAGCACCCATCTTCTCGTTGCCTTTTATCATTGTATACAATTCCTCACCCCCGGCCGCATTGCCATTCGTCCCCATGTTATTCCAGGATCGAGGGAAGCCAAAGGCTCATCTCCGGCACGAAAGTGACCAGGAGAAGGATGATGATGTTGCAGATCAGCCAGGGCAGTGATTCCTTGGCAATGGTCGTGATCGGAAGCCCGCAGATCTTGGTCGCCACGTTCAGGCACATGCCGACTGGCGGCGTCACCAGACCGATCGCGCTGCCGACGATCATGATCGCCCCGAACTGCAGGTCCCCTACGCCGAACTGCTGGGCGACCGGCAGGAGCATCGGGCTGAGCAGGAGGATCATCGGTGCCACGTCCAGGAGCATCCCGAACACCAGGATGATGGCGTCGAGAAGAACCAAGAATTGCCACCCCGAGATGTTCATCCGGCCGAGAACGTCGACGATCATCGCCGGGACTTGTTCGACCGCCAGGATCCAGGAGAAGACGGTGCAGAACCCCATGATGATCACGATCGAACTCGATATCATCGCCGTCTTCTTGAGGGCCTGGGCAAGGCTTCTCAGAGTCAGCTCCCGCGACAGCAGGACTCCGAACAGGACCGCGTAGAGGACCGCCATCCCCGCCGATTCGCTGGCGGTGACCACGCCGAAAGCGATGGTCACGACGATCACGACCGGCATCAGTATCGCGGGGATGCCTTCCAGGACGGCGCGTTGAGCCTCGCCGCGGGCGAGCGGAGCGAGGTCGGGGCGGTATCCACGCTTGGCGGAGAGCCCGTAGCTGACCGCCACCTGGAGAATGCCGATGGCGATGCCCGGCAGGGCTCCAGCCAGGAACAGCGAGCCGACCGAGGCGCCCGAAATCATCGCGAAGATCAGCATGGGGATGCTCGGCGGAATGATCATCCCCATCGTCGAGGCGGCGACCATCACGCCGGCCGAGAAGCCAGGCGGGTAGCCCTTCTTGATCATGCTGGGGATCAGTACGCTGCCGAGGGCCGAGGTGTCGGCCACGGAACTGCCCGAGATGCCCCCAAAAACCATGCTCGCGACGACCGTGACCTCGCTCAGGCCGCCCCGGATCGGCCTGAGGATAAGGAGGCAGAAGTCGATCAACCTCTTCGACAGGCCTCCGGAGTTCATCAGCTCTCCGGCAAGGATGAACAGCGGCATGGCGATGATCACGAAGCCGCTCGTGCCCGACCAGATGCGCTGCGGCATGGCGGCGATGAACTCGGGCTGCGCCGACAGGAAATACAGCAGGCACGACACCCCGAGAGCGAAGGCGAGAGGAACGCCGAGCGCGAGCGCCAGGGCCAGTCCGCCCAACAACAGGAACAGGCTCATGACTGGCCCCTCCCCGCGTCCGCGCTCGCGAAATCCGTTCCCGCCAGATCGCCGTCGGACAGATAGCCCTTTTCAGCCTCGGGGATCGGCATGAACGTCGAGAGGAGGTCGACACAGCAATAAAAGACGAGAATAGAGAAGGAAACCGGCACTACACAGTAGTAGTACCCGCACGGAATTTGAAGAGCCAATGAATTGGTTCCGCCGATCCTCAGGATCCACAACACCGACGTCCAGAGCACGACCGAGGATACCAGGATGACCACCCCCGTCGAAGCGACGGCCATCCATTTCCGCGCTTCCGCGCCAAGGATGTTTCCCAGCGCGGGAACCGTGATATGGCTCTTTTCCCTGATGCCGAGGGCGGCTCCGAGGAACGTCATTGCCGAGAACAGGACGCAGATCGCCTCTTCCATCTGCGTGAAGGTGATATCGAACCAGTAGCGCAGCACGACCGCCAGGATGACGAGGAATGTCAGTATCCCGGTCAGCGCCATGCACAGCCACGACATCACGGCGTCGAGAGTCTTGAGAACTGCAACCATGGAGAGCCTCCCCCCGAAGACGGAGGCGGCAGCGTGCACCGGAAGCGAAGCCGCGCTGCCGCCCCATCGGCGCCCGATCAGCGACCCGATGCCAGTTTCTTGAACTCGTCGAACTCCTGCTGGCTGAACTGCTTCTTGCCGATGAAGTAGCTGTATACGGGAACAGCCGCCTCCCTGAAAAGCGCCCGCTCTTCGGGGGTCGGCGTATAGACCTGGATCCCGGACTTCTTCATCATGTCCAGGTAATAACCATCGGATTCGGCGCGCAGCTTGTTCTGTTTTTCGGTGTATTTCCAGGCGCCGTCCTGAACGACCTTCTGCTGCGCGGGGCTCAACTTGTCGAACCAGGACTTGTTCACGCAGAAGGGTTCGGGGTTCCAGATGTAGTTGATGATCGTCAGGTGCTTCTGCACCTCGTGGAACTTCATCGTCGCGGCGTTCATGTTGGGGTTTTCCTGGCCGTCGACGACCCCAGTCTTGAGCGCCATATAGGTGTCCGCGTAGGCAACGGTGACCGGATTGGCGCCCAGCGCCTCCATGGTCCGGATCACCGATTCCATCGGCGGGGTGCGCATCTTCAGCCCCTTCATGTCGGCCGGGCTGCGGATTGGGCGCACGTTGTTGGTGATGTTTCGCGAGCCGCCGTCCCCGACCGCCAGGATCTTGATCTTGTTCTTCTCGGCGTCGGCGAAGATGGCCGCCGCCTGCGGACTCTTCGTGACCTTGATGAAGGTCTCGACGTCGGAGAACAGGAACGGCATCACGAACATGTTGAGCTTGGTCGTCAGGGCATCGAAGCCGCCACCCACGTAGCCTTCAATGGTCGCCATCTTCAGCGACTCGATGAGCTCCGTCTCCTGGCCAAGCTGGCCGGCCGGGAACAGCTTCACCGTGACGGCGCCGCCGGAGTTCTCCTGAACGTACTTCTGAAACTCGAGCAACGCCTTGTGCCGCGCGGAATCGACCGCCATGACGTGCGCCACCTTCATGGTCGCACTCTGCGCGGCCGCCGGCGCCACAGCCGGAACCGCGAGCGCCATCGCAACCAGTGACGTCCACAGAACCTTCTTCATGGACTACCTCCGTTCCTTCCTTTCGTGATCCGGGCCGCACCGGGTCCCAGCAAGGCGCCGCCCGGATCGTATCGGTTGTTTTCGAGCCGGACCCCTTGCCTACTTCCTGAACAGCGGCGAGTGTTCGAGCGCGTACCTCGGCACCGGGAAGTTGATGTCGTCGAAGTTATACAGGACCGGAAGCCGGTTGAGGGTCTTCATGGTCGCGACCAATCCCTCGAACAGCTTCGGCAGCTTGTGGGTGGGAACGCCGAGAATCATTTCGCTCTCGCCCGCAAACCCGTGTCGCTTGTCGCCCATGTCGGCGATGCAGAGCCGAATCCGGTCGTCGAGGATCGGCCACGACAGGGCTTCGTAGCAGCTGGCGCCGTGACCGTTGGTCTCGAGAACGATGCGCTCGCCGGCATTGTTCCAGGTGTTCGAGTAGACGAGCTCGAGCATCTGGGTCGGATCGCCCCAGATCTGCACCACATCGGGAACGACCGGGCTCATCTCGAGCGGGCAAACGCCGACCGCGCCGTATTGGCCAAGCGGAAAACCCTTCATGTCCTTGAGGATCTTGGTGGTCTCCTCGACGGAGCAGGCGAACGACCCCACCGCCTTTTGCGGGAATTCCGGCGGAATGGCGCCGAACCCGGTGGAGAAGTCGGCGACGGGGCACATGCCCTTGGTGTTCTCTGCGCTGATCGCCACGGCGATCTCGTAGGACCGTACCATGCCGATGATGTTGCAGATGACCTTCCGCTTCTGGATCACCTCGTACGAGGCGGGCACATCCTCGATCGTCTTGAAGAACTTGAAGCCCAGAGGCTTGGTCTTGAGGTGGAGGACGCTCGTAAAGCTCTTGCCGAGTTCCTGGATCTGTCTGATTTCCATTCTGTTCTCCCGTTGCACCACGAACGCCTTCCATTCACTCGAAGCCGAGGTCCGAAGCGCAGGGTCGGACAAGGCGTTCCGGCAACCAGGATATGACATTACGTCCTCATGTCAATATGTCCTTACATTATTATGTCTGTACTTAATTCTTAAACGCATACAAGGACCCGCCGCACGGCTTCGTTGGCGGAAAGCCTGCGTTTCGAAGGGGCTCGGAGTCCGGACTGGCGATCAGGGCAGGCGGCCGCTGACGCCGGATTGCCTGGTTGCGGTCAAAAAAATCCAGTGCCTCGGCAGTCCAAGGCACTGGATTCGCAAAATGCGGGAACCTGCGGAGAGGCTATCTGATCGCGGTCATCGGGACGTGGTCCATGTCGTCGAACACCTGGTTCTCGCCGACCATCGCCCAGATGAAGGTGTAGTTCTGGGTCCCCACACCGGAGTGGATCGACCAGCTCGGGCTGATCACCGCCTGCTCGTTGCGAACCACAATGTGCCGCGTCTCCGTCGGCTCCCCCATCAGGTGGAAAACCGCCGCGTTCTCCGGCAGGTCCATGTAGAAGTAGACCTCCATCCGGCGCTCGTGCGTGTGGCACGGCATCGTGTTCCAGTTCGAGCCGGGCTCCAGCTTCGTCAGACCCATCGTCAGCTGGCACGTCGGCAGGACCGACGGATGCAGGTACTTGTAAATCGTCCGCTTGTTGCACGTCTCCACCGAGCCGATCGTCTGCGGCGAGGCGTCCTGCAGCGTTATCTTCTTGTTCGGGTAGTTCTTGTGTGCCGGCGCGCTCGCATAATAGAACTTCGCCGGCTTCGTCGAATCCTTGCTCCGGAACTTGATGCTCTTCGTCCCCTGACCGACGAACAGACCCTCCTGGTACTCCAGCGGATACTCGGTCCCGTCCGCGATCACCACCCCGGAACCGCCGACGTTGATCGTCCCGAACTCGCGCCGCTCCAGGAAGTACCCGACACCGAACTCCTTCCCAGCCTCAATCGTCAGATCCCGCGTCGTCGGCATGATCCCACCGACCACAATCCGGTCGATGTGGCTGTACGTCATCGT
>JAHDSF010000039.1 GCA_018432935.1 Rhodospirillales bacterium | reverse complement strand
GGCGGCGGATGCCGGCGGCGACCTCCCTGGCCAGCCGGATCGCCTGCGCGTCGATCGGCGCCGCCGTCGAGACCCCGTCCATCGGGTAGACGATGCGCCCGGTCGTGCACCACTCCTCAAGCCGCTCCATGAACACCGGGTCGGCCGACCAGTCGGCGGCCTCGGTCCAGATCCGGCTATGGCCGCGCCCGACCGCGGCCAGGCAGGCACTGGTGTTCAGGGTGCCGACCAGCCCCGGCCACTGCCGCTTGTAGTTGCTGGCGAGCAGCAGCGGGTTGTCCTTGCCCACCACCCCGTCTACCGTGTGCGAGCCCCACACCCAGTGGCAGTGGACGCCGATCATCGGGTCCTCGATCGGCCCCAGCTTCTCGATGCTCTTGAACGGCCGGTCGATGAAGCCGTCGACCCGGTACGGCTGCCGCCCCAGCCGCTGCAGCGCCTTCTCGAGCTGCTGCGTCGCCTCCTCGGCCTGCGGCCGGGCCAGCTCGTTGGGCGTCTCCACGTACTCGCCGGGCCAGTAGATCGCAACGCGTCGTGCCATGATCTCCTCCGTCTATGCCGCCGTTGCGGCAAAACGTTTCGCAGAAAACCGTTTTTCAAACTCACATGGGAGTCGCCGGAACCAGCTTGGGAACGAGCAGACGGGGCAGCCAAAGGGCGACGTCCGGGAAGTACGCGATCAGGAGCACCACGCCGAACATGATGGCGAACATCGGCAGCAGCGGTTTGACCGCGTCCTCGAGCCTGCATTTCCCGATCGCGCAACTGATGAGCGTGCACAGACCGTACGGCGGGGTCAGCAGGCCGAGGGCCATGGTGATGCACACCACGAGCCCGATGTGCAGCTGGTTGAAGTGGGCGAGCTCGGCCAGCTTCTGGGTGATCGGCAGCAGGATGATGATGGCCGGCGTCCCGTCCATGAAGGTGCCGATGACGAGGTAAGAGACGATGATGAACAGCATGATGAGGCCGGGATCGGTGGTCACCGACACCACCATCTCGCCCACGTAATCCGGCACGTTGTAGTAGGCGAGCAGGTAGCCGTAGGCGCCCGCGGTCGCCAGGCAGAACAGAGGGATCGCCGAGCCCATCGCCGTCTGCCGCAGCATTCCCGGGAGATCGCGCAGCGTGATCGTCTTGTACAGGAACAGCGTCAGCACGAGCGTGTAGAGGACCGTCACCAGCGAGGCCTCTGTCGGCGTGAACAGCCCGCCGACCATGCCGCCGATCAGTAGCACCGGGACCCCGATCGGCCAGATCCCCTTCTTCACCGCCGCGAAGATCTCGGCCGGCGAGGCGACCCGGTCCATCTCGCGCGGATAGTCGTGCTTGGTCGCCCAGATGAACGAGATGAGGACCAGGCCGAGGCCGATCATGGCGCCCGGAAGGATGCCGCCGATGAACAGCGCGCTGACCGAGACGTTGCCGAACGACCCGTAGATGATCATGAAGGTGCTGGGGGGGATGATGATGCCGATCACCGACGAGCAGGCCACCAGCGCCACCGAAAAGGCCTTCCCGTAGCCGCGCTTGATCAGGTTCGGAATGAAGACCGAGCCGATGGCGGCGGACTCGGCCGCCGAGCTGCCGGTGGTGCCGGCGAAGACCATGGCTACGATGATCGTGAAGTAGGCCAGCGCGCCCCGCACCCAGCCGATCAGGCACATGCAAAGCCGGATCAGGTATTCCGAGACCTGGCCCTTGTTCATCAGGTCCCCGGCAAGGAAGAAAACCGGGATCGCCAGCACGGGGAAGGCGTCGACGCCCTTGAGGATCTGCTGGATCGCCAGCACCGGAGCGACGTCGCTGGCCAGCACCATCGAAAGGAAGGTCGACATGAACAACGAGAATGCCAGCGGCACTCCCATCATCATGAGAACGAGAAAGCTGCCGAACAGGATCAGCAAGAAAGCGTCCACGAAGGATGTCCTCCCGGTCTTATCCCATCGCCCGATCCGGTGCTCCCGTCAGGCGGTTCTTTCCTCGGAATGGGCATGGGGATCGGCGCTGTAGTCGCCATAGGCCATGTTGTAGATGGAGAAGATGACCATCAGACCGCCGCTGAACGGGACGATCCCGAACACCCAGGCCATCGGAGTGAGAAAGGTCGGGGAAACGCGGTTCAGCCCGTACATGCGCGTGAATTCCAGCCCGTAGTAGACCAGGAACACCGCACAGATCAGGATCACCCCGTTGATCACGAAGCGGTGGTAGAGGTCGCGCGTCCGTCCCTTCAGCTTGTCCGAGAAGATCGTAACCCCGAAGTGGACCGAGTTCCTGACCCCGAGCGCGGCGCCAATCATGACGAGGTAGATGAAGGTGTAGCGGGCGATCTCCTCGGTCCAGATCGCCGGGACCTTGATGACGAAGCGCGTGAACACCTGCCAAAAAAGCGAAACCATCATGGCGGTGACCAGGACGATCATCGCCTTTTCTAGGACCCTGGTGAGCCCGTTGACGGTAGCGGTGGCGATGCCCGACAAAGCCGTTCCCTCCAGCAAGAGCGGGGAGCGGGGCGGGCCCGCTCCCCGGGCGGCGATCAGAACTTCTTGCCGAGCTCGCGGATGATCCCGAGCTCCCTCTCCATGCCGATCCGCTTGGCGTTCGCCTCCAGGACCGGCTGCATCAGGGCGACAGCCTTCTCCTTGTCGGCCCTGCTCATCTCGAAAATCTGGACGCCGTTCTTCTTCAGGACCTCCTCGTTTTCCTTGTCGAGCCTGATCGCCATCGCGACCTGCTGCTTCGCGGTGTCCTTGCCGGCCTGGATGACCGTCTCGCGCAGGTCTGCCGGCACCTTGGCGACCGCCTTCGCGCTCATGAAGAACGGAAGCGCCAGATAGTTGTGCTCGGTCCGCAGGACGTACTTGCAGCTCTCCCAGAACTTCATGCCGAGCAGCGAGGTCATGGTGTTCTCCGCGCCGTCGACCACGCCGACCTGCAGCGCGGAGTAGAGCTCGGTGTAGGCAAGCGGAGTCGGGTTGGTGCCGAACGCCTTCCAGGCGGCCAGTTCGTTCGGCCCGGTCATCGTCCGCAGCTTGTAGCCCTTGAGGTCGTCCAGGGTCTTGACCGGCTTGTTGGTGAACACGTTGCGGGCGCCGTCGGTGAACAGGCCGAGGTAGAGGTCGCCGCGCTTCTCCTTGACCTTCTTGGCGAGGACGGCGTCGACCTCGCTGTTGAGGACGGCGTGGAAATGCTCCCAGCTCTTGAAGGTGTAGGGCGGGCTGTAGAGGTCCATCTCGGGAACGAAGTTGGCGTACTTGGCGGCAGCCGCCATCATGACGTCGACCGTCCCCATCTGCATGCCCTCGGCCATCTGCTCTTCATCGCCGAGGACGGCGTCGCTGTAGAGCTGAACGCGGACGCGGCCCTTGGTCCGCTCCTCGACCAGCTGCTTGTAGATCTCGAGGCCGCGATAATGGCCGCTGTTCTTCGGGTTGTTGGTGACGGCCTTCAGCGTCACCTCGGCCTTCTGCTGGGCCATCGCCGGCAGGGCGGCGGCCATCACGGCGGCGAGCGCCGCCAGTGCGATCATGTCTCGGAACTTCATGTGTCTCCTCCTGGTCTGCATGGCATCGAATGCTCTGAGAACCTCGTAGCCGGCGAAGCCTTCGGGATCCGCGCTCCTCCGGATGCAGCGATGCTCTTGGACGCGTTCGAGGGCACTCAGCCTAGCAGAAAAATCGCCATAGCGAAACGTTTCGCTTGGAAGCTCGTTCCAGCCGTATTGGCGGGGAGTCTGGAAAACGATATCCGGCAAGTGCTTGATCTTTCCGTCCGGCCGGAATAACTGTGACGGGTTGTACGGAAATCCGGGGCAACGAGGGCTGGGCCGCAGAGATGGCAACGATCCGCGATGTGGCGCGCGCCGCCGGCGTCTCGATTGCGACCGTTTCGGCCACCCTGAACGGCACGAAGAACGTCAGCGAGGAGCTACGGAAGCGGGTTCTCGACGCCGTCGGCCATGTCGGCTATGCGCCCAACGGAATCGCCCAGAGCCTGAAGCGGGGCACGACGCGGCTCCTCGGCCTGATCCTGCCCGACATCACCAATCCCTATTTCGCGGCGCTTGCCCGCGCCGCCGAATCGGCGGCGTCGGCGCGAGGCTACACCGTCCTGCTTTGCAACACCGACGAAGATGCGGCCAAGGAATCCGAGTACCTTCGCCTGATGAAGACGCAGAGGGTCGCCGGCCTGATTCTCGCCCTCACCGAATCGGCGCCGGAATACACCGCCGGCCTGGTCGAGATGATCGCGGTGCCGGTCGTTCTGGTCGACCGCGTCGCGCCCGGGGCGCCGTGGGATTCGGTGGCTTCGCTCAACGCCGATGGCGCGCGCCGCGCGGTGACCCACCTGATCGAGCGCGGCCACCGCCGGATCGGCGGCGTGTTCGGGCGGGACAGCGTGTCGCCGATCCAGGAGCGGCTCGCCGGCTACCGGACGGCCCTGGAAGCCGCCAGCCTGTCGTTCGACCCCGGCCTCGTCCGGCTCGGCTGCCGTGACAGCGAAGCGGCGCGAAAGGCCGCCCAGGCGCTTCTGAATCTGCCGGATCGGCCCACCGCCTTCTTCACCTCCAACAATCAGGTCATGCTGGGGGTGTTGCAGGCGGTCCGCAATCACGGGCTGGCCTGTCCGGCCGACGTCTCGATCACCGGCTTCGACGGGCTGTCGTGGGCCGAGGTCATGAATCCGCCCATGACCACGGTCGAGCAGCCGGCGGCGATGATCGGCGATCAGGCCGTCGAACTGCTGCTGCGCCGCCTTGAAGGTGCCGCCGACGAGCCCCGCCACGTGCGCTTTCCGACCGAATTCCTGGTCAGGGGCTCCAGCGCCAAGCCGCCGCCGCGCCTGGCGCAAGTCGTCGCCGGTGCGGGCCGAAGGCCCGCGAAGCCGTCCTAGCCGAGGCCGCGGCGGATCGGCTTTCCGGTGGTGGTCTTGGGCAGGCTGGCGACGAACTGCACCGCCTTCGGCTTCTTGTACGAGGCGAGCCGGGCGCCGCAGTAGGCGATCACCTCCTCGGCGCTCAGCCGCTGGCCCGGCTTCAGCACGATGTACGCCTTCACCATCTCGCCCCATTCCGGATGGGGTACGCCGGCGACGACGACGTCGGCCACCGCGGCATGGGTGAACAGGACGTCCTCAATCTCCTTGGGCGGGATCTTGATGCCGCCGCTGATGATGACCTCCTTCTTGCGGCCGACGATGTAAAGGTAGCCGTCCTCGTCGCGCCAGCCGAGGTCGCCCGAGTGCATCCAGCCGTCCTTGACCGCGGCCGCGGTCTCCTCGGGCATGTCCCAGTAGCCGAGCATCAGCGAGCGGCCGCGCATCAGGATCTCGCCCTCGGCGCGCGGCGGCAGGTCATTGCCGGCCTCGTCGACGATCCGGATCTCGGCGTCGGCCGGCGGACGGCCGCAGCTCGACAGTCGCGGGCTGCCGGCGACATGCTCCTCCTTGCGCAGCACGGTGACCAGCTGTGGCACCTCGGTCATGCCGTAGGTCTGCAGGAACACCGGGCCGAAAGTGTCGAGCGCCTCGCGCAGGCGCGCCAGCGGCATCGGCGCCGAGCCGTACGAGACGGTGCGCAGCGAGCCCAGGTTTCGGCTGCGCACGTCGGGACAGTCGAGCAGCCGGATCACCATGGTCGGCACCAGCTGCACATGGGTGATCCGCTCGCGCTCCACCGTTTCCAGAAAGCGGGGGGCATTGAAGCCGTCGGCGAACACCACCGCCGCCGCCGCCAGCATGCACGGGATCACGGTGCAGTTGATCGCCGCCGAGAAGAAGTGCGGGCTGACGGCGAGGCCGCGGGATTCGGGGCCGATCTCGAGTTCGCGGACGAAGCTCTCGGCATTGGCGATGACGTTGCCGTGGCTGAGGGTGACGCCCTTCGGCGTTCCCGTGGTGCCGCTGGTGAACAGGATGACGAACGGATCGTCCTCGCCGCGGGCGGGAGCGCAGTCCGGCGCCGCTCCGCTGCAAGCCCACCGCTCGTAGCTTGGCGCGGCGGCGTCTTCGGAGGTCAGCGGCGCCAGGATCGCCAGCTCCGGCACCTGTTCCTGGATGCGGCGCGCCATGTCGGCGAATGCCGGGTGGTAGACGAGGGCCCGCATGCCGGTCAGGCGCACGAGGTGGAGGAGCTCGGACCCGGTCAGGAAGAAGTTCAGCGGCACGTAGACGAAGCCGCCCAGCGCCGCCGCGGCAATGCACTCGGACGCATGCGCGCTGTTGCGAAAAAGGCAGCCGATTCGGTCGCCTTCCCGCAGCCCGGCGTCGATCAGGTTGCGGGCGACGCCGGCGGCGCGCCGACCCCATGCGGCATAGCTCTCGCGGAACTCGCCGCAGACGGCCGCTTCGCGCTCGCCGCCGTGCAGAATGGCCCGCTGCACGACGTCGTACATGGTCCTGATCCGGGGCATGTCCATTCGGTGAAAGTTGGGGGCAGGGAAGGACGGGCACACGATGCCACATCGAAATCGGTGGGGAAAGGGGCGATCTTTCGCTGCGCCCCCTCGATGGGATACAAACAGCCGCGTGTTGTCCGGGCCGGCGCCGGCCATTACGTCATGGGGCATTCCGCCCTGCTAAGGAAAGCTATGACATCACCCGACTCGCCACGCCCGTCGGCGTTGCTGTTCGACCTCGACGGCACGATCGCGGAAACCGACAGCCTCCATTTCGAGGCCTTCCGGCGCCTGTTCGCGCTGGTCGGGCGCGAACTCGACGTGACGACCTATCGCCGCACGATCAGCGGCCGCGCCAACGTCGACGCCATGCGCGACCTCTGCCCCGAGGTGCCGGAAAGCGAACGATCCGCCTTCGCCGATCGCAAGGAGGCGCTGTTCCGCGAGATCGCCGGCGGGTTGCAACCGCTGCCCGGCCTGAGGGACGTGTTTGCGTGGGCCGGACAACGGAATGCGAAGATCGCCCTGGTGACCAGTGCGCCGCCCGAGAACGTCGCTTTTGTCCTCAAAGCCTTCGACATCGAGGATGTCTTCGACGCGGTGGTGCTCGGCGAGCAGCTTCCGAGGCGGAAGCCCGACCCGATGCCGTACCAGGTCGGGCTCGAGAAGCTCGGCGTGGCGGCTGCCGATTCGCTCGCGTTCGAGGATTCGCCGGCTGGCGTGCGGTCGGCGTCGTCGGCGGGGATTCCGACCGTCGGCCTTGCCACCGGGCACGCTCCCGAGGTGCTGCTGGCGGAAGGGGCGCAGGTGGTGATCCCGGACTACAACGCGCCGGCCCTGTGGCAACTTCTCGAAGCGTAGGCCGGCCCCGCTGCAATTGTAGGACGATGTGGACCTGGCATCGTCGGTCGTGCTAGACCCGGCGCCATGTCCACAACGATGACGAACTCGCATGCCAGCCGCGCAGGCTGGGCGGCAGAGGCGACCGCTACACTTCGCCTCGCCTGGCCGCTGGTGCTGACCAATGTCGCCCAGATGGCGATCACGACAACCGATGTCGTCATGATGGGATGGCTGGGGCCCCGCTCGCTGGCGGCTGGAACGCTCGGCGCCAACGTCTTCTTCCTGCCCCTGATCCTCGGGCTGGGGATCGGCATGGCGACGGCGCCGATGCTGGCGCAGGCGATCGGCCGCCGGCGCCACGTGGTGCGGGAAGTCCGTCGCACCACGCGCCAGGGCCTGTGGCTGGTCGTCGCCTATTGCGTTCCGGCGTGGCTGTTGTGCTGGCATACCGGGAACATCCTGAATGCCATCGGCCAGGAGCCGGAGCTTGCCGAAATTGCGAATTCCTACGTCCACGCCATGCAGTGGGGTCTGTTGCCGTCATTGGGCTATGTCGTCCTGCGCTCGTTCGTCTCGGCCCTGGAGCGGCCACGGCCGGCGCTGTGGGTGACGGCTGCGGCGATCGCCTTCAACGCCGCCTGCGACTGGGCCTTGATCTTCGGCAACTGGGGCGCCCCTCGCCTCGAGGTGGTCGGCGCCGGGGTGGCCAGTTCGCTCGCCAATCTGTTCCAGTTCGCAGGCCTGCTGGCGGTGATCCTGTGGGACCGGCGGTTTCGCCGCTATCACCTGCTCGGGCGTTGGTGGCGCGCCGATTTCCCGCGTGCCCGCGAGCTGTTGCGGATCGCGCTGCCGATCAGCTGGGCGCTGCTGTTCGAGTCGACCATCATCAACGCGGTTGCCTTCCTGATCGGGCTGTTCGGGGCGGCGGCGCTGGCCGCCCACGCGATCGCCATCCAGGCGGCCTCGATCACCTTCATGGTGCCGCTGGGGATATCCCAGGCGGCCACGGTACGGGTCGGGCTGGCGGCCGGGCGCGGCGACCCTCAGGGGGTGATGCTGGCCGGCTGGACGGCGGTCGCCGTAGGCATGAGCTTCATGGCCGCGATGGCGGCGCTGCTGATCGGCGCGCCGGTGCCGATCATCTCCGCCTTCCTCGACCTCGGCACCGCCGAAAGCGCTTCCGTCGCCGAACTTGCCGTCAAGCTGCTGGCGATCGCCGCCCTGTTCCAGATTGCCGACGGGGCGCAGGCCACCACTTCAGGCGCGTTGCGCGGGCTGAAGGATACCAGGACCCACATGATTGCGACCGGCGTCGGCTACTGGGTGATCGGCCTGCCGTTCGGCGTCCTGCTCGCATTCCCGCTCGGCCTGCAGGCGGTGGGGCTGTGGCTCGGTCTGGCGCTGGGGGTGGTGCTCGTTGCCGTCGCCCTGCTGTGGCGCTGGTGCTGGCGCGAACGGCTGGGGTTGGTGAGGATGTTGCCGGCCTAGGTTGATGCGCCCTGGGGCCGCCCGTCCGGGGCCGTCTCAGCGGCAGAAGTGCTCGTGTTCGGCGGCATTGAATTCGCCGCCTTTTCGGAACGGTTCGGGTCGCTCGGCGATCGGCACGCAGCGGATGGCGATCTCCATCTCGGAACCGAACAGGCTCTGCATCATGGCGTTGGCCCGGCCCAGCTTGGCCAGGACCGAGCGGTAGGCGCTGTCCTCCAGCATCTTCCGGTAGGTACGCAGCTCCTCGAGGGTCATCTCCTCGACCAGGGAGGCGGCCATCGCTCTCTTGATGCCGCGTCGTTCCATGGTCGGAAACACCCGCTGGTCGAGGAACTCCTTGACCTCGCCCTCGCCGCCGGCGGTCCGGAACGGCATCATCTCCATGATCTGTCCAGCCAGGAGAGCCTTGTCCTCGGCTTCTCCAGCCGACACCGGAGCAGCCAGCGCCAGCGCGCCGGCACAGAAAAGGGCGGCGAAAGCACGTCTCATGAGATCCTCTCGTTTCAGCCGAAGGCGCCCGCCCTGCGAACGATATCGAGGCCAATCAGGATCAGCACCGCGCCCCCGGCAGCCTCGGCATAGCGCGCGCAGCGGGCATAGCGGGTGAAGGCGCGGCCGAGATGCAGGCCGGCGGCGGTCACCAGCAGGCAGACAATACCGATGATGAGCGCCGGCTGCCAGACGCTGACACCGAGCACGGAAAGGGAAAAGCCGACCGCCATGGCATCGATGCTGGTGGCGACCGACAGCATGACCAGGTTGGCGCCGCGGGTGGGATCGCGGCGGTCGGCGGTCTGCTCGTGATGGAACGATTCGCGGATCATCCGGCTGCCGATGTAGGCGAGCAGGGCAAAGGCGATCCAGTGCGACCACTGCTCGACGAAGGCCCTTACCGACAACCCGAGCGTCCAGCCGGCGATCGGCATGATCGCCTGGAACAGGCCGAAATGCCACGAAAGCCGGAAGGTCTGGCGGAGATCGACGGTGCGCAGATGCACCCCGGTTGCCACGGCGACGGCGAAGGCGTCCATGGCCAGGGCCAGGGCAACGGCAAGGACGGCGAGGAAGTCCATCGGAACTCGGAACCCACAGGCGACATGCGTGTTTTACCCGCGCGCGCCGAAGCGGGCAATGGGTGTGAGAAAGGTGTCGGAGAAAGAAAAGGGGTCGGAGTCATTTTTCCGAAAAATGACTCCGACCCCTTTTCTCGAGCCTTTTTCTCACATGTTCAGCGGGATTCGCCGGGAAGCCGTATCGTCACCGTCGTGCCGCCGCTGGGCCGGCTGGCGATCTCCAGGGTGCCGCCCTGATGCTCCGTGAGCTGCTTGGCGATCGGCAGGCCGAGCCCGGTGCCGTGGGCCCGGCGCGTGTAAGGCTGCTGCTCGACCTGCCCGAACGGCTTCAGGGCAATCTCGATTTCTTCCTCCGTCATCCCGATGCCCTGGTCGGCGATGGCAATGCAGTGATTCCGCCCGTCGTAGGAGTTGGAGACGGCAATTCTCCCGCGGTCCGAGAATTTCACCGCATTCGAGAGGATGTTCAGGACGATCTGCTTAGTTCTGAGACGGTCCACCAGGGCCGGGGGCGCCTCTGTCGCCTGGAGATCGACCGGAAGGGACTTCTCGTTCGCCTGCCCCCGCACGAGATCGACGCACTCCTCGAGAATGCTTTGGATGTCCGTCGGCTCGATCACGAGGTCGATCCGTCCGGCCTCGATCCGGGACATGTCCAGAATGTCGCAGATGACCGCGAGGAGGTGCTGTCCGCTCTGATGGATGAGCCGCGCGTATTCGAGGTAACGCGCTTCGAGTGGACCCCACATCTGCAACAGCATCATTTCGGCGAAGCCGTTGATCCCGTTCAGAGGCGTTCGCAGCTCGTGGCTCATGTTGGTCAGGAACAGCGACTTCGCCGCATTGGCGGCTTCCGCCTGCTCCTTCGCCGCGTAGAGTGCCTCCTCGGCCCGGTGCCGTTCCGTCAGGTCCTTGCAGAAGCACATGTTCCGGTTCACGGCCAGCCTGACGGCGCTGATGAGAACGAAGATCTTCTCTCCATCCTTGCGCCGCAATGCGTATTCGCCGGACGCTTGCCCCTTTTCCAGCATTGTTCGCGTTCTTCGGCGTGTCTCCTCCACGTAGTCGGGATCGGTCACGTCATACAGAGTCATACCCAGCAGTTCCGTGCGCCCGTATCCGACCAGCTCGCACCCCGCGGGGTTGACGTCGAGATAGCGCCCCTGATCATCCGAGATGAAGATCCCGTCCGGTGCATGGTCGAAGTACTGCCGGAACTGCGCCTCGGCTTCCAGCATCGTCCTTTCCGCGGCGAAACGCTTCTCCACCATTCGTCGGGCCGAGGCGGCGAGCGCCTCGAACTCGCGAAAGCACATCGGGCGGGGTTCTGAAAGCACCGCGCTGCCTTCCGCGGCCGTGCCGAAGAATGTCTCGATGGCGCGGAACTGCTGCCGCAAGGGACCGAACGAACGCCTGACGACGACAAAGCTCGCGGCCAGCAAGACCACGGTCACCGCTGCCAGTGCCATCACCATGTCCATCATGCGGCCGCGAAACGCTGCGGTCGCATCGTGCGACGTCTGCTGGATCCTCTGCGACGACGTACCGGCGCCGACGTACCAGCCCCAGTCCGGCACCGCGACCGCGTAACTGAGCTTGTCGATCGTCCTTTTGCCTTCGAACTGAGGCAGAACGTACCGCACGAAGCCTCCACCGGATTTCGCGGCGGCGATGAGGTTGCGGACGATCGGGACGCCGTTGACGTCCCGGACGTCGATCATGTTCCGGCCCCTGGCGGGTTCGAGAAGGGCGACCCCGTCGACCGTCCCCGCGAAGACGTACTCGTCGGCATCGGCGGCAAAGTGGCTCAACTCGTCCAGAACCGCTTCCTTGACCCGCTCGGTGATGTCTTCGAGGTAGACCCCCGCGCCGATGCCCCACTTCAGGGAAGGGGCGTATTTCACAAAGGCTACCTTCTTGTGGTCTCCGTCGGGGCGCCCTGGATATTCCCAGTCGTACTCCGAGAAGCCCTCGCCCTTGTCACGGACGATCGAGATCATCTCCGCAAGGATGGGACGACCTTGCGTGTCAGTCACGTGCAGCAGCGATGCTCCCTCGAGCCCAGGGTTCGGCGGATAGGCCCGGTTGATGCCCTGCATGTCGAAGGCGAAGAAATAGCCGGCTCCGGAGTTGACGCTGAGCGAACGGAGTGCCGAGGCGGCCAGGCTTGGCAACAGCGGATCGGCGGGGCGTCCGGCTGCCAGGCTCTCGACAAGGATGACGGCTTGTTCAACCTGCGAGCGAACCTCGTCCCGTGCGAGCTGCTCGACCCGCGAACGGTGGTAGGCGATGGTCTGCTGAACATGCGCGACCATGTTCATCAGCCGCCGCTCTTCGGCCTGGTGCGTGCTTTCCTGCACATGTTCCCGGTTGCGGAGGAAGCCGTAGTATTCGAGCCCGATCCCCAGGCCGCCCAGGAGCAGGGTGCAAACGGTCACCGCGAGCGATACGCGGCGGGCGAGATAGGCGCTGGCGCTCGGGTACGAACCCGGTCGAACGTGCGCGCCGTCCTCGTGACGGCAGCTTGCCGAGTGAGAGTCGATACTGGAGCTTGTCGGGACCAGGAACTCGCGGATCGCACGCATCGGCGGGGCCTTGAAAGCCATGGTTCACGAAGCAAAGCCTCCGGGCACGCCGGAGGACTCTTGCTCCCTGACACTCTCCACCCCATCGACTTTTTGTTATGGTGTGTCGATTAGCATGGATGCCATCGGCCTACAAGGCACACATGAAAGGGAGAAAAGGCTCGAGAAAAGGGGTCGCGAGAAAAGGGGTCGGAGTGATTTTCTCTCAAAAATCACTCCGACCCCTTTTCTCCTTTAGGTCCCGCAGCACTTTTTGTACTTCTTGCCCGAGCCGCAGGGGCAGGGGGCGTTGCGCTCGATCTTGACGACCCGGACCGGCGCCTGCTTGGGGTTGATCTCGCCGTCGGCATAGACCCAGCGGCCGTCCTCGCGCGTGAAGGTGGCCGCCTCGTGATGGATCAGGTCCTTTCCCTGGCGGCTGAAGTAGGCGCGGAACTCGACCCGGCCGCTTTCGTCCGCCTCGCCGCCGCCCGCGGTCGAGACGATCTCCAGACGCTGCCACGTCACCTCCTTGGCCATCGCCTCGCTCTCGGCGCGGTCGCCGTCGTCCTCGACGTCGGAAGCGTTGGTGCGGTCGAGATGGTCGAGCTGGCCCATCGTGAAGGCGGTGTAGCGCGAGCGCATCAGCGCCTCGGCGGTCGGCGCCGGTCCGCCGGCGATGATCGGGCCGCAGCAGTCGGCGTAAGCCTGGCCGCTGCCGCAGGGGCATTGTTTCATGGTGCGAGGATCCCGTTCAGTCGATGCCGGTGCAGGATAGAAGGGCGGGGGCGCGCTTACAATCCTCGCGGCAGAGATCAAGCTTTGGCCATTTCCTTGCCGCTCCCGGACTTGTCCTTGCCAATCCGCTCGCGCGTGCACACGTAGATTTCGCGTCCCACAGCTGGAAGGAGGTCTTCATGAGCCACCGGATCATCATCGACGCTCGCCGTCTTGCCGGCGCGCTGGCGGTGGGATCGGGGCTCGCGCTCGGCGGTTGCGCCACCGAGGGGACCGGGCTTGGCCTCAACCTGGTTCCCCAGGAACAGGTGCAGGCGATGGGCGTCGAGGCGTGGCAGCAGCTCCGCGCCGAGATCCCGGCCTCGAACAACGGGCAGTACCAGCAGACGGCGGAGCAGGTCTCGGACCGCGTGCTTCGGGCCATGGGCGAGGACCCGTCGCAGTGGGAGGTGGTCGTGTTTCGCAGCGACGAGCTCAATGCCTTCGCACTGCCCGGCAACAAGATCGGCGTTTATGAAGGAATGATGGACTTCGTCGATTCCGAGGCCCAGCTGGCGGCGGTGATCGGCCATGAGATCGGCCACAACAAGGCGAACCACTCGGTCCAGCGGGTGAACTCCGAGATGACCACCCAGCTCGGCATCGACATCGCCAGCGCGGCCCTCGGCGCCTACTCGGGCACCCAGCCGCAACAGGTGGCGGCTTTGCTCGGTGCCGGCGCCCAGTACGGGCTGCTGCTGCCCTACTCGCGCAACCAGGAGCTGGAGGCGGACCGGCTGGGCCTGATGTACATGGCGCGGGCCGGATACGACCCGCAGGCGGCGGTCGAGGTCTGGCAGAAGATGGCGGGCCAGGGCGGTGGACGGCCGCCGACCTTCCTGTCCACCCACCCCGACCCCGAGGCCCGTGTCGATCAGCTGCAGAAGCTGATGCCGGAGGCGATGGCCGCGTACCGGCGGCAGTAAGCCCCGCCCTCGGCGGCGGAGGCGTTCATCCGCGGCTTCGCTTGTCCCCGATGTGATCGAACATCCGCGGCACGAACTGGTCGCCGCGCCCGGACTCCAGCGCGTCGGCATAATACTGCCGGGCCGCCTCGGTGACCGCCGCCGAGGTGCCGGCCGCGGCGGCCATCCCGGCGTAGTAGCGCATGTCCTTGGCCGCGTTGGCGATCGAGAAGCGCATCTTGCTTTCGTCGCCGGCCAGCACGTAGGGCATGCAGATCTGCAGCATCGCGCTGTTGGCGGCGCCGAGCGAGCAGACCTCGAGGATCTTCTGCGGATCGACTCCCGCGCTGCGGGCGGTCGCCACCGCCTCGGCCAGCACGGTGGTCGCGGTCAGCAGGATGAAGTTGTTGATCAGCTTCAGCTTGTGGCCGGAACCGACGGGGCCGATGTGGAGGATGTTCTCGGCAAAGGCCGCCAGCACCGGCTTGATCAGCGCGAGCGTCTCGGCATCGGCGCCGACCATCGTGTTGAGGCGGCCCTCCTCGGCTTCCTTGGGGGTGCGGGTGAGCGGCGCGTCGGCATAGCGGCAGCCTTTGGCCGCGACCGCGGCGGCGATCCTGGCGGTGGTGTCGGGGGCGCAGGTTGAGGTGTCGATCAGGATTGCGCCGGGGCGCAGACCGGCCAGCACGCCGTCGTCGCCCAGCACCACCTTCTCGACGACTTCGGCGGTCGTCAGCGACAGGATCACCACCTCGCTTGCAGCGGCGATCTCGCGCGGGGTGGCGGCTGCCTTGGCGCCGCGGCTGACGAGGTCCCGTACCGGGGCGGGATCGATGTCGAGAACGATGGTGGGGAAGCCCTTCTCGACGAGATTCTTGGCCATCCCATGGCCCATCAGGCCGAGGCCGATGAAACCGACGCTCTTCTTCTCGCTCATTGCACTCTCGGATGCTGGTGGTGACCGGAGTCTGGCAATGAGCACGCGGCGCGCCCGGTTGTCAAATCCCGCGCGAAAGGGGAGGGCGGATCAGAAGCGGCGTGCCTGGGCGGAGCCGTCCATGGCGGGGACCTGCTTGGGCGGCAGCGCCTCCTGGGGATCGGGATAGAAGACGGGCTCCGTCGGGTCGCCGGAATCCTGGAGCCGACCGCGCATGCGCACCCCGCGCCCGGTTTCCTGCGCCTGCGCCTGGGCGCCATAGAGCTGCTTCGCCACCTCGATGTCCCACGGCAGCTTGTAGGCGCGGGGCGGGTCGCCGGGCGCCTGGCGCAGCCACAGGTAGATCGCCTCGTTCTCGCGGATGTCCGAGCTTAGTACCTCGACCCCCTCGGCGTTGGCGCGGAACCATTCGAACTGGGCCGGCTTGGGGCGCCCTAGAAGGTCCGCCAGCGAGCCGAACCCCACCACCAGCAGGCCTGCGAACAGCACCACCGCATAGACCCTGGGCGCCAGCCGGCGTCGCGACCAGACCGCGATCCCGGCCAGCGCCATGCCGAGGAGGATGAAGCCGACGTAGTAGGCATTGAGGGCGCCGAGCAGTTCCATCCGTCAGCCTCCGAGCGTCGCGCGGGCTTGCCGCAAAGGCTTGGGAAGCTCGTGCTTGCTTCCCGGAACGATGCGGCCGTCGCCGTCGAGGGTGAAGCGCACGACCGTCCTTTCCTGGCCGACATGGCGCAGGTTCACCTGCCGCACCTCGATCCGCTCCAGCGGATCCTGCGGCTTGCGCTTGACGCCGACCGACACGGTGACCTCGATCGGGAGATGGCGGGAACGGTCCTGGTAGAGGTGAAGGTTGATCGTATACTCGCCCGCCACCACACCGCGGCTGTACGCGACCTCGTAGTTGAGCTTGGTCGGATCGCCCTGGAAGCCGAGGTCGTCACGCAGCAGGTTGAACACGGCGCCGCCCTTGTTGGAGTAGCCGACGGGGCGGTCGCCCGGCGCCTCCACCCACAGGTCGACGTCGCTGTCCAGATCGTCGGGCCAGCGGATCTCGACAATGATGTTGCCGGGCGGCGTGGCGTCCTCGCTGGCCTTCACCGGAGGGTTGAGATGGGGCAGCAACAGCACCACGATGACGACGAAGCCCATCAGCGCCAGCATGATGACATCCCGGAAGACGGTGCCTTCCGAGTCGTCCTCGTACATGTCAAGCATGCGCCTTGGCCTCGCCCAGCGAGATCACCGACGTGGTCAGGCGGATCGCCCCGCCGTGCAGCATGTGGTAGTTGACCATCAGCCACAGGTTGAGCACCGCGCCGACCAGGGTGGTATACAGCGCGATCGACATGCCGCGGATCAGCTCGGCGACCATCGGCGAGATCATGGAGACGTCCGACGCCTTGGCCGGATCGATGCCCGACAGCGCGACGACGAAGCCGACCACGGTGCCGATCAGGCCGAGGATGACCAGGCTGCCCGCCATCTGCCGCACCACCGCGACCCGGCTGGCCAGCTTCACCCGCAGGGCCGCGCCGGCGATGCTGCGGCTGCCGGCGTCGCGATCCTGGATCTCGGCAAGATACTGGGCGGCCCATGACTGACGGCCGGGGTCGAAGTCGCGCACGCAGTTGAGCTCGGTCGAGATGCGCCACACCTTGACCGTGCAAACGACGAGGCCGGCCAGGAAGATGAGGATGATGCCTACGGTGATGCCGGTGGTGTCGGCGGCCAGCGCCTTGTCCACCAGGCCTTCGGCGTAGGCCGCCCCGGCCAGCGCGAACGCGGCAACGTTGAAGACGGCGAAGCGAAGCAGCAGAAGATAGCGGTAGCTGCCGATTTCCGATCGCAGCGGCGCCAGTTGGTCGGCCAAGCCGAGATCCTCGCGGTGCAATGCGGTCGGCGATTCCCTCCGCACGTTGGCGGGGACATGCAGCATGCCGTTCTCCTTGCGGGTGGACAGCCTACGGCTCTCCCGCCTCTCAATGTCTTCACGGTTAGAGGCGTTCAAAAGTGATCCGCAGTCCGCGTTCACGAAAATGTGACACTGCGGCGGCGCCTTATTGCGGCTTGGGTGCCTCGGCGGGGCGTTGGATCCGGTTCAACCGAGGTTTGAACATGTAGTGGCCGTAGAGGGCGACGAACAGGCCGAAGGCGAACACCCACAGAACGCCGGATGCAACCAGGAGATGATAATAGTAGGCGCCGGCGTAGGGGCCGGCGATCCGAACCAGGGCGGCAAGCACGACCAGCACGTAGATCGCCGTGGTGCCGTCGCCGGAGGCGATGGCGCGGCCGGTGTGGCCGAGGGTGGCGCGGGTCATCACGCCGAGGATCATCGTCCCCATCGCGCCCGCGGTCAGCGCGTGGAGGGCGGACATCTGGTCGATCCAGGGCAGCCATGTCGACAGTCCGAGCATGGCGAGCCCGACGGGAACGAAGGCGTAGCCGACATGGAGCACGGCGACAATCGGCTCGGAAAGCGCGCTGCTGCCGTGCCAGCGCGACATCCGGATCGCCTGCGCGACTGCCGCGGTCAGCGCCAGAATGCCGGTCGCCGTGGGCAGGACCGTGGTTGCCCAGGTCGCCATCGCGCAGCCGGTGATCGCGTGGGCGACGCGGTCGATCACCGGCAGTGGCGGCGGATCGACGACCCTGCCCTGGCGCGCCAGCCAGTTGCGGGTGAAGGCCGGCGCGATGCGACCGCCGATCAGGCCCAGCAGCACCACCACCACGCCGATTCCCAGGCGCTCGCCGACCAGCCGGGTCGGCAGCACGTCGGCGGCGGAAAGGTGGATCAGCAGGTTGGCCAGCGTGAACGTCGCCAGCATGCCGATGACGCCATAGTTGCGCACGTTGCGGGCAAGCACGATCTCGCGTCCCACCATGCCGGTCAACAGGACCAGGAACAGGATGTCCGCGATGCCCGCGGCCCAAGGGCCGGCGCGCTCGGAGTAGGCGACCAGGAGCCGGCCCAGAAGCCACAACATGAACAGCAAGGCAAGCGGGCCGCCCCGCACCGGCGGCCGGCCGGTCCAGGCGGCCACCGCGGTCAACAGGAAACCGGCGATCGCCGCTGCGACGAAACCGAAGATCATCTCGTGGGCGTGCCACACGAAGGGATCGAACCGGCTGGGGATCTCGGTATAGCCTTCAAAGGCGACCAGCCAGACGGCAACCGAGACCATCGTCCACACCGCGGCGGCGAGGAAGAACGGCCGGAAGCCATAACTGAAGAAGACGGGCCCCTCGTAGTCGCGTTTCGGCTCCTCGATCGGCACGTTTGCGTTCATGGCCGCTCCCCCGCTGTGGCGGACTCCCTTCATTTGGGGACGAACCCGTCCGCGCAAAGCACGTGATGCGCGAACGCGGTCTTCGCAATGAGGGAAAGCAGCGGACCGCCGGTCAGGCTGCGCGGGTCGCCAGGGCCTCCTCCAGCGCGGCGAGAGCTTCCGGGAAATTCGCCCGGCCAAAGCCGAACCGGATGTGGGAATCCCCGTATTCGTAGACGGTCGAGGGCAGCAGAAGGATGCCGTGGCCTTCGACCATGCGGCGGCAGAACGTCTGCGCGCTGCCGTTGATGCGGGGGAAGGCGATCGGACCCGCGGTCGGGCGGCGCCACTCGAACAGCCCGGCCTGTCGGGCGAAGAAGGCGTCGGCGAGGTCCAGGTTGGCGCGCACGATACGCAGGTTCCGCTCGGCCAGGGCGGCGCGGTTGCGCAGCGCGACGGTGGCGAGGAATTCGCTTGGCGCCGCGTTGCAGATGGTGAGGTAGTCCTTGAAGGCGGCCATGCGCCGGAACAGGGCGGGGTCGCGGGAAGCGATCCAGCCGATGCGCAGGCCCGGAAGGCCGTAGGTCTTGGACAGCACGCCCAGCGAGACGGCTTTCTCGTAGACGTCGCAGGCGGCCGGCAGACGGAGCGCAGGATCGTGCTCCAGCTCGCGGTAGACCTCGTCCGAGAACAGCCACAGGCCGTGCCGGCGGCACAAGTCGACCACCGCGGCGAAGCGCTCGCGGTCGATCAGGTAGCCGGTCGGGTTGTGCGGGCAGTTGAGGATCACCGCCCGGGTGCGGGGGGTGACCGCGGCCGCCAGTTCGCCGACGTCGAGGGCCCAGCCTTCTTGCTCGCGCGCCCGCCAGCGGGTGACCGTCACCCCGTTCGCCTCGGCAAGGGCATAGAGCGACTGGTAGGCCGGCTCGTGGACGATCACGTGATCGCCCGCCTCGAGAGCGCTGTTGACGAAGTTGAAGATCGCTTCCTCGGCGCCGCTGTGGACGAGGACGCCATCCGCCGGGGTGGCCTGGTAGATGGCGGCGATCTCCTCGCGCAGGACCGGCGCCCCGGCGCTTTCGGTGTAGCCGAGGCGGTGGGCAAGAAACGCCTCGCGGGCCCCCGGGTCGAGATCCAGCAGCTCGGCGATGGCGACGCTCTCGCAGTCGCTGGACGACAGCAGCCAGCGGGCGTTGAACTCCCAACGGGCGAAATAGCGTTCGAGCAGGAAGTCGGCAGGTTTCATGAATCGTTCCTGAGCGGGAAAGCGCGGCAACTGTACAACCGATTGCCGCAAAGACAAGGACGGTCCTCCGGCTTCAGTGGTGCGGGTTCGTCGACGGCTTCGCGGCCCTACGCCATATAGCCGCCGTCGAGGACGAGCGGGGTGCCAACCGCGAACGAGCCTGCATCCGAAAGCAGCCAGACGACGCCCTCGGCGATCTCCTCCGGCGCACCGATGCGGCCGCGCGGGGTCTGGCGCAGAATCTCGGACGCGACGTCCGGCATGGCCTTCATGGCTCTGGTGACCGGCGGCGTGTCCACCCACCCCGGGCAGACGGCGACGATACGTACCCCGCGGCGTATGTACTCGAGGGCGGCGCTCTTGGTCAGCCCGAGCACGCCGTGCTTGGCCGCGGCATAGGCCGCACCGCCGGGAAAAGGATAGCCTCGCAGTCCGTCGACCGACGCGTTGTTGACGATCACGCCTCCTCCTCCGGCGATCATCGCCGGGATCTCGTGGCGCATGCACAGAAAGACGGAGTTCAGAAAGCCGTCGATGGTTCGTCGCCAGTCGGTTTCGGCCATCTCGCCGATGGGGGCGGTGGCGCCGCCGCTGCCGCCATTGTTGAAGGCGTAGTCGAGCCGGCCGTGACGCTCCAGCACCACCTCGATCAGAGCCGCGACCGACTTCGGCTTGGCCACATCGCATGGCTGCCACGAGACCGGAGCATCGGCGGAGAAGGTTCTCAAGGCGGCTTCCGCGCGTCCGCGCCGGCGGCTGGCCAGGACGACCGACACGCCCTCACGAACGAGGAGGTGAGCCACTGCAAGGCCGATGCCGCTGCTGCCGCCGGTGACCACGGCGACTTTGCCCGCCATTTCAGGATACCGGGAACGCTGTCCGTCCATGGTCCCAATCCTGTTCTGTGATCCGCGCTCCGGCCGTCCCCAATCCCGGGTTGGTCTCAGGATCGATGGCGGTCGACGGCATCGAGGATCCGTGCGACACCATCTTCGACCGAAAGGGCGGCGGTGTCGACGACGAGGCAGGGGCGGTTCCAGGGTTCGTACTCGCGGCTCTCCACCTCGGCCCAGGTCGGCAGCACCAGACCCGCGATGTCGGACGTTCGGGTCTCGACACGCCGTCGATGCTCGGCCTGATCCGAACAGACGACCTCGACCTCCAGGACGGCGGCACCTTCCCCCTCGCCAGCGGCGCGGTAGGCGTCGCGCGTCCAGGCGATGGGGTTCACGGAATCCACGACGACGATCCGCCCCATGCGCAGGTTGTCGGCGGCGGCAGCGCAGGCTGCGAGGTATCCGGCCGGTCCCAGGTCGGCACCGGAGGGCAGGACCCCCGACGTGCGTATGGCCTGTTCAAGGCTGTCGATTCGCAGATAGACCGCTCCCAGCCGTTCCGAAACGGCGGAGGCGAGGGTGGTCTTGCCGGTTCCCGGCAGGCCGCCGAAGACGACGAAGAGAGCTCTGGCAGGCATCCGATCCTCGGGAAACAAGAGGGCGCGGGAACCAGCCGGCTCCCGCGCCCCATTCGAAACGACGTTGTCGCTGCGGTTACCGCTGCACGCGGCCCGAGGCGTCGCCGCCCTTTAGCTTCTCGACCTCGTCCACGGAGACGCGGTTGACGTCGCCGTTGATCGAGTGCTTGAGGCAGCTCGCCGCGACCGCGAACTCGAGCGCGTCCTGCGGGTTCTTGTAGTTCAAGAGGCCGTAGATCAGGCCCGAACCGAAAGCATCGCCGCCGCCGACGCGGTCGACGATGTCGGTGATGTTGTACTTCTTCGAGAGATAGAAGCCCGACTTATCACGCAGGCAGCCCGACCAGTCGTTGTGCGAGGCGCTCTTCGACTCGCGCAACGTGATCGCGATCTTCTGCATGTTCGGGAACGTCTCGAGCATCTTGGCCGTCAGGGCCTCGTACTTCTTGACGTCGATCTCGCCGTGGTGGGCTTCCTTCATGCCCTCGACCGAGATGCCGAGCGACTTCTGGCAGTCTTCCTCGTTGGCGATGCCGACGTCGACGAACTTCACCAGCTCGGTCATCACTTCCTGCGCGGTCTTGCCGTACTTCCACAGCTTGGCGCGGTAGTTGAAGTCGCAGGAGACGGTGACGCCCGCGGCCTTGGCGGCCTTCACGGCCTCCATCGAGAGGTCGGCGGTCTGCTGGTTGATCGCCGGGGTGATGCCGGTGATGTGGAACCAGTCGGCGCCCGCGAGGGCCTTCTTCCAGTCGATGTCGCCGGGCTTGCCGACCGCGATGGCGGCGCCGTCACGGTCGTAGACGACCTTCGACGGACGCTGGTTGGCGCCGGCCTCGAGGAAGTAGATGCCCATCCGGCCCTTGTTGTACTGGATCAGCGAGGTGTCGACCCGGTGCCAGCGGAGCTGGCGCTCGCAGCACTCGCCGATGTCGTTCTTGGGCAGGAAGGTGACGAAGGCGGCGTTCTCGCCGTAGTTGGCGAGGGCGACGGCGACGTTCGCCTCGCCGCCGCCGAAGGTCGCTTCGAAGGTCGGCTCCTGGAAAAAGCGCTGGAAGCCGGGGGTCTTCAGGCGAAGCATCATTTCGCCGAAGGTGACGATGCGATGGGCCATGGGAGACTCTCCTTGAATCGTGCGGGAGACGGCCGGAGGAGGCTCGGGCATCCTCCGGCCGGGAGGAAACCTACAGCTTGCGCTGCAGCAGGTGCACGCCGAAACCGCCGATCTCGTCCTTGAAGTAGATCGCGATCGGGGCGTCGGCCGGGCCCTTCAGGCTCGACATGTCGAACTCGTGGCCCATGCGCTTGAGGTAGGCGACGGCGCGGTTGATCGAGTTGGTGAAGATGGCGATGTGGCCGTTCTTGCCGGGGCCGCTGCCCTTCATCACCTCGGCGATGGTGCCGGCGAAGTTGGAGCTGTTGCCTTCCTTGACGGCGAGGTTGAAGACACCGGCGAACTTCTTGGTGACGGCGAGCGATTCGGCGTCGTCCTTGGTGTTGATGCCGACGTGGGCAAGGTCGAAGCCGAGCATGACGCCGACTGCCTCGCGGGTCAGCTTCTCGATCTCGTCGAACTTCTCGGCCGCGATCATGTCGGTCTTCACCATCCAGCTGCCGCCGCAGGCGAGCACCTTGGGGAAGGCCAGGTAGGTGAGCAGGTTCTTGGCGCTGATGCCGCCGGTGGGGACGAACTTCACCTTGTTGTAAGGGGCGGCGATCGCCTTCAGGGTCTCGACGCCGCCGTAGCTCTCGGCGGGGAAGAACTTGACGACCTCGAGGCCCATGCTGACGGCGAGCTGGACGTCGGAGGGCACCGCGCATCCCGGGGTGACCGGGATCCCGCGCTTGATGCAGTGCTCGACGACCTTGGCGTCGATGCCGGGGGTCACGATGTAGGTCGCGCCGGAGTCGATGGCCTTGTCGACCTGGTCGGTGGTGAGGACGGTGCCGGCGCCGAGCACCACGTCCTTGCATTCCTTGGCGATGTTGGCGATCGACTGCTGGCCGGCTTCCGTGCGGAAGGTGATCTCGGCGATCGGCAGACCGCCGGCGGTGAGGGCCTTGGCCAGCGGCACCGCGAACTTGGCGTCGGGAATGGCGATCACCGGGATGATGCCGATGTCGCTGATGGTCTTCAATACGTCGGACATGACGACTCCTTTTCCGTCACCCTGGGTTCGGCGTCCGCGATCTGCCGCGGCCTTCGGCGCCCTGTCGGGTCGCCCGGCGCGAGAACCGGCGGACACGCTCTGCATTCCGTACTCCCACGGAAAACGGGGAGGCTATAAGATCGGAGGCCGACCTTGTCAAGAGAAAAACCGCAACGAAAGTGGGCATAAGACTTTGCCATATGTAACGGTCGCGGAGGATATCAAAAATAAAACCAAGTTATTCTTTGTGTATGTGGCGCGCATTAAGCATAAATATTGCAAACGCTTAGGAATTTATTTGAGGAACGGTCAGTATCCAGATGGCGCCTGGGGAGGCCTGACGCGCGGGCGCTTGCCTTACTGCTGGTCTGACCGCAAGTCCAGAAAAATGTGAACTGGTCGGTTCTCTCTGCTAGTATCGCCCGGCTTTGGTTCCTTTGCGGGGCGAAGGCAAGGAGTCGCGGGAGCGATGCCGTCGAGCAGGAAGAGGAGAGTGCAATGACCACCGAGAAGTGCGCCCGGGCCGCCGAGCTTCTGGCAGGGGCATGGCGGGAGAAGCGGCAGATCAAGGATTTCCCGAGCGATCTGCGGCCGGCCGACCGCGCCGAAGCATACGCGATCCAGGACCGCATGGCCGACCTGCTGGGCTTCGACGTGATCGGCTGGAAGCTGGGGATGACCTCGACCAACGCGCTGAAGAAGACGGAGCCGATCCCCGGCCGCATGTTCGCGCCCTTCTTCGCGCAGTCGCCGGCAACCATGCGCAAGGCCGACTTCATCGATCCGATGATCGAGCCGGAGTTCGCGTTCCGCCTCACCGCCGACGTCCCGGCGCGTGCGGAACCCTATACCCGCGAGTACATGGCGGCAGTGGCGGTTCTCCACATGGCGATCGAGGTGGCGGGCGTGCGGGTGCCGCAGCCGCAGTTCGACGGCTTGATGATGATCGCCGACAACGGCGGCAACGCAGCCTTCGTTGCCGGTCCGATGGTCCCGAACTGGGCCAAGCTGGATCTGCCGCGCATCGTCTCGCGGCTCGAGTTCGACGGCGAGCGGGGTGCGGAATCACTGAGCGGCGACGACCGCTGCGACCCCCTCGGCATCCTGGTCTGGCTGGCCAACGACCTGTCCAAGCGCGGCATCGGCATGGCCAAGGGGTGCTGGGTCAGCACCGGCTCGGGCACCAAGCCGACGGCGCTGGGCAGCCATGCCAAGGCGGTCGCCGTGTTCGAGGGCGTCGGCACGGTCGAACTGACGCTGGCGTGAGACGAGACACCCTCTCCCGGCAGCGGGAGAGGGTGTTGACCTTGCCGCGGCTCCACCCATTTAGTAACCAATCGGTTACTGAAGGCTGTTTTTCGGGAGGAGATCCGGCATGGTGACGATCCGCTTGCCGACGCGGGACGGGCCCCTGATTCCGTATACCATGGGCGAGCCCAGGTTCTTCGGGAGCGCGCGGCACAAGAAGCTCAACCGGATCGCCTTCGCGGCGCCGCACATGGTCAGCGATCCGTTCGCGGCCGACAACCCGTGGGAAAACCCGGCGATCGCCTGGGACGACACCCTGGCCTACCGGCGCTACATCTGGAACCTCGGCCTCGGGGTGGCCGAGGCGATGGACACCTCCCACCGCGGTGCCGGCCTCGACTGGCCGACCGCGCTGAAGCTGATCCGTCGCTCGATCGATGCTTCCCAGGACTACGAGAACGCGCTGATCTTCGCCGGCGCCGGCACCGACCACCTGGCGCCCGGCAGTTCGACCACCCTCGACGACGTGATTGCCGGCTACGAGTACCAGTGCGGCGAGATCGAGAAGCTGGGCGGACGCATCGTGCTGATGGCGTCGCGCGGGCTGGCCCGCGTCGCCAGGGGGCCCGACGACTACCACAAGGTCTACGCCCGCGTGCTGTCGCAGCTCAAGGAGCCGGTCATCCTGCACTGGCTGGGCGACATGTTCGACCCGCTCCTGAAGGGCTACTGGGGGCATCAGAACCTCGACCAGGCGATGGAGGTGTGCCTCGCCGTCATGGCCGAGAACCGGCCCAAGGTGGTCGGCATCAAGCTGTCGCTCCTGGACAAGGAACGCGAGGAGCAGATGCGCCGGCGGTTGCCGTCCGGCGTCGCCATGTACACCGGCGACGATTTCAACTATCCCGACCTGATCGAGGGCGACGAGGAGGGGTTCAGCCACGCCCTGCTCGGCATCTTCGATCCGATCGCCCCGGCTGCGGCGGCGGCCCTGGCGGCCCTGGCCGAAGGCGATCGCCGTGCCTTCCACGACATCCTCGACCCGACGGTGCCGCTGGCCCGCCACATGTTCCGGGCGCCGACCCGGTTCTTCAAGACCGGGGTCGTGTTCATGGCCTACCTCAACGGCCACCAGGACCACTTCGTCATGCTGGGGGGGCAGCAGAGTGCACGCTCCCTGCCGCACCTGGCGCTGCTGTTCCGTCTGGCGGACCAGGCCGGGCTGTTGATCGATCCCGAGCAGGCGGCCGACCGCATGAAGAAGGTGATGGCGGTCTACGGGGTCGGGTAGTAAGACTGAGCCGACCGCGAGAGACGCAGTGCGGGCGGAGGCCTTTCCCACATCCCGCCCGCAATTCCCATATCTGTCCGGAACCCCGGCTTTCGGGTGCGGCTGTGCCTCTGCGCGGTTGTCGTTGTCATCGCTCCGAGGGAGTTCGCCTCATGCTCGACGAGTTGTCCGCCCGTCTAGACGCCGCTGCCGAGGCCGCCACTCTGGCGGGGAAGCTGGCGCAGGCCCTGCGCGTCCAGGGGCTCCAGGTCGCCGAAAAGGGCGCCCAGGACTTCGTCACCCAGGCCGACCGCGCGGCCGAGGATCTGATCCGAAGCCATCTGGCGCGACGCTTTCCCGACGACGGGTTCCTCGGCGAGGAGGGTGGGCACCATGCGGGAGGCCGCGGCGTGTGGGTTGTCGACCCGATCGACGGCACCACCAACTTCTCGGTCGGCAGCGATTATTGGTGCGTCTCGATCGCCTGGGTCTGCGACCAGTCGCTGCAACTCGGCGTGCTGTGCGCGCCGGATCGCGGCGAGCTGTTCACCGCCCGCGCCGGAGGGGGCGCCTACCGCAACGGCCGTCGTCTGCCGTCCCTGGCCAAGGCGACGCCGTCGCGGGCCCTGGTCTCGGTCGGCAAGTCTCCGCACACTCCGGCCGCCGTCCACGGCGCGGTGATCACGCGGCTGCTCGAAGGCGGTTACGAGTACCGACGTTACGGTTCGGCCGCCCTCAGTACGGCGGCGGTCGCGACCGGACGCCTGCACGGCTTCGCCGAGGTGCGGATCAACAGCTGGGACATCCTGGCTGCGCTGCTTCTGGTGCATGAGACGGGCGGCTGCTGCAGCGACTTCCTGGCGGCCGGCGGCCTATTGAAGCCGCATGCGGTGCTGGCGACCGCGCCCGGCCTCTATCAGGACCTGTTGCAGCGCCTGGAACTGCCGGCGATGCAGCAGATGCCGGAACAGGACGTGGAAGCGGCGTGATGCGTTCCAACCACGAAGTCCGATGAGGCTGGCGAACCGGCTCCGGCATTTGCCGATCGAGTTCCCCTTTCTGATGGCGGCGCTGACCGTCACCGGCGGGGTGTGGGCATTCGTCGAGCTTGCAGACGAGGTGATCGAGGGCGAGGCCCGCGTCTTCGACCGCATGGTTCTGATGTTGTTCCGCTCCTCGGCCGATCCGCAGATGCTGCTGGGCCCCCCCTGGTTCCAGGAGTTTTGCCGCGACGTCACGGCGCTGGGAAGCATCGGGGTGCTGGTAATGACGGTGCTCGCCGTTGCGGTGTTCCTGCTGCTGGCCCGCAGAGTCCGGATGGCGCTCTTCGTCGCCGTCTCCAGCCTCGGCGGGGTTGCGCTCGGCTACGGGCTGAAGACCGCGTTCGACAGGCCGCGGCCGGACCTGGTGCCGCACGCCGTCGAGGTGATGACGGCGAGCTTCCCCAGCGGCCACGCCATGATGTCGGCGGTCGTCTACCTGACGCTCGGGGCGCTGCTGGCCCGCCTGCTGCCGGAGCGGAGGCTGCGCATCTACGTGCTGGGGATCGCCCTGCTGCTGAGCACCATGATCGGCCTCACCCGGATCTATTTCGGCGTCCACTGGCCCAGCGACGTGATCGCGGGCTGGGCCGTCGGCGCTGCGTGGGCCGCCGGCTGCTGGCTCGTCTCGCGCCTCCTCGTCCATCCGCGACAGGTTCGCGTCGAGGGCTACGCCTCGGGCGGGACCCAGCGCGGCGGCGCGAAATAGGGGCGGGAGTCGCGAGCGAAGGCGTGCGTGAGCAGAATCCTGGTCCGTTCCGAGGTTTCGAGGGCGGCCGCCTCCTCCTGCGAGAAAGAGCCGACGGCGGTCGTCTCGACCCCGTCCGGCCGCGGCTCGCCGCTGATCCGGCGGACCTCGAACATCGTCGAGGTGAAGGATGCGACGTCACCGTTGCCGTAGGTGACGACGAACTGCGGTCCGCCGAACACGCCCAACAGCCGGATCGGCGCGACATGGAGGCCGGTCTCCTCCCAGCATTCGCGCACCGCCGCGTCTGCCGGGGTCTCGTCGGGGTCGATGATTCCCCCGACGGTCGTCCACAGCCCCGTCGCCGCGTCCCGAACCAGCAGCAGCCGGTCCGCCGGGTCGAACAGCATGACCGTGACCGACTGCAGCATCAGGTAGTCGTGGCCGACCTTGCGGCGCAGCTCGCGGAGGTACTCGGACATCGGCATCGGGGCGACCTCGGCTGTGGGGTCCTTCGACAAGCTCATCCTTCGACAAGCTCATCCTTCGACAAGCTCATCCTTCGACAAGCTCAGGATGAGGGTAGGTCCTCATGGTGAGCCTGTCGAACCAAGAGTCCGAACGATGCGTGTTCAGCGTCGTGAGCGGACGTGAAGCTGGCGACGCTGCGAGGCGCGGGAGCTGGCGGTCTTCTCGCGCTCGACGATGCGGCGTCGCAGGTCCTGGTTGAGAAGCTCGACGTTGCGGCGGTTGGACTTGAAGAACACGTCGAAGACGTCGCCGAGCAGCGGCACGCTGCCAACTACGTAGTCGATGCCGGCGTTGGCTGCCATCCGCAACAGCACGTTGCGCGGAACGTCGATCCGCCACGCCTCGTAAATCAGCCACGCCGAGAGGGCGACGCCCACGGTGTCGCCGATCCCGGGCACCAGGCCGGCCAGGGAATCGTAGCCGAAGCGGATGCCGGTACCGGGGATGCGGAACCGGGAATCGAGAAGGTTTGCGAATCGGTCGAGGCGCCGCTGCGTGCCTGCGACATCGGGCGGCAGGCGGGCCGGGCGGCGAAGCGGCGCGACCACCATTCAGCGACCCGTTTCGGTCTGGATCTCTCCTCTTGCCGCCCGCAGGAGCTCTTCCATCTTCATGCGCACGGCCTGCTCGCTGAGGCCAAGGTTGTGGCTCTGCACATCCCGCATGACCTTGTGGATGAGATCGTCGTCGCCGGGCTTCTCGAGGTCGGCGTGGACGACCTCCCGGGCGTAGGCATCGGCGGCCTCGCCCTGCAGCCCGATCTGCTCGGCCAGCCAATGGCCGAGACGTCGGTTGCGGCGTGCCATCGCCTTGAAC
Source organism: Rhodospirillales bacterium (assembly GCA_018432935.1). Taxonomy (GTDB): domain Bacteria; phylum Pseudomonadota; class Alphaproteobacteria; order Rhodospirillales; family Shumkoniaceae; genus JAHDSF01. The sequence goes on along the minus strand of JAHDSF010000039.1, from coordinate 11,504 downwards.
TCCAGCTCGGCGCGCAACGCGTGGTCCAGCTCGTGGTGCTTCCCTTTGCCCTTGATGGCCATGTACGTCTCCTGGTCAGCGGGTGCCGCAGAGATGGGGTGGGGTTTCGTGGGTAGTCAAGGGCATGGCGAAGCCCGTCATTTCCTCAGGGTGTCTTCCGCCGCCGTCACGAACGCCAGCCGCTTGGCCGCCGGCCACTGCGGGCGGGCTTCGGCAAGGCGGCCGCAGGCGAACTCGATCTGACCGTCGCGGCATAGCCCCTGCACGGCCGCCTCGGCCATCGCCTCGCGGATAATGCGCGCCAGCTCCGCCTCCTGCGCCTCGTGCCTCATCCCGTTCAGATGGTAAGGGGCGGTGCGCGGCACCATGTCAGCGGACAATGTCAACCCGAAGGAGACGCCGATGGACCTCGAAGGTTCCTGCCATTGCCGGTCGGTCCGCTTTCGCCTGCGGTCGAAGCATCCGTACCCGTTCAACCTCTGCTACTGCTCGATCTGCCGCAAGACGCAGGGCGGCGGCGGCTACGCCATCAACCTCTCGGGCGATGCCGCCAGCTTGGAAGTGGAGGGGAACGAGAACATCGCCGTCTACCGGGCGAAGATGGAGGACGGCAGCGCCAGTCCCGGCCAGCGCCACTTCTGCAAGCTTTGCGGCAGCGGCCTCTGGTTGTGGGACCCGCGCTGGCCCGAGCTGATCCACCCCTTCGCCTCGGCGATCGACAGCGATCTGCCCGTGCCGCCGGAGCGGGTTCACCTGATGCTCGGCTCCAAGGCCGGCTGGGTGCCGGTCCAGGCCGGGCCGAAGGACAAGCGGTTCGACGAGTATCCCGAGGAATCGATCGCCTCGTGGCATCAGAGGCTGGGACTGGAGCGTTAGGGGGCGCTATCCTGTCGACGTTGCCATGCTGCCAGACAGGAACCGTCCATGACCAGGATCACCGCCGTCCGCTCGTGCACCGTCAGGGTGCCGCTCGACAACCCCACCTCGTTCTCGACCCGCCGCGTGCTGGCGCGGGACTACGCCCTGGTGCGCGTCGAAACCGACGACGGCGGCCACGGCATCGGCTTCTGCTATGGCGGCAGCAGCGGCGGCGGGGTGGTGACCCGTGCCGTGCGCGACCTGCTGGCGCCGGGCCTGATCGGCGAGGACCCATACCGCGTCGAGGGGCTGTGGCAGAAGCTCTACCAGGAGGCCATCTTGCACGGCCGCACCGGCTCGGTGATGCGGGCTCTGAGCATCCTCGACACCGCGCTGTGGGACCGCAACGCCCGGGCCGCCGGGTTGCCGCTCTACAAGTATCTGGGCTGCACCCGCACCGGCACCGTGCCGGCCTACGCCAGCGGCGGCTACTACCTCGACGGCAAGACCCCGGCAAAGCTGGGCGAGGAGGTGGCGGGCTACGTCGCGCAGGGCTTCACCGCGGTCAAGATCAAGGTCGGCCGCTTCGACCTCAAGGCCGAGGAGGACTGGATCTCGGCCGCCCGCGAGGCGATCGGTCCCGACACGATCCTGATGCTGGACGCCAACAACGCGTGGTCGGATCTGACCACCGCCCTGCGCTTCGTCGACATGTATGCGGCGTACGACCCCTACTGGATCGAGGAGCCGTTCAGCCCCGACGACATCGACAACCACGCGAGGCTGGCGCAGCGGACCCGCGTCCCGGTCGCCACCGGCGAGATCGAGGCCGGACGCTGGCGCTTCAAGGAGCTGTTGGACAAGGACGCCGCCCAGATCCTGCAGACCGACGCCTGCGTCTGCGGCGGCATCACCGAATGGCGCCGCATCGCCGCCATCGCCAGCGGCTACGGCGTGCCGGTGTTCCCGCACTGGTTCCACGACCTCCACGCCCATCTGGTCGCGGCGGCGCCGAACGCCTCCATGGTCGAGTTCTTCCCCGACGACCAGGTCCTCAACTTCCGCCGGCTGGTCGACCGCCAGATCGAAGTAAAGGCGGGCGAGCTGGTGCTCCCCGAGGGGGCTGGCCTGGGCTTCGATTTCGACGAGGCGGCGGTGAAGAAGTTCGCGATCGAGGGGTGGGGGTAGGACCCCGCGCGCTCAGTCCCGTCGCGGCTCGACGTAGGCGAAGTACAGGCCGGCGTCCTTCTTGACGTCGAGGATGAATTCGCGGATCGCCGCGACGCCCTGTTCCGAGACGCTCTCGGCCAGGGCGGCATCGCCGCCGGCGCCGAGGTTCTCGATGCGCACGCAGGCGAACAGCTCGAGCATCAGGCGACCGAACATGTCGCGGTCGAAGTGGACCTCGGGCTCAGGCTCGGCCTCCATGCCCCCACGCTTGTCGAAGCCAGCTTCGGAGGGGCGATAGGTCATCATCTCGATGAAGGTGTCGCGCTTGGGGACGTACTTGCGCTGGAAATGCCTGGCGATCAGGACCAGGGTCATGTGGAGGACGCGAACCGCTTCGGGATGGCGGTAGAATTCCTCCCAGTCGATGTCGGGCGACGAGTTGCCCTGTATCTTCTTGAGGATGTCGGCACACCGCTCGCGGGCCCGGGCGACGAAGCCTGCGCCGCAGATCACCTGCAGGCTGCTGAGGAAGCTTGGCAGGATGCTGCGCGAAAGGACGCCCTCGCCGGCCGCGCCGGGCTCGTCGGGGTCGGGAAACAGGTGGCTGAACTGACGCACCACGAGGCGCCCGAACAGATCCTGGCGTCGCGCGAGCGTCAAGGCGGCATCCCAGCAGCTGCGAAAAGAGGTGTCGCAAAGCTGGCGGAAATCCTCGGGATCGTTGCGAAAGGAGACCAGGACCTGCTGGAGCTGGCTGACGGTCAGGGATCCGCCGTTGCGCTTGGCAACCGTCAGCAACCTGGCGGCCGCCAGCCGCAGGCTGGCGTAAGCCAGCCGTTTGCAGCGCGCCGGACCGAACGCCTTGTTCTCCGCCATTCCCCAGCTCCCACCTTGGTTGCGCAGCGCCGACGGTCATCTCGCCCATGCCTTTCGAGCGTGTACGCTGCCCTGGTTCGCAGCTTATGGTATGCAGGGGCACAATATCAACAGATTTAGAATGCTTCCTAGCTTGAATGCGTCGGCGACGCTCGATCGAAGGCCCGCCGCCCCGTGTGGGGGGCGGGCTTCCGATCGTTCACACGCTCTGCGGCCTCAGCCCAGCTTCGCCTTGATCGTGGCCGCCACCTTTTCGGGGGTGATGCCGAAGTCGTCCATCAGCAGCTCGTCCGGCAGGCCCGACTTGCCGAAGGTGGTCATGCCGATGATCAACCCCTTCTCGCCGACCCACTTGTCCGAGCCGACCACCGAGGCCGCCTTGCCCTCACCGACCCTGCCAGGTGAAGTGGCGAATGACCGCTTCCGTGCCGTAATGCCCTCCGCCATCGTTCGCCAGTCCGGCCGAGAGGGGGCATGGGTACTCTCCAGCTCTCTCCGCAGCCTCGATCGCGTCGCGCAAGTCCTGGATGATGCGGTCCGGCGGCGGCGGGCACGCATCTAGGTGACTGGTCATCGTCGATTCATAAAGGCTCAGGAACTGCCTCGCTTTAGCGAAATCGCCGACTTGAGCGGCCGTAAGCATGTCGGTTGTAATTCCTTCGGCCCACCAGCAAATCCAAGTCTGCGCTTGATCGTAGGCGGCGTCCTCGAGACTTGCCGTCTCGAATACCGTATGATGGGCCTTGCAAGCAGGCACAAATGCGAAGTGGCGCCTTGTCACCACTACAGGCACGTGGGGACCGGCCGCCCCTCGGCCATCGAAATAGCCGGGCCATTCAGGCATGACTGTCACAACCTCGAACGAACTATCCTCGTCGAGATCCACCACGTCCACGACACGCCCGGCCCAACCGGGCGTGACATCCTTCGTATTGCCTGTCATCTGGATGATGCGGCGGCTGTAGCCGAAAGCTCCGCTACCCAGCGAGGCCAAGAACAAGACGACGACGGGTGGTTCTCCCTTCGCAAGCGGCCGCCCTGTGGGCACAGTGAATTCCACATGCACCTCCTCGATGCGGCGAACGAACTTCAGCAAAGGGCGACCTTTGGTTCCACCGAACACGCGATGGAAATCGGCGACATCGCTTCCACCCCATTCCCACCGCCAAATCGTTACGAGATATCGCTGATCCTCGGCGGAATTGACCAGCACCGCATCGAGCAGCTCCCAGCCCGGACGATTGGCGGCAAGAGCCTTGGCAATCCGCGGCAACCACGGCGCGGCGCCAACGCCCACCTTCATGTACTCCGTATCGCTGAGGGACGACTTCTCGGGCTCTGCATAAGCATTCAACGCATAGCCGTGTCCCTTCGGGCCTGCGGTGCCTTCAGGAGCCTGGGCCGCTGCTGCACCGATCCACGCGCTTCCAAGCAGGACGACCCCAACCACCAACCCTCTCATGGTGACCTTCAGTGGTGGTGTGAATTGATAAAGACTATCGCAAAAATAGCATAGCTGTCCGCACGATCCTCGTAAAGCAAAAAGCCCGCCGTCCCTTGCGGGACGGCGGGCTCCTGTGCTTCAGACTGAGTGCGGCGTCAGCCCAGCTCCGCCTTGATGGTGGCGGCGACCTTTTCGGGGGTGATGCCGAAGTCGTCCATCAGCTCGTCGGGCAGGCCGGACTTGCCGAAGGTGGTCATGCCGATGGCCAAGCCCTTCTCGCCGATCCACTTCTCCCAGCCCATCACCGACGCCGCCTCGACCGAGACGCGGAGGACGTCGCCCAGGACCTGCTTGCGGTAGGCCTCGGGCTGGGCCTCGAACAGGCTCCAGCACGGCATCGAGATGACGCGGGCCGGCACGCCCTGCTTCTGCAGGATGTCGCGGGCGCCCATCGCCACCCATACCTCGGAGCCGGTGGCGATGATCGTCACCTTCGCCTTGCCTTCGGCTTCGGCCATCACGTAGGCGCCCCGGGCCGACAGGTTCTCCGCCGCCTTGTCCTTGCGCACCGGCGGCACGCCCTCGCGGGTCAAGACGACGGCGGAGGGGCCGTGTGCGTTCTTCAGCGCCAGCTCGTAGCATTCCGCGACCTCAGCGCCGTCGCAGGGGCGCATGAACAGCAGGTTGGGCATGGCGCGCAGGCCGATCAGCTGCTCGACCGACTGGTGCGTCGGGCCGTCGGGCCCCTGGGTGATGGTGTCGTGGGTCAGCACGTAGATGACCTGCCGCTCCTGCAGGGCCGACAGCCGGATCGCCGGCCGGCAGTAGTCGCTGAACACCAGGAAGGTGCCGCCGTAGGGGATGAAGCCGCCGTGCAGGGCCAGGCCGTTCATGACGGCAGCCATGCCGTGCTCGCGGATGCCGTAGTGGACGTAGTTGCCGGAAGCGTCCTCGGGCAGGATCGAAACCGCGTTGTCCGGCTTGGTGAGGTTGGACGAGGTGAGGTCCGCCGAGCCGCCGACGATGGCGGGGACCGCCGCCATCAGCTTGCCCAGCAGCTTCTGCGACGAGGTGCGGGTCGGCTCGTTGGGCTGCTCGGCCAGGAATTCCTGCTTGTAGGCGGCGACCGCCTTTTCCCAGCCCTCGGGCAGGGCGCCGGCCAGCCTTTGCGCCAACTCGTTGTGCTTGGGCGAGGCGGCAAAGCGCTTCTCCCACGCCTCGCGCACAGCGGCCCCGCGCGCGCCGGCCTTGCGCCAGGCGGACAGGATGTCGTCGGGAACGGTGAAGGGCGGGTGGCTCCAGCCCAGGGCCTTGCGGGCGCCGGCGATCTCCTCGTCGCCCAGCGCGCCGCCGTGGGCAGCAGCCTTGCCGGCCTTGGTCGGGGCGCCGAAGCCGATCACCGTCTTGCACATGATGATGGTCGGCTTGTCAGGGGACTTCTGGGCGATGGCGATGCGCGAGGCGACCTCGTCCGGGTTGTGGCCGTCGGCCTTCAGCACGTTCCAGCCCGCCGCCTCGAACCGCTTCACCTGGTGCTCGGAGGTGGCGAGGCTGGTCGGGCCGTCGATCGAGATCCCGTTGTCGTCGAACAGCACGATCAGCTTGTTCAGCCTGAGGTGCCCGGCCAACGCCGTCGCCTCGTACGAGACGCCTTCCATCAGGCAGCCGTCGCCGGCCAGCACGTAGGTGTAGTGATCGACCAGCTCGGGGCCGAATTTCTCGCGCAGCTTGCGCTCTGCCAGTGCCATGCCGACCGCCATCGCGATGCCCTGGCCGAGCGGCCCGGTGGTCGCCTCGATACCGTCGGCGAGCGAGTATTCGGGGTGGCCGGGGGTGACGCTGCCGAGTCGGCGGAAGCGCTTGATCTCGTCCATCGTCATGCGCGGAAAGCCGAGCAGGTGGCCCAGCGCATACAGCAGCATCGAGCCGTGGCCGGCGGACAGCACGAAGCGGTCGCGGTCGGGCCAGGCCGGGCTCTTGGGGTCGAACTTCAAGAAGCGGGTGAACAGCACCGTGGCGACGTCGGCGGCGCCCATCGGCAGCCCGGGGTGTCCGCTCTTGACGCGCTGGATGGCGTCCATGGAAAGGGCGCGGATGGCGTTCGCCATGTCCTTGTGGGAGACGGCGTCGATGGTCGTGTTCATGGCTGGGGCACCTCCGATCTAGCTCTCGCCTACCATAATGCGGCCCTCAGGCGGGGGGAAGCGAAACGTTTCGCTTGGCCGACTGGCTGGCCTTTACGGCCTCGACCAGGGCGGGCAGCACGCTCGCTGCGCCGCCGTCCAGGAAGATGTCGGTGATGCGGTCGGTGAAGGACGAAGGTTCGACGTTGACCTCGATCACCGAGGCGCCGGCCGCCTTGGCCAGGTAGGGGATGTTGCAGGCCGGCGTGACCTCGCCGGTGGTGCCGATCACCAGGATCACGTCGGCACGCTCGCCCTCGGCGAATGCGGCCAGCGCGACCTCCTCGGGGATCGGCTCGCCGAAGAACACGAAGTCGGGCTTCAGCACGCCGTTGCACTGACCGCACCAGGGCGGCAGCACGTCGAGGCGCACCTTCTCGGAAGCTACCCGGGCCCCGCAGCGAGTGCAGCGCATCGAGGCGATGGTGCCGTGGAACTCGTAGACGTTGCGGCTGCCGGCCGCCTGGTGCAGGGTGTCGATATTCTGGGTCACCACCGCCTTGACCAGCCCCATCGCCTCCATCTCGGCGATCGCGCGGTGGCCGGCGTTGGGCAGGGCCTGCCCCATGGCGTCGAAAAAGATCTCCTTGATGTGGACCCAGGCTTCCTTGGGGTGGCGGCGGAAATAGCCGATCTCGAGGCACGAGGGATCGTAGCGGGTCCACAGGCCGTCGGGGCCGCGGAACGAGGGCACGCCGCTTTCGACCGACATCCCGGCGCCGGTGAAGACGACCCCGTGACGGGCATTGCGCAGCAGCGCGGCGGCGTCCTGGAGAAGGGTGTCCATGAGGTTCGATTTACACTACCGAGGCACTGAGACACAGTGGAAAGAGGGTGCTCCCGCCTCTGGGGCGTCCGCGGCCTTCTTCGTTCCTATCCCACTGCGCCGATCGCGTGGGTGATGGCGGCGCTGATGCGGCGGACGAGATCGTGGAGCTCGATCAGAGGTTCGAAGATTTCGCGGTGCTCCAGCTCGTAGCCGCGCGAGGCGTCGTCGCGGTAGCTGGCGGGCTCGCCGAAATCCTCGCCGGACTCCTCGCCCGATGGCGGGAAGGCGCGAGCCAGCACCGCGATGGCGGGGCCGACGTTGAGGCGCAGCAGCTCGTCTACCACCTCGTCGACGGTGATGTCGGGCTGGTTGCTGAAGCGCGGCACCCGGGCGGCAAGCTGGAAGATCTCGGCAATGATCGCGATCCGAACCACGTGCAGCAGGTGGAGGTCCTCCAGCACCTCGGGCGGCACCGCGGGCGCATCCCACTCGCCGGAGATCGACGCGAGGCCGGCGTCCAGTTCGACCGCGTCGGCGAGGAAGAGGCGGTGGATGCGGGCCAGGCGGTCGTAGCGGCCCGAGCGCTGCAGCAGCGCCGCCAGCCGCTTGACCGCGGCGGAGCGGCCGTTGCCGGGGAGCGCGCGGCTTCGCTTCAGCCACAAGGCGGGGTCGAACAGGCGTGCGTACGAGGCGGTGACGTCGAGATCGCCGAGGTCGCGCGCCACCTTGACCAGTGCCATGAAGCCGCGGGCGCGGGCCGAGCCGCGGATCATCTCGACGAAGCGGTCGGGGTCGCGAGCGATGGCGCGGCCGAGCCCGCCGACGCTGTTGGCCAGGAATCCCATCTGCTGCAGGATCGCGTTCTGAGGAATCGCCCGCATCTGCGACGGGTGGGTGCGGTCGACCGCGGCGCGGCCGTCATGATGGCGGGTCACCACCCGCGAGCCGGTGGGATAGAGAAGGTTGGCGCCGAACGCGTCGAGCAGGGCCGCGTAGTCGGGCTCGTCCATCACCCGCTCGTTGAACTCCTTGGCGGTGATGAAGAACTCCAGCGAATAGTCGGTATTCTCGTACACGTAATCCTCGCGGCGCATCCGCTCGGCGGCGTCGCAGACGTCGCGCGGAAAGCTGAGCGAGTGCTCGAGCAGACGGCACACGGTGGCGAAGGCGAGCGCCGGGGTGGCGAAGAACACGTAGCCGTCGCCGCCCTGGAAGCTGACCTCGTGCTTGACCGGCACCCCGGCACAGGCGAACGAGGCGCGGCTGGCCGGCGGGAAGACGTAATCGAGGCGGTCGGCGAAGCTGACCGGGTGGGCGCCGCGGCCGATCGATTCGCCGTGGGTGTCGAAGATCACCAGCTCGATCCCGGTCAGGCCATGGCTGACCAGCATCTCGACGATCTTGATGCGCAGCCGCTCGATGGCCAGCGAGGCGGCGACTTGGCCGAGGTAGCGCCCGGCGTCCGAATAGCCGGTCTGGATGCAGATGCGGCCGCGCCTGCGCACGTAGTCCCGGTAATGCGGGCTGGCCAGCAGGTCGGCCATGATCTCGTGACCGTGGTGAAGGGCAAGCGGAGTCTCGAACAGGGGCGAAATATCGAGCCGCTCATCGACCCCGAACAGCTTGGCGAAATAGAGCGCCGCCAGCACGACGAAGGCGTTGTCGCACTCGGCGATGAGGAAGCGGATCGGGGTGCGCGAGTCCACGTGCTTGAGGATCTGGGCGATCAGCATGAAGACGCGACGTGCCGTCTGCCGCTCCGCCATCACCGAGCCGAAGTTGACGGTGACCGGCTCGACCTCGTCCAGGAGCCCGCTGATCGCCTTCAGGTAGTGGCGGCGGTTGCGGTGATCGAGCGGCGACGCCGGCAGGCCGACGCGCTTGCGCACCGCGTTGACGAGCTGGGTCGCGTTGACCCGGAAATGGATGTGCGCGGTCGACAGCCCGCAGTTGGCGAAGGTGCCGCGCAGCACGCCCATCCGAAGGCGCAGCTCGCGGTCGGGGCAAATCTCAATCGCGCGACCGAGCAGCTCGACGATCTCGGCGGCGTCGATCAGCCGCGACTCCAGGCTGGCGACCAGGCGGCGGTTGAAGTGGGCGACGGTGCCGGCGTCTTCGGGATTTCCCGCCAGCAGCGCGGCGTCCTCGCGCACCGTGCTGGCGGCCAGCGTCAGGCGGCTCTGCACCAGGCGCAGGCTGGTCGTCAGCTCGGGGCCGGCGGATCCCGCCTTGCGGGCACCCTCGACCAGCTCGCGCACCTCGACCAGCGCCCGGTCGATCTGGGCGAGCTCGATGTCGAGGCGGGCGAGAAAGGTATCGGACCAGCGGATGTCGCCGCGGCCGTCGAGGTCGTAGCCGACCCAGGTAGCCAAGGTCAGCAGCCGCGGCACCGCCCGGTGCCAGTGGTCGGGATAGGTCTCCTCGGCGACCTCGAGGACGACCCGGTAGACCCGCTCCAGCGCCTGGCGGAGATGGACCAGCGCTTCCCTGGCAAGGTCCTCCTCGACCCGCAGCGGCGGCCGGTCCGCGAACCCGTGCCGTTCCGTGAGCGCCAGCGCATCGATCGCGCGCCGGGCCTCGTCGTCGAGAGGGGAACCGTCCACCTTGCGGCCAGCCGCGAGCTCCGCCAGCGCCTGGGTCAGCGCTGCCGACAGTCCGAACGTCGGGTGCGCCGTCAGGACGATTCCCAGCAGCTCCGCCTCGATGCGAGAGCGAAAGCCGTCGATGTCGACGGGTTGTCCGGCGGCGTCGCGGGTCAGTGCGCGCACCGCCTCGCGGAACCGGGCGGTGTTGGCCTCGGGGTCGGTCTCGCCGACGTAGCGCCCGAGCCTGCCGGCCCGCGCCCGGAAGGTACGCAGGGTCAGATGGCGGACCGCGGCTACCAGCGCGGCGTGATCGATCTCGCCCGCACCGATCGCCGCCGAGACCTCGAAGGCTGCGCGCTCCATTGCGCTGCCGAAGGGATCGCCGGCGGAGGCCTCGCGCGCCCGGCGCCAGGTCTCGGCCAGCCGGCTTCGAATCGCCTCGTCCGGCTGCTCGGCCGGATGGATATGGCGTGACAAGAATGAACCCCCCTTTGTTCCGGCAATGTCGTCTTCGCGGCCGTCTGGAAGATGATATCCCGGGCCGGCGGCGACAACCACACGGCAGGCATGCGACGAAGGTGCTGGCCAAATCGGCCGCGCCGGACTAAATCCGCATCACTGCGGGAGGCCGAAGGCGATCGATGAACGTTTCCATCCTGACGATCTGCGGGATAGACGAGCTGCCGGACCACTGCGGCCGTGCCGTCACCCACGTGCTGTCCGTGCTCGATCCCGGCTGGCCGGAACTGGAAGCTTTCCGGAGCTACGGCGCCCACCATCGAACCACGGTGCGGGTCGACGACATCGTCGAGCCGGCTGACGGCAAGGTGCTGCCCGCGCGCGGCCATGTCGAGGAGATCCTGCGCTTCGGCGCCGACCTGGCGGCCTGGAAAGCGGTCAAGGGCGAGGGCCATCTGCTTGTCCACTGTCACGCCGGGGTGTCGCGTTCGACGGCGGCAATGTTGTGCCTGCTGGCCCAGGCCAACCCGGAGCAGGACGAGGAGAGCCTGTTCGAACGCCTGCGTCGGATTCGTCCCCGGGCGTGGCCGAACTCGCTGCTCGTCGGCCATACCGACGACCTGCTCGGCCGCGGCGGACGGCTGACGGCGGCGCTTAGTCGGCATTACGGCTTGCAGATTCGTCGCGATCCGAGTCTGGCGGACTGGATGACCGGTCTGGGCCGGCGGCGTGAGGTGGAGATGGCCGCCTGATCTACCCCAATGGTAAAGAGGGCAGGTGGTAAGGCCAATCCGGGTTTTCGAACGGTGCGAAATCTGGCATAACCAAATCGTGGAATTCGCTCGCCGGAGGGGCGCCTGCGGCCAAGGATGCCGGCCCCGCCGGCAGTCACGTCAACGAAGAGAGGATTTGAGATGGACATTCGGCAAGGGATCCACAGCGGGCACGCGAAGACGCTGGACACTGATGGGCTTCGTTCGGAGTTTCTGATCCCGGCGGTGTTCAAGGCTGGCGAGGTTACGATGACGTACAGCCACATCGACCGGATTGTGGTCGGTGGGATCATGCCGACGACGCGGGATCTGACGATTGAGGCTGGGAAGGAGTTCGGTGTCGGGTACTTCCTGGAGCGGCGCGAGTTCGGGACGATCAACGTCGGC
>JAHDSF010000020.1 GCA_018432935.1 Rhodospirillales bacterium | reverse complement strand
GCCCATCTTCACCAGCGACCACGAGTGCAGGATGTACTCCTGGATCGCGGCGCGGATCCACCACATGGCATAGGTGGCGAGGCGGAAGCCGCGGTCGGGATTGAAGCGGCGGACCGCCTGCATCATGCCGACGTTGCCTTCGGAGATCAGCTCCGACAGCGGCAGGCCGTAGCCTCGGTAGCCCATCGCGATCTTGGCGACCAGGCGCAAGTGGCTGGTGACCAGCTTGTGTGCCGCCGTATGGTCGCCGTGCGTCCGCCACTGCCGCGCCAGAGAGTATTCCTCTTCGACCGACAGCATCGGATACTTGCGGATGGTCTGAAGATAGCGGGTGAGGTTCCGCTCTGGTGAGAGATCGAGATCAAGCGCCAGTGAAGCCATGTCCATCACCTTCCCTTATGAACCCACCGCGAGGATCGTGTCCGCGGCCAGATGCTTTGCATCATTGGGAAAAGGATAGCGAATACACGTCGAAGAGGAAGCGGATTTTTAATTCAATCTAGACAACGGGGCATCTTATTGAGATATGTAGGAAATGGGCGGAAGCGCGCCGCCGATGCAACGGAATAGCGTTTCGTCTCGCCTTCTGTGTTTCTTGCCGTTTCAATGTGGTCTTTGTCGCGCTTCCATCGGCAGGCTTTCGTTACACGCAGAAACCTGCCTTTTACCAAAGGTTTAACGGTGCGATTGTTGTTGCGCTCATCGCGCGTGACCGCCGTTCCCATCCGCCTGGAAATGGACCTTCACCACCTTCACTGTCCGCTCCTTTCCGCCCGGCGTGGGATAGTCGATCGAGAACCCTTCGGAGACGCCGATGAGCGCAGCTCCCAGCGGCGAAAGGATCGACACCTGGCCGGCCGCGGCGTCCTCGGCGTCGGGGTAGACGAGGGTGACGAGACGCTGGTCTCCGGTGAGCATGTCCCGGATCTCGACCCGGCTGTTCATCGCGACGACCTTGGGCGGCAGCTCAGACGGTTCGACGATCCTGGCCCGCTCGGTCTCGGCCTCGAGGTATTCGGAAAGCTGCGGCAGCCTGTCGGCGACGGACGATGCAAGCGCGGAAACCCGGGCATGGTCGGCCCGGGTCATGACGATGGGCGGCACTTTCTGGCGCATGATGACGATCTCGCTTTGCTCGGCGCCTGCCGCGACGGGCAGCGCGCCAGTTGCCCTCGTTACCAGGGCATGGTGTCAGTGAGCTGTCGGCCCCCGGCCCGGTTCGCCACGGCGGCGGATCCCGACCGGGGAACCCCGCCTGTTTTGAGGCGACCCTTTTCGCGGCAAGGTGCGAGAAACATCATAACCTTGATGTGGGCTGGATTCCGGCCGCGTCAACCGCCTCCGCCACTCCGCCGAGGCATTCGTCATGTGATCTTGTCGCCGCGGAGATTCTAGCAGGCAAGGTCGTGGAGTCGGGCCCGGACCTCCTCCGGACCGAGTTCGAGGGTGGCCAGCGTCACCGGCAGGCGGAACCGGCGCGGCCCGGCGCTGCCGGGGTTGAGGTAAAGAACCCCGTCGACCGTCTCGATCCGCGGACGGTGCGAATGGCCGGAGACGACGACGTCGAAGCCGCCGCCGCGCAGCTCGCCCAGATCGTGCAGCACGTGGATGGAGCGGCCGGCCAAGGTGAGCGTGCGTCGGGGCGGGTAGGCCGATGCCCACGGCCCGGTGTCGACGTTCCCCCGCACCGCCGTCACCGGAGCGAGCCGTTCGAGGACGGGGACGATCTCGGGTTGGCCGATGTCGCCGGCGTGGATGATATGCTCGACCCCAGCCAGCATCTCGACCGCCCGGGGACGCAGCAGCCCGTGAGTGTCCGAGATGACGCCGATCAGCATCCGTGGCTCCTCGCCGGATCCTTTGAACCCGAACGGGCCTCCTCTGAAGGGCGCTGACATGCGGGGGCCCATGAATGTATCGTGGGCTCTCCGGCGGCGGGAGGCAACCGCGCGGGGATCGGGTGGTCCAGGTCTTTCGGGGGGACAATGAAGAAGACGGGCGATGCCATCGACGTGGCGAGCGATCTTGCGATCGCGTCACGGGCCAAGTTGCTGCCGATCGAGAACGTCGGCGCAAAGCTGGGGATTGCGGAGCGCGATCTCTATCGTTACGGCCCCCATAAGGCGAAGATCTCGTTGCCGTTCCTGAACAGCCTGCGGGACCGCCCCGACGGCAAGCTGATCCTGGTCACCGCCATAACGCCGACCCCAGCCGGGGAGGGCAAGACCACCACCTCGATCGGACTGGCCGACGCCATGAACCGGATCGGCCGCAAGACCGTGGTCTGCCTGCGCGAGCCCTCGCTGGGCCCGTGCTTCGGGGTCAAAGGAGGGGCCGCCGGTGGCGGCTATGCCCAGGTGGTGCCGATGGAGGACATCAACCTCCATTTCACCGGCGACATCCACGCCATCGGCACCGCGAACAACCTGCTCGCGGCGATGATCGACAACCACGTCTACTGGAGCAACGGGCTCAACCTCGATCCGCGACGGATCTTCTGGCGGCGTGTCGTCGACCTCAACGACCGCGCCCTGCGCAGCCTGGTCTGCTCGCTGGGCGGGGTGGCCAACGGCTTCCCGCGCGAGGACGGCTTCGACATCACGGTGGCTTCCGAAGTGATGGCGGTGTTCTGCCTGGCCGAGGACATGGCCGACCTCAAGCGCCGGCTCGGCAACATCATCGTCGGCCAGACCCGCGACCGGAAGAACATCACCGCCCGCGATCTCAAGGCTGACGGTGCGATGGCGGCCTTGCTCAAGGATGCCATCCAGCCCAACCTGGTGCAGACTCTCGAGGGCAACCCGGCGATCATTCACGGCGGGCCGTTCGCCAATATCGCCCACGGCTGCAACTCGGTGATCGCCACCCGGGCCGGGCTCAAGCTGGCCGACTACGTGGTCACCGAGGCCGGTTTCGGCGCCGACCTGGGCGCCGTCAAGTTCTTCGACATCAAGTGCCGCAAGGCCGGTCTGACGCCGGCCGCGGCGGTCCTGGTGGCGACCATCCGGGCCTTGAAGATGCACGGCGGAGTCGAGAAGGCGGATCTGGCGAAGGAGAACGTCGAGGCGCTCGAGAAGGGGTTCGAGAACTTCGCCCGCCATGCCGAGAACCTGAAGAGCTTCGGGGTGCCGGTGGTGGCGGCGCTCAACGTGTTCGCCAGCGACAGCGGGGCCGAGATCGACACCCTGCGCCAGCGCTGCGCCGAGATCGGCATGCCGCTGGCGGTGTGCTCGCACTGGCGCGACGGCGGCGCCGGGGCGGAAGCGCTGGCCCGCGAGGTGCTGGCGATGATCGAGACCACGCCCGCCGATTTCCGCCCGCTCTATCCCGACAGCATGCCGCTCTGGCACAAGGTGCGTACGATCGCCCAGCGCATGTTCGGCGCCCAGGGGATCATTGCCGACAAGAAGGTGCGCGACCGCTTCAAGGAGCTTCAGGAGGAGGGCTTCGGCCACTTCCCGGTCTGCATCGCCAAGACGCAGTACAGTTTCTCGACCGACCCCAACCTCAAGGGGGCCCCCAGTAACCACGTTGTGCCGATCCGCGAGGTGCGGCTGGCCGGCGGGGCCGAGTTCGTCGTCGTGCTGTGCGGCGAGATCATGACCATGCCCGGCCTGCCGCGCGAGCCGGCGGCCCACAACATCTCGGTCGACGACGAGGGACGGATCAGCGGTCTCTTCTGAAACGAGACCCCACCCCCGCGAGTCGTGACCTCGACCGGGGTTCGGCATATAATTGCACGTGTCTGGGAGACACATAGCGATGAGCCGGAGGACGAAACAATGTCCTGGGCCATTCGCGGACATCATGCCGCGCAAATAGCGGCTTCGGATCCTGTTGTCTGGTTGCTTGCGGCGTTGCTGGTCGCCCTCGCCTTGTGCAGCGGGACCGGCGCGCACGACGCCGCCATCAGGTTCGAGGCCTATGGTCATCTGACGGACGCCGAGGCGGCCGAGGTCGTCGACGCTCGGCTGAACGGGCTGTTCCGGGCGGGATCACGGCTTCTGTACGTCCGCTCCCACCTGGAGGGCTCGGGCGCCCGATGTCGCGAGCTTCGCCAGCACCCCGGGTTCGTGTACTGCACCTACAGCCATGCGGCACCGGGGCTGTCGTCGTACTACCTGAGGATGGAGTGGAAGGTACTGCTCTGGTACGACGGCGCCCGCGAGCGCTTTGCACTGGCGGAGGTGCATCGCAACTCGGTCGCCTTCTAGGCGCGGCGCGAGCCGGGCGCCGCTTCCCGCCGATGCGGCGGGGAGGGAGATGCTGTACGCTTCCCGAAAGGGAAAGCCCGCCCGCTCCCCCGCCGGTCCCAACAGGATGCCGCTTCCGTGCAGTGGAACGCGGCGCGCGGCATCCGCATCTGCATGATCGGGAGGAACTGGTAGCGGGGGCAACGCATGTCCCGGATCGGTGGAGGCGAAGCTGCGGCGAGATCCGTCGTCTGGGTTTTCGTCGGGCTGCTGGCGGCGGTGGCTCTGCCGTGGGATGGCGGCGCAGCCTCGCACCGGCCCGCCCTCCGCTTCGAATCCTATGGCGGATTGTCCGATGCCGATGCAGTCGCTGCCGCCGCCGCGCACCTCGACCGCGAGTTCCGGGCCGGGTCTCCGATCTCCCAGGTGGCCGACTATCTCGAAGAGGCGGGAGCGCGATGCCGGACGCTGGACGAGCATCCCGGCTTCGTCTACTGCACCTACCTGCATGCCGCTCCGGGCCTCTCCTCCTCGTACCTGAGGATGGAGTGGAAGCTACTGCTCTGGCATGACGGGCCTGCCGACCAGCTCACGTTTGCCGAGATCCACAGGGAGTCGCTGGCCCTCTAGATTCGGGCAGGAAGTTGCTGCTTCACTGCGACGGGAATGGCGCGGCACCGCCGACGCGGTCGGCGGGAAGGGTGACCACCACCCTGGTGCCCAGGTTGACGGAACTCGTGAGCCGAAGCGTCCCGCCGTGGAGGCGCGTCAGTTCGGATGCCAACGGCAGGCCCAGCCCGGTTCCGGGAGTCCGTCGCGACAGACCGTTGACGAGCTGGGTGAATGGCTCGAACGCCCTCTCGATCTGATCGGCCGCGATGCCCGTGCCGGTGTCAGCGATCTCGACCATCACGCCACCGCCCGCTTCCTTCACCGTCAAGGTCACGACCCCGCCCCGCGGAGTGAACTTGATCGCATTGGACAGCAGATTGATCAGAATCTGCATGAAGCGGCGCTCGTCCAGTCGCACCAGCGGGAGCACCTCCGGCAAGAGGCAGCCCAGGTCCACTCCGACATCCTTCGCCATGCCGTCGACCAGCCTCGCGCTGCGTTCAGCAAGCACGCGGAGGTCCACCCATTTCTCCTCCAGCTCCATCTTTCCGGCCTCGATTTTCGACATGTCGAGGATGTCGCTGATGATGGACAGAAGGTGATCGGCGGAAGCATGAATGTCGGCGAGGTACTCCTGGTACTTGGGTATGGGTATCTCGCCCATCACGCCGGCGAGCATGAGGTCGGTGAAGCCCATGATCGCGTTCAGCGGCGTCCTCAGTTCGTGGCTCATGTGGGACAGGAACTGGGATTTCACCTGGCTGGCCGCCTCGGCCTGCTGCTGGGCCTCTCGGATCTCCACCTCCGCCTTCTTGCGGTCGGCGATGTCGAGCGCCGTCATCAGTACGGTGGTTCTGCCCTTCCCGTGCTCGCGCAGCAGCGAGCTGGTCAGGATGACGGGGATCTCAGCACCGGTTTGCGCCTTGATGGCCAGTTCTTCCACGAACGGATGGCCCGAAATCACACGCCGGAGGTGGGCGTCGAAGGCATCCCGGTGAGCCGGCGCAACGAACGTTCGGAAGTGCTTGCCGATGACGCGGCTGCGGTCCCAACCGAGGAGGTCGGCCGCCGCCAGGTTGATCTCGGCGACCACTCCGCCCGTATCCAGCGTGATGTAGCCGATCGGCGCCATTTCGAAGAGCTGCGCGTAACGTTGCTGGCTCAGCTCCAGCGCGTCCCTGGCAATGCGCAGTTCCTCATTCTGGACCCGGAGCTCCTCTTCGTGGGTGCGCAGGTCCTCGAGAGTAGCGGAGAGGCGAGCCTCCAGCGTGTCCTTCCGACCGCCCCCGTCGGTCTCCATGGCCTCACTCTCCGTCTGGCATGACGCGGATGACGAAGCGGTCGAACAGCCGCTTATCGTCCAGGATCGGCCGCACCGCGATGGAGCCGAGAGTTCTTCCGGCGCAGTAGTGGAGGTGCTCCTGCTCGTCGTTCAGCGCTCCGGGCATGGCAACGGGGCAGGTGGCATCCGGGCCGCCCGGACAGCCGATCAGTGATCGACAGGTGGCGCCGAGAACCCCGGCCCCGTTTCCGAAACGGTCCGCAAAGGCTTGGTTTGCCGCAAGCACCCGGCCGGTCGGATCGAGAATGGCGGCTGGGTCACAGATGATGTCGAGCAAGACGCCTTCGCTCCGCTTGCGCAATGCCTCGCGCTTGCGGTCGTCGACATTGGCGACCACCCCGATCATGTGCAGGCCACCCTGGGAATCCCGGCTGATGTGGGCCGCTTGGCGCAGCCAGTGAATGCTGCCGTCAGGCCAGATGATGCGGTGCTCGATCGCGAAGTCGGAACCCGTCAGGGCGTTCTCGAACGCCTTGGACACGAGAGGGCGGTCGTCGGGGTGGGTGCGTTCCAGCAGGTCCCGGTAGTTCTGGCCGATTTCGCCGGCATCGAGCCCGAACAGCGATTCGACCCGATCGGACCATCGGAACCGGTTGGCTCCGACGTACCAGTCCCAGTACGCCATCGGGACGAGATCGTTGATGAGGGCGAGACGCTGTTCGCCGTCACTCCACAGATCCGCCGTCCGCTTCAGCTCGGTCTGGTCGAGGAAGGTCAGGACGGCCCCGACGATGTCGCGGTGCTCGGAATAGTAGGGAAAGATCCGCATCGCGTAGACGGCGCCGTCGCCCGCGACCTCTTCCTCGAAGACGGTCCCGGCGTTCAGCACCTGGGACACTCCGGAACGGAGATTCGTGATGCTCAGACTGCACGAAACTCCCATGATGTTCTGCCCGATATCGCCCTCGAGCACGGCGAAGATGCGGGTGGCGAGGGGGGTGAACCGGGTGATCCGGAGATCCTTGTCGACCATGACCAGCGCCAGCCCGACGCTGTTCTGGATGTTCTCGAGATCGGAGTTGGCGGCGGCCAGTTCCGCCGACTTGCTCTGCAGCTCCTCGTTGACGGTCATCAGCTCTTCGTTGGTGGACTGCAGCTCCTCGTTCGAAGTCTCGAGCTCCTCGTTCGACGACTGCAGCTCCTCGTTGGCGGCCTGCAGCTCTTCGTTCACGGACTGTAGTTCCTCGTTCGAGGTTTCCAGCTCCTCGATCACCGTCTGCAGGTGCTCTCGCGTTGCCGCCAGCTCCTGCTCCAGTTCCATGACGCGATAGTCGTCCACCGCCTCGACGCCCGGGTCTGCAAGGCGGCTCCCGTTCGTCTGCAGGCGCTCGAAGCTGATGACCGCAAACAGCGAGTCGCCGCTGCCCATCGGCAGCGGATTGACTACGATCCGGACCAGATCGCCCGTGTCGCCGTCCAACCGGATGCGCTGGCTCGATACGGGATTTCTCTCCCGGAAGAACTTGTGCAGCAGGGCCCGGAGCGAGCTTCGCAACGACTCGCGGGCCAGCATCATGAGGTTGAGCCCAGGCTTCCCGGGCCGTAGCTGCAGGTAGTCCGCCACATCCCCTTCGATGTGCTCGACATCGAGGTTGTGGTCCACCACGATGGTCGGCGGCGCGTAGAGGGCGACCAGGGCGCGCCCCAACGCTTCGCTGAGCGAGGGCTCCGGTTCGCGTGGCGGGAGAGGGGCATCGGCCGTCTTGCCCGGGCGCGGCAGGAAGCGTCCGATTCCTCCTGTATGGGCGGCTCCCTTTCGGCGGAAGATCCGCCACTTCTTGTTCACCGTCTCGAACAGGGTCGTGAACTGCCCCACGGCCTCGGACTTGCCGAGGAACAGGTGGCCGCCCGGTACAAGCACGTAATGGAACAGTTCGAATACCTGCTTCTGCAGGGTGCTGTTGAAGTAGATCAGCAGGTTCCGACAACTGACCAGGTCCATGCGGAGGAATGGCGGATCCTTGATCAGGTTCTGCTTGGCGAAAATCGTGAGCTCGCGGATGCCCTTGACGACCTGATAGTTCGCGCCGACGCGCACGAAGTAGCGGTTGAGGATCACGTCGTTTAGACCCTCGATGGAGGCTGCCGGATATATCCCCTTGCGGGCAGCCATTGCCGCTTCGCCGTCCAGGTCCGTTCCGAAAACCTGGACGGTATGGGCCGCCAGGTCAGGACCCAGGCATTCGGCCAAAAGGATCGCGATCGAGTACACTTCCTCGCCCGTCGCGCAACCAGGCACCCACACGCGAATGGCATCGCCCCGGTTCTTGCTCTCGACGATCTTCTGGATCACTTTGCGCAGTGCCGCGAAGGCTTCGCCGTCCCGGAAGAAGGACGTCACCGAGATCAGGACGTCCTTGCACAACAGGGTTGCCTCGCCGCGCGTGGTTTCGAGAAAGACGGCATAGTCCTCGATGGAGCCGATCCGGTGGGCGGCCATGCGGCGGTTGATGCGCCGCAGGATTGTGCTGCTCTTGTACTCGCTGAAGTCGCAGTCGAGCTGCCTCTTGATATGCACCAGAATGCGATCGTAGGCGGACAGGGCCTTTCCGATCGGCGCAAGCACACGCCGGGGAAAGCTGACCAGCGTGCCCAGTTCGCGGGCGATCTGGTCGGGAGGCAGCACGAAATCGACGACCCCGGTGTCGATCGAGGCTGTGGGCATGCCGTTGTACTTGGCGGTGGACGGATCCTGGGCGATGGTGATGCCCCCCGCCGCCCGGATGGCCCGGATGCCGTGTGAGCCATCGCTGCCGGTGCCCGAGAGGATGATGCCCACCGCGCGTTCGCCGACGTCTTCCGCAAGAGAGGCGAAGAAGAGGTCTACCGACGGCTTCGGGCCGATGGCATGGCGAGGCTTGCGCAGGTGAAGCATGCCTTGCCGGACCAGAACATCGCAGTTGGCGGGACAGACGTAGATATGGTTGGGTTCCAGCCTGCATCGATCGGCGGCCACCTGGACTTCGAGGGAGGTCTCGCGACCAAGCAGGGTGGCAAGCAGGCTGCGGTGTTTCGGATCAAGGTGCTGGGCCACCACGTAGCACAGGCCGGCCTCCATCGGCAGGTTCGCCAACAGCGGCCGCAACGCCTCCAGTCCCCCCGCAGATGCGCCGATGCCGACGACGATCATTCCGTGATCCTGGGCCGCCGTCCCAGAGGAAGCATCGGAGGCGTTCTGTGGGGGGCGTGAAGGACTGCCTGTCTCGGAGCGCGACTTTCGAGGCATATCTCACTCCCCTTCGAGTAGACCGGAGGGCCTGTGGGTAGATGAGAACAACTATCATTTAGTGTAGGAAGCCGGTCGCGGCAACGCGCGCCCTCTGCTCCGGGGCATGCGGAGGCAGCCGATTGCGTCGGATCACTTCGAAGGTGGTAGACGAGGGGTGCAGGAAGACCGCTCCCGGCGAGCAGCCTTTGGGCGACGGCTAGCCTTAGGGGACAGGACCCTACCTACTCGGCTGCAACGGGGGCTTGGGGGGCCGGTTCGGCCTCCTCCAACTCGGCTGCACGGTGGCGGCGCGTCAGCACGGTGTAGACCATCGGCACCACGAAAAGGGTGAAGAAGGTGCCGACCAGAAGGCCGCCGACCACAACCCAGCCGATCGAGCGGCGGCTTTCGGCGCCGGCACCGACTGCCATCGCCAGCGGCACCGAGCCAAGCACCATGGCGCCGGTCGTCATCAGGATCGGACGCAACCGCAGCACCGCCGCCTCGACCACCGCGTCGCGGATCGACATGCCGCGGTCGCGCATCTGGTTGGCGAACTCGACGATCAGGATGCCGTGCTTGCTGATGAGGCCGATCAGGGTGACGATGCCGACCTGGCTGTAGATGTTGAACGTCTGCCCCGTCAGGTACAGCGCCATCAGCGCGCCGGTGATCGAAAGCGGCACCGAGAACAGGATGATGAAAGGGTCGACGAAGCTCTCGAACTGGGCCGCCAGCAGCAGATAGATGAAGGCGATCGCCAGCGCGAACACCAGCACCATGTTGCTGCTCGATTCCATGAACTCGCGGGATTCGCCCGAATACGCGGTCAGCATCGAGGGAGGCAGCGTGTGGTCGGCGGTGTCCTGCAGGAACGTCAGCGCCTGGCCGAGGGTGTAGCCTGGGGCAAGGTTGGCGTCGATGGTGGCGGCCCGCAGCTGGTCGAAGTGGTTGAGCTGCTTGGGCGTCACCGTTTCCTCAAACCGAATCAGGTTGGACAGCGGCACCATTAGTCCGGACGAGGAGCGGACGAAGACCCGGGCCAGGTCGGAAGGATTGCGGCGGTCGATGTCGGCGAGCTTGACGATGACGTCGTACTGCTCGCCGTCCTTCTTGAAGCGGGTGACGTCGCGTCCTCCGAGCAGGGTCTCGAGGGTGCGGCCCAGGGTCTCGATCGAGATGCCGAGGTCCGCCGCCTTGTTGCGGTCGATCGAGATGTCGACCTGCGGCTTGTTCAGCTTGAGGTCGGTGTCGAGGTTGACCAGTTGCGGGTTCTTGCGCGCCTCGGCCACGAACTTTTCGACTTCCTTGGCCAGATCCTCGTACGGCAGCGTGGTGCGGATCACGAATTGCACCGGCTTCTTGCCGGGGCTCTGGCCGAGCGAGGGCGGGTTGACCGAGAACGCCAGCACGCCGGGGATCGCCAGCAGCTTGGGGAATAGCTCGCGCACGATCTCCATCTGGGTGCGCTTGCGCTGGTCCCAGTCGACGAGATCGAGGATGGCGATCGTCTGCGTCACCTCGGGCCAGCCGGTGACCTGGAAGATCTTCTCCTGCTCGGGGACCGCCTCCAGCAGCTTGACGATCTGGCGGCCATAGGTGTCGGTGTATTCCATGGTCGCGCCCTCCGGCGCGATGCCGAAGTTCATGATGCCGCCGCGGTCCTCGACCGGTGCCAGCTCGGAATGCAGGTGCTGGAAGAAATAAACGCTGCCGCCCGCCACCCCGAGGCCGACCAGGATGACCAGAAAGCGCACCTTCAGCGCCCCGCGCAGGGTTGCGCGGTAGCCGTCGATCATGCCGGTGAACATCCGCTCGAAGGCGTTGTACAGGATGTTGTGCCGGCTCTGGTGACGCAGCAGTTTGGAGCACATCATCGGCGACAGCGTCAGCGCCACGAAGCCCGACACCAGGACGGTTGCGGCCACGGTCCAAGCGAACTCGGTGAACAGCCGGCCGGTGGTTCCGGACATGAACCCGATCGGCGCGTAGACCGAGACCAGGGTCAGCGTCATCGCGATGATGGCGAAGCCGATCTCCTTGCTGCCGAGCAGCGCCGCCTTGCGGCGCGGCAGACCCTCCTCGACGTGGCGGTGG
This sequence comes from Rhodospirillales bacterium, assembly GCA_018432935.1. GTDB lineage: Bacteria > Pseudomonadota > Alphaproteobacteria > Rhodospirillales > Shumkoniaceae > JAHDSF01. Next base: position 140,949 of record JAHDSF010000020.1, on the reverse strand, counting down.
ACGTTCTCCAGCATGACGATGGCGTCGTCGACCACCAGCCCGACCGCCAGCACCATTCCCAGCAGGGTCAGGGTATTGATGGTGAAGCCGACCAGCAGCATCACCGAGAAGGTGCCGATGAGCGCGACCGGGATCGTCACCACCGGAATCAGGACGGCGCGGAACGAACGCAGGAAGATGAAGATGATGAGGACGACCAGCACCACCGCTTCGCCGATGGAGTGGAACACGTTGTTGATCGATTCCTCGATGAAGACGGAGGAGTCGTAGGCGACGTCGACGGTCATCCCCTCCGGCAGAGTGCCGGCGATGTCCTTGATCTGCTTGTTGACCGCGCGAGAGACGTCGATCGGATTGGCGACCGCCTGCTTGACGATGCCGAGCCCGACCAGGGTCTGCCCCTTGAAGCGGGTCACGGTGCGCTCGTTCTCGGTCCCGAGTTCGGCCTTGCCGACGTCCTTGAGGCGGACCTGGTAGCCCTGGCCGGCACGCAGGATGAGGCTTTCGAACTCGTCGGGCGTTCGCAGGTCGGTGGTCGCCTGGACGGTGAACTCGCGGGCCGTGCTCTCGATCCGGCCGGCGGGAATCTCGACGTTCTGGTTGCGCAGGGCGGTCTCGACGTCCTGGACCGTGAGACGGTAGGCGGCGAGCCGGACCGGGTCGAGCGAGATGCGCATCGCGTAACGCCGTTCGCCCATCACCATCGCCTGGGCGACGCCGGGCAGGATCTGCATCCTGTCCTTCAGGTAGCGGTCGGTGTAGTCGCTGATCTCGATCGCGTCGAGGCGGTCGCTGCCGACCGCGAGGTAGATGATCGGCTGGGCGTCGGCCTCGACGCGGCGGATGATCGGATCGTCGATCGCGTCCGGCAGCAGGCCGCGGACCCGGCTGACGCGGTCGCGCACGTCATTGGTCGCCTCGTTGGCGTCGCGGTCGAGGCGGAAGGTGATGGTGATGCGGCTCTTCTCGGGGCGGCTGACCGAGGAGGTGAAGTTGATGCCCTCGATGCCGGCGATCGAGTCCTCGATCACTTTGCTGACCTGGGTCTCGACGATCTCCGAGCTGGCGCCCTTGTAGTCGGTCTCGACGCTGACCACCGGCGGGTCGATGTTGGGATACTCGCGTACCGTCAGGCTCTGGTAGCTGACGGCGCCGACCAGCAGGATCAGGATGCTCATCACCGTGGCCAGCACCGGCCGCCGGATCGAGGTGTCGGAAAGGAACATGCGTCATGCTCCTCCGCCGGTGCCCTTGCCGGCGGCCGGCAGCACGATGACGGGCATGCCCTCGCGGATCTTCTGGTGGCCGGCGGTGATCACGGTGGCCCTGGAGTCGAGGCCCTCCACGATCTCGACCTGGCCGTTCTGGCGCGTGCCCAGCTTCACCTTGGTCGACACCGCCTTTCCATCGACGACGCGGAACACGATCCGGTCGGTGGCCATCGGCACCACCGCCTGTTCGGGAATGAGGACGGCGTTGGTGCGCCTGGCGGTCTCCAGGGTGACGCGGGCGAACAGGCCCGGCTTGAGCCGACCGTCGGGGTTCGGGATGCGGGCGCGCACGACGATGCTGCGGCTGGCCGCCTCGAGGCGCGGGTCGATTGCCATCACGGTGCCCTGGAAGGTGGTCTGGGGGAAGGCGTCGACCGCCACCTCCACCCGCTGCCCCTCTGCCACCTTCGGCATGGCGAATTCGGGGATCTGGAACTCGACCTTGATGGGATCGATGTTCTCGATGTTGATGAGGTCCTGGCCCGGCGAGACGTAATCGCCGACGCTGACCTTGCGGAAGCCGACGATGCCGTCGAAGGGCGCCCGGATCAGCGTCTTGTCGAGCATCGTCTGCTTGTAGGCCAGGGCGGCATCGTCGACCTTCAGCGAGGCGACCGCTTCGTCGCGGCTGCGCGGGGTGCCGGCCCCTCTCTGCAGCAGTTCGGTGGCGCGCTCGTAGTTCTTCTCGCTGAGATCCCGGTTCGCCTTGGCCTGGTCGATCTCGGCCCGGTGGAGCGACGAATCCAGTTCGAACAGGACCCGACCCTTCTCGACCTTGCCGCCCTCGGTCAGGTTGATGCGGGCAATGCGGCCGGCGATCTCGGGCCGCACCAATACCGATTCGTTGGAGACCAGCGATCCGACCGCGACGATACGGTCGACTACGGTGTCCAGCGTCACGGCCGCGGCCTCGACCGGCAGGCCCTGCGGCTTCGCCGCCGCGGGGGCTGCCGCAGGGGTCGCCTTGGCCGAATTGCTGGGCAGATAGCTGAACTGGTAGAAGGCGCCGCCGGCGGCCAGCGCCAATACGCACACCACGATACCGACAGCCAGACGCTTCATGACGCGAGTCTCTGAGGAGGAGGGTGGAAAATTTATGGACTGGACGGTCCAGTCCAGAAGGGCTACCTAATCCCACAGCGTTATTGTGTCAATCGGATTCGCGGTTCGCGGAAACCGGAGAATGAACTTCAACCAGGGCGTAGCGGAGTCTCCACCGGTCCGTACGTTGGCCAAGCGGCAGGCGGTCGTCGCCGCCGCGGCCCAAGTGTTTCTCGAGCACGGCTACGACTCCGCCAGTATGGATGCCATTGCACAGGTGGCAGGGGTCTCAAAGCAGACCGTCTACAACCACTTCCCGAACAAAGAGACGCTGTTCGCCGAGGTGGCGGAGGCCCAGTGCAGGCGCTTCCTCGAACTGTTCGCGGCGACCGAGATGGCGGGCGATGATCCCCGCAGCGTACTGCTGACCATCGGCCACGCCATGGTGCAGACCGTGCTGGCGCCGCAGTCGCTGCGCCTGTACCGCATCATGGTCGCCGTGGCGCCGCAGTTCGCCGGCCTCGGCAGGGCATTCTTCGACATGGCGCCGCGAAAGGCCGTTCGCCGGCTGTCAGCCTATCTGGAACGGGAGACCGGGAACGGCCGCCTGGCCGCCCGCGACCCCGACCGTGCGGCCGAGCACTTCTTCGGCATGCTCACCTACAACATCCATTTTCGCGCCTTGTTCGGAATGCTCGAGGGTGAAGATGCGCCGGAGCGGATAGCCAGGCGGGTCCTCGACGCCGTGGACGCCTTCCTGCTCGCCTACGGCCCGCGGGATTGATTTCCGCCCGCGCGCCCTCATGTCGAGGCTTTCCCCGGCTGGCGAGGGGCCATGGCAGCGAAGGCCGAGACGCCGCGTAGGCCGCTGTTCGAAGGCGAATGGGAGTAGGCGATGAAGCGAAGGGTCCCGCGGTTCGGAGTGGCAGGGCTGGCGGTCCTGGTCGTGCTCGGCGCCTGCGCCGGGCGGCCGGAGGGGATCGAGCCGGTGACCGGGTTCGATCCCGCGCGCTACCAGGGCACCTGGTACGAGGTATTCCGGCTCGACCACCCGTTCGAGCGCGGCCTCAACAACGTCACCGCCGAATACCGGTTGCGCGACGATGGCAAGCTGGATGTCATCAACCGCGGTCTCGACCGTGCCGCCTGCGAGTGGGACGTGGCCGACGGAACGGCCAGCTTCCAGGAAGGACCCGACGTCGCGAGCCTCTCGGTCACCTTCTTCTGGCCCTTCTCCGGTGCCTACAACGTGTTCGCGCTGGACCGTGAGAACTACCGTTGGGCGGCCGTGGCCGGGCCATCCCGCGACTACCTGTGGATCCTGTCCCGCGAGCCCGACCTGCCGCCCGGAGTCAGGAGCCGGATCATCGAGCAGGCGGCGGCCCTGGGTTTCCCGGTTTCCAATCTGTTGCGCGTCGACCAGCGTCCGCCGGGCTGCAATCCGGACCGCTTCTAGGCTTCGCGGAACGGAGACTCCGCGGCCAGCGCCTGGATTTCCTCGCGAAGCTCGATCCGTTCCTGCTCGACGAAGCGGGCGACGGCGTCGCGCAGGCGGAGATCGGCGATCCAGTGGGCGCTGTAGGTCTCGACCGGCAGGTAGCCGCGTTGCAGCTTGTGCGGTCCCTGCGCTCCGGCCTCGACGCAGGCGAATCCGTGTTCGATGGCATGCTCGATCGCCCGGTAATAGCAGGTCTCGAAGTGCAGGAAGGGGTGGTCCTCGATGGCGCCCCAGTAGCGACCGTACAGCGTGTCGCTGCCTGCGAGATTGAGGGCGCCGCCGATCGTTCGGCCGCCGCGTTGGGCCAGGAAAAGGACAACGCGCTCGCCCAGCCCCTCCTGGAGGAGGGAGAAGAAGCTGCGCCTCAGGTAGCGTTCGCCCCACTTGCGGTCGGTGGTGTTCTTGTAGAAGCGGTAGAACGTATCCCAGTGGGCTTCCGTGATGTCGGCCCCGGTCAGCGTGACGATCGCGATGCCTTCCTCGGCCACTTTGGCGCGTTCCTTGCGGATCGCCTTGCGCTTGCGTGACGAGAGCCGGGCCAGGAACTCGTCGAACGAACGATAGCCTTCGTTGTGCCAATGGAACTGGTGGCCTAGGCGCTGCAGGAAGCCCAGTCGGCCAAGCCGCTCCCACTCGGACTTCTGCGGGAACGTGACATGGACCGAGGAGGCGCCAAGGCGGGCGGCGTACTGGCACATGCCGGTGGCCAGCGCGTCCAGCAGGTCGGCGGGGGCGTCGGGCCGCAGCAGGAAGCGCCGTCCCGGCACCGGGGTGAACGGCACCGCGGCCTGCAGCTTGGGATAATAGCGCCCGCCGGCCCGCTGGTAGGCGTCGGCCCATCCCCAGTCGAACACGTATTCCCCGTAGGAGTGGTTCTTGAGATAGAGCGGCGCAATCGCCCGCGGCACGCCGTCGGGACCATCGACGACTAGGTGCCGGGGCAGCCAGCCCGTTGCGGCGCACGCCGAGCCACTGTCCTCGACGGCGCGGAAGAACCCGTGGCGCAGAAAAGGGTTGTCGTCGCCCGCGCAGGCGTCCCAGGCGACGGAGGAAAGGTCGCCGGCGCCTTCCAGGACTCGGATCGTGATGGGGTTGCTTCCCTCGGGCATGGTCCGATCAGACCACATGGGGCGAGCGCCGCGTCAGGACAACCGCCGGCAACGCCTTTTCCTCCTGAGGTGCTCCGGGAGGTCATACCCACGGGCATGTGCCCGTGGCCAGCGGGAAAACGGCAGCCCCGATCCCATATGCCGATGGAGCGGAGCGATCGGCCGGCCCCCCACGCCGTATCGCGGCGGATCGAGCAGGGAGACTTCTGAATGGAGGCGGCCATGAACATGGAAACCCAGCAGCCGCGGAGCGTCCTTTGCGAGATTGTCGGCGGCGTGGCGCGGGTCACCCTCAACCGACCCGAGCGCCACAATGCCTTCGACGAGACGGTGATGGAGGAATTCGGGCGCATTCTCGATGCCGTCGCGGTCAACGACGATGCGCGGGCGGTCGTGCTGGCCGGCGCCGGCAAGAGCTTCTCGGCGGGAGCCGACCTGGAGTGGATGCGGCGCTCGGCTTCCTACTCGGAGGAGGAGAATGAAGCCGAGGCCCAACGCCTGGCCGACCTGCTGTACCGGCTGGACACCTTTCCCAAGCCGACCCTTGCCCGCATCCACGGCAACGCCTTCGGCGCGGGGATCGGCATCATCGCCGCCTGCGACATCGCGATCGCCGCGATCGGGACGCGGTTCGCGTTTTCCGAGGTGCGTCTGGGGCTGATCCCGGCGGTTATCGCGCCGTACGTGCTACGCGGCATGGGGGCGAGAGCGGCCCGCCGATACATGTTGACGGGAGAACGGTTCTCGGCCGAGGAGGCCTGCCGGCTGGAGCTGGTGACGGACCTGGTCCCCGAGGATCTGCTGAACGGCTGCTGCAACGAGATCGTGCGTTCCCTGGTGGCCTGCGGACCGCGTGCCGTGGAGGCGACCAAGGAGCTGATCGCCGTCGTTTCGGACCGCCCCAACGATGCAGGGCTCAGGCGCGACACCGCGCGACGCATCGCCCGCATCCGCGCCGGCGACGAGGCGAGGGAGGGCATCGAGGCGTTCTTTGCTCGCCGGCATCCTGCCTGGGCGGGACGGGCGTAGACGTTCCGGGAGCTTCAGGGTCGGGCGCGTCTCGCCACCAGGGCCGTGAGCTCGACGATTTCCGTGAACCTTCCATCGGGGGATGCGGCTTCGAGTTGGGCGCGCAGCGCCGCCTCGAATTCCGCGGCCCGCGGCCCCAGGCGTTCCGGCGAGGTGGTGGAGCGGGACAAAGCGCGCCCGACGATGTCGTCGGCGTCGAGCGTCCGGCGCACCGTCACCGCATGGCCGGTCAGCACCGGGAAGGGGGAATCGAGGAGCACGGATTCATGGCTGCGGTAGCCGGGGGCGTCGCGCTCGCGCCGGTGGTCGGCGTCGTCCTGTCCGAACCGCGATGCGACGGCGTCAAGCGCTTCCCGCCACGCGTTCTCGCAGGTGGCCGGGTGGCGCTCGGCAAACAAGGCGACGGCCCCGTCGGGCTCGATCTGGGCATCGAGGGTCCGCAGGGTCGCCGTTCGATCCATCCAGTGGAAGGCGCGGCCGATGGCGGCCAGCCGGAACGGTCCGCCGTCGATCGGCAGGTCGTACGAACTGCCCCGGCGAAACTCGATCGTCGCCCCTTCGGCTGCTGCTGCTGCGGCGGCGGCTTCGAGCATGTCGGGCTCGGGGTCGACGGCGGTGACGGCGGCGCCGAGGTGGGCGAAGGGGATCGCCAGCAATCCCGGCCCGCAGCCGAGGTCGAGCACCCGCATCCCCGGCCGCAGTCCGACCGCGGCCGCGACGGCGCGGATCAGGCCGTCCGGATAAGCGACGCGGAAGCGTGCGTAGAACGGCACCGTGGAGTGGAAGCGCCGGGGCTCGAATGGCACGACCATGGCATTCTCCTTCAGGCCAGAAACAGCCAGCCGGCCACGGCGGTCAGGGTCACGACCAGCGGCGGCGGAAGCTTCCAGAAGACCAGCAGGGTGAAGGCCGCCAGGGCAAGCGCGAAATCGGTCGGGGCCCGGATGGCGCCGGTCCAGACCGGGTTGTAGAGGGCGGCCAGCAGCAGCCCGACCACCCCGGCATTGATGCCGACCAGCGCCCTCTGCACCAACGGCTGGCGGCGCAGAGTGTCCCAGAACGGCAACGCGCCGACGACCAGCAGGAACGAAGGCGCGAAGATGGCGACCAGGCAGAGGAGCGCGCCCGCCCAGCCGTTCGGCTCGGGGCCCGCCACCGTGCCCAGGAAGGCGGCGAAGGTGAAGAGCGGCCCCGGCACCGCCTGGGCCGCGCCGTAGCCGGCGAGGAAGGCGTCGTCGCTCACCCAGCCGGGCGGCACCACCTCGGCCTGCAGCAGCGGCAGCACCACGTGACCGCCGCCGAACACCAGCGAGCCGGAGCGGTAGAAGCTGTCGACCAGGGCCAGACCTTGCGACGGGAAGGCGGCCGCGGCTAGCGGCAGCAAGCCCAGCAGGAGAAAGAAGGCGGCGAGACAGGCGGCAGCAAGGCCGCGTCCGATTCCGACTCCCAGCGGTAAGGGGCGATCGCCGGGCGTAGCCCCTCGGAAGGCGAGCCCCACGAGGCCGCTCGATACGATCACCGCCGCCTGCATCAGCGGGGTCTGCGAGAGCAGGACCGCCATGGCGGCGATTACCGCCAATGTCATCCGCGGCGGGTCGGGACAGAGAGTTCGCGCCATTCCCCACACCGCCTGGGCCACCACCGCCACCGCGACGACCTTGAGGCCATGCAGCAGACCGCTAGGAATGGCGTCGCGCCAGAGCATCACGCCGTAACCGAATGCCGTCAGCGCGAGCGCCGACGGCGCGGTGAACCCGAGCCAGGCGGCGAAGGCTCCGGGCAAGCCCGCCTTGGCCAACCCTATGGCGATGCCGACCTGGCTGGAGGCAGGCCCGGGCAGGAACTGGCACAGCGCCACCAGATCGGCGTAGGCCCGCTCGTCGATCCAGCGTCGCCGTACGACAAAGGCTTCGCGAAAGTAGCCGAGATGCGCGACGGGGCCGCCGAACGACGTCAGGCCGAGCTGCAGGAACGCCAGGAACACGCCGGCGGTCGACGGGCGCGCCCCGTGTGGATCCGAACGCTCTGCACCCATCCGCCGCTCCCCCCTCCGCGCGGTTCCCCGCCCGGACGGCGCGATCTCTTTTCGGCCGTGTTGATATGGCGGCGGGCGGCGGCCTCGACAACTCCCCGGCACCGCTGGATTGCCCCCGTCTCCCGCCGTTGGGCGGGGCCCCTCTCGGTCTCGTCTCGCTGTTCGGCGCGGCCCGCTCGGGTCTTGCGGGGAGAGCGAAGCCGGCGTGACTGGCAAATCGCCGCCTTCTCCTTACGTCGAGTCTTTGGCGTCTCGATCGGCGACGAGCCCGCCGGGACGGAGTACCGAAAGCAGGAAGGAGGAACCATGTTCGGGCGCGAGGATCTGCGGGAGCTGCTCAAGAACCAGTCCACGCCGGCCATCACCATCATGATGCCGGGCATCCGGGCGGGTCAGGAGGCGCAGCAGAACCCCATTCGCTTCAACAACCTGATGACCAAGGCGCGCAGTCGGCTCGCCGCGCATGGCATCCGCGAGCAGGAGATCGACTCGCTGCTGCAGCCGGCGGTCGAGGCTGGGGCGGATACCGGATTCTGGGGCGTGGCCGACGAGGGCATGGCCTTCTTCATGGCGCCGGGGTTCTTCCGTTGGTTCGCGGTGCCGACACCGCTCCCCGAGCTGGTGCGCCTCGGCAGCGTCTTTCATGTCACGCCGCTGCTGCCGCTGGTCAATCACGACGGCCGTTTCGTGCTGATCACCGCCACCGCGGCCCGGTTCTGCTGGTTCGATGGCGGCCGCCACTGGATCCGCAGCCGCAATGGGGTCGCCTTTCCGAAGGGCGTCGAGGCCATCGATGCCGAAAGCGAATTCTCGCCGGAGTACGACGCGGCGCCGCAGGCGCGGCCACGCCTGGGACGTCCAAGCGGCATGCCGGCCCGCCAGGGCACCAACGACGCCGAGGAGCAGCGGCACGCCAACCTGATCGAGTACCTGCGCCGCGGCAATGCGGTGATCGAACGGACGCTGGGCGGCGAGCAGGTCCCCGTCGTGCTTGCGGCGCAGCCCAACATACAAGGCCACCTGCGCAACATGGTCCGCTTCAAGGGTCTGCTCTCAGACGGACTTTCGCTCAACCCCGATGCCCTGAAGCCGGCCGAGCTGCACGCTCGCGCCCTGCCGCTGGTCGAGCCGATCTGGCGCTCCGGCGCCGACCGTGCCAAGGACAGGTTCGCCAGCATTCGGGGTGAGGAAGGCGAGGGGGCGGCAAAGGTCTCGACAAAACCCGAGGAGATCGTGCGCTCCGCCCGCGAGGGCCGCGTCGAATGCCTGTTCGTCGCCCGTGACCGCCCGTTGTGGGGACGCTTCGACGGCCGGCTGCTGGTGGGACACGGCTCGCCGGCGCCGGGCGACGACGAGGTCGGCGATCTCGCCGCCTGCGAGACCCTGCTCCATGCCGGTCAGGTGGAGGTCACGACCAAGGACCGGCTGCCAGCCGGCGAGGTGATGGCGGCGCTGCTGCGCTACTGAGGCTCGTCGAGGCCGGCCAGGATGCGGCTCAGGGTCGCCTTGGCGTCGGCGAACAGAAGGATCGCCTTCGGGTTGCCATACAGGGCGTTGGGCACCCCGGAATAGCCGGGCCCGTCGTCGAGGTTGCAGACGATCACCTGCGCCGCGTCGTGGGCGCGGAGGATCTCCATGCCGGATATCGGCGTGCCATCGACGGTCGCGGCTGCCGGGTTGACGACGTCGCAGGCGCCGACCACCACCGCCACGTCGGTGGCGGCAAAGTCGGCGTTGATGTCCTTGAGGTCGAACAGCTTTGCGTAGTCGACCTCGGCCTCGCCCAGGAGCACGTGCATGTGGCCCGGCATCCGTCCTGCCACCGGATGAATGGCGAACCGCACCTGAACGCCCCGTTGCTCGAGCCGGCTGCCCAACGCCACCACTTCGAACTGGGCCTGGGCCATGGCCATGCCCAGGCCGGGAATGAGGATGACCGAGCGCGCGCCCCGGAGGGCGGCGAGGGCGGAGGCGAACGGGTCGGCGCTGGACGTCGGCGGGGGCGCTGCAGGCGCAGCCTTCTCCTCCATCGCGGCAAACTCCGCGGGGCGCGCGGCACCCGGCGGCGCGATGCCAACGAACACCTTCGACAGGCCACGGTTCATCGCCCGGCACATGACGTAGGTCAGGATCGATCCCGACGCCGCCACGGTGGCGCCGCAGGCGATCAGCAGCCGGTTCTGGATGACGATTCCGCACAGCGCAGCGGCGAGGCCTGCGGTTGCGTTCAGGAACGAGATCAGCACCGGCATATCGGCGCCGCCGACGCGAATGGCAAATGCAATGCCCAGAATGGCGGCGGTCGCGATCGCAGCCGTCGCGCACGTCACCGCGAGTACGGGCGAGGCGCCGGCGATCCCGGCGGCAAAGGTGATCGCGAGGACGGCTGCGGCGATCAACACGGCATTGTGTCGGGGCAGGAACACCGGCGTCGACCGCATCCGGTTCGCCAGCTTGGCGCTGGCGATCATGCTTGCCGAGAAGGTCGCCGCGCCGACGACCATGGCAAGGATGCCGGCCACGAATGCCAAGCCCGTGGGATCTGGCGACTCCCGCACCAGTTCGACCGCCGCCACCAGAAAGGCTGCGACGCCGCCGGCGCCGTGCTGGAACGCCACCATCGCCGGGATCTGGATCATGGTGACGCGGTAGGCGACTGCCCAGCCCGTTGCGGAGCCGGCCGCAATGAACACGGCGATCAGGCCGGTCTCGAGTCCGGGATGACGCCACACGACGAGAACAAGGGCCAGAACCACCGCCGTTGCGGCCACAAGGTTGCCCGCCTTCGCCCGCTGCGGGTACCTGAACAGCCAGATCCCGACGATCAGGATCGCTATCACCGCGAAATCGGTGAGCCAAGTCCACCCGCCGCTCGTCACCGCCGCCCCCCCATCGCTGCCAATGCTTGACCCCGGCCAAGCCGTTTCACCCGATCACTCCCGCCTGCTCGCCCTCGTCTTGAACAAGCGCAGCATGCGATGGGTGATCACGAACCCGCCCACCACGTTGAATGCGGCCATCGCGAGTGCCGCGGCCCCAACCGCCTGTTCCAGCACCGTCGCTTCGGTTGAAAACAGCAGGACCGCGCCCAGGATTGTGATTGCCGAGATGGCGTTGGTCATCGACATCAGCGGCGTATGGAGACGCTGCGGCACCCGCGAGATGAGGGCGTACCCGACCGCGAACGACAGCCCGAAAACGCCTAGCAGAAGAGCGACTTCAATCATCCGGGCCCTCCCTGTGGACGGAGCCGCCTAAGCGGCTCGCATGGCTCCCAAGGCGCCGCGGTGGCGGATCTCGCGGGCGTGGGTGACCAGACAGCGCGCGGCGATAGCGTCCTGGAGGTCAGGGGCCGCGATGCCCTTCTTGAACAGGTTGGACACGAACTCCCGCATGTTCTTTTCGTAGAGCCAACTCGCGTGAACCGGCATCGAACCGGGGATGTTCTGGCGGCCGCAGATCCACACCCCGTCGCGCTCGATCGAGCGGCCGCCCTCGGTGGCGGCGCAGTTGCCGCCCTGGTCGATCGCCACGTCGACCAGAACGGAGCCGGGCTTCATGGCGCGCAGCATGGAGTCGTCGATCAGGACCGGGGCCACCTCGCCGGGAACCAGGGCGCTGGAGATCACGATGTCGGCATCCGAAAGCAGGGGCCGCAGAAACTCGCGCTCCCGCTCCAACCACTCGTCCGGCAGCGCCTTCGCGTATCCGCCCTCGCCCCGCGCCAGCGCCTCCGGCACCTCGAACCCCGGCACCTTGACGCCCAGGCTTACCGCCGCCTTGCGCGCGTCCTCGCGGACGTCGACCGCGACCACGGCGCCGCCAAGGCGCTTGGCGGTGGCGATCGCCTGCAGTCCGACCACGCCCGCGCCGACGATGAGGAACTTGGCCTGAGTGATGGTGCCGATCGAGGTGCCGATCATCGGGATGAACTTGGGGAAATGGTCCGCCGCAATCACCACCGACTTGTATCCCGTCACCGTGCTCATCGAGGTCAGCGCGTCCATCTTCTGGGCGTGCGATTCTTCGCGCGGGATGCCGTCCATCGTGAACGCGGTAATGTTGCGGTCGCGCAGCATGCGGACCAGCCCGTGATTGCTCGGCGCTGCGGGGTGAAGAAAAGTGATCAGCACCGCCCCCTCGCGCATCAGCTCCACCTCGTGACGGCCGAGCGTCGGATTGAGGATCGGCTGCTTGACCTTCAGCACCACGTCGGCATCCCCGAACAGCGACGCGGCATCGGCGACGATACGGGCGCCGGCGGCCGCATAGGCCTCGTCCGACTGCTGAGCGGCATGGCCGGCCCCGGCCTCGACCGCGACATCGAAGCCCATGCGGACGTAGTGAGCCACCGATTCGGGGAACGCAGCCACCCGTCCCTCCTCGGCCATGATCTCCCTGGGGATGCAGATGCGGCTGCTCATGGGTTGTCTCCTGTTGCGCTCCGCCAAAACCCCGCCGGATCGTTTTCCGAGCCGGCGCGCTGGAACATTCAGTCAACGAATCTACCACAATGCGCGCGAAATTTCCGTGCATTGGGAGGCTTTTTGCGAGCTATATTCGAACAGTATTCTCCTAAGGACGTCATTTCATGAAGAAACCACGAATCTCCTCTCTAGACGACCGCGACCGCGCCATCCTCGATCTCCTTCAGGAGGACGGGCGGCTCAGTAATGTCGATCTGGCTGAGCGCGTGAACCTGTCGCCGTCGGCGTGCCACCGCCGTGTGCGCCTGCTTGAGGAGAACGGCCTGATCGCCGGCACCGTGACCTTGCTCGACCAGGAGGTGTGCGGAAAGCCGGGCACCGCGTTCGTCGAGATCAAGCTCGACCGCCAGGACCGTCAGGCGCTCGATGCCTTCGAGGCGATGGTGGCGACGGTGCCCGAAGTGCTGGACTGCTATCTGGTGGCCGGACCGTCGGATTACTTGATCCGCACGGTCTTCGCCGACGCCGCCGAGTTCGAGCGCATCCACACCGAGATCCTCACGCGGCTTCCGGGCGTCGTCCGCGTCGAGACCGTCTTCACGCTCCGGACCGTCAAGCGGACTACGCGGATTCCGCTCGGATAGACGCGTGTCGGATGTCGGAAAGGGCTTATCTGGGCATGCGCCTGGCGACAACGGGCAGGATCAGCGCCATCGCTATCATGCGGACCAGGTGATGGGTGCCGACGAGGGCCGGATCCAGGCCGAGGGAAGAGGCGATCAGGGTCATCGCCTCGATCCCGCCCGGTGCATAGGCCAGCAGCAGGGCGCCGAAGCCGAGGCCTAGTACGGCGTCGGCGGCCGCCGCGAAGGCGGCGCTGACGGCCAGCGCGAGGCCGACCATGCCGACGCTGATGAGGGCCGTGCGGAGGAGCGCTCGCAACCGGGTGCCGGCGAACCGTGCCCCGACGATGACGCCCAGCAGGGCCAGCGCGAAGGACACCAGCCAGGGCGGCATCAGAGCCTCGTTGAGCCCGGTTCCGTGCAGGGCCGCGCTCAACAGCATCGCGCCCGTCAGCGCGCCCGCCGGCATCTTCAGCCGCACCGCGGCTGCTGCGCCTGCGGCGGCGACCGCCAGCAGCCAGATCGTGTCGGGACCGAAGACCGCGGCTGCCGGGACCGCCGCATCCACCCTCCCGCCGGCGAACAGTGATGCCGCTATCGGGAACAGGAACACCAGCGCGAACAGGCGGACCGACTGGATCACCGTCACCTGACGCACGTCGGCGTTGGCATTGAGGGCGATTGCCATCACCAGCGACTGCGTGCCAGGGATCGAGGCGAGCAGGGCGGTGATGCGGTCGCAACCCAGCATCCGCCGCAGGTAGACCATGCCGACGTAAATGGTGGCGACGATGCCGACGGCGTTGATCGCCAGGCTTGCCGGCCACTGCGCCATGCGGTGCAGGCTTTCGGGGTTGACGGCCGAGCCGATCGACACGCCCAAGAGGACGAACAGCAGGAACCGCGCCCACTCCGGCGCGCGCAACGGCACCCCGGCGACGGCAGCGCCGCCGACCGCCAGCAGCGGACCCGTCAACCACGGCGCCGGCAGGCCGAGCAGCCAGAACAGGCCTCCTCCGGCGGCACCGATAAGGATCCCGGTGACGACTTGCCTGTCCACACCTCCCCCCCTGTTGCATAGCCGCCTTTATGGCACGAAAACTGTCGGCGTGCCGCTGCAATTGCCACCGTCGCGCGGAACGAGGACATCGTGCGCCTTCGCCCGGCTCGCGAAACACAACGTTACAATATTCCCTGTCGTCGGAAATCCCCCAGTTACGCGGTGCGGGGACTCTTCGGGCCTCGCAAGCGCCAATTATCGTGGGGAGAGTGGAATATGGGTCTCACCTCAGCCGAACCGATCGCTGCCAAAGCCGCTGCCGGGGATGATGACCTCGTAAGGCGCTACGCCACGGTGGCCACCATCGCCACCTTCCTGGTGGTCGGCACGACCGGCATGCTGCTGTTCCTGCACGTCGGCGACCGCTATCTGCGGGCTGCCCACGAATGGTTGGGCATCGCGTTTGTGGTCGCCTCGGTCTTCCACATGGTCAGGAACTGGAAGCCCTTCGTCGTGCTGATGAAGCAGCCGCGGGCGAAGGGCGCGATCGTGCTGGCGCTCGTCGTCACGGCGCTGTTCATGGCGGCGGCAGCCACGTTCCCTGAGCCTCGCGGTCGCGGCAGCCGGCACGGCGAGGTTGCCCCGGCGTCCGAGGTGGCCGTCGCCGCGCCGGCACCGATCAGCGCCGCACCTCGAGAATGAGGTTGAACGGGGTGGCGGCGGCGCAGCGGAAGCGGCCGAAGCCCGCCTCGGTGAACACCTCGCGCAGCAGCCGCTCGCCCGCCTGGGCGCCCAGCACATGGGTGCCGTGCTCCGAAACGGCGTGCGGGCAGCAAAGCGCCGTCGAGGCGGCGTAGTACAGGCGTCCGACGGGGTTCACGTTGTCCTCGAGGCGATCGCCTGCGAACGGTTCCACCACCATGATCGTGCCATCCCCCGCCAGGGCGCGCTTGGCGTAGCGTGCCGCGGTGACCGGCCGGCCCATGTCGTGCAGGCAATCGAAAAAGCAGATCAGGTCATAGGCGTGGTCGGGGTAGGAATCCGCTCCGGCCACCTCGAAGGTGACGCGGTCGGCGACGCCCGCCTCGGCGGCGACCCGGCGCGCCGCCTCGATCGAACCCTGATGGACGTCGAAGCCCCAGAAGCGGGAGTTGGGGAAGTTCTGCGCCATGATCACGGTGGAGTGGCCGTGGCCGCAGCCGACGTCGGCGACGCGGGCGCCCTTCTCGAGCTTGTCGACCACCCCGTCGAGGGTCGGCAACCATTCGTCGACCAGGCTGCCGCTGTAGCAGTTGCGGTAGAACGAGGCGACGCCGCAGTAGAGCCGGCCGTCGTGCTCGCCCCAGCCGACGCCCTCGCCGGTGCGGAAGGCCTCGATGGTCCGCTCCTGGTCGGCCCACAGCGACGCTACCACCTGCCAGGCGTGGGGGAGGAACACCGGGCTCGTCTCCTCCGCCAGGACCTTGGCCTGTTCGGGCGTCAACTCGTAGGTACCGCTGCCGGGGTGGTAGGCCAGGTATCCTCCGGCCACCTGCGAGTTGAGCCACTCGCGCACGTAACGCTCGTTGCAGCCGGTCCGCCTCGCCACCTCGTGCGAGCTGAGCGGCCCGGCGCCGGCCATCTCCTTGTACAGGCCCAGTCGGTCTCCGATGCTGACCATCACCCCGCCATAGCCGGCGGACAGCTCGCCGAGCAGCCGTCCGACCACCTCATCGAGGGTCTCGCGTTCCATCTTCGCCGTTTCCATGTGCGTCATCGCCGTCGTCTCCATATGTTCTGTGTAGCCGGTGACGCGGAGGCTACGCGGCGAGGAGCGAGGTTGTGAGCGCGAGAAGGGCCAAAAGCGGTCGATTCGTGCCAGACGGCACGTTATGAGGATCGAGCCGCTTCACGTCAGCCTGCTGCTGTTTCCCGAGGTGACGGTCTCGACCAGCATGGGCATCTACGACGTGCTGCGCTCGTTCGAGATGCTGGCCGGCCTGGATGCCGACATCCCCATTCAGCCGCCGTTCCGGGTAGATACCGTCGGCGAGGTGCGGGGGCGGCTGCCGGTGGCCGGCGGCATGCCTATCGAAATCGCGCGCGGCATCGACGAGGTGGTGAGGACGGACATCGTCATCGTCCCATCGGTCGTGCTTGCTGCCGACGGATGGGCGCGCGGTCGTTACCCTCGTCTGGTCGAATGGATCGCCGCCATGCACGTCGGTGGCGCTCTCCTGTGCTCGGCCTGCTCGGGGGTCTTCCTGCTGGCCGAGAGCGGGATCTTCGACGGCCAGCCGGCAACCGTGCACTGGGGCTATGCCCCGCAGTTCGCACGGTCGTTCCCCGCCGTGCCGCTGTTTCCCGAACGGGTGCTGGTGGTGGCGGGCGAACGCGAGGAACTCGTCTCGTCGGGCGCCTCGATGTCATGGCACGACCTGGTGCTGTACCTGATCTCGCGATTCGTCGGCGCCACCGCGGCGCAGGCGCTGGCGCGATTTTTCGCCCTGCAATGGCATCACGAGGGGCTTTCGCCCTACGTCGTCTTCGACGGCCGGCGGGACCATGGCGACGCCGTCATTGCCGATGTGCAGAAATGGCTTGCCACGCACTTCTCGGTCGCCGCCCCGGTCGAGGAGATGATTCGCCACTCCGGCCTTGCCGAGCGCACCTTCAAGCGGCGCTTCAAGGAGGCGACTGGACACGCGCCGATCGAATACGTGCAACGTCTGCGCGTCGAGGACGCCAAGCGGCGGCTCGAGCGCACGACGGCACCGGTCGACGAGATCGGCTGGAACGTCGGGTACGAGGACCCTGCCTTCTTCCGCCGCCTGTTCAGGCGCACCACCGGACTCTCGCCTGGCGCCTACCGCCGCAAGTTTCGCATCCCGTCGTTTGCCCAGCCGCTGCCGGGCGGCGATGCGGCGACGCCGAAAGGTTCGGCCCGGGCCGTTCCGATGCGTTCTCGTCAGCTTGCGCCATAAAAGAACATACCCTTCGGATCACCGGATTCTGTGGGCATGCTGAAATATGCACGGGTTATCAAGGTTTTACGGCGCAGCCCCGGGTTGAATCGGGGTATGCGCAAGATCGCGGGCCTGGATTTTGTCAGAAAATTTGTTGCCGAAAGTCCCCAGGGCGGCAATTATCTGTCCTCCGGGTTTCGTAGGCTCTGACCAAGGCTCTGCGCGTATGGACTGACAGGATCGCGAACGGACGGCAGATCCGGCGCCCTGTATGTGATGAACAAGTCGAAGGAGGAAATCTACAATGAGAATCGCCTCGAGATTTTCTGCCCTGAACCTCGCCGCGTTGTCGCTTGCGGCGGCCATCGCCCTTCCGGCCGTGGCTGACGCCGCGACCGTTCGTTGGTCGCAGTGGAAGACCACTGAGGTCGGCGAGAAATTCATGAACGAGTTCAAGGCCGCGTTCGAGAAGGACAACCCCGGCGTCACGCTCGAACTCGTCGACTCGCCGTTCCAGGGCTTCCACGACAAGGCAATCATCCAGTACCAGGCGAAGAAGCTGCCCGACGTCCTGCTGGTGCAGGTGGACTGGGTGGCCGAGTTCGCCGATCTCGGCATGCTGGTGCCCCTCGATCCGTGGCTCGCCAAGGAAGAGCCGAGCTACATGGGCAACATCGGCAAGAGCTTCCATACCAAGTGGCGGGGCAAGCAGTACTACCTGCCGCTCGAGTCGGGCGTCATCGCGCTGTACTACAACACCGCTCTGTTCAAGGCGGCTGGTCTGTCGAGCGCGCCCAAGACCTGGGCCGAGTTCGACCAGATGGCGCAGAAGCTGACCAAGCCCGAGCAGAAGCAGTTCGCGGTGACCGGCACGCTCGCCGTCGAGCCGCCGACCAACGCGACCTACGACATCTATCCGCTGCTGCTGCAGGCCGGCGCCAAGCTGATCGATGGCAACACCAACAAGGCCGTCTTCAACAGCCCCGAAGGCGTCAAGGCCATCGAGGAATACGTCAAGCGCATCAACGACCTGAAGATCTCGGTTCCGGGCGTGCTGTCGAACGGCGAGAAGGAGAAGCGCGCCAACTTCGCCTCCGGCAACGTGGCGATGATGTTCGAGGGTCCGTGGGGCGTAGCCATCCAGAAGGGCCTGAATCCGAACCTCGAGTATGACGTCGCGGTGCTGCCCAAGGGCGCGACCACCGGCTCGATCGTGCGCGGCTCCCTGAACACGGTGACTACCCAGGCGCAGGACAAGGAAGCTGCCTGGAAGTTCGTGCGCTGGGTGTCGAGCCCGAAGGGCTCCGAGATGTGGGCGAAGGGCTCCGGCGGCTTCCCGTCGCGCCTCGACGTCGCCAACCAGGACTGGTTCAAGGAGCGGAAGCTGTTCCGGGCCTTCACCGAACAGATGGCCCTGCCGAACTCCGAGTCCCCGTTCCTGGTGATGCCGAATGCCGTCGAGATGAACAAGATCATCACGACGGAAGTCCAGAATGCGGTGCAGGGGAAGAAGTCTGCCAAGCAGGCGCTCGACGACGCGGCTGCCGGGTGGAACAAGATCTTCGCCGCTGCCAAGTAGCGGAAACGAAATGTCCGTTGGTGAAACCACCGGTCGACCCGCCCCTCGGGGCGGGTCGACCCACCCTCGCGAATCCTGGCTCTCGTCCCTGTCCGGGCGTAGCTATCGGCAGGAGATCCTTGCCTATTCGTTCCTCGGGGCTCCGCTTTTCATCCTCGGGGCGCTGATGATCTACCCGTTCATCGAGGTGCTGCGTCTCAGCCTGTACGACAGCAACCTGACGCGCGAGGTCTGGGTCGGGCTCGGCAACTACACGGCCCTGCTTGAAGACGGCCTGTTCTGGCACAGCCTCTTGAACACGGTGATCTTCACGGCCGGCAGCGTCTTCCTTCACCTCGTCATCGGGTTGGCGCTGGCGCTGCTGCTCAATGCCAGGATCAACCATCTTTTCCGGACCGTCGCGCGCGGCATCCTGATCGTCCCGTGGCTGCTGGCTCCGACCGTGGCCGGCATGATCTGGGTCCTGATGCTGGCGCCCTTCGGCGTGTTCAACAGCGTTCTCGCCACCCTGGGCATCGTCGACGCATCGTTCAACGTCGCCTGGCTCGGCAACTCGTCGACCTCGCTGGCGTCGGTGACGGCGATGAACGTGTGGCGCGCCTTCCCGTTCTTCATGGTGATGCTGCTTGCCGGTCTGCAGGCGGTGCCGCAACAGCTCTACGAGGCGGCCAAGATCGACGGCGCCACGATGTGGGAGGAGTTCCGCTACATCACCCTGCCGCAGCTTCGCAGCGTCATCACCACCGTCGTGCTCCTCGACTCGATCTGGACCTTCCGGGCCTTCGATCCCGTGTTCGTGATGACCGGCGGCGGACCGTCGCATTCGTCCGAGGTGCTGGCGACCGCGATCTACTTCGACGGCTTCCAGAAGCTGAGGTTCGGGTATGCCTCGGCCGAAGCCATGGTCATGTTCATCATCCTGTTCATCGTCAGCGCCATCTACGTGAAGCGCTCGATGAGCAAGGATCAGTAGTTCAGGGGAAAGTCATGAGTGCGGCTGCACCGGCTCTAGGATCGGGACTCGGTTTGATCGGGCGCCGGCGGTTGTTCAATGCCTCCGCCTACACGCTCCTGATCCTTGCCATCATCGTCATGTGCTTTCCGCTGGCCTGGATGTTCAGCGTTTCGGTAAGACCGAACGTCGAGGTCATGAAGATGCCGCCGGACTGGATCCCGCAGATCTTCACGCTGGAGGCCTACGAGAAGATCCTGACCTCGCCGCGGTATCTGCGCGTCTTCGTCAACTCGGTCTCGGTCTCTCTGGCGGTCACCGTGATGTCGCTGTTTCTCGGCGCGATGGCGGCGTACGCGCTGGCCCGGTTCAAGTTCATCGGCCATCGCACGGTCCTGATGTTCCTCATCACGACGCAGATGTTTCCGCTCGTGCTGCTGTGCATACCGTACTTCCGGATCTTCATCTCGCTCGGGCTCTACGATACCCTGGTCGCCCTGGTCATCGTCTACCTGACCTTCACGCTACCGTTCTGCATCCTCATGCTGAGGAGCTACTTCCTCAATATCCCGAGGGACATCGAGGAGGCGGCCATGGTCGACGGGTGCACCCGGATCGGCGCGATCTTCCGCACCTTGGTGCCGCTGTCGTGGCCCGCGTTCATCGGTGCCGGGCTGTACACCTTCCTGCTCGCCTGGAACGAGTTCCTGTTCGCGGTGGTGCTGATCGAATCGTGGGCCAACCGGGTGCTGACGATGGCGATCTACAGCCTGCTCGCCGAGTTCGTGACCGACTGGAACACGATGATGGCGTTCTCGGCGCTCGCCAGCCTTCCGCTCGTCCTCGCCTTCATCTTCCTGCAGAAGTACATGGTGCAGGGCATGACGGCCGGTGCGTTGACCTCGTGAGGTTGGCGGCGCCGGCCTGCACAGGAAAAATGCAGGGCGGGAGCCGCCATCCCAAGATCTGCCTGAGCCTCGGCCTTCTTCTCGTCGCCGCCGCATCGGCTTGCTGCGCCGACGCGCCCGGCCCGGGGATGCCGTTGGGCCAGGACAGCTTCGCCGCCTACCGGCGCGACGCCGTCGCCTGGGTCGAGAGCCGCCGTGCCTACCAGGGCGTCGACCGGGCCGCGGAGACGGCATGGAACTCTCCCCAGGAATGGCGGCCGGAAGGTCCGCCCGAGCGCGGCATCCTGCTCGTGCACGGTCTCGGCGACTCGCCGTGGTCGTTCCATGACCTGGGGCCGAAGCTGGCTGCCCAGGGCTTCCTGGCACGGAGCGTCCTGCTGCCCGGCCACGGAACGCGGCCGGAGGACCTGCTCGATGTTCGGCTCGACGACTGGCGCCGGGTGGTCGAAGAGCAGGCCGCAATCCTGCGCCGGGAGGTCCCCCGGATCTACGTCGCCGGGTTCTCCACAGGCGCCAACCTGGCCCTCAACTACGCCTACGACCACCCCGACGTCGCCGGGCTGGTGCTGATCTCGCCCGCGTTCCGCTCGAACGAGCTCTTTGACTGGCTGGCGCCGCTGTTCGCCTGGGCGCGGCCCTGGGTGATGGGGTCGGACGGCCCGCGGCAGAATGCGGTGCGCTACATGAATGTGCCTACCAACGGCTTCGCCCAGCTCTATCACAGCAGCGTCGCAGCGCGCCGGAACCTCGAAGACCGGCCCTTCGAGCGGCCGGTGCTGATGGTCGTGGCCGAGCACGATTCGGTGCTCGACACCGACTATCTGGTGGACGCCTTCCGGACCCGGTTCGGCCATCCCGGCAGCAGGCTGGTGTGGTACGGCACGCCGCCGGAGGCGGCCCGGGGCGATCCGCGCATTCTGGCTCGGCCGGACGCGCTGCCCGAGCACCGCATCAGCCAGTTCTCCCACATGGCGCCGCTGTTCTCGCCCGATAATCCGCTCTACGGCGCCAACGGCAGCCTGCCAATCTGCTGGAACGGCTCCGACCCGACGGCATTCGAGGCGTGCCAGCAAGGGGCGCCGGTCTGGTTTGCGGACTGGGACTACCAGGAGGAGGGCAAGATCCACGCCCGCCTCACCTGGAACCCGTATTTCGAGTGGCAGATGCAGGTGATGGCCGAGGTGCTCGGGGCGTCGGCCGGTCAGTAGCGCAGGAACGGCCGGCGTTCCTCCAGCCACGATCGCTCGTCCGCGTCGGCGAGCGCGTCGAGGTCGCCAGGGGCGGCGGCCGGATCGTCGACCCATTGGCGCAGCCCAGGGCCGCCGTTGATGAGGTCGATGGCCAGCCGGCCGGTCTCATACTCGTAAGGGAAGTCGCGCCACAGCGCGTAGTCCGGGCAGAGGCGGCGGATCGCCTTGAACGCCAGCGTCTGCAGCCGCCACGGCCTGAACGCCGCATGGTCGTAGGCGGGTCCTTCGGCGTGGACCTGGATGCCGCTGCACAGCCTGCCCGCATGCTTGTGGAACGTCGGCTCGAACCAGCAAGGGCGCAGCAGGCAGCCGCGCAGCCACTGCGGCGCCAGCGCCCGCATCTCGCGCAGGACGGCTGGAGCGTCGATGTCGGGGGCGCCGAACAGCTCGAGCGGCCGCGTCGTGCCGCGGCCTTCGGAGAGCGTGGTGCCCTCGAGCATCACCGTCCCCGGATAGCAGCGCGCCATCCACAGGTTCGGCGCGTTGGGGCTGGGGTTGACCCACACCCGCTCGGCCAGCGGCCAGCCGAAGCCGGGCGCGGCCTCGGGCTCCCATCCCCGCATCTCGACGACGCGGTAATCGACGTCGAGCCGATGCTGGGCCATGAACCACGTTCCCAGCTCGCCCAGGGTCAGCCCGTGGCGCATCGGCATCGGTCCGGCGCCGACGAAGCTTTCCCAGTCCGGGCGCAGGCGCAGCCCCTCGACCGGCCGGCCGAGCGGGTTGGGGACGTCGAGCACCCACACCGCCTTGCCGTGGCGCGCCGCCTCCTCCAGCACGTAGCGTAGCGTGGTGATGAAGGTGTAAATGCGGCAGCCCAGGCCCTGGAGGTCGACCAGCAGCACGTCGAAGGTGTCCATCATGGCGGCGGTCGGTCGGCGGACCTCGCCATACAGGCTGAACACCGGAATGCCGAGCGCCGGGTCGGTATAGTCCGGGGACTCGATCATGTTGTCCTGCTTGTCGCCGCGCAGCCCGTGCTGCGGCCCGAAAGCGGCGGTCAGCCGGATCTCGGGGCAGGCGGACAGCGCATCGAGACCATGGACCAGATCCCGCGTCACCGAGGCAGGATTGCCCAGAAGCGCGACCCGCCGTCCTTTCAGCGGCGCCCGCAGCCCGGGCTCGGCGAGCAGGCGGTCGAGGCCGAACAGGGTCATGGCGAAGCCTCTCGGAGTTCGAGTACGAAGCCGGCCGGGTGGTGGAAGTCCGGCTTTCCCGGCGGGTGGGCGAGGGCCCAGTACGAGAGGCGGCCGCCGTCCTCCTCGATCACCGCCGAGAGGGCCAGCCGCCACGTCGCCGCGCATGCCAGCTCCGGCAGCCCGCCGAGGTCCAGCGATACCCGCAGGGCAAGGGCGCCGTCCGTCCCCTCCGTCTCGATTCGCGGCGGGGAGACCAACTCGGCGGCGCGCATCCCGTCGCGGTAGCCGTCGAAGCTGTAGGCCGCCCATTGGGCCGAGGGGGCGAAGTTGAGCTCGTGGTAGCCCGCGCCTCGCGGAGCGCGGACGAAGGCCTCGAAACAGGTGTGCCGCCACAGTCCGTCGGCCCGGGCGGGTGCCGCCGCCGCGGGCAGCCGCAGCCCGCCCAGGCGGCCGCTGGCCAGCCAGCGCACCGCCAGCCGGCCAGGCAGGGGACGCGAGATCTCCGCCTCCAGCCGCTCGACTGCGGCGCAAGCCGTCTCCGGATGTCGCTTCAGCTCCACGCGCATGCCGGCATAGTAGCGGCCAGCGTTGCGAAGACGAGGGGTTTTTGGATGGCTACGAGGATTACGCCAAGGCCACCGGCTACCGGCTGCTGCCCGGGATCTGGTGATTGCGGGACGGGGGATGCGGACCCGCGGGCCGGCCCGGAACCACTTCGAAAAGCGGCGCGAAATCCTTGATGTGGATCCCCGGCGAGGGAGGTCTTGCCAGGCCGTGGTTCACGACTGATCCGGAAGCGCGCCCCCGTGCGGCTTGCCGGGGCCGTCGCACTGGCGGACTGCGGGGCTGACGACCACGTGTACCTGGGTCGTGCACTGGCATGGGTCAGGTGGTGGGCAGAAGACTGACAAGCAGGCTGTCCTTTCGCGTGCCGGCTCTCATTCTGGTCGCTGTCCTCCCTGCGTTCCTGGCTCTCGGGGGCGTGGTCTACTACCGCGTTCAGGAAGACCGCGCGCGGGCGGGCGAGGGGTTGCTGGAAGCGGCACGGGAGTTGGCCAACCAGAACGGTGTGCTGTTGGGGCAGGCGCACCACTTGCTCGCCGCTCTTGTTTCGCTTCCCGCCGTGCGACAGTTTCCCGAGGACAACCAGCGATGCGCGCGGGTAATGGGGGAAGTGCTGAAGGGCAATCCGCGCTACGCGTACCTAGGCGTGGTCGACGCCAAAGGTCTCGTCGTTTGTCCCGGGCTCGCGGTGCCACCGGGCATCAGCGTCGCCGACCGCAGTTGGTTCAAGCGGGTGATGGCGTCCCGAGACTTCGCGGTCGGAGACTTCGCCGTCGGGCGCGGGAGCGGCCGGCGGTCCATCCACCTCGCCTATCCGGTTCGCGCCTCCGACGGCACGGTGATCGGCGCCATCAACGCCGCTCTCGACCTGGAATGGCTGAGCCAGGAGCTTTTGCAGATCAGTCTGCCCGCAGGCATCGAGGTGATGCTGCTGGACCAGTCTGGGCAGGTCTTGGCGGCAAGGCCGGACCATGGGTTCGTCGGCCGCGACGCCCCGATATCGGCTGAGATCCCGATATCTGAGCAGCGTTCCAGCGGCATTCTTGAGGGACAGTTGCCGAGCGGGTCCGAGGGCTTGCTCGCATTTACCCCACTCGGTGGATCACAGCGTGGAAGCGTGAGCGTCATTGCCGGCCGGAGCAGAAGCGCGATCGATGCTGGCGCCCGCCGCGATCTTGTGTTCGGGCTGGCCGGCATCACCATCACCGCGGTGTTCGCATGGCTGATTGCCAGTGTCGCGGCCCACCACCTCATCAGCCGTCCCATCTCGCGGCTCCGCACGGCGGTTTCGAAGTTCGCGCAAGGAGACCTGTCGGTGCGGGTTGCCACTGCGGGAGGCGGCGACGAGGTGGGGGAGCTGTCGTTCGCCTTCAACACCATGGCCGACGAGCTTCAGACCCGTCAGCGGGAGCTGGCGGAGGCTCACGACCGCGCCGTCGACGCGGGGCGTGCCAAAAGCGACTTCCTTGCGACGATGAGCCACGAGCTGAGGACACCCCTCAACGCGATCATGGGGTTTGCCGAGCTCATGCTGGCGAACGTCGCCGGTCCGCTGGCCTCTCCCAAACAGCGGGAATACCTCTGCGATATCCGCGAGTCGGCGGAGCACTTGTTGAACCTGATCAGCGATATCCTGGACCTCGCGAGAATCGAGGCCGGGCGACTGGCGCTTGAGGAGGAACGCGTTCCCTTGACGGCGATCCTGGAAAGTGCCGTCCGCTTCGTGCAGGAGCGCGCCAAGGAAAAGGATCTGAAACTGGTGGTGCGCCGTGACGGATTGGACGGGTTGCCGCACGTCTGCGTCGATCCACTCCGCCTCAAGCAGGCGTTGCTCAACATCCTGGTCAACGCGATCAAGTTCACGCTTCCCGGAGGCTCGGTTTTGGTGGAGACGGTGCCGACGCCGTCAGGCGGTATCGAGATTGCCGTGAAGGACACCGGGATCGGCATGAACGCCGAGGAGATTCCCGTCGCGCTGGAGCGTTTCGCCCAGGTCGACCGCACCAAGCACCTGCGCCAGGAGGGCGCTGGGCTTGGGCTTCCGATCGCCAAGGAACTGGTGGAGATGCATGGCGGCAGTCTGCAGATCGAAAGCACGAAAGGTATCGGCACCACGGCGCGGCTTTGCCTCCCGCGTGAGCGGGTCGTAGTCGAGGGGAAGACGAGCTGATCAGCGAACGGTGGTCCGGCGGACCTGGGCCCCAACCGCATGCGAGCGTCAACGACCCGTCCAGCTAGATGCGCGAGCCCGGGCACATCGTGTCGCGCCCCGCGACGGGCGCCCGTTCAACCGCGCAGGGTGCTCGGGATCGGGCTCCAGCCGGCGGCGCCGGGGGCGAACTGGGGGATGTGGGCGAGGCTGTGCAGGAGCGCGACGTCCGGCCCCAGGACCTCCCGCCAGTCGCCCTCACAATCGCTCCTCCGCATCGGTGGTCCCGGTTCGGTGCACCGTTCGCCCGACCGACCTGCTTGACAGGTCCGGCATGCTATGGCAGCGGTTAAGACCCGATACCGC
Source organism: Rhodospirillales bacterium (assembly GCA_018432935.1). Classification (GTDB taxonomy): domain Bacteria; phylum Pseudomonadota; class Alphaproteobacteria; order Rhodospirillales; family Shumkoniaceae; genus JAHDSF01. The sequence goes on along the minus strand of JAHDSF010000020.1, from coordinate 115,064 downwards.
GAGATAATTGTGCGCATCAAGCTTTCCGAACCCACCTTTGGCGAGGACGAGATCGCCGAAGCGATCGACAGCCTGCGGTCCACGCGGGTCACGATGGGCCGCAAGTGCGGTGAATTCGAACGGGCGTTCGCGGCGTACATCGGATCGCGCAACGCCGTCTTCGTCAATTCGGGATCATCGGCCAATCTGCTTGCCTGGTTCGCCATCGCCAACCCGCTGTTTTCGGCGCGTGCCAACCGGCGGAAATGGCGCCCGGGCGCGGAAGTGATCGTGCCGGCCGTCACTTGGTCGACCACCATATGGCCGGTCGTACAGGCGGGAGGCGTCCCGGTCCTGGTGGATTGCGATCCTGCGACCCTGCAGATGGATCCCGCGCAGGTGGCGGCCGCCGTCGGCCCGGAAACGGTGGCGATCTGTCCGGTGCACGCGTTGGGCAACGCTTGCGATCTCGCGCCGCTGCTGGCCTTGGCAAACCATCACAACCTGACCCTGGTCGAGGATACGTGCGAGGCACTCGGAACGCGGTACGAGGACCGGTTCGTCGGCAGCTTCGGCCTGATGGGCACGTTCAGCTTCTTCTTCTCCCATCACATCACGACCATCGAGGGTGGCATGGTCGTGACCGACGATGACCAGCTTGCCGACCTGGTCCGCTGCCTGCGGGCCCACGGGTGGACCCGGGATCTTGCCGAACCAGGGAGCCGCAAGGGGGACTTGGGCGCCAAGTTCTGCTTCATCAACACGGGCTTCAACCTGCGTCCGACGGAGCTGAATGCGGCGTTCGGCCTCCACCAGCTTCGCAAGCTCGAGTCCTTCAATGCGCGCCGGCGGCAGGCGACCCGAGTCCTTGTCGACAGCCTGCACGATGTGATCGCGAGCGGGGACATCTCGGTGATGACGCGCACGCGGGGCGCCGACCCGGCGTTCTTCGGGTTTCCCCTGCTGTGTCGGGATCGCGCGGCCCGCGACGGCCTTGCCGTCCATCTGGAATCGGCTGGGGTCGAGGTGCGGCCCATCATCTGCGGCAACATGGCGCGACAGCCCGCAATGGCGCACGTGCGCCACCGCGTCGTCGGGCCGCTCCAGGGAGCCGATCGCATCATGGATGCGGGCCTCTACTTCGGGCTGCATCCAAACTCCAGCGACGAGGATCTCGAGTTCATCGCGGAAGCGGTCCGGAGGTACTTTGCGCCATGAAGCGGGCGATGATCACCGGGATCACCGGGCAGGACGGCTCTTATCTGGCCGAGCTTCTGCTCGCCAAGGGCTATCAGGTGCACGGCATCATCCGTCGCTCGTCGTCGTTCAATACCGGACGGATCAGCCACATCTTTCAGGAAGTCTACGAGCCGGACGCCAGCCTGCGCCTCCACTACGGCGACCTTACCGAGGAACTCTCGCTGGAGCGCCTGATCGACCGGGTCGGCCCGGACGAGATCTACAACCTCGGCGCCCAGAGCCATGTCCGGGTTTCGTTCGACCAGCCGGTCTATACGGCCGACGTCGCGGCTCTCGGCACCGTGCGGCTGCTCGAAGCGATCCGCAATGTCGGGATCGAGAGGACAGTACGCTTCTATCAGGCCTCCAGCTCCGAGATGTTCGGGCAGGTGCTTGAATCCCCGCAGCGCGAGACGACGCCGTTCAATCCTCGCAGCCCCTACGCCTGTGCCAAGGTGTTCGCGCACAACATCGTCGTCAACTATCGGGAAGCGTACGGCCTGCACGCCTCGTGCGGCATCCTGTTCAACCACGAAAGCCCGCGCCGCGGCGAGACCTTCGTCACCCGCAAGATCACGCGCGGGCTGGCGCGCATCCGCGCCGGCATCGAGGACAAGCTCTACCTCGGCAATCTCGATGCCAAGCGCGACTGGGGCTATGCCGGCGACTACGTGGAAGCCATGTGGCTGATGCTGCAGCAGGACGACCCCGGCGACTATGTCATCGCCACGGGGACCACGCATTCGGTGCGCGACTTCCTCGAAGAGGCCTCGCGGCAGGTCGGGATCGATTGGAGAGCGGTGGTGGAGATCGATTCCCGCTATTTCCGGCCCACCGAGGTCGAATGCCTGATCGGCGATCCGTCGCGGGCCAGGGACAGGCTGGGTTGGCACCCGAAGACGGACTTCAAGGGTCTGGTGCGCATGATGGTGGAGGCCGACATGAACGCCGTCGGCGCGGCGGGCGGCCGGGCAAGATGACCGAGTATCGCAGCGGCGTGACGGCGGCCGATTTTCATCCCGAGACACGCTCGTTCTTCGCCGGCAAGCAGGTTGCGGTGACCGGGGGATGCGGGTTCATCGGCAGCCACGTTGTCGAGCAGCTGCGGCGGCTGGGCGCCGCCGTCGTCGTCCCGACGCGAAGCGGAAGGCCGGGCCATCTGGCGCACATTTCGGACGAAGTGGAGCTCCGCCAGGCCGACGTGGCCGCCGAGGAGGGGTGCATGACGGCCCTGGCCGGCTGCAGCGTCGTCATGCACTTGGCCGCCGACGTGGCCGGAATCGCCTACAACGTCGCCCACCCGGCGTCCATCTTCGATGCCAACATGCGGATGGCGCTGTCGGTGATGGCAGCGTCGCGGCGGCTGGGCGCGGACCGGGTCCTGTTGTGCAGCTCGGCCTGCGTGTATCCCCGGTTCTGCACCGTTCCCACCCCCGAGGAGGAGGGCTTCCGGGGCGACCCCGAGCCGACCAATGCCGGCTACGGCTGGGCGAAGCGCATGCTCGAGTTCCTGGGAGCCCGGTACGCGGACGAATTCGGCATGTCGATCGCCATCCCACGGCCTTACAACGCATACGGACCCCGCGACACCTTCGACCCGCAGCGTTCGCACGTCATTCCTGCCCTGATCCGCAAGGCGCTTGCCGCCGAGGATGGCGTGCTGAGGGTCTGGGGTGACGGCAAGGCGAGCCGCTCGTTCATCTATGTCGACGACTTCGCGCGCGGCCTCATCGAGACCGCAGCCCGCTACCCGGCTGCCGATCCCGTCAACATCGGCGCCGAGGAGGAGATCACCATCGGCGAACTCGCGGCGATCGTCGCCAGCCTTGTGGAATCCCGGACCGGACGGCCACTCGGCCTCGAGTTCGACGCCGGTCAGCCGGCCGGCCAGCCCCGGCGCTGCTGCGATACCGCCAAGGCCAGACGCGTTCTGGACTTCCACACCCGGGTCCCGCTGGCCGATGGCTTGGCCCGGACCATCGCCTGGTATTGCGCGCAATGAAGATCACGCTTGTTCTCCTCGTCTTCAACGAGCGGCCGTGCCTCGAACTGGTCCTGCCGACCATCCCGCCGCCCGGCGCCGACGCAGGCTACGACGCCGTGGTGGCGGTGGACGGCGGCTCGAGCGACGGATCGGTCGAACTGCTGGCCGCTTACGGAATTCCCGTCATCGCCCAGAGCAGGCGCGGTCGTGGCGAGGCGTTTCTGAAGGCGTTTGGCGACGTGGAGGCGGACGCGTACATCTTCTTCTCGCCGGACGGAAACGAGGCCGTGGCGGACCTGCCCCGGTTCCGGCCGCTTCTCGATTCCGGCGCCGATATCGTCATCGCCTCGCGCATGATGCGTGGTGCGGTGAACGAGGAAGACGGGTGTATCCTGCGGTGGCGGAAGTGGGCCAATCTGGCCTTCAACGGGCTGGCCAATCTCGCGTTTCGCCGCCGGGGGCCGTTCGTCACCGATTCCATCAACGGCTTTCGGGCAATCACCCGCAAGGCGGCGCTGCTGCTGAACCTGGACGCCTCCGGCTATACGATCGAGTATCAGATGACGATGCGGGCGATGCAGGCCGGACTGGCGATCGTCGAGTTTCCGACCGTCGAGGGACCGCGGGTGGCGGGAGAGACCCAGGCGCGGTCGATTCCCACTGGTCTGCGCTTCCTGGCGTGCTTCTGGAAAGAACTGCGCGGGAGGATCGCATGACGGACCATACCGTTTGGGTGCAGCGCAGCCCCGGCGGCGGATTCGTGCTGCGCATGCCCGCCCTCTATCTGGTGGTGGAGGATTCCAGCCTCGATGCCGGCTGGGCCCGCCTTGAGGCCGAGAAGGCGGCTCTGGTCGAGCGCCACCGCAGGGTCGGGGCCGAAGGCGATCTTCCGGCGTCCTCCCGGGGCGCGGAGCAAAGCGACCTGCGCCGATTCCTGTTGAAGACCGCGATCGTCGTGCTGGCGGGGAGCGTGCTGATGGCAGGGGCGGCATTCTCGTTCGCCTACGCCGTTCGCGAACCGCTGCGCAAGGCGGGCGCCAAGCTGGGTCGCGCGGCCATCGCCCAGGTGGCCGAGGGGCTGCGCGATGCGGCCGACAGCGAGCTCACGCCGGAGCGGCAGCAGGAGCTGCGGCGCCTGGTCAGGGAAGCCGCCCCGAAACTGGAGCCCTACGTCGCCGAGCTGCGTCCCCTGGTCGACGCGGCCTGCCCCGATCAGCGCTGACAGATCGGCTTGAAGCGGGCCGCGAAGTCCGGCTCGAGGTAGCCGTCCGCCTGGCCGCAGACGTTGGCGATCGGCTGGACCGGGACGACGCCCGCACTCAGTGCGCGCGAGCCCTGCCAGACGACAAGCACCGCCGCGAGACCCAGGACCGCCCGTCGGCTCCGGGTACCGCTGAGCAGCCGACCCAGCGGAACCAGCGCTGCAGCGATCGCCCAGGGTTCCAGGTAGACGAAGTAATTGACCCTGACTCCGCGCAGTCCGAAAGCGAGCTCACCGGCGAGGGCGGTCCCGAGCAGCAGCAAGGACAGCAGCGCAGAGCGCCTGTCGCCCCAGCGCCACAGGGCGGCGGCGCCGGCGACGGCGGCGACTTCGATCGCGCGCAGCGGGGTCAGCGAATGCTCGGCCATCCCCGAGATCAGACCGTACAGGATACCGAGCAGGGCCTCCGGGGGAGCATCGAACCGGCCGGCTCCGCCGGCGAAAATTCTCATCTGCTCGATCGGATTGAGGATCGCGTCGACCACGCGATACGAATGGCGAAGGAACAGGAGATAGAAGCCCAGCGCCATGCCCGCGGCCAGCGCCGCCGCGCCGAGCCAGGCCACCCGCCGGGGAACGCGGTTGAGACGGACGTAGCCCGCGATCCCGATCGCGATCCACGCCATCACCGCCAGATCGTAGAACCGTATCGGCGGCCCGAAATCGAAGTCCCTGGTCGAGAACGGGACGATCACCGCCATCGGCATGCAGACGGCCAGCGCCCCCAGGATGGCGGGCTCGACGCGCCAATCGCCGGGGCCCGGCGGGCGCGGTCCCGACAGCGCCTCCAGGCTCAGCGCCAGCGCCGGCAGGCACAGCAGCGGGATCAGGGCCTGGACCTTCGCTTCCATGGCCAGCATCGCCAGTAGACCAGTCAGGCAGAGCAGCATCGGAGCCCGCCAACCCGAGCTGCGGGCAGCGAGCGCCATGGTCAGGAAAGCGAGGAAGGCGAGCCCGCCCGACATCAGTTCCGCGCGCAGGACCACGGTCTGCGCGACCACCCCGTCGCTCAGTGCCAGCACCAGAGCGAAGACGACGGTGGCGAGCCGCGATGCCCCACCCAGGCGGACCAGCCACGCCGCCGCCAGCACCAGACCCGAGGCAAGAAAGGCGGACAACAGGCGGCCCGCCCACGTCATCGCCTGCATGTAGTGGCCGATGTCCGGCGCGGAGATCGCGGCGCCGAGGCCGGCGTCGGGGATGATATGCAGAAAGGACAGCAGCTTGAGCCACGCTGCGAGGATCAGGGTGTACGTGTACCCGGGGTGGTCGGCGTAGGCGTAGGGGCGTCCGTCGAGGCCTCGCAGCGCCTCCCCCAGATAGATGAGGTCGGCGTCGGGCGTCAACGTCCACGAACGCCCCGGGTCATGCCAGATGGCCACCAGCACCGGCACCAGCGCGGCGCCGGCCAGCATGATCCGGAACGTCCGCGGCCTTCCACGTTCCCCTGACAACGGCATGTCGAGCATGGCGGCGCCAGTATTCCCGACCGGCCGGACAACCGCAAGCGGTGCCGGCAGGTGCCTATTGCCGCCCTCAGCCGCGCAGGGTGCTTGGGATCGGGGTCCAGCCGGCGGGACCGGGGGCGAACTGGGGGATGTGGGCGAGGCTGTGCAGGAGCGCGACGTCCGGCCCCAGGACCTCCCGCCAGTCGCTGGCCTCGGTGAGAATGACGCCGATGCCGACCACGTTGCCGCCGGCGCTGCGCACCAGCTCCGCCGATCCTTTGAGGCTGGAGCCGGAGGCGACCACGTCGTCGACCACCACCACCCGCTTGCCCTTGATCAGCGGGATCGCCTGGCGGTCGAGCAGGAGGCGCTGCTCGCCCTTCGAGGTGATCGAGACGATCTTCTGCACCAGGGCGTCACCGAGGTGGATCTTGGGCGACTTCTGGAGGATCACGTAGCGGTCGAGGGCGAGGGCGCGGGACACCTCGATCGCGACCGGAATGCCAAGGGTGGCCGCGCCGACGATGACGTCGGGGCGCAGCGGTGCCAGCTTCTCGGCCAGCTTGGCCCCGACGTGCTCGCCGAAGCGGACGCCGAGGTCGATCACCATCATCAGCGAGATCGCGAAGTCCGGCTTGATGGCGACGATCGGCAGCTCGACCTCGAGGCCGGCGACGTCGACGCTCCAGGTTTCGCCGGTCAGCGGCGAGAGGTTCGGCTCAGTGGCCATGATCTTCCTCCTTGAGGGCTAGGCGGGGCTCGACCAGCAGGCCGACGTTGCGCCAGCTGGTCCGCCTGCGCTTGACGTCGAAGCCGTACAGTGACAGCGACAGCGAGATCGCGTGCGCCATCCGGATCGACTGCACCAGCAGCGGCACGCCGCGGGCCAGGGCGAAACGCAGCCGGGTCGGCAGCGGCACGTCGTCGATCTCCATCCCGCGCGCCCGCTGGGCGTCGGCGATGCGGTCGAAGTCGTCGCGCAGCATCGGGATGATGCCGAAGGTCAGCGACAGCACCAGGGTCGCCACCGGGGGCAGCCCGGCCGCGCTGCAGGCGGCGAGGATCGAGCCCGGCGAGCTGGTCTCCATGATGAAGTAGAAGGCGGCGGTGGTGGTGACCAGGCGCGCCGCCATGCCGGCCGACAGCAACAGCGCATCGAGCGCCCCCATGCCCTGGATCAGCAGGTTGGCCATCCAGCTCGCGATCACCAGCCCGACCAGCAGCGTCACCCCCTTGATGTAGCCGCCCAGGCTTGGGATGCGGATGGCGGCGAGGAAGATGAGGTTGGCGACCGCCAGCGGCACCCCGTACCGCCAGTCCGGCGCCACCCAGGCCAGCAGCATGACCAGGAACCCGGCCGCCAGCTTGACGAAGAAGTTGATGTCGTAGAGGCGCCTCATGCCGCTTCTCCCGCCGTCAGGCCGTAGGGGCCGGCCCAGCCGAGGGCGGCGAAGGCGGGGCTTTGCCAGGCGGCGTCGGGCGGCCCGTCGAAGGCGATGCGGCCGCCCTCCAGGATCAGGGTGCGCGAGGCGACGTCGTCGACCAGCTCGAGGTCGTGCGAGATCAGCATCACCGCGCGCCCAGCCGACAACAGCGTGTCGAGGAAGCGGCCCAGCATGTGGCGGCCGTGCAGGTCGCGGGCGAGCAAGGGTTCGTCGAGGATGGCGATCGCGGTCCCGGCGGCGTCGGCGCAGGCGAGCCCGAGCAGGGCCTGCTGGCGGGCCGACAGCGCGAACGGGTTCTTGTCGGCGAAGGCGCGCAGGCCGTACTTGGCGAGCGCCGCGGTCGCCTTCTCGGCCGCCGACGCATCGTTGCTGCGGCCGGCGGTGATGGCGAACACGACCTCGTCCAGCACCGTCATGTTGAACAGGATGCGCCGCACGTTCTGCGGCACGTAGGCGATCGAACGCGCCCGCCGCGCCGGGGTCCAGCCCTCGGCCCGCTCGCCGGCGATGACGATCGCCCCGGCGCCGATCCGCGACAGCCCCAGCACCGACTGGAACAGCGTCGTCTTGCCGGCGCCGTTGCGGCCGATCAGGCCGACCACCTCGCCGGCGCGGATCTCGAAGCCGACGTCCTCCAGCACCGGGCGGCCGTCGGCGCGGGCAAGCCGCGTGCGCAGGCCCGAGACGGAAAGCAGCGCCGGCCCCGCCGCCGCGTCGCGGCGCGGCGCACGGCTGCGCCTGGGCGGCAGCACGCCGGCCTCCTGCCAGGGGGCCTGGTCGGCGATGATGTCGTTGGCCGGCGCCGCCGGCGCCAGCCGCCCACCCTTCAGCAGGGCGATGCTGTCGATGGTGGCGACGATCGAGGCGGGGTCCTGCTCGGCGACCAGCAGGGCCGGGATGTCGGGCGCCAGCTTCTTCAGGATGCGGACCAGGCGCGCGCGGGCCGCCGGGTCGAGCCCGGTGGTCGGCTCGTCCAGCACCAATAGCCGCGGCTTGGAGGCGAGTGCGGTGGCGATCGCCACCATCCGCCGCTCGCCGCCCGACAGCGTCAGCACGCGGCGCCCGCCGAGGGCCTGCAGCTCGAGGTCGCACAGAAGCTCGCGCAGCCGGTCGCGGATCGCCGCCCGCGGCGTGCCCCGGTTCTCGAGCGGAAACGCGATCAGGTCCTCGACGCCGAGGTCCCAGAGCTGCTCCTCGACGTTCTGCGAGACGATGCTGATGGTGGTGAACAGCTCGTCCTTGGCGTGCTGGCCGAGCTCGCGGCCGCGCAGGGTGACGGCGCCCGAGAACAGCGGCGGCCGCACCAGGTGCGGGACCAGCCCGGCGGCCACCTGCAGCAGCGTCGACTTGCCGCTGCCGGCGGCGCCGCAGACCAGCAGCCGCTGGCCTTCGGCAATGTCGAGGTCGGCCTCGGCGAGCGCCGGGTGGGTGTCGCCGAAGCCGACCGTCACGTTACGGAGTTGAAGCACTCTCTAGCGTACTCTCAGAAGCGGGCGAATCCCGACGGATGCGCGCCCTTGAGGATCTTGAGCGCCGGGATGACGAGCAGCGGCGTGCCGATGATCATCGGCCCGACGTCGGACAGCCCCAGGTACAGCATCGCCCACCAGAACGGGAAGATGCCGAGGAAGGCGAGGCTGGCGGACACCGCCGTCACCATGATCAGGCCGATAATCAGGCACACTGCCGCAATTTTGATCAGCACGGCGCGGCCGAAGGTGGTCTTCGCCGGGTCGAACATCCAGCCCGGCACGAGCCCGGTCAGGCCGACCATGATGCCGTCGACGATCAAGGAATGCGCCGGGATGAAGGTGCCGGCGAGCAGCGACCACACGATGGTGCCGAGATAGCCGCAGATGAAGCCGCTCTTCCAGCCCAGGAGGATGCCGATCAAGGGCGGCAGGAAGGCGAAGATGCGCCATTGGATCACGCCCGGGACGAGCTGGATCGGGTTGGCGTAGGCCCACAGCACGCCGGTGGCGGCGGCGGCGACGATGGAAAGCACGATCGGGAACAGCGTGTTCCCTTCGCTCTTGGCGAGCGCTGCTGGCTGCATGGGAGATCCCCCTCGATTTCGACTGAAACGATCCGAAGCAAACTTCGTGCCCCGAATCCTCCGACCCCCTTGCGCCCGCCGCGCCGGCCCAGGCGGCCTCGAACGGGGCGCTGAAACCCTGCCGTGGAAGGCGAGAAGGCGCCCCGTGGCAGGACCGGGACGCCGCAGCGGCGACATGCTATTTCGGCAGGGCGGCCACGTCCAGCGCTTCGGCAAGCTCCGCCGCGTCGGGACCGAAACACGGCCGCCGCGCGCTTGCGCCGCGGCATCATGCGCGCCACATGCGCCTCAGCCCACCAGCAATCCGAGGAGCATCTCATGACCGACGCGATCGAGGTGAAGCGTTTCGAAAGCCCCGACCAGCTGCTCGACATGAAGGCGCATGGACGGATTTCCATCATCACGATGGCGACCGGAGCGGCAGGCATGCACGCGATCTTCGAGCCCGGCTGGACCTGGGAGGCGGACGAGAAGCCGCTGCTGGGCTCGCCGGATTCGTGCCCGATGCACCACACCGGCTACTGCATCTCCGGCAAGCTGGTGGTCCGCATGGTCGAGACCGGCGACGAAACCCGCATCGGCCGCGGCGACTTCTTCGAGATCCCTCCCGGACACGACGGCTATGTCGACGGCCCCGACCGGGTCGAGCTGATCCTGTTCGCGCCGCCCGAACACGAACACGAGCACTGAGGAGCCTGCCGCTTCCGGCGCGGGGCGCGGCCGGCAACGCCTATCAATCGCGCCGTGCCAGCACCACGTGGGTCGCCTTCCGCGACGCCATGTGCTCCGTCACCTCGTAGCCGAGGGCGGGGAGGTCGAGGCCGGCGAGCAGCGGCTCCCCGCTTCCCAGCAGGACCGGGCTGACCGCGACGTGCATCTCGTCGACGAGGCGGGCGACCAGGTACTGCCGGATGGTGGCAGCCCCGCCGCCGAGGCGGACGTCGCGCCCTCCCGCCGCCGCGCGCGCCGCCTCCAGGGCCGCTTCGATGCCGTCGGTGACGAAATGGAACACGGTCCCGCCCTCCATCGCCAGCGACGGCCGCGCGTGATGGGTGAGGACGAAGACGGGGGCGTGATAGGGCGGGTTCTCGCCCCACCAGCCCTTCCAGGATTCGTCCGGCCACGGTCCGCGCACCGGCCCGAACATGTTGCGCCCCAGGATCCAGGCGCCGACATTGTCGAAGCCGCGCGCCGCGAAGTCGTCGTCGGTGCCCGTCTCCCCGTCCTCCTTGCCGAACAGGCGCCGGAACGTGCGGGTCGGATAGACCCATTCGTGCAGGGCCTCGCCGCCCCTGCCGAGCGGCGCCTCGAGCCTCTGGTCGGGTCCGGCCCCGTAGCCGTCGAGCGAGATGGCGAACGCATGGACGCGCAGTCTCGGCATGGCGTGCCTCCCTGGAGCAGGTGTCGCTGCGGGATCAGATCGGCCGTCGGGAGCCGGGACGGAAGCTGGCCGGATGGGGACGCCGCCGGACGCGAGCGCGCGGCGGGGCAGGCGGCAGGCGACGAAGGATCGAGTGCAGTGTCACCGTGACCCCCTCTCCGCCCCTTGGGGGGGAGAGGGACGGGGTGAGGTGGGGGCGGGCGGCGCTCGACCGGGCCCCGCGCACGGCCCGGCCGTGGCGTCCGGCCGCAGGCACACCACCTGTGAGGGGACGCGCGCGGGGAAGGGGGTTCCATGGCCGGCACGATCTGGCACTGTCACGTTGCCGTCTCTCTCGACGGCAAGATCGCCCGTCCGGACGGGTCGGTGGACGACTGGCTGGCGGCGGATTACCCGGCCGAGGATTTCGGCTTCGACGCCTTCCTCGCCGGCGTCGACGCGATCCTGATGGGGCGCGGAACCTACGATGCGATCCGGCGCTTCGGCGACTGGCCGTATCCCGGCAAGCCTGCGGTCGTGCTGACGACGCGGCCGCTGGACGCCCGGCCGCCCGACGGCGTCGCGGCGCGCTCCGGGGACATCGCCGCCGTCGCGGCCGAGCTCGAGGCCCGGGGCTGCCGCCGCATCTGGGTCGAGGGCGGCGGCCAGGTGATCCGCTCGATTATCGCGATCGGCAAGCTCGACGTCCTCGAGATGGCGGCGATCCCGATCGTCCTGGGCGACGGCATCCCGCTGTTTCCGCAAGGCACCGGCGAGCTGAGGCTCCGGCTCGTCAGGTGCGAGACCAAAGCCAAGGACGCCCTGCATCTGGTCTACGCCCGCCGGGACCACCCGTTTCCGTCACGCGACGAAGGCTGAAGGGGCTGGCGAGTTGAGTACGGTGTTTTTTCCCGAATTCGTCCGGCGAGCTGAGGCTCCGGCTCGTCAGGTGCGAGACCAGGGCCAAGGATGCCTTGCATCTGGTCTACGCGCGCCGGGATCGTGCCCTTCCGTCACGCGCCGAGGGCGGAAGCGGCCGCCGAGTTGCGTATCCACCGGTCTAAGCTATTCCCCGAACTAAGTGCTAGATATCGGGTACTGTGTCGCCCAAAGCTCATCAGTATTATAAGAGCCTATTGGCTCTCTTGAGTTGGATCGAAACTAAGTACCGCTTCGATCTCGGTCTTGAGGAGTCCTGGTCGTCCCTTTGGAATGTAAGTGCAATATAAACGGTCAACGTAGTCCTGTATTACTTCCGAAATATGGACAGAATACACAATAACCTGTCTGTTTCTGTAGCCGTTGTTTCTGGCATAATCCGCTATAAATAGCCCAGGATATTCAACTATTGCCGGGTCAAAAGCCCGTATAGTTCCTAGAAACGTGTCGTTCAGAGGAATGCTCAAGTCAACGACTATGAATCTATACTTACACTTTGATATATTTTCAATTGCTGTCTCAATATTGACAGCTACGTCAACATCAATATTCTTATTGCTTAGATAGTCCAATAGCCATTCGTGATAAAATGGCTCATCGTCCGCGATCAGCGCTCGCATTGGCATAATCATACCTCCCATGTTGGAAATCTAATTAAGAACGATGTGATTCCGGTCTGACTAGATGACTCCACGGCGATTTCGCCACCGTGCACTTCCTGTATAATCGTCTTGCAGATGTACAAACCAAGGCCGGTACCGGAAGCCACTCTAGCCTTGGCAGCGGCACCGCGAAATCCAAGCTGAAAGACGTCTTCGCGCTCATTAGGGAGAATGGGTGCACCAACACTGGTAATCTTTACGATGAGCGTACCAGTAGACCTTTGAATCCACGGTTCGATGAGTATCTTTGAGCCATGAGCTGAGTATTTTACAGCGTTATCGAACATATTCATAAATACCTGACGAAGTAGATCAGGATTCCCTTGTACTCGGTACTGCGTAGCCCGGTCCATTAGATCAATTTCTATCTGCCTATTAGCTGCCATTTCCTGGAAGTACATGGCTGCCTCAATAATAATCTGAGGTATTATACATGTCTTTTGTATCTTTCCAGGGTTTGTGTTTCCAGAATCTAGGCTGATCTGAGAAAAATAAGCAAGATTTCGAACAAGCATTATGCAGTGCTCAAGTTGAGCTCTGGCCGCTTTAAGCCGTTGTTGCCGACGGTGTTCTTCTGCGATGGTTCCGTCGATGAGGTTGTCAAGCGTGCCGGTGACGCCGTTTAGTGGATTGATGACTTGATGGACAAAATTGGCCAACAAGCTGAAGTTCAATGCGCCGTGCTCGGTCATTGTGCTCCTCCCATGCGTGACTTCACGGTCAATTCGGCTGCCGAAATGGAGGCCTCCAAATCTCCCCACAGGAGAATCGTGTCTATCAAATCCTGGCCATCGAGAAGGGTGTACGACTTGGTAGAAGAAGTGGCAAAGTGCAGAACATGCTCATCAATGGCTTTAACTTTGACTTCGCCTCCTCGGGAAATAACAAGGATAGCACTTGCGAGTGCCCGCAGGGCGGCACCATCAAAAAGCCTGGGATTGAACGGATTAGGACGTTCGAGCCACGGGTACCAAGTTTCGCCCCTGATGGGACTTTTGGAGACGATACGACCTTGGGTGCTCAGATCCTTAGACCTGACGAGAAGTAACTCCGACAATGCAGCAGCGCATTCCAAATAGTGCAGGGGTGACTGGCCGCAATCTAAAGTTTCTCGAGCAGCCATAGTTGCTTTGGCGAGATGATTGCTCAACGGTGATAGCGCCGGTATGAGCCGTTCGGCGTGTTCGGCAAGGCCGTACTTTACGACAATAGCTGGCTGCAACCGTAGTCTATGTTCTAGCTCTGATTTCGCCCAGCAGCGAATCTTGGGGTCGGAATGGTGCGAGTTCCACTTGCTGATCTCGTCAAGGCATTTCGGCGAAAAGCTACTGGTCGTGACGAGGAGCAGATACTGTGCTCGTGCATTCTGAGCGTAGGCGATTTTCTCCCAGACAGTAGGCCAATCCACGGCCGATTGGTAGTGCTTTGCTTCAATGTACCAGGTGTCGAGGACAGATGACCCAGAGAAATCGTAGTTAAGGTGTTGCCCCTCGATATCGCGGCCACCATCAGAACCAGGGGTACGCCAAACCAAGTTTCTCATCCCAGAGGACCGAATCATGTCAAACACCAGGTTCTCAAACTCGGTGGGAGAGATGTCCTTGATGTTTCGCATGGCCATGACTCACCCGTGGGTACCTCTACATAGTCTCAAGAAGAGAGTGCGGCCGCCAGTCTGGGTCCCGGGGCAAACAGACTGTTAGATGACGATGCACGATCGACCGAATGTCAAGAAACAAAGAGGGGCCTTTCGGCCCCTCCAGTCGGTACTCGCAAATCACGCACGTTCCCTAAGGCACGTCACGAACATCCCGACGTAGATCCGCAGGTCATGCACTTCATGCAGGTGCCGTTGCGGACCAGGGTGAAGTTGCCGCATTCCGAGCAGGCGTCGCCCTCGTAGCCCTGGAGGCGCGCCTCGCGGACGCGGTCGAGGGCGCCGGAGGTTTCGGCGGCGACCACCACCTCGGCGGTCGTCTCCATCTCGGTCACCGTCATCGTCTCGGCCACCGCCGTCGCGCCGCCGCCGGCCGCCGCCTGCTTGCCCTTGAAGACCAGGAACTTGCGACGCACGAAACCCTGGCTGGCGTAGCGCTCGACCGCCTCCATCGCGGTCGGGTCGGCCGCCATCTTGACGTTGAGCGCGCTGGTGTCGCCCGGAGGGCCGAGGCGGTCGGGGGCGAGGTCGCGCGGCTCGACGTGGGCGAGGTCGCGCCGGCCGAGGTAGGAGACGGCGAGCTCGCGGAAGATGTAGTCGACGATCGAGGTCGCCATCTTGATGGTGTCGTTGCCTTCGACCACGCCCGACGGCTCGAACCGGGTGAAGGTGAAGGAATCGACGAACTCCTCCAGCGGCACGCCGTACTGCAGGCCGATCGAGATCGCCACCGCGAAGTTGTTCATCAGGCTGCGGAAGGCGGCGCCTTCCTTGTGCATGTCGATGAAGATCTCGGACAGCTTGCCGTCCTCGTACTCGCCGGTGCGCAGGTACACCTTGTGGCCGCCGACCCGGGCCTTCTGGGTGTAGCCCTTGCGGCGGTCCGGCGGACGGCGGCGGCTGCCGCGCTGGATCAGCCGCTCGACGATGCGCTCGGTCACCAGCTCGGCGCGCCGGGCGGCCGGCTCGGCGACGATCTCCTCCACCACCTCCTCGACCTCGTCCGCCTCGTCCTCGACGAGGGCGGCCTGGAGCGGCTGCGACAGCTTGGAGCCGTCGCGGTAGAGGGCGTTCGCCTTCAGCCCCAGCCGCCACGACAGCATGTAGGCCTCGGTGCAGTCCTCGACCGCGGCCGAGTTCGGCATGTTGATGGTCTTCGAGATGGCGCCGGTGACGAACGGCTGCGCCGCCGCCATCATGCGGATGTGGCTTTCGACCGAAAGGTAGCGGGTGCCGGTGCGGCCGCAGGGGCTGGCGCAGTCGAACACCGGCAGGTGCTCCGCCTTCACGTGCGGGGCGCCTTCCAGGGTCATGGCGCCGCACACCCAGGTGTTGGCGGCCTCGATCTGGTCGCGCGGGAAGCCGAGGGCGGAGAGCATGTCGAACGACACGTCGGCCATCCGCTCGGCCGGGATGCCCAGCACCTCGGTGCAGAAGGTCTCGCCCAGGGTCCAGCGGTTGAACACGAACTTGATGTCGAAGGCGTCCTTCAGCGCGCCCTCGACCTTGGCCAGCGCCTCGTCGGTGAAGCCGCGCGCCTTCAGCTCCGCGTGGCCGATGGCGGGCGAGCCCTCCAGCGTGCCGTGGCCGACCGCGTAGTGGATGATCTCGTCGATCTGGTCCTGGGTGTAGCCGAGGCGGGCCAGCGCCAGCGGCACCATCCGGTTGATGATCTTGAAGTAGCCGCCGCCGGCCAGCTTCTTGAACTTGACCAGGGCGAAGTCGGGCTCGATCCCGGTGGTGTCGCAGTCCATCACCAGGCCGATGGTGCCGGTCGGCGCCAGCACGCTGACCTGGGCGTTGCGGAAGCCGTGCTTCTCGCCGAGTGCGAGCGCCTGGTCCCAGGCGGCGCGGGCGGCGGCGACCAGCTCGGCGTGCGGGCAGGCTGCGGCGTCGAGCGCCACCGGCAGGATCGACAGCCCCTCGTAGCCGCGCTTCTCGCCGAACGCGGCGCGGCGGTGGTTGCGGATCACCCGCAGCATCGCCTCGCGGTTCTTGGCGAAGCCGGGGAAGGGGCCCATCTCCTCGGCCATCTCGGCGCTGGTGGCGTAGGAGGCGCCGGTCATCAGCGCGGTGACGGCGGCGCAGATGGCGCGGCCTTCCGCCGAATCGTAGGGCACGCCGGCGGCCATCAGGAAGCCGCCGATGTTGGCGTAGCCGAGGCCGAGGGTGCGGAACTCGTACGACAGCTCGGCGATGCGGGCGGCCGGGAACTGGGCCATCAGCACCGAGATCTCGAGCGCGACCGTCCACAGCCGCACGGCGTACGAGAACGCCGCGCTATCGAAGCCGCCGTCCTCGGTCTGGAACGCGATCAGGTTCAGGGACGCCAGGTTGCACGCCGTGTCATCCAGGAACATGTACTCCGAGCACGGGTTGGAAGCGTTGATGCGGCCGCTCTCGGGACAGGTGTGCCACTCGTTGACGGTGGTGTCGAACTGGATGCCCGGATCGGCGCAGGCCCAGGCGGCGTAGCCGATCTTGTTCCACAGGTCGCGGGCGTGGACGGTCTTGGCGACCTTGCCGTCGGTTCGGCGGATGAGGTCCCAGTCGTCATTCGTGGCCACACGATTGAGGAAGTCATTGGTCACCCGCACACTGTTGTTGGAGTTCTGGCCCGAGACGGTGAGGAAGGCCTCGGCGTCCCAGTCGGTGGTGAACTCGGGGAAGT
The DNA here is from genome assembly GCA_018432935.1 of Rhodospirillales bacterium. Taxonomy (GTDB): domain Bacteria; phylum Pseudomonadota; class Alphaproteobacteria; order Rhodospirillales; family Shumkoniaceae; genus JAHDSF01. The sequence goes on along the minus strand of JAHDSF010000020.1, from coordinate 98,363 downwards.
CGACGTCCTTGTACCCCTGGCGGGCGAGGTGGACGGTGCGCTGGATGTAGTTGTCCGGCACCATCGCCTTGCGGGCCTCGCGGATGGCCCGCTTCAGCGCCGGGTTGCGCTTGGGATCGCAGCGGTCGCCCTCGGCCAGGTCGGCGCCGTGGCAGGCCTCCATGATCCCGTTCAGGGTCTTCTTCGCGGCCCGCGAGCCGGCGACCAGGGCCGCGACCTTCTGCTCCTCGCGCACCTTCCAGTCGATGTAGCTCTCGATGTCGGGGTGGTCGATGTCGACCACCACCATCTTGGCGGCGCGCCGGGTGGTGCCGCCGGACTTGATGGCGCCGGCCGCGCGGTCGCCGATCTTCAGGAACGACAGCAGGCCCGAGGAACGGCCGCCGCCGGACAGCCGCTCGCCCTCGCCGCGCAGGGCCGAGAAGTTGGTGCCGGTGCCCGAGCCGTACTTGAACAGGCGCGCCTCGCGGACCCACAGGTCCATGATGCCGCCCTCGTTGACCAGATCGTCCGAGATGCTCTGGATGAAGCAGGCGTGGGGCTGCGGGTGCTCGTACGCCGACTGCGAGCGGACCAGCTCGCCCGACTTGAAGTCGACGTAGTGGTGGCCCTGCGACGGGCCGTCGATGCCGTAGGCCCAGTGCAGGCCGGTGTTGAACCACTGCGGCGAGTTGGGCGCGCCGACCTGGGCGCACAGCATGTAGCGCATTTCGTCGTAGTAGGCCCGCGCGTCGGCCTCGGAATCGAAATAGCCGCCCTTCCAGCCCCAGTAGGTCCAGGTGCCGGCCATGCGGTCGAACACCTGGCGGGCGCTGGTCTCGCCGCGCAGGCGCTGGTCCTCGGGCAGGCGGGCGAGCTTGGCGGCGTCGGGCTCGTGGCGGCGCAGCCACTCCGGCACGTCGGCCTCGGCCACCGGGCGCAGCACGGCCGGAATGCCGGCCTTGCGCAGGTACTTCTGCGCCAGCACGTCGCAGGCGACCTGCGACCAGTGGGCGGGGAACTCGATGTCCGCCGCCTGGAACACGATTCCGCCGTCGGGGTTGCGGATCTCGCTGGAAGCCGCACGGAAGTCGAAGCCCTCGTAAGGGGACGACCCATCCCTGGTGAAGAATCGCGTGATCCGCATTCCAACCCCTCGACCTTGCCGGTGTTTTTTTGCGAAAGGGACGAAAGGCTTCTCCTCCCTGCGGCGAAACCTTCTCCCCGGGGCGCTGCCCTCGCGCCTCGATCGGAAGTGTAGCCACGGGTCCGGGAGAATGACAAGATTTGGTGTCAGAAATTTTGGGTAGCCATACATATAGTTCCGCTTGACATCAAGGAAAGCTCGCGATTCGCCGATCGGAGGGGTGTTTCGCGATCTGGACGTCAAGAGCCTTCGATGCCATAGTGGCGCCGCCAATCCGGTCGTCATGACGAGGCGGAAACGCATGAGCATTGGAACCCGGCTTTATACCCTCCTGCGCGGCGAGCTGGTCGGCACCGACTCGTTCGGCAACCGCTACTACCGCAGCAAGGGCAGGCGTCTCCACGGCAGGGAGCGGCGCTGGGTCCTGTACAAGGGCGACGCCGAGGCGACCACGGTCCCGGCGGAGTGGAGCGCCTGGCTCCACCACACGGCGCCGCAGCCGCTGATGGAGAGGGCGGCGCAGGCACGGTCCTGGCAGAAGGAGCAGCATCCCAACCGGACCGGCACGCCGGCGGCGTACCGGCCATCGGGATCGCAGCTGCGGACGGGCGTGCATGCGCGGACCGACAGCGACTACGAGCCCTGGATCCCGGAGTAAGGGGCGGCGATGGGTCAGGAACTCAAGGAGGCTTCGGTCGGCTTCGCCGTCCTGCTCGCGATCGCGGCGCTCCTGCTGTTCCCCTACCAGAGGGTGGCGGCGGGCGGCGCCGACGAGTCCGTGATCAGCGCCACCTTCAACCGCATCGACGGCCTCAATGTCGGCGATCCGGTGCGCCTGGGCGGGATCCGTATCGGCGTGGTCGACTCCGTGACCCTGGATCCCCATTTCCGCGCGGTCGTGCGGATGCGCCTGGAGGGCGAGGTCGCGCTGCCCGCCGACACCTCGGCGGCGATTCACACCGACGGCCTGTTCGGGTCCAAGTTCCTGGTCCTCGAGCCGGGCGGCGAGGAAGACACGCTGGCCTCCGGCAGCAGCATCCGCTTCACCCAGGATGCCATGATCGTCAGCAACCTTCTCGACCTCATCATCGGCCAGGGCCGGGCGCGGCTGGCCAGGGAATGCAACTGCGACGGCGCCGGAGCGAGGTAGCCATGGGACGCAATGCGATCGAAACGGTGATGGGCGCGGTGGTCCTGGTGGTGGCCGCACTGTTCGTGTTCTTCGCCTACGAGACGGCGCAGATCGGCTCGGCCGCCGGCTATCCGCTCAGCGCCACCTTCTACAAGATCGGCGGCCTCGCCACCGGCAGCGACGTGCGCATCAGCGGCATCAAGGTCGGTACCGTCACCGATCAGCGGCTCGACCCCAAGACCTTCGACGCGGTGGTGACGCTCAGCATCCGCAACGACATCAGCCTGCCCGACGACACGGTGGCGGCGATCGAAAGCGACGGCCTGCTCGGCGGCAAGTACGTCCGCCTCGAGCCCGGCCGCTCGGAAAGCCCCATCCAGCCCGGCTCGCACATCAAGAAGACCCGCGATTTCCGCTCGCTCGAGGATCAGGTGGGCGAGATCATCTTCCTCGCCACCGGGGGCAGCGGCGGCGGCGATGCCGGCGGCGGCCAGCCCGCCAACGGCGGCATCAAGCTTCCGTGACGGCAATGCGCAACACCAAGCGGCTTTCGAGACTGCTCGTGGCGACCCTGGCGCTCCTCGTTGCGCCGTGGTGCGGCGCCGCCCGGGCGGAGCCCTACGACACCGTCGTGCTGCAGGCGCTCGACAAGGTGACGGCGCGGGTCTCGACCGTCGACGTCGAGGTCGGCACCACGTTCCGCTTCGGCACCCTCGAAATCGTCGCCCGCACCTGCGACAAACGCCCGCCGGAGGAACCGCCGGAGAGCGCCGCCTTCCTCGACATTTCGGAAGTGCGTCCCGGCGAGGCGATGACCGACCTGTTCCACGGCTGGATGTTCGCCTCCAGCCCGGCGCTGTCGGCGCTCGAGCACCCGGTCTACGACGTCTGGGTCCTCGATTGCCGCAACAAGGCCTCCACCTCGGCCCAGAGCCCCGGGGTCTCGCCGCCGCAGTAGAAGCGGGCCCCGACCGCGACCGCGGCGTCGAGGCGCGCCTGGTATTCGCCGGCCGGGATCTCGATCGCCCCGAACGAGCGCAGGTGCTCGGTTACGAACTGGGTGTCAAGGAGCACGAACTTCGACAGCCGCAGCCGTGCCGCCAGATGGACCAGCGCCACCTTGCTGGCATCGGTGATGCGCGAAAACATGCTCTCGCCGAAAAAGGCGCCGCCCAACGCGACGCCGTACAGTCCCCCCACCAGCCGGCCGCCCTGCCAGCACTCGATGCTGTGGGCGAAGCCGGCCGCGTGGAGGCCCTGGAAGCCCTCCAGGATCATCGCGTTGATCCAGGTTTCCCGACGCTTGCCGCCGACTTCGGCGCAGCCCTCCATGACTGCGGCGAAGGCGGCGTCGCAGGTGACCTCGAAGACGCGCCTGCGCACGGTGCGGCGCAGGCTGCGCGAAACATGGAAGGCATCGAGCGGAAGGATGCCGCGCTGCTTCGGGCTGACCCAGAACACCGTGTTGTCGTCGTGACGTTCGGCCATCGGGAAGACGCCGATGGCGTAGGCGCGCAGCAGCAGCTCTGGTGTAAGCTTGAAGGACTTGTCGTCCCGCCTAGACATCCTTCGCCACGAAGCGTTCCAGCCAGTGGATGTCGTACGTCCCGTTGATGAACTCCGGGGCGGCCATCAGCCTCTGGTGAAGCGGGATCGTGGTCTCGATGCCGCCTATCACGTACTCGTCCAGGGCCCGGCGCAGGCGCATCAGGCATTCGTTCCGGTTGGCACCGTGGACGATCAGCTTGGCGATCATGCTGTCGTAATAGGGCGGGATCTTGTAGCCGGCATAGAGCGCCGAATCGACGCGCACGCCGAGACCTCCCGGCGGATGGTAGTCGCCGATGCGCCCCGGCGAGGGCGTGAAGGTCTCCGGGTTCTCGGCATTGATCCGGCACTCGATGGCGTGGCCGCGGAACTGCACCGCTTCCTGCTGGTAGCCGAGCGGGGCGCCGGCCGCAATCCGCACCATCTGCCTCACCACGTCGAACCCGGTGATCATCTCGGTGACCGGGTGCTCCACCTGAAGACGGGTGTTCATTTCCATGAAATAGAACTTGCCGTCCTCATATAGGAACTCGATGGTGCCGACGCTGCGGTAGCCGAGCGCTTTCACGGCATCCGTCGCGACCTTGCCGATCTGTGCCCGCAGCTCGGCGTTGAGGGCCGGCGAGGGGGCTTCTTCGACGACCTTCTGGTGGCGCCGCTGCAGGCTGCAGTCGCGCTCGCCGAGGTGGCATGCGTTGCCGTAGGAATCGGCGATCACCTGCACCTCGATGTGACGCGGCTTCAGGAGGTACTTTTCGAGATAGACCTCGCCGTTGCCGAATCCGGCCAGAGCCTCGCTGCTGGCGAGCTTGAGGGCGCCGGGCAGCTCCTCCTTGGTCATCGCCAGCTTCATGCCCCGGCCGCCGCCGCCGGCGGAGGCCTTGACGATCACCGGGTAGCCGAGCCGCTCGGCGATGGCGAGCGCGTCGTCGGCGCTGGTGACCGCGCCGTCCGAGCCGGGGACGACCGGAAGCCCGGCCGCAGCCGCGGCCTCCTTGGCCTTGATCTTGTCGCCCATCAGGCGAAGGTGCTGGGGCGACGGCCCGATGAAGGTGAATCCGTGCTCCTCGACCATGTCGGCGAAGTCGGCGTTCTCGGCCAGGAAGCCGTAGCCGGGATGGATCGCATCGGCGCCGGAAATGGTTGCCGCCGACAGGATCGCCGCCTTGTTGAGATAGCTGTCGGTGACGCGCGGCGGTCCGATGCACACCGATTCGTCGGCCAGCCGCACGTGCATCGCGTCGGCGTCGGCCGTCGAATGGACCGCCACCGTCCGGATGCCCATTTCTTTGCAGGCGCGGTGGATTCGAAGCGCGATCTCGCCGCGGTTGGCGATGAGAACCTTCTCGAACATGCCGCCTACTCGATGATCATCAGGGGCTCGCCGAACTCGACCGGAGAGCCGTTGGTGGCGAGAATGCGCGTCACCGTGCCGGCCCGCGGCGCCTTGATGGGATTGAACACCTTCATCGCCTCGATCAGGAGCAGGGTGTCGCCGGACGCGACGCGGTCGCCGACCTGGACGAAGGGTGCGGCGCCGGGCTCGGGCAGGGTGTAGGCGATGCCGACCATCGGCGACACCACGACACCGGGGTGGTTGGCGAGCAGCTCCCCGGCAGCGGCTTCGGACGGTGCCGCGGCGGCGGGCGCGCTCGCCGGCGCGACCATTTGCGGCCCGGCGATCGTAGCGGCCTTGCTGACCCGGACATGCCAGTCGCCTGCGCCGTACTCGATCTCGGTGAGTCCGGTTTCCTTCAGCACGTCCGCAAGGGTGCGGACCAGCTCGTTGAGCTCGGTAGGGTTTTCCCGCTTCATATCGTCCTTCGCCAATTCAGGGCGCGCCCTCGGGGCGCAACATCCGGTGGGCCGCTTCTACCCGACTTCGGGCATGTCCGCCAATGATTCCTGACTGCGGCGCGCGGGCGGGCGCGATCCGAAAGACCTGAAGGAGTGTGCCGTTTCGGAGGAATGCGACGGAGCTCATGCGGGGCCGATCCGGTGGCTCTAAGCGCGGCAGCGGTTATAGCATGCTCATGGTCTTGTGCGACACAGACTTTTCTCTATCTTAGGGGCTGCCTTTCGAGCCGCGACGGTTCCTTCGTTGCGGGGGGCAGAGCGGACAGCCCTCCTTCGCGGCACTTGCCCGCGCATGATGAACATGGACAAAACCGGATGCGATTGACCATCAATGGCGAGGAGCGCGCATTCGACGCTCCGATGAACGTGGAAGACCTGCTGCACGCGATCGGCCTCGACGGCCGCAAGGTCGCCATCGAACGCAACCTGGAGATCGTGCCGCGATCGCTGTACGGCAGCACGCGGCTTGACGAGGGCGATCGCCTTGAGATCGTGCATTTCATCGGCGGCGGGACCGACGACAGCCTCGTGATCGCCGGCCGGCGCTTCACGTCGCGATTGCTGGTAGGAACCGGCAAGTACAAGGACTACGAGGAGACGGCAAGGGCTCTCGAGGCTTCGGGCGCCGAGATCATCACGGTGGCGGTGCGTCGGGTCAACGTGACCGACCGCAGCAAGCCGATGCTGATCGACTACATCGATCCCAAGAAGTACACCTACCTGCCCAACACCGCCGGCTGCTTCACCGCGAACGACGCCTTGCGGACCCTGCGGCTGGCCCGGGAAGCGGGCGGCTGGGATCTCGTCAAGCTCGAGGTCCTGGGCGACCAGAAGACCCTGTACCCGAACATGATCGAAACCCTCCAGGCGGCCGAGGTTCTGATTCGCGAGGGCTTCAAGGTGATGGTCTACTGCTCGGACGATCCGATCATGGCGAAGCGGCTGGAAGAGCTGGGTTGCGTCGCCATCATGCCGCTCGCGGCGCCGATCGGTTCCGGCCTCGGCGTGCAGAGCCCGGTCAACATCCGATTGATCGTCGAGCAGGCCAAGGTGCCGGTGCTGGTCGATGCCGGGGTCGGCACGGCATCCGATGCTGCGGTGGCGATGGAACTGGGTTGCGACGGGGTGCTGATGAACACGGCGATCGCCGAAGCCAAGGACCCGATTCGAATGGCGGCGGCGATGAAGCACGCGGTCATTGCCGGACGCCTGGCCTATCTTGCGGGGCGCATGCCCAGGAAGATGTATGCCGACCCGTCGTCGCCTCTGGCGGGGCTGATCTGATGCTGAAGGACGCCGGTGGCGGATCGGTCCCGGCGTCCTCCGCTCCCCGCCCACAAAATTGAGACGGTGACAATTATCGACTTTTCTTCGGGCCGGTTTCGCGTATAAGCGGGCCATACGTACGGGCCAAAGGGTCCTCGCCGTTGCGAGGTCGGCGGAACCGGCGTTCTTCTTGGCATGGGCCGGCTTTGCCGGCGGCTCTCCGGGAGGAGCGAAGATTGCGAAAAGGCCCGATTTTCCACGTACCCTATTCGCGCGCGTCGTTTCGGCGCACGCTTACCGGCTCCGGCTGCTGGCTCGGGCGTGAAGGGGATCGCGTCTCCTACATGTCGTACGTGAGCCTGCTCGGCCGGAAAAACCCCCATTCGAGTCCGCGGACGGCGTAAGCCGTCGAGGTTGAACTTCGCCGCGCTCCGGGTGCGCCCGGAGCCTGACCTTGTTCACGCGTGGCCTTGCCACGTCCGGATTGGGGGAAAGGCCTATGACCCCGAAGACCGATCACTTCTTCCGCCAGCGACGTCCGGAGACCCCGGTGCTCGTCGTCGATCTCGATATCGTTGCCGACAGCTACCGCACGTTGCGGCGAGTCCTGCCCCAGATCGAGGTGTTCTACGCCGTCAAGGCCAACCCTGCGCCGGCCATCCTGCGCGTGCTGGCGGATCTCGGCTCGTCGTTCGACGCCGCCAGCGTCGGCGAGATCGACGCCTGCCTGACCGCCGGGGCGGGGCCGGAGCGGATTTCCTACGGCATCTGCAGCAAAAAGCAGCGGGATATCGCCTACGCCTATGGCAAGGGCGTGCGTCTGTTCGCCTTCGACAGCGAGGCCGAGCTCGACAAGCTGGCCGAGGCGGCGCCGGGCGCCAACGTCTACTGCCGCATCCTGACCCCCAACGGCGGTGCCGACTGGCCGCTGTCGCGGAAGTTCGGCTGCGAGCTCGACATGGCGGCCGACTTGATGATCCGGGCCCGCGAGCTGGGGTTGGTGCCGTACGGCATCTCGTTCCATGTCGGCTCGCAGCAGACCCGCGCCACGCAATGGGCGGTGGCGATCGACCGCGTCGGCGAGGTGTTCGTGCGCCTCGCCAAGGCTGGCATCACGCCGCAGATGGTCAACATCGGCGGCGGCTTCCCGATCACCTATCGGGAGCCGGTGCCGGGGATCGAGGTGTTCGCCGAGCAGATCGAAGGCGCGGTCGCTCGCAACTTCGGCCGCAAGCGGCCTCGCATGCTGATGGAGCCGGGGCGTTACATGGTCGGCGCGGCCGGCACCCTGTACTCCGAGGTCGTGCTGGTCTCGCGCAAGTCGTACGCCGAGGAGCTGCGCTGGGTCTATCTCGACATCGGCAAGTTCGGCGGGCTCGCCGAGACGATGGACGAGTGCATCAAGTACGCGATCCGCACCCCCCACGACGGCGGCGAGACGGGGCCGGTGACGATCGCGGGCCCGACCTGCGACGGCGCCGACATCCTGTACGAAAAGTGCGCCTACCAGCTTCCCAAGGGGCTGCGCAGCGGCGACATCGTGATGCTGGACGCCACCGGCGCCTACACGACCACCTATTCGGCCGTCAACTTCAACGGTTTCCTGCCCTTGCGCGACGTCTACATCTGAGGCGCGGGAGTTGCCCCCGGGGGCGTCGGCCTCCGGGGGCTCCCCATCTTCCCGGGCAGTTGCCTCAGCTCGTGAACTCGGAGGCCTTGGGGCGGACGATCAGCGAAGGGGAGGGGCCGCGGGCCACGCGGCGGGAGGGCTTGCGCGAGTACATCGCCTCGTCGGCGACCGCGATCAGCGATTCCATGTCGCGTCCGTCCTCGGGGAAGAGCCCGATCCCGATCGAAGCGCCAACCACGATCTCCCGTTCGTCGAACAGGATCGGAGTGCGGATCGCTTCGACCACCTTGCTGACGACGATTTCGGCGCTTTCCCTCGTGACGGGGGCTTCCAGCATGATCGCGAACTCGTCGCCGCCCATGCGCGCAAGCGAATCGCTCTTGCGAAGCGTCTGCTGGATGCGTCGCGCCACGGTCTTGAGAACCAGATCGCCGGCGGCGTGTCCATAGGTGTCGTTCACCGGCTTGAAATCGTCGAGGTCGATGAACAGCACGGCCACCGTATAGTGATAGCGCGTCGCCCGCTCGAGAGCGTGGCCGAGGCGGTCATAGAAGGGCCGTCGGGTCGAAATGCCGGTCAGCGGGTCACGGTTGGCAAGGTCGACGATGCGGTCGTGCAGGAAGGCGATTTCTGCGGCGATCTCGCCGACCTCGTCCTGGCGCCGCACGGGAAGGTCATCGAGCGAACCGGCGGTAGCCCCGACGCGCACCCCTTCGCCGTGGGCGAAGTCGCGGATGCGCCTGGTGATCTGACGGACCGGCACCAGGATCTCGCGGCGTAGCACCACCCACAGCAGGACCGCCATCAGGAGCGCCAGGCCCGACATCAGGTAGTTCATGCGTGCGAGTGCGCGCGCGATGCTCGGTACGAACTGGCGGGGCAGGTCGATCTCGATCGTGAGCCCGCGAATGAGGAACATGTCGAACATCGGCACCCGCGCCAGGATCGTCTCCTCCCTGACGTCGAGTGTCGGCGGGGCCGCGCTTCCAGCCATCTCGGCGTGCAGGGTCAGGCGCGTGCGCAGGCGCCGGAACAGGCTGAACTGATAGTCGAAATCCATGTAGCGGCCGATGCCGACCATACCCAGGGGCGGACCTACGTCTCCCGGCGCCCGGATGTTGTGGAAGGCTGCCAGCAGGGGACGGCCATCGTCCGAGATCAGGATCCCCTTGCCTCCCTCCGCCGTAAGCGGAATTTCACGCAGCGCGGCGACGAACCATTCCGGTGCCGCCGAGCCGTGGCCGTCGGGACTGTACTCCTGACTCCAGAAGACAGAGCCGTCCGCCTTGACGATCGCGGCGACATGGAGTTCCAGCGCCTCGAGGGCCGAGCGGTCTACGATGGTATCGGCCATCGCAGGGGTGCCCGAATAAACCAGCCAGCGGACGGTGTCCCGGATCGACCACTCCGAGATGAACCTGGAGAGGGCGGTGTAGTCCTCCTCGATCGCACGCTTCGCGCGGTAGGCCTCCTCGGAGGCCACGCGGCGCTCGATCTCCTCGAACGTCGGCACGATGACGCGGTTGACGGCAAAGGTGCCGCCGGCGAAGCAGAGCACAGCCGCCACGGCCAGCGTCAGGGCAGCCTTGCGCTGTATCGATCCCCTTCGCCTGGCGGCTGCGGGCTCGGGTCCCGTGGCGTCGATCTTACCACCCCCCTCCCAAGAGGTTGCAGCCACCTTACAGCAAAAAAGTTACGCGAACCTCAACAAACACAATCGATAGTGACTGGCAGAAGCTCAGGTGAAAGCGATAGCGCACGGTCGGGTGCGACGGCTCGGATTTATGCTACGCTTCCGACCTTGCCGATCCCGATGCCGGCGACTTCGTGCTGCTGGGCGCCATGAGACGGCTGGCTCGGCAGCGAGGCGCTGCTCGACCAGGTCGGGCCGTCGTGGAGAGGAGACTACTTTCGCATGCCGCTGCGGCCATAGGCCGTGTGCGCGACCTTCGGTCGGACCACGTTCCCGCAGCGGCTACGAGAACGCCTTGAAGGCGATGACCGTGTAGGTGTCCTTGATGCCGGGCAGGGGATGGATCCGCTCGTTGACGAAGCGGCCGACATCGATGTCGTCGGCGAGATTGCACTTCATCAGGAGGTCGAAGTCGCCGGAGGTCGAGTAGACCTCCGACACCTCCTCGACGGTGTCGGCAGCCTCGGCGGCTACCGTGTAGGACTTGCCCAGTTCGCACTTCACGTGAACGAAGATCGTTCGCATGTCGTTGCTCCTTTCCGGGCCTACCGCCGTTTGTCGGGGAACGGTTCCCGCAGCAGGAACGCAGGGACGTGATCGCCAAGGCCGACCACCGCCTTCTCGTGGGGTTCTTCGCGGCGGCGCGGCCGTTGCGGCGCTGCCTCCGCCTCCACCGCCACCTCCGGCGCGGCGAGATCCGGCTGGACTTCGACAGTCGGTTGCCGTTCTGCCGGCGAGCGCCGCTCGGCTCCCCGGTCGCGGCGGTCCCGCCGCCCCCTGCCGCGGGGGCGCTTGGGTTCGTCCTGGGCTTGGATCTGCGGCGCTTCGACGGTCTCGACCGACGCAACTGCCGCAACCGACGCACCTTCGCCGTAGCGGGGAATTTCGCGGCCGATCAGCCTGATGATCGACGCCAGGTAGCGCCGGTCCTCCTCGCTCACCAGGGTGAAGGCGCGGCCCTGGCGTCCCGCCCGCCCGGTGCGTCCGATGCGGTGCACGTAATCCTCGGCATGGGCCGGGACGTCGAAGTTGAAGACGTGGCTGACATTGGTGATGTCGAGGCCGCGGGCGGCGACGTCGCTGCAGACCAGGAGCTGGACCCCACCTTCGCGGAAGGCGGCCAGCGTCTCGGTGCGTTCCGACTGGGCGAGGTCGCCATGGAGTTGCACCGCGCCGAAGCCGTGACGCGTGAGCGAGCGGTGCAGCACCCCGACATCACGTTTGCGGTTGCAGAAGATCAGGGCGGTGCGAACTTCCTCGTCGCGGATCAGGGTGCGTAGGACGGCGCGCTTTTCCTTCTGCACGCTGCCGGGACGATTGTCCTTCGGGGCCGGCACCTTGACCAGGAACTGCTCGACCGTCTCTGCCGGGGTGGCGGAGGACGAGACGGTGATCTCGCGAGGGTTGATCAGGAAGGCGTCCGCGAGACGCCGGATCTCCGGCCCCATGGTGGCCGAGAAGAACAGCGTCTGCCGCATTCGCGGCATCAGGCTGACGATCCTCTCGACATCGGGGATGAAGCCCATGTCGAGCATGCGGTCGGCCTCGTCGATGACCAGGATCTTGACGTCCGACAGCAGCAGGTGGCCACGCTCGAACAGATCGAGCAGCCGCCCGGGAGTGGCGATCAGCACATCGGCGCCGCGGTCGAGAACGCGGATCTGGTCGCCCATCGACTCGCCGCCGATCAGAAGCGCCTTGTTCAGCGCGTGGTGCTTGCCGTACGTCTCGAAGTTGCTGGCGACCTGGGCCGCCAGTTCGCGCGTCGGCTCCAGGATGACCGAGCGCGGCATCCGTGCCTTGGCGCGGCCGGAAGCCAGGATCTCGATCATCGGCAGGGTGAAGGAGGCGGTTTTCCCGGTCCCGGTCTGGGCAACTCCCATCACGTCGCGCCCCATGAGGACGACGGGAATGGCCTGTTCCTGGATGGGCGTCGGTTTGGTGTAGCCCGCGTCTCCGACGGCGCGCAACACCAGTTCGCTCAAGCCGAGTTCGGAAAACTCCATGTGTGATTTTCTATCCGGGAAGCGGTTACGCGCGCTTCGGTCATCAGAGGCAAAGCGTGAATGTAACCAAAGGAGGCGCGCTGTCAATGGTGCCGAATGTCATGTTGGTGGCATCGCCCCTCGCGAAGGCGGGAAATCGCGGCTTCCCGGCTTGCAGGCACGCCCGCGAAGGTGGGCCGCGCCGCATTTTCCTTTGCCGGCCGCGGCCCAGCCTCTACCTTCATGCCAACGGAAGAGAGGGCTCGATGCTTATCGATCGTGAATCGGCCTGCCTCGTGCTGGTCGACATTCAGGAACGACTGCTGCCGGCGATGACCGGGGGCGACGAGGTCGTGCGCAGCGCCGTCATCTTGGCGCGGGCGGCGGTTCGGCTCGGCATTCCGGTGCTGTCTTCCGAGCAGTACCCGCGCGGCCTCGGCGCGACGGTGGCTCCTGTGGCAGAGGTGGCGCCGCGCGAACTGGCATTCGAAAAGACCGAGTTCTCGTGTCTGCGCAACGATGCGTTCCGCCGTCGCTTCCGCGAACTGCGGCGGGTCCAGCCTGTGGTGCTGGGGATCGAGGCCCACGTCTGCGTGCTGCAGACGGCCGTCGACATGGTCGCCGAGGGCTGCGAGACCATGGTGGTCGCCGACGGGGTGGCCTCGCGCACGGTTGCCAACCGCGATCTCGCCCTGCAGCGGATGGCACGCGGCCGCATCGATGTCGTGTCGACAGAGATGGTTCTGTTCGAATGGCTGAGGCAGGCGGGCACGCCGGAGTTCAAGGAGTTGAGCCCGCTGATCCGCTAGCCCCGCGATCGAAAGGTGGTGCCGATGGCTGACCGCATCCCGCTTGTCCTGCTGCCCGGCCTGCTCAACGATGCCGCCTTGTGGCGGCACCAGACGGACACGCTGGGCGACGTCGCCGACATCATCATCCCCGACCTTGCGCGATTCGACGATCTCGGAGCGGCGGCAAGGACACTGCTTTCTGAACTGCCCGACACATTCGCGCTCGCCGGCCTCTCGATGGGCGGCTATGTGGCCCAGGAGATCATGCGTCATGCGCCGGAACGGGTGGTCCGGCTGGCACTTCTCGACACCACCGCGCGTGCCGACACCCGCGAGCAGGGGGAGCGGCGGCGGGACTACGTCGCCCTGGCCCGGCAAGGCGATTTCAAAGGGGTCACCGACCGTCTTCTCCCATCGTTGATCCACCCGCGCAGCCTGCAGAACCCCGACCTCGTCGAAACCCTGAAGACGATGACGGAGCGGGTCGGCCGCGATGCGTTCATCCGCCAGCAGACGCTCATCATGAACAGGCCCGACAGCCGCCGTGATCTGGGATCGATCCACTGCCCGACCCTGGTGCTGTGCGGCCGGCAGGATGCCTTGACCCCGCCCGAACTGCACGCCGAGATGGCGGCGGGGATCAGGCGCGCCGCGCTGGTGGTGATCGAGGACAGCGGCCATCTCGCGCCGCTCGAACAGCCGCATGCGGTCAGCGCGGTTCTGCGCTACTGGTTGGTGGCGCCGATTTCCTGACGCCGCAAGGGGTCGTTGATCGGCGCCGGGCGGTTCATCTATGATCCGAAGGCTTTCTTAACCGGTTCGCGGCATTGTCAGTCGGCAGAATCGTTCCGGGTTCGAAGCCGAAAGAGGCTCGTTGGCGATGACGGGCAAGGAGGAGGGGGTGGAGCGGCATCCGAAAGGCAGGAGCGTGGTCATCGGGCTGGCGCTAGCGGCGACTTTCGCCCTGGGTGCCTGCTCGAGCGTTCCCGACGCGTTGAATCCCGCCGAGTGGTGGCGCAGCGCAAGCGATCTGGTCAGCGGCGACGAGCGCGAGGGGGCCGTCCCGCCAAGCGAAAGGCCGATTCCGGGGGAGAGTGAGTCGTTCCCCAAGCTGGGAACGGTGCCCGATGCGGATGCCGCCCGGGCTCGCCGTCCGGAAGCGAGAGGGCTGGTCGGCGATACCTCGACATCGCGGTACGGCGAGCCGGTCACTCGGCAGGGGGCGCCGGCCAACCCGCTGAGCGCGCCCGCCGCGCCCGCGACGCCGGAGGTTCCGGTGGTGCCTCCGGCTCCGACGTCCGAACGCGCGACCGACACTCTGCAGGCATCCGGCGGAGTCGAACCGCCCCGGATGCCGGAACCGCCGACCGCGTCGGCTCCTCCGGCTGCCGCGGCGCTGACCCCGGCTTCGGTTGCCGCGCCGCCGCAGGTGCTGGCCGAACGGACCATTCCTCCCGCGCTGCCGACGCCGGTCGCGGTGGCGGCCCCGACGGCGCCGTTTGCGGTGCCGGCCGCGACCATGGCGGCGCCAAGCGACGCGACGGTCGTCGTCTCGTCAGACGGCATCAGTTTCGAGGAATCGGGTGGCCGTGCCGCGGTGATGCCGGCAATGGGGGCGGGGGCGCCCGGAGCGGGAGCCGTGCGGGTGGCCACCATCCAGTTCGGCAACGGCTCGGCCATCATCGACGAGCGCGATCAGGCCGTGTTGCGCCAGGTGGCCGCCATCGTCAACCAGAGGGGGGGCAGGAAGGTCACCATCGTCGGCCATGCCAGCAGCCGCACCCGTAACCTGACTCCTGCCCAGCACATCGCGGTCAACGAGGAAATGTCGGTGCAGCGGGCCGATGCGGTTGCGAAAGCTCTTGCCGGACTCGGCGTCAGAAGCGATATGATCGAAACGCGAGCCGCCTCCGACCAGCAGCCGATCTTCTACGAAGTCATGCCGTCGGGCGAGGCGGGGAATCGCCGGACCGAAGTCTACATCGAGTTCTAGAGCCGGTCTCATCGGAGACGGAAGGCCGTCGTCCGAGGACGGCCGGCAGCGAGAGGGGATATGGAACAGGAATTTCATCGCATCAGAAGGTTGCCGCCCTACGTTTTTGCAGAAGTCAATGCGATGAAAGCCGCCGCCCGAGCTGCCGGTCGCGACATCATCGACTTCGGCATGGGCAATCCGGATTCGCCGACGCCGTCGCATATCGTGCAAAAGCTGGTCGAGACGGTGCAGGACCCGCGTTCCCACCGCTATTCGATCTCGCGCGGCATTCCGGGCCTGCGCAAGGCGCTGGCGGCGTACTACGGGCGGCGCTTCGGGGTCGAGATTGACCCCGAAACCGAGACGGTGGTCACCCTGGGGTCGAAAGAAGGGTTGGCCAACCTGGCGTCGGCGATCACCAGCCCGGGCGACGTCATCCTGGTGCCCAATCCCAGCTATCCGATCCATCCGTTCGGCTTCATCATCGCCGGGGCAGCGGTGCGGGCCATTCCGGTGACTCCCGACGAGGAGTATTTCGCCGCCCTCGAGCGCGCCATCCAGCACAGCGTGCCCAAGCCGACGGCGCTGGTGCTGAACTATCCCAACAATCCAACCGCGCAGGTCGTCGATCTCGACTTCTATCGGCGGGTCGTCGACTTCTGCAAGTTCCACGGGGTCTACATTCTCTCGGACCTCGCCTACGCGGAGATTTTCTTCAACGACCAGCCTCCGCCGTCTATCCTGCAGATCCGCGACGCCTGGGACATCGCCGTCGAGTTCACTTCGTTGAGCAAGACCTACTCGATGCCGGGCTGGCGGATCGGCTTTGCCACCGGCAACCGCAGGCTGGTCTCGGCTCTTACGAGGAACAAGTCGTATCTCGACTACGGCGCCTTCACCCCGATCCAGGTGGCGGCGGTTTCAGCCCTCAACGGTCCGCAGGACTGCGTCGCCGAAATCCGGCAGGTCTACAAGCAGCGCCGGGACGTGCTGATCGAGGGGCTGGCGGCCGCGGGCTGGGACGTGCCGTCGCCGCCGGCGACGATGTTCGCCTGGGCTCCGATTCCGCCGCAGTTCCGCCATCTCGGCTCGATCGCCTTCTCCAAGCTGCTGCTGGAGGCGGCGGACGTCGCGGTGTCTCCCGGCATCGGGTTCGGCGAGCACGGCGACGGTCATGTCCGTATCGCCTTGGTCGAGAACCGTCATCGTATCCGTCAGGCGGTGCGCAGCATCAAGTCGTTCCTGAGTCACGGCGGCGAGTTCGTCGAGAAGCAGAAAAAGGCGGCTAACGCCCGCTGAAACGGTTTCTTGGGGGTAGTTCATCATGAGCCAACCTTTGAAGGTGGCGATCGCCGGCTTGGGTACGGTGGGCGGCGGTACGGTCAAGTTGTTGCGCGCCGGGGCCGAGCGCAATGCCCAGCGCTGCGGCCGAGCCGTCGTGCTGAGCGCGGTGGCGGAGCGCGACTCCACGCGCCTCGCCGCGCTGCCGATCGGCGACGCCGCGGTCTTCACCGATGCCGCACGTATGGCGGCGGAGGCGGATTACGACGTCCTTGTCGAACTGATCGGCGGCGCCAACGGCATCGCCAAGACGATCTGCGAACGCGCCATCTCGGCCCGGCGCCACGTCGTCACGGCCAACAAGGCGATGCTTGCCCATCACGGCACCGAGCTTGCCCGGGCCGCCGAGGGCGCGGAAGTGAGCCTGCGCTACGAGGCGGCGGTGGCCGGGGGGATCCCGATCATCAAGGCGCTGCGCGAGGGGTTGGCGGCCAACGCGATCAGCAGCCTGTACGGAATCCTGAACGGCACCAGCAACTACATCCTGACGACGATGCGCAAGACCGGCCGCCCGTTCGAGGACGTGCTGGCGGAGGCGCAGAGGCTCGGCTACGCGGAGGCTGATCCTAGCTTCGACGTCGATGGCATCGATGCCGCCCACAAGCTGACCATCCTGGCGAGCGTCGCGTTCGGCTGCGCAACCGATTTCGAATCGGTGCACATCGAAGGCATCCGCCACGTCTCGCCGCTCGACATCGAGTTCGCCAACGACCTCGGCTACCGCATCAAGCTGCTTGGCATCGCCCGCATGACCGAGGTCGGCATCGAGCGCCGCGTCCACCCCTGCATGGTGCCGATCGGGACCCCGATCGCCCATGTCGACGGGGTCTTCAATGCGGTTGTCGTCAGCGGCGACTTCGTCGAGACGACGATGTACGAAGGACGCGGCGCGGGCGAACGGCCGACCGCTTCGGCGGTGGTCGCCGACATCCTCGACATTGCCTGCGATCGCGGCGTCCCCACCCTGGGAGTGCCGGTCGGTTCGTTGCGGCGAATCCCGGCGGCGCCGATGGAGAAGGTGCGCAACTGCTTTTACGTCCGTTTGATGGTGGTGGATCGTCCCGGCGTGTTCGCCGATATCGCGACGGCGCTGGGAGAGCACGGTGTATCGATGGAGTCGGTGCTGCAGCGTTCGCGCGCTCCCGGTGAGGCGGTGCCGGTCGTGCTGACCACGCACGACACCGAGGAGGGCGCCCTGGCGCGTGCGCTGGAGCGGATCTCCAACCTGGGGACGGTGCTCGAAACCCCGCGGATCATCCGCATCGCCGCCCTCGACGGGCAGGTCTGAACAGCGGCGGAGAGAGGCATGGCGGCACAGGGCCTCGACGGGCGCAATCTGGCGATGGACGCGGTCCGCGTCACCGAAGCGACGGCGATCGCCGCCTCGCTCCACATCGGCAGGG
The DNA here is from genome assembly GCA_018432935.1 of Rhodospirillales bacterium. GTDB lineage: Bacteria > Pseudomonadota > Alphaproteobacteria > Rhodospirillales > Shumkoniaceae > JAHDSF01. The sequence continues at coordinate 80,616 of JAHDSF010000020.1, read as the reverse complement.
GCGATGCCACGTTGGCCGATCAGGCGGCCATCCTGGCGATGCATGACGCCCTGCGGAAACTGACCATCGACGGTACCATCGTCGTCGGCGAAGGGGCCCCCGGCCAGGTCGAGCGGCTGTACGTGGGCGAGCGGGTCGGCAATGGCGGCGGACCCCGGGTCGACGTCGCGCTGCTGCCGCTGGAAGGCGCGACCGTGGTGGCCCGCGGCGAACCCAACGCGCTGTCGATCATCGCGATGGCGGAGGAAGGCACCTTCCTGCGCACCCCGCGCATCTACATGGACAAGATCGCCGTCGGCGGCGGGCTGCCCCAGGGGGTGATCGATCTCGACCAGCCGCCCGTCGAGAACCTGCGCCGGGTTGCCGAGGCCAAGGGGGTCGAGGTCGGCGAGCTGGTGGTCTGCATCCTCGATCGCCCGCGCCACGGCGAGCTGATCGCCAAGATCAGGGAGGCGGGGGCGCGCATCCTGCTCATCACCGACGGCGACGTCAGCGGGATCGTTGCGACGACCTGGCAGGAAACCGGCGTCGACATGTACATGGGGATCGGCGGCGCTCCCCAGGGCGTGCTGGCGGCGGCCGCGCTGGCGTGCGTCGGCGGCCAGATGGAGGGTCGCCTCGTCTTCCGCAACGAGGAGGACGAGCGCCTTGCGCTGGCAGCCGGCGTCCAGGACCTGCACCGCAAGTACACGGTCGAGCAGATGGCCTGGGGCGAGGTCACCGTCGCGGTGACGGGAGTGACCAGCGGCACCATGCTCAAAGGCGTGCGCCGGGCGCGCGACGTCGTCGTTTCCCATTCCCTCGTCCTGCGCTCTCTCACCAGCACGGTGCGCTATCTTGAAGCCCATCACCACGGGCAGCGGGCTCAATCAGCCGCCTCTTCCGCCTGAGCCTCTCGGCGACGGTCCGCCCTGCGATCCGGCGGCGTCGCCGTTCCTCGGCGTGTCGCGCTCGGTATGCGGACGGTTCTGGTGCCTGCGACCGCGCGACGATCGCCTGAGCCTCGCTCTCGGCCAGCGCTACGGGCTGTCGGATACGGTGGCGGGCGTGCTGGCGGCGCGGCGAGTCGGCATCGACGAGGCGCCGTTCTTCCTCGACCCGAAGCTCAGCCACGCGTTGCCCGACCCCAGCCTCCTGCTCGACATGGACCGCGCCGTCGAACGGCTTGCCCGGGCCGTGGTCGAAGGCATGGGGGTCGGCGTGTTCGCCGACTACGATGTCGACGGGGCAACCTCGGCGGCGCTCCTGGTTCGTTACTTTCGCGCCCTCGGGGTGCCGGTGTCGTGCCATATCCCCGACCGCCTGGAGGAAGGTTACGGCCCCAATCCGGAAGCGCTGAGGAACCTGGCCGCAAAGAGCGGCGGTCTGGTCGTCACGGTCGACTGCGGCACCACGGCTCACGAGACGCTTGCCGCGGCCCGCGCCGACGGAATCGAGGTGGTGGTCATCGACCACCACGCCGGCGAGGCGCAGCTGCCGCCGGCAGTAGCCGTGGTCAACCCCAACCGCATCGATGAGACGTCGGCGCATCGCCAGCTGGCCGCGGTGGGCGTCACCTTCCTGGTCCTGGTCGGGCTCAACCGCCGGCTGCGTCAGATCGGCCACTTCGCAAGCCGGCCGGAGCCGGACCTCAAGCAGTGGCTGGACCTGGTAGCGCTGGGAACGGTGTGCGACGTGGTGCCGCTGGTCGGCGTCAACCGTGCCCTGGTCGCCCAGGGGCTGAAGGTGTGCGCGATGCGCCGCAATCTCGGGCTGCGCGCGCTGGCCGACGTCAGCCGGATGACCGAGGAGCCGTCGTGCTACACGCTCGGTTTCGTCCTCGGTCCGCGCATCAACGCCGGCGGTCGGGTCGGCAAGGCGAACCTGGGAATGCGCCTGCTGGTCAGCGAGGACGAGCGCGAGGCCCGGGAAATAGCCCTTCAGCTCGATGCCTTCAACCGGGACCGCCAGATGATCGAGGCCCAGGTGCTCGAGGAATGCTGCCGCCGTCTCGAGGACGGCGCGGATGCGGCCGCCGGGCCGGTGATCGTGATCGGAGGCGACGGCTGGCATCCAGGCGTCATCGGCATCGTGGCCAGCCGGCTGCGCGAGCGTTTCAACCGGCCGGCGCTGGTGGTCTCGCTGGACGGTGACGAGGGGGTCGGTTCCGGGCGCTCGGTTGCGGGCATCGATCTCGGGTCCCTGATCCTCGCGGCGCGGCAGTCCGGGCTCTTGAACCGGGGTGGCGGGCATGCCATGGCGGCCGGATTCTCGGTCACGCGCGGCGGCATCGACGGGTTGCGCGAGTTCCTGTCGTCCCGGGTGGCGGCGCGGCTGCTGTCGGCCGGATTCAGGGCCGACCTCGAAGTCGATGGCGCGATCCGGATCGCCGGCATCACCGAGGAGGTGTTGGCCGGCCTCGACCGGGTGGGGCCATTCGGCGCCGGCAACGCCGAGCCGGTGTTCGCAATCCCGGATGTCCGCGTCCAGTGGGCCGAGGTGGTGGGGGAGCGGCATGTGCGCTGCATGCTGACCGATGCCGCCGGCGCAAGGCTGGAGGCGGTGGCCTTCCGCGCCGCCGAGAACGGGCTCGGCACCTTTCTGCTGGGTGCCCGCGACGTCGTCTGTCACGTCGTCGGGCGGCCGCGGGTCAAGACCTGGCGCGGCGTGCGGAGCATCCAGCTTCATATCGACGATGCCGCGCCGGCATGGGGCGGGACCTGAGCCGGACCGCCGGAAAGGGCGGTCCCCGGCGCATCGCCGGGGACCTCGATCGCATCAGAATCCGTACGTCAGGGACAGCTTGAACAGGTGGGCCGCGTTGTCGTCAATGTCGTTCTCGCCGTCGAACACGTGGTTGTAGCGGTAGGCGATTCCGACCGAGACGTTCTCGGTGACGGCGTACTTCAGGCCGACCTCCCCCAGCACCATGGCGTCCGTCGAGTCGTCGCCTTGGAAGGTGATGCCGGCCACTCCGATGTTTGACGATTCCATGCTGGCGACGCCGGCCCCGGCGCCGATATAAGGCGTTATCGCCGTCCCGGTGTCGAAGTCATAGAACGCATTGACGGTGCCGGTGTAGAGGTCGGCGTCGCCGCTGACGTCGAATTTGACACCGCTGACGGTCAACGAGTCGTAGCCTACCGAGCCGTAACCGATCTCGGCCTCGACCCTCACCCGGTTGGGGAATGCAAGCCGATCGCGCCGAAGATGGCGCCGCCGCTCTCGTACTCGAGCTCGACCGCGCGTCCTTGTACCGTTCCCGACTGGTCTTGCGGCACCAGAAGGCCGCCGCTGAGGGAGGCATACCACCGTCCCTCGGCCATCGCCTGGCCCGCCGCAAGGACGCATGCCACAACCGCAGCTGCGCAGAGTTCTGTTCTCATACCCCCTCCCCACCGCCGACAAACGGCGAAGTTGCATTGTCTGTCAATGCTAACTCAATAAGAGAGCGGAGTCCATGGCCACTACAACCATGACGGTGGCCTGCGCAGGCGGAGGATCGAGCTCCGTCCGACGAGGTAGAAGCCAGCAAGCTGCTCGCGCTAAAGGGCGAGCCGCAACCGCAGAGGCTGATGGTCGGAGGCGTCGGTCTCGATATTGACGTCGATCGCCTGCACGCCGGGCGCGAGGTCGGGGCTGACGAAGAAGAAGTCGCGGCAGTGGGCGCCCTGCGGCCACTGGTCGGTGTCGAAGATGCCACAGGTGGGGTCGTGCGGCGCATCGCCACGGCCCGCCCGCCAGGCGTCGACGAAGAGCAGCTCGTCGTCCTCGTCCTCGTCGGCCAGAAGCGCATAGACGGGGTCGTCGGGCACGGCGTTGAAGTCGCCGCAGATGACGCAGCTCTGCGGCCGGATCGGCGCGCCGTACAGCCCGGAGCGGTCCGACTTGGCCGGTTGGCGGACGTTCGCGAGCACCTCGAGCTGGAGGTCGCGCACCCGCCACGCCTGGGCCAGACGCTGGATCTCGGTATGGAACTCGAAATGCGTGGTCATCACGCGCAGCGGCCCGGAAGGCGCCGCCACCACCGCCTCGCTGACCTGACGCGGCATGTGCCTGACGGCGGGGTCGGCCGGCTGCGGCAGGGGGTGATGGAAGATTTCGTGGACCGACAGGCGGGACAGAATCAGGTTGCCGAAGCGGCAGCGCGGGGCGTCGGGAGTCGGTCCGGCGCGGTCGACGGCGGCGCCGAACGCCGGCTGATAGCCGGGGAACAGCGCGCACAACTCCTGCACCTGGTCGCACTCGCCAAGGCCGGGGACGTGGCAGGCGATCTCCTGCAGGCACAGCACGTCGGGCTCGCCCCAGGTCCGGGCGACGCGGGCGATGCGGGTCAGATCGATGCGACCGTCGACGCCTTTGCCCGCCTGCACGTTCCACGTCACGATGTCGATCATCGGATGCCCGCCCTCATGAAGGATTGCACGAACTGGCGCTGGAACAGGAGGAAGGCGACCAACAGCGGCGCCACCGCCATCAGCGTTCCCGCCGAGATCACCGACCAGTCGACGCCCGATTCCGGGGCGCCGAAGATCGCCAGCCCGACGGTCAGCGGCCGGGTGGTCACCGAATTGGTGATGATCAGCGGCCACAGGAAGTTGTTCCAGTGGTAGCTGATCGATACCAGGCCGTAGGCGAGGTAGGTCGGCCGCGCCAGTGGGACGAACACCTTCCACAGGATCATCAGGTCGGTGCAGCCCTCGATCCGCGCCGCCTCCTCGAGCTCCTTGGGAATGGTCTTGAAGGTCTGCCGCAGCAGGAAGATTCCGAACGCGCTCGCCATGTACGGCAGGCCGATGGCCAGTATGCTGTCGACCAGGCCCAGCGCGCTCATCGTCCGGTAGTTCTCGACGATCAGGATCTCGGGCATGATCATGAGCTGCAGCAATACCAGCGCGAACGCCACGTTCTTGCCGAAGAACTCGTAGCGGGCGAACGCGTAGGCGGCGAGGGTGCACAGCACGAGCTGCACCACCAGGATCAGAGTCACCAGGACAAAGGTGTTGAAGAAGTAGCGGTCGAATGGGGCCAGCGACCAGGCGCGCGCGAAGTTGTCGAGGGTCAGCGGCGAGAAGACGTCGAACCTGATTGCGGCCTGCGACGGGTGGAAGGCAGCCCACACCGCATAGAGCAGCGGGAACAGCCAGAGGAACCCGAGCAGCCAGGCGGCGGCGATCTCGAGAGCGCGGCCGGGACCGGCATGAAGACGCGCGCTCATCGGTAATGGATCCTTTTGTCGAGGATGGTGAACTGGCCCACCGCCAGCAGCGCGAGCAGCGCCAGCAGCACCACCGTCAGCGTCGAAGCGTAGGCCTGATCGAGGAAGCTGAAGGCGACCTCGTAGATGTAGTAGAGCAGGAGCGACGAGGCGTTGTCGGGACCGCCCTTGGTCAGGATGAAGAGGTGGTCGATCAGCTTGAACGAGTTGATCAGCGAATTGATCATGACGAACAGCGTGGTAGGCATCAGCAGCGGGAAGGTGACGCGGCGGAAGTAGTACCAGCGGCTGGCGCCCTCCAACCGGGCCGCCTCCTCGAGTTCCACCGGCAGCGACTGCAGGGCGGCCAGGTAGAAGATCATGAAGAACCCGGCGTCCTTCCAGATCGCCAGCACGATCACGCAGCCGAGTACGGTGTCGGTGTTGCCGAGCCAGTTCGGTGACTGAAACCCGAAGCGCCCCAGGATCTGGTCGAGGAGGCCGATCTCGGGGGTGTAGAAGAACAGCCAGATATTGGCGACCGCAATCATCGGCAGGATGGTCGGGGTGAAGTAGGCCATCCGGACCAGACCGCGCAGCGGCAGCTTCTCGTTGACCCAGATCGCCATCAGGATTGCGAAGGCGATGCTGGTCGGCACCGTGATCGACGAGTAGATGGCGTTGTTCCGGAACACCTTCCAGAACACCGGGTCGTCGAACATGAAGCGGTAGTTCTCGAACTCGATGAACTTGCTGGGGTGCAGCGCCGTGCCCTGGGTGAAGAAGCTCTGGGCCAGGGTGGCGACGGCCGGATAATGGGTGAAGGCGACCAGCAGGAATGCAGCGGGCGTCAGCAACAGCCAGCCGTAGACCTGGTTCCTGATGGCGACGGGGCCCCCGATTCTCATTCACGTCCTCGACAGGCTTCGGCAAGGCTCCCGGGGGGCATGGCCGCCCCCCGGGCAGTTCATCAAACGGCTTACTTGTAGCGGCGCAGCAGCGCGTCGGCCTGCTTCTGGGCCTCGCTCATCGCTTCCTTGGGCTGCTTGGCGCCGGTCAGCACGGCCTGGATGGCGTCGCTGAGCAGCTTGCGGACACGGCCGGTCTGATAGGTCGAGAACTCGGCCGAGGCGAACTTGAGCTGGTCGCGGGCGACCACCGCCGGCGGAAACTCCTGCGCGTACTTCTTGAGCGCCGGGGTTTCGTAGGCGTCGGGACGGGTGCCGACGTAGCCGGTCTTGATGCTCCACTCGGCGGTCCGCTCGGGCTGGGTCAGGTACTTGATCAGCTTGAGCGCAGCCTGCTGCTCTTCCTTGCTGGTCTTCTTGAAGATGTAGAAGTTGCCGCCGCCGGTCGGCGAGCCTCGCTGCTTCATCGCCGGCAGCATGGCGACGCCGAAGTTGAACTTGGCGGTGTCCTTCACGGCGGTCAGGTTACCGGTAGTGTGCCACATGATTGCCGTCTTGCCTTCGGTGAAGGCCTGGCGCAGGGTCGCCCATTCGATGGTGCCGGTGGGCATGACACCGTACTTGGTGCCGAGATCGCGCCAGTAGGTGAGGGCTTCAACGCTGGCCGGGGTGTCGAAATAGACCTCGTTGCCGGCGTTGTTCATCAGAAGCTGGCCGTTCTGCATGGCGAAGGCCTGGAACATCCAGTACGGATAGCCGGTCGAAGGGACCATAACGCCCCACCGCGACACCGTGCCGTCCGCCTCCTTCTTGACCAGCTTCTGGCTCATCTTGGTCAGTTCGTCCCAATTCTGCGGTGGCTTTTCGGGATCGAGGCCGACCTCCTTGAAGGCGTCCTTGTTGTAGTACATGACGATGGTGGAGCGCTGGAACGGGATGCCCCAGGTCTTGCCCTGGATGGTGCCGTTCTCCATCAGCGCCGGATAGAAGCTCTTCAGCCAGGTCTTATCCTCAGGCGTCGTGGCGAACTCGTCGAACGGGATGATCGCGCCCTGCTCGATGAGTTCGTAGGAGTCGAGCGCATACAGCACCGCAAGCTGGCCCGGCTCGCCGCTGTTGAGGGCGGCCAGCGCCTTGACGCGGGCGTCGTCATAGTTGCCGGCGTAGATGGCCTTCACCGATACGTCGGGGTTCTGCTTCTCGAACCCGGCGATCAGGTCATCGACGATCTTGGTCAGCGGGCCGCCGACGGCGACCGGATAGTACATCGTGAGCTGGGTCTTCGCCTGGGCGGCTGCGGCGAGGCCGAGAACCGCGGAGGCGGCGGCCAGACCGATGGCCGCCTTCTTGAGGGTCGTTCTCATGAATGTCCGTCCTCCCATTGTCAACTCGTTGAGGGACACGAAAGGGGGGCGTCAGGCCACCCTTCTTCCTTGGTCATCGAACAGGTGCTGGACGGCGGGCGTCCAGGAGACGCGGATCGGCTGACCCGAGCCAAGCTGGCAGTGGCCGGCGACGCGGGCGATGATCTGCTGCTCGCCGAGAGCGATGCGGACCACGGAATCGGCGCCCAGATAGTCGACGGCGATCGCCTGGCCCGGGATGCCGCAGGAGGGGTCGAGGGCGATGTCCTCGGGCCGCACGCCGAGGAGCCAGCCGTCGCCGGCCTCCACGGTGACCGACCCGTCGCTTTCGAGCCCGGCCACCCTGCAGCCCTGGGCGCCGCAGGCGAGCCGGATCACGTTCATCGGCGGCATGCCGAGGAAGCGTGCGACGAAAGCGGTGCTGGGCCGGTTGTAGAGGTCGTCCGGGGTGCCGATCTGCTCGCACACCCCGTCCTTCATCAGCACGACCTGGTCGGCCATGCTCATCGCCTCGGTCTGGTCGTGGGTTACGTAGACCATCGTCATCCCGAGCTTGCGCTGCAGATCGCGGATCTCGGACCGCATCTCGCCGCGCAGCTTGGCGTCGAGGTTGGAAAGCGGCTCGTCCATCAGGCACACCGGGTATTCGGCGACGATGGCGCGGGCGAGGGCCACCCGCTGCCGCTGGCCGCCGGAGAGCTGGGCCGGCTTGCGATCGAGGAAGTCCTCCAGCCCGACCACGCCCGCCACCCGCTTCAGCCGCTTGTCGCGCTCGGCGGCGGCGATCTTGCGCACCTTGAGGCCGAACAGGATGTTCTCGGCGACGCTGAGATGGGGGAACAGGGCATACGACTGGAACACCATCGACACCTGCCGCTTGGCAGGATCGGCCCTGGTGACGTCCTTGCCGCCGATCAGGACGCGGCCTGCAGTGACGTCCTCCAGGCCGGCGATCATCCGCAACGTCGTCGACTTGCCGCAACCCGAGGGGCCGAGCAACACCGTGAAGGTGCCTTCCGGCACCACGAACGAAAGGTTGTCGACGGCACGGGTTCCGTTCCACTCCTTGACCAGGGACACGACTTCGATGCGGCTCATGCCGGGCTCTCCTCGGCGACGACTAGTTGGACTCCGGCTTCCGCCAGCGACTGGCGAATGGCGGGCGGCGGGGGACGGTCGCAGAACACGCTCGACATCTCGCGGATCGAGCCGCCGCGGACGTGGGCGGCGCGCTCGAACTTGCTGACGTCGAGGACCAGCAGCGCCTGGCGGCAGTTACGGCGGATCGCCTGGCGGACCCGCACCTCGTCCTCGGTGAAGTCCAGCAGCGAGCCGTCGGCATCGACGCCGCCGACGCCGAAAATGCCGAAATCGACCTTGTAGGAGGCGAAGAAGGTCTCCGCCGACGGGCCGAGCACGTCGAGGTCTTCGTTGCGCAGCAGGCCCCCCGCGATGGTGACCCGGAAAGTCGGATTGCGGCAGGCGGCGGCGGCGACGTTGACGTTGTTGGTGAAGATTCGCAGGCCCTGGTGCGTCGAGAGCGCCTGCGCGACGATCTCGGGCGTGGTGCCGATGCTGAAGGCCAGCGACGATCCATTGGGAATGCGGCCCGCGACCGCGTGGGCGATCTGTCGCTTCTCGGCAAGATTGAGCACCCGGCGCTGGGGATAGGGTATGTTGCCGGTCGCCGTATTGACCCCGTGCGGCTCGACCCCGCCGTGGCGCCGCCGCAGCAGTCCAAGGTCCGACAGCCGCTGCAGGTCGCGCCGGATGGTCTGGGTTGTGACCCCGCACAGGTCCGCGAGGCGGTCCACGCTCGCGTAGCCCTCACCTTGGACGAGATCGGCGATCCTCACCTGGCGCGCGGTCAGTTCCATGCTCACCGCCTTGTTCGTATGAACACGGATATCTATAGCCGCTTTTCGTTAGAAAGTAAAATGATGATCAAATGACAATTTTTTCGCACAATTGTGTCAGCGGCAGGAATCCCGCGACGGAGCAGCCAGACCGGAAAGGACGCTTCACACGTCCTTCTTGTCGAGCGGGGGAGCGTCCTTGTAGAGGATCTTCTGCACCATGTTGACGCGCAGGCGGAAGGCGTCGGGCATGCCGGAGCCGAGCAGCGGCCGCAGGTAGTAGCGGAACGCCTCGGTCACGTTGTTGCCCTCGGCGTTGATGAACTCGTCGGGCATGAAACGAGTCTTGCCGGCGACCGATTCCAGCGGGCTCAGCTTGTACTCGCAGGCGTAGAAGCCGCAGCGGTGGATGGTGACCGAGCCGTTGCGCCCGTCCCAGTGGGCGTACTGCACCGCCTTCTCGCCGACCTCGCGGGCCTCGCGCTGGTCGACGTCCGAGACGACGCCCAGGTACGAGCGCTGCAGGTAGCCGAAGGTGTCGGAGCGCACCCGGCGCACGTCGAGCCGTTCGCGAATGATCTTGCTCATCAGGTCGGCGAGCGACCCGGTGCCCGAGAGCTGGATGTTGCCGTGCTGGTCGCGCTCGACCTTCTCGGCCATCTTGACGACGATCGGCGTGCCGCTGGTGTCGTGCACGCCCTCGGAGATGGCGACGATGCAGCGTCCGAGACGGTCGTAGGTCATCTTGACGTCGGACAGGAACTGGTCGACCGAGAAGGTGCGTTCCGGCAGGTAGATCAGGTGCGGACCGTCGTCGTCGTAGCGCCGCCCGAGCGACGACGAGGCGGTCAGGAACCCGGCGTGGCGGCCCATCACCACCCCGATGTAGACCCCGGGCAGGGCCCAGTTGTCGCGGTTGACCCCGGCGAAGGCACTGGCGACGAAACGCGCCGCCGAAGGATATCCGGGCGTGTGGTCATTGATGACCAGGTCGTTGTCGATCGTCTTCGGGATGTGGATGCAGATGAGGGGGTAGTTGTCCTGGTTGGCCTCCTCGGCAACGATGCGCAGGGTGTCAGAGGAATCATTGCCGCCGATGTAGAAGAAGGTGCCGATCTCGTGGGCTTTGAGGACCTTGAGGATCTCCTGGCAGTAGCGGCGGTCGGGCTTGTCGCGGGTGGAGCCGAGGGCGGAGCAGGGGGTCTTGGCAACCAGCTCGAGGTTGTGGCGGGTTTCCTGGGTAAGGTCGAGGAAATCCTCGTTGATGATGCCGCGGACCCCGTGGAGGGCGCCGTAGACTCGCTCGACGCTGCGGAATTTCCGCGATTCGATGACCGCGCCGACCATCGATTCGTTGATCACCGCGGTCGGACCGCCGCCCTGGGCGACAAGGACTTTGCCCTGCAACATGCTTCCTCCCTCACGCCGCCACAGGCGCTGCACGCGTCCCGAGCAGGACCTGTTCGGCTTCACTTCTCCAGTGTAGCTCGCCAAAAGAAACGGCGGAACCCGATATGCATTCCGCCCCGTCTGTGGACGTGGCTACAAGGGGCAGAGATGTCAATCGGCCCTTGACCTTGCCCCCCCACCAGGGATAGAGACAGGCGGCCGCAACGGCCTTTTCGCGTCCCCATCGTCTAGAGGCCTAGGACACCACCCTTTCAAGGTGGCGACACGGGTTCGAATCCCGTTGGGGACGCCAGTTTTCCCGCCCTCATGCTGTGGACCCGCAGACATGGGCATTCGCACCATCGAGCTTCCCGAGGCCGACGCCGTCGACGCGCGCAGATACCTGCGGGACTTCTTTCCCGAGGTGTTCGCGCCCGACGCCGTGTTCCGCATCGATCACGACGGCGGGGAAACCGTGACCATCGTGCTCGACAACGACGAAGCGGCGATGGCCCTGATGCTGGCGTTCCTCCCGTAGCGACGCTTCCTTTGCGTTCGCCTTTGCGCGCCTGCTAGCGGATCGGGATCACGATGTCGAGGCCGTTCGGCGGCACGGTGACTTTGGCCTCGGCGAAACTGGGCGGACCGAAGAAGGCGCGAGCGCCGGCGGAAAAGGCGTAGTCCTCCAGCGGAATCCCCAGGAACCCTTGGTCGAACTCGTCGTTGCCGTTCTCGTCGTGATAGACGGCGAGGGCGTACTCGCCGGGCGCCAAGCCGGTGAAAACGGTCCCGGCGGTATTGCCGCGGATCGTCACCTGGACGTCCTTCAGCATCCCGCGCGAGCGGGGGAACGCTTCGGCCCGGTCGTAGAGGGCGATATGCACATCGCCGGCTGCGGAACGCAGCCCGGTGACCGAGACCCGGAGGTCGGCGCCCCATGCGGCATCGCCTGCGGCCAGGGCAGCCGCCACCAGAAGACTGGTGCGGAGGAACATGCGGATACCCGCTTCGTTGCCGGTGCGAAACATGCCGCGCTTGCCATGAAAATGCCAGATCCTGTCGCGACGATGTGTCCGCTTGGCGCCTTCGGAAGTCCTTGCAGACGGATGCAGAGCTTCCCTTGTGTGAGTCAAGGCCTTCAGTAGCAGCGATCAGGGTGCAGCTGATGCGGAATGCGATGAGCTTGTTGGCGCTTTCCGTCGCGGTGTTGGGCGCAAGCCCGGCGGCGCTGGCCGAGGGCCGGTGGTATGGATCGGTGAGTGGCGGATACCTGGTGGCAGACGATGTCGGCGGGACAGTCCAGGGCCAGTCCGTCGAGGGCTCGTACGACGACGGCTACGCGGTATTCGGGGCGATCGGCTACAAGCACAGCAGCGGCTTCCGGGCCGAAGTCGAGCTTGGATACGGCAGTGCCGGCGTCGATTCGGTGAGCGTCAACGGAACCGAGTTCGGGGCCGACGGCGATCTCGACCTCTTCACCGGTACTCTCAACGGTTTCTACGACGTCGATACCGGGACCAGGTTGACGCCCTATTTCGGCGGGGGCGCCGGCATCGCACAGACCGAGATATCCGACGTCCGGGTCGGCGGCGTGACCTTCGGCGGCGATGATGCGACCGACCCGATCCTGCTCGGCGAGGCGGGCTTGAAATACGCGGTGACACCGGACTTCGATCTCGGCATCGGCTATCGCTACAGCTACATCTTCGACGGCCACGACGGGATCGACGACAACTCCGGACACCTGTTCAAGGCCACTGCGACCTTCTCGTTCTGATCAGCTTTCTTCGGGCTTGCGATCAGCGGGGCTGGTCCTCCTGCATCGGCCTGACGGCGGGGCCGTGGAGGACCTCGCCCGTCGCGCTGAACCGTGAGCCGTGGCACGAGCAGTCCCAGGTCTGCGCGAAACCGTTCCAACTCAGCAGACACTTGAGGTGGGTGCAGTACGGGGAAAAGCCGTGCAAGACGCCGCTGTCGTCGCGGTAGAACGCCCGCTTTCCGCCAGGTGTCTCGGCCACCGCACCCTCGCCCGGCTCGAGATTGTCGGGGGCGCGGCTGGCGGCCGACTGGGCGTGGCCTTTCACCCACTGGGCGCCGACGTGCAGGTTCCTCTTGAGGAAGTCGCCGGTCCCCTTGGCGCCCGGGCGCGTCGAATCGTAGAGCTCGGCCCACGGATTGGGACGGCCCAGGATTGCGTCGGCGACGACTTCGGCGGTCGCGGCGCCATTGCTGATGCCCCAGGCGCTGAACCCGGTGGCGATGAAGATGTGGTTCGAAAGGGGTGTCAGCTTGCCGGCGAACGGAATGCCGTCCATGGAGTCGTAGTCTTCCGTCATCCAGCGGTAGTCCACCGACAGGACCGGGAAGTCGCGACGGACGGTGGCCTCCAACTCGGCAGAGATCGCCCGCACGTCGTCCGCCTCGCCGGGAACGAAGCCTTCGCTCAGCACGATCAGGTAGGTTTCCGCTCCGTCGTTCCAGACCCGCGCCGAGCGCGGCTCGCCATCGAGGCAGATGAACATTCCGTCTGCCACTGAGCGGTCTGCAACTCGCGCTGCCAGGGCGACGTGGGCCCGCGGGTAGGCTCGGGCGAAGAAGCCGCCGCGGTCGAGGATCGGCATGTGGGTGGCGATCACCACATCCCGCGCCTCGACGGTCCCCACTTCGGTCGCGACGCGGCACAGCCCGCCGTCGTCGACGTCGGTCACTCTGGTGCCCTCGAACACCGCGCTTCCAGCGCCCTCCACGGCGGCGGCGAGGGCGAAAAGGTACTTGCGGGGGTGGAACTGCGCCTGGCGAGTGAACCGCATCGCCCCCGCCACCGGAACCCCGATCGGCGCCTCGCTCACGTATTCGGAGGGTAAGCCCAGCGAGGCGGCCGCCTCGGCTTCCGCCCGGATCGCTTCGGCGGTTTCGCCGCTGCGGCTGAATACATAGGCATCCTTGCGCTCCAGATCGCAGGCGATATCGAGGCGCTCGACGCTGGTGGCGATCGCCTCCAGTCCATGCTGGTTGGCATCGGCATACGCCTTCGCCTTCTCCCGGCCGTGTTTGTCGATCAGGGTGCGGTACAGGAGGCCGTGCTGCGAAGTGATCTTGGCCGTGCTACAGCCCGTGACCTGAGACCCGACATTTCGGGCCTCTATGACGGCCACCCGCAACCCTGCCTCTTTCAGGCGCAAGGCCGCGGTGAGGCCGACGATGCCGGCGCCGACCACGACCGCATCGAACGAGCGTTGTTCTCCCAATGGCGGGTATCGGGTCGGGGTTACGCTCCCGTTCCACACCGACAACAAACCGCTTTGACGCTGCTCGTTCTGCATGGCCATGCTCCTAGCAGGACATCCAAGCCAGGACGCGCCGCCATCTCTGGATGTTAAAAGACGAACCGGGCCGAGGGCCCGGTTCGCCGTGGAATCCGCGCAACGAAAATCAGCGCGTGGTGCCCGGGGCCGTGCCCATGCCGCCGCCGGTTGCCGGGGGAGCGCCGGTCGCCGGTGCAGCGCCGGTGGCTCCGGTGCCGGAGGCCGGGGTTGCGGAATCCTGGCGTTCGTCCGCAAGCGTCTGGAACGGCGCGGCCTGCTCAAGCTGCTCCTTGGTGTAGGTCACGCTGACCAGATGTTCGCTGGGATCGTTCGGATCCGGCGAGATGCTCAGCTTGTCGAAAGGCACCGCGACGTTCTTGCCGCCGACACCGAGGAATTCGCCGACCGAGATGACGACACCCATCGCCTTGCCGCTGCTGTCGACCAGCAGGTTCTCGATCTCGCCGATGTCCTCGTCGCCGTTCTTCACGGTGGTGCCGATGAGGTCGTCGGCCAACCAGCTCCCCTGGTCCTGGGTGGCGATGAAATCGCCGCTGCCGGCCGCGGCGCCCGAGCTGCCGCTCTGCATCTGCGAGCCCGCCTGCGGCGGGGTCGAGGTCTGCGCCTGGGCCAGACCGCCGGCGGCCATCACGCCGCACAGGGCAGAGGTCATCAGAACGCGCTTCATCATCGTGTATTCCTCCGTCGTTCGTGGGGCCGCATCGCATGCGGCTGTGAAGGGGGAAACCGCTATTTAGACGCAGACGCGGAAGTGCTTATTCCACCTTCGCCACGGATGCCCGGCAGGCGCGAGCCAAAGCGGGGCGCCAAGAACCCGCCGTTCCAGGAGGTTACGCCTTGCGGGCCGCCGCTCACCGGCGCCCTGCCACCGCTCGCGGCCTCCGGGCCGCCGTTCGCTTCATCCGTCCTTCAATCCGGCGCGAAGCGTCCTACGCTGGCCGGATGCTGTGGTCAGAGGAGGGAACCCCATGGCGTTTTTCCTGATATGCGTAGCCCTGCTGATCGCGGGCTACTTCATTTACGGCTCGTTCGTCGACCGCGTGTTCGGCTCAGATCCGACCCGGGTCGCCCCCGCGGTGCGCATGGCCGACGGCGTCGACTACGTGGCGATGCCGACCTGGAAGGTCTATCTCATCCAGCTCCTGAACATCGCCGGATTGGGCCCGGTGTTCGGCCCCATCATGGGCGCCCTCTATGGCCCCTCGGCGCTGCTGTGGATCGTGTTCGGGACGATCTTCGCCGGCGCCGTCCACGACTACTTCTCGGGCATGCTGTCCCTGCGCCACGACGGTGACAGCGTTCCCAACGTGGTCGGGCGGCAGCTCGGCAACGGCTTCAAGCAGTTCATGAACTACTTCTCGATCGTGCTGCTGGTTCTGGTGGGCGTGGTGTTCGTGACCGGTCCCGGCCAGCTTCTGTCGCAGCTCACCGGGTGGCCGTTGCTGACGTGGGTCATCATCATTTTCGGGTACTATTTCTTCGCTACCATGCTGCCGATCGACAAGCTCATCGGCCGCCTGTATCCGTTCTTCGGCGCGCTCTTGATCTTCATGTCGGTCGGGCTGACGCTGGCCCTGATGTTCTCGGACAAGCCTCTTCTTCCGCAGGGTCTGACCATCGACAACCTGCATCCCAAGAATGCTCCGATCTGGCCGCTGATGTTCATCACCATCGCCTGCGGCGCGATCTCCGGCTTCCATTCGACGCAGTCGCCCTTGATGGCGCGCTGCACCCAGAACGAGAAGAACGGCCGGATGATCTTCTACGGAGCCATGGTCGGCGAAGGCATCATCGGCCTGATCTGGGCCACCCTGGGCCTGTCCTTCTACGAGAACTCGGCCGCCCTCGGCGCCGCCATCGCCAAAGGCTCGGCGTCCGGCGTGGTGTTCGAGATCTCGTCCGTGCTGCTGGGCGGCGGTGCGCTCGGCATCGGCGCCATCCTCGCCGTCCTCGGCGTGGTGGTGCTGCCGATCACTTCGGGCGACACCGCGTTCCGCGCGGCTCGCCTGATCATTGCCGAGATCATCAAGCTGCCGCAGGGCCCGATCGCGCAGCGGCTGTACATCGCGGTTCCGATGTTCGCCGTCGGCGCGGTGCTGTCGCAGGTCAATTTCACGCTGATCTGGCAGTACTTCGGCTGGTCCAACCAGACCCTGGCGGCGATCGTCCTGTGGGCTGCCGCGGCCTACTTGGCCAAGCACGGCAAGCTGCACTGGATCTGCACGATCCCGGCGGTCTTCATGACTGCCGTGACGTTCAGCTACATCGCCTATGCGCCGATCGGCTTCGGGCTGCCGATCGAGTGGGCGAACTGGGTCGGCATCGGCATCGCCATCGCCGCCTTCGTGTGGTTCTACGCGGCAGTGTGCAAGCCGGCGGCCAAGGAAGCCGGCGCCGAATAACCGATCTCGCACTTTCGGTGTTGAAGCCCCTCGAGCGCCATGCCCGGGGGGCTTTTTTTCCGTTCTACGCCGGGAAGCCGAGCCGCAGCTTGAGGTCGCGCAAGTGCCGGCGGCTGACCGGGACCGACTGTCCGCTACGGGTCGTGATTTCCGCGCAGCCGTTGTCGAGCAGCCTGATCTCGCGGATCATGTCGAGCCGCACCAGATTCTGGCGGTGACAGCGGACGAGGTCGGTCCGGTCCTCGAGGACCTTCAGCGTGAGGTCGGTGTACGAAGCGCCTTCGGCGGTCACAACGTGGACGCCGGAAAGGTCGGTGTAGGCGTACTCGATCTCGGGCAGACGGACCAACCGGATGCGGCTGCCGGCGTAGCAGGGGATGTGCGCCAATGGCGGAATCTGCAGCGTACCCAGCGGCTGCGGCTGACCGCTCACCCGGCGCAGCCGCGTGAGCGTCTTTTCGAAGCGATCTGGTTCGATCGGCTTCAGCAGGTAGTCGAATGCGTTCTCCTCGAACGCTGCCACCGCGTATTCGTCGAACGCGGTGACGAAGACGATGCGCGGCATCGTCTCGGGATCGAGCATGCCGAGGAGTTCGATGCCGCTGATGCGCGGCATCTGGATGTCGAGGAACACCACGTCGGGGTGGTCGCGGTTGATGCCTTTCAATGCCTCGACGGCGTTGCCGCAGCTGCCGACGAGCTGGAAGTCGGGATGCCCGGCGAGCAGGGCCCGGAGCTCTTCGCGCGCATACGGTTCATCGTCGACGACCAGCGCCCGGATCATGCTGCCACCAGCTCCCGCTTCGGCAGCCTGATGCGCACTCTCGTCCACTCGCCCTCGGCGCATTCCACGGCGATGCCGCAATCCTGGCCGAACATGTTCTTGATCCGCTTGTCGACGATCCCCAGTCCGAGCCCGCTGGAGCCTAGTCCGGCTTGGTCGTAGACGCCGGCATTGTCCTCGACCAGCAGGCTGACCGAGCCGTCGTCGAGGATCTCCGAGCGGATCAGGATGCGGCCCTGGCCGAGCACGTTGGAGATGCCGTGCTTGACGGCGTTCTCGACCAGCGGCTGGAGGGTGAAGGTGGGCACCTGGAGGTCGAGCAGGCTGTCGTCGATCTCCATCCTGACCCGCAGACGGTCGGCGAACCGGGCCTGCTCGATCTCGAGGTACGAGGTCACGTGATCTAGCTCTTCGCGCAGGGACGAGGTATCGCCGCCTCGTTTAAGGTTCTTGCGCAGGTAGTTGGAGAGGTGGAGGACCAGCGTGCGGGCGTTCTCGGGATTGTCGCGGATCACCGCGCTGACCGTGTTCAGCGCATTGAACAGAAAGTGCGGGTTGACCTGCGCCTGGATCAGCTTGAGCTCGGACTTCACCAGCAGGTTCTTCTGCTGCTCGAAGCGGCCGGAGATGATCTGGTTGGCGAGCAGTCGCGCGATGCCTTCGCCGAGGGTCTTGTTGATGTTGAGGAACAGCTTGGTCTTCGGCTCGTAGAGCTTGATCGTGCCGATCACCTCGTCGTCGGCGAGGATCGGAACCACCAGGCAGGACCCCAGCTTGCAGTGCTCGGAGATCGAGCACGCATAGTGGTTCTCCTTGCCGGTCGCGAACACTACTTCGCCGGTCTCGATGGCGCGCAGGGAATGCGGCGATTGCATCACCGTGCCCGGGATATGGTGGTCGGACCCGATGCCCTTGAACGCCAGCAGCTTCTCGCGGTCGGTAATGGCGACGGCGCCGACGCCGGTCTCCTCGTAGACGATGTCGGCGATCTTCTCCGCCGCCTCCTTGGTCAGGCCGTCCAGGGTGATTCCGACCGTGCGCTCGGCGATGCGCAGCGCCTTGGCCGAGGAAAGCTGCCCGTATTTCTCGAACATGTCGCGGCGGTCGCGGATCATGCTCATGAACACGCCGGCGCCGGTGGCGTTGGCGACCAGCATCGGCGCCGCGATCACCTGGACCAGGGCCTGCGCCTGGTCGAACGGCCGGGCGACGGCCAGGATGATCAGCATCTGCAGGCTCTCGGCAACGATGGTAACCGCGACCGCGGTCCAGGGGTCGAACAGCGTCTCCATGCGGCCGCGCCGCACCAGCCAAAGGTGAACGAGCCCGCCGAGCAGTCCCTCGGCGGTGGTGGACAGTCCGCAGGCGACGTCGGTGAAGCCGCCCAGGGTGTAGCGGTGGATGCCCCCGGTCAGGCCGACCAGGAAGCCGACCGCGGGTCCGCCAAGCAGGCCGCCCAGCACGGCGCCGGTGGCTCGCGTGTTGGCGATCGCCCCCAGCATCTCGAGGCCGAGATAGGTGCCCAGGATGCAGAAGCCCGAGAAGACGACGTAGATCGTCAGCTTCGACGGCAGCCGCATCGAGACGGTGAACAGAGACTTCAGGATCGGCGTCTTGCTGAACAGATAGGCGATCAGAAGGTAGACGCTCATCTGCTGCAGCAGGGAGAGGACGACCTGCATCGGAACCTCCGTCGCGACTGCCGGATCTTAGCCGAATTCGCGCAGGCTTCCTATCGATTGCACAGGGGCACCGTTCCTACACCGAACGGGTGATGCCTCCGTCGACGCGCAGGCTCTGCCCGGTGATGTAGCCGGCGTCGGGCGACAGCAGGAAGGCGACCGTCCTGGCGATCTCCTCGACCCGCCCCAGGCGCTTCATCGGGATCGCGGCGATCGTCTCCTCGCCCTGGTTGATGCTGTCGATGAACCCCGGCATCACGTTGTTGATGCGAATGCCCTTGGCGGCCACTTCGTCGGCGTACAGCTTGACGAAGCTGGCCAGCCCGGCGCGCAGGGTGGAGGAGACCGGGAACCGCAGCGACGGTTCGAAGGCCGAGAACGTCGAGAGGGTCACCACTGCGCCCGCTCCCTGGCGTTCCATTACCGGGGTGACGAGGCGGAGCAGGCGCACCACGCTGAGGATGACGAGATCCAGTCCGCGGTGCCAGTCGGCGTCGGGGATGGCGAGCAGCGAGCCCTTGGGGGCGTGTCCGGTGCTGACCGCCAGCCCGTCGATGCGGCCGTAGGCTTCGATGGTCCGGTTGACCAGCGTCTCCAGGTCCTTCGACTCGGTGATCGAGCCGGTGACGCCGACGCCGCCGAGTTCCGCGGCGAGCGCCTCGGCCCGGCCGGACGGCGACAGCAGCGCCAGTCGCCAGCCGCGCGCGTGAAGCTCGCGGGCAATGGCGGCGCCCATGCCTTTCCCGGCGGCGGTGACGATGGCGACGGGGGCTTCGGTCATGACGACATTCTCCTTTCCTGGGTCCGCCGCACGCTAGCACCGCCGAAGCAGTCCTTCCAGGATATCGGCGGCTTCGGCGATCCCCGACGGCTCCACCGGCCGCGGGCGCGGGCGATCGAGGATGGCCAGAACCTCGGCGGCGACGTCGCCCGCCAGCAGGCGCTCGGCGGGAACCGAGGCTGCGGCGCCACTCCGCGCGATCCACTCGGCGAGATAGGGGGTTTCCGGCCAGTCGGGCCGCTCGACGTACAGCACCGGGGTCCCGTTGCACGCGGCGTCGGCGAACAGGCCGTAGCCGGGCTTGGTCAGCGCGAGGTCGACGGAGCGGACAACGTCGGCGAAAGGCATGCCGAGGTCGGCGAAGCTGACGCCGTCGCCGCGGCCGCCCACGCTCAGCTCGCCGAAGATCCAGCGCACGTCCTCAAGCGTCGGAAGACGCTGTACCGGGAAGCCGCCGGGGATGCCGCCATAGGAGACGAGAACCAGGCGCGCCTCGGGGCCGGTGCCGAGACGCCGCAGGATCTCGTCGCGGCGGTCGCGTCCCACCGATCCCACCGGGCCGACCGGGCGCCGTCTGGGGTGCCACGCCGTGGGCAGGTGAGGGGCGCACAGGATGAACGTCCCGGCCCCCGCGTAGGCCGCCTTCATCTCGTCCAGGATGGAATCGAATCCCGGCTCGGAGCTGCAGTAGGCGGAGACGACGTCGCGCCAGTTGAGCGAGCTGAATGCGACCGCCGGAATGCCTGCCGCGCTGGCCGCGGCGAGGCTGGAGTAGGGAATGTCGGACACAAGCAGGGTGGGGCGCAGGACTTCCAGGCGTCGCGCCTCGGTTTCGACCGTCGCGGCGAAGTTGGCGTGAAAGGCGGCGAAGGCGGCGGCGGTGGCCGGGACGTCGACCCTGTTCGGCCCCCGCATCAGGGGGATGGCCTCGGCGGCTGGCGCGTGGTGCTGGTACGGCGCGCGCAGGATCCGAGTAACCGCCTCCGCGGCGACAGCGGTACGCAAGGTCAGCCGGAGTCCCGGAATTCTCCGCAGCATTTCGCGCAGGACCGGCGCGATCTGGCCGAGGTGACCGAAGCCGTGGCCGGAGACGTCGACGACGAGGTGAGCGTTCATCATGGCCCTTCCCAAACCGGAGGGCCCGTGTCTAGCCGAATTGCACGCCTCCGTCAGCCCCCGGCGACATTGGGCCAGACGGCGATGACGTCTTCTGGTCTCAGGACGACGACGGCGCGGCGGCTGGGTTCGATGTAGGCGCCATTGACAAGTACGAGGTGGCACTGCTCGTGCGGCAGGCCGAGGCGCGCGATCAGGGATTCGAGGGACATCGTCTGCTCGACCTCGACCCGCGCCTCGTTGCCGGAGGCTCCCGCAGGCAGGAAGCGGGTGAGCGAGGCGAACAGCTTGACCGTCACCAGCATGGGGCGTTCACCGGGTGGCCGCCACGTACGCCTCGGCGACGCGATTGGGGTCGGCCCGCAGCCGGTCCTTCCAGACGCCGAGCGGGACCCGTCCCTCGATCAGACCGCGAATGACGCCGATGTGGTCGGTGCGGCCGACGTTGATGGCGCCGATCACACGGTCGTCCTCGAACTCCAGACGCATGTAGCGGTAGGCGTCGCCGTCCTCGACCCAGGTGCCGTCGCCGGCTCCCTGCCAGCGGCCGATCGAGGTGGCGATCAGGCCCAGGGTGTCCAGCACGTTCATCGGTATCCCGCCGCGGTAGGCGAGGTCGCGTCCGGCCATGTTGAAGGCGGCGACGCGACCCTGCTCGACGGCGGCGGGCTGGATCGCATGGACCGAGCGCGAGCGGGAGCCGAAATCGGGTCCCTGGGCGCAATCCCCGGCGGCGTAGATGCCGGGCACGGTGGAGCGCATCCGGGCGTCGACCAGGATCCCCTGCTCGACGGTGACGCCGGTTCCGTCGAGGAACTCGACGTTCGGCTTCACGCCGGTCGCCACGACGACCAGCTCGCAGGGCAGCGTTTCCCCGGACTCCATGCGTACGGCGGGACCGTCCTCCACCGCGACTGCGCGGTCGCCGGAGAGGACCCTGACTCCTCTGGCCTCGCACCAGCGGCGGATCATGCCGCCGGCGGTCTCGTCCATCATGCTGCGCACCATGCGTCCCGAGGAGCCGGCGATGACGGTCAGACCGGAACCCCTGGCCACCAGGCCCTGCATGATGATGCAGGAGACGAAGCCGACGCCCATCAGCACCACCCGCGAGCCGGTCTGGGCCGCGGCGACGATCCTGCGGGCGTCTTCGAGGGTCCAGCAGGTGTGGACGCCGGGACGGTCGAGCCCTTCGACGGCAGGGGCCGAGGGAGAGGATCCGGTTGCCACCAGCAGGCGGTCGTAACGCAGCTT
Organism: Rhodospirillales bacterium; assembly: GCA_018432935.1. Taxonomy (GTDB): domain Bacteria; phylum Pseudomonadota; class Alphaproteobacteria; order Rhodospirillales; family Shumkoniaceae; genus JAHDSF01. Next base: position 58,578 of record JAHDSF010000020.1, on the reverse strand, counting down.
GCGTCCATCATCGAGAATGACGGTGTGACCGGCCGCGTCGACCTTGCGCGCCCTGCCGCAGAGCACGCGGATTCCCAGCTCCTCGTAGTGCCCGGGATCGCGGCGGATCATCGTGCCGGCCTCGCCGATACGGCCGCTCAGCAGATAGGGGATGGCCATGCGGGCATAGGGCAGGCCCGCTTCCCCCGCCACCATCGACACGCCGGCCGCGGGGTCGAGGCGCCGGAGATGCTCGGCCGCGGTGACGCCGGCCGGTCCTGCGCCGATGATCACATGTTGCATGATCCGCTCCTGATACCGGTGCCGGCGGCCCCCACCGAGGAGAGAGCCGCCGGCGACGTGCTGGCTACAGCGCCAGGCGTTCGAGGGTGCGGTTGCTGGGAATGCCGTCGGCAGTCCAGCCCCGCGCCTTGTAGTACTCGGGCAGCATCTCGTGCAGCCGGTTGACCTTCCCCTTGGCCGGACCTGTCTTGGCCGCCTCCTTGAGGATGCGCTTGGGCAGCGTATCGTCCTTGGCCGAGAAGCCGGCCGCCAGGTTGAACTTCCGCTCGAGGTTCCAGATCCGCTCGCCCGTTTCGATCAGGCGCTCGACGGGCCACTTGCCGCCGCAGGCGGCCTCGATCTGCGGCGCGATGTCCGGGATGCCCCAGGCAAAGGTGGAGAACAGACAGATGCCCGCCGAATCGACGACTGCGGTGGCGTCCTGGAAGGCCTTGCACAGCTCGGCCTTGCCCTCGGTGACCAGGGGGTCGGTCTTGACCGGCGTGGCCAGGATCTCCGACGAGATGGTGTAGCCGCGGACGTGACAGGCGCCCCGGTTCGAGGTCGCATACTCCAGCCCGATGCCCTGGATGCCGCGCGGGTCGTAGGCCGGGAACTCTTGGCCCTTGACGGTCATCGACAGGTCGGGGTGGCCGTATTTCTCGCACAGCCGCTTCGACCCGAGCGCGATCTCCCGGCCGAAGCCTTCGCCGGTGCCGCACAGCTCCGCCGCCTTGCACAACGCCTCCGCGGAACCGAAGGTCAGCTTCAGGCCGCCGGTCTCGTTGGCGGGGATGGCGCCGATCTCGTACAGCTCCATCGCCGCCCCGATCGTCGCTCCCAGCGTAATCGGGTCCATGCCGTGCTCGTTGCACAGGTAGTTGACGTAGGTCAGGGCTTCGAGGTCGTCGACGCCGGTGGCGGCGCCGAGCGCCCAGGCGGCCTCGTACTCCAGGCCTCCCGAGGGCTCCCAGTAGCGGGGTTTGTCCTTGACCGAGAAGTGGCCGCGGTCGATCTGGGAGATGCGGCCGCATGCAATCGTACAGCCGAAGCAGGCGCCGTTGCGCAGCAGGTTGGGCTTGCCGTCGGTCGGGCGTTTTTCGTGCATCGCCTCGGCCGAGATCCTGCGCGCCCCCTCGAACTGCACGTCGCGGCCGTTGCGGGTGGGGAACGCGCCGGCCTCGTTGATGACGTTGACGAGGACCTGGGTGCCGTAGGTGGGCAGCCCCTGGCTGGTCACCGGATTGGTGGCGAGCTTGGCCTTGCCCTCCGCCACTGCCGCCATGAACGCCTTGGGGTCGGCGACCTTGACGCCGAGGGTTCCGCGGACCGCTACCGCCTTGAGATTCTTGGCCCCCATCACGGCCCCGACGCCGGTGCGGCCCGCCGCCCGGTGCAGGTCGTTGACGACCCCGGCGAACAGGCAGCCAGTCTCGCCAGCCCTGCCGATGGAAGCGATTCTCAGCTGCGGGTCGCCGTGGCGCTTGCGGATCAGCGCTTCGGTTTCCCAGACGCTTCTGCCCCACAGCTCCGCCGCCGGCAGGAGTTGCGCGCGGTCGTTCTCGATGCAGAGATAGAGCGGCTCTTCCGAGCGGCCCTCGAAGATGATCATGTCCCAGCCGGCGAACTTCAGCTCGGCGCCGAAGAAGCCGCCCGAGTTCGAGCAGGCGATGGTGCCGGTCAGGGGACCCTTGGTGACCACCGAATAGCGGCCGCCGGTCGACGCCGCCGTGCCGGTCAGCGGCCCGGTGGCGAAGATCAGCTTGTTGGCCGGCGACAGCGGGTCGACCTTGGGATCGACCTCCTCAGACAGATACTTGCTGGCCAAGCCCCGCTGGCCGATGTACCGCTCGGCCCATTCCATGTTCAGGGGTTCCGCCCCGCAGGTCCTCGCATCGAGGTCGACCCGCAGGAGCTTCCTTGTCCAAGACATGGTGTCCTCCCTTATCCTTGCGCCTGCGCAGCGGTGTCGGTTCGGCCGGCCCATGCCTTCATGCGCCCGTAGCCGGTCCATTCGGCGTCGACGAAGGTGATCGCGCCGGTAGGACAGGCGTCGGCGCAGGCCGGCTCGCCGCCGCAGAGATCGCACTTCACGACCTTGCCGCTGGCAGCGTTGTAGTTGATGGTGCCGAAGGGACAGGCGATCGTACACACCTTGCAGCCGACGCAGCGGCTGTCGATTACCCGCTTCACCCCGGTCTCGCGGTCGGATTCGATCGCCTCCACCGGACACACGGACGCGCACCAAGCGTCCGAGCACTGCGTGCACGTGTAGGGTATGTACCGTCCCGTGTCGTGCAAGACGAATACCTTGACGCGCGATTTCGCAGGATTGAACACCCCCTCGTGCTCGAACGAGCAGGCCAGCTCACATTGGAGGCAACCCGTGCACTTGGCGGCGTCGATGGTCAGGGACTTCATCATGGCGTTCTCCCTACGTGACCGGGTCTCGGTCCGGCATTTCCATGTTTTTCTTATTGTCTCTCTTTGCGGGTAGTTCCGCAAACCGAAAGCGGCACATCCCATTGGGAACGGTTTAAACGCGGCCGATCAAGGCCATGTAACAGTTGCCGATGGACGAAGCCCCCGCCACCCTCCGACCTGATCCCGCCTCGATCCTCGTGCCCGGCGCGACGTGCTGGCGCCTGGCCCGTGCCGGGAAAGCCCGGCTTCTGATCGATGCCGCCGAGTACTTCGGCGTGCTGCGCGAGGTCCTGCTGAAGGCGCGCCGTCAGGTTCTGATCGCCGGCTGGGATGTCGACGGCCGGACTCCGCTGCATGGCGGCCGGGTGCCGCGTGACGGGGCACCGGGCAAGCTGCGCCGCTTGCTTCGCTACATTGCCAAGCGCCGTCCGGAGCTCGACATTCGCATCCTGTTATGGGATTTCCCGGCGGTCTATGTGATCTCCCGCGAGATGTCGCCGACCATCACTCTCGGCTGGAGGATGAAGGGGGCGGCGAAGCTCTGTCTCGACGATCTGGTGCCGGCGGGCGGCTGCCATCACCAGAAGATCGTCGTGGTAGACGACAGCATAGCCTTCTGCGGCGGGATCGATCTCGCCATGGGGCGGTGGGACACCCCGGCCCACGATCCCGATCATCCGATCATCCGCCGGTCGTCGACCGAGAAGAAGCTTCCCTTCCACGACTTGCAGATGGCCGTCGACGGCGAGGCCGCGGTCGCTCTCGGCGACCTTGTGCGGGAACGTTGGCGGCGCGCCTGCGGCGAACCGCTGCAGCCGATCGCCGAGCGTATCGCCGCGTGGCCGGACGGGCTGGAGCCGATGTTCGAGGAGATCGACGTCGGGATCGCACGAACGGTTCCGGCATTGTCCGCAGGCGAGCAGACGGCGCGCGAAGTCGAGGCGTGCTTCCTGCGGATGATAGCCAGCGCCGAGCGTCTCATCTATGTCGAGAACCAATACATGACGTCGCGCGTGATCTGCGAGGCGCTGTTGGCGCGGCTCCGCGAGGTCCCCTCGCTGGAGGTGATCTTGCTGGGGCCGCGGCAGGCCATGGATTGGCTCGAGGAGGCGGCGATGGGGGCGGCGCGCACCCTGTTCGTCGCCCGGCTCCGGCGCGAGTTCGGCGGACGCGTGCAGCTGTTCCATCCGTACGTGCACAATCGCCGAGGCGCTGAGGTTCCGGTCACCGTGCACGCCAAGCTGATGATTGTTGACGATCGGGTGCTTCGGGTCGGTTCGGCCAACCTTAACAACCGCTCGATGGGCTTCGACACGGAGTGCGACCTCGTCCTCGAAGCGCAGACCGCGGGCCAGCGGGAGAGGATCGCAGGGATCCGGGATGCCCTGCTGGGCGAGCATCTCGGGGTGACCGCCGCAGAAGTCCCGGGCCTGGTCGCCGCCGCTGGCGGTTATCTGGCGGCGATCGGAGAGCGAGGGAGCGGGGAGCCTCGGGGCCTGCGCGCGATCGAGGATTCGGTTGCCGTCGCCTCGGACGTGCTGGAATCGGTACAGGCGACCACCGACCCCGATGCGCCCGGCGATTGGCAGCATGTGCTGCGAACGCCCGAGCCGGAGGAGATCGACTTCCAGACCTATGGCAAGTCCGGCAAGGGTCTGGTGGCCGGGATCGTGTTCGCGGCGATTCTGCTGCTGGTCGTCGTGTTGGCGGTCGGCGGCAAGTTCCTGGAGATCGACGCCGGGTCGGCCCGCGGCCTGCTGGAAAAGGTGGCGGAGATGCCCTGGACTCCGGCCATCATGCTCGCCGTCTACCTGGTCGTCGGTACCCTGGGGTTTCCGATCACCGTGCTGATCGCAACGACGGCTGCGGTCTTCGGACCGTTCGCGGGGTTCGCCTACGGGCTTGCGGGGTCGGTGATCAGCGCCATGGCGGGCTTCTTCATCGGGCGCGCGTTCGGCTCCGGGCTCCTGCAGCGGTTCTCGCGCGGGCGCATTCAGCGCATCGGCAACGGGCTGAAGAAGCGCGGCGTGCTGTCGGTGGCAGGCATCCGGATGGTGCCGATCGCGCCTTTCGCGGTCGTCAATCTCGTCGCCGGCGCGATCCGCCTGAAGGCGTCCGACTTCGCGCTGGGCACCTTCGCGGGCATGATGCCCGGGATCGCGGTGCTGTCGTCGGTCGGCTCCGGGATCGCCGGGATCATCGAGGACCCTTCACCCGGGAACCTGGCGCTGCTGGCGCTCGCAGTCTCCGCCTGGCTAAGCCTCGTGTTCGGAGTCCGCCTGCTGATGCGCCGTCTGCTGCGGCGATAGCCATGCCGACGGTCCGTGCCGCCACCTACAATATCCACAGGGGAATCGGCATCGACGGTCGCTACGATCCCGACCGCATCATGCGGGTGGTCGAAGCGCTCGATGCCGACATCATCGCCTTCCAGGAGGTATCCGACCGCTCGCCGCTGACCGGTGTCATCGACCTCTACCGCCGGCTGCACGGCGTCGCCGGCTATCAGGTTGTGGTCGGCATCAGCCGGGTCGTCGACGGCGAGCGTTACGGCAACGCGCTGCTGTCGCGGTTTCCCGTGGTGCACAGCGCTACCCTCGACATCACCGTCGGCGATCGCGAACCGCGCGGCGCCATCATGGTCGAGCTGGACGTGGGCGGAGCCCCGCTGGCGGTCGTCACAGCGCATCTTGGCCTCAAACGTTGGGAGCGGCGGCGGCAGTTCCGCTATCTCGACGACCTGGTGGCGGCGATGAAGGCGGAGGGCACGCCGGTGATCGTCATGGGAGACTTCAACGTATGGCCGATCGACATCGCCGATCTGCGCCGCATCGGCGGGCTGATCGGCGTCCGCAATGCGCCGCCCACCTTCCCGGCACCACTGCCTGTGCTCGCGCTTGACCGCATCTGGACAATTCCTCACTCGATCCTGCGCGGCGTCCGCGTGGCTTCGGCCGGGCAGGCCCGCTGGGCCTCGGACCACCGCCCGGTTGTCGGCGAGGTGACGGTCTGAGGCTAGTCGCGGCCCCTCCTCGAGACGCCGCCCTGGCTCAACATGACGCCGCCCATCACCACCGCCGAGGCGGCGTACTGCCCGGCGGTCAGTGTCTCGCCCAGAACTGCCCAGCCGAGCAGAACGCTGCATACCGGAATCAGGTTGATGAAGGCGGCGGCGCTGGAAGCCGGCATGTGTCCGAGGCCGTAGTTGTAGAGCCCGAATGCGACCAGGGTGACCAACCCGCCCAGGTAGAGCAGCGCCATCAGCGCCGGCACGAAGTCTGGCGACGATAGGGTGTCGCCGAGGAAGAATGCCGCCGGCAGGAAGAACACGGCGCCCGCGGCGCACTGGAGACCGGACAAGAGCCAGCCCCCGTAGCGGGCGCTGAGACGTTTCACCGTCAGCACATAGCCGCACGAGCAGCACATCGCCAGCAGCTCGAGCGCATTGCCGAGCAGCGGGTTGGGCGCCGACCGGGCATCCGTCCGGGCTGCCAGGGTGAGCCAGACGACGCCGCCGATCGCTGCCGCCAAGCCGAGATAGGCACGCCCCTTGAGTCGCTCGCCGAACACGATTCGTGCCCCCGCGGCGACGAGCAGCGGCATCGTCGCCGAGATCATGCCCGCCTGCGACGCCGAGGTGAGGGTGAGGGCCACGGTCTCCAGCGGATAGTAGAGGCCGGGCAGGAACGCCGCCATCAGCAGGAGGAGGCGCCAGTCGCCGGGATGGTAGTCGGGACGGTCCATCCTGGGCAGCAGTGCCAGGAACATGACGGCCGAAATCAGCATCCGTCCCCATATCAGGACGAACGGGTGGAACGCCTGCAGCGCGATCTTGATGGAGACGAACGAACTGGCCCACAAGAAGACGGCGCCCAGCACCGCCAATACGGGCAGCACGCTCGTCGCCGAGCCTTTTTGAGACACCCGCCGCCTCCGTCGTTGGGCGATCTGGGTAGCGGTTCCCGGACCCAGCCGCAAGCGCAAAGGCGTTCACCATGCTCGGGAAAGGAGAGGCTTATGCTGCGCATGCTTTGCCTTGCCGTCGCCGTAACGCATTTGGCTGCTGCCGGTGCGTCCGCTCAAGCCGCCGGACTGGTGGTCAAGGAGAGTACTGCCAGCCACGCCGCCACCGTGCAGCGGGTGGAGGCGGAAATCGAGAAGCGCGGCGCCAAGGTGGTGGCGACGGTGGACCATGCCGCAGCCGCGAAGTCGAGCGGATTGGAGATGCGGCCCACCACGGTGGTGATCTTCGGCAACCCCAAGCTCGGCACGCCGCTGATGAGGTCGTCGCAGACGGCCGGGATTGATCTGCCGCTGCGCGTCCTGGTCTGGGAGGATGCCGACGGCAAGGTCCGGGTCGGTTACTGGAAGCCGACCCGATTGGCGGAGGACCATGGCATTGGCGGCCACGACGAGGTGATCCGCACGATGGGGTCAGCTCTCGAGGCGATTGCCAGTGCGGCCGCTACGCCCTGAAGCAGAAGCGGTGCGAAACCTGCTTCGTGCGCCGGGGACAGAGTTAAAGGAGTGCCTCGATGGCGAGGTGGATGACGTAAGCCAAGCCGGCGATCAGGAAAACGGCCGATACTTCCCAGTGCTCGAAGGCCAGTTCGAGCCATCGCGGCCCACGCTCGCCATTTTCGTTCATCGTACGCTCCAGCAACGACTGGTACTTCTCAGGGCGCTCCATATGAAGCTACAAGGCCAGCCGCGTCAACGTTTCGTCGCTTGGCCTGCCGTCCTCGGTCCAGCCGCGCAGCCGATAATACTCGGGCAGCATGCTGTCGAGCTCGCACACCCGGCCGCTGCCGCGACCCGAGGGGGCAGGGGTCTTGAGGCAGCGGTCGGGCAGGGTGTCGTCCGCCCTGGTGAAGCCGGCGGCAAGGTTGAACTGGCGTTCCAGGTTCCACACCCGCTCGCCGATCTCCAGCAGGCGCTCGGCCGACCATGTTCCGCCGCAGGCGGCGCCGATCAAGGCGGCGTAGTCCTCGAACGAGAGGGCCGCGGAGGTAAACGCACATAGCCCGGTCGAATCGATCGCGGAAAGCTCGTCCTGGGTCCGCTTGACGACCTCGGCCTTGCCGTCCGGGGTGATGCGGGCGAAGTCGTCGGCGAACGGGCTGGCTCGCATGTGGCAGGCGCCGCGGTTCGAGGTGGCGTAGGCCAGCCCCATGCCCTGCATGGCGCGGGCGTCGTAGCCGGGGAACTCCTGGCCTTTGACGACCATCGCGAACTCGGGGTGGCCGTATTTGTCGCACAGCCGCTTGGCGCCGAGCCCGAGGTCCCGGCCGAAGTCGGTGCCGGCGCCGGTCAGCTCGGCGGCGACGCACAGCGCTTCGGCCGAGCCGAAGCGGAAGCGGACGTTGCCGGTCACGGCGTCGCCGATGGCGCCGGTCTCGTAGAGCTCCATCGCGGCCGCCACCACCACTCCGAACGAGATCGGGTCCATGCCGTGCTCGTTGCACAGGTAGTTTGCGTAAGTGCAGGCCTCGAGGTCGTCGACGCCGGTCATGGCACCCAACGAGAAGGCGGCCTCGTACTCAAGTCCGCCGCCGGCCCCGTGGTAGCGCCCCTTGTCCTTCACGCTGAAATGGCCGGGGTCCATCTTGACGACGCGGCCGCAGGCGATCGTGCAGCCGAAGCAGCCCTTGTTGCGGACGAAGTTGGACTTGCCGTCGGTGGCGCGCCTGGCGTGCATGGCGAGCGCGTTGATGCGGCCGGTGCCCTCGAACTGGACGTCGCGGTTGTTGCGGGTCGGCAGGCTGCCGTGCTCGTTGGTGACATCGATCATCGGCAGGGTGCCGTACGTGGGCAGCGCGCGCCCGGTCCACTCGTGGGCGGCGATCTTGGCGTTGCAGATGCGCGACGCCGCGAAGAAGGCCTCGGGATCGGCGATGCGGACGCCGCGGGTGCCACGCACCGCAATCGCCTTCAGGTTCTTGGAGCCCATCACCGCGCCGACGCCGGAGCGGCCGGGCGCGCGGTCGAGGTCGTTGACGATGCAGGCGTAGCGGACCAGGTTCTCGCCGGCCGCCCCGATCGCCGCGATCCGAAGCTGCGGCTCCTGGTGGCGGGCCTTGAGGGCGGCGTCGGTCTCCCACACCGACTTGCCCCATACGAAGCCGCCGGCCGGCAGGAGCTCGGCCGTCTCGTCGCGGATCGAGAGGTAGACCGGCTCGGGCGACCGTCCCTCGAGAATGATCATGTCCCAGCCGGCGAACTTGAGCTCGGCCCCCCAGTGGCCGCCGGAATTGGAGGCGGCGATGGCGCCGCCGAGCGCGCCCTTGGTGACGACCGAATACCGGCCGCCCGTGGAGGCCGCCGTCCCGGTCAGCGGGCCGGTGACGAAGATCAGCTTGTTGGCGGGGGAGAGGGAATCGACGGCGGGGTCCACTTCCTCGAACAGATACTTCGTGCCAAGCCCGCGCTGGCCCAGGTAGAGGCCGGCCCATTCCGTGTTCATGGGCTCGGCGGAACAGCGGCCGGCCGTCAAGTCAACCCGCAGGATCTTGCCGCACCACGACATCGGTTCCTCCCTCGCTCAGATGGCCGCGCCGGTTCGCGAGGCCCACGCGCGCATTTTCCAGTAGCCGCCCGCCTCGGCGTCGACGAAGACGATGGCGCCGGTCGGACAGGCGGCGACGCAGGCGGGCTCGCCCCCGCACAGGTCGCACTTCATCGCCTTGCCAGTGGTGGCGTTGTAGTTGATGGTGCCGAAGGGGCAGGCCATCGTGCACACTCTGCAGCCGACGCAACGGTTCGCATCGACCGTTCGCGCCGCGGTGGCGGGGTCGATCGCGATCGCCGCGACCGGACAGGCAAGCACGCACCACGCGTCCGCGCATTGCGTGCAGCTGTAGGGGACGAAGCGTCCCTCCTCATGGAAGGTGAAGACCTTGATTCGCGAGCGGGCGGGGTTGTAAACGCCTTCGCTACGAAACGAGCACGCCATCTCGCATTGGAGACAGCCGGTGCACTTCTCCGGCGCAATGGCGAGTGCCCGCAACATCGACCTTCCCTACCGCGGCGCTTGCGCCTGCGATCTTATGCCACACGGCAGCAAGGGTCATTCACGCCAGGAGATTTGTCAACTGCGGGCTGGCTATTCGGCCTCCCCGACGGCCCCGGACAGTGCCTTGACGAACTGGAACAGGCGCTTGCGCACCTGCGGATCCCCGATCCGGTAATAGTTGTGCATCAGTTCGATCGCCTCGCGCGAGCGCAGGGGGTCTTCCTCGAACCGGTTCTGCCGGCTTTCGGACAACCCGCGAGGCGCGTCCTCCAATCCCTCGAAGAAATACGAAACCTCGACGTCGAGGGCCTTGGCAACCTTGTACAGGTTGCTGGAGCCAATGCGGTTGGCCCCGTTCTCGTATTTCTGGATCTGCTGAAACGTCACGCCGATCGCCTGGCCAAGCTTGGTCTGACTGATTCCCAGACCGACGCGCCGGCCGCGGACACGTTTCCCGACGTGCATGTCGATCGGATCCGGCGCTTCCTTGACGACTCTAGCGTTCATGGCTGTCACCTCGTCCTTCCGGTCGCCCCCGAAGTACCACAGCCCCACATACGCCGGGCACCCGACTTGCCTCCCTTCACGTGCGGTTCCTTGCCACTCGCTTCAATAGCAGGGGACAACTTACTGTATGCCGCAAGTGAGAGGTCGCCGGTTCGGGTAACCCCATGGCGGTTCTTGCATCCCCGAGGCGAACGGCCGTAAGAGGGACCGGCACAGACAAGGACATGATCATGTCACGTTGGTCGGGGCCCGTGGCCGTCGGCTTCTCCTGCGTCGGCCATACTTATTCACACCTGTTCGCGCCGATCTTCTATGTCGCGGCGCTGGCCCTCGAGCAGGATCTCGCGATGAGTCATGGCGAGGTGATCGCCCTGATCGTGGCCGGAAACCTCTTGTACGGGATCGCCGCGCCGATAGTCGGCTGGATCGGCGACCGCTGGAGCGCAGTCGGCATGATGGCGCTTTTCTTCTTCGGTACCGGGGCCGGCATGGTGCTGACCGGGTGCGCAAACGACGCCTGGCAGATCGCGCTGGCGCTCGCCGTTACCGGGCTGTTCGCCTCGATCTATCATCCGGTCGGCATGGCTTGGCTGGTGCGCAATGCCGTCAACCGGGGTACGGCGTTGGGCCTCAACGGCATGTTTGGGAACCTCGGACCGGCGGGAGCGGCGCTGATCGCGGGCGTACTCATCCACTATTGGGGATGGCGGGCCGCGTTCTTGGTGCCGGGTCTGCTGGTGGTGGCGACGGGTGTGGCGTTCGTGTGGGGCATGATACGCGGCGTGGTGGTCGAGACCAAGGTCGACGTCCGCCAAGTGCCGTTGCCGGCCCGCGACGAGCAGGTGAGGGCGATTCTGGTGCTGCTGGTCACCCTGATCTGCTCGGGCCTGATCTACCAGGCGACCCAATCGGGGATGCCCAAGCTGTTCTCGGTGCGCCTGTCGGAACTGGCCGCTGGAGGAGTGTTCGGACCCGCCACCGTGGTCTCCTCGGTTTATCTCTTTTCCGCGCTGTTCCAGGTTCTGGCGGGCCGGCTCGCCGATCGCTACCCGCTCAAGGTCGTTTATGTCTGCGCGTGGGCGATGCAGGTGCCGCTGCTCCTGATCGCCTCACAGGCAGGCGGGGCGCTGCTGGTCGCAGCAATGGCGGGTGCGGTAATGGCCAACACCGGCGCCCTGCCGGCCGAGAACACGCTGGTCGCCAAGTATGCCCCCAGCCGCTATCGCGGCCTGGCATACGGCCTCAAGTTCATCATCACCTTCGGGCTGGCGAGCCTGGGAGTGCTCCTGGAGGGTCGGCTGTTCGATGCCAGCGGCGAGTTCACCTGGCTGCTAGTAGTGCTCGGCAGCCTCGCCGCGGTCGGCACTGCCGCCGCCCTGCTGCTGCCGGGCGAGGCGCGCGAGCGCGCCGCCGTGCCGGCCGAGTGAGCCAGGCCCCCGGGATCGCTATCTCCGCAGCGCCTGGTCGAGATCGCGGATCAAGTCGTCGGCGGTCTCCAGCCCGATCGACAGGCGGATCACGTCGGGCCCCGCTCCGGCCGCCTCCAGCTGCTCGGGCGAGAGCTGGCGGTGGGTGGTGGAGGCCGGGTGTATGATCAGCGATCGGGTGTCGCCCAGGTTTGCCAGGTGGGAGAACAGCTTTACCCCCTCCACAACCTTGACGCCGGAGTCGTAGCCGCCCTTCAGGCCGAAGGTGAACACCGAGCCGGCGCCGCGCGGCAGGTACTTCTCGGCGAGCGCGCGGTAGGGGCTGGAGGCAAGCCCGGCGTAGGACACCCAGGCCACCGCGGGGTGGGACTCGAGGAACTCGGCCACCTTGCGGGAATTGGCGACGTGGCGCTCCATGCGGAGGGCGAGGGTCTCGATCCCGGTCAGGATCAGGAAGGCGTTCATCGGCGACAGGGTCGGGCCCATGTCGCGCAAGCCCACTGCCCGCGCCTTGAACAGGAACGACAGCTTGTCGAAGGCCTCGGTGAAGCTGAGGTCGTGATAGCCGGGGTCCGGTTCGCGGAGCTGCGGGAACTTGTCGGAACCCTTCCAGTCGTAGCTGCCGCAGTCGACGATCACGCCGCCCAGCGAGTTGCCGTGGCCGCCCAGGAACTTGGTCGCCGAATGCACGATCACATCAACGCCCCATTGTGCCGGCTGGCACAGGTAGGGGGTGGCCATGGTGTTGTCGGCGATCAGCGGGATGCCGGCTTCGTGGGCCACCTTGGCGATCGCCTCGACGTCGAGCACGATGCCGCCCGGGTTGGCCAGCGGCTCGATGAAGATCGCCTTGGTCCGGGGCGTCAACGCCTTGCGGAAGGCATCCGGATCGTCCGGCTCGACCCAGCGCACGTTCCACCCGAAGCGTTTGAAGCTGACCCCGAACTGGTTGATCGAGCCGCCATAGAGAGCCTTCGAGGCGATGAATTCGTCACCGGCCTCAAGAAGCGAGAAGAAGGTGATGAACTGCGCGGCGTGGCCGGATGCCGTCGACAGTGCGCCGAGACCGCCTTCGAGAGCGGCCACCCGCTCCTCCAGCACGTTGCAGGTCGGGTTCGACAGCCGCGAATAAATGTGCCCAAGCACCTGAAGGTTGAACAGGTCCTGCGCATGCTTGACGTCCCGGAACGTGTAGGCGGTGGTCTGGTGAATCGGCGTGATGCGCGAGCCGGTGGTGGGATCGGGCTGCGCGCCGGCATGGATGGCGCGGGTTTCGAAGCCGAGGCTGTCGGTGGTGTCGCTCATGGAGTTCCTCGAGGCTGGTTTCTGGTCGGCAGCGGCGTGGCAGGATTCCTATCCGAGGTGAAGGCGGGCGTACTCTATTTTGGGGCAGCGGTCCATCACCACAATGAGACCGGCCGTTCGGGCACGAGCGGCCGCCGCCTCGTTGACGACGCCGAGCTGCAGCCAGATGGCACGGATGGCCTTGGCGGCCGCCAGGCCGAGCGCTTCGTCGATGACCCCGCCCGCAGCCTCGGAGTTGCGGAACACGTCGACCATGTCGACCGGGGCGGGGACGTCGGCAAGACGGGCGTAGACCGTTCTTCCCAGCAGCGTACGTCCGGCGTGGCCGGGATTGACCGGGTGCACCGCGTAACCGCGCCGGATCAGGAATTCGGTCACGCCATAACTGGGACGCGCGGGATTGGAACTGGCACCGATGACGGCGATCGTCCTGGCGCTTTCCAGCAGTTCGCGGATGGTACGGTCGTCGGACATGGGCGAGCTCCGATTGCGGGTCACTCCATTGCTTGGGCCCGAGCTTCAAGGGAATCAAGCCCTCGCGTGAGGGTATCAGGATACCGTATCATAACACTCTGTACCGAAAAGCTTTTCTCCCGTTGACAATCGAATGCTCTGCCGCGATACTCCGCCGCCCTGGCACGCCTGTCCAAAACTGCTTCACGGGTGAGAGATGAAAACCTATTCCGCCAAGCCGTCGGAGGTGGAGCGCCGCTGGTTTGTGATCGACGCCGATGGCCTGGTACTCGGCCGCCTCGCATCGATCATCGCCATGCGTCTGCGCGGCAAGCACAAGCCGATGTTCACGCCCCATATCGACTGCGGCGACAACATCATCGTCGTCAACGCCGAGAAGGTGCGCCTGACCGGCAACAAGCGGCTCGCCAACCGCTTCTTCTGGCACACCCGCTATCCCGGCGGCATCAAGAGCAAGACGTTCGGCCAGATCCTCGATGGCGCGCATCCCGAACGTCTCATCACCAAGGCGGTCGAGCGGATGATCACGCGCTCCCCACTGGGCCGTGACCAGATGAAGAAGCTGCACGTGTATGCCGGCGCGGAGCATCCGCACGAGGCGCAGAAGCCCGAGGTCCTGGACGTCGCGGCGCTGAATCCGAAGAACAAGAGGGCGTGACCATGGCCGAGCAAGTGAAGACGACCCTGGAAGACCTCAAGCAGGCGGTTTCGGGCGGCACCGGTACGGTGACCGCCGCTCCCGCCTCGGCCCTGCCCGAGCCCAAGATCGACGCCCTGGGGCGTGCCTATGCCACCGGCAAGCGCAAGAACGCCGTCGCCCGCGTCTGGCTGAAGCGGGGCTCCGGCAAGATCACCATCAACGATCGCGACGCCGGCGTCTATTTCGCCCGCCCGGTGCTGCGCATGATGATCGGCCAGCCGATGGCGTCGGCCAACCGCGAAGGGCAGTACGACGTCTACTGCACGGTCACCGGCGGCGGGCTGTCGGGGCAGGCCGGAGCGGTGCGCCATGGCATCAGCCGGGCACTGACATTCTTCGAGCCGGCGCTTCGCGGGGTGCTCAAGAAGGGCGGCTTCCTCACCCGCGACCCCCGCGTGGTCGAACGCAAGAAGTACGGCAAGGCCAAGGCCCGTCGCAGCTTCCAGTTCTCGAAGCGCTAGGGTTTCCGGCCTTCTACGTCTGCGAGGGCTCGCGCTGCGGCGCGGGCCCTTTGCTTGTGGGGGAGGATTTCCTCTCCCAAAGGGGGAACTAAGGCGCGTTCGCAGGCGTCTACCTCACTGGAACGGTCGTATGGCGCAGTTGCGGCCGGATGGGATCAGTGAGGAGGGACACTCATGAACAAGCTCATGTCGAGTACGGCTGCCGCGCTGGTGGCGCTCGCCTGGGCGGACGTGGCCGGCGCCCAGGCGGCCGACGGCTGCGTGCTCAATGCCGAGCGTTTCGTCGCGCTCGATCGCGACGCCGATGGATCGCTCAGCGAAACTGAATATTCGGCCTGCATGGAGGCGCTCACCGGTGAGGACCGGCAGGCGCTCAAGGACCAGTTCGCGACCATCGATCGCGATCGCGACGCGTCGATATCCAGGACCGAGGCGGAGCAGTTTGTCGCCGAGGCGCCGCAGAGCGGGGAGACGCCGCCGGCTGACGCGCCCCAGGCCAACGACCTGCCGCCCGAGGGGCCAACCTCCGGTCCTTCCGTTGCCGATGCTCCCGACGCGGCGCAGGAGCAATCTTCGCCGCCCCCGATGGGGCAGCGCGAAGTGACCCAGGGTCCGCTGGTCCTGGTTCCCGGCGCCCGCACGGGCGGAGAAGGCGCCGGTGAGCAACCCGGGGCGGGCGGCGGGCAAATGGCGGCGGTGCCGGCACCGCCGGAGCGTCCCCAGACCGATCCGCGGCAGTGGCAGCCGCTGCTCGGAGCCAAGGTGACCAATCTTGCCGGGGAAGGCCTCGGCGAGCTGTCGCGCCTGGTCGCCAGCCAGGACAACGAGCCGGCGGCGGTGATCGAAAGCGGTGGGCTGCTGGGATTCGGTACCAGCTACTACGTGGTGCCGCTGCCTCAGCTTCAGATCCAAGGGGATCGTGTCGTCCTCAACATGCCGAAGCAGGACCTGAAGCAGCTGCCGAAGTTCGATGCATCCCGGTGGCGGGACATCACGAAGTAGACGGAACCCGAGCGACGAGAGGCTGGCATGAGAAGGATCGTCATACCGGTGGCCGCGGCTTCCGCGGCGTTCACGTTCGCGGCCCAGGCGCAGGTGCCTCCCGAATGCGATTTCGGCACCGGGGGCGTTGCCGTCCTCGATGCCAACCACGACGGGCGGATCGGCGAGGACGAATTCCTTGCTTGCATCAGGACGGCGGGGGGCGAGCTGTCGGAGAAGGAGATGGCCGAACTGCGTCGCCGTTTCTCGCAATGGGATGACGACGGGGATGGCGCCCTGGCCGCCGATGAGATCGAAAGCGCTGCGCGGAGCGCGGCGGTGCCTACGCTGCAGGTGGAGATCCGCTATCTGCCGGCCGAGGTGACCATCCGTCAGCCGCCGCCCGAGGTGATCGTCCGCCAGGGCGGTGAGCCGGTTGCCGCCGAGGTCTCGTTCACCCACGTCAAGCCGTTGCTTGTCCAGGCGCAGGGCGGTTCGCAGCCAGACGTGTCGGAAAAGGCGCCCGCAGCTCCGCGCGGCGAGGCCGCGCCGACGGGGACGGCGGCTCCCGATGGAACCTCCGCTCAGCCGCGACCCGGCCCGGGCGGACTGAGCGGCGCGCCGGAGGGCTCGCCCACGACGGAGCGGGTGCCCGGAATGGGCGGCGCCGGCGGCCCGGCAGGGCCGCCTCCCGGCAAGGCCGAGGCGGCGACCGGGGTGGCGGTGCCGGACGGCCAGGCAGGCGGCAGCCAGAGCGGCGAGGCCGCAGCGGCAGCCCTGGCGCCGCCGGATCCCCAGGCGCTGCAGGAGAAGGCAGGCCTGGAGGCCGTCACCCTCGACGGCAAGCGGGTCGGGGAGTTCGCCAAGGTCGTCGTCGATCCGGGTGGCGTCCTGGGCGCGGTCATTGAGACCGGCGGTCTGATGGGAATCGGCGAAACCCGGCACGTTGTACCGCTCGACAAGATCCGCATGCAGCACGAGCAGATCGTGGTCGAGATGACCGAGGCGGAGCTGGACAAGACCCCGATACTGGAGACCGGGCGGTGGAATAACCTGAAGAAGCGACCCTGAAATCGGCTTTTCAACTGCGGGAAGATCTGCTACCGTCCGCGCGACTGGAGAAAGGAACGGCCGACATGATCCGCCTCAACGCTTCGCGACGACGTCAGGGAGTGTGCGCGAGGACTGCGTAGGCGGGGAACTGCGGCTGTTTGGCTGAATCAGGGCGCCCTTGCCGGGCGCCTTTTTTGTTAGGCGGGATCGGAGAACACCATGACTGACAGCAAGACCAACGTCGCCATCATCGGAGCCAGCGGCTATACCGGCGCGGAGCTCGTCCGCCTCCTTGCCCGCCATCCGCGAACCGCGATCGCCGCCATGACGGCCGACCGCAAGGCCGGGCAGGCGTTCTCATCGGTGTTCCCGCACCTCGGCTTCCTCGAACTGCCGCCGCTGGTCGCCCTTGATGACGTGACGTGGAAGGGGATCGACCTGGCCTTCTGCTGCCTGCCCCATGCCACCACCCAGGAGGTGATCTCGAAGATGCCGCGCGAGGTCGCGGTCGTCGACTTGTCGGCGGACTTCCGGCTCAAGGACGTGGCGGTCTACGAGCAGTGGTACGGCGGTCCCCACCGGGCGCCGGACCTGCAGAAGGAGGCCGTCTACGGGCTCACCGAGTTGAAGCGGGCCGAGATCGCGAAAGCGCGCCTGGTCGCCAACCCCGGCTGCTATCCGACCTCCGCGCAGTTGCCCCTGATCCCGCTGCTGGAGCAGGGCAAGATCCTTGCCGAGGACATCATCATCGATTCCAAGTCGGGGGTCAGCGGCGCCGGGCGCAGCCCTAAGGAAGGCTCGCTGTACGCCGAGGTCACGGAAGGCATCCACGCCTACGGCGTCGCCAAGCACCGCCACGCGCCGGAGATCGAGCAGGGGCTGTCGGAGGCCGCCGGCAAGCCGGTGGTTGCCAACTTCACCCCCCATCTGATGCCGATGAGCCGCGGCATCCTGTCGTCGATCTACGTCAAGCTGGCGCCGGGGGTCGGTCCCGACGACCTGCGGGCGAGCCTTGCCGCCCGCTATGCCGACGAGCCGTTCGTACGGGTGCTGCCGGCGGGCGAGGCCCCGGCGACCCGGCACGTGCGCGGGTCGAACTACTGCTTCATCGGCGTCTTCAAGGATCGGGTTCCCGGGCGCGCCATCATCCTGTCGGTGATCGACAACATGGTGAAGGGCGCCTCGGGGCAGGCGGTGCAGAACATGAACGTGATGCGCGGCTATCCCGAGACGATGGGCCTCGAGCAGCTGCCGCTGTTCCCCTGAGGAACCGGATCAGCATTCGACGCTAATAACCTGAACAAAAAGCCCCTGTGGCGAGCTGCCACGGGGGCTTTTCGGGACCCGATCCGGCTCTCAGTCGACGTTGTCGAGGAAGTCGTGCATGGTCGCGTCGGCGCCGGGCAGGAGGTTGCCGGCGAGGGCGACCATCAGCTTCGTGAAGGCCGGGTCGTCGGGCGAGCCGGGCCGGGTGACGAAGCCGCGCGTCTCGGCGTAGGCAATATCGTGGTAGCAGAACGCCAGCAAGGCGTTGAGACGGTGCTCGGCGCGGGCGGTCGCGATGTGGGATGGGGCGGCGCACAGCGTCTCGGCGCTGACTCCGGGCTGCGGGTCGAGCGCGAGCACAAGCCGCGAGTCCGTCCTGGTTTCCGCCGTCGGAGCGGCAACCAGGTGCGTCGGCTGGGCGCGGAAGCGTCCCTGCATGGCCCCGATCGCGGCGGCCTGAGTCGCCGCTTCGGCCCCCGGGAACGGATCGCCGACCACTACGGTGTGCAAATCGCGGCCCGCGGCGGCGTACGTGAACATCGGATTGGCGCCGCCGCGAAAACTGCCGGTGGTCACCGGCTGTCCGGCGCACGCGGCGGCGAGGAGGCCGGCTGTCAGGGCTGCAACTACGGATGCCTTCATCGTGATTCCCTCCGATACGCCCCTAGCGGAAGAGCCGTTCGTTATTCCTGTCGCTGCCGAACTGCTTGTCCTGGGGAATCAGCACGAAAGCCGCCTGCGACAGCAGGTTGGCGAAAGCCGGATCGGTCGGCGAGGCGGGCCGCGGCGCGGAGCCGCGGACCTCGGCATAAAGGGTGTCGCCCTCGCAGAAGGTGACCATCAGGTGCAGGCGCTCGGTGGGCGCGATCCGCGGCAGCGTCTCGGGGTTGCGCACCGTGCAGACGGCAGGCGGATGCAGGCCGGGCGAAGGGTCGAAGATGACGAATACCCGGGCCGGCAGATGCGAGTTCTGCGAGGGCGTGGTGGTCAGGTTGGTGACGGGACCGCGGAATCTGCCCTGCATCGCGGCGACGGTGTAGGCATCGGTCTCCGCCTTAAGCACCGGGAACGGATTGCCGACGATGACGGCCCGCAGATCCTTGCCTCCGGCTGCATGGGCGAAGAACATCTCCACCCCGCCACGGTAGTCGGTGACGAACCTGGGTCCGGAACAGGCGGCTGCGAGAAGCGCAGCGCCGGCTACGGCGGCTACGGTTTTTCTCATCTTGTCCTCGCGACGACGGGGTCGAACGAGCGCTCCCCCTGGCGACAGATATAGTCCTGGCGCCGCCTTCGGGAAAGTCGCCTGCTGATGCGAACTCGGCAAACCTTCTAAACGTCGACGTCGGCGAAGCGGGCGTGCTCCTGGATGAAGGCGAGACGGGTTTCCGGCTTGCGACCCATCAGGTCCTCGACCAGCGTCGCGGTCCGCACCGCCTGGTCGCGCTCCTCCGGCAGGGCCTCGCTGGGCAGGCGGACGCAGAGCAAAACCCGCTTGCGCGGGTCCATGGTGGTTTCCCGCAGTTGTTGCGGCGGCATCTCTCCCAGGCCCTTGAAGCGGCTGACGTCGACCTTGCGCCCCTTGAACTCGGTTGCGATCAGCCGCTCCTTGTCGGCATCATCGCGGGCGTACACGGTCTTGCCGCCATGGCTGAGACGGTAGAGAGGCGGTTGCGCCAAGAAAAGATGACCGTTTCTAACAAGTTCCGGCATTTCCTTGAAGAAGAAGGTCATCAGCAGGGCGGCGATATGGGCCCCGTCGACGTCGGCATCGGTCATCACGATGACCTTGTCGTAGCGCAGGTTCTCCTCGCTGTAGTTCTTGCCGGTGCCGCAGCCCAGCGCCTCGACAAGATCGCGCAGCTCCTGATTGGCGCGCAGCTTCTCGTCCGACGCGCTGGCGACGTTGAGGATCTTGCCGCGCAGCGGCAGCACGGCCTGGGTCTCGCGCTCGCGGGCCTGCTTGGCCGAGCCGCCCGCCGAATCACCTTCGACAAGGAAGACCTCGGTGCCGGCGGCGACGGTCCGCGTGCAGTCGGTCAGCTTGCCCGGCAATCGCACCCGCCGGGTCGGCGACTGCCGCTTGGTCTCCTTCTCCTGGCGCCGGCGCAGCCGCGCGTCGGCGCGGGTGATGACGCGCTCGAGCAGGGCGTTGGCGGCGCTGGGAGTCGCCGAAAGCCAGTGCTCGAAGTGGTCGCGCACGCTCGCCTCGATCAGGCGGGCTGCCTCGGGGTTGGAGAGCTTCTCCTTGGTCTGGCCCTGGAACTGGGGGTCGCGGATGAAGGCCGAAAGGATGACGCAGGCGCCGCCCAGAAGATCGTCGCTGGTGGACTTGGCGGCCTGCTTGTTGCCGACCAGGTCGGCAAACGCGCGGAGCCCCTTGAAGAGGGCGGTCCGCAGGCCCTGCTCGTGAGTGCCGCCCTGGGGCGTCGGCACCGTATTGCAGTAGGAGTTGAAGAAGCCGTCCTCGTCGTCCGGCCACGCCACCGCCCACTCGACCCTGCCGCTGCCGCCGTTAAGGTCGGCTGCGCCGGCGAAGACGTCGGGGGTCACCGTGTCGCGGGTGCCCAGAGCGGTGACGAGAAAATCCTTGAGCCCGCCCGGGAAGTGCAGCACCGCCTCGGCCGGCGTCGAGGCATCGCCATCGACCAGCGCCGGGTCGCATGACCAGCGGATCTCGACGCCGCGGAACAGGTACGCCTTGGAGCGTGCCATGCGGAACAGCTCTGCCGGCCGGAAGCGGGTGCGGGCGCCGAAGATGTCGGGGTCGGGGTGGAAGCTGACCACCGTGCCGCGACGGTTCTGCACGGTCCCGAGGTCGCGCAGCGGGGTGGTCGGCTTGCCGCGCGAAAACGACTGCGACCACAGGCGGCGATCGCGCGCCACCTCGACCGTGAGGCGGTCGGACAGGGCGTTGACCGCGGATACTCCGACCCCGTGCAGGCCGCCCGCAGTGTCGTAGACCTTGCCTCGGAACTTGCCGCCCGAGTGCAGGGTCGTCATGATCACTTCCAGAGCGGACTTGTTGCGGTACTTCGGGTGAGGATCGGTGGGGATGCCGCGCCCGTTGTCGCGCACAGTCACCGTGTCGTCGGCCGCCAGCTCGAGGTCGATGCGGCTGGCGAAACCCGCCACCGCTTCGTCCATGGCGTTGTCGAGTACCTCGGCAACCAGGTGATGCAAGGCATGTTCGTCGGTGCCACCTACATACATGCCGGGCCGCATCCGGACCGGTTCGAGTCCTTCGAGGACCTCGATGTCCTTGGCCGTATAATCGGCATCGGCGTGGCCGGGGTGGTTGAAGAGATCGTTCATCGACAATCCTAGATACGGTTACAGGGCCGGCCCGCACGGCACCCGGATGATGTGCCAGAGGGCGAGCGCAAGTCAACATGTAGTATCCACAGGGGGAATATCATGTCAGAGTTGCCGACCGAGCCGCGCGGCGTGCCCGTCATCCGCACCCTCGCCATGCCCAAGGATACCAACCCCAGCGGCGACATCTTCGGCGGCTGGCTGTTGTCGCAGATGGACATGGCCGGCGGCCTCGCGGCGTGGGAGCGCTCGGCCGGCCGGGCCGTCACCGTGGGGATCGAGGCGATGTCGTTCCACAGTCCGGTCAAGGTGGGCGACATCCTCTCGTGCTATGTCGAGGTGGTGGCGGTCGGGACCACCTCGATGCGGATGCGGGTCGAGGCGTGGGCCTCGCGCGGTCCCGACCGCAAGCATCAGGTGCGGGTCACCGAAGGCGTCTTCACCTACGTTGCGATCGATGCCCAGGGCTGCAAGCGCGCAGTTCCTCCCACCCCCTGAGAGTTCTCTCAGGCAACGACCAGCCAAGCATACCCCGCGATCATGACAAGCCCCAGGGCGAGGAAATCGGCAACCGCTTTCATGGCCACAGTTCCCGTTCTGTTTCAGTGAACAATACAGGAACAATCCCTGGCATGCAAGTGCCGATCCGAATCGGGCGGCATGGGACCCCCTCCTGCGGTGCGCGAAAAGGGGATGGCCCTTGCGGTGCGGGGCCTCGGCCGCCACCTCCCTGCATACAACCCATGGGAGGTCGCAGCGATGCCGGGTTTCGCGTTCGGCAAGTGGCCGTCGCTGGCTGCGCTTGCGACCGCGGAAGTGCTGGCTCTGGCGCTGTGGTTCTCGGCGACTGCGGTGGTCCCGGCGCTGCAGCGGGAAGTCGGCCTTTCGGCCGCCCAGGCGTCGGCCTTTACCAGCGCCGTCCAGATCGGGTTCGTCGCCGGAACCCTGGTCAGCGCCGTGCTGGGCCTGGCCGACCGCCTCGACCCTCGCGCCTTCTTCGCCACGTCCGCCCTCGTTGCGGCCGCCGCCAACGCGGGCATCCTGTTCCTCGATCCGACCGACGGACCGGTGCTCGTCCTGCGCTTCCTCACCGGCGCCTGCATGGCCGGCATCTATCCGGTCGGCATGCGGCTTGCGGCCACCTGGGCCAAGGGCGATCTCGGGTTCCTGGTCGGCCTGCTGGTCGGCGCGCTGACCCTGGGGTCGGCCTCGCCGCATCTGTTCAATGCCCTGGGCGGGATCGGCTGGCGGTTCACCATCGCCGCGACTTCGGCGTCGGCGGTTGCCGCCGCGGTCCTGGTGCAGCTGGCCGCGATCGGCCCCAACCGGACACCGGCGCCGCGCTTCTCCCCCGGCGCTGCACTGCGGGCGTGGACCAATCCGGCCTTGCGCTATGCCAACCTCGGCTACCTCGGGCACATGTGGGAGCTGTACGCAATGTGGGCGTGGGTCATCGTCTTTCTGGACGCCAGTTTCCGGGCGGTGATGGCCGGCGCGGAGGCGGCGTACTGGGCCAAGATGGCGACCTTCTGCACGGTTGGGGCGGGCGCTCTCGGCAGCCTTGCCGGCGGTCTGTTCGCCGACCGCTGGGGACGCACCACGCTGGCGATCCTGGCGCTGGCCGTCAGCGGCACCTGCGCCGTCGCGGTCGGCTTCCTGTTCGGCGGCCCGCCGGTCGCTCTGGTCGCCGTGTGCGTCGTGTGGGGCGCCAGCGTGGTCGCGGACTCTGCCCAGTTCTCGGCCAGCGTTGCCGAGCTCTCGGATCGCGCCTACGTCGGCACCATGCTGACCGTGCAGACGTGCGGCGGATTTCTGCTGACCCTTCTCACCATCCATCTCGTGCCTTGGTTGGCCGCCGCCGTCGGCTGGCGCTACGCCTTCGCGGTCCTTGCCGTCGGGCCGGTGCTCGGGATCGTCGCCATGCTGCGCCTGCGCCGCAGTCCGGCGGCGCGCCGGCTGGCGGGCGGGCGAGGCTAGATCGGGGCGCAGCGGCCGCCGCCGATGAAGCGTCGCAGCGCCTCGGCTGTCTCCGGGTGCCCCAGCAGGGCGCGATGGTTGGCGTTGAGGATCAGGCGGTCGTCGCCGGGCTGGATCAGCGTCTCGGCCAGCCCGATCACGCCATCGTCGTCGCCGGGTACCGCCGGGTTGAGGCCGTCGGCGGTCCCGGTCGCACCGGCGATGATGCAGTAGCGCACGTCGGGCGCCGGGATCGTCCGCGCGTTCTCTGGGATGAGGTCGAGGGTTGCGGGGCCGAGAATGGTGACGAAGTCGGTGCCGAGGCGGGCCAACGCGGCGCCGCGGTTGGGGGGGCCGATCATGAACAGGCCGTCGACCGCGTGCTGCCTGCGCCAGGAGGCCGTCTCGGCCAGCGCGGTGCGCACCACCAGCCCGCCCATGCTGTGGGTGACGAACAGGAACGGCTGCTTGCCCTTTACGCCATTGAGGATCGCGTTCAGTCGCCGGGCATGGGCCGAGATGTCGCCGAGCAGGCTGGGGTAGGCGACGGTCTCGGCAGCGATCCGGCGATTGCCGAGATCGCGCCGCAGGATCGAGAAGTCCATCCGGGCGCCGCCCAGGCCGTGAACCATGATGACCAGTGGGCTGCTGTCGGTCCGGGTCACCGGAGCGAGGTCGTCGAAGGCGTCGAGCGCGATCGCGCAGTCGCCCTCGAGGACGGTGCGTTCGCCCCCGTTGAGCACCCTGCAGCGATTGTTGAGGCCGTTCTCCTGCAGCCGCCAGCCCGAACGGACTTTGATGTCGCCCCACACGAAGCGGTCTCCGATCAGGCTCCAGGCGAGCTGGCGGAAGCCGGCGAACGGGTCTGCGACGACATCGTCCGCCTGAACGTGCGCGGGAAGCGAAATGGCGACGAGAAGGGCGAGAAGGGCGCGACGCATGGGGGCACGGATCGAGATCACGGTTCAGTGATGTCTCACGGGACGCGGGAAAAAGCAAAACGATTCTAGGAAGCCGCGGCCACTTTTCGCGCGCCGTGGTTTCGCCGCTGCCGGCTCGACGGCTCCAGCAGGGGCAGCAGGCCCGCCTGCAGCAACGGCAGCGCGGAGCCCACGATTTCGTCGTCCGCGCCCGCGCGGGCCGTGCGCAGGGGCACCGGTGCGGTCACGAAGTCGGGCAGGTGGCGGCGGAACGAGGCATCGAGCCGGGCCATGATCGCGGGATGCCGGCTGAACGGGCCGGTAAGCACAATGCGGTCGGCGAAGAAGGCGAGGTAGAGGTTGCGAAGCGCCCCGGCCATCGCTTCGGTGGCCCGCGCAATCGCCGGCAGCTCGGCGATGCCCGGCCGGGCCAGGAACTGCTCGAACGCCAATTCGTCGGACGGCACCGCGCCGTGGCTCGCCCGCAGCTCAGGCAACAGCGCCCACAGGCCGGCTTCCGCCTCCAGGCAGCCGGTCTGCCCGCAGCGGCAGCGTCGATCGGACCCGGGAGCCACCGTCCAGTGTCCGAACTCGGCGAACCCGCCGAGTCGCGAGGTGACAATGCGGCCGTTATCGGCGAACGAGGAGCCGACGCCGTAGCCCCAATGCACGAACAGCACCGAACCGTCCCGTTCCTCGGGGCGGCGCAGCAGGCGCGCCCGCAGCTCGACGTTGAGGTTGCGATCGACCCGGATCGGCCATCCCAGGGTCGTCGCCAAAGCGTCGAAGGTGATGTCGCGCATGCGGGGCCAGCGCGAGGAGTACGCCCACCGGCCGTGCGCGGCGTCGACGAGGCCAGGCACCGAGACCGCGACGCCGCAGGCCCCGGAGCCTGCCGGCACGCTCGCGAGGAGGGGCTTGGCGGCGGCTTCGAAGGCGGCGAGGATGGCTGCGTTCTCCGCGCTTCTGCGGTCGAGCGGGACGGTGTGCTCGGCCACCGGCCGCCCGGCCAGATCGACCAGCACGCCGCGGATGTCGCGCGAGACCACACGGAGGACGAGCGCCACCAGCCGCGCCGGCGCAGCGCGCAGGGGAATCTCCGGCCGGCCCTTGCGAGCCGCGCCCTCGGGCCGGCCTTCCACGACAAGCCCGTCGTCGATCATCTCGCCGATCAGGCCCGACACGGTCGCCGGACGCATGCCCAGGCGCTGGGCCAGACGCTTGCGCGTCGCCCGGTCCCCGCGCGCGATGTCACGGTACAGAAGCGCCTTTGCACGCCCGGCGTGCGATGTCTCGAGATCGTCCAGCAGCGCGAGCATCATGGCCTGCAATTCCCCAACCTGGGTCCGTTGTCAATGGCTGGACATTAAATTTCACCATGTGTTATTAAATATCGGCGCGGACCACGGCGCAAGGCCGCCGCGCGGGTCAAGAAGGGACTAGACAGGAGGAAGACATGAAGAAGCTCATTACGGTCTTGCTCGGCGCCGCCTTCCTGGCCGGCGCCGGGGTCGGTGCGGAAGCCAAGACGACTCTTCGCCTCGGCCACATCCGCGACACCAATCATCCGACCCATGCCGCCGCGCTCAAGTTCAAGGAGCAGGTGGAAGCCGAATCGAAGGGCGCTTTCGAGGTCAAGGTCTACCCGAACAGCCAGCTCGGCGACCCGAAGGCGATGTTCGTGCAGATGCAGACCGGTGACCTCGAGATGGTCTATGGCGGCATCAACACCTTCGCCTGGATCAAGGGCGGCGAGGCCTACGAGATCACCGCGATCCCGTTCCTGTTCCGCGACTACGAGCACATGAAGAAATCCCTCGAATCCGACTTCTTCAAGCCGATCCAGGAGAAGGCGGAGAAGGAGACCGGGATCAAGATCGTCGCCATCAGCGGCGATACTACGCCGCGCGGCCTGTCGACCCGCGACCGCGAGGTCCGCAAGGCGTCCGATTTCCAGGGCCTGAAGATCCGCACGGCGGCCAGCCCGACCGTGCTCAAGGCGATGAAGGCGCTGGGCGCTCTGCCGCAGCAGGTCCCGTTCTCCGAACTCTACATGGCGCTCAAGACCGGGGTCGTCGACGCCCAGGAAAACGGTGCCATGGTCGTCAACTCGGCCAGCCTGTTCGAAGTCCAGAAGTACTACGTCAAGACGGACTACATCCGCGACATCGAGACCTTCTACATGTCGATGGATGCCTGGAAGGGACTGAAGGACGGCAACAAGGCCATCATCACCAAGGCCGCCCAGACCGCGGGCGAGTACGAGACCAAGCTCCTCGAGGAGCAGATGGCGGGCGTGTACGCCAACCTGAAGCAGAAGATGACGGTGATCGAGAACCCCGACCTCGCCAGCATCCGGCAGGCCCTGAAGGGTGCCTTCGACGAGTTCGAAGGCCAGAAGTGGCCGAAGGGCTTGGTGGCCAAGATCGAGGCCGTGAAGTAATGGCATCGATCTCCCGCCGCGTGGCGGCGGGAGGCCGGTAGCGCTTGGGGGTGAGGGAAGCAGAACCTCCGCCATCGTCGGAGGCTTCCCTCACTCTCCCGCCCCTTTCCGAGGCGCGGGAGAGGGACCGAGAAGGAGCGGCACGTGATCCTGCTTCTGTTCCTGATCATGTTCGTGCTGATCGCCATCGGCATGAGCATCTGGCTCGCCATGGGCATCAGCGCCGTCTTCTACATCCTCATCCAGGGCGAGATTTCGCTGCGCACGGTCGCCTCCAGCATGGTCGCGGGAGTCGACATTCCGACCCTGGTGGCGATCCCGCTGTTCATCCTGGCCGGCGAGCTGATGAACAAGTCGGGCATCACGGTCAAGCTGACCCAGCTGACCGATTATTTCGTCGGCCGGTTCAAGGGCGGGCTCGCCTACGTCGCGGTGCTGGTCAACGTGATCGTGGCCGGGGTGTCCGGATCGGCCGTCGCCGATGCGAGTGCCGTCTCGTCGGTGCTTCTGCCCGCCATGAAGGAGCGGGGTTACGACAAGACCTTCGCCGCCTGCGTCAACGGTGCGGCGGCGGTGATCGGACCGATCATTCCGCCCAGCATCCCAATGATCTTCATCGGCGTCATCTCGGGGATCTCGATCGGCAAGCTGTTCCTGGGCGGTGTGGTGCCGGGGCTGCTGATGGGGGGATTCCTGCTGGCCACCATCACGGTGATGGCGCGCCGCCGCGGCTACCCGGTGGTGCGCCAGGAGATCGCGTGGGGGACCTTGTGGCCGTTGCTTCGGGACTCCTTCTTCGCGCTCGTCGCGCCGCTCATCATCATCCTGGGCGTGGTCGGTGGGGTGGTGACCCTGGTCGAGGTGGCGGTTCTGGCCAACGTCTACATCCTGGCCATTTCGCTGTTCGTCTATCGGTCGATCCGCTGGCGGGACATTCCCGGCATCTTCCGGCATGCCGGTGTCTTCTCGTCCTCGATCATGATCATCTTCGCGGTGGTCGGGCTGTTCCAGTACATCGTTGCCTTCGAGCAGGTCGGGGAGCGGCTGGGCGAGCTTCTGCAGAGCCTCGATCTCAGCCCGGTGGTGTTCCTCCTGCTCGCCAACGTCTTTTTCCTGGTCATGGGGTGCGTCCTTGACGCCGTGCCGGTGATGCTGATCTTCTTCCCGGTGCTGCTGCCGACCGCGCTGCAGCTCGGCATCGATCCCGTCCATTTCGGCGTCGTCGTCGTCCTCAACCTGATGATCGGCCTGCTGACACCGCCGATCGGGGTGCTGCTGTTCCTCGAGGCCAAGATCGCCGAGGTGCCCTTCGACGAGCTGGTGCGCGCGATCTGGCCGTTCCTTCTGGCCCTGTTCGCCGTGCTTGCCCTGATCACCTACATTCCCGGGCTGGTCACCTGGCTGCCCGCCCTCGTGTTCGGCTGAGGAGATCGGCGATGCGCAAGGTTCTCGAGCTCGTTCATCGCGGCATCACCTGGCTGGTGGCGGCCGGTTTCCTCGCCATCTTCCTGATCTACGTGATCCAGATCGTGAACCGGTATCTGTTCGGCGACACATGGCTTTGGGCGCCGGACCTGGCCCGGCTGCTGTTCGTCTGGATGGTGTTCCTCGGCGCGACCGCGCTGTACCACCAGAAGGGCCATCTTGCGGTGGAGTTCCTTCTCCACCGCATGCCGGCACGGCGGCGGTCCCTCGCCGAGCTGGCGAGCGAGTTGATGTCGGCGGGGTTCTTCCTGCTGCTGGCCGTCAAGGGCTGGGAGATCGCGCTGCGTCGCATGCGGGTGCCGTTCGACACCTGGGACCTGCCGACCGGCTACGCCTATGCCGCCGCGCCGGTGTGCGCCTTCATCATGCTTGCCGTCACGCTCGACCGCCTTTTCGATCGTCTGCGGCCGCCGAAACCCGAGGAGAAGCCCTGACCATGACCAACCCCGAATTCCGCGCCTACAAGGACAAGATCTCCGCCCTGATGGAGGAGATCCTGCAGGGCTCGGCCGCGATCGAGAAGGCCGGCGCCGTCGTCGCCGAGGCGATCACCAAGGATCAACTGATCCACGTCATCGGTCCCGGCGGCCACTCGAGCATGGCTGCAGAGGAGGTCCTGTGGCGCGCCGGCGGGCTCGCCCCGGTCAACGCCATCCTCGACGCCGGCTTCAATCTGATCCACGGCGCCAAGCGTTCGAACATCGTCGAGCGGACGCCCGGATACGCCATCGGCGTGCTCGATGCCTACCGGGTCGGACGGGTGCCGGGCGAGGTGATCATCATCGTCAATGCCTACGGGGTCAACGCGATGTGCATCGACGTGGCGCTGGAGGCGAAGCGCCGGGGGATGATCTCGATCGGCATTACCTCGCGCTCGTTCGCCGACAGCCTTCCTGCCGACCATCCGGCCCGCCACCCCAGCCGCAAGTCCCTGTACCAGGAGGTCGACCACTTCCTCGACTGCCGGCTGCCGCTGGGCGACGCCGTCGTCGAGATCGAGGGGGCGGGAGAGAAGACCGGTCCCACCTCGACCTTCTGCAACGCCTTCACCATCAACCTGCTGATGATCGAGGCGGTGAAGCGGCTGGCCCAGGCCGGGGTGACGCCGCCGTTGTGGCGGAGCGCCAACATGCCCGGCGGCGACGCGGCGAACCGGGCGCTGGAGGAGAAGTATTTTCCGCGCGTCCGCCATCTGGCCTGACATCGAGACGAGGAGAACAGTCATGGACATCCGCATTTTCACCAGCAAGCAGGAGATGGGCCCGGCGGCGGCGGCGGCGGGCGCCGCGGCGATCCGCAAGGCGATCGCCGAACGCGGCGAGGCCACGATCATCCTGGCCACCGGGGCCAGCCAGTTCGAGATGCTCGACGCCCTGATCACCGCTCCCGGCATCGCCTGGGACAAGGTGACCTGCTTCCATCTCGACGAGTACATCGGGCTGCCGATGAGCCATCCCGCATCGTTTCGGCGCTACCTCAAGGAGAGGTTCGTCGACCGCGTCGGCAAGCTGGCGGCGTTCCATTACGTCGATGGCGTGGCCGATCCCAAGGCGGAAACGGCGCGCCTCGACAGCCTTATCACCAGCCGCGTGGTCGACGTCGCCTTCATCGGCATCGGCGAGAACGGACACCTTGCCTTCAACGATCCGCCCGCCGACTTCGAGACCGAGAAGCCCTACCTGGTGGTCACCCTCGACGAAGCCTGCCGCCATCAGCAGATGGGGGAAGGCTGGTTCCCGACCCTCGACGACGTGCCGGCCCAAGCGATTTCGATGAGCATCAGGAGGATCATGGCCTCGCGAATGCTGATCGTCACGGTGCCGGACAGGCGCAAGGCGGAGGCGGTGCGGGGCGCCGTCGAGGGCGAGCTGACCAACCGGGTGCCGGCATCGATCCTGCGCACCCATCCCGACTGCGCCTTGTTCCTCGATCAGGCGGCGGCCTCGCTGCTGAAGCGGTAGCCGGCCTGGTTGGAACGACGAACCGAGAGCGGAGAGTTGCGATGGCGGATCTTCTGGAGCGGGTTGAGGACCTGGAGGGGCGGCGGATGGTGCTCCGCTCGGGGCGGCGTCACGGCGTCTACGCCGTCGTGACGGGGGCTGACGGCAGGCTCCGCGAGACGAACCCCGTCGCCCAGTCGCCGACCGGCGAGGCGACGACCCTGGGGTTGGTCGACATTCAGGTCAACGGTTTCGCCGGGGTCGACTTCAACCGCGCCGACCTGAGCGCGGAGGACATGGACCGCGCTCTGGCCGCGATGCTCGCCTGCGGCGCGACCCGCTGCCTGCCGACCGTCATCACCGCCTCGCTCGACGCCATGAAGGCCCGGCTGCGCTCGCTCGATGCCGCGGTTGCCGCCAGCCGGCTCGGGCCGTGGATGGTGATGGGCTACCACGTCGAAGGGCCGTTCCTGTCCTCCGCCGACGGCTACGCCGGCTGCCACCCCAAGGCACACATGCGGAGTGCGGGGGTCGAAGCCCTGGCCAAGCTGCAGGATGGGCTGCGCCGTCCCGTCCGGGTGCTGACGATGGCGCCCGAGCGGGAAGGGGTGCTGGACCTCATTCCGCACGCGACGGCCCAGGGCATCGTGGTCTCAATCGGCCACACCGGGGCAAGCTTGGCCGAGGTGGAAGCGGCGGTCGCCGCGGGGGCGAGGCTCTCCACTCACCTCGGCAACGGCCTTCTGCACCTGCTCGAGAAGAATGCCAACCCGCTGTTCGCGCAGCTCGGCCAGGACCACCTCAGCGCCAGCTTCATCGCCGACGGCGTCCACATCCCGCCGTACATGTTCAGGATCTACGCCCGCGCCAAGGAGCTTTCGCGCACCATCCTCATCACCGACGCGACCGCCGGCGCGGCAGCTGAGCCGGGCCTCTACACGCTGGGCGACGTTCAGGTCGAACGGCAGGCGGACGGCATCATGCGCGAGCCCGGCTCGCCGTACCTCGGCGGCTCCTCGGCCACGATGGAAGAAGTGACCCGCAACGCCATGAATTGGCTAGGAATTGCTCTCGACGACGCGCTTGACCTGGGGCGCACCAACGCGCTCCTCCTGCTGGGCGAGGCGGCAGTCCCGCGGGCCGGAGCCGCGCTGGAATACGTGCGTTGGCGAGACGGCGCGACGGGTCCGAAGGTCGTCGAGGCGGGCGTCGGTCCGTGGCGGATCATAAGGGAGTAGACTGCTCGCTCCCTTCCGCCGCGGTCGCGCGGCTCCCATTTCGAGAGGACGCCGGGTGCCGGAGGCTGCCGCCCTGCGAGGTCGCGACCGCAACCCCGAGGACCGCATGGCCGAGACCCTCCGCTCCCTGTTGGCCATCGTCGGGCGACTGTGCCTGACGGCGGTCTTCCTGGTCAGCGCCTTCACCCATCTCATTCCGAACTTCCAGTCCGCTGCCGAGGGACTGGAGGCACAGGGCCTGCCGGCGGCGCCGCCGGTGCTGCTGGTCGTGATCGCCGTGCTGGTGATCGGCGGCACGTCGGTGGTGCTGGGGTACAAGGCGCGCTTGGGGGCCACTCTCCTGTTGCTCTTCCTGATCCCCTATACCCTGTACTTCCAGCCGCCATGGAACGTCGGGACCGAGGCCGAGTTCAGCCAGCAACTCGTGGGCTTTCTGAAAAATGTCGGGCTGGCGGGGGGGATGCTGCTGATCATCGCCGCCGGGCCCGGTCCCGGCAGCATCGACGAGCGCTATCACCTGTAGATCAGCCGGCCGCTGTCAGGATGGCAACCGGGAACGTCTCCAGCACGTCCTCCACCTTCAGCGCGGCGGCCGGCTGGAAGGTGCGGCCGGTAAGCAGGTCCTGCAGCGGCCTCCTGGCGTCGTCTGGGATATGCAGCAGAGTGCCCTCCCAGCGGTGCGGCAACGGGAGGCTGGCGTCCCTGAGGAGAGGACAGACGAGGCGCGGCACCACGGTCAGCAGGAGATCCTCGCTATCGAGCCGGGCGAAGGCGATCACCCGCTCGGCTTGGCGGCCCTCGGCCGTCAGCGGCAGGTAGCGGCCGCGCGCGAACAGGTCGGGGCTCCGCTTGCGGTGGCGCAGTATGCGCTCCGTCATTGCCTGCTTGACGCGGCCGTCCTTCCAGGATTCGAGGAGGGCCGAAATGTCCCCGTCCTTGGTCTCGCGGGCCGCGCGCGTCCGCATCTCGAAATCGACCGGGCGGCGGTTGTCGGGATCGACCAGCGACAGGTCCCAGAACTCGCAGCCCTGGAAGCAGTCGGGGACGCCGGGGGAGGTCAGCAGCAGCGCCTGCTGGGCCAGGCCGTTGACGGCGGCCGCGGGACCGATCTCCTCGACGAAGGCGGCGACCTCGGCGAGGAAGGTCGGGCTGTCGTGGTGGGACATCGCCCTGCGCACGAACTGCTCGATTGCGGCTTCGTAGTCGGCATCGGGCGCCGTCCAGGCGGTGACCGACTTCGCCTCGCGCACCGCCTTCAACATGTAATCGACGAGGCGCTGGGTGAAGGCGTCCCAGTCCGCTCCCTGGATCCCGAACGGCCACGTGCCGACCAGGGTCTGGTAGAACAGGTATTCGTCGTTGGCCCGCGGAGCGGCATCGTCACTGCGGCGGCCGCCGTTGAGCAGATTCCAGTGGTGGACGTTGCGGGCCCACAGCTGCGGACGCTCGCTGATCACGTTGAGGCGCGCCCGCACGTCGGCGCCGCGCTTGTGGTCGTGGGTGGTCAGGGTCAACATCGAGAACGGGTACGAGGCCAGCCGCTCCTCGTTGGCACGGTGGAAGGTCTCGGGCGCAACCCCGTAGCGGTTCGGCTCGCCGCCGACCTCGTTCAAAGAGAGCAGGCGGACCCAGCGGTAGAAGGCGGTGTCTTCGGCCGATTTGGCCATCACCGGGGCGGTGAACTGCTGCCACATCATGGCGGCGCGCACCACGTCTTCGCGGCGATAGCGGCGCTCGGTCTGGGCAAGCAGGTCGAGGGTGAGGATGCTCTGCACGAAGTCGTAGATCGACTTGTCGGGGTTGCGGCTCATCTTGCGGGCGCGGCCAACCGCCCACTCGATGTCGCGGCGGTCCAGCGAATCCGCGCCGGCCTCGGTCACGTAGGTACGGTACACCGGAAAGCAGGCCGCGATGTCGGTCAGGGCGCGGCGGAACGCGAACAGCGAGTAGTCGCGGCTGATCCGGCTCTGCTTGGCAATACGGGCGAACTGGGTGGCCACTACGTTGAGTTCGCTGGCCAGGCTGTCGCGCATGATCTGCTGCTTGGATTCCCGTACCGTCTCGTCCCACGAGCCCGAGCGGCCGGTGGCGCGCTGATAGAAGCGGGTGAGGAAGCGCTCCGAACCGGGGTCGACGAAAAGGCCGTTGGCCAGCGTGATGAACTCATAGCCTGTGGTGCCTGAAATCGGCCATTCGCGGCGCAGCCGCTCGTGGCCGGCCAGGATCTTTTCGACGATCACGTAGAACGGGCGGTCGAGATGCGCCGTCGGACCCGCCTCGCGGCGGGGCGGCGCATCCGGCAGGTTGAGGCGGATGTGGGCGAGCCGCTCCTGGAGTTGCCTGCAATAGGCTGCCGGGTCCCACAGCCCGTCGATGTGGTCGAGGCGGATCCCCTGCAGCTTGCCCTCCGAGGCGAGGTGGAACACCCGCTGGTGGACGATCTCGAACAACTCCGGCTGCTCGAGACGAATGCCGGCGAGCGTGGTGACGTCGAAGAAACGGCGGTAGTTGATCTCGTGGGCCGCGACCCGCCAGTAGGCGACGCGATAGGCTTGGCGATCGAGAAGGTCGCTGAGGTCGCGGAACGATGCCGGATCGTCGGCCTTGCCGTTATAGGAGGCCAGCGCGGTCTCGATGCCGGCTGCCGTTTCGGGCGAGGCGGCCGCCAAGCGGGCAAGCTCGGCGGTCGCCGCCTGCGCCTGCTCGCGTTTGACGGCGTGCTCGCTGGCGGTGCTTCCGCCAGCGGGGATCGAGGCGAACCGCTTCGCCAGCTCCCGCAGCGGCTCGACGCCGGTCCGCTCCAGGATCTCGGCATAGTGCCGGACGGCGATCGGCAGCCGGTGCTCGTGGTACCAGACGCTGAAGGTGCCGCGCTCGGCGTCGAAGCAAAGCGGAAGCCCGCCGCCTTCCAGCACCACCCCGTAGTGGTCGCCGAGGATCGGCAGCAGCACCTTGCCGCGCAGGGATTCCTCAACCGGTTGCCAATCGATGTCGAAGAACGAGGCGTACGGCGAGGCCTCGCCCCATTCCAGGACGTCGAGCCACCAGCCGTTGTCGGCCCCCATCACGCCCATATGGTTGGGCACGAAATCGAGGATCAGCCCCATGCCGTGCCGCAGCAGGGCCGAAGTCAGCGCGTCAAGGTCGGCGTCGCTGCCGATCTCGGGGTTGATTCGGGTATGGTCGACGATGTCGTAGCCGTGCTGCGAGCCGGGACGCGCCATCAGGAACGGAGAGGCGTAGAGGTGGCTGATCCCCATTTCGGCCAGATAGGGAATGAGGCGCTCGGCATCCCTGAATGTGAAGCCCTCGTTCAGCTGAAGCCGGTAGGTGGCTCGGGGATAGGGAGGCGGGGTCATCCGAATACCGTCTCCACGTCAACAGCGGCGATTTCGTCCGCCGCGGTCAGGAACCAGGCGGCGGTGACCGCGGGGATTCGACCGTCATCGTGCAAGCCGGTGGCGGTACCCGGCCGGCTGACGCTGATCAGCTTCCCCTCGTGAATAGACGGTAGATCAGCCTCTTGGTGGCTCATGTTTAGAACAAGGGTCAACGAATCGCCGTCATCCGTGCGCCAACCGGCAATCAGCAGCTCGGGCCCGGGCAACTCGACGGTCGGCCGACCGAACCGGGCGGCACGCGGCATCACGTGACGTTGCCGCAACCGCAGCAGGCGCGTCGTCTCCGCCTCCCAGAACGGATGGTCCTGGGTCTCGCGCTCGTTCCAGTCGAGCCGCGAGGCGGCGAAAGTCTCTGGCGCCAGGGGGTCGGGGATGCGGCGCTGCGCCTGGGGGTTGGAGAAAGCCGGGAAGCTTGCGAACTCGCGTCGTCGGCCGTCCCGTACCGCCTGCGCAAGGTCGCCCGTGAAATCGCAGTAGAACAGGTAGGGCCGCCGGCTCTGCCACTCCTCGCCCATGAACAGGAGGATCGGCGAGGGCTGCAGGCACAACACCGACATCATGGTGCGCAGCGCCTGCGGCGAGGCGAGGGTCGCGATACGATCGCCGAAAGCCCGGTTGCCGATCTGGTCGTGGTTCTGCAGGAAGTTGACGAAGGCCAGCGGCGACAACCGGCCCGTGTCCTCGCCGCGAGTTCGGCCGCGGAACGGCGAGACCTCTCCCTGCCAGGCGAAGCCTTCGCGGAGGATGCGCTCGAGGTGCCGCAGCGGTCGTTGGGCGTATTCCCCGTAGTAGCCGCCACCCTCGGAGCTCAACAAGATGTGGCAGGCGTGGTGGAAGTCGTCGTTCCACTGGGCGACGAACTGCTGCGGGCCGAGAAACCTGGCCGCGTTGTCGTCGTTTTCGAGCACGAGATGGATGTGCCGTCCGGAATCGCGGAAGTGGGCGCGCACCCGCTCGGCGATCTCGCTCAGGATGTGCTTTTCGGAATCATCCTGGATGGCGTGGACGGCATCGAAGCGGAGGCCGTCAAAGCGGTACTCCTCAAGCCAGTAGATCGCGTTCTCGGCGAAGAAGTCGCGCACCTCGCGGCGGCTGAAGTCGATCGCCGCCCCCCAGGGGGTCTCGAAGCGGTCTGTGAAGAACGCAGGGGCGTACGCGTGCAGATAGTTACCCTCCGGCCCGAAATGGTTGTAAACCACATCGAGGAACACCATCAGGCCGTGGCCGTGGGCGTCGTCGATCAGACGCTTGAGCTCGTCCGGGGTGCCGTAGGTCTCGTCGGGGGCGTAGGGCAACACGCCGTCGTAGCCCCAGTTCCTGGATCCCTGGAAATCGGCCAGCGGCATCAGCTCGATGGCGGTGACGCCGAGGGCGACGAAGTGGGGCAGGCGCATCCGCACGCCTTCGTAGCTGGCCTCCGGCGAGAAGGCGCCGACGTTGAGTTCGTAAATCACCGCCTCGTGCCACGGACGGCCGCGCCAAGCCTGGTTCCGCCAGGCGAAGCGGCCATGGTCGACGACGACGCTGCAGCCGTCCACCGCGTCGCCGTCCTGGAGGCGCGAGGCGGGATCGGGTACCAGGAGGTCGCCGACGCGGAAACGATAGCGGGTGCCGGGCACCGCGTCCGGGACCCGCACCTCGTGCCAGCCGCCCTCGTGCGGCTCCATCGGCCCAGATTCCCTGAGGTCGGGGCCTTCCAGCATCAGCTGGACCGCCTCGGCGCCCGGCGCCCATAGTCGGAACGTGGTTGCGGACGAACCGCGCGCGGGCCCGTATGTGTACGCGCTCATACCTCCGTCCTCCGCCGATCGTCGCTGTCGCGCCGCACCAGAAGCTGCAGCGACCGCCCCTCCACGGTAACCGGCTCGCCCGCCTCGTGGATGCGTTCGTCGTGCGCGCTGAGCCCGTTCACCGTATCGAGGACGACGGTCCAGACGTGCTCGGCCGAATCCTGGGGCATCGCAAAGGTGATGCTCTCGTGCCACACGTTCATCAGGATCACGAAGGTGTCGTCGATTTCCTGCTCGCCGCGGGCGCTCACGTGGGTCAGGCCCGCTTCGCCGCTGAGCCGTACGGCGATACCGCGCGCGTCGGGGTCGTTCCAGTCTCCGGCCGTCATCTCCTCGCCGTCCGGGCGCAGCCAGACCACGTCCTTCACATTGGTGCCGGGGATGACTTGGCCGTGGAAGTAGCGGTTGCGGCGGAACACGATGTGATCGCGCCGCAGCGCGATCAGCCGCTTGGTGAATGCGAGCATCGATTGGGCCTCGTCGTCCTGGGCGGCCATCCAGTCGACCCAGCCGATCTCGCTGTCCTGGCAATAGGCGTTGTTGTTGCCGCCCTGGGTGCGGCCGAACTCGTCACCGGCCAGGATCATCGGCAGGCCCTGCGACATCAGCAGGGTGGCCATGAGATTGCGCATCTGGCGAAGGCGAAGCTTCCTGATCTCGGGGTCGTCGGTCGGGCCCTCGGCGCCGCAGTTCCAGCTGTTGTTGTTGTCGCTGCCGTCCCGGTTGTCTTCCTTGTTGGCCTCGTTGTGCTTGCCGTTGTAGCTGACGAGGTCGCGCAGGGTGAAGCCGTCGTGGGCGGTCACGAAGTTGACGCTCGCCCAGGTGCGACGGCCGCGGCGATCGAAGATGTCGGCCGACCCCGAAAAGCGCGAAGCGAGCGCCGCCAGTTGTCCGCGATCGCCTTTCCAGAAGCGGCGCACGGTGTCGCGGTACTGGTCGTTCCACTCCGCCCATCCGGGAGGGAAGTTGCCGAGCTGATAGCCGCCCATCCCGATGTCCCAGGGCTCGGCGATCAACTTGACCGCCGACAACACCGGGTCCTGCGCCACCGCGTCGAGAAACCCGGCGTGCTCCTGGAAAGTCGAGCCGACGCGGGCGAGGGTGGTCGCAAGATCGAAACGGAAGCCGTCGACGCCCATCTCCTGGACCCAATAGCGCAGGGAATCGGTCGCCATCCTGAGCACGTGGCGGTGCCTCAGTTCGAGCGCGTTGCCGGTGCCAGTGAAGTCGTAATAATAGCGCTCGTTGCCTTCGTTGAGGTAGTAGTACGAGCGGTTGTCGATGCCGCGGAACGACAGCGTCGGCCCCAGGTGGTTGCCTTCGGCCGTGTGGTTGTAGACGACGTCCAGGATGACCTCGATTCCGGCGTCGTGCACCTGCTGCACGAAGGTCTTGAAGTTGCGGATTGCGTTCCCCTTGCCGAGGTACTCCGGATGCGGGGCAAAGAAGCCGATCGTGTTGTACCCCCAGTAGTTACGAAGGCCGCGGTCGACGAACACACGGTCGTGCAGGAAGACGTGGACCGGTAACAGCTCGATGGCGGTGATGCCCAACTCCCGCAGGTAGTCGACCACGGTGGGCGATCCTAGTCCGTTGAAGGTCCCCCGCACATCCTCGGGCAGGTCGGGGAAGCGCATCGTGAAGCCCCGCGTGTGGGCTTCGTAAACCACGCTTTCGTGCCACGGCCGTTGCTCGGGCTTGCGGCCCCACGTGAAGGCGGGATCGACGACCCGGCACTTGGGAATGAAGGGCGCGCTGTCGCGCTTGTCGAACGACAGATCCTCCTTGGGATCGCCGAGAGTGTAGCCGAACAGCGCATCGTCCCAGATAAAGTCGCCCTCGAGCGCCTTCGCATACGGATCGATCAGCAGCTTGTGATGGTTGAAGCGGTTGCCCGTCTTCGGCTCGTAGGGTCCGTAGACCCGGTAACCGTAAAGCTGCCCCGGACGCACGTCGGGCATGTAGCAATGCCAGACCTCGTGGGTGTACTCGGGCATAACCACGCGGGCGAGCTCGTGTTTTGCATCGTCATCGAACAGACAAAGCTCGACCTTCTCGGCGTGGGCCGTAAAAAGGGCAAAATTGGTTCCGGAGCCATCCCAGGTTGCGCCCAGCGGGTAAGGAAGACCGGGCCAGACACGAAACGTCAGTTCAACCATCAGGCCTCCACCTCGGTGCCGCGTCGGCGGGACCGGTGTCTTTGGTTGTTATCGTTGTGCTTGCATTCCGCCCGTTCCCGCGGCTACGAAACTGCGGCGTCCCGGCGTCGATGCAGGGAGCCCACACGTCGGCGTCGAGCCCCTCGGCAACTTTCAGATGGTGTCTTGACCGCCAGGGCGCAAATCTCGTTACGGCGCCAGGGAAGCGTGTCGGCTCGTGCCTACCTGCGGCCCGGGAGCAGGAGACGGATCGACGGTGCTGCCGTGGATGACGAAGTGGTCGAGGACGGTCGGCTCGGCGTCGCCGCGCAGCAACTCGAAGACGGACACTTCGATGCGGTCATCGCCGTGGACCGTGACGCGGGCAAAGTGGTGGCCGCGGTCGCTGCGTACCGCCACCTGGGGAGGCTGCGACCCCTGCAGCAGCGAGAAGTCGCGGGTCCGCTCCGACATCTTCCCGGCCGGGCTGACCTTGGCGTAAACCGTGCCTTCGCTCGCCCGGTAGGTGTCGGGATGGCGCGAGCCGATCGCCGCCTCCGGGGTGGCGGTGCGCAGCGGGTACGTGCGCTCGTAGTTCTGGTCCTGGGCGGACAGGTGCAGCTCGACCCCGTGACGATCGAAGATCGGCATCAGCGCTGCGCGGACCCGCGGGTTCGCCGGGTGGCTGAGGCCATGTCCGTAGATGGAATCGTGCTGGTACACGATCAGCCAGCGCGCGCCGCGCCTGCGGGCCGCGCCCAGATCCTTATCCAGCCAGTCCAGCAGGTCGGGGGGCGGGACGTAGCCGTCGCCGGGGGCGTACATGGCGGCGAAATGGGCGTTGCCGACGTCGAAAGAGTAGGCGCGCCCGTCGCGGTAGCCGCGCGGATGGCTGAATCGCGGCAGCCAGTCGGACAGGCTTTCGCGCAGGAACGATTCATGATTGCCGTACTGCGCCATCAGCGGGACCCGACTCAACAGCGGCTGCCACTGCCGGAACCACTCGTCCGCGACGATGGCGGGGTCTGCTGCTCGCGCGTCGGCGTCGCCGTAGGCATAGTCGCCGCCGCCGAGCAGGAAGGCGGCATCGGAGGCGATCATGAAGTCGCGGACCTTGCGGGTGCCCTCCGTCAGCCCATCGGGACGTCCGATCGTTCCGGTATCCGAGAAGAACAGGAAGCTGAAGGTCTGCGGTCCGGGAGGGGGCGCCGTGCGGGTGCGGAAAACCTCGCTGGTCGTCGCCTTGGTGGCGGCATCGTGGGAAACCCGGTATTCGTAATCGGTCTGCGGCTGCAGCCCCGAGAAGGTGGCCCGGTGGATCGCCCCCCTGCGGGGAAGCACGCCGTTGCGCGGCATCGCCGACGACCGGGCCTGAACCCGGGTCCACTGCTTGTCGCCGGCGGGGCGGACCTCGGCGTAGGCGCTGCCCGTCTTGGCGGTGCGCCAAGTGACGGTGAGGCTACGGGCCGGATCCTGCTGCCACGAGAGGTGGACCTGCGAGGCCCATCCCTTGTCGTTGCTGACCGAGCACAGGATCTGCTTTTTGCAAATGACGTCGAGCCCCGTGGTGGCGAGAACTCCCACACCCAAGGCTGCGGCGCCCACGAAACCGGCTGCTGCCGCAGCCAGCAGAGACAGGGGAGCACGCGTCTGCATGCGTTTTTAGGTAGGAAGGCCGGCCACAGTCCGCCTGGGCGCGTTGAGAGATGCGGATTTCCCAGTCTGGATGATGCTGTTCCCCCAAAGGGAGGGGACGCGTGCGTAGTACTTGAAGGCGGAATGGCGCTAGCCCACGTGCGCGGAAGTCCAGGCGAATTCCCATCGAGGTTGCATGCTGATCGACGCCCGCTCGTTGGCCGACAAGGCCGTCATCGAGGCTGACCTCTGCATCGTCGGGTCTGGCCCCGCCGGAATGACAATCGCGAAGCGACTGGCCGAGAGCGGCATCCGC
This sequence comes from Rhodospirillales bacterium, assembly GCA_018432935.1. GTDB lineage: Bacteria > Pseudomonadota > Alphaproteobacteria > Rhodospirillales > Shumkoniaceae > JAHDSF01. The sequence continues at coordinate 18,130 of JAHDSF010000020.1, read as the reverse complement.
ATCGCCGTTCTGGAGAGCGGCGGACGCGACGTCGAGCCCGAGATCAACCGGCTGACGGAGGGCGAGCTCACCGGGCTGCAGATCGAAGCCCTCGAAACTACCCGGGTGCGCGCCCTGGGGGGCACCTCGACCGTTTGGAACGGCCAGTGCCGGATGCTGGACGTGAACGATTTCGAGCACCGGCCTTGGATTCCCCACAGCGGCTGGCCGTTCCCGCGCAAGGAGCTGGAATCCCATTACGCTATCGCCCACCGAATTCTCAGGCTGCAGCCGGTCGAATACGATCTCTCAAAGTGGGCGACCAGGACAGGGCAGAGATTCCTGGAGCCGAGCCACGACATCTTCTTCAACCGCGTCTCCCTGACTCGGCCGGTGCACTTCTGGACCGACTACGGGGCCGATCTCGAAAAGGCGGAGGACGTCGGCATCTACACCCACGCGACCGTACTGGGCATCCGTCTTGCCGCCGACGGGCAGTCGGTGGACCGGCTCGACGTGGGGACGCTGGACGGCAAGCGGCTGACCGCCCGCGCGCGGCGCTATGTGCTGGCATGCGGCGGAATCGAGAATGCTCGCCTCCTGCTGCTGTCCGACGACGTTCATCCGAACGGGGTCGGCAACGGCAACGACCTGGTCGGCCGTTTCTTCATGGAGCACCCGCGGTTCGTGTCGGGGGTCCTGGTGCTTTCCGGCAAGGGCCTGCCGCAGAAGGGCCTGTACGGCGACTACTACATCGGCGACGGCTTCGCCATTCGCGGCGACCTCGGGATTCGGGCCGAGGTCCAGGAGCGCGAGGGGATCGGCAACGTGCTGGGACGTCTCGACCCAGCTAACGAGGATGAGTTCGGTCCGGGCGCGATGGCGGCGCGCCACATGCTGAAGCAGCTTAGGCAGGGGCGCGTCCCCGACGATCTGATGGCCAACCTGTGGACGGTCATCTCGGAGGCCGACGACGTGGTCGCAACCGCCTACCGCAGGCTGATCAGGGACCGGGATCGGCCGATCACCACGTACGAGGTGGAGAGCTACATCGAGCAGGTGCCCAACCCCGACAGCCGGGTCACCCTGGCTGAAGAGCGGGATGCCTTCGGTCAGCCGCGCGTCCACGTCGACTGGCGTCTCAGCGAGATCGACAAGCGCACCTCCTATCGCGCCATCGAGCTGTTCGCGCAGGCGGTGGGCGCCAACGACATCGGCCGCATCCGTGTCGTCGTCAAGCCCGAGGACATCTTCCCGCCGACGACCGGCTGGGGCCATCATCACATGGGCACCACCCGGATGAACGACGATCCCAAGTCCGGCGTGGTCGACCGCAACGCCAAGGTCCACGGCATCGCCAATCTGTTCGTCGCCGGATCGTCGGTGTTCCCGACCAGCGGCTGCGCCACGCCCACCCTCACGCTGGTGGCGCTGGCGGCGCGGCTGAGCGAGCACCTCGACAAGCAGTTCAAGGAGGCCTCGACATGATCTCTCGCCGCTATTTCCTGGGTGGGGCCGTGGGGCTGGGCAGTCTTGCCGTCCTTCCGGCGGGTGCAGCGACCCGGCCGCGAGACGCTTGGCTGGCCGCCATCGGCGACAGCCCGGCGGTCCGCTCCGTCGGTGCCGCGTGTCTCCGTTGCGGGGTTGTCGAGGCCGATCGCCAGGTACTGCTCCGAAGCCTGATGACCGCGCTGGCGACACTTGCCCCGCAGGAAGCCGACCCGGCCGCGATCCGCGCAGCCCTAGGCGCCTTGCGGCGGTCGGATTTCGCCGCCGGAGAGGTCGTGAACGTCGACGGCTGGATTCTGGCGCGCAGCGAGGCGCGCGCCTATGCGTTCGCCGCTCTTTCCGCTCCGCTGGCATGATCGCGGCATACCTCGTTCGTTCAAGGAAGAACTCCTGAAGGTTGTTCTGCTCTCCTTTCCGGGATCCCCGTGATGCTGGCGCCCCCGTTTCTCATGAGCATTTGAAGGGGCTTTGCCCCGTCCGCACGTATCGCGAGTGCTGGGGACGATACGAGCGGGGGGAAGAGATGCTCGTCGATACCGATGCCCTCGAGGACGACTCTGCGATCGAGGCGGATGTCTGCATTGTCGGGGCCGGCCCGGCCGGCCTGACCGTGGCGAAAGAGCTCGCTGCCGGCGGTGTCCGGGTGGCCGTTCTGGAAAGTGGCGGCGACGGGGTGGAGCCCGAAGTGAGCGCGTTGGCCGACGGCGAGATCGACGGTATCGCCGTCCAGCCGCTCGAGGCGACGCGGGTGAGGGCGCTGGGAGGCACCTCGAATGTCTGGACCGGGCAATGCCGGATGCTCGATGAGGAAGATTTCCTGCCGCGCGCCTGGGTTCCCGACAGCGGCTGGCCGTTTCGCCGCAGTGAGCTGGAGCCCTACTACGCCAAGGCGCACAGGATCATCCGTTTTCGGCCCGTCGATTACGACATGGCGAAATGGTCGGCACGGCTGGGTCAGCCGTGCCTGCGGCCGTCCGAGAAGATCGCCTTCCATCGCGTCTCGTTGTGCAAGCCCGTCAACTTCTGGTCGGACTACGCCTTGGACCTGAAGGCGGCGAGGAACGTGACCGTCGTCACGCATGCCACGGTTCTGGCGATCCGGCTGACCGAGGACGAGGGAGCGGTCGTCCGCCTCGATGTGGGCAACCTGCGCGGGAAGCGCCTTACCGCTCGTGCTCGGCACTACGTGCTGGCTTGCGGCGGCCTCGACAATGCACGGCTGCTTCTGCTTTCGGACGACGTCCAAGCCTGCGGGGTCGGCAACCGGCACGACGTCGTCGGCCGTTTCTTCATGGAGCATCCCCGGTTCATCTCCGGCACGCTTCTGCTGGCGGGGCTGGGCCTCCCCGCCCGCGGCTTGTACAGCGAGTACTACCTCGGCGAGGGGCAGGCGATCCGGGGCGACCTGGGCATCGTTCCGGAGGTGCGGGAGCGCGAACGGATCGCCAATGTCGCCGGTCGGCTCGAGGCGGCCGGCAAGGAGGAGTATGTCGGGGGCGCCCGCGCTGCGGTCCGGCTTTTCCGCCATCTGCGCCAGCGCCGGCTGCCGCACGACCTGGGCGACACCTTGTGGCAGATCATCACCGACGCCGACGAGGTGGCCGCCGCCGCCTATCGACGGTTCGCCAGCGATCAGAACGTGAGCACGTTCACGGTCACGACTCTGATCGAGCAGGCGCCCAACCGCGAGAGCCGACTGACCTTGTGCGAGCGGACCGACGCCTTCGGCCAGCGGCGGCCGCGCCTGGTGTGGAGGTTCTGCGAGCTGGACCGACGCACTGCCTTCCGCGCCGTCGAGCTGCTGGCACAGGCTGTCGGGGCGGCAGACATCGGGCGGATCCGGCTGGAGGTCGCCTCGGAGCAGGTCTTCCCTCCGAGCACGGAATGGGGGCACCACCACATGGGCACCACCCGAATGAGCGACGATCCGAGGACCGGTGTCGTCGATCGTGATGCCAAGGTGCACGGGATCGCCAACCTCTTCATTGCCGGCGCTTCGGTATTCCCTACCAGTGGCTCCGCGCCGCCGACCCTGACCGTGGTCGCGCTGGCCGCCCGGCTCGCCGATCACCTGCGGAGACGTCTCGCCGCGCTGTGATACCGGGACTTCGACGTCGCTACCGGCCGGGTGTCAGGCTCCCCATGTCTAGTCTTCCACACCGGGGACGCGGGCATGAAAGAAGGAGCAGGGGAGCGTCTCGCCAGACTTGGGATCGTCCTGCCGGCGCCGCCGGCCCCGGTCGGCAGCTACGTCGCCTACGTGATCGCGGGGGATCTGGTGTTCGTTTCCGGCCAGGGGCCGCGGGAAGCAGACGGAAGCCTTCGCCACATCGGAAAAATCGGCGTCGATCTCGGCATCGCCGAGGGCCAGGAGGCCGCGCGTCTGTGCGCGATCAATCTGCTGGCGCAGCTCCGGGAGGCCTGTGGCGGCGATCTCGACCGGGTCCGCAGCGTCGTCAGACTGGGCGGATTCGTCAATGCGGCGCCCGACTTCGTTGACCATCCCACGATTCTGAACGGCGCCTCCGACCTGATGGCGGCGGTGTTCGGCGACGTCGGACATCACGCCCGGTTCGCCGTGGGCGCAGCCTCGCTCCCCGGCGGCTGGGCGGTCGAGCTGGAGGGCATCTTCAGAATTACCTGAGCGGCGGGGGCCCTCGGGAGGAGAGGTACCTCGAATGGCTATACCCCCTGCTAGACGAGGTAGTCCGACACCCATCAGGAAACCTGGAAAGCTTGGTTGAGAATTATTCCTATATTCAGCAGGTGATCTTATCCGGAGGCAGGAGGGACGGATGACTGGGGACGTGGGCACCCAAGTGGCGGTCGAGGTGGTCTTGGTAGATCCCGACCGGCTATTCCGCGAGGCTTTGACTGGAATTCTGACGCGCAACGGCTTCGTCGTCGTGACGGCGGCATCGTGTGCCAGGGAATTGCAGGGGGTGATGGCGGCACCGTGGGGCGCGCCGGAGGCTCAGAAACTCCTGATCATCGACCTTTGCGAAAGCGAACAGGAGCTTCGCGCCCGCATTCCCGCCCTGACGGCGGCGATGCCGGACCTGAAGGTGATCGGCATCTCGCGATCCATCGCCACCGACAAGCTCCACCTGTCCCTCGAGCTTGGCTTTCATGCCTGCCTGACGAAGGACATCTCGTTCGAGTCATTCCAGAAGTATGCGCGGCTCGTGCTATCCGGTGAAAGCGTGTTCCCGGTCGAGCTGGCGCAGGCGCTGCTGAGCGATTCCGCGCACGCCGGGGCCGGGCACCGCAATCCGCCTCGCTACAGCCTGACGGGCCGCGAGCTGGCGATTCTCCAGCATCTGACGCGCGGGGCGTCGAACAAGATGATCGCCCGGCATCTCGGCATTTCGGACGCGACGGTGAAAGTGAACGTCAAGACGCTGTTCCGCAAGCTCGACGTCAGCAACCGCACCGAGGCTGCGGCGTGGGCGGTGCAACGCGGCATGGACCAGCCGCTCGAGCAGCCCGAAGTGGCGCCGGTCGCCGTGGTGCCGGCCGCCACGCTCGCGATGTAGGGGACGCCAGCAAGCGGAACGAGCCCGGCTTTCGCTGGGCCGGGCTCGTCACCGTCTCCGTGCCGGCTCGCATGCCGTCGCCTAGTCGGCCGGGTTGCCCGCCGCCGACTGGAGGTAGTTCTCGATTCCGATCTCGTCGATGACCGAGAGCTGGGTCTCCAGCCAGTCGATGTGCTCCTCGCAGCCTTCCAGGATCTCGTTGACTTCGTGCCGGGTCTGGTAATCGCGTGCGCTTTCGGCGGTCGCCGTCGCTTCCAGCAACGCGGTTCGGTGATCCTGCGCGATGCGCAGGTCGTTGCGCAGCACCTCGGGCACGTCCTCTCCGATCAGCAGCTTGCCGATGTCCTGGAGGTTCGGCAGTCCTTCCAGGAACAGGATGCGTTCGATTACCTCGTCGGCATTCTTCATCTCGGCGATTGATTGTTTGTAGACGGCCTTGCCGAGGACGCCAAACCCCCAGTTGCGCAGCATGCGCGCGTGCAGGAAATACTGGCTGATGGCGGTCAGTTCGACCCGGAGCATGCCGTTCAGTCGTCCGATGACGCCGCGGTCACCCTGCATGGTAACCTCCGCGTCAGCCGGGCGATTGAGCGACGTCGCGGGCGGCCGACTGGAGGTAATTCGCCAGCCCGACGGACTCGATCAAACGAAGCTGGATCTCCAACCAGTAGGCGTGGTCCTCCTCGCTGTCGGCGAGAAGCTGCCGCAGGATCTCGCGGGTCTGGTAATCGCGCTCCTGCTCGCACGCCGCCATCGCCTCCTTGAGAGCCCCGATCACCTCGTATTCGAATTCGAGATCGTTGCGCAGCATCTGCGGAACCGTGCGGCCGATCTTGAGGGGGTTGCGCGAACCGACGTCCGGGGACCCCTCGAGGAACAGGATGCGCTCGATGATCTTCTCTGCATGCTCCAGCTCCTCCTCGCGCTCATGGTCGATGCGCTGGAACAGGGCGTGAAAACCCCAGTCGCGATACATGCGCGAGTGCACGAAATACTGGTCCGACGAGGACAGCTCCCCGGTCAGAAGCCGGTTCAGCCGCTCCAGGACGGCAGTGCTTCCCTTCATGGCGATCTCCCAGGAAACCTGGTTACAAGAGTTCTTTAGATGGGGGCAGGTGCATGCGGCGGCTACCCGCCGGACTGGAAATGGCTTTGGGCGGGTCCAGGCAGAGGCCGGTGGGGAAAGACCATAGCCGATTTTGCATTTGCAAGGCGTTCGCAATACCGGTAGGGTCCTGGTGTCCGGTAACCGCCTTCACGAGGCCTTCCTTGTACGTCTGCATCTGTCATGCGTTGCGCGAGCGCGATGTTCTGCAAGCCGCCGCCAACGGCGCGGAAACGCCGATCGAGGTCCACCGCAGTTTGGGCGTGGAGCCCTGTTGCGGGCGCTGCCACCAGACGATGCAAGAGCTGATCGAACAGCAGCGTTCCGCCTGCCGCAAGGCGGCCTAACCCGCGTACGGCCTCGGCCGAATCCTGCGGCGGCTCACGCGGCCATGGCGGTAAGGCCCAGCCTCGACCAAACGTCCCGCATCGCCGCCACCAGGGCCTCGACGTGCTCGTCGCTGTGCAGCGGGGTCGGCGTGAAGCGAAGCCGTTCGGTGCCGCGATCCACAGTCGGGTAGTTGATCGGCTGGACATAGACGCCGTGCCGCTCCAGTAGTTCGTCGCTGGCCCGCTTGCATAGGACGGGATCGCCGACGAACACCGGGACGATATGGCTTTCGGACGGCATCACCCGAACCCCGATCTCGGTGAAGCGGCGTTTCAGGGTGGCGGCCCGCTCCTGGTGGCGGATCCGCAGTTCGTGGTGCCGCTTGAGATGGCGGACACTGGCCAGGGCGGCTGCCGCAACGGCCGGAGGCATCGCCGACGAGAAAATGAACCCGGTGCCGAACGAGCGCACGAAATCGCACAGGTCGGCGGATCCGGCGATGTAGCCGCCGACCACGCCGAAGGCCTTGGCCAGGGTACCCTGGATTACCGTCAGGCGATGGCCGAGGCCCTCACGCTCGGCGACGCCGCCTCCGCGCAGCCCGTACATGCCGACGGCGTGCACCTCGTCGAGAAAGGTCATTGCGCCGTGGCGCTCGGCAACGTCGCAAATGGCCGCGATCGGGGCAATGTCGCCGTCCATCGAATACACGGATTCGAAGGCGACCAGCTTCGCCCGGCGCGGGTCGCAGGCGCCCAGCAGTTCTTCGAGGTGGCCGACGTCGTTGTGGCGGAAGACCCGCTTCTCCGCCTTCGAGTGGACGATTCCCTCGATCATCGAGTTGTGGTTCTTGGCATCGGAAAAGATGACGCAGTCGGGCAGGGCGCGCCCCAGCGTGCTGAGCGCCGTCATGTTGGCGGTCCAGCCCGACCCGAACAGCAGGGCGGCCTCGGTGCGGTGGAGGTCCGCCAGCTCCCGCTCGAGAAGCACGTGGTAGTGGCTGGTGCCCGAGATGTTGCGGGTCCCGCCGGCTCCGGCTCCGCTACGGTCGATCGCGGCGTGCATCGCCGCCAGGACAGCGGGATGCTGGCCCATGCCGAGATAGTCGTTGGAGCACCAGACCACGATCTCGCGGCGCTCGCCGCCGCGGTGCCAGACGGCAAGAGGAAAGCGGCCGGCCAGCCGCTCCAGGTCCGCAAAGACGCGATAGCGGCCTTCCCGTTTCAGGCCCGAGATCCGCTCGGCGAAGAAGCGTCGGCTGTCCCATGCTTCGGTTCTTGCGTGCGTCATGCCGTCCATGGCACCGCCTCCCGGCCCTAGTGGACCTGCTGCAGGGTTTCGAGGATGTAGGGTTCGAGCGTCCTGCGGATGCTCCGCAGGTAGTCCGCCTGCGCTCCGCGGTCGACGAGCGTGAGGCCGTAACTCTTGCGGTCGTAGCAGGTGAATCGCAGCGACCGCCTGGCATCCAGGTTCTTCTCGATCCAGACCAGGCTCGCCGGCGCGTCGTCGATCGTCGGCTCGCCATATCGTTCGCGCATCGTCCGCGACAGCTCGCGGCAATCCATCGCCTCGCGCTCGGCGAACACGCTGACGGCGACCAGGCGGCCGTCGCCGGTCAGGGTCGTCTTGACGACCGACAGGACGTCTTCCTTCTCGACGACGGCATGTCCTTCGATCCGCTCTACGGCCAGCGAGCCGTAGAAGGGCGCGTAGCGGTCCTCCACCCGGGAATCGAGGTAGGGAAACGCCTCGAAATGCATGTAGGGGTAGACCTCGCGGACGGCGGCTTGCGGCATCCCGAGCCGCAGGCCCTCGATGGCGAATTCCGAGAGCTGGGCCGCAACCGCGGCCGCGGCCATCAGGATGCACGTTCCGCAGGCGATGACGGGTTTGCGCATCGCCTTACTCCAGCCGCAGGTTGAGGGTGCCGCCCGAGGTGGCGGAGCGCACCGTGTTGCCCGATTTGCGGGCTTCGATCGCAATCGGCCGGTCGGCGCTAAGCCGGCACTGCAGGCGCCGGCCCGCGATCTCGGTTGTGAACGGGACGCTGCCTTCGAGGCGCAAGGTGCGGGTCTTCCCGGCGCGGTCGTAGGTGCATGCACCGGAGAAGGTTGCGCCCGGGGCGCCGCTGATCGACAGTGCCATCGGCTCGGGAGTGCCGGCGGTGGCGAAGATGGTGCCGCCGAACAGGAGACCTGCGCCAAGGAGGGCCGGGTAGGCTTGCATCGCTCGCCGTATCATTGGGTCTGAGTCACGATCAGGCCGGTGCCTCCGGTCTGGGTGATCCCGATCGCCAGGTTGTTGCCGATCTGCGTGTAGTCGAGGGTGTTGCCGACGCCGATCTGGGAAACGCTGTTGGAGTTGCCGTTCCCCAGCTGCACCTGCCGGGCCGCGTTGGCGGCTCCGTCCTGGGTCAGCCAGGCCTGATTGCCGTCGCCCGACTGGATCTGCTCGGCCACGTTGTCGGCGCCGGTCTGGAACACCGTGGCGCTGTTGCCGCCGCCCACCTGGTCCTGGCGGACGATGCCGCCCACCGCCGACAGCGACGCTGTCGCGAGGTTTCCGGTTCCCGCCTGCCATTGGGCAACCGAACTGGCGCCGCCGCCGAGGACGGCGATGCGCGCCTCGTTGGCGCCGGGGCCGTCCTGGACGGTCGCCGCGGCATTGCCGTCGCTGAGCAGGATCGACGTCTCGGAGCGGTGTCCGCCGTAGCCCTCCTGGCGAGTGGTCAGGTGGTTGGCAGTGCCACCCTCGACCCGTTGGACGGCAACGTGGCCCCCGCCGCTCTGGTCGACCGCGAGCTCGTTGTAGCTGCCGCCGGCCACTGACTGGTCGGTGGAGTGCGGAACGCCGGTGCCTCGTTGTCCCGCCGAGAGCCTGTTGAAGCTGCCGTCAAGAACCGACTGCCGGCCGGCGTGGCCGAGACCCGATTGACTCATCTCCAGTAGATTGGCGTGGCCGTGCTCGATCGCCTGTGCCGAATGCAGGGCGTCGCCGATCTGTTCGATGTAGATGCTGTTGGCGTCGGCCCGGCTCACCGTGACCGTGGCGTCGCCGGCGGACGCCGGTCCTGCTGCGGCGCCGGAGACGATGGCCGCGAGGAGGAGGGCGATACCCTGCCGCTGATCGTGCCGAGCCTTCATCGGACGCCGAGCCTCGCCGAAAAGGAGAGGAGGGTGCGGGTGCGCCCGTCGGACGCCCCGCACCGCTCGCTCCGGGACGTCTAGTTCTGCACCACGGAAACGACGTTGCCGTTGCTGCCGTTGAAGACCTGGGTGTGGGCGCTGTGCGACCCGTAGCCGGTCTGGACGTGGTAGACGGCGTTGCCGTTGCCGCCGCTGACGCTGGCAGGAAGGACGCCGAAGCGGCCGACCTCGATCAGCGAACTTTTGGCGCCGTCGCCGTTCTGCAGGGTGCTGAGATAGTTGCCGCTGCCTTCGTACACGAACTGCTGCGACAGATGACTGTCGCCGCTGCCGTCCTGGGAGGCGATCTGGACGTTGCCCGACCCGGTGTCGATCTCCTGGGTCGAGGAATGCGCCCCGTAGCCGTTCTGGGTGGCGGACTGCCAGTTGTAGCTCCCGGCGAAGATCCGCTGGCTCGACTCGTGCCCGTCGCCGTACTGGTGGGCGGTCTGCGTGTTGTAGCTGCTGCCCTCGCTGATCGCCTGGATCGAGGTCAGGAAGGTACCGCCCTGGACGGTGGTCTGGCTGTTGTAGCTGCTCGAATCGATCTCCTGGACGGTCACGTTGTCGGAACCGTACTGGGTGTTGCGCTGCTGGTTGTAGTCGCCGCTCCGCACTGTCTGGCGGACGTCGTTGAAATCGCCGCCTTGGGTGTTCTCCTGCAGGTTGCCGAGCCCGGTCAGGACCTCCTGTATGGCGGAGTTGGTGTAGCCGTCCTGATAGTTGCTCTGGACGTTGCCGTCGCCGAACTGAACGAACTGGTCGACGGAGTTGCCTTCTCCGTACTGGCCGCTGGCCTGCAGATTGTAGCTGCCGGTCTCGACCGTCTGCAGGGCCGTCTGGCTGTAGCCCGTCTGGTAGCTGGTCTGGGTGTTCCAGTTGCCGTTGGCGATCAGCTGGTCCGACAAGTGGCCGTCACCGGTCTGGTAGACCGACTGCGTGTTGTAGCTGCCGGTGTCGATCGCCGAGGTCGCCGTCGAATTCGAGCTGGCGGCGTCCTGGACATGGGTGACGGCGTTGTAGCTGGACCAGTTGGTGATCTCGACCGTCGAACTGTCGGTAGAGCCCGCCTGCGCTACCGCGACGGTATTGTAGCTGGACGCCTGGTCGATCAGGACCGACGAGGTTTCGCTGTAGCCGGTCTGGGTGACATAGACGGCATTACCCGAACTTCCGTTGTCGATGGTCTGGGTGGCCTCGTTGTCGTCGCCCGCATAGGCGGCACCCATGCCGAGCACGAAGGCGCTCGTAGAGGCCAGGAGCAGTCTTCTCATGTGCATGGTCTCTCTCCTTGCGTGTAAGCCGCAACCGATGCGGCCGTTTCTGCAACCGCAACCGGTTGCGCTCTCCCGACCGTCCGGGCCTGCAGAGGCGATCGGACGGTCCGGGTTTCCGGGTCCCGATTCAGGCGCAGCAAGTGCTTCGCGCGGGCGTTCATGCGTCGGGTGCTACCGAAACCTGTTGCGCCGCGGCCGGCTTGGCGCGCCGCTCGTATTCCTCGACCGACATGACTTCGTCCTTCTTCTGGGCGAGGTGCCGCTCGAGATAGGGTTTCGCCAAATCGGCGTTCTGGAAGCGCCACATGCCGTTGATCGAGCCTTCGAGCACCATGGCCACGACCGCGCGCTCGATCGCCTCCTTGAGGGCGACGAAGACCGGCTCGTTGGAGGTGACGCCCGCCTCGATCTCGAGGATGTCATCGGCGCTGATGAACTTGAACACGTTGAATGCGATAGCGGCGCTGTAGATCGACTTGCTGGCGATCACCGACTTGAGGACCGCGCCGCTCTGCGTGCTGACCGCGCGCAGGTAGATTGTGACGCTGTCCTGGCGGTACTCGACATTGCCGCCGATGCCCATCAGGCGCGCGCCCAGGCCGCCCGTCAGAGTGTTGGTGTCGTACGAGATGATCCCGCCTTCGAGGATCACGCCGGCGAATTTCAGCGGCGGCAGGTAGATGCGGTTGAGGTCGTTGTTGCCCTCGTAAATCGCCCGCATTTCCCGGATGATCTGCCGTTCCTTCAGCAGGTTGTCGAGGCGCTCGCGCTCGACCACGCTGAACCAGGATCCGTTGCCGGCGTCCTGCAGCGCCTTGATCAGGATGGAGGTGGACCCCTGCGTGACGGCGCGCGACAGCGTCTGCACCGATTCGCTGAATTTGTATTGGCCGGTCTGGTCGGTGAAGCCGTAGACGGCGACCACGGCCGATTGCTGCGGCGGCGGCAGGCTGGTCAACTCGCCATGCGTCCGCGTCATCTCGGACACGGTCGGGGGCTCGCTTAGCGGCGTCGGTTGGACACAGCCGGCAGCCGCCAGGGCGGCGGTACCGATAATGGCGTTGCGGAAGAGGGGTGCCGCGCGCATCGCGTTGTCTCCTCGCCGCGCCTACTGCGCAACCACCTGCAGGACGGGCACCTGGATCGTCGTGGTGGCGCCTGTGCCGCCGTCGAAGACGGTTAGGACGATGTTGCTGCCGTCGTTGACCCACGAGATGGTCTGACCCCCGAAGATGACCTCGCCTTCCACCTGCGGGTTCTCGCCGAACATCGCCTCGGTGACGTTGGCGGCCAGCGCGCTCATCATCCGGCTCTGCAGCTGGTTCGCGAACAGCTGCCCCTGCGACAGCGCGGAGACCGCGGCCGCACTGCTGCCGCCGCCACTGGCGCCGCTGTCTCGGTGGGTGTTCTGGCGATCGGCCAGACCGATCAGGTGGTCCGAGTTGAACGGGTTGCCGCCGAACGAAGGATTGATCGGCTGGTACACCAGCTCGCTGCCGTACCCCGGCGCAGCCACGCAGATCCCGAGAAGGACGAGCGCCGCACCGAACTGATTGGATCTCGACCGCCGCATCGCAGGCTCCTTGCCAACATGAGCTGTTATGAATCGGATCATGGAAACGGAACGTCCCCCATTTGGTGTATGTCTGGAATTATTCTAAACTCAAGCGCGTTCCGACCCCGCCTGGACATGGCGGAAGCAGCACAGGAGAACCCGGATCAACTCCGTCTGGCGCACGGCGCCGACCTTGGCGAGCATCCGCTTGAGGTGGGTTCTCGCGGTATGCAGGCTGATGCCCAGCTCGAGCGCAAGCTGATCGGCGCCGCGACCGTTGACCAGCATGGTGGCAACCCGGATCTCGGCCTCGGTGAAGCCAAACATCTTGCGCAGCGCCACCGCCTCGAGCTGAACCGGGCGATCGGGATCGTGGAACAGCATCAGCGCTACCGGTCGGTAGGGTGTTACCGGATGCTGGTCGCCCCACGGCAGGATGGCCGCGTGGACCGGCTTGTCGTCGGCACTCCGCTGGACCACCACGATCTCGCCTTCGCTGGCGTCGAGGTGATCGAGGGCTGAAAGCCGCCGCAGCACCTCGGAGACGATGACGGTGCGTCCGGCCTGGCGGAGCCGCAGACCACCCGCGCCCGCGTAGACCCCGTTGGCGGTCGCGATCACCCGTGCCGCTTCCCGGTTGGCGAGCAGCACGTGGCCGCCTTCGTCGAGCAGCGCTGCGGCCATCGGAAGCACCTCCAGCAGGCCTTCCAGGGTGCGGTGGAGGGTTGCGGCAAGGGCCTGCTGGGCCAGGATCGTTTTCTGCACCTGCCGCGCCTTCCGGAGATGGCTGACGAACAGGCCCAGCGTCTGGGCATCCCTCTCTTCGAACGGGGGATCGCGCGGCTCGCGCCCGAATGAAATGCAGACGATTTCCTCCTGCCCGCGCTCGAGCAGCGCGAAAAGGCAATGGTGAGGCTGATCTTCGTCGCATCCGTCGCCGGGATGGGGAAACGCCAGGACGCAGCCGGTATCGGACATCAGCAGCGGCTGGCCGGCTGCCTTGGCGCGGTTCACGCAGCCGAGGCAGGACGAGGCATTGTCTCGAACCAGGAGATCGAAGGTGCGAGGGCAGAGCGACGCCACCGAGCAATGCGACGCTCTCAGTTCAGCCTTCAAGACGGAGACAACGGACAGAAAGCTGTCCTCTCGGAGGGCAGCGGCGTAGAGCGCCTGGAGAATCGGCTCCACCTGACGTCTATAGCTGACGTGCTCTGGCAACATTTTGAAGCCCCCTTCCTGCCCGATCAGAGAGTCGGAGGGGCGAGAGAGTCTTCAAGGGTCTTACAGAAGAGTAGCACCGAATGCAGGGAAACGACCTCCGATTGTCATTCATGCGATATACGCGATAACCGGTTGTCTACACCCGTACCGCCGGGGCGAGGTAGCCCTACCACGATTCGGAGGTATGAGAACTCGCCTCGGGCCTCCTGGGGCGTTTCCCGAGGGATCCAACGGGGCGTGTACCCAATTGTGGTGACGAACGCCTCAGGCTGCCGCGGTTTCATCACCGTCCCAAACCTTGTTCCACGTGGAGGAGGATTGCGATGACGATGAGGAATCCGCGGCCGGCACGTGCGTCGCCGGCGACACGGTTCCGAGCGGCGGCAGCCGGGGCCATGGCGGCCGGCCTGACGCTTGGCTTCGGAGCCTCCGGGGCGAATGCCCAGCAGACGGCCGTCGAGATGGTGCCCCCCGCACTGTCTCTGGTCGACCGGGACGGCGAGAACATCGTCGTCAATACCGACTGGGCCATCAAGCTCGGCAAGGCCCTGTTCTGGGACATCCAGGCAGGCAGCCAGGGCATGGCGTGCGCCACCTGCCACTTCAACGCCGGCGCCGACACCCGCCTCAAGAATCAGCTCTCGCCGGGACTTCTGGACGAGACGATTGCCGGCGGCGACACCGAGTTCGGCGCCACCGTCAGCAACAACACCATCAACTCGCTCGGCGAACTGCCATCCGGAACGCCCGCCGGACCGAACGTCGAACTGGTCGCCGCCGATCTGCCGTTGCACCGGCTGGTCGACGAGGCAGACCGCAACTCCGAGATCATCACCACGACCAACGACCGCATCTCGTCGTCGGGCGCCTTCGATACCGCATTCACCCAGAGCCCGGGCTTCCACCATACCGATCCGTGCGCGGTCGACGGCCCGTTCCGGCTGGTCGAACCCCGCAACACGCCGACCCAGATCAATGCCGTCTTCAACCACCGCAGCTTCTGGGACGGCCGCGCCAACAATACGTTCAACGGCGTCGGTGTGTTCGGCATGCGGGACATTCAGAACAACCCGCAGCTTCGCCTGGTCAAGGCGAACGGCCGCAACCTCGACCTGACCTGGGTCGAGATTGCGAACGCCAGCCTCGCCTCGCAGGCCGTTGGTCCGCCCCTCAGCGCCCTCGAAATGTCGTGCGATGCCCGACGCTTCCCCGATCTCGGCAAGCGCCTGCTGTCGGCTAGCACGCGCCCGCTGTCGGGCCAGAAGGTCCATCCGGGAGACAGCGTCCTCGGCTCGCTACGCGATCCGAGCGGCCTCGGCCTCCGCCAGCGAAACTCGTACCTCTACATGATCCAGCAGGCGTTCAGCCGCGACTGGTGGAGCGCGCGGGGAGCATTCGACATCAACGCGCAAGGCCAGCTCGAGCAGAAGAGCGGCGGCGACGGCTACACCCAGGCGGAGCTCAACTTCCCGCTGTTCTGGGGCATCGCGGTGATGCTCTACGAGCGGACTCTGATCTCGAACCAGAGCGACTTCGATACCGTGGTCGACAACGAGACCCTGACGCTTCCCCCCAACATTCCAGGCCTGGGGCTCGTCGGACCTTGCGGCGGCACCGCGGACGAGCTTGTCGTCCGGGGCTGCTCGATCTTCCATACGGTGGCGATTCCTGCCATCGGCCTTCCGGCGCCGCCGCCGGAGCAGGGGGCGGCCGGCCAGTGCACGGCCTGCCACACCGGGCCCGAGACTTTCTCTCTCGCCCAGTTCCAGGGCGACGATGCGATCCCGTTCTCGATCCTGTTCGGGGGCAACGGCGCACCGAACGCCGGGTTCCAGCTCGACTCGCACGATAACGGCTTCCAGTCGGTCGGTCTGCGCTCGCCGTTCAGCGACCGCATCAACGGCGGCCGTGACCCCTATGGCAACCCGCTGTCGTTCATCCGGCAGCTCCAGGAGCTGCGCGACAACGGCACCCCGGTGTCCGATCCCGAGCTGCAGGCGCTTCTCGACGCCAACAACGGCGATGTGAACGCTCTGCTCGTGACGCCCAAGATCGGTGACGCGACGACCGCCAAAGTGCCGACCATCCGTAACGTCGCGTTGACCCCGCCGTACTTCTCGTGGGGTGGGTACCCTTCGCTGCGGAACGTTGTCAGGTTCTACAATCGCGGCGGCAACCGCCGTGACTTCTCGCCGTCCAATCCGGATCCGGTGACCGGCTGTACTGCCGGCGACGAATCCGGCAACGGCCTTCTGGGCACCGGCGATGTCGGCACTCTCGCCGGCCAGAACTGCGGCAGCAACACATCCATCCTGGTTCAGGCTCCGATGGGCATGTGCGATGCCGAGTTCACCAGCGGACCCGAAGCCGACAGCCTGGGCGTCAACAGCGCGCGCTGCGTTGCCCTGGCAGCCCAGCTGGGGGCCCCCGTGACGGCCGAGAACGATGACCTGGCGGCGGTGGTGGCGTTCATGAAGACGCTCACCGACCGGCGCGTGCAGTGCGACCAGGCGCCGTTCGATCACCCGTCGCTGCCGATCCCGAACGGTCACGGGACGACCGACAGCGACGGCGACGGCACCTTCGACGACATCGTCTTCGAGCTGCCGGAAGTCGGTGCCGCGGGCTACGACCCGTCCTCCGGGTTCTGCATTCCCAACGCGGGCAACCTGTTCGCCCCTGGCATGCAGGCTCGGATCGGCGGGACGCCGTCCTCGCCCGGCGACCTGTAACCGTCCGATGGCGGCCGGTCGGCAAGCCCGACCGGCCGCCATTCTTTCCCCGCCGAAATCAGCTTCAGCCGTAGTGGGTCTGCGATGCGTCCAAAGCACAAGCGTCTGACCTTCATGGTTGTCGGGCTCGGTCTCCTCGGCGTGGCCAGTGCGCTTGCGCTGGCGGCGATGGAATCGGGGATCGTCTTCTTTCACACGCCCTCGGAAGTTGCGGCGCAGGGGTTCGCGGGCGATCGGCGAATCCGCCTTGGCGGCCTGGTCGAGGAGGGCAGTCTTGCCCAATCAGCCGGCGCCACCGTGGCCTTCAGGATCACCGATACCGTGCACGCGGTGCCGGTACGCTACACCGGCCTGCTGCCCGACCTGTTCGACGAAGGGCAGGGCGTTGTCGCCGAAGGCCGCCTCGAGGGCGGCGTCTTCATGGCCGACGAGGTTCTGGCCAAGCATGACGAGAACTACATGCCGCCCGAGGCGGCGGACGCCCTCAAGCAGGCCGGCTACTGGCAGCACGCGGGGCCGCGAGCGGGCGAGGCAGCGGAGGTGGAGCAATGACCTTCTGGCTGATCGCTTGCGCGCTTGCCGCCGCGGTCGCCGCGGTGCTGGCGCGGCCGCTCCTGAAGCGGCAATCCGTCCCGGCCGGGGCGGACCACGCCGACGCCATCTACCGCGGCCAGCTCGGCGAGGTCGGGCGCGACCTCGAACGGGGGCTGATCAGCGGTACCGAAGCGGAGGCGCTGCGCACCGAGATCCAGCGGCGCTTGCTGGCGGCCGACGCCCGGCGCCGACAGAGCGGGTGCCGGAAAGCGAAGGCGCTGCCGTCCGGCTGGCCCGCCGCTGCCGCCCTGATGCTGGCGCTTGGCGGCGGCAGCGTGGCGACCTATTCCGTCGTCGGCTCGCCGGCGCTCGTCGGCCGCCCACACCCCCAGCCGGCTGCCGTCGCCGCGATGCCGGCGGCGATGGGCGATCCCACCGAGCGGGCGGCGGCGCTGCGCGCCCGGCTCGAGGCGGATCCCGGGCAGGCGGAGGGCTGGATGATGCTGGGCCGGACCTACCGCGCCCTGAAGCGCTACCGCGAGGCCGCCGACGCGTTCGACCGGGCGGTCGCAGTCAGCGGCCGCGCGCCCGAGGCGCTGTCGGCCTGGGGCGACGCCCTCGTGCTGGCCGGGGAGGGCGCCGTCGCCGCAACGGCGCGCGAGGCGTTCCGCGAAGCTCTCGAAAAGGATCCGTACGACGGGCCTTCGCGCTATTACCTGGGCCTGGCCTTGCTTCAGGGCGGCGACGCGGCGGGCGCCCTGCAGGCGTGGACCGATCTTGTCGCCCTGGCCGCCCCGAACACCCCCTGGCTGGGCCGGGTCAAGGACCAGATCGTGCAGGTCGCGCAGCGGGTCGGGGTCGACCTTGCGACGTTGCGTCCTTCGGCAGGGCTGCCGCCCCGCGCCGGGATGGGCAGGTAGGACCATGCTGGACGCCCTGGACCGTCCCTCCGCCCAGGCTCTGCGGGCGGAGCGCTACGACCTTCGGGTCCCGCGTTACACGAGCTATCCGACGGCGCCGCACTTCCGGGAAGGTGTGGGCGGGGATGCGTATGGCGGGTGGCTGGGGGCGATGCCGGCTGGGACGCCGCTGTCGCTGTATTTCCACATTCCGTTCTGCGATTCGATGTGCTGGTTCTGCGGCTGCTTCACGCGGATCGTCAATCAT
>JAHDSF010000019.1 GCA_018432935.1 Rhodospirillales bacterium | reverse complement strand
GGCCGACCAGGGCAACGTGCTGCCGGCCGAGCTGATGAAGCGCCTGCTGAAGGCCAAGGGCCTGCACCACGCCGTGTTCATGCACGACATGCGCTGGGGCGGCCAGCACGAGGGCCGCACGGTATGGATGCTGTGCAACTCCGGCAACGGCGGCGCCTATGCCTACAACCAGGACCCCGACAGCCTGAAGGGCGTCCACTCCTACCGCCAGGTCCGCAGGAAGTTCCCGATCCCGGGCGGCACCTTCGCCGGCTACGGCCTGCCCGGCAAGGTCACCTGGGCCCGCTGCTTCGTCAGGGACGACGCCCTGTGGATGGACATCGGCCGGGGCGAGATCGTCGCCATGCCCGAGGAAAAGCGCAACGAGTGGTGGCGCGGCGCCACCCCGCAATGGCCCATCCACACCACCTGGCTCGGCGTCGAGCGCGACGTCATCATGGCCCACTACATGTCCAACCACATCGCTTTCGCCTACGGCGACGTATTCGCCGAAATGGTCGCACTGTGCCAGGAACTCGGCTTCAAGGTCCGGGTCTGGGGCGCCGCCTGAGGAGTGAGCGCCACGCCAGGACGGCGGAATAAATCGCTCCGATTCGTCCTCTGTGATGGTGCGCGCGAATGGATCGCCGGCCGGCCTCGCCGCCGCGAAGCGCGCCCCCTTTCCGCATATGGAGGAGCACGATGGCGACGAACACTCGCGAGGAATACATCGACTGGATCCGGGACGCCCACGGCATGGAGATGCAGGCGGCAAAGCTGCTCGAGAGCCAGATCGGGCGAGTCGACAGCTATCCGGAGCTCAAGGCCAAGTTCAAGGAACACCTGGAGGTGACCCGGCGTCAGGCGGAACGGCTGGAGAGCTGCCTCAAGCGGCACGGCGAGGACACTTCGACCATCAAGGACGCGATGGGCAAGATGGCGGGGGTCATGCAGACCTTCGGCGGGCTGTTCCCGACCGACGAGGTGGTGAAGACCGGCATCGCCAGCTATACCTTCGAAAACATGGAAATCAGCTCGTACTCGGTGCTCATCGGCGCCGCCGAGCACTTCGGCGACGCCGAGACGGCCCGTATCTGCACCGACATCCTCCGCGAGGAGGAGGAAATGGCGGGCTGGCTGAAGAGCAACATCCCGAACGTCACCCACCAATTCCTGTCTCGCGCCGAGACCGGCGGGCCGGCCAAGCGTTAGCAGCCGCCCCCGCGGGAGCACGAGTCGGGCCTCATCCTGCGACACGGTCGGGATGAGGCCGCCGTGCTGCCAAGCGTCTCGCAGCCTTCCTGCTGAGCCTGTCGAAACACGAGGAACGGTCCGCTCGACAGCGCGACTGCTGGCGGACTATCCTCGCGCTTCCCGCCGCCGATTGCCCGCCGCCGATGCCAGACCTTTCCGCCCTTCCCTCCGCCGCGAGCCGCAGCCGCTCGAACGCCGTCGGCATCCTGATGATGGTGGTCGCGGTCGGGCTGTTCGGCGCCATGAACATGTTCGTGCGCCTGATCGGGCCGGAGTACCACGCGCTGGAAGCGGTGTTCTTCCGCAACGTCATCGCCACCGCGCTGATCATGCCGTTCGTGCTCGGCTCGGGCGGGCTCGGCACTCTGAAGACCTCGCGGCCGTTCGGCCACGGCTTCCGCGCCATCGCCGGGATGGTCGGCAACCTCTGCTTCTTCAGCGCCTTTCAGCTGATCCCGCTGGCCGACGGCCAGGCAATCGCGATGTCGGTGCCGATCTTCGCCACCATGCTGGCGATCCCGCTGCTGGGCGAGAAAGTCGGCTGGCACCGCTGGCTGGCGATTCTGGTCGGCTTCGTCGGCGTCCTGATTGCCATGAATCCTTCCGGGACGGTCGGTGCCGGAACCCTGTTTGCGCTTGCCGGCACGCTGTGCTGGGCGTTCACGATCATCTTCGTGCGCATGCTCAGCACCACCGAGAAGCCCTACACGATCGTCTTCTACTACATGGTCACCGGCAGCGTGGTGGCGACCCTGTTCATGCCCTGGGTATGGGTCACCCCGACCCCCCAGGTACTCCTCCTCTACCTGGGAGCCGGGCTGGTCGGCGGCTTCGCGCAGATTGCGATGACGTTGGCGCTGAAGCTAGCGCCCGCCTCGGTCGTCAGTCCGTTCGAGTACACCTCGATCGCGTGGGCCGTGCTGTTCGACCTGGCGATCTGGGGCGCCGCCCCCGCCTGGACCACGCTGGCCGGTGCCGCCGTCGTCGTCGCCACCGGTCTCTACATCTTCCGCCGCGAATCCCGAGCACGAGAACAGGAATGACCCGCGTCGCCGTCTGCGCCCCGCATTTCGTCCGCATCCCGGGCCTGCGCGAGGAGCTTCTCGCCGCCCACCCCGATGCCCGGTTCAACGAGGAAGGGAAAGAGTCGCTGAAGGGCGACGAGCTGATCGCGTTCCTGCGCGGCTGCGACCGGGCGATCTGCGGCCTCGAGCGGATCGACGACGCCCTCCTCGATGCCGTCCCCGAGTTGCGGCTGGTCTCCAAGATCGGGGTCGGCCTCGACACCCTCGACCTCGCCGAGATGGCCCGCCGCGGCATTCTCTTGGGTTGGACCCCGGGCATCAACAAGCGGTCGGTCGCCGAGCTGACCCTGGCCTACGCCATCAGCGCCCTGCGCCGGGTCTCGGTCGTCAACAGCGAGGTGCGCGCCGGCACCTGGCGGCGGCAGATCGGCAACACGCTGTCCGGCAAGACGGTGGGGATCGTCGGCTGCGGCCACATCGGCAAGGAGCTGGTCGCACTGCTGGCGCCGTTCGGCTGCCGCATCCTGGTCCACGACATCCGCGACTACCCCGAGTTCTACCGCGCCCACGGGATCACGACGGTGGCGCTCGCCGTCCTGCTTGCGGAATCCGACGTCGTCACCCTCCACCTGCCGCTGACGCCCGCCTCCCGCCACATGATCGGCGCGGCCGAACTGGCGGCGATGAAGACAGGCTCGGTGCTTATCAACACGGCGCGCGGCGGCATCGTCGACGAGACGGCGCTCAAGGCGGCGCTCGCAAGCGGACGCCCGGCCGCGGCGGCGTTCGACGTGTTCGCCCTCGAGCCGTGGCCCGACCGCGAGCTGCTGGCGCTGCCGAACATGCTGGCCACCACCCACATCGGCGCCAGCACGCGGGAAGCGGTTCTCGACATGTGCCGCGCCGCCATCCACAACCTGGACCGCGGCCGCCTTCCTGGCCCCGACTGGATCCCCGACTGGCGGGACCGCTAGCTGCGCCCGGCAGCCTCGCGCCTCACAGCCAGCCGGCCAGCGCCTCGATGATCCTCAAGTCAGAGGCGGCCCCTGCCACGCAGAATCCAGCCTTCCGCGCAAAGGACGATCCCCGCGGGCTCTCCCCCCGCAGGCTCCTGTGGCCCGCCCTTTTGCCGACCTCCGGTAGGCGGGTCCCTTCTGTCCCGAGGGAGAGCGTCTCCGGGTCATTAGCAAGGGCGAAGGTTGCCGGTGCTTCCGAGATTGCCGAGGTTTCCTGACAGAGGGCGTCCCGGCATCCGCCCTCTCGGGTCCGACCGGATAGCAAGAGGAGACGAGCATGACCGCGGCCGCCCTGCGACAGACCGTGACCGCCATCGCCGTCGGGATGACCCTGGCGGCGGCGTCCGCTTCCGCGCAGCAAGCAGACCGGAGCGACGCGGCCAGGATCAGGGATGCGCTTGCCGCGTGGAACGAAGCTCCGGCGCGCGACGGCTGGCTGGGGTCGTCGCTTATCGGCAAGCCTGTCCTGGGAGAACAGGACAAGCGGATCGGCACGGTCCGAAACATCATCGTCAACGACGAGGAGACGATCCAGAGCGTGCTGGTATCGCCGGGTGGCACCCTCCAACGAACGGCCCCCTTCTGGGTGCCCTGGAAGGACGTCGAACTGTCGCCGAACCTCGATCAGGTTCGCACCCCCGTCGGCCCGGACACCGTCGGACGCTATTCCGTGTTCGCCAACGCCCCGCTGGATGTCGCCGTGATGGCCGGCAGCTACCGCGTGACCGAACTCGTCGACACCTTCGCGACCTTTGCGGGGCGGGAAGGCTACGGCTTGGTCGAAGACCTCGTCTTCTCCCCGGAAGGCAAGTTGATCGGGCTCGTCGTGCAGCCCGGGAAAGGCGCCGATCCCGCCCGCTATTCGCTGCCCTACGACGAGACCTACTACGACCGGGCGGTGGGGCTGTGGCGGTTCCCCTTCTCGACCGCTGATCTGGCCGTGCTTCGACCATTCGAGGAGGACAGCGCCCGTGACTGATCGCGCCCCGCAGCCTGCAGACGAGAGGAGGATCGCAATGACGCGCTTGACGAAGGCTTTGGCCGCCGCCGCCCTTGTGCTGTCTCTTGTCACGGGCACCAACGCCGCCGCCGCGGATCGTGGCGCCAAAGGGCAGGAGGAAGGGTCCGCCCGGGTCGGGGCGGGGGCGCCGGACCAGAATCGGGCCGGCGCCGGCTGGCGCGCCTCCGACCTGATGAGCGCCAAGGTTTACGGCCGTGGTCAGGAGCCGATCGGCGAGGTGAATAACGTGATCGTCGATCGTCGCGGCACGGTCAAAGCGCTCATCATCGAAGCCGGAACCGACGGCGACCTCAGCCCGAACCTTTTCCGAGTTCCCTGGAGCGAGGTGCGGGTCGGCAGCGCGCACGATCGCGTGACGCTGCCCATCGACGCCGACAGCGTGGCGTCGCGAACGGATTTCGTCGACGAGAAGCTCGACAAGCCCCTGGACGCCGGGGACAACCGCTTCACCGAGCTGACCGGGACCTTCGTCACGCTGAAGGACGGTTCCCGCTACGGCACGGTCGAGGACCTCGTGTTCTCGCCCGAGGGGAGGCTGACGGCCGTGCTTGCGAGGGAGGGGCCCGATTCCTCTCTCAACTCCGCGCCGGCCACCGACGCCGTCTTCGACCGCCATGCCGGCGGCTGGAAGCTTCCGTTCTCGCGGGAGGACATTACCGTGCTGCAGCAGTCGGAAGGCGGCGGCGGATAGGCCAGCAGCCGACGTCCGGCGGCACTTTCCCGGAATGGGACGGAGGTTCGCGCCGTCGGCTGGTCCACCGGCCCTGGTCCGACGCCGTGTCGGTGGGCGTCATCATCATGGGCGGGCTGATGATCCCGCTGGCGGTGGTCCCCTGGGGAGTGGACGTACCGGCCGCCGCTCTCCTCCTGGCCAGCCTCGGCCTGATGGGACGGGACGGCTTGGTGACTGCGATCGCTCTCGTCGCCATGGCCGTCGCTGCCGGCGTGTCGGTCTTCCTGATCATCGCGGTGTAGCGATCGGCATAGGAGGGGCCGGCTGGATCCTCTACGACAGTCTCACCGCCAACAGTGCGCTCAACCAGCCGCTGAAAGCCGCTTGGCCGATCCTCTGCTCGGCGACCGGTCAGCCCCGCAGGCGCGAGAAGATCGGCCCTGCGGCCGCCCTCCCACATGATCCCGCCGGTCGTGCCGGCGCCGGCCGGGACGATGCCGGGTCACGCCGCGGAAGGGTTCCGCTCCAGACGTCGGACCGGTTTGCTACCCGACACTGATCCAGATCGTCTTCGTCTGCAGATACTGGTCCAGGGCTTCCGTGCCGTTGTCGCGGGCCAGCGAGCCCGAGCGGCGATAGCCGCCGAACGGGGTCTTGATGTCGCCCTCGGTGAAGCCGTTGATGGCGACCGTCCCGCACGGCAGGCGCCGCGCCACCTGGATGGCGCGGTCGACGTCCCTGGTGAAGACGGTCGCGTGGAGCCCGTACTCGGTCTGCCGCCCGATCCTCACCGCCTCCTCGACGTCCTTGACCGGAATGACGCCCAGCACCGGGCCGAAGATCTCCTCGCGGGCGATGGTCATTTCCGGGCTGACCTCATCGAACACCGTGGGATCGACGAAATAGCCGCCTTGGCCGGCGGTGGGGCCGCCGCCAGCGACCACCTTGGCGCCTTCGCGGCGGCCGGTCTCGATGTAGCCCAGCACGCGCTTCTGATGCTCGGCGGTGATCATCGAGCCGATCTGGGTCGCCGGGTCGAGCGGTGCGCCCACCTTCATCGCCTTGGTCTTCTCCAACACCTTGGCGAGGTAGTCGTCCTTTATCCGAGCGGCGACGATCTGGCGCATGTTGGCCGAGCAGTTCTGCCCGGCATTCCAGAACGCCGACCTGACCGCATTGTCGATCAGGTTGTCGTCGAGCGTGGCATCGTCCAGCACGATGAACGGGCTTTTGCCGCCCATCTCGAGGCCGACCGGTTTGAGGTTGCTCTCGCTTGCATACTTCAGGAAGTAGGCGCCGACCTCGGTCGAGCCGGTGAACGAGACGACGTCGACATCGGGATGGCGGCCGATCGCCTGCCCGGCGGTCTCGCCGAAACCGGGAAGGACGTTGAGCACGCCGGGCGGCACGCCGGCCTCGGCGGCCAGCTCGGCCAGGCGCAAGGCGGTGAGCGGGGTCTGCTCGGCCGGCTTGACCAGCGCCGAACAGCCGGCAGCCAGCGCCGGAGCCAGCTTCCAGGCCACCATGAGGAGCGGAAAGTTCCACGGCAGCACCAGCCCGGCCACCCCGATCGGCTCCTTGACAATGAGTGCCAGGGCGTCGCTGCCGGTGGGCGCGACCTTGCCGAAGGTCTTGTCGATCAGCTCGGCGTACCACTGGAAGAACGTCGGCACCTCGTTGCCGATCTCGTGCAGGCAGTCGGTGATGGTCTTGCCAGTGTCCAGGCATTCCATCACCGCCAGCTCCTCGGTGTGCCGCCGGACCAGCTCGGCGAGCCTCAGCAGCACCGCCTTGCGGTGCTCGGGCGCGGCATGCGACCAGCCGCCATCCTCGAAGGCGCGGCGGGCCGCCCTAACAGCGAGGTCGACGTCCGCATGGTCGCAATGGGCAACGGTGCCGAGCACCTCTCCGGTCGCCGGGTTGACGTTCTCGAACACCCGGCCCGAGCTGGCGGGCCGAAACCCGCCGTCGATGTAGGCCAGCTCCGGCAGGCGAAGTCGGGCTGCGATTTCCTTGTAGTAGCCGAACGTCTTCTCTGCGCTCATGGTTTTCCTCCCCGGACTGTCGGCGGCTGCGTGACGTTGCGAGACATCCCAGCAGATGGGACCGGCCGAGGGATCGCGGCAAGCAGTCGGGCCGACATTGACAACAACGCCGCGATCCGCGATCCTTTCACATCACGGAACACAAGTTCTGTCAAGTGGAACTAGCGAGGGAGCAAGCGTCATGAGGTGCACAGCCTGGCACGCGATCGCGAAGGCGCTGGCCGCGGAAGGCGTCGAGTACGTGTTCGGCCTCCCGGGCAACCCCCAGAACCTGATCGAAGACCTGGTCGCCCACACCGGCATCAAGTTTGTGCTGGTCCGCAATGAACCATGGGCGGTCGCGCTGGCCTACGCCTACGCGCGCGTCAGCGGCAAACCCGGCATCGTCTTCTCCAATCCCGGCCCGGGAACCACCAACCTCGTGACCGGGCTCCTGGAGGCGACCTGCGGCTGCGTGCCGGTGATCGCGATCGCCAACAGCGTGGTGCAGGCCCACGACGGCATGGGGGCGTTCCAGGAGCTGGACACGATGGCGCTGATGAAGCCGGTGACCAAGTGGGCGTTCCGCATCCACGACCCGCGGCGAACCAACTGGGTGATGCAGCGTGCCTTCTCGCTGGCCCGCAACGGCCGACCGGGCGCTGTGTTCATCGACCTGCCGAGCGACGTCGCCGCCGAGAAGGTCGAGATGGAGATGCCCTACCGGCCGCATCTCGGCCGCCAGCGTACCCGCCCCGAGGCATCCGCCGCCACGGCCGCCGCCGAACTCATCGCGCGCGCCGAGCGGCCTCTGCTCTTGTGCGGCAGCGGCGCCGTCTCAGCAGGAGCGTCGGCGGCCGTCGGCGCCCTCAGCGAGGCGGCCGGAATCCCCGTCTTCGCAACCCCCGGCGGCCGCGGTATCATGGCCGAGGATTCGGAGCTGTTCTACGGCCTGGTCGGGCTTTACTTCACCGAGGGCGGAAAGGCCTACTACGACTCGGCCGACCTGATTGTGTCGGTCGGCTCCCGCCTCGAGGCGTTCTCGACGCTGTCCTGGAGCGCCTTCCCCAAGGGGGCGAAGTTCATCCAGGTCGACATCGACGCCGATACCATCGCCATGAACTGGCGGCCCGATGTGGCGGTGGTGGGCGACGCCGCCCTGGCGCTGGAGGACATCGCAGCGGCCCTGCGGCCCCTGATCGAGCCGGCGGCCAGGGCGCAGCGGGTATCGCAGGTCGCCCAGGCGCGCGCAGCCTTCCTCGAGGGGACCGACCGCGAGGGCGCCGAGAAGCGCAGTCCGATCCGGCCGCCGCAGGTGCTGGCCGCCATCAACCGGGTATTCGGCAAGGACACCATCCTGGTCAAGGAGAACGGCGCCACCGACCTGTGGTGCTACTACTGGCCCTACTACAAGGTGCTGGACGCGGGCGACTGTGTGCCGATGGCCGAGCAGACGGCGATGGGCTTCGGCGTCACCGGCACGATCGGCGCCAAGCTGGCGCGGCCGGACAAGAAGGTCGTCTGCGTCGCCGGCGACGGCGCGCTGCAGATGGCGATGATGGAGATGGCCACCGCCGCGGAATGGAAGTGCGGCGTCACCTGGGTGGTGTTCAACAACCAGGCGTTCGGCTGGCCGCAGTACACCCAGGTGCTGAAGCAGCAGGAGTTCGTCGGAACGCAGTTCAAGGTGGCCGCCGACCTGCCTGCGATCGCCCGCGCCCAGGGCTGCGAGGGGATCCGCGTCGACGACCCCGAACAGGTCGAGCCGGCACTGCATGCGGCGCTGGCTGCCAACGAGCGCGGCGTGCCGGTGCTGCTCGACTTCCACGTCGCCCGCCACGACTACACGAAGCACTTCATGGAGACGCAGAAGCTGCGCATCCACGACTGAGACCCGTCACCGCGTTTGATGTGGCCTCATGGTGAGCCTGTCGAACCATGAGGCCGCGCACCCCGCCCCATCCTTCGACAGGCTCAGGATGAGGCCGAATTCCTCGCCATTCAGGGTCCCGCCGTGACTCGTAGATTTCTCGTCGTCCCGGCTTCCGCCGGAATGACGGTAGGCGCCGCTACCGCCCCATCAGCAGGTTGGGCAGGAACAGCGAGATCTGCGGGAACAGGATGATCGGCACCAAGCCACCGATGAGGGCGGCGAGGAACGGGATGACCGCCTTCGACACGGCCTCCAGGGTCACGTTTGCCTGCTTCATGGCGACGAACAGATTGGCGCCCAACGGCGGCGTCAGGAATCCGATCTCGCAGCAGACGACGAAGATCACGCCGAAATGGATGGGGTCGATCCCCAGGCTCTTGATCAGCGGCAGGAATACCGGGGTCAGGATGATGATCTGCGCCAGCGTTTCCATGAAGGTGCCGATGAAGATCAGGAACGCGGCGATCAGGAACAGGATGACGACCGGCTCGGTCGAGATCGTGCTTAGCGCCTCGGCGATGATGACCGGGATGCGGTAGATCGTCAGCAGGCGGCCGAACGAAAGCGCGATGCCGACGATGACGATGACCGTGCCCGATACCATGGCGGTCTGGGTCAGTGACTGCAGTAGCGTGCGCCACGTCAGCGAGCGGTAGACGAACACGCCGACGAAGAGCGCATAGAATACGGCGACCGCCGAAGCCTCGACGGGTGTGAAGATGCCGGCGTAGATGCCGCCGAGAATGATGAGCGGCGCCATCAGCGCCCACTTGCCGCGATTGAGGGCGCGGCCTAGGCGGCGCGGATTCAGCCGTTCCCCTGAACCCTTGTAGCCGCGCCGCCGCGCGTCCAGGTAGGCGGCCCCCATCATCAGTACCCCGACCAGAACCCCCGGAACCAGTCCCGCCATGAACAGCTTGGTGATCGAGACGCTGGCAACCACGCCGTAGATAATCATCGGGTTCGACGGCGGGATAAGGATCCCGAGCACGCCTCCCGAGGCCGCCACCGCGCCGGCGAAGGGCCGGCCGTACCCGGCGCGGAACATGCCGGGCAGCATGACGCCGCCGATCGCCGCCACCGTCGCCGGGCCGGAACCGCTGATCGCGGCGAAGAACATGCAAGCGAGGATGGTGACGATGGCGAGCCCGCCGGTCGCGCCTCCGACCATGCTGGAGGCAACCTCGATGATGCGGTCGGTAATGCCGGAAACCCCCATCAGCGCACCGGCCAGGATGAAGCCGGTGACCGCGATGAGCGGGAACTGGTCGACCCCGGTGTAGAGGGTCTGGATCACCATCGTCATAGGGATGCGGCCGTCAAGGAAGATCGGCGCGACGGTCGCCCAACCGATGGTGGCTAGGATCGGCACCCCGAGGACGAGCGCGACGACGAAGACGATGACGAGCATCATGGCTTCGGTCCCCCGACCGCTGCCTCGCCCGCCGCGCCTTCCAGAGGCGCAAGAGCGCCCAGATCCGTCCAGCTCCGCCAATAGAGCTGCAGCAGTCGCAGGCTCATGAGCAGAAATCCCACGGGGATGATCGCGTAGGCGTATAGCAGCGGGATGTCGAGCACCGCCGAGCCTTGCGGGAACTGTCGCACGATCCCGAGAAACTCGAAGCTGTAGTAGAAGATGATCAGCATGAAGGCCAGCCACACGGCGTCGGAGATCAGCAGCGCCACCCGGCGCAGCGTTACGTTCGGCAGCAGCAGGATGAACGAAAGCACCCGGATGTGGCCCTGGCGCTGCACGCCGAGGCTGGCGCCGAGATAGGAGAACCAGACGAAGAAGAAGCGGGTCAGCTCCTCGTTCCAGGCCAGCGCCATGCTGAAGACATAGCGCATCACGACCTGGATCATGAGGAAGCTCATGAGGAGGACGAGGAGACCGGCGCAGACGCCTTCCTCGAAATATGCGTCGATGAGGCGCAGGGCCTTGCGCATGACCGCTCCCGCTGCCGCGGCATTTCTTCGCGCCCCCTTGAAGGAGGAGGCGGAGGGGGGGTGCTCCGCGGCGAACCCCGATGCACCCCCTTATTCCCCTTCGTGAGGGCGATAGGACGTTGTGAGCCTACTTCTTTCCCCGCACGTCCCGGGCGACGGAGACCACGTAGTCGACGACCTCCTTGCCCTTCTGCTTGCTGCCGTTGCCGATGAACTCGTAGAAGTCGGGCCAGATGCCGCGGGCCCGGCGGATCCATTCCGGCTTATCCTCGGGCGGGCCGAGAAAGACGATGCCGTGGTCCTCCTTGAGCCGCTTGATGTCGCTCTTCGTGACTTCCTCGATGTAGTTGCGCTCCCACGCCGTGGTCTCCTTGCCGGCGCGGATGACCACCTCCTGGAGTTCCTTGGGCAGGCTCTGCAGCCAGCGTTCCGAAGCGACCAGGAAATTGCTCTGGTAGACGTAACCGATCTCGGTGACCCACTTCTGGACTTCGTAAAACTTGACCGCCAGCAACACGTTGATCGGGTTTTCCTGGCCGTCGACGACCTTCTGCTGAAGGGCGTTGAAGGTCTCCGACCAGTCGAGCGGGATCGGCTCGCTGCCCCAGCTCTTGAAGGCGCCGATCATGATCGGGTTCTGCGGCACCCGGACCTTGATGTCGCGCAGGTCCTGCAGCGTCTTCACCGGCTTTTTCGAGTTGGTGAGGTCGCGGAAGCCGGCATCGATGACGGTGATCAGGCGGACGCCCGCCTCCTTCACCGACCACTGGTTCATCTGGTCCCAGCTCTTGTCGATGACCGCCCGCCCCTCCTCGACGGTCTCGAAGATGTAGGGCAGCGTCAGGAACCCCAACGAACGGGTGAAGACGTTGAGGTTGGGTGTCGAGATGATGGTCGATTCCTGGGTCCCCAGCTGGCTCGCACGGACCTGTTCCTGCTCGCTCCCGAGCTGGAAGGCGGGGAAGATGGCGACGTCGATCCGCCCGTTCGAATACTTCTCCACCAGCTCCTCGAACTTGAGCGCGCAGGCGTGGAACACCGAGTCCTTGGGGTCGGGCTGGTTGCTGTGGCCGAGCTTCATCGTGAACTCGGCCGCCGACGCTGCGGTCACGAACGACAGCGCAAGGGCCGTCGTGAGGCACACCTTGGGTACCATCGAGATGCGCATCGAAGTCTCCTCCCGAGAAAGGCGTTGACATGAGTTCCGTTTATCGGAACTATTGTTCTGCTTATCAGTCACTCTTGCTTAACCCACCCCGCATGTCAAGAACCAGGGCTTTCGCCGTGCCGGAAAGCGATCCGAAGAGCACCATCCTCACCAAGAGCATAGCCGTCCTCGACGCCCTCGGGCGGGCCGCCAAGCCGATGCGCTTCACCGATCTGGTCGACACCGCGGGCCTCTCAAAGAGCTCCGGTCACCGCATCCTGACCGCGCTCACCGAGCAGGGTCTCATCGCCTACGACCCCGAGACCCGCGCCTACCGGCTCGGCTTTCGTGTCATGAGCTGGGCCTTGAAGACGTGGAACGACTTCGACCTGCAGCGCACCGCCAGCGAGGACATGCGGCGGCTCAACGAGGCGACCGACGAACACGTCGTCCTTGCCGTGCTCGACGGCACCGAGATCGTCTTCGTCAACAAGGTCGAAAGCCGGGCGCCCCTGCGCATGGCCCTGAAGGTGGGCGACCGCGCCCCGGTCTATTGCACCGCTCTCGGCAAGGCCATGGTCGCATTCCTTCCGGAGCCGAAGCGGCGGGCGCTGGTCGAGCGCATCCGCTTCACCCGCTTCACGGCGAACACCATCACCGACCCCCTCGCCTTCGTGCGCGAGCTGGAGGCGATCCGCGACCAGGGCTATGCGGTCGTCGACCGGGAGGAGACCGACGAGATCCGCGGCGTGGCGGCCCCGATCTTCAACTTCAAGGGAGACGTGGCGGGAGCGGTCAACGTCTGGGCGCACGTGTTCCGGGTCGATCACGAGAAGCTCGTCGGGTGGGCGCCCCTGGTCATCCAGGCCGCCGCCAACATTTCGCGCCGTCTCGGCCACAACGGCTGACCGGCCTGTAGTTCCGACAGACAGAACATGTATTCTGTTGGAAAGAACCAGCTCGTGGCATAAGCTGGACCGCAAGAATGGGAGGAAACGCCATGACCTGCCTGATGACGGCTTGCGAGCTCGTCCGTCTCTACCGCGCCAAGCGGCTGTCCCCGGTGGAGGCCACTCGCGCCGCCCTGGAGCGGATTTCGCGACTGGACGGCACCTACAACGCCTTCTGGCTCGTCGACCCGGAGCGGGCGCTCGCCGAGGCGCGGGAATCGGAAACGCGCTGGCAGCGCGGCCAACCCAAGGGGCTGATCGACGGTGTGCCCTCCTCTATCAAGGAGGTGGTGCCGTCAATCGGCTGGCCGACCCGGCGCGGCTCCCGGGTGACCGCCGACACGGCGAGCACGTACGATGCTCCCCCCGTGGCCCGGATGCGCGAGCACGGCGCCGTCTTTCTCGGCAAGACCAACTCGTCCGAGTTCGGCTGGAAAGGCGTCACCGACAGTCCGCTCGCCGGGATCACCCGCAATCCCTGGGACCCCGAGCGCACCGCGGGCGGGTCCAGCGGCGGCGCGGCCGTTGCAGCGGCACTCGGCATGGGTGCCTTGCACATCGGTGCGGATGCGGCGGGCTCGGTCCGCATCCCCTCCGGCTTCTGCGGTACGTTCGCCATGAAGCCGAGCTTCGGAGTGGTGCCTGCTTTCCCTTGGGAAGGGCGCACGACGCTGGCCCACCACGGTCCCATGACGCGCACGGTTTCGGATGGCGCCCTCATGCTCAACGTGATCGCCGAGCCTGATCCGCGCGACTGGTTCGCGCTACCCTACGACGGAAGGGACTACCGCGTCGGGCTCGAGGACGGCGTTCGCGGCCTGCGGATCGCCTACAGCCGCACCCTCGGGTTCGCCCAGTGCGACGCCGACATCCTGGCCCTGGTAGATCGCGCGGCGACCGTCTTCTCCGATCTCGGCGCCAGGGTCGAGGAGGCCGATCCGATGATCGGCGATCCCCGCCCCCTGATCGAGGATCTGTGGAACATGGGGTTGGCCTATGCGGTCGACGGCGTGCCGCAGGAGAAGTGGCCGCTGCTGGACCAGCCGATCCTGGAGTATGCCGCGCGCGGCCGCAGGCTCACCGCCCTCGACCGCGTCCGGACCGAACTGGCGCGCGAGACGATGGGACGGGCGATGGCCGAGTTCCACCAGAGCTACGATCTCCTCCTGACGCCGCAGCTTCCCCTCGCCGCATTCGCGGCGGGGAAGCTGGTGCCCGAGGGACGGACCTTCAAGGAATGGCTCGACTGGACCCCGTTCACCTACCCGTTCAACATCACCCAGCAGCCGGCCGCCACCGTGCCGTGCGGGCTGACAACCGAGGGCCTGCCGGCGGCGCTTCAGGTGGTCGGCCCGAAATACGCCGACGCCCTGGTGCTGCGGGCCTGCCGTGCGTATGAAGCGGTCCACCCGTTTGCCATGCCGAAACGGTGACGGTGTGCCAGCTCACGAGGGCAGAGCCTGCTCCTGACACCCTGGCGATTGGGGAGCGGGACGCGCTCAGCGGATTTCGTTTCTCCGCCTCATGATCGGCGCACCGATTGCCGATTGGCAAACGACGAGCCCAACTCGTCCACAGCTGAAGTCTGACCGCATGCGCCTGGATCTTCAGGGGGCGCAACCCATTCATGGAATGGCTTCTGTGAGAGGCGGACATCGCCCTCGCCAGCTTGCACCCGAATGACTGCTATTGGCACCACTCGGCGCTTCCGAGCCGATCTGAAAGGCCGCAAGGGCTCTGGCAGCAGAAGACAGTTCGGGGGGATCGGTGTCCTCGGCACCACTCCAGGCGTGGCCCGGTCAAGACGATAGCGCCGTCGAGCGGCCAAGGGAGCCTTAGCCGGTTTCAGGGCTCCTTGGGTCGGAGCCGGGTTCGGCCAGGCAGACGGCCAGCGCATACCCCTTCAGCTCGACGCTACGGAAGCGGCAGACGACGCCTTCCAATGTGATCGCGAGCGCACGCTCCGTGGATGTTGCCGCACGGAGCAGCGACGACGGCGCCGGAAAGCGGAGGCCGCGACCCGTCGCCTTGCCGTGCGCCTCATGCATGGTCCATAGCCTGTAGAAGCCGGGAAGATCCAGGTCATCACCCTGCGCTCCGGCGATGAACGAACCCATTCCGCGAATGTCGCGTCGCGGGTCGCAATACTCGACATCGATCCCGAGGAGACCCGCCGGCGAAACCGCGCAAGCCACGCAATCGCGGCTGTGGCTCACGCTGGCCGGCAGAATGCGTCCCGAGCCGTCGGACACCCAGGGTTTGCCGCGCTGGTCGCAACGAATTGCCACGTCGGATTCTTCGCCTCCCAATTCGGCAGCCGCAATGCTGCGGAGGAGAGCGCGTCCGAGAAGGCTCTGGCGCCGGCGCAGCGGACGTGAATGCTGGTCGCTGTAGGACCTGTCGGCAGGGTTTGCGCACCGCAGCAACTCATCCGCGCCGACGGTGCCCAATGCCGCCAGGCCGATCAGAACTGAATCAGCTTCCAAGTGCATCCGCCAGACCGTCGACCGGCTGGCTTGCGTCGCTCCCGGAATGTCCGCTGACAGGTTGTAAGCAGGTTGCAAACGCTATACCATCACGAAAGGCGGAAACATCGGACATTCATGATGCACAAGTACTTCATCATCGCAATGATGCTTGTTCTCGGCGCCTGCGCAACCCGGCCCATCCACGACGTCAACAACCATCCCGTCCCGGTTGCGGCGCAGAAACTGTCGCTCCAGGAGATCGAAGGCGAGATCGTGGAAGCGGCAGTCGCCAGGGGTTGGCTGGTCGACAAGAAGGCACCCGGGCACCTCACGGCATCGTACGGCAAGCAGGCATTCGAAGCCGTCGTGGACGTGAAGTTCACACAAGCCTCGTACAGCATCGTCTACAACACGAGCCGCAACCTTCTCGACGCTCAGGGCAACATCCATCACAACTATGGCCGTTGGGTCAACAATCTGGACCAGGACATCCAACTGCGCCTCGTTCAGGCGGGGCGAAGAAAGAGCTTCTAGGCATTGCTCGCGCATGCCTCGCGGCGCGGATGAGGACTGCAATGTCTCGCCATACCGTGATCTTGGTGTTGGCCGTTGTGTTGACGCTCTCCGGCTGCTCAGGTGTGCGGGAGGGAACGCGGCAAGGCGCGGTGATGTCCTGGTCGGAAGCACCTGCCAACGCCCGGGCGCGCATCGTCGTCTATCGGCCATCCACCCTGGACCATTTCCAGCGGTCGCCCGAGATCGACCTCAACGGCGTGCCCGCCTGCGATTTGCCGAATGGCGAGGCCTTCTTCCGCGACATCGAGCCCGGCAGCGTCACTGTCTCCACCTCCCTCTGGGATTGGCCGGGCACGTCACGCCTGGCGTTTCGGGCCGACGAGGGGAGGACGTACTTCGTCAGGATGTCGCCGAACGCCGAGAAGCGACTGGCAGGCCTCCTCGGCGGTCATCCCGGGGTTTGGATCGCGGAGGCTCTGGCCGAAAGAGGCGGGCCGTTCCTTCTCGATCTGACGGCCAGGGCCGAGGCCCTTGCATCGCTGGAGAGCATCTCCGCCGCTGAGTGCATCCAGGCGGCGAAATGACGGCAAGAACCCGATGCTGCGCTTAAACGACATCTTAACCGTCCTGGTTCAGAGGTGAGCCCGAGCGGGGGACACGTCGTGAGAGGAAAGAGCAGACGCCGTGGGCATACCCGCGTTTAGGATCGGCCTGAAGGGATGGTGCGCAAGCGACGTTGCCGAGAAGCACCCCGATGAAGCGAAGTTGCCGGCCCCGCTTCGCCGTCGCGTCACGCCGCTCGGACGCCGCACCCTTGCCGCAGCACTGGCGCTGCAACCGGGAGCGGATACCCGCTTCATCTTCTCATCGCGCCACGGCGAGTATTCCCGGACGGCCTCCATGCTCCGTTCGCTCGCGGAACTGGGATCGGTGTCGCCTGCCGATTTCAGCCTTTCCGTCCACCACGCCCTGGCCGGATTGCTTTCCATAGCCACCGGCAGCCGCAAGGGGCACACGGCCCTGGCGGCGGGCGACGACACGTTCGGCTACGGATTGATCGAGGCATCGATGTGCCTGGCGGAGAATCCTGACGAGCCGGTTCTGGTCGTTCATTACGACGAGCCCCTGCCCGAGATCTATTCGGAGCTCGAGCCTCAGAGCGTCCCCGCCTCGGTCGTGGCCATGCTTCTCGGGGCGGCGCAAGGACAGGACGATATCGAGATCGAGGCGATCCCGCCGGCACCCGGCGCC
Organism: Rhodospirillales bacterium; assembly: GCA_018432935.1. Taxonomy (GTDB): domain Bacteria; phylum Pseudomonadota; class Alphaproteobacteria; order Rhodospirillales; family Shumkoniaceae; genus JAHDSF01. The sequence goes on along the minus strand of JAHDSF010000019.1, from coordinate 41,810 downwards.
TCCGTGTCCGCGTTGTCAGCCGAATTTGCGGCTTTCCTCCGCTCCAACGAACGGGAAGGCTCGGCCAAAGGCGAGCGGTTCACCTGGGTGTGGCGACGTGCGTAGGCTGGAGAACCTATGGCGGGCTTTCGGCACGGGGGCAGGCTTCGTCGCCTTCGGCCTGGGTGGTCTCGCGATGGCGATCCTTCTGTTTCAGCCGATCATCTGGCTGTCGCGCGACAAGCTCGCCTGCCAGCGCCGCATTCAGTTCCTGATCCATTGGAGTTTCCGCCTGTTTCTCGGGGCACTCCGCGTCCTCGGCATCATCGAGTTGCGCGTCTCCGGGGCCGGCTGCATCGCCGATGCAACTGGCCGCATGATCGTGGCCAATCACCCGTCGCTGCTCGACGTCGTCATCCTGATGTCGCTGCTGCCGCGCGTGCAATGCGTCGTGAAGCATCAGATCTGGGCAAACCCGTTCCTTCGTCCGGTCGTCGTCGGCGCCGGCTATATCCGAAATGACCTCGATCCCGAGGCGCTCGTCAGGCGTTGCGCCGAGGCGCTGCGCAACGGCGACAATCTCATCATCTTCCCGGAAGGGACGCGGAGCGTGCCCGGCCGGGCGATGGAAATAAAGCGCGGCTTCGCCAACATTGCCGTCGCTGCTGGTGCAGACCTCCAACTCGTCACCATTACTTGCGAACCCTTGTTCCTGCCGAAAGGCCATCCCTGGTACAAGGTCCCCGAACGGCGGCCGATCTATCGTGTCACGGTCGGTGAGCATCTGGACATTTCTCCGTTCCTGGGATATCCCTTCCGGTCTCAATCCGTACGAAGACTGACGTCGTTCGTACGCCAGTATTATTCGGAAATGTATGCATATGAGCACTCTTGAAGCCGAGCTTAAAAAGCTGATCGTCGAGACACTCAAGCTAGAGGATATCGTTCCAGAGGACATCCAAAGTGAAGAGCCTCTCTTTGGCAATTCTGGACTTGGGCTCGACTCCATCGACGCTCTGGAGATCGGCATAGCCATCCGCAAAGCGTACGGGATCCGGATTGATTCGGTGTCGGATGACGTGAAAAGAAGCTTCTCCACCATCCACACCCTCGCCGAATTCGTGCGCGGCCACCGCGGAGGCCTCCGATGAGTCAGGAAGAGATCTTTCTCAAACTTCGAGGTTTCCTGGAGTCCGTATTCGAAGTCCCGACGGAAAGGATTTCCCTGAATGCCCGCTTGGTCGAGGACCTCGATCTCGACAGCATCGACGCCGTCGACCTGATGGTGCGGCTCCAGGAACTGACGGGCCGAAAGCTCAAGCCCGACGAGTTCAAGTCCGTGAGGACGGTCGGGGATGTGGTCGACCGTGTCCATGCACTGCTCAACGCGTAGGCGCCGGGCCTCGAGCATCCTGCTGGCGGCTTTCGGCGTCGCGTATCCCTTCATCGTTCTTGGTGCGATCGACGTCGTCTCTCCGGTCGTCTTCGTCGTTCTGGCCCTGGCGGCGCTGGGCCTCCGGCTGGCGTGGTCGAAGGGCGATCCCGGGGGCGGCATCTTTTCCGCCCCCTTCCTTGCCGTCGGCGCCGGTTTGCTGGCGCTTTTGTTCTACGACGGCATGGCGGCGGCAAAGGCCTATCCGATCCTGATGAGCCTGGCCTTCGCGGCGTTGTTCGGGTGGTCGCTCGTTTCGCCGCCCACGCTTATCGAGCGATTTGCCGCGATCACCGGCGCGATCCCGACGGAACCGGCTCGCCGCTACATGCGGCGTCTCACCGCCGTCTGGTTCGTGTTCCTGCTCGCCAACGCGGCGACATCATGGTGGACCGCGCTCGCAGGCGACGTCGCCGTCTGGACTCTGTACAACGGCTTCTTGTCCTACCTGCTGATCGGGGCAATGTTGGGAATCGAGCTGGTGATCAGGCGTTGGGTCCGGCGTCGGACGAAAGGATGGGCGGGATGAGCGTCCTGAGCCTCGACGCCATCCTTTCGGGCAGCATCGCCGAGAACGATGCCGTCAGCTGGACAAGCACGGGCGAGGTGCTGCGCCGCAGCGATCTTCGCGCCGACGTCGGGGAAATGGCGCGCCGTGTCACCTCTGCGGGGTGCCGCCGCGGCGCGGTCGTCACGGACGATACGTATTCGTTCCTCGTGGCCGTGCTCGGGCTCGGCGTCGCCGGGGCCGCGGCCATCATCCTTCCGAACGCGCGTCCCGGCACCTTGGCCCAACTGGCGCACGTCTTCGACCATGTCGTTGCGGACGAACCAGGTCCGGCCGAGCGCCGGATCCGCATCCCGCGGGGCGCCCCCCCTCCTCCGCCGATTGCGTGCGATCCGAACGCGATGGCCATCGAGTTCTTCACCTCCGGTTCCACCGGCGCTCCGAAGCGCATCGCGAAGTCGGTTGGCCAACTGCACCGGGAAGCGGCCGCCCTCGAAGCGCGCTGGGAATGCCGAGGCACCGGAGCAGCCGCCGTCGCGACGGTTCCGCACCAGCACATTTATGGTCTCGCCTTTAAGGTCGTGTGGCCCTTGCTGACGGGCCGCCCCTTCGCCGCCGCCATGGAGGAGTACTGGGAAGGGCTGGTCCCGGCGTTGCCGGCCGGGGGCATCATCGTGTCGAGCCCGGCGCACCTCACCCGCCTCGACGGGATCGAGCCGCTTGCGCCCGAGCGGCGCCCGCGCATGGTCTTCTCGGCAGGGGCGCCGTTGCCACAGCCCGCGGCACGGGAATGCGCCCGGGTGTTCGGTGTCCTGCCGACCGAGATCTACGGCAGCACCGAGACCGGCGCTCTCGCCACCCGGTGCCAGGACGGCTCGGCCGCCCTGTGGCAGCCGCTGCCCGGGGTCGAGGCGAGAACATCCGAAGAGGGGCGGCTCCAGGTGCGCGCGCACCACGTGGATGAGGCGGTTTGGGTGACGACCGACGATCGCGTTGAGCTTTCGCCGGACGGCTTTTCGCTCCTCGGTCGCGCGGACCGGGTGGTCAAGATCGAGGGCAAGCGAGTCGGATTGCCGGAGGTGGAGCAATCGCTGGCGGCCCTGCCGTGGGTCGCCCAGGCGGTCGCCCTCGTGCTGCCGGGCGAGCGGACCACGCTCGCCGCCGCAGTCGTATTGTCCGAGGCGGGAAGAGCGAGGCTCGCCGAACTGGGGGCGTTCCGGCTGGGACGGCTGCTGCGGCGCGAGCTGGCTCATGGACAGGAAGCCGCGGGTCTGCCTAAGCGCTGGCGCTTCGTCTCCACATTGCCGACCGGAAGCATGGGAAAGACTTGCACCGCCGACCTCGTGGCCCTCTTCGACGGCACGTGCCATGACTGAAGCGCCCCGGCGGCCGCTTGTCTGCGATTGTCGCGTGGCCGCGGACGAGGCCCGGTTGGACCTCCTGATACCTCCCGATCTGTTCTGGTTCCGCGGTCATTTCGCCGATCTCCCCATCCTTCCGGGGGTAGTCCAGATCGACTGGGCTTTGGCGTTCGCACGGGAGTGCCTTGGAGTGGACATCCCCGCCGCGCGGGTCTTCCAGGTCAAGTTCATGGCGACGATCGTGCCGGGAGACCGTCTCGTTCTCGATCTCCGCCACCAGCGTGACAAGGGCCGGCTCGATTTCGAGTACCGCCGCGACGGGAAAGCCTGCTCGCGCGGACGGATCACGGTGCCGCAATGAGCCATCGTGCCTGCGCCATCGTCCCCAGCAGGAATCATTGGCGTGCGTTGCCGCAGATCACAGCCCGTTTGCAGGCGCTGGGTCTGCCGGTCTTCGTCATCGACGACGGGAGCGACGAGCCTGCCGCCTCGATGATCCGGAAACTGGATGGCCCCGAGCGGGGCGTCAGCGTCATACGGTTCCCGACCAACCAGGGCAAGGGTGCCGCGGTCGCCGCCGGATTCCGGTTCGCCATCGAGCGCGGCTTCACCCACGCCGTCCAAGTGGACGCGGACGGCCAGCACGATCTCGATGCGCTGCCGGATTTGCTGGCGCTGTCCCGCGCCCATCCCCACGCGCTGGTCAGCGGAGCCCCCATCTTCGATGCCTCGGCGCCCCTCGGCCGCCGTCTCGGCCGCTGGGTGACGCACGTCTGGGTGTATCTGGAAACGCTTTCGCTCCGGATCGCCGACAGCATGTGCGGGTTCCGCGTCTACCCGTTGCGCGAAGTCGAACGGCTGCTCGCGACGGAAAGGCTGGGCACACGCATGGACTTCGATACCGACATCATGGTGCGCCTGTTCTGGAGCGGCGTGCCCCCGATCATGCTGCCGGTTCGCGTAACCTACCCGGCGGATAATCCGTCCAACTTCAGACTCCTGGCCGACAATCTTCGAATCAGCCGAATGCACGCGCGCTTGGTCACCACGGCTCTGTTTCGGCTCCCGTCAATTCTTCGGCACCGTCCGCCCCGCATTGGAGCGACGACCCATTGGGCGCAGATAGCGGAACGCGGCGCATGGTGGGGGCTGCGCTTCGTCGCACAAGCCTACCGACTGCTCGGCCGCAGCGGATGCGTTGCCGTGATGGCGCCGATCGTCCTCTACTTCCACCTCACGGGGCACAGCCAGCGGCGCGCCTCGTTCGGCTTTCTCGAACGCGCCTTTTCGATCCAAGGCCGGCGAGTGCGTTGGTGGGACGGCTACCGGCATGCGATGGATTTCGCGGTGCGCGCACTGGATGCATTCGCCGCATGGAGCGGCAGCATCCCGCCCTCGGCGATGACACTCGAGGATCCGGACACGCTGGATCGCGCTGCGGCCGACCCCAGGGGCGCCCTTCTGGTGGTGTCGCACGTCGGCAACGTCGAGCTTGCCAGGGCGTTGATGGATCCGGACTTGCGGCGACGGCTGACGGTGCTGGCCCACACGCGGAATGCCGAGCACTACAACCGGCTCGTCGCGCGCTTCCGCGACCGGGACGCCGGCGACATCGTCCAGGTCACCGAGATCGGACCGGAGACGGCGATCGCGCTGCGCGAGCGCATTGCCAAAGGCGAATGGGTGGCAATCGCCGGCGATCGAGTGCCGGTTCTTTCGCGCGGCCGCGTCTGCCAGATTCCGTTCCTCGGAACCACGACGCCGTTTTCCCAGGGACCCTGGCTTCTCGCATCGCTGTTGGATTGCCCCGTATACCTGTTCTTCTGCCGTCGCGAAGGCCGCGGGTGGAAGGCGAGGCTGGAACTCTTCAGCGATCGCGTGGTCCTGCCGCGCCTAACGAGGGAGAACGCGCTTCTCGATCACGCGACCCGGTACGCGCGGCGTCTCGAGGCCGAGTGCCTGCGCGACCCCTTTCAGTGGTACAATTTCTTCGATTTTGCCGCCCAAGGCTCGAACTCCGGATGATCTCGGCCACCGTCACCATCAAGGTCCAGTTCTACGATCTCGATCCGATGCAGGTCGTCTGGCACGGAAGCTACGCCAGGTTTCTCGAACAGGCGCGTTGCGCGCTGCTTGACCGCATTGGATACAACTATCTCGAGATGAGCGACTCAGGGTACGTTTGGCCCATCGTCGAGATGAATATCAAGTACATCCGCGCGATCCGGTTCGCTCAGGAAATCCGGGTGGAGGCCACGCTGGCGGAATACGAGAACCGCCTTCGCATCCAGTATCGGATCGTCGATGCCGCAACCGGCGAACTGCTCACCAAGGCTTGGACCACCCAGGTCGCGGTGGTCGCTGCCACTTCGGAGTTGCTGTTCGAATCCCCGCGGGTTCTTTTCGACAAGATCCGCGAGCTCCTGCCATGAGGCTTATACGCCTTGTCGCGGCGCTGGCCTGCGTCTTGTTGGCGACGACCGGACGAGCGGAACCCCTCGCCGGGACTGAGCTGCTGCGGGGCCAGTTCGTTCAGGAACGCCACCTGAAGGCGTTTGCCAAGCCCGTCATCTCCGAGGGACGGTTCGTCCTGGCGCCCGGCAGGGGACTGATCTGGATCGTCCAGTCGCCGTTTCCGATCGTCACGGCCGTCACCCCCGCCGGTCTGCTGCAGAAGGCCGGCGGGGCGGAGGCCTTGCGCCTGCCGGCATCGCGGGTTCCTGGGATGTCCCGGCTTTACCAGATGCTGGACGGCGCGCTGAGTGGAAACATGGTGGACGTCGAAGGCGCTTTCGTCGTTGCGCGGGATGGCGATCATCTGCGCCTGGTTCCGCGCCAGGCCGGCACGCCGGGTGCGCCTTTCGAAAGCGTGACCATCGTGCTGGGACAGTTCGTCGAGTCCGTCACGATCGACAAGGGCAACGGCGACTTCGATCGCATCCGCTTTTCCGACCAGCGCCCTTGTTCGGAGGAACTGGATCCGGACGAGTCCGCGCTGCTGCAGTCGGCGTCTCAATGAGGCGTTTGCTCGCAGGCTTGTGGCTCCTGGTGATGGTGGCGGCAGCCGTCCATGTGGCGGGACGATTTGTGGAAGGATTGCCGTTTCAAACCGATCTGATGGCGCTGCTGCCGGTCGAGGACCGCGACCCGGTGGTCGCCCGCGCCAAGGAAGCCATGGCCGACGCCGTTTCACGGCGCGTGGTGGTATTGGTCGGGCATCCGGAACGGACGGTCGCCCGGCAGGCCGCTTCGGAACTGCGCGCGAGCCTCGAGAGCGCGGGTACGCTGGCGGCAGCGGGATCAGAACTCGACCCGGCACGCCTGGGAGCCGTCTACTTCCCACACCGGAGCGGCTTGCTCGCCGATGCGGACCGCCGAACCCTTCAGGAGAACCGGGGTGAGGCCATCGTCAACCGGACCTTGTCACAAGTGTTCGGATTTGTCGGTCTCGCGGATTCGCGGCTGCTCGAGCACGACCCTTTCCTGCTGTTTCCCGAGTTCCTGAAAGGCCTTCCCGGAACCGGCGGCAAAGCCTTTCTTGACGAGGGTCTGCTGACCATCGTCGACGGCGGCCTGTTCTGGATCGTGGTGAGCGGACAGCTGGCCGGAGAGCCTTTTGCGCTCCAGTTCCAGGACCGCTTCGAGAAGGCCTGGGGCGCGGCGGTGAGCCGCATCCGCATCGGCGCGCCGGACCTGTCGCTCCTGCGGATGGGTGCGATCTTCCACGCGCGAGCCGGGGCGAGCGAAGCGCTGAGCGAAGCCTCGACGATCGCCGCCTGTTCGCTCGCCGGCATCGTCCTGTTGATGCTGCTCGCATTCCGCTCGGCCATGCCCCTGGTGCTCAGCGTGGTCGCGGTTACCGCGGGGCTGCTGACGGCGCTGGCGACATGCCTTCTGGCCTTCGGCAAGCCGCATGTGTCGGTGCTTCTGTTTGGCGCCGGCCTGATCGGCGTCACGGTCGACTACAGCCTGCATTACTTCACCCAGGTTTTCACGTCCCGGTCTGCGCCGCTGGAGCGTTTGCGCCACGTCTTCCCGGGGATCACCCTGGGTGTCGGGACCACCCTTCTCGGCTACGGCGCCCTAGCGGTCGCCCCTTATCCCGGCCTTCGCCAGGTGGCGGTGTTTTCCGGGGTCGGCGTCCTGTCCGCCTACCTGACCGTCCTGTTGTGGTTCCCGCTGCTCGATCGTGCCCGCCCAAGCCGGCTGCCGACCGGCTGGGACCGCCTGGCCGCACTGTTGCGCCGAGTGTGGATCGAGGACAGCGGGCGCGGCCTGCGCGCGGCCGCAGCCGTTGCGGCCGTCGTTGTTGTCGGGACCGGATACTTCCGGCTCACCACCGACGATGACGTCCGACGGCAGCAGGCTTTGTCCCCCCACCTGGTGAAGGAGCAGGCGGAGGTCCTGCGGCTGACCGGAGTTGATGCGTCAGGCCAGTTCTTCCTGGTCGAGGGAGACGCGGAACAGCAGATGCTCGTCCGCGAGGAAGCTCTGGCCACCCGTCTCGCCCCGCTCGTCGCCACCGGGGCGATCGCAGGATGGCAGTCTCCCGCCAGCTTCGTGCCTTCGATCGAACGGCAGCGCGATAACCGTCGCCTTGTCGAAGAGCGTCTGGAACGACCGCAACTGGCGGCTCTTTGCGAGCGTCTCGGTATGGCGAGCCCGGCACCGCGGGACCTCGGGGGCTTTCTTCAGCTTCGTCAGGTGCGGGAGGCCGGGGTGCTCACGGTCCTCGATGCCATGATCGTCGATAGTGCTCCAGGGGGAGGCGCGCATGTCGTCCTTCTCGCAGGCATGAGCGATCCTGATGCCATACGCCAGGCCGCCCGGGGCGTCGAAGGCGTGCGCTTCATCGATCCGACGGCCGACGTCAACGCGCTTCTCCGCCAATACCGCGAGCAGGCCGTCTGGCTGATGGCAGCATCCGCGTTTCTCATGGCTCTCCTTCTCGCGCTTCGACACGGTCTGCGTCACGGAGCGCGCATCATGGTGCCGCCGGTCGTGTCGATCATTGTGGCGCCCGCGGTGCTCGCGCTGTTGGGAATCCCGTTCACCTTCTTCGTGGCCATGGCCCTCGTTCTCGTCCTCTCGATCGGCGTCGACTATGCGATCTTCTGCGCCGAGACCTCTGGGAGAGAGCCGTTCACAGTCGCCGCTGTGACCCTGGCCAGCCTTACCACGCTGCTGTCGTTCGGCCTGTTGGCGCTCAGCGAAGTGGCTGCCGTGCATGCGTTCGGGGCCGCAATGGTGGTAGGCATTGCGATCGCCTTTGCCTCGGCCCCCTTGGCGGCAAGAAGGGACCCGACGCCGTGATGGAGCCCGGGTCTCGAATTGTGTAGAGTGCCAACCCGAAGCCATGTCAGAAGTTCCCGCCTTGCGCGTACTGGTGATCATCCTTGCTGTCGTCGTGGCCGCTTGCGCTTCCCAGGCTCCGAGTTCGACGGAGAAGGTGGCGGTCGCCGCCGGCGTTCATCTCGCGCTGCCTGCTCCGGACAGTCTCGGCCAGAAAGTGGACGTCGCGCAGTTCCTTACGGCGCGTCATGAGCGTGACCTGTTCGTCTTCGAAGGACGTCTCATCGTTGAGGCGGGTCGGCTCGTGCTTGTCGGGATGGATCTCCTGGGTCGGCGGGCGATGACAATCCGGTGGACGGCCGGCCGCATGGAGGTGGAGCGCGCGCCGTGGCTGCCGGATGCCTTGCGGCCGGAGAACGTGCTGGCCGACATCATCCTCCTGTACTGGCCCGAGGAGAGCGTCCGCGCCGGCCTGTCGGGAGCCGGCCTGGTCGCGGGGAACGGCTTCCGATCGGTCCGTCGCGGGGACGAGGACGTCATCACGATGACGTACGACGGCGCTCCCTGGTCGGGCGTCGCCAAGCTGGTCAACCGCGAGCGCCGCTATGAGATCGAAGTCCGCTCGCAGGCGCTGCACCCATGAACAAGCCGGTGTACCTGAACGCCATGGGGTTGGCGGCATCGCTCGGTGTCGGAAAGCCCGCGGTATCCCGCCTCCTGTTTTCGGGAACTACGGAATGCTTAAGGGGGCACGACGGATTCCTCGCCGGACGTCAGGTGTTCCTGGGAGCTGTGAGCGTTCCGCTGCCGCCGCTTCCGGAGGGGCTGGACCGCCTCGACTCGCGGAACAACCGTATGCTCGCCGTGATCCTGTCGGAGATCCGCCCGGAGGTCGACGCGGCGATCCGCCGTTATGGACGAGAACGGGTCGCCATTGTCCTTGGCACCAGCACCTCGGGGATCGCCGAGGGCGAAGCTGCCATCGCCAGACGGATCGAGTCCGGAACATGGCCGTCCGATTTCGACTACCGCCAGCAGGAGGTGGGAAGCGCCGCCGCATTTGCCGCCCGATGGCTGGGGACCGAGGGACCGGCCTATGTGGTGGCGACGGCCTGCTCGTCTAGCGCCAAGGCGTTCGGGTCGGCGCGACGGCTCATGGCTGCAAACGTCTGCGATGCGGCCGTTGTGGGTGGGGTGGACACCCTTTGCCGTCTCACTGTGGCAGGCTTTTCCGCGCTGGAATCCATTTCCGCCCGGACCTGCAACCCGTTCAGCGCCCACCGCGACGGCATCACGATCGGCGAAGGCGGCGCGGTCTTCCTCATGACACGCGAGCCATCCGAGGTCGCCTTGCTCGGCATCGGAGAGACCTCGGACGCCCACCACGTGAGCGCGCCCGATCCGGAAGGCAAAGGGGCCCTGGAAGCGATGCGGCTGGCGGTCGCGGATGCCGCGATCGAGGCCGGCCAGATCGGATATGTCAATCTGCACGGTACCGCGACGCCGCTCAACGATGCCATGGAGGCCAAAGCGGTGGCAGCCATGTTCGGCGATCAGGTGGCGTGCAGCTCGACAAAATCTATGACGGGGCACACGTTGGGCGCCGCAGGGGCGGTCGAGGCCGCATTCGTCTGGCTCACGCTGCATCCGGCTTTCAACCCCGAGGGCCTGTTGCCGCCGCACCTCTGGGACGGCGCTGCCGATCCGGCGCTGAAGCCGATCCGCCTTGCGGCGCCGGGGGACCGGCTGCCGAAAGACCGCCCGGCAGCCCTCAGCAACTCGTTCGCGTTCGGCGGGTCGAACTGCAGCCTGGTGCTGGGGAGGGGGCCGTGAAGCCCTGCCCATGGCCGATGACGCTGCTGCTGCCGCACGCCCCGCCGATGGTCTTGCTGGACGAGGTGGTGTCGTACGACGATGACCGCTTGGCCGCGGTGGCAACGATTGCCGACGGGCATCCGTTTCTTGATGGAGAGAAGGTTCCTGCCCATGTGGGGATCGAACTCATGGCCCAAACGTGCGGCGCCTACGCCGGCATTCAGGCCCTTGTCGCCGGCAACCCGGTAAGTCCCGGATTCCTCCTCGGCACACGCGGGTTCACCTCCCGGACCTCGCACTTCCGTCGCGGCGACCGCTTGGAGATCGCTGCCGTCGTTGTCTTCCGGGACGCCGAGATGGCAAGCTTCGACTGTGAGATCAGGCTTGACGGCGCCGTCGTCGCCGAAGCCCGGCTGAACCTCCACCAACCGAAACGGATGCCCGGCGTTCAGGGGGGCGTATGACCCGGACTGTCCTCGTTACTGGGGCAAGCAAAGGGATCGGGCGCGCGATCGCCGTGCGCTCGGCCCGGCAGGGATTCGACGTGGTCGTCCATTACCATACCGACGCCCCGGGTGCCGAAGGGACGCTGGCCGCGGTGTGCGCTGCCGGCGCCCGCGGCCGCACTCTTTGCTTCGACATCGGGGACCGCGAGCGCTGCCGGTCGGTCCTCGAACACGACATCGAGGCCAACGGTGCCTATTGGGGCGCGGTCCTCAGCGCCGGAATCGCCCGCGACAACGCCTTCCCGGCGATGGAAGACGGCGAATGGGATGCCGTGATCGGCGCCAACCTCGACGGGTTCTACAATGTCCTGCGGCCATTGGTGATGCCCATGGTGTCGGCGCACCAGGGCGGCCGCATCGTCGCCCTCTCGTCGGTGTCCGGGATTGTAGGCAACCGCGGCCAGGTCAACTACAGTGCTGCGAAAGCCGGGATCATCGGCGCCGCCAAGGCTCTGGCCGTCGAGCTTGCCAGACGGAACATCACAGTCAACTGCGTCGCCCCGGGAATCATCGAAACCCAGATGGTGACCGATCTTCCCCGGGACGAGCTGGCCCGGATGATCCCGATGCGGCGCCTCGGCACGCCGGATGACGTCGCTGGCGTTGTCGCCTTCCTGCTGTCGGACGAGGCCGCCTACGTCACGCGCCAGGTCATTTCGGTGAACGGAGGAATGGTCTAGTGAGGCGGGTCGTCATCACGGGAATGGCCGGAATCACCGCACTCGGCAAGGACTGGCCGACGATCCGCACCTCGCTCCAGGCGGGACGCACGGGGGTGCGGCGGATGGATGGCTGGGATCGCTTCACCGGCATCAACACGCGTCTCGCCGCGCCCGTCGCCGACCAGTCCTTCGCCGAGCACTACCCCCGCAAGAAGACGCGCACGATGGGCGCCGTGGCGCGCATGGCGGTCTTTGCGACCGAACGGGCGCTTTCCGGCGCCGGACTGCTGGACGATGCCGTGATCAGGTCCGGCAGAACCGGGATCGCCTTCGGGTCCTCGTTCGGCAGCCCACCGCCGGTGATCGCCTTTGCCGAACTGATGATGAACGGCGCGTCCAAGAGCCTCAACGCCACCAGCTACATCCAGATGATGAGCCATACGGCGGCAGTGAACATCGGCCTGTTCTTCGGCATCACCGGCCGCATCATCCCGACGTCGAGCGCCTGCACGTCGGGAAGCCAAGCGATCGGATACGCCGCCGAAGCGATCCGATTCGGCAAGGCCGACGTGATGGTTGCCGGCGGGGCCGAAGAGCTCGACGTGACGGAATCCGCAGTATTCGATACCCTCTACGCAACCTCGGTGAAGAACGACACCCCCGAAAGGACGCCGCGCCCCTTCGACAAGGATCGTGACGGCCTCGTCATCGGCGAGGGCGCGACCACCCTGATCCTCGAGGAGCTTGAGCACGCCAAGGCCAGGGGCGCTCCGATCCATGCCGAGGTGATCGGGTTCGGCACCAATTCCGACGGCCACCATGTGACGCAGCCGCAGGCGGAAACCATGGAGGCTGCGCTGCGCCTGGCTTTGGACGATGCCCGCCTTCCCGCTTCGGCAATCGGCTTCGTCAACGCCCACGGGACCGCGACCGAATGGGGGGACATCGCGGAGGCCGAGGCGACGCACCGGGTCTTCGGCAGCCGCATGCCGATCCACTCGCTCAAGAGCTACTTTGGCCATTCGCTGGGGGCGTGCGGGGCGATCGAGGCGTGGCTCGGGATCGAGATGATGCGCGAAGGCTGGTTCTGCCAAACCGCCAATCTCGAAGCCGTGGACCCGCGTTGCGCGGAACTCGACTACGTCATGGGATCCGCCCGGCAAATCGAGACGGAGTACCTGATGTCCAACAACTTCGCGTTCGGCGGGATCAATACGTCGTTGATTTTCCGCCGGGCCTGAGGACGGGTGTTGTCAAGCGGGCTAAAACTCCCCATAGACTGTCAGCTGCATCAGGAACGCTGGCGGGCCGAGACGGTTCCGCACGGCTCGGGTGACTGGATCCCGGCAACAAGGAGTGAATGGCGATGAGAATGGCCGCTGCCGTGCTGTTGGCCTGGACCATTGCGGCCGGTTCGGCCTCGGCCGCGGAACCCGTGCAATCCGACCATCGAGGAACGGAAACCTCGACCGTCGTGAAGGCCAAGGATGCGGTCAAGGACGGCGCCAAGGCCATCGGACATGCCACCCGCGATGTCACGAGGGCGATCGGCCACGCGACCCGCGACGCGGTCAAGGCCATCGGCCACGGCGCCCGCGACGCGGCCAAGGGCACGAGGGAGGCGGTGGAAGACGCCTGGGATGGCGCGACCGCCAAAGAGAAGTGATCTACCGGGGCTTGCCCCTTTCCGCGAGCGCCCGTGCCAGGTTCTCCGCAACCGCATCAAGACCTTTCGCCCAGGGAGGGCGTCGATGGGTTCTTCGGTTCTGCTTCGAAAACGCGGGCATCCTCGACGGAATTGATCCTGACCATGGCGCCCGTCGCCGGATTCTGCACCGCCTGGGGCTGTTCCAAGGTGACCACGCTTCGCCCGACAGCGCACCCTCCCAGGAGGGCGACAACACCAATGACGAGAAACCTTCGCGCAACAGCGAGCATATCGCCCCCCTTTCCAGCACGAAGACAGGCAGACTGCGGATGCCTCACCCGTAGCATCCGAGCCCTTTACATGTTCTTGCGACTGTACTCGCAGGCCTGGTCGGTAAGCCGCGACAGCATGGCGTTGTCGGTGGCGCCGAACGTCCAAGCGCCGCCCATAGCGGCAGCCTTGCTGTAGAAGATCGGCTCGGCGATCACCTTGCCGGTTCCGGTATCCGTGAAGCGCATCCGTAGCAGGGCCGCCGAGCTTCCCGCGAGTGCGCCGGCGAACACCCGTTCGGCGCTATTGACCTTCTTGAGATCGACAACGGCCGGCTCGATGAGCAGCATCCTGCCGCTCGCGCCAGAGGCTTCCGTCGATTCCATCTGCCGGATCCCAGGGAACACGCCCGCCATGCACGTGCTCAGGGAGGACTGGATCTCCCGCACCGCGTTCTGATCCCCGGAATCCCCCTCCATGTGCTCCACGGCAAGAGGCGCCATTACGATGACAGGAAAGGACCCAAACGGCTGCGCGCTAGGCAGAATGGTTTCGTTTCGGTCCTTGATCTGCGTCGTGCAACCAAGAAGCGACACGAGCAGTGTCGACAACAGGGCCGGCCTTAAAGCCTTCGTGCAAGAGGCAACAGATGACTGTCCCATTTTCCCCCTCCCCCAAGAAGACCACTTCTACCATCTTCCCGCGCAAGTTGGCCAAGGGGTTTCTTCCCCTTGACGCGGTGCTTGCCCAGCACGCGGCCTCGGCAACGAGTACTGCAAGCTCCACCAAGTTCGCGGAATGGCCGAACGGTGCTGCAGGACACGGATATCTGCTGCTGGCACCTTCTGGAGATCGGAGGTGGGCGGAGCGCGGCGGCTCCGCCCCAGGTCTCAAGTCGGCCTCGATGCCGAGGTATCTGACGGTGCTCTCGATCTTCGTGCGACCGAGTAGCAGTCGGACGGCCCTGAGGTTGCCGGTCCGGCGGTGGGCACGCATACTGCGCGGCCCGTTACGCGCAGTATCTCCGCCTCATGCAGCTCGCCGCGACGTTCTACGGCTGCCTACTGGGCGGGGAACCGCACCAAGCAGGCCGCCCGTGACCCCTGCGGGGTCGGGACGAGAGACGGCCGGACTGCGGCGCAGCCGGCTTCGCGGATCGGGCAGCGGGTGACGAAGCGGCAGCCGGCCGGCGGATCGAGCGGGCTCGGCAGCTCGCCCTCCAGCACGATTGCCTTGCGGCGCCGCTGCTCCTTGGGGTCGGGCAGGGGAATCGCGGCCAGCAGGGCCTCGGTGTAGGGATGGGCGGGAGAGGAGAAGACCGTCTCCGCCTCGCCCTCCTCGACGATCACCCCGAGGTACATGACCACCACGCGGTCGGCGATGTGGCGCACCACCGACAGGTCGTGCGAGATGAACAGGTAGGCGAGGCCGAACTCCTGCTGCAGCCGCATCAGCAGGTTCAGGATTTGCGAGCGGATCGAGACGTCGAGGGCGGAGACCGGCTCGTCGCAGACCAGGAGCTTGGGCGACAGGGCCAGCGCGCGGGCGATCACCACCCTCTGCCGCTGCCCGCCGGAAAGTTCGTTGGGATAGCGGTCCTTCTGCGATGCCTTGAGGCCGACGAGGTCGAGCAGCTCGTCCACCCGCCGTCGTCGTTCGTTCGCGGGCACGCCGGCGACGACCAGCGGCTCGGCCACACTCTGGCCGATCGTCAGCTTGGGATTGAGGGCGGAGACCGGGTCCTGGAAGATCACCTGCATCTGCCGACGCAGCTCCGCGCGGCGCCGCGGCGCGGCGCCCGCGAGGTCGATGCCCTCGTACACGATCCGGCCTCCCGAAGGCTCGGCAAGACCGAGGATGGCGTTCCCCGCCGTCGACTTGCCGCACCCCGATTCCCCGACCAGGGCGACCGTCTCACCGGCGGAGATGGTCAGCGAGAAGCCGTCGACCGCCTTGACGATGCCGCGCTGCGCCCCCAGCCAGCCGCCACGCACCGGGAAGTGCACGCGGAGGTCCTCGACGGCGAGAAGAGGGGCGGGCCGCGGCTCGGAGTGCGTCGTCATGCGATCTCTCCGACCTTGTCGAGGTGCCAGCAGGCGGAGTGGTGGCCGGGATCACCGGGAATCGGCAGGAAGGGCGGCGTCTCGGCGCAGACCTCGTCGGCGAGAGGGCAGCGGGTGCGGAAGCGGCAGCCGGAAGGCCACTCGGCGATGTCGGGGACGGTCCCCTCGATCGAGCGCAACAGGTGCTTGCGTTCGCCCGTCAGCTTCGGGATCGTGCCCAGCAGGAGGCGGGTATAGGGATGCGAGGGGCGGGCAAAGGTCTCGCCGACGCCGGCGGCCTCGACGATGCGCCCGCCGTACATCACGCACACGCGATCGGCGATGTCGGCCACCACCCCCATGTCGTGGGTTATGATCAGGATCGCAGTGTCGCCGAACCCGCGCAGCTCCTTCATCAGGTTGAGGATCTGGGCCTGGATGGTGACGTCGAGGGCGGTCGTCGGCTCGTCGGCAATCAGCAGACGCGGCCGGGAGATCAGGGCGGAGGCGATCATCACCCGCTGGCACATGCCCCCCGAGAGTTCCGCCGGCAGCTGGCCGGCCCGCCGCTCGGGCTCGGGGATGCCGACCTTGCGCAGCATCTCGACCGCCTTGCCCCACGCCTCCTGGCGGGTTACGGCGCGGTGCACGACCAGGCTTTCCGCCACCTGCTCGCCGACCTTCATCAGCGGATTGAGCGAGGAGACCGGCTCCTGGAAGATCATCGCCAGGCGGTCGCCGCGGACCTGCCGCATGGCCTCTTCGCCGATCTGCACCAGATCTTCCCCGCCCAGCAGGATCTGGCCCCGGTCCACCCTGGCGACCGCCGGCAGCAGTCCCATGACGGCGAAGGCGATCATGCTTTTGCCGCACCCGCTCTCGCCGACCAGGGCCACCACTTCGGAACGCCCCACCTCGAGCGACACGCCGTCGACGACGTTCCGGCCATCGATCTCGACCGCAAGGTCACGGACGTCGAGCACCGCCTCAGCCATCGCCGCCCACCGCCACCGAGGCCCACGGATTGGTCTGATGGGCCATGCCGCGGTTGATGCCGTCCTTGCGGCTGACCGCCGACGGGACCGCGAAGTTCACCGGGTACAGCGTGTCGACAACGATCTCGACCGGGAATTCGCCGGCCACGACCGCGGCGACGTCAGGATCCGCCATCCGGTTGACTTTGATGGTCGGCGAACTGGCGTCGAGACGCGGAACATGGAACGCCTCCTCCAGCGTCATCCCGAAATCGACGATGTGGGAGACGATCTGGGCCAGCGCCGGGAAGATCTGGCGGCCGCCAGCGGCGCCGATCGCAAGCGCCGGCGCCCCGTTGCGCGCCAGGATCAGCGGGCACATGTTGGCCAGCGGCTGGGCGCCGGGACCAATCGCGTTCGGTACTCCTGGCCGGGGATCGAACCACATCATGCCGTTGTTCATCAGGATGCCGGCATGGGGCAGCACGACCTTGGAGCCGAACCGCGACAACAGAGTGTTGGTCAGCGACACCATGTTGCCGCGCGCGTCGACCACGCTGATGTGGCTGGTGCAGTCGCCGCCGCGGCCGGCGTGCCCCATCTCCGTGAGGCGCACGCGATAGGCTTCGCGGATCGCCCGGGCGTAGGCCAATGCCGCCGCGGCGTCAGGCAGCCGGCCCGGCTGAAGGCTGCCTTCGAGCAGCCGCAGCGCGGCGAGCAGGCTGGGGCCTCCGCTCAACCCCGGACAGGCGAAGACGTCCCAGCCGCGGTAGTCGGCGCGCGCCGGAGCCGACCAGCGGGGCTGGTAGGCAGCAAGATCGGCGACGCTGATTCGCGACCCTCCGGCAGCCAAGTCGGAAGCGAGCAGGCGCGCCGTCCTACCTTCGTAGAAATCGCGTGGGCCGGCTTCGGCGAGGCGCCGCAGCAGGGCTGCTTTCTTATCCATGCTCCGAAAGACCTTGGCCGAGCCCATGGGTGCCCTGGGCGGCCAGCCGTTTTCGAGGAAGACCTCGGCGGATGCCGGGAACCGGGCCAGGGCCGAGGAATCGACGGCGATGCAGAGCGCGGTATACCAGTCGACCTCGAGCCCGCGGTCGGCGACATCGATCCCGGGCTGCAGGGCGTCCCGCCACGAGATGGTCCCGAACCGTTCGAGCGCGGCGGCAAGGCCGGCGATGGTCCCCGGCACGCAGATCGAGCTGTAGCCAACGATGTTGCGGTCGCCGGCCACCGCCGGCCAGTCAAACCAGTCGCCGTCGCGGCCGCCTGCCAGCGGATAGTCGGCGGGATCCAGCCCCTGCGGCGCGCGGACGCTGAAATCGAGCGCGTCGACGCGGCCGTCGGCACCGGCATGGAGCAAGAAGCCGCCGCCGCCGACGCCGCTCAGCCACGGCTCGACGGTGCTGAGCACGAGCGCGGTGACGACCGCCGCGTCCATGGCGTTGCCGCCCGCCGCGAGGACCTTGGCGCCGGCCTGGGCGGCCTCGAAGTGCTGGGCGGCGACGATGCCGTGGCGGCTTTCGACCTGCGGCTTGCGGATGCTCCAGGTCTGCATCATGCGCCCTTCCGGGCCGGGTGATCGGCGATCTCCGGCGGGATCTCCGCTGCGACACGAAAGCGGTCCGCCTGGGTCGCCGCGTGATGGGCAGCGAGCTCGCCGGCGGTCGCGAACCAAACCGACGGCTCGGCGCGGATCGTGCTCAGCAGCCGTTCCAGCATCGCGATCTTCTGACCGCGGCCCGAGATCCAGTCGTGCACCGTCAGCATGAACAGGGCGCCTTCCCGGTGCAGCACCGTCCATTCGTCGATCCAGCCCTCGACGATCGGTCTGGGCGGGGTGGGCGGCCAATGGTCGCCGCCGCCGCCCATGAACTTGAAGTAGATCGCATCGTCCACCGTCCACTGCACCGGCACCTCGGTGACGCCGTCGATCGTGTAGGGGTGGTCGTAGCCCATCAGCGAGCTGTCGTAGAGGCCGCACCGCCGCAGCTCGGCGATCATGTGCGGCGTCATCTCCCAGGCCGGCGATCGGAAACCGGCCGGACGCCGTCCGGTCTGGCGTTCGAACAGGGCGATCGAGCATTCCAGCGCGGCGGTGAACTCGGCGTCGGAGATCTCGCTCACCAGCTCGTGGAAATAGCCGTGCAGCCCGACCTCGTGGCCGGCCTCGAGCAGCGTCGGCAGCAGCTCGGGGTAGGCTTCGGCAACCGCACCGGGAACGAAAAAGCTGCCGCGGATGCCGAACCGTTCGAGCAGGTCCAGGACGCGGAAGATGCCAACCCGGATGCCGAAATGGCGTTGCTCGAGATGCGACAGCAGGCTCGGGAACTGCTTACGATTGTTCCACAGCCACGGCGCATGGGCGTCGACGTCGACACTGAAGCAGGCAGCGCTCTGCTTGCCGTCCGGCCACCGATAGGGTTCGTGCCGCATGCGATCCTCCGTCAAAGCGCTTTCTTCTTGGCCTGGTAGACCTCGAGCGAGCCGATCGAGTTCCCGCCGTCGACGGTAAGGGTGGAGCCGGTGACGAACGAGGCGGCCTGGGAGCAGAGATACAGGGTCGCGGGCACCACGTCGTCCGCGTTCGACTCGCGGCCCAGCGGCATGGTCGAGATCACCCGCTTCACGTGCTCGTCGGTCAGCGGGCTGGCGGTGCTGCCGGCCGCGAAGCCGGGTTCGAGCACGTTGACGCGGATGCCGTACTCGGCAAGCTCCAGCGCGAAGCCCTTGGAGAGGCGGTCGAGGGCGGTCTTCGAGGTGCAGTAGGGGGCGACCGAACGGCGCATCTTGCGCGAAGCGCCGGAGCCGACGTTGACGACCGAGCCGCCGTGGCCGGCCTTGATCATCTGCAGGGCGAACCCGCGCGTCAGCACGAACGGCGCGCGCAAGTTGATATCCATGACGCGGTCCCACTCGGCGGCGTCGATGTCGAGCAGGAAGCCGCTGGGATAGACCCCGGCGTTGTTGATGAGGATGTCCGGCGCGCCCCAGGCCTTCGCCACGGCGGCGAGCAGCCCCTCCATCGAGCGGTCGTCCGTGAAGTCCGCGGGCTGGACGAAGCTGCCCTCCGCCGGCTTGATCTCCTTGAACAGGTCCAGGAGGTCGGCCTCGTTGCGGTCGGTCAGGCAGACGCGGGCACGGACCTCGGCGAACCCCTTGGCCAGCATGCGGCCGTACACTCCGCAGGCGCCCGTGATGACGACGCGCCGGCCCTCGAATTCGCGTTCGAAATTCATCGGGTTCTCCTTGTTCTTGATTTCGGATCGAGAATGTCGCGCAGGCTGTCGCCGATGAGGTTGACCGACAGCACGAGCAGGAACAGGCAGACGCCGGGGAAGGTGGCGATCCACCAGGCGCTGGACACGTAGTTGCGGCCGACGCTCAGCATCGCGCCCCAGCTTGCCGTCGGCGGCTGCACCCCGAGTCCGAGGAAGGACAGGCTCGCCTCGAACAGGACCATCAGGCCGAACTCGAGGGTGGCGACGACCGTGAGCGGCCCGACGATGTTGGGCAGAATGTGCACGAACAGAATCCGCAGCCGCCCCGCCCCCATGAAGCGGGCCAGCCGCACGTAGGGCATGTTCGCCACCGACAGGGTCTGTCCGTAGGCGACCCGGGCGTAGCGGGGCCACCGGGTAAGCGCCAGCACGAGCACCACGTTGATGAAGCCCGGTCCCAGCACGGCGACCGTGATGATGGCGAGCAGCACCGCCGGCACCGAGAGGAAGATGTCGACGATCCGCATCACCACCACCTCGACCCAGCCGCGGGCATATCCGGCGGCCATGCCGAGCACGCTGCCCACCGCACCGGACAGCATCACCGACAGCACGGCCGCCGCCAACGACATCCGCGCCCCGTAGATGAGCCTGCTGAGCAGGTCGCGGCCGAGCTCGTCGCTGCCGAGGGCGTAGGTGATGCCGCGGATCACGGTTCCGGGCGGCTTCAGCCGGCCGAGCAGATTCTGCACGTTGGGCTCGTAGGGAGCGATGACGGGGGCGAGGAGCGCCACCAGAACGAATACCAGGAAGACGAGGACGAACGGCAGCACGGGCGCCAGCCTCCGGCGCTTCCGAGCGGGGCGTTCGGCAGCGATCTTGGGGGGCATCGCGTTCATGAGGGACCCCCGTCGAGCCGGATCCGCGGATCGATGATGCTGTAGAGGATGTCGGCCAGGAAATTGAGCCCGATCGTCACGAACGCGCCGAGCAGCACGATCGCCTGCACGACCAGGAAGTCGCGCGACACGATCGACTGGATGGTGAGCAGACCGAGCCCCGGCCAGGCGAACACGGTTTCCACCACTACCGCGCCCGCCAGCAGGTGCGAGATCTCGATTGCGGCGATCGAAACTACCGGAATCGAGGCGTTGCGCAGCAGGTGACGGAAGACCAGGCGCCGGGTCGGCACGCCGCGGGCGCGGGCGGAGCGGACGTAGTCCTTGGACAGCTCGTCGAGGATCGAGGTCCGGGTGATGCGGGCGAAGGTGGCCATGCTGAGCAGCCCCAGCGCCACGGAGGGCATGATGAGATGGCCGAAGCCGCCCGGCCCCGAGGGGGGCAGCCAGCCGAGCCAGACCGCGAAGATCATGATCAGCAGGATGCCGCTCCAGAAGGTCGGCATGCTCTGGGCCGCCAGCACCATGCCCATGAGCCCGCCCGAGCTCAGCTTGCCGCGCCGGATCGCCAGCACGACCCCGACCGGGACGCCGATCGCGAAGGCAACGAACAGGGCGCCCGCGGCCAGGGCAAGCGTATAGGGCAGCCGGGCGCCGATGATGGTGGCGACCGAGACGTTCTGGATGAACGATCGGCCGAGGTCGAAGCGCAGCATGTCCCACAGGAAACCCACGTACTGGACCAGCAGGGGTCGGTCCAGGCCGAGGGTGTGGCGCATCGCCTCGATATCGGCCTTGGTCGCCGTCTCGGGAACCAGAAGAAGGGTCGGGTCGCCGGTCAGCCGCTGGATGAAGAACACCAGCGTCGTCACCCCGAAGATGGCGACCGCGGCCTGCCCCAGGCGGCGGAGGAAGAAGCGTCCCATCAGATCTCGTCCCGGGGGTCACCCCCTCCGTCCCGCCAGTCCCCGGGGAGAGACGAGAGGGGGTGCCCGATGCCGCAGTCCATGGCGCGACTACTCGCTCCACGCCATGCGGTTGAGGAACAGGCTTTCGTTGGGGGTCGGCGCCCACTGCAGCGGCTTGGCGGCGCCGTAGATCACCGCCTCCTGGTAGAGCGGCAGCACCGAGACCTCGTCGCGTGCGATCTTGTGGGCCTCGGCGTAGAAGGCCTTACGCTTGGCGTCGTCGGGCTCGACACGGGCGGCGGAAAGCAGCTCGTCGAGCTTGGCGTTGCGGACCCGCGACCAGTTGCTCGAAGAATGGAGAAGCGGGAACATGATGCCGTCCGCATCCTGGCAGGCGCACGACCAGCGTCCGTAGGACAACACGTTGGCCGTCTCGGGCGAGCTGCTCTGCTGACCTTTGAGATAGGTCGCCATGTCCGTCATCTTGATTTGCACATTGAGTCCAGCGTCGTTGAGCATCTGTTGGATCGCCTGGATGACGCGCTGGTCGTAGACCGGCGAGGTGGCGAATTCCAGCGGCGTCTTGGCGGCGTCCCCGACCTCCGCGATCAGCGCCTTGGCCTTCTTGAGGTCGTACGGATAGGGCTCGATGCCGTCGACCCAGCCGAAGTGGGCGGGTGAGGCAAGCTCCCCGACCACCTTGGGGTAGCCGGCGAGGATGCCGTCGACGATCCCCTCCTTATCGATGGCGTAGGCGATGGCGCGACGGATGCGCACGTCGTCGAGTGGCCTCTTGAAGCTGTTCATGCCGAAATAGGCGACCCGCTCGGTGAGCACCGAAAGGATCTTGCCTCGGCCGGACTTCTCGATCTCCGCCGCGAGGTCGGAGTTGAGGGTGACGACGAGGTCGGAGGTGCCGGTCTGGAGGTCGGCGACCCGGGTGGCGGCATCCGGCACCGCGCGAAAGACGGCGCTCTTGAAGGCGCCCTTGTCGCCCCAGTAGGCGTCGTTGCGCGACAGGGTGACCTGGACGCCGCGCTGCCAGCTCTCGAACTTGTAGGGGCCGCTGCCGACCGGCTTCAGGTTGAACGCGTCCTTTCCGACCTTCTCGACCACATGCTTCGGCACCACCGAAAGCTTGACGAGCTGGGCGAGCAGGGCGGGGTAGACCCCGTTGGTGGTCAGCTTCACCGTGGTGGGGCTGGTGGCCTCCGCCTTGACGATCTGGTTGAACTGGCCGAGCTGCGGGCTGCCGAAGGCCGGATCGGTGATGCGCTTGACGCTGAAAGCAACATCCTCGGCCGTCAGCGGCGCGCCGTCGTGGAATGTGACGTCGCTGCGGATGGTGAATTCGGTCTCGGTGTCGGAGAGCCGCTTCCACGCCGTCGCGATCTGCGGCGCGATCGCACCGGCATTGTCGCGGGTGACCAGGTTGTCGAAGACGTTGCGGTAGACGTAGTAGCTGTCGGGATTCCACTGCACGTGGGGATCCAGGGTCGCCGGCTCGTTGACGAGATCGATCACGATCTGGTCCTTGGCGTCGGCGGTCCCGAACACCAACGCGGCGACAACGGCGATCAGCGTCACGCGGTATGACGTCTGCATCCTTCCCTCCTCAATGCCGGCGCGGGCACCCTGTTCAGCGGGCGCCCTGCCGGTCGTTTGCGGCTATTCGGTCCACCCCATCCGATTGAGGAACATGCTTTCGTTCGGGGTGGGGGTCCATTTGAGCTGCTTGGCGCCGCCATAGATGATGGCGTCGGCGTAGAGCGGGATCACCGAAACCTGCTCGCGCACCAGGGCGTGGATCTCGCCGTACAGGGCCTTGCGCTTCGCCTCGTCCGTCTCGCTGCGCGCCGCCACCAGCAGCTGGTCGATCCTGTCGTTCTTGACCCGGGACCAGGCGCTGCTCGAATGCAGGAGCGGGAACATGATGCCGTCGGCGTCCTGGCAGGCGCACGACCAGCGGCTGAACGTCAGCATCGGGGCGACGTCCTGCGCGCTCTGCTGGCCCTGCAGCCAGGTCGCCATGTCGGTCATCTTGATCTGCACGTTGAGGCCGACGTCGGTCAGCATCTGCTGTATCGCCTGCACCACGCGCTGGTCGTAGACGGGCGCCGTCGCCAAGTCCATCTGCGTCTTCGCGGCGGCCCCGACCTGGGCCACCAGTTCCTTGGCCTTCTTCGGGTCGTAGGGGATGGACTCGACGCCGTCGACCCAGCCGAAGTGCGACGGCGACACCAGCTCGCCGACCACCTTCGGGTACTTCATCAGGATGCCCTCGACGATGCCCTCCTTGTCGATGGCGTGGGCGATGGCGCGGCGCATGCGGGCGTCGTCCAGCGGCGCCTTGAAGCTGTTCATCGCGAAGTAGGCGACGCGCTCGGTCTGGACGGTGAGAACCTTGGCGCGACCGGATTTCTCCACCTGCGCGGCAAGATCGGAGTTCAGGGTGACGACAAGGTCGGACGTACCGGCGAGCAGGTTTGCCACCCGGGTCGCCGCGTCGGGAACGCCACGGAAGACGGCCGTCTTGAAGCCACCCTTGTCGCCCCAGTAGGCGTCGTTGCGGGTCAGGGTCACCTGGACCCCGCGCTGCCAAGTCTCGAGCTTGTAGGGGCCGCTGCCGACCGGCTTCAGGTTGAACTCGTCCTTGCCGACCTTCTCGACCACGTGTTTGGGCACCACCGAGAGCTTGACGAGTTGGGCGAGCAGCGCCGGGTAGGGGCCGTCGGTGGTCAGCTTGACGGTGTTCGGCCCGGTCGCCTCGGCCTTGACGATCTTGTTGAACTGGCCGAGCTGCGGGCTGCCGAACGCCGGATCGGTGATCCGCTTCACGCTGAAGACGACGTCCTCCACCGTCAGCGGCGCGCCGTCGTGGAACTTCGCGTCGGTGCGGAATGTGAACTCGATTTCGGTGTCGGAGATACGTTTCCAGGACGTTGCGAGCTGCGGCACGACGGCGCCGGCGTTGTCGCGGGTGACGATGTTGTCGAAGATGTTGCGATAAACCCAATAGCTGTCGGGGTTCCACTGCAGGTGCGGGTCCAGGGTCGCCGGCTCGTTGACGAGATCGATGATCACCTGGTCCTTGGCTGTCGCCGTTCCAACGGCCACCGCCAGCATGACGGCGGCCGCTCCCAGAATGCGCAATGTTCTCATGAATACGCTCCCTTTCCCCTAAAGATGGAGTGAGCACTCCCATCCGCCGCGTGCGGGCCTTTCTTGTCGCCGTGCCGTTCCTTGGGCACGGGCTCGAGGCCGCTTGATCCGATTTCGGCCGGGTCCGACAGGAGGACCCGGGCCGCGAAACTCTCGAAGGCATCGACCGCTTTCAGCCGCTCGATCCGAATCCGTTCGCGATCTCCGGCCTGAAATGCCGTTACCAGCGGTGCGGGGTCCGCGACGGCCAGCCGCTGCCCTCCCCGTCCCTCGAGAAAGCGGGTCGTCCACTCGGCATGGTCCCACAGCTCGTGCAACCAGCCTTGCAGAAATGGATTCGCCCGGCAGGAAAGAAGGGCGAGCAGCTCGCGGTCGTACCGGCGTGCCGCGGCGACCGATTGGGGCTCGGCGCGATGCCGCATTGCCTGGATGACGGGAACGAGATCGCCGGCGCGCCCGAGCTCCGGCGGCAGCGGGACCGACTCGGCCAACATCGGCTCGGCGAGGCGGCGGGCCTGGATCAGGCTGCCGATGAAAGCGCCGGTGATCGGACGCACCCGCCAGCCGCGGCGGCTGACAGGATCCACCATCCCGCGTCCCGCCAGCCGCGCAAGCGCCGTGCGGACGGCCGCTTTGCCGAGCTGGAAGCGATCGCCCAGCGCGCTTTCGGTGACCAGGGAGCCGGGTGCGATTTCGCACCACAGGATTGCCTCGCGCAGGCGCCGTTCGGCGAATACCAGCTTCTGTTCCGGTCCGGGCAGCGCCGGAGTGCGCAAAAATTGTGGCGAGCGATCAAGCATGCACAAATTGTAGACAGATTCTGACAGGTCGCAAGCAGTTTATTGACATGTCAGAAGTGGCCCCCAAGAAGCACGGCTATCGCCCCGACTCCCAGCCGTCATGATTCCGGCGGTCATCGCCATCGGGCTCGCCCGCGTCTTCGCCGAGAGCGCTGCGACGAGAAACCGTGTGACGCTGGGGATCACCGCAGCCGCCGCGGCCGCGCTGACGGTCCTGGTCGGGCCCGATCTCCACCTCGCCAACTACCGGTTCTTCTGGGAAGCCGATTTCGTCGCCGGCATGCCGAGCCGTCTGCACAAGACCGGCGCCGACCCTGGCCATCCCGATCTTCCTGATCATGTATTGGTCGGCCTGCTCGACATCATCTGCATGAGCCGCGGCCGCATCGAGCAGATCGGCACCCCGGACGACCTTTAACTTAGTCCGGCTACCATGTTCGTCGCCTCCTTCATCGGCGCGCCGCCGATCAATCTCGTCGAGGGGGAGGCCAAGGGCGACGCGGTGCGTGTGGGAGACATCCACCTCCCCCTCGAAGGCACCGCATCGGGTCCCGTGACCGCAGGATTCCGTCCTGAAAACCTGTCGTTGGCCCGCGGGGGTATCCAGGGCGTGGTCAGCGACATCGAGCCCATGGGCCGGGAGGTGCTCTACATGATCGAGACGAAACTGGGACGACCCCGCGTCCTTGAAGGGGGCTTCGGAGCAGCGAGGGGTGGCCCACGGCATGCCGGTCGCCGTCGCTGGTCTTCGTCTTCGACCGCACGTCACAGCCCCGCCTTCCCGACGTCCGGGTGACGATGCCATGAGCGACCGCCTGGTCTTCACCACCACGTGCTCTCTCCCCTCGCCTTTGCCGGAGGAGCGTCGCTTCCTGGCCGATTGCCCGTGAGAGGACGTCGATCACGACAGCCTGTTCGCTTCCCTCCCGGTCCTCCATCAGATCGAAGTCCGGCCGCCTCCCATCGTGGCCGCCGCGCCGGAAGCGGCCAGGATCGCGTTCTGGAACGCCGAACGATGCAAGCGCGTCGCTCCCTCGACGATGCTCCTGCGTGCGGCGGCCAGCGACGTTATCCTGCTGGCGGAGATGGATTGCGGTATGGCCAGGTCGGGCCAAAGGCATACGGCGCGCGACCTGGCCGCGCTGCTCGGCGCCGGCTGCCGCGTGAGGTGATCCTCGGTGGCGACCTCAAGTTCGCGCCCGGCGGACCCGAGTACGATCGGTTCCTGGGGCCGATGACGGAATACGGGCGGGCGTGCAACCGTGAGGGCCTCGTCGACGCCCGGGTGGCCGCCGGGAACGAGGAGAGCGCCGGGCAATCCCACGACTGGGGGCCGACCCGCATCGACCCGTGTGCCGCTTGTAGATGTCGGCCAGGTCGACGATAGCCCTACTGCAGGCCTACGAGGGGTTGGCGGCCACGCTTGAGCTTGCTCGCATCACCATAGGCACGTAGCGCTATTATGAAGGTGATGAGCCACATCCTGAATTCCCGTTGACCGGGAAAGCCCTAGTCGCCCTCGAACACCGAATCCAGGAACCGCCAGCCGGCCGGGCCGACCTCGTCTACGAGCCTGACACCTTGGGTAAGCGCTTCCGCCGCCGCCAGGGCGGTCGGGCTTGAGCCGCTCGCGCCTTTAGGCATCTCTTCAATTCGCAAAGAGATGTCCCGCCTCGCTATCACTCGCTTGATCTCTCGCAAGGCCTGGACACGCTGGTCGGCTCACCGATTTGGAGGCCCTCGATCAGCGATTCGTCCGTTTCTGGCGTCGTCACGAAGGGAACGTCGCTGCGTGCGTCGTCCTGCGGGCGGCCCCGACTCATACCAAACCCCATTTTCCTCGCAATTTGAGGCTTACCCGCAGCTTACCCGGCGGGTGGACGGCCTACCAGGACGAGCGACAAAGGCCTTGAAAACATCGCTGTTTTCAAGGCCTTGATTGGTGGGCGCACAAGGACTCGAACCTTGGACCCGCTGATTAAGAGGCCGGCGTTTTTCCTCGCGTTTTCAGGCTGGTTTTGCAGGATCTCCCTGCCCGTTTTGCCCGCAGAAGCCCGCCCGGAACCGCGCCTCTTGCAGCCGACTTCGCTGCTCGGCTATCGGCACTTGCCCCCCCTGCTTGAGAGCGTCGGGCACCGATCAATATGGATCCGGTTGCGGAAGCCGCAGTCCCTCATGAACCGATCCCGGCCATGTTCGGCATTGGCGGTACCTCTGAAACATCACAAGATGCCGGTCACCCTGCGGGTCCGCCGTTATTCAGGGGAAAGCCGGTGAAGGCTTGACCTGGCAAGGGCACAGCTCGCTGCAACGACGCGCCAGCAGGAGGCCGTTCACCCCATCAGGTCATCAGACCTCCCTATGCGGAATGGAAAACCTGATCGTGGTGCCAAGGCCCGGGGTGCTTTCCATATCCAATTGACCGCCGTGCAGTCGGACCAGCGATTCCGCGATCGGAAGACCTAGCCCTGTTCCCTGATGTCCTCTCCTCTGGGCTGCCGCGACTTGGCCGAACGGCTTCCGCGCCACCTCGATTTCCGCCGGGCTCATGCCAATCCCCGTATCGGCAACGATGAATTCGTGCCCGCTCTTCTCGTCCCAGCACGCCTGCAGCGACACCTTGCCGCCGCGCGGGGTGAACTTGATGGCGTTGGATCCGAGATTGAGCAAGACCTGTTTCAGTCGAAGAGGATCCGCATCAAGCGGCGGAATGGCTCGGCGCCGTCCGACCTCAAATGACAGGCCCTTTTCCTTCGCGCGAAGCTCGAGAATTCGGGCGACCGCCTGCAGGAGTTCGCCCGCATCACACGCCTGTCGTTTGAGTTGGACGCCCCCGACTTCCACCCGAGCCAAGTCGAGAATGTCATTGATGATGTCGAGCAGGAGTTTGCCGGAGGAGTGGATGTCTTTCGCGTATTCGCGATAGCGCCCGATCCCTATCGGTCCGAGCATTTCGCCCGCCATGACCTCGGAAAAGCCCAGGATTGAGTTCAATGGGGTTCTCAGTTCGTGACTCATGTTGGCCAGAAACTCGGATTGGGAGCGCTTGGCCGCCTCGGCGTGGACCTTGGCTTCGATGAGCTGAGCCTCGTACGTCTTGCGATCGGTGACGTCTTCTGCAATGCCGACGCGGAGCGCCGATCCAGACTCTTGAATCGGAAAGGTCCTGGCCCAAACCCACCGGATCGAACCGTCAGGGCGTTGAATCCGGTACTCCTCGTCGAATCGACCTTGCGTCGTCAGCGCCGGCGATTCGAGACATCGCTGAATGCGCCCGCGGTCCTCTGGCACGATGGTTTCGATGAATGCTTGGGGATCCCTATAGACGTCGTCCCTAGGGCGCCCCCAGATCCGCTCGAAGCCAGGGCTGATGTAGAGCATGCCGGCCCGATTGCGGAGCCAGATTGCCTCGCCGAGGCTTTCGGCTATCTGCCGAAACATGGCCTCGCTCTCCTTAAGCGCTTCCTCGGTCCGCTTTCGAACGGAGACGTCCTCGATCTCGGCAACGAAACCCGACGGCTCCCCACTTTCGTCAAGGATGGGAGCGGCGGATATGCTGACCCAGATTGGGGCGCCGTCGCGACGCCGGGCCTCGCGGACACTACCGCTCAGCCTGTCATTGTTCCTGAGCATCAACTTCTTCATGAGGGCGAAGTCCATGCCCATGCGGGGGAATAGTGCAGTGATTGGTTCACCGACGGCATCAACTGCCACCCAGCCGAACATAGCCACAGCCGCGGCATTCCAGGATTCAATCCTGCCGTCCAGAGAAAGCGTGATGATCGCAAGGGGCGAAGCAGCGAGCACGGCGCGCATCCGACTCTCGCTTTCCCGGAGGCGTTCTTCGGCGATCTTGCGCTCGCTGATGTCACGGCAGATCGTTGCAAACTGGCCGGGCTGAGGCGAGTAGGCGACGACTTCGAAGTGGCGATCCAGTTGGCGGCTGTAGTTCTCGAACTGGACCGGCCTGCCGCTGAGGACGACCTCGCCGTATGTGTTGATCCAGAAGGTCTCGGTCTCTGGCAGGACTTCCCGAACAGTGCGACCGATGATGTCGGCTGCCCTGAGGCCGGTCAGGGTCTCGAACGCCCTGTTCACCTCCAGGAACCGATAGTCGCAAGGCCTGCCCGCCTCGTCAAAGACCATTTCGTGGAGAGCTAGTCCGCTCGTCATGAATTCGAAGAGGCCGCGATATCGGCGCTCGCTTTCGTCGAGAGTGCAAGCGGCGCGCCGACGCTCGGTCGTATCACTGCAGGTTACGATAGTGCCCGTGAACTTGCCGCTGACATCGAGCATCGCCGAGGCCTTGACCTCGAACCAACAGTCGCCGTTCGTCGTGGGAAGGTTGCGCTCCAACACCCCCTCGCTCGCGGAAGCCAGGAGCTCCGGGATGTCGGCAGCCTTAGGCCAGAGGAGATCAAGCCGGCGCGAGTAGTACGTCCCTCCTGGCGACGAGGTCCGGCCGAAAGTTCGCGACGCGGCGGCGTTCAGGTTCTCGATATTCCCCTCCGCGTCGATGAAGAACACCGGCTCCCGCAGGCTCTCGAAGATCGTCAGGTACTTATTCTTTTCGCGGGTCTGAAAGCGGTTCGCCGCGCGAAGCTCCTGGTCGGCCTCAGCGGAAGGAACGGCCTCCCAGGCTGAGGCCATCGCGATCTCGATGCGATCGAACGCTAAGTCGAGCTTTTCCCTGAGGGCGGTGCGGCGATGGACCGTGGCGTGCTCCATGAGCAGGTCGAGGTAGCTCCTCCGGTAGTGCTTGAAGAGGGCCATAAACTGCCGGAGCGACACACCCCAGGCCCTGTGCTTCCGGGATATCGGCACAACGAACTGGGCGGCCGGATCGTTCTCCGGGTCCTGGGCCGGGTCGATGCCGATCTCCGGGATCTCCAGTATCCGGACCACCGAATTCGACAGGCCCTCGATGGATTTGCGCCACGCCTCGCGCAAGGTGGAGGTTTCTTTGGTGAACTGGTGGCGCTTGGCGTAGGCGATGGTACGGTCAACCAGCCACTCCTGGTTTTCCTCCAGGAGAGTTCTGAGGAAGACGATCTCCGCCTGCACGGCATGCGAGGGACTGGACCCCGGTCCTATTTCGATTTCTTGCATCGCCAACAGCTGCTCCGGCCTGAAGGGCGCGCCCGGGCGGCGCGAAAGCGGGCGCGAGGCTTCCCCCCGCGCCCGCCCTCCGTTCAAGCCGCCATGACCTCCGCCTTGTCGGCCCGCACCTGATCGAGGAACTTGGCGACCTCGGATTTCAGGATCTCGGCCTGCTGGGACAACTCGGTGGCCGAGGAGCGGATCTGGTTCGCAGCCGCCCCGGTCTCGTTCGCCGCCTGGCCGACCGAGCCGATGTTGCTCGACACCTCCCGCGTCCCGGCCGAGGCCTGCTCGACGTTGCGGGCGATGTCCGCCGTCGCCGCGCTCTGCTGCTCCACCGCCGAGGCGATCGACGACGAGATCTCGCTCATGTCGACGATCACCTTCGAGATCGCTTCGATCGCCTTGACCGCCCCGGTCGTACCGGTCTGCACTTTCGCAATCTGCGCCGCGATGTCGCCGGTCGCCTTCGCCGTCTGGTTCGCCAGGTTCTTGACCTCGCTCGCCACCACCGCAAAGCCCTTGCCGGCGTCGCCGGCCCGCGCCGCCTCGATGGTCGCGTTCAACGCCAGCAGGTTGGTCTGATCGGCGATGTCGTTGATCAGGTTTACCACCTCGCCGATCTGGCCGACGATGGTCGACAGCTCGGTGATCGTACGCGTCGTCTCCTCGGCCGAGATGACCGCCTGATCGGATACGGTCCGCGAACGCTGGACCTGAATTCCGATCTCCCTTATCGAGCTGGACAATTCCTCGGTCGCCGTCGCCACCGTCTGCACGTTCGCCGACGCCTGCTCCGATGCCCCGGCCACGGTGGTCGCCTGGGCGCTGGTCTCAGTCGCCGTCGCCGCCATCTGCTCCGACGACGCCTGCAGCTCGGTCGCCGCCGAGGTGACGGTGTTGATCACACCGCCGACCGACTTTTCGAAGGAGTCTGCGAGTTGCCGCATCGCCGCCTTGCGCTCCGCCTCGGCGCGGCGCTTCTGCTCCTCCTGCTCCTCCTCCAGCCGCTTGACCCGGAGCGCGTTGTCCTTGAACACCTGCACCGCCTTAGCCATGGCGCCGATCTCATCGCGACTGTCCTTGGATGGGATCTCAGTCTCCAGGTTGCCGGCGGCAAGCTCGCCCATGGCGCCGGTCATGGCGTTGACCGGACGCGTGATCCCGCGCGCCACGACGAAGGCGAACAGGAGGCCGGCCGCGAGGGCTATCCCCGATATCGTGAGAGCCAGCCGAACAAGGGAACTGAGAAGATCGAGCGTTTCGGTTCGCGACTGCTCGAGCACGGCCTTTTGCGAGCCAAGTGTGGCGGTGGCAACCTTTGAGATCTCTTCCCCCGCTTCCGTCATCGTTCCATTGATGAGCTTGTCGGAGTCCAGGATGAGTTGCGCCGCCTCGCGGAATCCGGCGTCATACTTGCGGGCGGCATCCAGCGCCTGGTTCGCAAGCCGCTTGCGCTCCGGGTTCTTGAGCCGATCGGCAAGCGCAGGGGCCTCCTTCATGAAGGCGGCGACGCGCTCCGTTGTCTCCTGCATCGTCTTCTGATCCGGCTTCGCGATGTAGCGATTGGCCGAGATCCGCGCCAGCATCAGCTTCTCCTGGACGGTGCCGGCAATCGCAGCGGCCTCGACGTCGCCGTCCCGCATCGCCGAGGCAGTGATTTCAGAGAGCTCCCTGCGGGCTGCCGCGCCGTTGACATCCATCATCTCGGCGATCAGCTTGTCCCGCTGCGCGCGCATCTTGACGACCTTCTCGAAGTTGGTCGCGTACTCCTCGATATCCTTGGCAATCTTCTCGAGATTCGCGCGCCGCCCCGGGTCCACGGTGCGCTCGATCGCCGTTTTGATGCTGGCCCGCAGCTCCGGGACCTTCTCCCGTGCTTTGCCGAGATTCGCGTCACGGCCGGTGTCGTAGAACACGTAAACATTGCGGCGCAGTTCGACGACGTCTCCTTCGATGCCATTCACCCGGACCGCGTTGTCGGCGATTGACGAATAGGCCGTAAGGCTGCCTTCGCCCTTGGTCGCCGCATTGTAGCCGATCCAGGCCACGGCGAGGAGCAGCGCAAGGACTATGCCGAACCCGGTGTAGATCCTCGTTCCGACAGAAAAGCGGCTCATCAATTTCCACATGATCTTGTCTCCTCAGACTGGCCGGGTGACGAACGGACCCGCGCTGCCGCGAGACCTTCTGATATCCGCTTTGCGGCAACGTCGGCTGCCGCGAGAAGAGTCGTCAGCCGCTCGCTGAGCGGCCGGGCTTCAGAGCCTGAAGCAGCCGGAGCGGCGCGGATCTCGGTTTCGATGTCCGAAATGAGATGAAGGACCTGACGGGACTGTTCCCGGCTGGTCCGGAGCGCCATCAGAGGCGCATCCATTTCTTCCGCGGCGCGCAGCAGGGTAGCCTGCATGCCCACGGTGAGATTCCGTAGCTGGCCTAGGTGGATGGACAGGACGTCCAGCCCCGCCACGAGATCAGCCTTCTGCGGGTCCGGGTGTACTGCCGCAAAGCCGGGGCGCTTGCCGCGGAACGAGATTACGATTCCCAACCGTCTCTCCTTCTTCAAGTCTGAACGGCCTTGGCAAGGCACTCCGGAGTTCACAGCGGCAATACGACTTCCCTAGTGGCTGCGGGCACACAGCACGGATGGCGGCGACGTTTGGCGGGGGGAGGGGGCGATCGCCAGGTCAATCCTGGACGTTACGTAATCCTTGTAATTTGTTTGGATCGATTTTTACGTAAGGTTTCCTAATTAGCAATACATACCTAGGTATGGTAGAATGCACTTAACCGAGACGCTCGTATCAATCCGTCGAGGTGCCCATCTAGTTCGTCTTCTATGGATTTTGGCGTCTTATCGAATGCGACCATGTGGAGCCTGAGTAAAATTCAACGCAATTTTTTGGATGCTTCCTGCGTAAACTCTGCCAAGCCGCTTTTCACCGGGCTGCGACTGGATTTATAGAATGACAACAAAGTACAGTGGCGCGCAGAGATCGCTGCCCTGCTTCAGGTGGTCACTGACATCCGGAGAAGGTGGCCCCTCCTCGGAGTGGGAGCGTCGGGCTATTCAGCGTCCGCGAACGATTGATACGCCGGGCATAACGGTATCCCGGGGGCTCGGCGCCTGGGATTGGGACATTCGCACACATAACGTGAAGTGGTTCGGAAAAAGCTATGCGCTTTTCGGAATCTCCAAATCCCAATTCCGAGGAACATTGGAGCATGTGCAAGAAATCGTCCATCCAGACGATCGCGAACAAGGAATGCGTGCGTTCAGCATGGTTCTGGAAACGGGAGATCCCTTCGACAATACCTATCGCGTGGTCTGGCCGGACGGCAGCGTGCACTGGCTGCATTCATACGGCGTCCCGGTTCTCGGCCATGACGGGACCCCTGAGCGGATCGTCGGCACGACGCGGGAGATCACCGAACCGAAACAGGTGGCGGAGGCACTGCACGCTTCAGAAGCGCAATTCCAGTTGATCGCTGATAAGCTGCGTGTCGGAACTGCAGTCCAGGTCGGTACCAGCACCGAATATCCGGATGACTGCGCTAGAACCGAGTTTCTGGCGAACATGAGCCATGAACTCCGCACCCCACTCAACGCGATTATCGGGTTCTCCGATATTCTCAAGAACGAGGTTTTTGGCCCATTAGTAAATGAAAAATACTTTGAATATATATGGTATATCTATGGTTCCGGAATATCTCTTCTGGACGCGGTCATTGCGTTTATCGACATATCTGAACTGGAGCTAACGAAAGTGCGACTAAAGGAGGACTGGACAGAGATACGTTCGCTCATACAAGCCTGCATAGTCAAACTGAATGCCATCGCTAGGGAAAAAAGCATCCACGTCGTCAAAGAAATTCCGCCATCAATTCCAAAGACACTATTTTGCGATCCACGGCGCATAAAGCAAATTCTTGAGAATATTATAATTAATGCTTTGCGGTATAGCCATTCCGAAGGCGTGGTAACGATACGGGTTTCTGTTTTGGATCAAGGGCAGATTGTCTTTTCCGTCCTCGATGCCGGAATCGGTATGGACGCGGAACTGATTGATAGGGCATTGCGGCCGTTCGGAGTAACCGGCAACTCCATGGCCCGCACCGGAGGGGGCATCGGCGTTGGTCTGACCATCAGCAAGCGCTTGGCGGATCTGCACGGCGCCCATCTATCGGTTGAAAGCGTACCGGGGCGCGGCACCTCAGTCTCTGTCACATTTCCTCGGGAACGCACCGGCGATAGAAAAACCCTGACCTGACGGAATGTTCGTTATCTCCCGCAACTGAGACCGGATAGAATAGAAGCAGAGCCCCCCTGGCTTGTAGGGGCCCCTGGCCTCAAAGGATGCCTGAGTATGACGAGAGCAATGCTTGACCTCTCCGGGCTGGAGTTCCTTATCGTTGACGACAACGCGTTCACTCGGAGACTGGTCAAGACCATCCTGCGCGCCCTGGGGGTCCATACGAGCTTCTACGAGGCTGAAGACGGTGCGGATGCTCTCAGGATCCTGGCTCATCACGAGCCGGATCTGGCTGTCATCGACTATATGATGGAGCCCGTGGACGGCATCGAGTTCGTAAGGACGTTACGCCACGACGCCGACCACCCCTGCCGAGCCATGCCTGTGATCATGCTGTCGGCGTACTCCGAACCAAGCATCGTCGCGCGCGCGCGCGACGCCGGCGTGAATGAATTCGTGGCCAAACCGGTCTCGATCCTGGCGCTATACCTTCGCATCGAGGAAGTCATCCTGCGTCCGCGCCAGTTCGTCGAAACCAAGTCCTTCTTCGGTCCGGATCGCCACCGGCATCCGCTTCATGACTACACAGGTCCGCGCCGGCGGTGGGAGGACGAGCACGAAGACAAGGTGGCCAATATCGACTCGGGACAGGAAACAAAATGAGAAAGCCAAGCAAGTCCGGCGCACGACATCGAGAAAACGTCCGGTTCATTCCCCCGTCATACGATCTGAAGGCGAAAGCTCCGCTGACCAATCGCGATCTGAATGAAGTCATCGCCCGTGCCCAGGTTTCGGTGCAGCAGCATCTTCCGGATTTTCAAGAGGTGCTGGACGGCAGGCTCCGGGCTTTGCAGAGTGCGCTCGCCGAGGTGACCCGGACGATGGGCGCCGCAGAAGCAGTATCGCAACTCGACCGCGAGTGCCACGAACTGCGCGGGCTCGGGACGACCTTTGGCTACGGGACCCTCACGGACATCTGCCAAGCACTTTGCCTCTACCTCGAATCCCGAAAGACACTTTCAGAAAAGGGGATCGACGTGGCGCGGCTCCACGTGGACGCGGCGGTCCTGGCCGCCGAACGGCGCCTGAGCGACAGCGAGGCTGATGGCCAGCAGGTTCTGCAAGGCTTGCGAAAGGTCATCGCGCATCAGGAGTGACTTTGACGCGCCCTTTTTCGAGGCAGGCAGCCATAGCCGACACTCCCCACAGGGCCATCCAAACGCCGATCAATCTCGGGCTTTCGGCTGAGGCGCTCTCGCTCGCGAGGCGGGGTGCGCTGAAGTTCAAGTCCTCCGGGCGGCGCAATGCTCGCCAGGTTCTTCCGTTACAACTCTGTTCCTCCCACCGTTCTTTGCCTCGTAAAGATTGTCATCAGCTCTCTTCAGCAACGATTCCAGGCCGTCCTCCCCGGCGGCACACGCGACTCCGATGCTGATCGTGATCCTGATAGGGCCGTTTTCCGTCTCGACGGGAGTGCGCTCGGTCACGACGCGGAGCTTCTCAAACGCTTGCCGCACGCCCGCGCCGGAAATGCCAGGTGCCAGGACCACGAACTCCTCACCCCCCCAGCGTCCGAGCAGGTCGCAGTCCCGCAGGTTCTTCTGCAGCAGCGCGGTGAGGCCGCGAAGCACATCATCACCCACTGCATGGCCATAGGTGTCATTTACGGCCTTGAAATGGTCGATGTCGAATATGCCCACGGCAAGCTTAGTGCGGTAGCGTCGAACCCGGGATACCTCGCTCGAAAGGCGCGACTCGATCGACCTGCGGTTCAAAACTCCCGTCAGCGGGTCATGGGACGCTTCATGGGCAAGTGACTCCTTCGCCGTCACGAGATCTTCTTGAAGCTCGACCAGGCGCTTTCCCGCATCAATTCGGGCTCTGAGCTCCCCGGGGTGGACCGGCTTGGTCAGATAGTCGTCAGCGCCGGCCTCAAGTCCTGCGATGACTTCCGACTTCTCGTTTTTCGAGGTCAGCAGAAGGACATATGGTCTGCACTTCGTCTCTCTTGCACGGACGCGACGCAGAACCTCGATCCCATCCATCTCCGGCATCATCCAATCGAGCACGGCCAGAACCGGGGCGTCGTCGGAATCCATTGCGGCCCAGGCCTCCCTACCGTTGCATGCCTGGAAGACTTCGTGCCCGTCCTTGGTCAGGATCGCCCTCAACAACTCCCTTGACGTGAGATCGTCGTCGGCAACCAGTATTTTCATGAAGCACGCCTAATGCTGGAGTGATCTCGACAACTCGACACAGAGTTCCTGCACATGGTGCTCAATCGACTGCACCATGTGGCTTGCGGCTGCCAAGTCACCGTTCTTGAGTGATGCCTCCAACTTGGCCGCTGCGGCGTGGAGGCGTTCCCCACCAACGTTGGCTGATGCTCCCTTCAGCGAGTGGGCCAGACGTGTCGCGTTCGAGGAATCGTCGTCCGCGACCGATATCCGAAGAGCCTCAACCTGTTTTGGGACATCGTCTATGAATGCTCGGATCACAGTTGTAGCCACATCCTCGTCTTCGGCAAAACGTGCCATCATGTCGGCCGTGTTCCAGACGGGAAACCCGCTTTCAGCCATGAACTCGGAAACCAGTTGCCCGCTCAATTGATCGGTGCGAGGTGCAACCTGCAGCCATTTTTCGAGTGTCTCCGCCAAGGCTTTCAGTGAAACCGGCTTGGTGAGGTAGTCGTTCATCCCTGCCGCCAAACATTCATTTCTGTCCCCCGCGAGCGCGCGAGCAGTCATGGCGATGATTGGCAGGGCCGGGTTGAGAACCTCCGAGTCCGGAGCCCTGATGCGGCGGGTTGCCTCGTAACCGTCCATCACCGGCATCTGCAAATCCATCAGCACGAGGTCAAAGGCGGCGGTGCAGAGCGCCGTCAGCGCTTCCTGACCATCGGCGACCGCTTCAGCTCGCATTCCGAGTTTGCCGAGAAACGCCAGCGCGACTTTCTGGTTGGTGATGTTGTCTTCAACCACAAGGATGCGCTTCCCGGAAACTGTCCGACGGATTTCGCTCCCCTGCTCGCGGTCATCGGCCTGGGAGTTGTCGCGAGCTGGAGAGCTGGTTTGTAGAACTCGGCAAAGGACCACCTGAAGTTCTCGGTTGCGGACAGGTTTTGTCATTCGTGCTGAGAACCCGGCCTCATCCAGTTCGGTGCCACTGCCCCACTCGCCCAAAGAGGTGAGCATGATCAGGCGCGTACCAGCCAACTGCGGTTCGGCTCGAATTGCCCTGCCCAGGGCGACACCGTCCATCGACGGCATCTGCATGTCGACAATGGCCAGACGGAAGGGATCCCGAATGCGGACCGCGCCTCGCAGCTGCTCAAGGGCGGCCGGCCCTTCAGCTACCTCCGAGGGCCGCATACCCCAAGACAGAAGGGCGGCCCGCAGGATGATTCGATTGGTTGCGTTGTCATCGACCACCAGAACCCTGATGCCGCGCAGCTCCATTTCCGCCCCCTGGATTTCTGGGTGCAAGCTGTCCGGCTGTTGTTCCATTTGGACGGTGAAC
Source organism: Rhodospirillales bacterium (assembly GCA_018432935.1). Classification (GTDB taxonomy): domain Bacteria; phylum Pseudomonadota; class Alphaproteobacteria; order Rhodospirillales; family Shumkoniaceae; genus JAHDSF01. The sequence continues at coordinate 3,462 of JAHDSF010000019.1, read as the reverse complement.
CAGAATTCCGATCCTTTCCCCTCGGCGCTGACAACGCCGATCGTGCCCCCCATCAATTCCGCAAGTTGCTTCGATATGGCCAGCCCCAGGCCCGTTCCTCCGTATCGCCGAGTCGTGGAGGCATCGACCTGACTGAATTTTTTGAACAGCAGTGCAAGCTCATTGGGAGCAATGCCAATTCCGGTATCCCGCACCGAAAAGCGCAGGTGAACACTCTCCGGTGCCGAGTGTGCGTTTTGCGATGCCTCGCTGAGAACGCCGACTCGAAGCTCAACCTCACCCTGGTGGGTGAACTTCACCGCATTGGCGACGAGATTGGTGAGGATCTGGCGAAGCCGACCGGGGTCGCCATTAACAGCACTAGGTACCGCCGGGTCGATACTGCACAGCAGTTCCAGACCTTTTTGGCCAGCCTGCACCGCCATGGTCTCTGCAATATCCTGCACCAGTTCCGGCAGATCGAAGGCCACTTTCTCAAGCTCTATTTTCTTTGCCTCGATCTTTGAGAAATCCAGGATGTCGCTGATAAGGCTCAACAATGCATTTGCGCTGCTGGAGATAATATCGGCAAAACGCCTTTGTTCTTCATCCAGCCTCGTCTCCAGAAGAAGTTCGGCCATTCCGATGACGCCGTTCAGCGGGGTCCGGATCTCATGGCTCATATTGGCCAGGAACTCGCCTTTGGCCACGTTGGCCGTTTCGGCTTGTGCGGCCATGTCCTTGGCATGCTTGGTCGCCGCTTCAAGCTCCTCGTTTGCTTTCAGAAGCCTCTCCTCGGCGAGTTTTCGGTCCGAAATGTCTTCTATCATGCCGAGACAGTATAGCGGTTGGCCTTGCTCATCCCTGACCAGTCTTCGAGTCACCGAGCACCAGATCCTCCGTCCATCCTTTGTCCGGTATGGTTTTTCCAATCGATAGCCCTCGCGAGTACCTGCTGCCATCTCACGAAACAGGGCTTCGTCACGCGAAGCGAAAGGTTCCTCGGTAAGATTTGTGAAATGCATCACCTGGAATTCTTCCGGGGAGCACCCCAAAATCCGAGCCAACCCCAGGTTCGGTTGAATTATCCGCCCCTGCAGATCGTCGACTCCCACACCCACTGCGATGCTTTCCATTAGCAAGCGCAAGCGCTCCTCGTTGACCCGTAATTCCTGTCCCGCCGCTTTCAGCGCCGAGATATCGACAAAACTCTCGACAAGATGCGGTTCCCCGTCATGCGCGAACGAGACTACAGTCTTCAGCACGGGCAACAATGTGCCGTCGGCACGACGGACCAGTCGTTCGGAATTATCCAGAGTCTGTCGCAAATCCAGTATCGGGCAGCGTCCCTTCTCGGAAGGACAGATGTGGAAGTGACATTCCTTGCCGATGATTGCCTCTCTTGTCGTTCCGATCAGGCGAACGGCTGCGGGGTTCACCTCGACCACGCGACGATCCCTCGCTCGCACCAGAATGACACCCGCTTGGACCGCTTCCATGATCGCGCGCAGTCGGTCGTGCGCGCGGCGAAGGTCCTTTTCGGCCCGCCTGCGATCAGTAATGTCCAGAACTAGCGTAAGGAGGTGCCGGCGCCCTTCCACCCGAACCACCCGTCCGGAAGCCAAACCCTCCACGATCCTGCCGTCCTTGCCTCGGAGTTGCAGTTCTCGGCCGGCCAAGGAACCAGCCCTTTGCAGCCGCCTGTTGAAGAACTCGGCGGCACGTCCATCTGGAAACAAGCCAAGTTCGGCAGGCAACCTGCCGATGACCTCCTCTCGCGTGTAACCGAGAACCCTCAGAAACCTCTCGTTGACGTCGGAGAACCGGGTTTTGGGGGTTGTTGTCAGCGCGATTAAGAGCGGACTATTTTGGAAGACCTCATGGAAGTTCGTATCACTCTCGCGGGTTCTTCGTTCGGCCCTGCGCAATCTAGACACGGCGAACGCCACAACAACCGACATGACGACCGTTATCGTGACCGATCCCGCCGCCTGGTAGCGCCAACTGCTCAGGTAGTGGGATTCTGGAACGTCTACACTCACGTAGAATGGGAAGCCGTCGAGTGCCCGGAAGCTTGCTGCCCGGACCAAGTTATCAGTGGGATCCCGGTAGGTCAGACTTCCTGCGCGTTCTCCGGTTTCGAGCGCCGCCCGGATCGGCTCAGCGGAGGCAGGTGTTGCATCTTTCTCGCCGGGAGCATGCCAGATGACCAGTTCTCCATCCATCCGCGCGAGCAATGCCCGCCCACCCTGGGCCACGCCAATGGATGCGAACAACGCCTCAAGGGAGTGCAGTTCGAGGACCGCACCCGCGGCACCTAGAAAACCGCCGCTGTCCCCCCGGATTGCCTTCACCTGCGCTATGGTCGGCCTGCCGCTGGCGCCGCTTTCGTGGACCTCGGAAAACTCGAACTCCGCCGTCGGGTTCTCGCGGAGGCGCCGGAAATGAGGACGTTCCGCGAGGCCGGCGTGACCTGCAGTCTGCGCTGAGGAATGCCGAATACGACCGCCGGCATCGATGACATGGAGAGCGGCTACGTTTGGGAAGCTTCTGACAAGATCGGCGAGTCTGGTGGAGAGTTTTGCATCCTGAAGCACCGTCTCGTTCAGTACCAGCCCTTGATCCCGGAACTCCGTTGAAACGAACCTGAGCAGGTTCGCGCTGGCGGTGAGTTCACTTCCAACTCGGGATTCCAGAACCTTCGCGAAATCACGCGTGGTGGCCATGGCGGCATCGACCGCCTGCAAATAGGTGATCCGCAGAAAGAAGGCGACGATCCCCAGCAGGCTGATGAGAGCCCCGGCAAGGAGAGTCAGGAAGACAGGCGTCTGGCGACGCTGATCCGAGAAGGCGGCCGAGGTTCTCCGAGCCGGTGGCTTGACTTGCACTATCCCTTCCCCCCCTCGTGGGACCGCGAATCACCGTGTCTCAGAAGTCCCATTGCCTCTCGGAACATCCCTCGCGCCGGATCGACTGTCCTCTCGGCCGGAAACACCACTCGCACCAGAGTTCCCCGACCCTTTCTGGAGTTGATCTCAAGGGTGCCGCCATGCAGTTCCACAAACGACTGCGCAATCGGCAGACCCAACCCAGTACCCTGATCCTTACGCGTGAACGCCGATTGAACTTGGCCGAAAGGTTGAAGGGCTAGGCGAACCTCGTCCTCGGTCATCCCGATTCCGGAATCGGCGATCTCCAGGACGATGCGGTGCTCGTCATCCAGCATCCCTTTGATCGTAACGTTGCCGCCAGGCTTCGTGAACTTGAGGGCATTCGAGCCGATATTCAGCAGCATGTCAATCGGCATCCAAAGCTGACCCCGTTTCGGCGTGCAATGTTGACCCCCCCCCTCTGCGTTGAAGGTGCGCCTTGTCCCGGTAGTCCATAGGAGGGACCCGCGCGACGCGCAGCGCCTTGCTGGCGCGAGCGGAGCGGCGCGCGGGAGGTTCCTGTGGACCCACCGGGTCAAGGCGCGGGAGGGGG
>JAHDSF010000021.1 GCA_018432935.1 Rhodospirillales bacterium | reverse complement strand
AAACATCGAGACAAGCCCCCAGATACGCCAGATCGCCGAACACCTCCGGCGGCAGCCGACGTGCGGCTTCGAAGCCTGTCATCCCCGCCGACCCGTCACGCCGTCGCCGTCGGCGGCGCGGTATGAGAAATGCGGGCTAGGCCAGGTTTTCGCGCACGAGGCTGAAGCTGTAGCGGTCCGAACGGTAATGGGCGACCTTGTATTCCAGGGGGGCATTGGCCGCGTCGAAGGCCAAGGAGCTCATCTTGAGCAGCGCCTTCCCGGGGAGCACGTCCAGGACGGAGGCCAGGAAGTCGTCGGCGTCTTCGGCGAAAATTTCCTGGTTCACCTTGCTGACCCGGCAGCCGATCTCGCTGAAGAGGCTGAAGGTGGAGAACACACGGCCGTGACGTTCGTGCTCCCGGGCCAGGGGAACGATCCGCTGGGCTACCTCCCGTCGGATGATGGCGCGGTAATGCACCGCAGGCTTGCCCTGGACCAGCCCCATGAGTTCCAGGCGGCTCGCCTCGCTCCCTGAGAAGCCCACGGAGGGATCGACCCTCACGCCTTCCTCGAAACCGAGGAGCTTGGTGGATGCCGCGAGGCCCCGCTCCTGCATGATGGCCCCGAAGCTGGTGACCTGCATAAGGTCCAGCCTGAGCAAGGGCCGCTTGACGTACGCCCCCTTGCCCTGGACCGTTACGATCAGCTCGTCCTTGAGCAGCCGTTCCAGCGCCTGCCGGACCGTGATGCGACTGGCGTTGTAGATGCCCCCCAGCTCTCTTTCGGATGGCAGCTTGTCTCCGACCTGCAGGGTGCCGTCCAGGATCTGCGATTGCAGGTGCCCGTAAATCTGCATGTACAGGGGAATTGAAGCTGCAGGGTCGATCATCCTTCGGTCCTACCGAAACAGTCTTGCAAACCGCAACATACACCTGCTCCCCACATCGACCAAGCGCCCGCCCGGCCGGACGCGCCCGGCTTGCGCATGTCGGGTGCGATGGCGGCGATGCCGCGGGCCGGGGCGGACTCCTGCGGGAGCCCACGGCCATCTTGCAGGCGGGAATGGCATGTGGCCGGCAGGTGCCGGCTGCCGCAGTGGGAGTCCGGAACGCGGAGGGCGACCATCAAGCCGCCACTGGGCCGAGCCGACGCCGGTTCCTCGCCTCATCAAGCACCGCACGTCGTCCGAGGCCGGAACCGGGAGGGCAGGCCACGCCGACGTGCGGTGTTGATGGCGGCGATCTTCTACACAGTCCGACCGAGCGCCGGACGGTCGTCCGCCGACCCCGGAATTACTTGTTCATCGACAGGACCAGATTGACCATCTGAAGGAAGTTGTCGTTGAGAGCCTTGGTGACGTCCTCGCCCTTCTCGACCTTCGGCCTGACTTCGTGGATGAACCTTCTCCAGGCGTCGTTCACGCCCTCTTCGTGGAATGCGCTGTACCGGAAGGCTTCCTTCTGGGTCTGGTAGACGGTTCCGTCCATGAGCGCTCTGGGCGTCGCGCTTGCGCCCATGAGGAAGGGTATGGAGTAGCCGTAGGCGGGCAAGGTCACGAACACGGTGGTCAGCTTGTCGGGATGCTTCGGATCGATCAGGAAGGTCGAACTGGACTGGGCCCGTGCGAAGTTCCATATGGCGGAATGCTTCGAGACCTTGGGCGAATTGACGAGTTCGACGGGTATCTTCGTGTAGTTGGCGATCAGCGCGTCTTCGGGTGCGCCGTAGTCGTTCCTGCGCAGGACTGTGAAGGCGATGCCCTCGTACTTCTTTCCATCCTTGAGCAGGATCGGGTCCTTGTTCTCCTCGATGATCTCGTAGCAGTTGTCGGCGATCTGCAGGACCTTGCCCCTGGCGTCTGCGAACAGGTAGTTCGTGCCCATCTTGCCGCTGGCCAGGTATCCCTTCGCGGCAAAGGCTCGCAGCGTCTCGCCGGCTTCATCGACCGTCGAGCAGTGTTCCGCGATGTAGCGTGGAACGTAGTGGTTCATGAACCCGTCGTATTTCGGCGGCTGTACGAAGGGCAGGTCACCCTTGTACGGACCGACGTACTGTTCGTTGTTCTGCCATTGGCGGGGGACGTCGGCGGAGCCGGCTAGGCCCTTTTCGTTGACGAAGAACGAGACGCCGGTGTCCGCCGTTCCCATTTCGGCGAAATACTTGAACGGCTGCTTGCCGCTCCGGGTTTTGTCGGTGATTCTCTTGATGTAGCCCGCCTGAAGGTCAGAGGCTGTCTCCCGCGTCTTGTGGAAGATGATCTGCCCGTCTTTCGTGGCCGGCGGGGTGACGGCGATAGAGGTGCACCCCTCGTACTGGAGCGCGAGATCCCGGTATCGCCCGAACGTGAACGCGATGTAGAGTTCGCGATCGATCCCGACCGTGTCGGCGATGGCGTTCAGTTCCGTGATCCAGTAGGAGCAGTCGATCTGGTTGGAAAGGTCGACGGACAGTTTCGCGAACTTTCGAAGCTGTTCTTCCTTACCTCGGCTGCGCTCGATGAACGCGTTGTACGCTTTGAGGATCGAATTCTTGTTCACCTCGCCCCATTTGGCCCCGACCTCGGACGCCGTTCCTTCCAGGATAACGGATTCGGCAGGCTGCCCAAGGGCCAACGAGGCGAAGGTCGACAGGAAAAGCGACATAGCCGTGAGCATGCAGGTTCTTTTCATCACCCACTCTCCGCTTCATGGTGGTGTGCGATTGCCGCGCTGAGCGGCCTTGCCGGCACGGACGCCGTGAACGGCATCCGCGCCGGCCACGCGTCGGTTACTGGTAGCCGTAGAGCCAGATCCAATAGGGAATGCTTGCCAGCATGATCAGCAGATAGGAGTAGCTCCAGGCCGTCTCGGCCTTCCAGAAGCGCTTGTGGTCCGGGAAGTACCCGCTCAGCATGAAGCCGACGCCGTGGCCCGCGGCGTAGGGCGTCATGGCCCCGAAGCCCTCCTTGGTGTGAATGAGCAACACGCCCAAAAGCTGAACCGGGAAGCCCGGGATGGCCGAGGCCAGGGCCAGCCAGAGCGGAAACAGCGTGGTCACGTGGGCGGTGATGCTCACGTAGAGGTAGTGGATCACGTAGTCCAGCAGGGCGATGACGATCATGATCTGGATGGCCGACAGCCCGATGTGCGAAACCCACCCCGTGGAGGCTTGGGTCATCCAGTCCAGGAAGCCCACGATCTTCAGGCCCGAGGCCATGGTGATGAGGGTGGCCAGCACGATCATGATGTTCCAGGCCCCCTTGTCGCCCAGCAACTGCTCCCACGTGATGGCCCCACACACGATCATGAGCACCATGGCGATGACGGCCACCATGGCGGGGGGGATCTGCTTGTGCAGGAAGATCCAGCCAAGCAGCGCCAGCAGGAAGATGCCCAAGGTGACGATTTCCTTGGCGGTCAGGCGGCCCATCTTGCGCAGTTCCTCGGCTGCCCAGGCGGGGGCCGCCTCGAAGCGCTTCACCGAGGGCGGGAAGAACCAGTAGGCGATCAGCGGGGTCATGGCGAAGACGATCAGCGCCTGGGGAATGAACCCCAGCAGGTAGTCCATCCAGCTGAGGGGCGGCAGGCCCGTGGCCTTGGCGATGTAGTCCACCGCCAGCACGCTCATGGCCGCGGCCGTGAGGAAGGTGGAACTGCTGACGAACGTGGCGGTGAACGCCGTGAACATCAGAAACGAGCCCACCTTGCCCGCGGTATCGCCCGGGTGGGAGCCCAAGGCCTCGGCGGCGGAGCGCGTGATGGGGTACATGGTTCCCAGGCTGCGGGCGGTATTGGAGGGCATGAAGGGGCCCAGCACGAAATCGGCCAGGGAAATCGCGTAGCCCAGGCCCAGAGAGGACTTGCCGATCTTCTTGATGAACACCAGGGCGATGCGCCGTCCGATCCCCGTATTGTTCAGGGCGACCGCGAAGATCATGGCCGCGAAGACCAGCCAGACTACGCTGTGGGAGAACCCCGAGAGCGCCCAACTCAGGGTTTCCGACGGCTTCTTGTTCAACAGGTTCAGCACGCTGACCAGGCAGATGCCGATCAGGCCGATGATACCCATGGGCAGGGCTTCCAGGGCGATGCCCACGATGATGCCGACAAAGGTCGCGAAATAGTACCAGGCGTTGGGCTGCAATCCTTCGGGTTTCGGCATGAGGGCGATGAACGCGGCGATGAACACCGGGATCAACGCCACGATCCATTTCTTCAGGCCTGACGAAGCGGTTTCAGGTGCGGTCATTTCATCACCACCTTTCGAGCACAGCGTCTGTTTGGCGTGATTCGTTGTGAGACCCGTGGCGGTCCTGCCGGCGAGGCTGGACGAGGTCATGATGTCGGTGCCGGCCGGGACGGCGGCCGTGCCCCGCCGCCCGCGAGCGGGCGGCGGGGCGGGCGGCGGCCCCGGGCCGCCTCTCGGACGTCATTTCGCGCCGTTTCCACGGGGGATCTCGACGTCCAGAAGCGGCGCATACTGCTGGCAGCCGAACACGTCGCCCTCCCCGAACGACCCCGAGGGGCGCAGGCGGTCGATGGTGAACTTGATCGCGAAGCCCGGGTCGAACTCGACGAAGTCGACGATGCGGGCGGCCGGAATGCCAAACAGCGCTGCGACGGTCTGTCGTGTGATCGCGCCGCTCTTGCGGACGAGATCGTAGTTCTCCCTTTCCCGGAAGATGATGTCGAAGGTGATGCGGTCGGTTCCCGCGTTCTTGCTTCGGATGGTCTTGGCCAGATCCACAAGCTTAACGGTCTTCATGGCGTCGTCTCCTGTCAACCGACGGTGATCATGCGGGTCGGAAAAAGCTCCATGGGGTCGTCCACGGCCACGGTGTGGTTCATCGTCCATTCGTAGGCCGCCGAGACCTTGACCACCTCGTCCAGGATGAAGGCCGCCGTGCCCGCCGTGCCCTTCACCTCGGGCAGGCGCGCGTAGAAGATCTGGCGCGTGCCGATCAAGGTGGCCTCTTCGGCCACCTTGTCGTCGGGGGAGACGCCTTCCACCACCACGAGCAGCTCGTGGGACCGGGTCTCCTTGACGGGCTCGAGATCACCCATGACGCCGTTCTTGCCGAAGATGCGGTAGGAAAGCTGATAGTCCTTGCCGTGCAGGCGTTCCTCGACCTGGTCCTTGGCCCACTGGATCACCTTGTCGATGTGCTTGATGGTATAGGGGTCGCGGATGCCGGCCATGCCCATGTAGCGCTCGCCCACGAAGCCCGAGCCCTCCAGCTTGACCTTCACCCGACCCTCGATGGGGATGAACTTCGCGTTCGAGATGCGGCAGGTCTTGTCGTCGAACTGCTCGTAGACGCAGTCGGTCATGTCCAGCTTTCCGCCGGCCACGTATTCGAAGTAGGGGTTGGTGCGCTCGTACATGGCGTGCCCGGCCACGGAGGCGACGGTGCAGCGCTGAACGGGGTGCATGGCCGTCACCTTGACGTCGTCGGCGGTGATTTCGCCGATGATGGTCTCCTTGCCGCCGTAGGGCTCACAGCAGAAGGAGGCGCATTCGAGCACCTTGCCGCCGTAGTAGGCATAGTTCTCCGGCAGGCCGTGGAAGATGGCCGGGGCCGCGAACACCGCGCAGTCGCTGGAGCGCCCGCCGATGATCACATCCGCGCCCATCTCCAGGCACTTGATGAAGGGGTGCACCCCGGCCACGGCCACGATGCGGTTCGTGCGCTCCAGTTCGCTTTCGGTGAGCGGGCCGCGGCTGTCGAGCCCCTCGATCGCCTCGCCGCCCCGCATCTTCTTCAGCAGGTACGCCTTGTCCACCTCGGAGTAGAAGTAGCCCAGCTTGAAGGGCTTCAGTCTGTGCTTGGCCGCGATCTCCTTGATGAACCCTATGTACATGTCCACCCGGCTGTTGGTGCCGGTGTCGCCCGAAGAGCCGATGATCATGGGCACGCCCTGCTCTCTGGAAGCCAGCAGCATCAGCTCCAGGTCGTGCTTCTGCCACTCCGGGTGGCTGGCGCACTTGTCCGCGCCCAGAGGCACCGGGCCGATGTCGTCGCTGCCTGAATCGCAGCAGTAGTAATCCGGCTTGGTTTTGGCGCCGATCCAGAAGCTCTCTTCCTTGGTGGGGGCAAACCCCAGGTGCCCGTTGGAGCAGTGAATCCGCAAAGACTGTTTCCGCATGGTGATCCTATCCTTGGAGGGTGGCTGTCTGACGACAGGGAGCCGCGTCAACTCGATACGCAGCTTGTTATAACATGTCATAACACGTCATGACAAGCTGGTCGTGCAGCCCACGATCCTGTCAATGCAGAACTGCGGAAATCCGCCGATGAATGCGGTTGGCTGCAGGAGGAGCGGGAGGTCCCTCTGGCAGGCGGCCCCGCCTCGATGCCGCGTCGGCGAGGACAGAAAGGCCGGCTGCCGATCGACCAGCCTGTCCGGTCGCGACCGGTCGGACGAAGAAGTGGCGGCCTGGGAAAACCAGGTGGCAGGTGCTCCGGCCGAGCCTAGATCTGGACCGTCTTGAACAAGGCGGTCTGTAAGGAGTAAGTGGATCCTGCCAGCGTTCTTGCGCCCCGGTCCGACGCCTCCCCATGACCTTCCTGCCCGCCGGAAATGCCATGACCCGACTGAACCGCAACGACTGGTGCTTCGGCTGCGGCAAGGCCAATCCGATCGGCCTCAAGCTGAGGTTCGCCGAACGGAACGGGAAGTACACCGCCGTCTTCACGCCGGGACGCGAGCACCAGAGCTATGAAGGCACGCTCCACGGCGGCATCGTCAGTGCGCTGCTCGACGAGGTCATGGGACGCTACCCCTGCACGCGCGGGCTGATGGCGGTCACGGCCCGCCTCGAGACGCGGTTCCGCCGGCCGACGCCGCTGGGGGAGACGCTGACCGTCAGCGGCTGGGTGGTCAGGGAACGCGGCAAGCTGATCGAAATGGCGGGCACCGTGGTCCTTCCCGACGGCACCGTCACCGCCGAAGGCAAGGCGACCCTGGTCGTCAGCGGAACCGTCGACCCAGAAGCCTATCGAGACGATCCCGAAGGCTGCGACGCCGCCGTTCGCTGACGCCGCAGCCGGACGAGCGCTATCGGAGCGAGCTGTCGTAGGTGAGGTTGCAGTATCCCGCGGGTGCGTCGCGCATGGTCGAGAAGCTGGCGACGATGCTGGCGGCCGCGATGCTCCACTTCCGGCCGTGGGTCACCGCGACGATGTTCTCGGCGTTCTCCTCCGAGCCCCATTTGCCGTACCGCGCCTCCAGCTGCCGGGTCAATTCCTCGTAGCAGCTCTGCGCCTTGTCCGAGGAGTGGGCGAAGATCATCCGGGCCAGCCCCTGAGCGCCGTCGCCAAGCGCGAACTGGCCCTTGAAGCGATAGCCGGCGATCTCGTAGCCGTCGACGTCCATGGTGACGTAGGGCGCGCCGCTGCCCGGGGTTCGATACCGCGACACCGTGACGTCCCGCGGCGCCAGGGCCTGCCTCACCTCGTCTTCGCTCATGCCGAAGTGGATCTTGCCCCACCCGGGCGGCGGCTCCTCGGCGACGGCGGGAGCGGCAGCCAGAAGGCCAAGCGACAGCAGGACAGCGACGAACGGCGACATGATCGGGAACTCCGGCAGAGAGTGGAACCCCCAGAAGATTGGCATTCGCCCCGCCGTTTGCATCGGGGGCACCTGCCGCAGATGACGACCGGTGCACCGCGGTCGCAAACACGCTACCATCGCCGCGAGCGCGTCAGCAACCGTGCGCCGGCCGGCAGCGCCCGGAGGACCGCGAGGAGGACCCAGCCGATGACCGTCGCGACGACTGCCTCCGCACGCGCCTCCGCCGCGATCTGCTTTCAGCCCGACGGCTTTCAGACGACCGGCCGCAGGGTCATGGGCCGGCAGTCCGCGGGCTACGCCTTTCTGCGCGCCGCGATTGCAGGGCGCGGGGAGGATCCGGTGTGCGCCTACACGCCTCACCGGGCCTCCGCCCGCGCGTTCGCGGACCTGGTCCACCGCATCGACGGCGCCGCCAAGACGAGTTGGTGCCCGGCCGACCGGCTCGACCTGGTGGCGCGGATCGGAACACTGTACGTGCCCAGTCCCAGCCTGGCGCCGCACGCCCAGGTGCGTCTCCGCGCCGGGCCGGCTTCGTACTCGCTCTGCGGGATCACCCACACCATCGCCTCGGACCGCGCCATGGCGGCGATCGCCGACCTCCTCACTGCGCCGGTGATGCCCTGGGATGCGGTGATCTGTACCTCGCGTGCGGCATCCGGGGCGGTACGCCGCATCCTCGAAGCCCAGCGTGCCTACCTGCGGTGGCGATTCGGCACCGCCATCCAGATGGCCATGCCTCAGCTGCCGATGATCCCGCTCGGCGTCCATGCCGACGATTTCGTCTTCTCCGAGGCCGAGCGTGCGGTCGCCCGCGACGCCCTTGGAATCGCCGACGACGAGGTCGCAGCCCTGTTCGCCGGCCGTCTGTCGTTCCACGCAAAAGCCCATCCCGAAGCGATGTACGCCGCCCTCCAGGAGGCGGCGAGCGCCTCGGGCCGGAAGCTGGTCCTCATCCAGTGCGGCTGGTTCGCCAATCGCCCCATCGAGAAGGCCTTCAAGGACGGGGCCCGGACCATGTGCCCGGCGGTCCGTTGCCTGTTCACCGACAGCAAGGACGACCAGACGCGGCGCCAGAGCTGGGCCGCGGCCGACCTCTTCGTGTCGCTGTCGGACAATATCCAGGAAACCTTCGGGCTGACGCCGATCGAGGCGATGGCCGCCGGCCTCCCGGTGGTGGTCACCGACTGGGACGGCTACCGCGATACCGTCCGTCACGGCCGCGACGGCTTTCGCATTCCGACCGCGATGCCGCCGCCAAGCGTCATCGGAGATCGCCTCGCCGCGAGCTACGAAAGCGGCGGCGACGACTATGACGGCTATTGCGGGTTGGCCTGCCAGACGGTGGCAGTCGATCGACTTGCCCTGACCGACCGCCTTGCCGACCTCGTCGCCAATCCCGAACTGCGGCGACGTCTCGGCGCCTCGGGCCGGGCCCGGGTCCGCGAGGCCTTCGACTGGAAGGTGGTCTACCGCCGATACCAGGAGCTGTGGCACGAGCTGGCCGGGATCCGCGCCGCAGCCCGCGAGCATCCGGTCTGGCGGACGCGGCTGGCCACGGCCCGCCACGAGGCCGCGGCACGGCAGAATCCGTTTCGCCTGTTCGGCCACTACCCGACCTTCCAGATCACGGCGGAGACCCGGGTCGAAGCAATGCAAGGCGCTTCGGTCGAAGCCTACCGGGCGCTGGCGCGACACCCCCTGTTCCGGTATGCGGCGCGGATCCAGCCGCCGGCATCGCTGGTGCAGCGGCTGCTCGGCGCGGCGAACGGAAGCACCGTCGCGGCTACGGCGGAGCGCGCCGGGATCCGCGTCGGACCGGCCACGCTCGCGCTCGCCGTGCTCGGAAAGATGGGACTGGTCCGCCTGGTGGCACCCGCAGCAGCGGCGGCCGGGCCGCAGCCGGCCCGTGCCTCGCAGGATGCAGGGTGAGCGGGTCGGATCAGGCGCACGCCGGTCTCAGGCGCCGCACATTCTGGTAAGCTCGACCCGGATTTCGGGGAACAGGGCCTCGATCTCCTCGAGCAGGCCGTCGGCACCCTCGAGGCGGCCGTCGCGACCGCAATCCTCAAGCGATTTGGCCAGTTCGGCAATGCGCCGGGCGCCGACGCTCCCGCTGCTCGACTTGAGGGCGTGAGCTGCATTCCGCAAGGCCTCGGAATCCTGGCCGGCAATTGCGGCGCGCACCGCCGCGATCAGCCTGGGAGCGTCCTCGACATAGAGGGTCACGATCTTGACCAGAACGTCGGGCTGGCCGTCCCGTTGCAGGCGCCGGATGTTCTCGATCGCCTTCTCGTCGATGACGGCGGCGACGCGCGTCTCGATCCGGTCCGCCAGGCAGCCGTCGAGCACCTCCTGAAGCTGCTCGACGGAGAACGGCTTGCACAGATGGGCATCCATGCCCTCGGCAATGCAGCGATCACGGTCTTCGGCCATTGCTGCGGCGGTCAGGGCTATGATCGGCGTCCGAGGCAGGCCGGCCGCCCGCTCGTGCTCGCGGATGCCGCGGGTCGCAGCATAGCCGTCCAGGTTGGGCATGTGGCAGTCCATGAAGATGGCGTCGTAGCGGCGCTCGCAGGCGTGGGCCACCGCCTGGATCCCGTCCATGGCGACATCGACCTGACAGCCGAGCAGGTCAAGACAATCCAGCGCCAGTTCCTGGTTCACCGGATTGTCCTCGGCCACCAGCACGCGGCAGCCGCGATAGCGGTCCGCCGCCGCGGCGTCACCTGCGACCTCGGGCCTTCGCAGATGCCCGGCGATGGCCCGCCCTTCGAGACCCGAAATCACGGCATCGAACAGGTCCGAGTTCCTGATGGGCTGCTGCAGACGGGCGAGGACCCGGTCGGCCGGCACCGCCTCTCCGGGATCGCCGAGCAGGATCAGGCGGGCCCCGCTGGTGCCCGGAAGGTCGAGCACGTCGGCAATTCTCGGACCATTGACCGCGAGGGGCGGGACGACGACGACCAGCCGGTAGTCATTGTCGGCACGGCTGCACCGGACGGCGGCCTCGGCGCAGTCCGGCACGCCCTCGACGGCGAACCCCCAGCCGCCGAGAGCCGCGGCCAGGCCTGCGTAATCGGCGGAGTCGGTGCCTATCACCAGGACCCGCAGTCCGGCAAACGCTGAGACCAGCCGTGGCGCCGCCCGACGTCCCGCCTCTCCCGGCTCGAGCGGGACCTGAAACCAGAAAGTCGAACCTTTGCCGTACTCGCTGTCGACCCCGATCTCGCCGCCCATCAGCTGGACCAGCTGGCTGCAGATGGCGAGGCCCAATCCGGTCCCGCCGAAGCGGCGGGTCGTCGAGTCGTCGGCCTGGGCAAAGGCGCTGAAGATCCTCTCCCTCGCCTCGGCCGTGATGCCGATCCCGGCGTCGCGTACCGAGATGCGCACGAGGAACCCGGCCCCGTCCACCCCGGCCAGTCTCGCGGCGAGGACGATCTCGCCGTCCTTGGTGAACTTGACCGCGTTCGACAGGAAGTTGGAGACGATCTGACGCAGCCTGACGGAATCGCCGCGAACCTCCCGCGGCAGGTCGGCAGAGAACTCGGTCCGGAGGCGGTTATCCTTGCGCTGGGCGGGACCGGCGAACAGGTCGACCACCTCTTCGAGGGTCTTCCAGAGGTCGAAGTCGGCGACCTCCAGCTCGAGCCTCCCGGCCTCGATCTTCGACAGGTCCAGGATGTCGTCGATGATGCTGAGCAGCGTCTTGCCGGAACGGTCGGCCGAGATGGCAAGGCGGCGCTGGCGGTCGGTCAGCTCGGTCTTGAGGAGCAGGCCGACGTTGCCGAGGACGCCATGCATCGGGGTTCGGATCTCGTGGCTCATGTTGGCGAGAAACCGGGACTTGGCCTGGTTCGCCCGCTCGGCCGCCTGCTTCTCGGCATCGCGGACCCCGAGCTCGTGCTGGGTCCTGATCAGGGTGGCGACGGAATCGCGCAGCGAGCGCAGCGGAAACAGCACGCACCCGTAGCCGGCGGCGCCGAACACGATTCCGAACGCCAGCGCGCCCACGATCTCGATCAGGAGCGGCCGCAGACTGCTTTCGACCGTGAGGGTGCCGACGACCTCGGCACCGGCGACGATCGGCAGCGAGACCGAATGCACGGGCGCCTTCTGCGGGACACCGACCTCCGCCACCAGCTCGCCATAGCGGTCGTACACCCGCTGCGTGCCGGGATGACGCTCGGGAGCGAGGATATCGATCAACCCGCCGACGCGATGCCCGCTGAACCGCCACGTCGGTCCCTGCACGTAGGCATAGCGGGCGACATGCGTGGCGCTGATCTGGGCCTGGAAGCGGCGCAGCTCGTTCATCCGCGCGTAGTGCATGGAGCCGAACACCGCCGGAAAGCCCAGCGCGATCGCGACCGAAATCAGGGCGGCCGTCCGCCGCAGGTTACGGCTCACGCGGTCGGGAAGCGGAGAGCCGGTCACGGCGGGTTACTCTTTCAGAGCGGCTCCGTAAGCCGCCGCAAGCTCGCGGGCTGGAGGCGAGCGGAGGAAGAGGACGAAGCGGTCCGCCGCGGCGGCCGGAGCGGCGGGAAGCACGACGCACAGGCTCATCGGCATCGGATAGCTGCCGTCGGCGATGGTCGTCGCGGTGGGCCGAATGCCGTTCACCGCGATCGGAGTCAGCGGAACGTCCTCGGCCCGCACCTGGAGCAGCGTCGTCATCCCGAAGGAGCCGGCGGTGCGTACCAGCAGCTCGACGTTCTCCTGGTCGGTGTTGCCGACCGGAATGCCAAGCCGCCTGCTGGCGGTTGCGATCGCCTCCTCCATCCCCGGCTGGAGGCTGGCAAGATAGGCGTTCTCGGACCCGGAAGGCGAGCGCAGGATGATCTTCAGCGGCTGTCCGTCTGGCCAGCGCGGGTCCGGACGGGCGTAGATCCCGGGCAGGTCCGCCAACGCGATCCCGGGCGCCGCCGGGCGCGAGGTGGCGAACACGAATGCCGATTTCAGGCAGGCCGCCTCGCGCAGGCCCTGGGCCCGCTCGCCGTCGTTGAGCGGTCGCGCCGCGAGGGCGACCTCGATGTCGCCCGCGACCAGGGCGCGCAGCCCCCCCGGCGTGCCGAGGCTCGGCAGCACCTCGATCCGTGCGTTTCCGGGATCCTGAGCCTCGAACAGACGCCCCGCCTTGCCGGCCCACGCCAGCCCGACGCCGGTGCCGCCCACCCGGACCGTCTCTGCGGCGTCGGCCGCGGAGGCGGCGATCGAAAGACCGGCCGCCGCTACGAACGTCAGCATCGACTTCAGCATCGCCCTTCCGTCCCTTCGGAGATCATTCCGCCGCCTCCCCGGCCGCAGGATTGCGCACGGTCCTGGCGCTCGGAAAGCGGACCGTTGCGGTGGTGCCCACGCCCAGCACGCTATCGATGTCCAAAGTCCCACCGTGCAGCTCCGTCAGCGCCTTGGCCAAGGCCAGACCGAGTCCTGCCCCCTCGTAGCGGCGCACCATCGGCCCGGTGGCGCGACGGAACGGCTCGAACACGCGAGGCAAGTCATGGGCCGCGATCCCGATCCCGGTGTCCGAGACCCGCAGCACGACCGCGAACTCTTCGTCCAGAAACGCCTGCATCGTCACGCGACCGCCGGCCGGAGTGAACTTCACCGCGTTGGACAGCAGGTTGAGCAGGATCTGCCGCACCATCGTGCCGTCGGCCCGCAATGGCCGCAGGTCGTCGGCGACGTCGACCTCCAGCACGATCCCGGCCGTCGCGGCCCGATCCCTGATCATCGAGACACAGGCGGCGATCGCGTCCGGAAGCGACAGCTTCTCCTCCGCGAGGTCGACCGCCCGAGCCTCGATCCTGGAGACGTCGAGCAGGTCGTTGATCAGCTTCAGCAGATGAAGGCCGGAGCTCTTGATGTGGCCGACGTACTCGCGGTTCTTCTCGCTGCCGAGGTCGCCGAAGAACCCGCCCTCCAGCATCTCGGAGAAGCCGATGATCGAATTCAGCGGCGTGCGCAGCTCGTGGCTCATGTTGGCGAGGAACTCGGTCTTGGCGCGGTTCGCCAGCTCCGCCTCTTCCTTGGCCTGCGCCATCGCCTCCTCGGCGCGGTGACGTTCGGTGATGTCCTGGGCGATGCCGCGCCAGCTCCGGCCGTCTTCCGCGATCTCTCCCTCCTGGTGGACCGCCCCGAGCGCACCGCCGGGAAGCCGCAGGCGATGCTCCACCCGCCAGCCGCTGCCGGATCGCCGCGCCTGCCGAATGACCTCCAGCACGCGGCGCCGGTCGCGTGGGTCGATCAGCGCGACGAACGATCGGAAGCCGAGGTCGGTCTCGGTCAGGCCGAGCGCGGCGCGCAAAGTATCGGAAAGGCTGATGACCCGGGCCGTGGCCAGCCACTCCCAATGTCCGAGCCGGGCCAGCCGCTGGGCATGGGAGAGCCGCGCCTCGCTCATGCGCAGCCGGTCGGCGAACTGCTGCCCCCGCAGGATGTGGCGGATCTGATAGACCAGGATCACCGGGTTGATCGGCTTGGTCGTGAAGGAGGCCGCGCCGGCCTCGAACGAGCGATGGATCGAGGCCTCGTCGTCGAGGCCAGTCATCATCACCACCGGCACGTGGGCGCCGCCCGGCAGGCGCCGGATCTCGGCGCAGGCGGCAAAACCGTCCATGCCGGGCATCATGATGTCCAGCAGCACAAGATTGGGCCGGAAGATCGCAAAGCGATCGAGCGCCTGGCGCCCGGATTCCGCCTCATCGACCACGAATCCGGCCTGCTCGAGAGCCGCGCGGGCCAGGAACCGCAAGGTCGGGTTGTCGTCGACGACGAGAACCCGACTCGGCAGGTCCTTTACCTCCCCGACGGGGTCAGTGTCATGCACGCGCTACAAAGCCCCAGCAAGACCAACGCAGACTGAAAAAAAAGTAACATCTGAAGGCGAACAGAGTCAATGTCACCTCCCCTTTCTCGCGCGGTTCGGGTGGTCTGTCACCAGCAAGGCGCACAAGTCGAGCGGGGATGAAGCCTACCGCCCTCCACACTCCGGAGTCGGCGACTTTGACCGGCGTGGCCGGCGGCCGTATCCTTCTGCCATGACCCAGCACGGACGCGAAACGATGGTGCGGTACGGGGCCGGCGCGATCCTGCTGGCGCTGCTGTGGTCCGGGATCAGTCCTTTCGACCGGATCACCTGGATGATGGAGGTGGCGCCGGTCATCGTCGTCGTTCCCGTCCTGCTGGCGACCGGCCGCGTCTTTCCCCTGACGACGCTGCTCTACACGCTGATCGCGGTCCACGCCCTGATCCTGATTGTCGGCGGCGCCTACACCTATGCACGGGTGCCGCTCGGTTTCTGGTTGCAGGAAGCGTTCGATCTGGATCGCAACCCTTACGACAAGATCGGGCATTTGATGCAGGGCTTGGTTCCGGCGCTGGCAGCGCGCGAAATCCTGCTGCGCGGCCGCCATGTTGCAGGTGCGCGGATGGCCGGGTTCCTTTCGGTTTGCGTCGCGCTTGCGGTAAGCGCGACCTACGAGCTCGCTGAATGGGGCGCAGCCCTCGCCCTCGGTCAGGGGGCCGACGAGTTCCTCGGCACCCAGGGGGACCCCTGGGACACCCAGTCTGACATGTTCATGGCGCTGCTGGGCTCGGTGGCCGGGATCGTCGGGCTGGGACGCCTTCAAGAAAGGCAGATCGCCCGACTCGGGGAACGCTGACCTCAATCCCGGTCATCCTTACGGGTTTCTCCTTTTGAAGACGCTGCTGTGGGCCGTGATCGCCTTAAGATTGCCGCCCCCTTCTGCTGGAGGACCCCATGGCCGACAAGAGAATCATCGCCGTCACCGGGGCAACCGGAGCCCAGGGAGGAGGCCTCGCCCGCGCCATCCTTGCCGATCCGGCGGGCGGCTTCGCCGTCCGCGCCCTGACCCGGGATCCGGGAGCCGAGAAGGCGAAAGAGCTGGCCCGCCTCGGCGCCGAGGTTGTGGCCGCCGATCTCGACGACCCGGCCAGCGTCCGCGCCGCGTTCGAGGGCGCCCACGGCGCCTTCTGCGTCACCTTCTACTGGGCCCACATGTCGCCGGAGAAGGAGCTCGCCCAGGCCCGCGTCATGGCCGAGGCGGCGAAGGCGGCAGCACTCGAGCACGTCGTCTGGTCGACGCTCGAGGATACGCGCCGGCTGGTTCCCCTGTCCGACGACAGAATGCCGACCCTGATGGGCCGCTACAAGGTCCCGCATTTCGACGCCAAGGGCGAGGCCGACCGCTTCTTCACCGAGGCCGGCCTGCCGGTCACCTTCCTGCTCGCCTCGTATTACTGGGACAATCTGATCCATTTCGGGATGGGCCCGAAGCGCGGAACCGACGGCGTCCTCGCCTTCACCATGCCGATGGCCGACCGCAAGCTGGCCGGCATCGCCGCCGAGGACATCGGCCGCTGCGTCTACGGAATCTTCAAACAGGGTGAAGCCAATGTCGGCAGGACGATCGGCGTCGCCGGCGAGCACCTGACGGGCCGCGAGATGGCCGCCGCGCTTGCGCATGCCCTGGGCGAGGAGGTTCGCTACGACGCGATCCCTCCGGAGGTCTTTCGGGGCTTCGGGTTCCCCGGTGCCGACGACCTTGGCAACATGTTCCAGTACTACGCCGAGTTCGAAGATGAGGTGTGCGGAGCGCGCGACATCGAGAGCTCGCGCCACCTCAATCCGGCCCTCCAGACGTTCGCGCAGTGGCTGGCGGCGAACAAGGACCGCATCCCTACGTAACGGGAAATTGAAGAGGCCGAAGGCTCCGCCGAGACGAGCTTGGTTGACAAGACGCCTCTTGGATGCTTCTTTTAATGGCATGAGCACGTCGGGAATGAACCTGCTGCGACTTCGGGGCCCGGTCTCCTGAGAGAGGCCGGGGGTTTTTGCCTACCCGAATACCAGGTTCAGCCACGTTGCGATGCTCATGACTTCCGCCGATTACAGGTCCCCGCATATCCGTGCCGCCCGCGTGGGGCGGGCGCTGCGACTTAGCGGCGGCCGCCGGGCCTGACGGCAGCCCGGTGGCCGTATCCGCGCCGCATCCACGCCAACGCAGACGAGCACGGAGCGAACCATGTTGCAGAACCCCGAAATCAAGTACCGACCAGCCGCGCGCATCGACCTCCCCGACCGCCGCTGGCCTTCCCAGACCGTCGAGCAGCCCCCGCGGTGGTGCTCGGTCGACCTCCGCGACGGCAACCAGGCCCTGGTCGAGCCAATGGGCGTCGAGCGCAAGCTCCGCATGTTCGATCTCCTGGTCAAGGCCGGCTTCAAGGAGATCGAGGTCGCCTTCCCCTCGGCATCGCAGACCGACTTCGATTTCGTCCGCAAGCTGATCGACGAGAAGCGGATCCCGGAGGACGTCGCGATCCAGGTCCTGACGCAGGCGCGCGAGGACCTGATCGTGCGCACCTTCGAATCGCTGCGTGGCGTCCACAAGGCGGTGGTCCATTTCTACAACGCGACCTCGCCCGTGTTCCGCCGGGTGGTGTTCCAGAACGACAAGGACGCGACGATCGCGCTGGCGGTGAAGGGAGCGGCGCTGATCCGCGACCAGGCGCGGCAGTACCCGGGCACCGAATGGATGTTCGAATACTCGCCCGAGACCTTCTCGGCCACCGAGCCCCAGTTCGCGCTCGACATCTGCGAGGCGGTGCTGGACGTCTGGCAGCCGACCCCCGACAAGCCGGTGATCCTGAATTTGCCGGCGACCGTCGAGGGGGCGCCGCCCAACGTCTATGCCGACCAGATCGAGTGGTTCTGCCGTCACATCTCGCGGCGCGACTCGGTAGTCGTCAGCCTGCACCCCCATAACGACCGCGGCAGCGCGGTCGCCGCCACCGAGCTGGCGATGATGGCGGGCGCCGACCGCGTCGAGGGCTGCCTGTTCGGCCACGGCGAGCGCACCGGCAACGTCGACCTGGTGACCCTGGCGATGAACCTGTACACCCAGGGTGTCAGCCCCGGACTCGACTTCTCGAACGTGCGCGATCTGGTCGAGACGGTCGAGTACTGCACCCAGATGCCGGTCGCCCCGCGCCACCCCTATGCCGGCGATCTCGTCTTCACCGCGTTCTCGGGATCCCACCAGGACGCCATCCGCAAGGGCTTTGCCGCACAGGAAAAGCGCAACGATACGTTCTGGGACGTGCCTTACTTGCCCCTGGATCCGGCCGACGTCGGCTGCTCGTACGAAGCGGTCATCCGCGTCAACAGCCAGTCGGGCAAGGGCGGCGTCGCCTGGGTCCTGGAGAAGGAGTACGGGCTGGCGTTGCCGCGACGCCTGCAGATCGCGTTCTCGAAGGTGGTCCAGGAGCTCGCCGACCGGACCGGCAAGGAGCTGATGGCCGACGACATCTGGCAGGCCTTCACGAAAGCCTACCACGTCAACGGCGGCAACCGGCTGTCCCTGGTCGAGTTCCGCCAGACGGCCCGGGTGCGCAAGGACGGGCTCCACACCTATCACGGCCGGGTGAAGCTCGACGGGACCGAGCACGAGGTAAGCGGCAGCGGCAACGGCCGGGTGTCGGCGATGCTGGACGCCCTGAAGAAGGAGTTCGGCATCGAGATGGACGTCGCCGACTACCATCAGCACGCCGTCGGCGCCGGATCGAGCGCCAAGGCGGCGGCGTACGTGGAGTGCCGGGTCGATGCCGACCGCACGGTGTTCGGCGTCGGCATGGACACCGACGTCGCCTTCGCTTCGGTGAAGGCGGTGCTCAGCGCCGCCAACGCGGTCCTGGACTCCCGCTGAAGAAGCCCGTCTCCCTCTCCCGCCTGGCGGGAGAGGGAGACGCCGGTCGGACCCCCGCAGAGATCAGAACCCTTCCAGCACCAGCTTGCCGCGGGTTTTCTGGCTTTCGATCATGGCGTGGGCGCGCCGCAGGGTGGCGGCGTTCACAGGCCCCAGGACCTCGGTCAGCGTGGTGCGCAACACGCCGGCGTCGACGAGATCGGCGACCTCGTCGAGCAGGCGGTGCTGAGCCGTCACGTCGGGGGTTTCGAACAGCGGGCGGGTGTACATGAACTCCCAGTGCACCGAAACGCTCTTGCGCTTCAGGAGGCCGAGATCGAACGTCTTGGGATCGTCGATCAGCGCCATCCTGCCCTGGGGCTCCAGCGCCTCGGCGATCGCCGGCAGGTGATGGTCGGTCATCGTCAGCGAGGCGACGTAGCGGACCTGAGGGATCCCCGCCCGCTTCAACTCTTCGTGCAGCGGCCGCGAATGATCGATCACCACGTGGGCTCCGAGGTCGCGGCACCAGGCCTGGGTTTCGGGACGCGAGGCGGTCGCGACCACCGTGAGCCCGGTCAGGCGGCGGGCGATCTGGATCAGGATCGAGCCGACCCCGCCGGCACCCCCGACCACAAGCAGCGCGCCGGAATCCGGGCTCTTGCCGGCACGTACGCCAAGGCGGTCGAACAGCAGCTCCCAGGCGGTGATCGAGGTCAGCGGAAGCGCCGCCGCCTCGGCCATGGAGAGGCTTCTCGGCTTGCGCCCGACGATCCGCTGGTCGACGGCATGGTACTCGCTGTTGCAGCCCGGCCGGGCGATCGAGCCGGCGTAGAACACCTCGTCGCCGGGCTTGAACAGCGTCACCTCGCGGCCGATTGCCTCGACCGTCCCGGCCGCATCCCACCCGAGCACCTTGACCTCGCCGTCGGGAGGCGCCTGTCGCACCCGAACCTTGGTGTCGACCGGATTGATGGCCACCGCCGCCACCCTGACGATCACGTCCTGGGCGCCCGGCTGGGGCTGCGGGATCTCGACATCGAGCAGCGATTGCTCGTCGCTGATCGGCAGGCTCTTGCGGTAACCTACGGCTTTCATGACAAGCACCGTCCTGCGGTTGATCCTCGGGTTAATCTGAACTCGTCGGCGCCCCGATCAAGTCCCGCATGCGCGCGGATGCGAGCCGCTGGTTTGCGCTGGATCGCGGGGCCGCAAAGACGTACGATTCGAGCCGACCGCCCCACGTTCGTGTTTATGATGGAAAAGGCGCCCGGCGCTTGCATAAAGCTGTTCTGATCGCGCTGACTTGGCTCCTTTGCATCGTCTCCCAGGGGGGTGCCGCGTCGGAGCCGCTGGTGTTCCTGGGCGATCGCGACCTTCCTCCCTACGAGTTCCTGGACAACGGCGAGCCGGCCGGTGCGAACATCGACCTCGTGCGGGCGATCGGCCGCACCCTGGACCGTCCGGTCGAGGTCCGGCTGATGGACTGGGCGACCGCGCAACAACGGTTCCTGGCCGGCGAGGGAGGCGCGTTGACCTTCCTCGGCAGGACGCCCGAGCGCGAAGCGACCTACGACTTCTCTCAGCCCACCCTGCCGGTGTTCTTCGCCTTGTTCGTCCGCGCCGAGGAGGCGGACTCGTTCGACAATCGGCCTCTCGCCGGGGTCCGCATCGGCGTCACCAAAGGCGGCCTGCCGCGCGGCTATTTCGAGAGCAACCATCCCGAGGCCGAGCTTGTCCTGGTCGATGACATGCTCGGTGGCACCAAGCGGCTGCTGCGCCGCGAGATCGACGCGCTCGCCGCCAACGGATGGACGGAGCGGCATCTCCTGAACGAGCTGAACGTCCAGGGGGTGACCCAACTTGCGCCCTTCAGCGAGCGGAAAGGCAACATTGCCGTCCGCAAGGGGAATGCGGCGACCTTGGCCGAGATCGATCGTGCGCTGGCCGAATTGAAAGCGGACGGGGAGTTCGACCGCATCATCGACCGCTGGTCCGGTTCGCGCATTCACCTCGTCAGCCAATCAGCGATGCGGCTTGCGATAGTCGGCGCCGTCACCACCCTTCTCGCCCTCGTGCTCCTCTCCGCCGCGCTGTTGCGAATCCGCCGCCAGAACGCGGCTCTGGCCGAGAGCGAGCAGAAGTTCCGGCGCCTGTTCGGCTCGTCGCCCGTCGCCATCGCCATCACCGGGCCTTCCGACGGCCGTTACGTCGACGTCAACAAGGCCTGGCTGACGATGATGGGCTACGCCCGCGACGAGGTGATCGGCCGGACATCGATAGAGCTTGGCGTCTGGGCCGAGGGGAAGCAGCGGGAATGGCTGCTGGGCCTGGCCGCCTCGCAAGGGGAATCCCGCGAGATCGAGGTCGTCTACCGCCGCAAGGACGGCACCCTGCTGACCGCGCTGACCGCGGTCGAGCAGACCGAGTTCGGCGGCCGACCGCACATCATCGGGGTCAGCCTCGACATCACCGAACGCAGAGCCTGGGAACGTCGGCTCGAGGAACTCAATGCCCAGATGCGGAGCGCCAAGCGGGAGGCGGAAGCGGCCAACCGGGCGAAGAGCGAGTTCCTGGCCAGGATGTCGCACGAGATCCGCACCCCCCTCAACGCCATCATCGGCATGAACGAGCTGGGGCTCCTGTTCACCCGCAGCCCCAAGGTGCGCGAGTATCTCGAGCTGTCGAAAGGCGCCGCCTGGCAGCTTACCGGGCTCATCAACGACATTCTCGATCTCGCCAAGGTCGAGGCAGGGCGGGTCGAGATCCTGCGCACGCCGTTCAGCCTGCGCAAGGAGGTGGAAGCCACCCTGGCGCCGCTGCGCGCCCTGGCGTCCGAGCGGCACCTCCGCCTGGCGTTCCGTTTCGGGACCGAGGTCGAGGACACGTTCTTCGGCGATGCCGGCCGCCTGCGGCAGGTGCTCACCAACCTGGTCGGCAACGCAATCAAGTTCACCCCCCGCGGCTCGATCGAGGTCGCCGTGCACGGCGCCCGCACCGAGGCGGGCGAGCCGGCAGTCCTGTTCGCGGTGACCGATACCGGCATCGGCATCGAAGAGGAGGCTCTGGGCCGGATCTTCGACAGCTTCGTGCAGGCAGGCACCTCGGCCCACGCCCAGTACGGCGGCACCGGGCTGGGGCTGACGATCTCTAGGCAGCTGGTCGAGCTGATGGGCGGCCGGATCTGGGTCGAGAGCACACCGGGCAAGGGGAGCTGCTTCCGCTTCCTGTTGCCGGCAGTCGCCGCCGCCCAGCGTATCGCCGAGCGGAAGGGCGAAACGGTGGGGTGACCGGCCAGGGCTCCGGACTCGGGGGGATCGTCGACGGCAACGGGAAGACCGGCATCTCCGGTTGACGCGCCGCCCCGCCGGGAGGAAAAGAATCCACCCTCGCCTCCATCGTCCTGCTGAGCAATCCCGGATGACCAGTGAAACATGGAAGGGCGTTCTCGCCCACTACGGCTTTCCCCTGGGTGTAGTAGCCGCCGCCGCCCTTGGTCTTGCGATCCCGCAGGTCGGCGAGTTCGGACGTGCCTACAACCTGTTCACGGTCGCCATCGCCGGCGCCTTCCTGGTCTCGGGGCTGACCCTCAACACCAGCGATCTGGTGCGTGAGCTCCGGAGCGTCCGGCTGGTTGGCATCGCGGTCGCGTTCTCGCTGGTGGTGATGCCGGTGCTCGCCTATTTCATGGTGCACGCCGTGGCGCCGGACAGGCCGGCGCTGGTGATCGGCATGACCCTGATCGCGGCGGCGCCGGT
The DNA here is from genome assembly GCA_018432935.1 of Rhodospirillales bacterium. GTDB lineage: Bacteria > Pseudomonadota > Alphaproteobacteria > Rhodospirillales > Shumkoniaceae > JAHDSF01. The sequence goes on along the minus strand of JAHDSF010000021.1, from coordinate 118,746 downwards.
CACCGTCGCCTCGGGAACCGTGATGACGGCGATGGCGCTGGGCAACGTGCCCCTCAGCCTGGTGCTGTGCGTGGTGGGCAACGTCGCCGGGGTGTTCACCATCCCGGTGGTGCTGAACCTCCTGATCGAGGGCACGCAGGCGGTCGAGGTGCCAATCGCCGACACTATCGCCAATCTCGCCATGGTCGTCCTGCTGCCGCTCGCGGTCGGCCAGATCCTGCAGCGGCCGTTCAAGGCCTGGGTGCAGCGGCACCGCAAGGCGCTCAAGCTCTATTCGCAGTTCGTCGTGCTGACGATCATCTTCAACGCGGTCACCGCGTCGGCCAGCCGGATCGGAGCGGCGGGGCTGTTCAGCCTGGTCGCGTTCCCGGCCTCGTTCCTGCTGCACGGCCTGTTCCTGGCGATGAATTTGGGCCTGGCGCGGCTGCTCCGACTCGATCCGGCTTCGACCGCCGCGTTGACCATCCACAATTCGCAGAAGACGCTGACGATCTCGTACGTCGTGTGGGCGCAGACCTTCGCCGCCGCTGCGCCACTGGCGATCATCCCCTGCATCACCTACCACCTGACGCAGACGATCGTCGACACCTTCGTCGCCCAGGCGTTCCGCCGCCGCATGCCCGTGGAGGAGAACGCCCAGCCCTAGCCGGGAAGGTTCATTCCTTCACCACTTCCCGCAGGCGGCGGAGCAAGGCGCCGAGGCCCTCTTCGTCGACCATGCGGATCGCCTCCTCGACGCTGACCCAGCGCTGGATGCGGCTGTCCATTTCGGGCCACTTCTTCTTCTGCTGCCTGAATCGGCACGGAAAGACCCGGACTACCGCCGGCACGCTGTCGCCGCGGGGGCCGCGTTTGAAGTACGTGTAGCAGCCGAGCGGCAGTTCGGCGATGTCACCGACGATGCCGGCCTCCTCGTAGGCTTCCAGCTTCGCCGTGGCGGTGTGGCCGCCGTGCGAGCGCTCGACGCGACCGCGCGGGATCACCCACCGGCCGGTGTCGCGCGAAGAGATGAGCAGCACCCGCAGCTCGCCGTCCTCGAAGACATAGGGGATCACGCCCGCCTGGTAGAGCACCCCCACCTTCTTCGATGTCTTCGGCGCCTTCGGCAATTCCTGGTTCCGTTCCCCGCAGCAAGAGCGTCTATTTGGCGTTGAGGAGCGATTGCGACAACTCGGCGAACCCTTCTGCGTTGCGTCCCTTGGTCACCCAGGTAGGCTCGGCCGAGAGGCGGAAGTCGCGGACGTTGGCCACCCCGATCGAGTTGCGAAAGGCGGCGAACATCGGCGCGTCGTTGGGCGAGTCGCCCGCAAACACCACGCTCCGGTTGTCGCGATCGACGTCGATGCCGAACAGTTCGGTCAGGCAGCGCCGCGTCATCGTCAGCTTGTCGTAGCTGCCGAACCAGCCGTTGACGTGGATCGAGCTGATCTTGGCATTGGCGCCGGCCTCGGCGAACAAGTCGACGATACGCTCGATCTCGGGCTGCGACAACGGCTCCACATCCTCGCGGAAATCGACCGCCAGGTCGGCGACCCGGTAGTCCTGGTCGGAGGCGATGCCCGCCCCTGGCACCTCGACCAGGATCCGCGCGCGCAGCGCCTCCAGCCGCGTGCGATCTTCCCGTCGTTCGGCCTCGCTCTTGGCGAACACGGTCTTCATCTTGCGCCGCTTGCGGTCGTAGGCGAAGTAGAGGGCGCCGTTCTCGCCCACTACCGCGTCGACCGGCCACATGCGGGCGATGTGGTCGCACCACCCGGCCGGGCGCCCGGTGACCGGCACCACCACGAACCCCGCGGCCGACAGCCGCTCCAGCGCCAGCAGGCTGGAGGCGGGGAACAGACCGTCGCTGGTCAGGGTGTCGTCGATGTCGCTCAGCACCACCCTGACCTGGCGCCGCTCCTCGAGCGGGAAGTCCTCAAGCGGGCGCATCAGCCGTTCCTCCTGGAGAAGCTCTCCGCGAAAGCGTCGCGCTGCTCCGCGGTCATGTGCAGGCCGCACTTGGTGCGCCGCCACAGGATGTCCTCGGGCGCGCGGGCCCATTCGTTGCGGACGAAGTAGTCGACCTCGCGCTCGAACAGCGCCGGGCCGTGCTCGGCCCCCAAGTCGCCCATCCGCTTGGCGTCGCCGAGCACGCCGTAGGTGAGGGTGCCGTGCCGCCGCGCCAGCCGGCGCAGGAGGACCGGGTCGAGGGCGGGGTAGGCCTTCTCCAGCGCGGCGACGAAGCGTTCGAAGTCCTCGCCCGGGATGTCTCCGCCGGGCAGCGGCGTCTTCGCCGTCCACGGCTTGCCCAACTCCTTAAAGTACGGGGACAGCTTCTCCATCACCCGTTCCGCAAGGTAGCGGTAGGTCGTGATCTTGCCGCCGTAGATCGAAACCACCGGGGCCCTCCCCCCATCGTCCTCGACCTCAAGGACGTAGTCGCGCGTCACCGCCGAGGGGATGTCGGAACGGTCGTCGAACAGCGGCCGCACCCCCGCGTACGACCACACCACGTCGGCGGGCGAGATCGAGTGACGGAAGTGCTTGTTGACGACATCGCACAGGTAGCGGACCTCGTCGTCGGTGATCCTCATATCGTGCGAGGGCGCGTCGACGGCGATGTCGGTGGTGCCGATCAGCGAGAACCTCTCTTCGTAGGGAATGACGAAGATCACCCGCCGGTCGTCGTTCTGCAGGATGAAGGCCTGGGCACCATCGTAGATGCGCGGCACCACGATGTGGCTGCCTTTGACCAGGCGCACCCCCTTGTCGCCATTCAGAGCAAGCGGTCCTTCGGCGACCTTCTTCACCCACGGTCCGGTGGCATTGACAAGGGCCCGGGCGCGCACCGTCCGCGTGGTACCGGTATCGGCGTCCCGCAGGGTCGCCTCCCAGGCGCCGCCGACCCGCCGCGCCGCGGTCAGCTCGGTGCGGGTTGCCACGTGGCCGCCGTGCGAAGCCGCGCTGATCGCGTTCAGCACCACCAGCCGGGCATCGTCGATCCAGCCGTCGGAATACTCGAACCCGTAAACGATCGAGTCCTTGAGCGGCGCGCCGGCGGGGCTGCGGCGAAAATCGACTCCCACCGAACCGGGAAGCCGCGGGTGCTCGCCCAGATTGTCGTAGATGAACAGTCCGGTGCGGACGACCCAGCGGGGCCGCACCGTATTGCGGTGGGGCAGGATGAAGCGCAGCGGCCAGGCAATGTGGGGCGCCTTGAACAGGATCACCTCGCGCTCGGCCAGCGCCTCCCGCACCAGGCGGAACTCGTAGTATTCGAGATAGCGCAGGCCGCCATGGATCAGCTTGCTGCTGGCCGACGAGGTGGCGCCGGCCAGGTCCTTCATCTCGCACAGCAGCACCGACAGCCCCCTGCCGGCAGCGTCACAGGCGATGCCGGCACCGTTGACGCCGCCACCGACCACCAACAGATCGAAACTGTTCCGCCGTTCGCTCATTGGCCTTCCTGTTCCTTGTCTCCCTCCTCAAGGGGGCAGACGGAGGGGTGCGCCTGCGCCAGGCGATGCACCCCCCTCAATCCCCCTGCGAGGGGGAAGAAACCTAAGTTGCTAGACCCGTTCCACGTCCCTCGTCGCGACGATGTCGACGCCGGTGCCCAGCACATCGGTGAGAACCGCCGCGCCCAGCCTGACCGGAGCCTCGACCTCGACGTTGCGGACCGCTTTGGCGATCTCGCGCACCATCGCCTTCGGCACCGATCCCGAGGTCTTGACCGGAATCCTCGCCCACAGGGCACCGCGCACCTTGACGGTGGTCGCCACCACCCGGCGCGGATCGGTATGCTCCTCGCGGCCGTAGCGCTCGCCGCGTTTGCAGTCCCAGCCTCGGACCTCGACGATGTCGGTGCCGTCGTCCTCGACCTCGAGCCGGCAGCCCAGCGGGCAGCCGATGCACAGATAATGGGAGACGTGATGCTCGGACATTTCCTGGCTCACCGCTGAACGACATCGACGCGCAGAGCGTCGCCATGGAAGTTCTCGAGAAACTGCGGCTTGACCTTGATGTTCACCATCTCGGCCGGGAACACGTAGCGCAGCTTCTTCTCCAGCACCTCGCCGAAGCGGACCGAGCATTTCTCTATCGGCTTGCGCACCCGCATGTAGACGATGTGCTCGCGCTCGGACGACAGGGTATGGGGTACGCAGTAGGCAACATTGTCGCCGGGCAAGAGCCGGATGTTGTCCTTGGGCGGCCGGCGGCCGGTGATGTAGGCCCCGGCATTGCGCCCGGCGAGCACCGATTCCTCGCTCACGAAATCGACCAGGTCGTGGATGTGGACGACGTTGCCGCAGGCGAAGACCCCGTTCATCGAGGTCTCCATCGTGCTGTTGACGACGGGGCCGCTGGTGACGGGATCGAGCCGGAGGTCGATCTTGCGCGACAGCTCGTTCTCGGGGATCAGTCCGATCGACAGCAGCACGGTGTCGCAGTCGATGTCCCATGCCCGCGACAGGTCGGGCTTCAAGGCGCCGTCCACCGGCGCCACCGTCACCTTCTCGACCCGCTGGCGGCCGTGGATGTCGACCACCGTAGTCGAAAGGTGAAGCGGGATGTCGTAGTCGTGCAGACACTGCACGATGTTGCGGTTGAGGCCGTTGGCGTGAGGCATGATCTCGAAAACGCCCTTGACCTCGACTCCCTCGAGGGTGAGGCGTCGCGCCATGATCAGGCCGATATCGCCGGAGCCGAGAATGACGACCCGGCGCCCCGGCAAGTACCCCATCATGTTGACGAACTTCTGCGCCAGGCCCGCAGTGAGCACCCCCGAAGGACGCTCGCCGGGAATGCGGATGGCGCCGCGGGTGCGCTCGCGGGCGCCCATCGCCAGCACCACCGCCTTGGCATCGACCACCGCGATCCCATGCCGTCCCGACATCAGCTTGAGCTGACGCTCGGGCGAGATGTCGCAGACGTAGGTATCGGTCAGCACGTCGATGTCGTTCTCGAGCACCTCCTCGAGATAGCGCTGCGCGTACTCGGGCCCGGTCAGCTCCTCGCCGAAATGGTGGAGGCCGAAGCCGTGGTGGATGCACTGCCAGAGAATGCCACCCGCCTCGCGCTCGCGGTCGATCAGGAGGATCTTCTCGGCCCCCTGCGAACGGGCGCCGATCGCCGCCGCCATGCCCGCCGGCCCGCCGCCGGAGATGACCACGTCGTAGGCGCGTGCCAGATGCCGGATCTCGTCCGTGATCACGCGTCGTCTCCTTCCTCGCGCTCGCACACGATCCAAGAGCCCCCGCCGCGCTTGGTGATTTCGGTCATCGGGATGTCGAGCTCGGACGACAGCAGCTCCATGCAGCGCCACGAGCAGAACCCGCCCTGGCAACGCCCCATGCCGGCCCGGGTGCGGAACTTGATGCCGTCGAGGGTGCGCGCGCCGGCGTGGATGGCGTCGACGATCTCGCGCTCGCTGATCTGCTCGCAGCGGCAGCCGATGCGGCCGTAGCGACGATCCTCGTCGGCGAGGCGGATCTGCTCCTCGGTGGACAGGGTCGCGAAGTGGACGCGCTTCCTGACGCTGGGCACGAACGAGGGGTTCGGCTCCAGCGCCAGCCCCTCATCCTGCAGCATGTCGCGCACCAGTTCGGCTATCGCCGGCGCCGCGGTCAGCCCCGGCGACTGGATGCCGGCGCAGTTGATGAACCCCTTCACCTCGGACGGCCCGATGATGAAGTCCTCGCCCGCCGCCACCGCGCGGAGGCCGGCGAACTCGGCGATGCAGTCGCGCTCGCTGATCCCGGGCACGACGCGGCGGACGTTGCGGAACACCTCGTCGCTGCCGGCGGCGGTGGTGGTGCGGTCCTCCTTGTCGTCGACGAAGTGGGCGGTCGGCCCCACCATCAGGGTGCCGTCGTATGTGGGAATCACCAGAATGCCCTTGGATTCCGGAGTCGGGCACGGGAAGACGATCTTCTTCACCATGCCGCGCAGGCGCTTGTCGAGGAGGTACTCCTCGCCCTTGCGGGCCCTGACGACGAAGTCGCCGGCCCCTGCCATCCTGGCGATCTCGTCCGAGTAGAGGCCGGCGCAGTTGACGATGAAGCGTGCCCCCACGGTGCGCGATCCGACCGCGATCGCGAACGTCCCGTCAGCGTCACGGCGGATGCCGGTGACCCGGCTGTCGACCATCAGATCGACCCCGTTGGCGCGCGCATTGTCAATCAGCGAAAAGCAGACCTCGTAAGGATTGACGACGCCGGCGGTCGGTGCGTGCAGCGCCGCGACCACCGCGGCCGAGATGGCCGGCTCTTCGCGGCGAACCCGCTCGCCGTCCCAGACCTCGAGACCGGGGATCGCGCGGCGCAAACCCTGGTCGCGGTACTTCTCGAGAATTGCGACCTGATCGGCGTCGAAGGCCACCATCAGCTCGCCGATGCGCTCGAAACCGAAGTCCAGCTCGGCGCGAAGGGTATCCCACTTCTGGTTGCCGGCCCACTCCAGCTCGCCCTTCAGGGTGCCGTTGCCGGCGTGGTAGCCGGCATGAATGATGCCGCTGTTGGACTTGCTGGTCCCGGCACCGACCTCGCACTCCTTTTCGATCAGGAGAACCCGAAGGCGAAAACGGGAAAGCTCGCGGGCAATCGCGCAGCCGACCACGCCCCCGCCCACGATTGCGACGTCATGCGCCATGACCCAAAAACCTTTCTGGCAACCAGAGACGAAGGCCGCTGCACGGAAGACCGCGTTCCTGGACCGCCCTTCGCCTGTTCCTCCTGCGATACATTTTTTTGTTCCGTTTTCACGGGTTAGGTGAGAGAATCACGAACTGCGAAACGGGAGTCAAGGCGGAAATTCGGAATCGAAATTGCCGCCGCTGAAGGGAAACCGGTATAAGCCTTTCTGCGGTCTTTTTCGAGGTGTTCTTTCGTATACGAAAGATCCGGCGATGACGGCGCAATCGGCGCCGCCCGAACCGAGACGGAGAAGGCGCAATGAACAAGCCGGTCCTGACGCCGCGTCAGCAGCAGATCTACGAGCTTGTGCGCGAGCAGGGTTTCCTCACCGTCGAGCATCTGGCCGAGCAGTTCGCGGTGACCCGCCAGACCATCCGCAAGGAGGTCAACGAACTGGCGGCGCGTGCGCTGGTGCAGCGCTTCCACGGCGGCGCCGGCCTGCCCTCCAGCCTCGAGAACGCCTCCTACGGCATGCGCCGCATCCTCAACCTCCCGGAAAAGCGGCGCATCGCACGCCTGCTCGCCCAGCACATTCCCGATCGCGCCTCGCTGTTCATCAACATCGGCACCACCACCGAGGAAGTGGCCAAGGAACTGGCCTCGAAGCACGGGCTGCGTGTCATTACCAACAACCTCCACGTCGCCAATATCCTGTCCGAGAACGAGGACATCGAGGTGATCGTGGCCGGCGGCCTGGTCCGCGGCCGGGACCGCGGCATCATCGGCGAGCTGACCGTCGATTTCATCAACCAGTTCAAGGTCGATTTCGGCATCATCGGCATCTCGGGAATCGACCTCGACGGCTCGCTGCTCGACTTCGACTACCGCGAGGTGCTGGTGGCCCGCGCCATCATCAACAACTCGCGCCGGATCTTCCTCGCCACCGACAGCTCGAAGTTCGGACGCAACGCAATGGTCCGTCTCGGTCACCTGTCGCAGGTCCACGACCTGTTCACCGACCAGGAGCCGCCGGGATATCTGACCGGCGTGCTGGCGTCGATCGATACCGCAGTCCACGTCGCCGCCCCCGAATAGCACTGGCACGGACGCGAAAGACGGTTTCGCGCCCTCCCCGCTCCGGGTCCAGGGGGCAGAGCCGGCGCCCCGTGCGCACCCTTGATATGGCCGCCGCCAGGGGCCAAGTTCGAAAACGAACCCAGTGATTCATTTTTCGGTTGCATGCGCATCTCGCGCTGGATAGAGTAACTATTGGAATTTCGTATCGAAAGTTGAAGACCGTCAGAAGACGGCAATAGCGGGAGGAATGGATGCGGGCTAGCACTACCGATATTCTTCGGCCTTAGGCGTGGCGGAGTCGCCAGCAAGGCGATTTCGCCCCGTTTGCCTGCCCACGAACCCCACGTTTTCTTTGCGCGGCGACGACCGAGAGGGGGGCTTTGCCTCTCCCATGGCGCTGGTGTCGTTGGCGGGAACCGGCGTCGGGTTCGCAGCGAGTTCTTTCCAGGCCGCCGTTGGGCAAGAACATGACCGTCAGGCTTGAGAACGTCACCAGGAGAGTCGGGGCCGAAACCCTCATCGACGACGTCAGCCTGGAGCTGACCTCGGAAGCCCTCAACGTCCTCATCGGCCCGACGCTGGCTGGCAAGACCAGCCTGATCCGCCTGCTGGCGGGACTCGACCGCCCGACCAGCGGCCGCGTCTACGCCGACGGCGTCGAGGTGACCGGCGTTTCGGTGCGCAGGCGCGATGTGGCGGTCGTCTACCAGCAGTTCATCAACTATCCGAATTTCACGGTCTACGAGAACATCGCCTCGCCGCTGCGCATGGCCAGGCTGCCGGCGCGGGAGATCGACGCCAAGGTCCGCAGCACCGCAGAGATGATGCGGATCAGCGATCTCCTCGACCGGCTCCCGGCGGAGCTGAGCGGGGGGCAGCAGCAGCGCACGGCGATCGCCCGGGCACTGGCCAAGGAAGCCAGGCTGCTGTTGATGGACGAGCCGCTGGTCAACCTCGACTACAAGCTGCGGGAAGGCCTGCGCGGCGAGATCCAGGACCTGTTCCGGCGCTCCGACACGGTGGTCGTCTATGCCACCACCGAGCCGCTGGAAGCCCTGATGCTGGGCGGACGGGTGGCCGTGCTTCACCAGGGCAGGCTGCTGCAGTTCGGACCCACCGCCGAGGTGTTCCACCGCCCTGCCTCCCTGGTCAGCGCCCAGAACTTCAGCGATCCGCCGATGAACGTCATCGCCGGGCGGATCGTCGCCGGCAGCTGCGTCCTCGCCAGCGACATACGGTTTCCGGCGGCGCCGCACATGGCGAAAGCCGGGGACGGAGAATTCCAGTTCGGCGTCCGCGCCAACCACCTCTCGATCGATCGTCTCTCGACCGACGACGCGGTCATGCCGGCGGTGGTGCAACTGGCCGAGGTAAGCGGGTCGGAGACGTTCCTGCACGTTGCCCACAACGGCACCACCTGCGTCGTCCAGGAAGGCGGCGTACGGCCGCTGCGGATCGGCGAGAAGGTCGATGTCTTCGTCGACCCCGGCCGCCTGTTCGTGTTCGACGCCGCCGGCACGCTGGTGGCGGCGCCGCCGCGCGACGCTTCGGAACAGAAGCAGGAGCGGCGCCATGGCTAGGATCGAGCTGCGCAATCTGGCCCACAGCTACGGCCGCAACGGCACCTATGCCCTCAAGCCGCTCGACCTGACCTGGGAGGACGGCGGCGCGTACGCCCTCCTCGGCCCCTCCGGCTGCGGCAAGACCACCATGCTCAACGTCATCTCGGGCCTGCTGCGGCCGAGCCAGGGCCAGGTCGTGATCGACGGCCGCGACGCCACCGGGCTCGAGCCGCGGGCGCGCAACATCGCCCAGGTGTTCCAGTTCCCGGTCATCTACGACACCATGACGGTGTTCGACAACCTGGCCTTTCCGCTGCGCAACCGCGGCGTCGCCGAGAGCGAAGTCGGCACCCGCGTGAACGAAATCGCCGACATGCTCGACCTCGGCCAGGATCTGCGCCGTCGCGCCTCCGGCCTGACGGCGGACGCCAAGCAGAAGATCTCGTTGGGCCGCGGCCTGGTTCGCACCGACGTCGCCGCGGTGCTGTTCGACGAGCCGCTCACCGTCATCAACCCGCACATGAAGTTCCTGCTGCGGCGAAAGCTCAAGCAGGTGCACGAGCGGCTCGGCATCACCTTCATCTACGTCACCCACGACCAGAACGAGGCGCTGACCTTCGCCGACCAGGTGGTGGTGATGCACGACGGCTCGGTGGTGCAGCAGGGCTCGCCGCGCGACCTGTTCGAGCGCCCCGCCCACACGTTCGTCGGCTACTTCATCGGCAGTCCGGGCATGAACCTGTTGCCGTGCCGGCTGGACGGCGACACCGCGTTGGTGGAAGGCAGCCGGATCCAGCTCGCGCCCGGCGTCGGCGCCCGGGCGGCGCAGCGGAGCGGACCGGTCCGGCTTGGCGTCAGGCCCGAGTTCCTGCGCCTCGCCCGCAACGGCGAGCCGAGCATCGGCGCCGAGATCGCGGCAGTCGAGGATCTCGGGAACTACTCGGTGGTGACGGTGAAGCTCGACGGCCACGTGCTGCGCATCAAGGTCCCCGAGGGCGAAACGGTCGAGGGAACGACCTGCCAGGTCGTCTTCCCGCCCGAGCACACGAAGATTTACGTCGACGAACGCCTGGTCGAGTAGCGGGAGCGCGACCGAATGGACAAGACGCACGACAACAAGGCCTGGTTTCTCGTCATCCCGGTGTTCGTGATCGTCGCCTTCAGCGCCATCATCCCGCTGATGACGGTGGTGAACTATTCGCTGCAGGACATTTTCGGGCCGAACGAGCGGTACTTCGTCGGCACCGAGTGGTTCCGCGAGGTCCTCAACGATTCCCGCCTCCACGGGGCTTTGTACCGCCAGCTGCTGTTCTCCGGCCTGGTGCTGCTGATCGAGGTGCCGCTCGGCGTCGCGATCGCGCTGGCGATGCCGCCCCGGGGCTGGACGGCTTCGCTCTGCCTGGTGCTGCTGGCGATCCCGCTGCTGATCCCCTGGAACGTCATCGGCACGATCTGGATCATCTTCACCCGTCCGGACATCGGGCTATTGGGGCGGACCATCAACGGCCTCGGCATCCCCTTCGACCACACCGCGGCGCCGCTCGACGCCTGGGTGACGGTCATGCTGATGGAGGTCTGGCACTGGACGCCGCTGGTCGCGCTGCTGGCCTATGCCGGCCTGCGCGCCATCCCCGAGGCCTATTATCAGGCGGCGCGCATCGACGGCGCCAGCGCGTGGGCGGTGTTCAAGTACATCCAGCTGCCCAAGATGCGCGGCGTGCTGACGATCGCCATCCTGCTGCGGTTCATGGACAGCTTCCTCATCTACGCCGAGCCGTTCGTGCTGACCGGCGGCGGCCCCGGCAACTCGACCACCTTCCTGTCGATCTACCTGGTCAAGCAGGCGGTGGGACAGTTCGACCTCGGCCCGGCCGCGGCGTTCTCGATCATCTACTTCCTGATCGTGCTCCTGTTCAGCTGGGTGTTCTACCAGGTCCTGCAGCGCGTCGGCACGGGAGACAAGTGAGATGCGGATCCGCAAGCGCACCGTCGCCCTCACCCTCTACCTGGTCCTGCTGCTGTTGCCGGTGTACTGGATGCTCAACATGTCGCTGCGCTTCAACGCCGACATCCTGGGCACGTTCCGGCTCTTCCCCAGCGAATTCACGCTCGCCAACTACGTCAAGATCTTCACCGATCCCGCATGGTACTCGGGCTACGTCAACTCGATCATCTACGTCAGCATGAACACGGCGATCTCGCTGCTGGTGGCGCTGCCGGCGGCGTACGCGTTCTCGCGCTACCGGTTCATCGGCGACAAGCACATGTTCTTCTGGCTCCTGACCAACCGGATGGCGCCGCCGGCGGTGTTCCTGCTGCCGTTCTTCCAGCTCTATTCGACCTTCGGGCTGATTGACACCCACATCGCGGTGGCAATCTCGCACTGCCTGTTCAACGTGCCGCTTGCGGTGTGGATCCTGGAAGGCTTCATGTCGGGCGTCCCGCGGGAGATCGACGAGACCGCCTACATCGACGGCTACAGCTTCCCGCGCTTCTTCCTGACCGTGTTCATCCCCCTGATCCGGGCCGGGGTCGGTGCCACCGCCTTCTTCTGCTTCATGTTCAGCTGGGTCGAGCTCCTGCTGGCCCGCACCCTGACCACGACCGAAGCGAAGCCGATCGCCGCCACCATGACCCGGACGGTGAGCGCCACCGGGCTGGACTGGGGGCTGCTGGCAGCGGCCGGGATACTGACCATCGTCCCGGGCGCGCTGGTGATCTGGTTCGTCCGCAACTACATGGCCAAGGGCTTCGCCCTCGGCCGGGTGTGAGGAGGGCGCCATGGAAGCCTTCGAATGGATGGCCTGGACGGGGCCGAGCGCCACCTTCTTCGCCGTCATCTTCGCGATCCTGGTCGGCATGACGGTGTGGGACCTGCGCTCGCCGAGCGTGCCGCGGCGGGGCTTCCTGCCGCTGGAGACGACCCGCGGCGACCGCCTGTTCATCGGGCTGCTGGGCAGCGCCTACGTCAACCTGCTTTGGATCGGCGTCACCACCCTGTCGCCCTGGTACTCGCTCGCCATGGCGGTCGTGCTGCTGGCTCTTGTCATGCGGTACGGCTAGCCGGAGAGCTGACGGCGCCGGTCCATCGCCGGCGTCACAACCGGAGATCGAGGACCCGCTGTCCCGCGCCTCGATCGGACGAACCCAAGACCAACAACAAGGGGACAGGTTCACAAAGGAGAGGAGACAAACATGTCGGCATGCAAGCCTGTGCGTTGGCGGGACTTGGCCGTCCTCGCCGTCGCCACTACCGCCCTGACGGCCGTGGCCCTGTCATCCGCCTCGGCCGACGAAGCCGCGGCGAGGCGCTGGATCGACAACGAGTTCCAGCCCTCGACCTTGAGCAAGGAAGACCAGCTCAAGGAGATGCAGTGGTTCATCAAGGCCGCCGAGCCGTTCCGCGGCATGCAGATCAAGGTGGTGTCGGAGACGATCCCGACCCACGACTACGAATCCAAGGTGCTCACCAAGGCGTTCGAGGAGATCACCGGGATCAAGGTCACCCACGACCTGATCCAGGAAGGCGACGTCATCGAGAAGCTGCAGACCCAGATGGCGTCCAACGAGAACGTTTATGACGCCTACATCAACGACTCCGACCTCATCGGCACCCACTACCGCTACGGTCACGTCGTCAATCTGACCGATTGGATGGCGGGCGAGGGCAAGGACGTGACGCTGCCGACCCTCGACCTCCAGGACTTCATCGGCATCTCGTTCACGACTGCGCCCGACGGCAAGGTCTACCAGCTGCCCGACCAGCAGTTCGCGAACCTCTACTGGTTCCGCTACGACTGGTTCTCGCGCGAGGACTTCAAGAAGCAGTTCCGCGACATCTACGGCTACGATCTGGGCGTGCCGGTGAACTGGTCGGCCTACGAGGACATCGCCGAGTTCTTCAGCAAGCATGTCAAGGAAATCGACGGCCAGCCGGTGTACGGCCACAACGACTACGGCAAGAAGGCCCCGGACCTCGGCTGGCGGTTCACCGACGCCTGGCTGTCGATGGCGGGCGCCGGCGACAAGGGCCTGCCGAACGGCAAGCCGGTCGACGAATGGGGGATCCGGGTCGAGGGCTGCCACCCGGCCGGATCGAGCGTTGAGCGCGGCGGCGCCACCAACGGCCCGGCAGCCAAGTACGCCCTGCGCAAGTACATGGAATGGCTGCGCAGCTACGCCCCGCCGGGCGCGCTGGGCATGGACTTCTACCAGTACCTGCCGTTCCTGGCCAAGGGCAACGTGGCGCAGCAGATCTTCTGGTACACCGCCTTCACGGCCACCATGGTCGAGCCCGGCCCGACGGTGAACGCGGACGGCACGCCGAAGTGGCGCATGGCCCCCTCGCCGCACGGCCCGTACTGGGAAGAGGGCATGAAGCTGGGCTACCAGGATGCCGGCTCGTGGACGCTTCTGAAGAGCACGCCCACCGACCGCCGCAAGGCGGCCTGGCTGTTCGCCCAGTTCACGGTCGCCAAGTCGGTGTCGCTGAAGAAGGCGCACACCGGGCTCACCATCGTGCGTGACAGCGACATCCGTCACCAGTCCTTCACCGACCGGGCGCCGAAGCTGGGCGGTCTGGTCGAGTTCTACCGCAGCCCGGCGCGGGTCGCGTGGACCCCGACCGGAACCAACGTCCCCGACTACCCGAAGCTGGCCCAGTTGTGGTGGCAGAACATCGGCGAGGCGGTGTCGGGCGAGGTGACGGTCGACCGTGCAATGGACAATCTGGCCCGCGAGCAGGACCGGGTGCTGGAACGCCTCGAACGGGCGAACGTGCAGTCGGTCTGCGGCCCCAAGCTCAACAAGGCCACCAGCGCCGAGGACTGGTACAAGAAGGCCGGCGCGCCGAAGGCCAAGCTCGCCAACGAGAAGCCCAAGGGCGAGACGGTGCAGTACGAGACCCTGCTCAAGGCGTGGCAGGCGGGTCAGGTGAAGTAAGGGCAGACGTCGGAACGGGGCCCGGCTTCCCCGGCCGGGCCTTTTTCTTTGCGGCTGCGGTTCGAAAACGAAACCCGGCCTTGCAGGCCCGAGACGGCTGCGCCCCTTCCGGGGACGAGAAACGCGCCGGCACCGCAGAGGCACCGGCGTTGCCTATTCGCACCCCGCTTTCGCATACGAACCTCCAATTGTGACATTTTTATTGCAAAGCCGGGACGCGGCACGCTACGCTGGGAAAATCGTGCGTCTTAAAGGTGTAACAAGGCAGCCGTAGACTGCCGCGGCAATCCCATGGAGGAGCTCCGAAAATGAGGAAGTGGACAATCGGTTTGGCTGCTGCGGCCGGCGCGCTGACGGCGTTGCAGGCCCAGGCAGCGACGGAAATCCAGTGGTGGCACGCCCAGGCCGGTGCCCTCGGCGAGCGGGTCAACACGATCGCCGACAACTTCAATCGCGTGCAGGACGAGTACAAGGTCGTGCCCGTCTTCAAGGGCAGCTATACCGAGACGATGACCGCCGGCATCGCGGCCTTCCGCGCCGGCAAGGCACCCCACATCCTGCAGGTGTTCGAGGTCGGCACGGGGACCATGATGGCGGCGAAAGGCGCCGTTGTACCGGTCCACAAGCTGATGGCCGACACCGGCGTCCCGTTCGATCCCAAGAACTACCTGCCGGCGGTGACGGGCTACTATTCGACGCCCGACGGCAAGATGCTGTCGATGCCGTTCGCGTCGTCGACCCCGGTCCTGTGGTACAACAAGGACGCCTTCAAGAAGGCCGGGCTCGATCCCAACAAGCCGCCGAAGACCTGGCCGGAAGTCGGCGAGTACGCCAAGAAGCTGGTCGCCTCGGGATACAACTGCGGCTTCAGCACCGCGTGGTTCACCTGGACCCAGCTCGAGAACTTCAGCGCCTGGCACAACGTCCCGTTCGCGACCAAGGCGAACGGCCTGGGCGGCCTCGATACCGAGTACAAGTTCAACGGCCCGCTGCAGGTCAAGCACATTCAGCAGCTGGCCGACTGGCAGAAGGACAAGACCTTCGTCTACGGCGGCCGCGACAACCTGGGGAACCCGAAGTTCATCGGCGGCGAGTGCCCGCTGTACATCGAATCGTCGGCCGGCTACGGGTCGTTCAAGGCCGGGGCCAAGTTCGAGTTCGGCGCCAGCACCCTGCCCTACTATCCGGACGTCCAGGGCGCGCCGCAGAACACCATCATCGGCGGCAACAGCCTGTGGGTGATGGGCGGCCACAGCAAGACCGAGAACAAGGGCGTGGCGGAGTTCTTCCGCTTCCTGTCCCTGCCGCTGGTGCAGACCTACTGGCACGCCTACACCGGCTACGTTCCGATCACGACCGCCGCCTATGAAGAGATGAAGGCCGTGAAGTTCTACAACGACTACCCCGGCCGCGACATCCCGATCATCGAGCTGGGCGGCAAGCAGCCGACCGAAAACTCGATGGGTCTGCGGCTCGGCTACTTCGCGCAGGCGCGCGACATCATGTACGAGGAGATCGAGAACATCTTCGCCGGCAAGAAGACGGCCCAGCAGGGCCTCGACGAGGCCGTGAAGCGCGGCAACGTCCTGCTCCGCAAGTTCGAGAACGAGAACAAGTAGCCTTCCGTGAAGGGGGATCGCCCGCCTTCGCGGGCGGTCCCCCGCCCCTGCCGAGCCCGCCGCCATGGAAAAACGCGTCGTCTTCCACAGTCGTACCCTGCCGTATCTGCTGGTGGCACCGCAGATCGTCATCACGCTGGCCTTCTTCATCTGGCCGGCGTCCCAGGCGGTGGTCCAGTCGGTGCTGACCCAGGATGCGTTCGGGCTCAGCACCAAGTTCGTAGGGCTGGCGAACTTCGAGCAGCTGTTCGCCGACCCTCATTATCTCAGTTCGTTTTATACCACCGTGTTCTTCAGCACCTCGGTCGCGCTCCTGGGGATTTCGTCGGGGCTCTTCCTGGCGGTCCAGGCGGACCGTGTGATCCGCGGCGCGATGGCCTACAAGACCCTGCTCATCTGGCCCTACGCGGTGGCTCCCGCGGTGGCCGGCGTGCTGTTCCTGTTCCTGTTCAACCCGCATCTGGGCATGTTCGTCTTCGCGCTCCGCAGCCTGGGATACGACTGGAACCACGCCCTCAACGGACCGCAGGCGATGTTCCTGGTCGTCATCGCCGCCGCGTGGCGCCAGGTCAGCTACAATTTCCTGTTCTATCTCGCCGGCCTGCAATCGATCCCGAAATCGCTGATCGAGGCGGCGGCGATAGACGGGGCGGGACCGATGCGCCGGTTCTGGACCATCATCTTCCCGCTGCTGACGCCGACCAGCTTCTTTCTCCTGGTGATGAACATCGTCTACGCGTTCTTCGACACCTTCGCGATCATCCATCAGGTGACCAAAGGCGGCCCGGGAGACGCCACCAACATCATGGTCTACAAGGTGTTTCGCGACGGCTTCGTGGGTCTGGACCTGGGTGGATCGGCGGCGCAGTCGGTGGTGCTGATGGTCATCGTCATCGGGCTCACCGTGGTCCAGTTCCGCTACATCGAGCGGAAGGTGCATTACTGATGGTCGAGAACCGCCCCTGGATGACCTTCTTCACCCACGTGGTGCTGATCCTCGGCATCGCGCTGCTGGCCTTCCCGATCTGGGTGGCGTTCGTCGCCTCCACCCATACGCTGCAGACCCTGCTCAATCCGCCGACGCCGCTGCTGCCGGGCGGCGAGTTCTTCGAGAACTACTACCGCGCCCTCACCGAGGGAGCGAAGGCGGTCGGCGCGCCGGTCTGGTCGATGATGGTCAACAGCCTGGTGATGGCGCTGGGCATCTCGTTCGGCAAGATCGCAATCTCGCTGACGGCGGCCTTCGCCATCGTCTACTTCCGCTTCCCGCTCAGGAAGTTCTTCTTCTGGCTCATCTTCATCACCCTGATGCTTCCGGTCGAGGTGCGCATCCTGCCCACCTACGAGGTGGTTGCGGACCTCGGCATGCTCGACACCTATCCGGGGCTGATCGTACCCCTGATCGCTTCGGCGACCGCGACCTTCCTGTTCCGCCAGTTCTTCATGACCATTCCCGACGAACTGGTCGAGGCGGCGCGTGTCGACGGCGCGGGGCCGTTGCGCTTCTTCAAGGACATCCTGTTTCCGATGTCGCGCACCTCGATCGCCGCGCTTTTCGTCATTCTTTTCATCTACGGCTGGAACCAGTACCTGTGGCCGCTGCTGATCACCACCGACGAAAGCATGTACACGATGCTGATCGGCATCAACCGCATGCTCGCCTCGGGGGACTCGCAGGCCGAATGGCAGGTGATCATGGCCACCACGATGCTGGCCATGCTGCCGCCGGTGGCGGTGGTGGTGCTGATGCAGAAAATGTTCGTCAAGGGCATGACCGAGACCGAGAAATAGGACACGCAAGATGGCCACGGTAAGGCTGGACGGCCTCAAGAAGCGGTACGCCAACAACTTCGTCGCGGTGCACGGGGTGTCGGTCGACATCGCCGACGGCGAGTTCATCGTCATCGTCGGTCCGTCGGGCTGCGGCAAGTCGACGCTGCTGCGCATGATCGCCGGGCTGGAGAGGATCACCGAGGGCCAGCTCTTCATCGACGACGTCCTGGTCAACGATCGCGAGCCGGCCGACCGCGACATCGCCATGGTGTTCCAGAACTACGCGCTCTATCCGCACATGACGGTCTACAACAACATGGCGTACGGCCTGCGCAATCGCGGCCTGCCCAAGGACGAGATCGACCGCAAGGTCAACGAGGCGGCCGAAATCCTCCACCTCACCGAGTACCTGAAAAACAAGCCGTCGCAGCTGTCGGGCGGCCAAAGGCAGCGGGTCGCGATGGGCCGCGCCATCGTCCGCAACCCCAAGGTCTTCCTGTTCGACGAGCCCTTGAGCAACCTCGACGCCAAGCTGCGCGTGCAGATGCGGATCGAGATCAAACGCCTGCAGCGGGCCCTGGGCGCCACCACCATCTACGTCACCCACGACCAGGTGGAGGCAATGACCCTCGCCGACCGGCTGATCGCGATGGACGCCGGCCGCGCCGAGCAGATCGGCAGCCCGCTCGAGCTCTACAACCGGCCGCAGACCCGCTTCGTCGCGGGCTTCATCGGCTCGCCGCCCGTGAACTTCATCAAGGCTTCGCTCCAGGACGGGAGGCTTTCCCTGCCCACGGGACGGGACATCGCGGTGCCGGCGCTTGCCGGCCGGAGTTTTCCCGAGGTGGCGCTGGGCATCCGGCCGGAGCATTTCGTGGTCGGCGACGCCGCGGCAAGCCCCTTCGTCGGCACCATCGAGTTCGTCGAGGCGCTTGGCGCGGAGACCTTGTTGTACGTCCGGCTCTCCGGCCTGCCGGAGGCGTCACCGCTCCTGATCGTGCGCCAGCTTGCGGCGCACGGCCTCGGCGAAGGAGACCGGGTCGGGCTCGGCTACCTAGAATCCGAAATCAGCGTTTTCGATCCCGAAGGCCGACGGATGTAGCCGGCGCTGCCGGCAGGTTTCCGTTCCCGTTGGAGCTCATCGGGTACACGAGGAGGTTATGATCGACACCCCTGCAGCCGGAACTCCGGTTTCCTCCAGGCCGAAACCGTGGCAGCGTCTTACGTCCTGGTTCAATTCCCGAAGCCCGGACTTCTTCGTCCTGCTCAACGACCAGTGCGAGAAGGCGGTCGTCACCATGGACGACCTCTGCCGCTTCATGCAGGACAGCGCCCAGGAGAGCGGCCGTCAGGTCATCACCAGCGAGAAGGAAGGCGACACGCTGAAGCAGCGCAACCTCGACATCCTCAGCCGCGCCTTTTCGACCCCGTTCGACCGCGAGGACGTCTACCGGGCGATCGTCGACATCGATCACGTGATGAACTACGCCAAGTCGACCGTCCTCGAGATGACCATGTTCGAAGTCGCGCCGGACGCCCACACGACCGCGATGGCGACTTGCCTGCGCGACGGGACCGAGGCGTTGCGCCAGGGCTTCGCGGTCCTGAAGAGCGACCCTGCCACTGCTGAGCTCCACGCCCACCGCGCCCGCAAGGCCGAGCGTCAGGTGGAGAAGGCCTATCGCAAGGCGCTGGTCGAACTGTTCGACATGACCGCGTTGATCGCCGACATCCGTGCCCACAAGGAGATGTCGCAGCGCGACGCGCGCATCGAGCTCGAGATCGCCACCCTCGACCACGTCATGAAGACCTTCAAGAAGCGCGAGATCTATCGTCACCTGTCGAACGCCGGCGACCGCCTGGCGAACGCCGCCGGCACTCTGCACGACATCGTCGTCCGGATCAGCTGAAGGAAATCCCGAAGTGGCTGCCGATATCGTGCTCGTGCTCGCCGTGGCGGCGGTCGCGTTGACGCTCGCCTTCGACTTCACCAACGGCTTCAACGATGCCGCCAACATCATGGCGATGCCGATCGCCTCGCGCGCGATCTCGCCGTTCCGCGCCGCGATGCTGGTCGGCTTCTTCGAGTTCCTGGGGCCGCTGCTGGGCGGCACGGCCGTGGCCAGCACGATCGGCAAGATCGGGCACATGGATGGCCTGCCGGAAGCGTTGTCGCTGATCGTGCTCTTGTGTGCGATCGCTGCCGCGATCTCGTGGAACCTGCTGGCCTGGAAGTACGGCATCCCGTCCAGCTCGTCCCACGCCCTGATCGGCGGCCTGGTGGGGGCGATCGGCGTCGGCGTCGGCTGGGAGCACGTGCGCTGGGGCTTCGACACCTTCGCCGAAACCGGGGTGCCGGATGGCGTGGCCAAGGTCCTGCTGGCGCTGATCGCCGCGCCGGTCCTTTCGGGGCTGGTCGGTTTCGCGATCCACGGCCTCATGCGGCGGGCCACCAGCGGCGCCACGGTGGCGCTCAACCGCCATCTCAAGGTCCTGCAGTATTTCACCACCTCGGTGATGGCCTTCGCCCACGGCGCCAACGACGCGCAGAAGAGCATGGGCGTGATCACCGCCGTCCTGGTGCTGGGCGGCTTCATTCCGGTGTTCGATCCGCCCCTGTGGGTCGTAGTGGCCTGCGGCGGCACGATCGCGATCGGCGCCATGCTCGGCGGCTGGCGGATCATCCGCACGGTCGGCTTCCAGATCTACCGCATCCGCCATTTGCACGCGGTCGACACCCAGCTGGCGGCAGGCACGGTGATCCTCGGCGCGGCGCTGCTGGGAGGTCCGGTCTCGACCGCCCACGTCACCACCTCGAGCATCATCGGCGTCGGTGCCTCGGAGCGGCCGAAGTCGATCCGCTGGACGCGCGGCCAGCAGATCGTCAAGACCTGGATCGTGACGATTCCCGGCGCGGGCGCCATCGGCGCCACGCTCGCCTTCGTCTCTCTGGCAGTCGCCTCGGCCGCCGGTCTGGTCTGACAGCGGTCGGTCGCGGCCCCGGCGTTCCCGCGGACTCTCGCCGTGAAGGCGGCACCGAGCCCGCGGAAAGCCCGCGGGTCAGATGATCCGCTTGCGCAGCTGGGTCACCACGACCTCGGCCAGCATGACGACGGTGAAGATCGAAATCAGGATCACCGCCACACGGTCCCAGTCGAACAGGCTCATCGACGCATCCAACGCGGTGCCGATGCCGCCCGCACCGACCAGGCCGAGCACGGCGGACTCGCGGACGTTGATGTCCCACCGGAACAGCGCGATCGACCAGAAGGCAGGCTGGATCTGCGGCCAGTAGCCTTTGGTGACGGTGCTGATCCAGGGCGCACCCGCCGCCTGCAGCGCCTCGATCGGCCCGGGATGGGCTTCCTCGAGGGCCTCGGCCAGCAGCTTGCCGACGAAGCCGATCGAGCGGAATGCGATCGCCATCGTGCCGGCCATGGCGCCGGGTCCGAATACGGCAACGAACAGCAGCGCCCAGACCATCGAGTTGACCGAGCGCGACGACACCAGGATCAGCTTGGCGAGGTAGTTGAGGGTCGTGCTGCGGGTGATGTTGCGGGCCGCCAGGAAGCCTACCGGCACCGCCAGCAGGATGGTGATGATGGTGCCCAGCGTCGCGATATGCAGGGTCTCTATCATCACCGCATGGACGCTGGTCGGATAGTAGTCCCAGGCGACCGGCCACATGCGCGAGACCAGGTCGGCGACCTGCTCCGGCGCGTCATAAAGGAACTCGGGAATGATCTCGACGTTGCGGGCCGAGAAGACGAGGGCCGCCACGATCCCGAAATACCAGCTGAAGCGCACCAGCCGCTGCCGCGGCGTGAAGCGCACCCATTGTTCCTGCGATGCGATCATCGGCGCCTCCTACTGGAAGACCTGGCGAAGGCGTTGCGTGCCGACCTCGGCGACCATGATGACGGCGATGATGGCGATCAGGATGGTGCAAACGAAATCGTAGTCGAAACGCTGGAAGGCAGCGAACAGGGTGCCGCCGATGCCGCCGGCCCCGACGATGCCGACCATGGTGGAGTTGCGCAGGTTCGAATCGAGCTGATAGGTGCAGAAGCCGATGAAGCGCGCCAGCACCTGCGGCAGGACGCCGAACGTGATGACGTTCATGAACGGAGCGCCGCTCGCCCGCACCGCCTCGACCTGCTTGAGCGAGATCTCCTCGATCGCTTCCGCGAACAGCTTGCCGATGAACCCGATCGAGGCGACGATCAGGGCGAGGATGCCCGCCAGGGCGCCAAAGCCCACCGCCTTGACGAACAGGATCGCGACGATCACCGGATGGAAGGACCGGCAGACCGCAATGAACAGCCGGGCCGGCCACGTCACCCAGACGGGCATCAGGTTGCGCGCTGCCAGCAGGCCGACGGGCAGCGACAGGATGACGCCGAAGAAGGTCGCGATGATCGCGATCTCCAGGCTTTCCGTCATGTCGGAGAACAGCAGCTCGAGCCTCGAGACGTTCGGCGGAAACATGCGGCCGATGAACTCCGCCCCGTGGGCGAGCCCGATCACGAACCTGTCCCACGTCACGTTGAGCAGCGATCCGGCATAGACGACATACACGCCGAGGGCCACCCAGCCGGCCCGGACCAGCCAGTTGGGGCGGCCCAGGGCGACCATGCGGCCGCTTCGGGCCTCGCTCATTGCAGCCAATTCTCGCCCCCGTAGATGAGCTTGAGATGCTCGTCCCGCAGCTCGTCCGGCGGACCGTCGAAGACGATCCCGCCGCCCGACATGCCGATGATCCGTTGCGCGAAGCGCCGTCCCAGGTGGACGTCGTGGATGTTGACGACGACCGGGATGCCGCGTTCGCCGGCAAGCTGGGTCATCAGCTCCATGATCTCGACCGAGGTCTTGGGATCGAGCGACGAAGTCGGCTCGTCGGCAAGCAGGATCCGGGGTTCCTGCATCACCGCGCGGGCGATGCCGACGCGCTGACGCTGACCGCCGGAGAGGGCGTCCGCGCGCTGGATCGCGAACTCCTTGAGCCCGACCACCTCGAGCAATTCGAACGCCCGCGCCACGTCCTGTTCGGGAAACCGCCGCAGCCACGCCGGGAACGGGTGGACGTAGCCGAGGCGACCGCACAGAAGGTTCTCGATCACCGTCAGGCGCTCGACCAGGTTGAACTCCTGGAACACCATGCCGACCCGCCGTCGCGCCTCGCGCAACGCCTTGCCGTGGAGCTTCACCAGGTCCTGGCCATCGAGCAGGATCTCGCCCCGGGTCGGCTCGACCAGCCGGTTGATGCACCGGATCAGGGTGCTCTTGCCGGTGCCCGACGGCCCGATGATCGCCGTCATGCCCTGGCCGGCGATCTCCAGGTTGATGTCGCGCAGGACCGGCACCCCTCGAACGTACTCCTTGTCGAGGTGCCGGATTACGAGGGAGCGGGCGTTCTGCCCGCTCTCCACTTTTGTGTCAGTTCGCAGGCCGTGCAACGCTCGCCCTCCTCACTTCTTCTTGGCGGCGTCGGCGGCTTCCTTCTTGGCCATCTCATCGAGGCCAGAGCGGTTGAACGGCTCGCCCGCGGCATCGGCGATGGTGCGGATGATCTCCCAGTCGGCCATGTAGGTGACCGGGTAGAAGCGGTCGGCGCCGCCGAAGGTCTTCTGCATTTCCGGCGGGAACCGGTAGGTGTGGAAGGCGCCGACGATCTTCTGCACCAGCTCGGGCTTGAGGTCGTGCGCGTAGCCGAACGACGAGGTCGGGAACTTGGCGCTGCGATGGATGATGCGGAAGTCGTCGCCCTTGACCTGGCCGCGCTCGACCATCCGGGTGTAGACGTCGGAGGCGACCGGAGCGGCGTCATAGTCGCCCGTGGAGACGCCCAGCACCGACTGGTCGTGCTTGCCGGAATAGAGCACCTTGTAGTCCTGGTCGGGAACCAGACCCAGCTTGGGGAACAGCGCCCGCGGCGCCAGGTTGCCCGAGTTGGAAGACGGCGAGGTGTGGGCGACCTTCTTGCCCTTGAGGTCGGTGAGCGACTGGAACGGGCTGTCCTTCTTGACGATGACGATCAGGTTGTAGCCCTGGAAGCCGTCGGGGTGACCTTTGACGGCCAACGGCACGTAGCCCGCCAGATTGACCGCGAAACCGGTGGGACCGGTGGAGAAGCCGGCGATGTGCAGCCGGCCCGAACGCATCGCCTCGACCTCGGCCGAGTTCGACTGGACCGAATAGTAGATGACCTTCTTGCCGGTCGCCTTCTCCAGGTACTTCTGGAAATCGTTGAAGGCATCCTTGTAAACGGCAGGGTCCTCGACCGGCGTGTAGGTGAACACCAGGGTGCTCGGGTCTTTGAACTTCGAGGCGTCCTTGGGCGGATCGGCGACCAAGTCCTTGTCTTCATCGCAATACATCTCGTCGAGCTGGCCGCGATGGCTGCAGGTCTCGGCGGCGAACGCCGAGCCGGCAGCGAAGCCGGCGACGAGCAGGGCGCTGAACAGAATCCGGGATGGGTTGAGACGGGACGACATCTTGGACCTCTTCTCCGTTTTGATTTTCCGCAGCGGCAACGGTGGCCGTGCTGGATTGCTGGTTCAGATCATCTTGAGGTGGTTTTGCGCAAATGAAAACCTTTTTCTTGCGAACGCCGAAAGCTCTGCGCTCCACGGAATCGGCGCTTCGTTTGCGAAAACGAAAGCCTCAGGCGGCCGGCCGACCGGTCTCGGCGAACACCGCCACCCCGACGGGATCGATCGCCAGGGTCACGCGCGAGCCGGGCCCGAACACCGGCTGGCCCGCCGGCACGATCGCGAACACGCCGGCGCCGGCGCACTCGATCTCGTACTCGGTGGCGGCGCCGACGTAGGCGCACGCCTTGACGGTGCCCGCCGGCCCTTGCACCCGCCCTTCAGCCACAAGACGAATCGACTCGGGACGCACCGCCACCTGGGCCTCCCCCTCGGGCAGCCCGGGGCGCGCATCCGCTAGCTCCAGCCGCGCCCCGCCGATGCCGACGACCAGGGTTGCGCCCTGGCGTTCCACGGTGGCGTCCAGGATGTTCGCTTCGCCCATGAAGGTGGCGACGAAGGCCGAGCCGGGCCGCCGGTAGAGGTCCTCGGGGGTGCCGATCTGAGCGATGCGGCCGGCGTCCATCACCACCACCTCGTCGGAGACCGCCAGCGCCTCCGACTGGTCGTGAGTGACGTAGACCGAAGTGATTCCCGTCTTCTGCTGCAGCTCGCGGATGTCCTCGCGCATGCTGCGCCTGAGCTTGGTGTCGAGATTGGAGAGCGGCTCGTCGAACAGCATCACCTTGGGCTGCAGGATGAGGGCGCGGGCCACCGCGACCCGCTGCTGCTGGCCGCCGGACATCTGGTCGATGTAGCGGGGGCCGAAGCCGGCCAGCCCGACGTCCGCCAGCGCCTTGGCGACCCGTTCGTCGCGCTCGGCCCGGGGCACGTTCTGCACCTTCAGCCCGTAGCCGACGTTCTCGCCCACCGTCATGTGCGGGAACAGGGCGTAGGACTGGAACACCATGGCGACGTCACGATGGCTGGCCGAAAGCGCGGTGACGTCCTGGTCGCCGATCCAGATCTGCCCCGAGGTCGCCGTCTCCAGCCCCGCGATCAGCCGCAGGATGGTGGTCTTGCCGCAGCCCGAGGGACCGAGCAGGGTGGTCAGCGATCCGGATCGGATCGTCAGGTCGATGTTGTCGATCACGGTGTTGGTGTCGAACACCTTGGTGACGCCCTGAAGTCGGATTCCGACCGAGGCGGCGGTGGCGATCATGCGTTCCCCCCTGCCAGCGCAACCCGCCGCTGCACGCGCGAGCGGCCGACGAAATGATCGATGAGCATCGAGACGATCAGCATCGTCAGGATGAGGACCGAGCCGTAGGCGACGGCGACGCCGTAGTTGCCGCGCTCGACCCGGGCCAGGATGTAGGTGGTGGCGACGTTGGTCTGGGCGGTGACCAGGAAGATCACCGCGCTGAACGCCGTCATGGCGCGGATGAAGCTGTAGACGCTGGCCGAGATGATGGCCGGCCGGAGCAGCGGCAGCACCACCGAGATGATGGTGCGCAAGGATCCGGCCCGCTGCGTCAGCGACGCTTCCTCCAGCGACTTGTCGATCTGCGACAGCGCCGAGACGCCGGTCCGGATGCCGACCGGCATGTTGCGGAAGATGAAGGACACCACCAGGATCAGCGCGGTGCCGGTGAGCTGGATCGGCGGCACGTTGAAGGCGAGGATATAGCTGACCCCCATCACCGTGCCCGGAATGGCGAACGACAGCATGGCGCCGAAGTCGACCAGGCCGCGGCCGACGAAGCGCTTCCGCGTCGTCACGTAGGCGATCAGGATGCCGAGCACCGCGGTCAGCGGCGCCGCGATCAGCGCCAGCTTGAGCGTGTTGAGATAGGATGGCCAGCCGCCGTAGTTGAGGCCGGCGGCCCACAGCTCGGCATGGTGGGTGAAGGTGGGCGTATAGTCGGCCCCCCAGTTCGCCACCAGTCCCCCCATGAAGATGCTGCCGTAGAGAACTGCGGTGAAGGCGATCCAGGCGTAGACCACCACGCCGCACGAATTCTGCATCCACGACGGCAGCGGCATCAGGTGCCCGCCGCCGCCCTTGCCGGTCACGGTGACGTAGGACTTGCGGCCGATCCAGCGGTTCTGGATCACGAAGATGGCGAGCGAGACAGCCAGCAGGGTGAGGCCGAGCGCGCCCGCCCTGGCATAGTCGAGCCGGGCGCCGACGATCGAGAAGTAGATCTCGGTCGACAGCACGTCGTAGTCGCCGCCCAGGATCAACGGGTTGCCGAAGTCGGCCAGCGATTCGATGACCGAGAGCAGGAAGGCGTTGGCGATTCCGGGCCTGAGCAGCGGGAACGTGACGTGCCGCAGGGTCTGCCAGTCCGAGGCCCGCATCGTCAGCGAGGCCTCCTCCAGCGACGGGCTGATGGTCCCGAAGAGGCCATGCAGGACGAGGTAGCTGACCGGCGTGAAGGCCAGGGTCTGCGCCAGGAAGATGCCCCAGAAGCCGTAGATGTAGCCGGACCGCTGGAACCATCCCGACCCGCCCTCGGGGACCAGCAGTCCGCCGCTGCCGAACAGCGCCAGCAGTCCGTCGTTGATGGTGCCGGAGCGACCGAAGATCAGGATCAGCGCGAGCCCGACCACGAACGGCGGGGTGATGATGGGCAGGATCGAGAAGATCCGGATCAGGCCGCGGAAGCGCGCCGTCGCCCGGGTCGCGTAGAGTGCGAACACCAGGCCCAGGATCGTTGTCGAGACGGCGACCGCGATCGCCAGCACCAGCGAGTTCCACAGGGCGCGGCCGAAGCCGGGCGACATCACGATCTCGAAGAAGCGGAACGGCGTGAACTCGCCGGTCTTAAAGTCGACGACCACCCGGATCAGGATGGTCGAGAGCGGGAACAGGATGAAGGCGGCGATCAGACCCGCGATCAGCAGGATCGAGCCGGTCATGAAGCCGTCGCCCTGGACGTAGCCCAGACGGGCGGCGGCCAGTGCCGCGATGGCGCCCAGCGCCGTGATCTGGATTGCGGCGGCCAAGCCCAGCGGCACGCCCCAGATCTTGGCGCCCGCCAGCAGGGCGAGGATCGCCGCGCCGCCGAGCGCAGCATCGATACGGTAGGCCAGCGCCGGCGCGGCGGCCCGCCACGGCCGCACCGCGAGAACCGCAAGCACGACGGTCGGCAGCCACGGCAGCCAGTCCGCGACCCGCCAGCCCACCGCATCCCACAGTTCGGACGGCAGGGCGTCGAACAGGCCGTAGTCAAGGGCGCGCCACGGCAGAACCGCGAACGCGGCAAGACCGGCCAGCGACCATGCGAGGATCGCGCGCTCGGTGCGGGCTGAATCGGAGGTGGAGATGATCATCGCCGAGCCGCTCCGGAGATGTTGGCCCCCATGGAGGGAGGAGACGGACGGGGTGCACCGGCGCCGTGCGATGCACCCCCTCCCTTGGTCCCCCTGCGTGGGGGAAAGCGGGACGAGCTTACCGCTCGATCGGCTTCACTTCCTTGATCCAGCGGTCGATCAGCTTGTTGCGGGTCGCTTCGCTGCCGTACTTCACGAAGTCGTAGTTGATGAGCTTGACGCCGTCCATCTTGATCGCCTCGGGCGGGACCTTGGCATTGACGTTGGTCGGGGTCTGGAACGAGCCCGTGGTCGCGGCGACTTCCTGGCCTTCCTTCGACAGCGCCCAGTCGTAGAACTTCTTGGCGTTGTCCATGTTGCGGGCGCCCTTGATGATGCTGAGGCCGCCGATCTCGTAGCCGGTACCCTCGCAGGGAACCACCATCTTCATCGGGAAGCCGGCCTTGATCTCCTTGGCGTGGTCGTGCAGGAAGCCGAAGCCGATCAGGGCCTCGCCGCGGGCGGTCGCGGTACCCGGGGCGGAGCCCGATTTGGTGTACTGGGCAATGTTCTTGTGCAGCGCCTTGAGATAGTCGAAGGCCTTGTCCTCGCCCCACAGCTGGACGTAAGTGGCAAGCGCCGTGTAGGCGGTGCCCGAGCTTTCCGGATTGGCCATCTGGATCAGGCCCTTGTACTCGGGCTTGGTAAGGTCGGACCAGCACGCCGGCGCGGTCAGCTTCTGCTGCTTCAAGACCTCGGTGTTGTAGCTGAAGCCGAGAATGCCGACGTAGATGCCGGCTGAATGGTGGCCCTTGCTGGTCGCCGGATTGCGGTACGGTTCGGCGATCTCCTTCAGCATCGGTGACTGATAGGCCTCGAGCAGCCCGTTGACGCCGGCCTGGCTGTGGGGATCGAGGGTGCCGCCATACCAGACGTCCGCCTGCGGATTGTCCTTCTCGGCCAGGATGCGCGCATAGCCGCTGCCCGACCCGATCGGCGTCATCGAAACCTTGACGTCGTGTGCCTTGCCGAAAGTCTCGACCGCCTTCTCGCACCAGTCCGGCAACGCGCTGCAGTAGACGACGAGCCGTCCGGCCGCCGACGCCGACGAAACCGACGCCAGCACCGCCACCGAGGCGGCGAGCGGAATCAGGAAGCGCTTCATTCTCTATCTCCTCGCATTTCGTTCGATGCCCGGCAGTTCTGGATGACTGCCGTTTGTCATGAAACTGTCACACTATAGCGAGCGCCTCCGGCCCGGAAAAGCGGGAAAGCTGCGCCAGACGCGAAAACGAAACGGCAACGGTTTCCCCGGCGAACCCCCTACCTCTTCGGGCGGGGCATATTCCCTTCGACCCGCCTGAGCCCCATCTACGGTGCTTCCTGGCAAGGGAGCGCCGCCATTCTTGTCATGCCGGAACCGGACAAGGCGACGTTGGCGCGCCGCGACGAGATCGTGGCGGCAATGCGCGCGATCGTGCCCGGCGAAGGGGTGATCGTCAGCGACGCCGAACTCCGCGCCTACGAATCCGACGGCCTCACCGCCTACCGCCAGCCGCCGCTGGTCGTGGTGCTGCCCGAGACCACGGAGCAGGTTTCGCGGATTCTCTCCTACTGCCACGGCAACGGCGTGCGCGTGGTGCCGCGCGGCGCCGGCACCTCGCTGTCGGGAGGCGCGCTGCCGCTGGCCGACGGCATCCTGTTGGGAATGGCGAAGTTCAACCGCATCCTCGATATCGACATCCCGAACCGGGTGGTGGTCGCCCAGCCGGGTGTGACCAACATGGCGATCACCCAGGCGGTGGAGCACGCCGGCTTCTACTACGCCCCCGACCCCTCCAGCCAGATCGCCTGCACGATCGGCGGCAACGTCGCCGAGAATTCCGGGGGCGTACACTGTCTCAAGTACGGCCTGACCACCAACAACGTGCTCGGGCTGGAGGTGGTGCTGGTGGACGGTGCGGTGGTGCGGCTGGGCGGCAAGCACCTCGATGCCGAGGGTTACGACCTCATCGGCGTGCTGACCGGCTCCGAGGGGCTGCTTGGGGTCGTCACCGAAGTGAGCGTTCGCATACTTCGGCGTCCAGAGACCGCCAAGGCCCTCCTGATCGGCTTCGCCGGCAACGAGGCGGCGGGCGCCTGCGTCGCCGACATCATCGGATCCGGCATTATTCCGGCCGGCATGGAGATGATGGACCAGCTCGCCACCAACGCGGCCGAAGACTTCATCGCCGCGGGTTATCCGCGAGACGCTGCGGCCATCCTGATCGTCGAGCTGGACGGGCCAGAGGCAGAGGTGGACGCCCTCGTCGAACGCGTGCGAGCGCTCGCTTTGTCGCGGCAGGCGACCACCATCCGAGCGTCGGCAGACGAGCGGGAGAGACTGGCCTTCTGGGCCGGTCGCAAGGCCGCGTTCCCAGCGGTCGGCCGAATCTCCCCCGACTATTATGTGATGGACGGCACGATTCCGCGCCATCACCTGCCGGCGGTGCTGGCGCGCATTTCCGAGCTTTCGGAGCGGCACCGGCTGCGCGTCGCCAACGTCTTCCACGCCGGCGACGGCAACCTGCACCCGATGATCCTCTACGACGCCAACGCGCCGGGCGAGCTGGAGCGGGCGGAAGCGCTGGGCGCCGAGATCCTCAAGCTGTGCGTCGAGGTGGGCGGCGTGCTCACCGGCGAGCACGGGGTCGGGGTCGAGAAGCGCGACCTCATGCCGGCGCAGTTCAGCGAGACGGACCTCAAGCAACAGCAGCGCCTGAAGTGCGCCTTCGATCCCGCATCGCTGCTCAACCCGGGAAAGGTGTTCCCCACTCTGCACCGTTGCGCCGAGCTCGGCCGCATGCACATCCACGGCGGCCGCATGCCCCATCCCGAGCTGCCGAGGTTCTGAGATGGCGGTCCCGCGCGTCGCCTTGACGGATCCCGCCCTCTCCCGCCGAACGGGCAAAGGATCGGAGGGCGCATGACCGACATCCTGCGTCCCGCCAATGCCGACGACACGCTCGAGGCCGTGCGCGGCGCCGCGGCGGACGCGATCCGCCTGGAGGTTGTGGCCGGCGGCAGCAAGCGGGTGATCGGCCGGCCATGCGAGGTGCAGGCGGTCCTCGATGTGTCGGGCCTTGCCGGGATCGTCGCCTACGAGCCGGAAGAGCTGGTGCTGACCGCCCTGCCCGGCACCCCGATGGCCGAGTTGGAGGCCGCCCTTGCGGAGCGCCGCCAGCACCTCGCCTTCGAGCCGGCCGACTTGCGGGCCCTGCTGGGCACCAGCGAGGCCACTCCCACTCTGGGCGGGGTAGTGGCGGCCAATCTTTCCGGCCCGCGCCGCATCAAGACCGGGGCCGCCCGCGACCACGTGCTGGGCATGAAGCTCGTCACCGGCCGCGCCGAGGCGGTGAAGACCGGCGGCACCGTGGTCAAGAACGTCACCGGCTACGAGCTCGCCAAGCTGCTGACCGGCTCGTGGGGCACGCTCGCGGTGATGACGGAGATCTCGGTGCGCGCCCTGCCCGCCCCCGAGGCCATCGAGACGGTGATCGTCGAGGGCCTGACTGACGAGGCGGCGGTCGCGCTGCTCACGGCGGCGGTGGGCGGCACCTTCGAGGTGTCCGGTGCCGCTCACCTGCCCGCGGCGGTAAACGCACGGGGGGTCGCCGAGACCTGCCTGCGGCTGGAAGGCATACCGCTTTCGGTCACGGCGCGGCGCGAGGCGCTCCTGGCCTTCGTCCGGGGGCACGGGCGGGCGCGCCTGCTCGACGGCGGGGAATCGCGCCTGCTGTGGACCGCGATCCGCGACATAACGCCGTTCTGCGGCGACGGCGGGCAGGCGGTGTGGCGGATCTCGGTGGCTCCCACCGAGGGTCCGCGCGCGGTGGCCGGGATCGCCCGCCGCATACCGTGCCAGGCCTACTACGACTGGAGCGGCGGTCTGGTGTGGCTGGCCACGGACGCAGACGGCGATGCCGGGGCGGAAGTGGTGCGGGCGGCGGTTGGGCCCCACGGCCATGCCACCCTGATCCGCGCCCCCGCCGCGGTGCGCGCCGCGCAGGCGGTGTTCCAGCCGCAGCCGCCGGCGCTGGCGGCATTGTCGCGCCGGGTCAAGGAGGCGTTCGACCCGCACGGGCTGCTCAACCCCGGCCGCATGGCGGCGGACGCCTGAATGCAGACGAACTTCACCCCCGAGCAGCTGCGCGATCCCGACATCCGCGAGGCGGACGCCATCCTGCGCAAGTGCGTCCACTGCGGATTCTGCACCGCCACCTGCCCGACCTACGTCACCGGCGGCAACGAGCTCGACAGTCCGCGCGGCCGCATCTACCTGATCAAGGACATGCTTGAGAACGACCGAGTGCAGGGCCCCGACGTCGTCAAGCACCTGGACCGCTGCCTCACCTGCCTCGCCTGCATGACCACCTGCCCCTCGGGCGTCGACTACGCGCACCTGGTCGAGCACGGCCGCGCGCGGGCGGAGCGGGAGAACCCGCGACCATGGCGGGAGCGCGCCCTGCGCCGCCTGCTGGCCGAGGTCATCCCGTACCCGGCCCGCATGCGTGCGGCGCTCAGGGCGGCCGCCCTCGCGCGCCCGGTCGCAAGGCTGCTGCCCGGCCGCCTCAAGGGCATGGTCGAGATGGCGCCGAAGGAGTTGCCGCCGCCCTCGCCGACGGCACGGCCGCGCGTCTTCCCGGCGCATGGGACGCGGTTGCGCCGGGTCGCCCTGCTGCCGGTGTGCGCCCAGGCGGCGCTGTCGCCCGAGGTCGATGCCGCGACCATCCGTCTGCTGACTCGCCGCGGCGTCGAGGTGGTGGTGGCGGAGGGCTCGGGCTGTTGCGGCGGCCTCGTCCACCACCTGGGACGGAGCGATCTCGCGCGCGGCCACGCCACAGCGAACCTCGAGGCGTGGTGGCGGGAGACGAAGGACGGCGGCGGCGAGGGGCTGGACGCGATCGTCGTCAACGCCTCGGGTTGCGGCAGCGTGGTCAAGGACTATGCCCACCTATTCCGCAACGATCCCGTCCTGCTGGAGAAGGCGAATGCGATCGCCGCGCTGGCCCGCGATGTCTCCGAGGTGGTTGCCGAGGTCGGCCTCGGCGAGCCGGCGGCGCCGCAGGGACTGCGGATCGCCTACCAGACGGCTTGCTCGCT
Organism: Rhodospirillales bacterium; assembly: GCA_018432935.1. Lineage (GTDB taxonomy): Bacteria > Pseudomonadota > Alphaproteobacteria > Rhodospirillales > Shumkoniaceae > JAHDSF01. Next base: position 86,170 of record JAHDSF010000021.1, on the reverse strand, counting down.
GCAGCACGGACAGCGCATTGTCGCCCTGCCCAAGGACCTGCTGCGCCAGGCCGGGTTCGAGGTCGCCGAGATCGCCGAGCCCCACCTCTGCTGCGGCTCCGCCGGCACCTACAGCCTGCTGCAGCCGGCGACGGCGACGACTCTGCGCGACCGCAAGATAGCGAACATCGAGCGCACGCAGCCGCAGGCGATCGCGTCGGGTAACATCGGCTGCATCACGCACCTCCGGGAAGGTACGATCCTGCCGGTCGCCCATACCATCGAGTTCCTCGATTGGGCGACCGGAGGGCCGGAGCCGCCGGCCTTGGCGGCATCTTCCCGACCGTAGAGGCGGGGCCCCCGTTCGGGATTACTTCTGCAGCGCCAGAATGCGGGCTGCGCATTCGCGGGCAACCCCGTCGGCGGCCGCCTTGCCGCCGGGCATCGTCGCCCATCCCTTGGCCTCGACGAACTCCTGCTGCTTCCACGAGCTGATCTGGGTCAACTCACCGATCAGCTGCTTGTTGTTTGCGTTGCCGGCGAATTGCGCGACGCAGATCGGGACGAGGGCATCGATGACGGCCACCCGCGCGACATCCCGGGACTTCTCATCGGCGGCACCGCTCGTCACCACCCAACCCGCCGAGAACCCAACGATCGCCAGCGCAACCGCGCCGGCAGCGGCACCCTGCGAGAACAGCTTCAAAGATTCCTTGTTGATAGCCATAACAGCTCCCCTTTTCCTCTGGCGTCCATTTCTCCCGTTCGCAAGACCCGGACGCGGAGGGGCCGACGAGCGCACCCGCCTCTTGCAGGCTCTCAACAGAAAGAGACAGAGGCGGTGGGAATGATCTTCCGCTGCAATGCCGATACGGCAAAGTGGAAGACTTCTTGAAGCAAAACTGGCCGTTTCTATTTTCGCGTCTTCACGAAACCGTTTTTGCATACCCAGAAATATTGCAGAAATTATTCTATATCATACTTATGTTTATTGCAAGTGATGTTGGTGTGGTCGGTAGATATTTGTGATTTTACTTACTAGGACCCTGTAAACACCCAACATTTTTAAGGGGTAGAGGCGGTGGACGTGCGCGATTGCATCGTCGTATGGGCAACCTGACTCGCTCCGGTATCCGAACCCGAGCGGCACATCCGCTCTGCCGTTCACTGAATGCGGAAGCAAGGCTCCGCGAGCCTTTCCCCTTGACCGCCACGCCTTGAGCCTGCACTTATTCCCCGCCATGCGGATCTTTCGTCACCAAGAGGCGCTGCCGGCCGAGCTGCTGGGCGCGGCGGTCGCCATCGGCAACTTCGACGGCATGCATCGCGGCCACCAGGCGGTGATCGGCGAGGCGGGCATGCTGGCCCGCGCCACCGGCGCGCCATGGGCGGCGCTCACCTTCGAGCCGCACCCGCGCACCGTGTTCCGGCCCGGCGATGCGCCCTTCCGCCTGACCCCGGAACCGGCCAAGGCGCGCCTGATCGCGGCCATGGGGGTCGACGTCCTGATCGTCGTCCCCTTCGATCGCGACTTCTCGCTGCTGACGGCCGAGGACTTCGTCAACGAGGTGCTGGTCGGCCGCCTGCGCGCTCGCCACGTGGTGGCCGGCTACGACTTCGCCTTCGGCAAGGGGCGGCGCGGAGACTGCACGCTTCTGCTGCGGATGGGCCGCGAGGCCGGATTCGACTTCACCGTCGTGCAGGCGGTCCGCGGCGAGGGTGGTGTCGTGCATTCCTCGTCGGCGGTGCGCGACGCGCTCCGCGAAGGGCGACCCCGCGACGCCGCCGCGATCCTGGGCCGCAGCTTTGAGATCGAGGCCGAAGTGGTGGCGGGGGACGCCCGCGGCCGCTCCATCGGCTTCCCCACCGCCAACTTGGCGCTGGGCGAATACCTGCGGCCGCTGTCCGGGGTCTACGCGGTGCATGCCGCGGTGGCGGACGATGCGCCGCGGCTGCAGGGCGTCGCCAACATCGGCCGCCGCCCCACCGTCGGCGGCGGCGAGGTCAATCTCGAGGTCCACCTGTTCGATTTCGCGGGCCACCTTTACGGCAAACGCCTGCGGGTCGAGCTGATCGAGTTCCTGCGGCCCGAAAAGACGTTTGACGGGATCGCCTCATTACGGGCACAAATCGCCCGCGACTGCGACGACGCGCGGGCGGTTCTCGCGGGCGCGTGACGAGATCCTCCTTCGGCGAGCTCATCCTTCAACAAGCTCAGGATGAGGACCGGGAAGGGAACGAAGTAGGCTCTCATGGTGAGCCTGTCGAACCACGAGGGCCGGTGCTGAAGAACAATCACTGAGCGGTTGCGGCCATGAAGAACGACACGAAACAGAAGCCTGCGGGCGTGGACTACCGCGACACGGTGTTCCTGCCTGCGACCGACTTCCCGATGAAGGCCGGACTGCCGCAGCGCGAGCCCGAGATCCTGGCGCGCTGGGACCGCATGGACCTTTACCGGAAGTTGCGCGAAGTCGCCAAAGGCCGTACGCCGTTCGTGCTTCACGACGGCCCCCCGTACGCCAACGGCAACATCCACATCGGGCACGCGCTCAACAAGATCCTCAAGGACGTCATCGTCCGCGCCCAGCAGATGCTCGGCAAGGACGCCAACTACGTCCCCGGCTGGGACTGCCACGGCCTGCCGATCGAGTGGAAGATCGAGGAGAAGTACCGCGCCTCGGGCCGCAACAAGGACGACGTGCCGATCCGCGACTTCCGCAAGGAGTGCCGCGACTTCGCAGCCAAGTGGATCGAGGTCCAGAAGAAGGAGTTCCAGCGCCTGGGCGGCATCGGCGACTGGGACCACCCGTACACGACGATGGCCTTCGACGCCGAGGCCCAGATCGTCGCCGAGCTCGGCAAGTTCCTGATGAACGGCGGCCTCTACCGCGGCGCCAAGCCGGTGCTGTGGAGCGTGGTCGAGAAGACTGCGCTGGCAGAGGCCGAGGTCGAGTACCAGGACCACACCTCGGACACCATCTACGTCCGCTTCCCGGTGGTGAAGCCGGGCGATCCCGCGTTGGCGGGCGCCAGCGTGGTGATCTGGACCACCACGCCGTGGACCATTCCCGGGAATCGGGCGGTCGCCTATGGCCCCGAGTACACCTACGGCGTCTACGAGGTGAAGACGGTGGCCGAGGGCTCGCTCGCAAAGGTTGGCGAGAGGCTGATCCTGGTCGAGCCGCTGGCGGAGAACGCCCGCGCCGAGATGAAGATCACCGACTGGGCGCTGGTCGGCGAGGTCAAGGGGCTGGAGGGCACCGTCTGCCACCACCCGTTCCACGGCAAGGGTTACGACTTCGAAGTCCGCGCCCTGCCGGCCGGCTTCGTGACGCTCGATACCGGCACCGGCATCGTCCACATCGCCCCCGGCCACGGCTACGACGACTGGGTGCTGGGCCAGCAGTTCGGCGTCCCCTCGGTGTGCCCGGTCGACGAGGGCGGCATCATGACCGACGGCGCGCCGATGTTCGCCGGCGAGCACGTGTTCAAGGTCAATCCCAAGGTCATCCAGGCGCTCAAGGATGCGGGCGCCCTGCTGGCCAGCGGCAAGCTCACCCACAGCTATCCGCACTCGTGGCGGTCGAAGGCGCCGCTGATCTTCCGCAACACGCCGCAGTGGTTCATCAGCATGGATGCCAACCGGCTGCGCGAGAAGGCCCTGAAGGCGGTCGAGGAAACCCGCTTCTTCCCCGCCGCCGGGCAGAAGCGCCTTTACGGCATGATCGAAGGGCGGCCGGACTGGTGCGTCTCGCGCCAGCGCGCCTGGGGCGTGCCGATCACCGTCTTCGTCAACAGGAAGACCGGCGAGCCGCTGCGCGATCCCGAGGTGATGGAACGCATCGTCAATGCGGTGCGCTCGGAAGGGGCGGGCGTCTGGTTCACCGCCGAGCCGTCGTGGTTCCTCGGCAACAGGTACAACGCCGAGGACTACGAGCAGGTCAAGGACATCCTCGACGTCTGGTTCGATTCCGGAGCCACCCACGCGTTCGTGCTTGAGAACCGGGGTGACTTGAGCTGGCCCGCCGACCTCTACCTCGAGGGCAGCGACCAGCATCGCGGCTGGTTCCATTCCTCGCTGCTCGTCTCCTGCGGCACCCGCGGCCGCGCTCCCTACAAGGGCGTGCTGACCCACGGCTTCGTAATGGACGAGAACGGCCAGAAGATGTCGAAGTCGCTGGGCAACACGGTGGCGCCCCAGGACGTGATGAAGGAGTACGGCGCCGACATCCTGCGCCTGTGGGTGATGAACGCCGACTACTCCGAGGACCTGCGGATCGGGCCCGACATCCTCAAGCACACCGCCGACATCTATCGCCGGCTGCGCAACACGCTGCGCTACCTGCTCGCCAACCTCAGCGGCTTCGATGCCTCGGAACGCCTGCCGCGCGAACAGATGCCCGAACTGGAGCGCTGGGTGCTGCACCGGCTGTGGCAGATCGACGGGCAGGTCAGGAATGCCTGCTCGGAAATGGAGTTCCACACCCTGTTCACCGAGCTCCACAACTTCTGCACCACGGACCTGTCGGCGTTCTACTTCGACGTCCGCAAGGACAGCCTCTACTGCGACCGCAGGGACAGCGTGACCCGGCGCGCCGCGCGCACGGTGCTGGACGAGCTGTTCGGCTGCCTCACCGCGTGGCTGGCGCCGTTCATCTGCTTCACCGCCGAGGAGGCGTGGCTGACCCGCCACCCCGGCGTGGACGAGAGCGTCCACCTGCGCCTGTTCCCCGAGATTCCCGCCGATTGGCGCGACGACGCTCTCGCCGCCAAGTGGGAGACGGTGCGCCGGCTGCGCCGGGTGGTGACGGGAGCGCTCGAGATCGAGCGCGCCGAGAAGCGCATCGGCTCCAGCCTCGCCGCTGCCCCGGAGGTCTACGCCACCGCCGATTACGTGGCGGCGATGAAGGGGCTCGACCTGGCCGAGATCGGCATCACCTCGGGCGCGAAGCTGATCGAAGGCTCGGTGCCGCAGGGTGCCTTCACCCTGCCTGACGTGCCGGGGGTCGGGGTGGTACCGTCACCGGCCGAGGGCGCCAAGTGCGCGCGCTGCTGGAAGGTGCTGCCGGACGTCGGCAGCGACCCGGCGGTGCCGGGGGTGTGCGGCCGCTGCGCCGACGCCGTGCGGCAGGTCCGAGGATCGCCCGCTTGAGCCCCGGCCGGCGCCCTCCTCGACCATTCCTCGCCGGCGTCGCGTTGGCGGCAGTGATCGCGGTCGTCGACCAGATCGTCAAGTGGAAGGTGCTGGCGTCGGGACTGCGCACCGGCGACGTCATCGAGGTGACGCCGTTCTTCAACCTGGTCCTGGTGTGGAACCGCGGGGTCAGCTTCGGCCTCCTCAACCGCGACTGGGCTCTCAACGCCCTGGTCCTGTCGCTGGTGGCGATCGCCATCTCGATCGGCATGCTGGTCTGGTTGTGGCGCTCCGGCCGCAAGACGGTGGCGGCCGCGGTCGGGCTAGTGGTCGGCGGCGCGATCGGCAACGTGGTCGACCGGGCGCTGTACGGGGCCGTGGTCGACTTCCTCGACGTTCACGCCTACGGCTACCACTGGCCGGCTTTCAACGTAGCGGACAGTGCAATCACCATCGGTGCCGCCATTCTCGTCGTTGACGCCTTGTTTGGCGGCGCGGAAGCGCCTAAAAAGGAGCCGTGACCAGCTGGTGCCTGTGATGAAGCGCATTCTGATCGCCATGATGCTGCTGGGCGGGGCGACCGTTCTTGGCGGCTGCGACACCTTGCGGGAAAGCTTCGGGCTGAACAAGCGGGCCCCCGACGAATTCGCCGTCTACCAGCGCGACCCGCTGGTGATGCCGCGCGAATTCGAGCTGCCGACCCCGGTTCCGGGCGCCACCCGCGCCGACCTCAGCGGGCCGCGCGACAAGGCCCTGCAGGCGACCTTCGGCAACAGGTCGGCCGGCATCGCCGCCGCCCCGGAAGCCGAAAGCGATGGACTGGCCGCCTTCAAGCGCGAAATCGGCGCCCTCCGCACCGACCCGCAGATCCGGCAGGTGGTCAACGAGGAGGATGCCATCCTCGAGGAAGAGGACAAGAGCATCGCCGACCGTTTCCGCTTCTGGGGCACGGACACGGTGTGGGGTTTGGCGGTGGATCCCGAGAAGGAGGCGCGGCGCCTGCAGGCGAACCGGGCCCTCGGCAAGCCGATCAACGAGGGTGAAGTGCCGACCCTGGCCCGCAAGCGCAAGGCGTTGCTCGAGGGCCTTCTTTAAACGGGCGAGGAGGCAGCAGATGGCACGCACCACAACCTTTCTCCTGCTCGCCGCGATTGCCGCGGCCAGCCTGTCCGCCTGCTCCGACACCAAGCGTCCCCTGGAGACGGCCGTCAACACGCCCGACGCCTATACGGCATACCGTCCGGCCGATCTCAACTTGCCGCCCGACTTCGCCCGCCGTCCCACCAAGGAGGACGCCCGGACGCGAGCGTCTTCATCGCTACGGCAGAGCGCCCGCTTCGGGCGCGGGCGCGGGCCCGACGTCCCGGCCGACTGGCAGGGCATGAGCCGCGGCACCCAGGCGATGCTCTTCGAGATGAACGCCCAGGACGCCGACGACAAGATCCGCGACCACATCGACGCCGACACCACGATCTACGCCAACGAGAACAAGGACTTCGCGGACGGGCTCCTGTTCGGCAACCTGCCGCAGGCACCGGCCGAAAGCAAAGGCAGCGTGGCGGTCTCCCGCAAGAACTCGGGCCTGATCGGAAGGGTCTTCTAGACCCAGGGCGCGCGGCACCTGAATTGGAGCATCTGGGGAACACCCCCTCACCCCGACCCTCTCCCCCTGAGAAGGGGGCGAGGGGGGATCTTGTCGTGCATCAAGCCAATGGACGGAGATCCGCCCGGGCGAGGGCGGATCAGTAGGCGAGTTCGCGGAACAGGGGGTCGATGTTGCGCGCCCACCGTCCCTCGTACAGCGCCAGCAGGTCCTGGGCGGGCGTGCGGCCGCTGTCGACGATTTCGAACAGCGGCTCCAGGAACTTGGTCTCGTCGCTGCCGACGCGGTCGCTGCGGGCTCGCCGCCGCAGGCCGCCGCGGGCGATCTCCATGACCTGACGCGCAAGGTCGCCGACGGAGCCCTTGCGGAACGGCGCCGCCAGGGCGAGCCGCGGCACGTCCCGCCGCAGGGATTCGCGTTCTTCCGCGCTCCACCCGGCGACCAGCTCGGCGGCTTCCGCCAGCGCCTGATCGTCGTACAGCAGCCCGACCCACAATGCCGGCAGGGCGCACAGCCGGCTCCACGGTCCGCCGTCGGCGCCGCGCATCTCGAGGTACCGCTTCAGGCGGACGTCAGGAAAGGCGGTCGTCAGGTGGTCCTGCCAGTCGGAGAGCGTCGGCAGCTCGCCCGGAAGGGCCGGCAGCCTGCCTTTCATGAAGTCGCGGAACGACTGCCCGGCGGCGTCGATGTAGCGGCCGTCGCGGTAGACGAAGTACATCGGCACGTCGAGCATGTAGTCGACGTAGCGCTCGAACCCGAAGCCCGGTTCGAAGACGAACGGCAGGCCGCCGGTCCGGTCGGGATCGACGTCGCTCCAGACGTGGCCGCGATAGCTGAGAAACCCGTTCGGCCTGCCGTCCTTGAAGGGCGAGTTGGCGAAGATCGCGGTGGCGATCGGCTGCAGGGCGAGGCCGACCCGGAACATCCGGACCATCGTCTCCTCGCTGTCGAAGTCCAGGTTCACCTGCACGGTGCAGGTGGCGATCATCATGTCGATCCCCATGCTGCCGCGGGTCGGCATGTAGCGGCGCATGATCGCGTAGCGTCCCTTCGGCATCCACGGGATCTCGGCCAGCGGCCACTTCGGCTGGTAGCCGACGCCGAGGAAGCCGACTCCCATCTCGCCGGCCACCTGCTTCACCTGATACAGGTGCTCCCCGACCTCGCGGCAGGTATGGTGGAGGGTTGGCAGCGGCGCCCCGGACAATTCGAACTGGCCGGCCGGCTCGAGGGTGATCGAGCTGCCGTCCCGCTTCTTGAGCGCGATCACGTTGCCGCCCTCGCGGACCGCCTCCCAGTCGAACCGGGCGAGGCCTTCCAGCAGCGCGCGAACGCTCCGCGGACCTTCGTACGGCAGCGGCCGCAGGTCGTCCAACGTGAACGCGAACTTCTCGTGCTCGGTGCCGATCCGCCACTCTTCGCGCGGCTTGCATCCCGACTCGAGGAAGGCGACCAGGGTCTTCTTGTCGGTGACGGGGGCCGACGCGGACGACACGTTGGGCGACGACATGCAGACTCCTTTCCTGAGGGGCAACGGCGACGAAGGTGGGGAACCGCCTCAGCGCCCCTGTTCCCGATGTGGGGCGTCAACGCCGTCGCCGACCAGCATCTGCCAGCATGCCAGTGCGGCCACTGCCGCGGTCTCGGCACGCAGAATACGCGGCCCAAGTCCGACCCTGCAAACAAAAGGATGTGAAGCGAGGATCTGGAGCTCACGCCCGGTGAAGCCGCCCTCGGGGCCGACCAGCAGGCAGGCATCGCCGCGCCGGGCGACCTCAGCCAAGGGGCGGCCGCCGCCGCTCTCGTCCCCCACCAGCAGCATCCAGTCGGCGGGAAAGCCGGCAACGAACTGCGGCAGAGCGACCGGCTCCGCTACTTCCGGCACCGTCAGCCGCTCGCTCTGCTCGGCCGCCTCGACCGCCTGCGCGCGAAGGCGGGCGACGTTGACGCGGCCGATCACGGTGCGCTCGGTCAGTACCGGAACCAGTCGGGAGGCGCCCAACTCGGTGCACTTCTCGACCAGGAAGTCGAGCCGGTCCTTCTTGATCGGCGCGAAGGCCACCCAGGGGCCACGCTCGGCCGTCTGCTCGCGCCGCCGCGGCCCGACCTCGACCAGTGCCCGACCCTTCTTCAGCTCGCGTACGGTCGCCAGCCATTCGCCGTCGCGGCCGTTGAACAGCGCCAGCGTCGCGCCCGGCTTCAGCCGCAGCACCGCACCCAGGTACTGCGCCTGCTCGGGCGTGGTCGCGACGACCGCGCCGGCTGCCAGATCGGCCGTCAGGTGGAGCCGCGCCCTGGGAGCATCGTCGTGATCCATTCCGCCTCCTCGTTGCACGCGGCCACCATAGCACACCTTGACGGCGGGCCCGCCAGCGCGCCACCCTGTCGCGCCGGCCATCATCTCGAACCTTCCCTGCGACAGCCGCCGTGTCCAGCTCCCGAAACGCCAAGGCGCACCGCCGCAAGGCGGGAACCGCCTCCCGCCGGCGGAGAAGCCGTCGCCGCTGGACCGGGATCGTGCGCCGCCTGCGGTCGCTCCCCCTGCCGGTCCGCGCCGCCATCACAGTGGCGACCGCCGCCGTCCTCCTGGCGGCCGCGAACCTGGTCTACCAGGTGGCGCGAAAGCCTGCCGATATCCTCGGCCCGCTGGGCGGGACCCTCGACAAGACGCCGGCGGAGACGTGGCAGGAATACGGCCCGCTGTTCCAGCAGCACGCGACCGCCGCCATTCCGGCCGAGCTCCTGGCCGCCCTGGCCCAGGTCGAGGGCGCGGGCAACCCCGTCGCGACCACGTACTGGAAATGGAACCTCACCTGGCGGCCGTTCGAGCTTTTCCGGCCAGCCTCGAGCGCGGTCGGCATGTACCAGATGACCGACGCCGCGTTTGCCGATGCCCGGCGCTACTGCATCCGCGACCACCGCGTGGTCGATCCCGCGCGGGGCGGGGCATGTCCGCCGCCGGGCCGGTACAGCCGCATCCTGCCGAGCCACGCCGTCGAGCTTGCCGCGATCTCGCTCGATCGTCAGGCCGCCGCGATCCTTGGCCGGCTGCCGGCGGCGAAGCCTGCGCAGGTCCACCATCTGGCCGCCGTCATCCACCTGTGCGGCGCAACGCGAGGTGCGGCTTTCGTCAGCCGCGGCTTCCGCCTGGTGCCCGGCGAGCGGTGCGGCGACCACGACGCGCAGTCGTACCTGACCCGGGTGCGGCTCATGCAGGACCGCTTCCGCCGCCTTGGCGCGAAACCGCCTCCATAGTCCGGTCGCGGCGCACGCCTATTCCGCCGCCTGCAGCAACTCCGATTCGGCCATCCCCTCGCGCTTTTTGGCCAGGAACGTGTACAGCACCGGCAGCACGAAAAGCGTGAACAGGGTGCCGACGGCGAGGCCGGCGACCACCACCACCGCGATCGAGAAGCGGCTGGCCGCGCCGGCGCCGCTTGCGAACATCAGCGGCGCGATGCCGGCGATCATGGCCGCGGTGGTCATCAGGATCGGCCGCAACCGCAAGGATGCCGCCTCGATAACCGCCTCCTTGCGGCCCATGCCCTGCTCGAGCTGGCGGGTCCGCGCCACCTCGCAGATCAGGATGCCGTGCTTGGTGATGAGGCCGATCAGGGTGACCAGCCCGACCTGGGTGTAGATGTTCATGCTGGTCACCCCCAGGGCGAGCGGGATCAGCGCGCCGAACAGGCTGAGCGGCACGCTGACCATGATCACCAGCGGATCGCGGAAGCTTTCGAACTGCGCCGCCAGCACCAGGAAGATGATGACGATGGCGAACGCGAACGTCAGCAGCATGGCGTTGCCTTCCTGGATGTACTGCCGCGACTGGCCGGCGTAGTCGTAGCTCGTCCCTTGCGTCAGCACCTCGTCGGCCGCCTGCCGCAGCACCGCGAGTGCGGTGCCGAGGGTGACCCCCGGCATCGGCGCGGCCTGGATGGTCACCGAGTTCTGCTGGTTGAACTGGTTCAGCGACACCGGCTGGATCTCGCTTTCCAGGGTGACCAGGCTCGACATCGGAATCGCGCTGCCATCCCGCCCCTTGACATAGTAGCGGCCGAGCGTCTCGGGGCTGAGGCGGAACTCGCGCGGAACCTGCGGAATCACCTTGTAGCTGCGACCCTCAAGGTTGATCAGGTTGATGTAGTTGCCGCCGGTCATGGTCGCGAGCGTGGAGCCGATCTGCTGCATGGTAATGCCGTAGGCGCCGGCCTTGTCGCGATCGATACGCACCAGCGTCTGCGGACTCTGGAACTTGAGATCCGGGTCGATGTAGGCGAAGCGGCCGCTTTCCCGCGCCTTCCGCAAGACATCGCCGGTCAGCTCGTCGAGCACCTTGTGATCGGCGGTCGAGGTCAGCACGAACTGCACCGGCAGGCCGTCAGCGCCGGGCAGGGAAGGCGGTCCGAACGCCGAGCCCGTGATGCCGGGAATCTGCTGGATTGCCTCCTGGACGACCGCGGTCAGGTCCTTCTGCGAGCGCTCGCGCTCGTCCCAGGGCTTCAGGACCTGGATGGCGAACGCGCCGTTGACGCTCGGGTAGCCGTTGACGGCGAACGAGGTCAGGGTTTCGGGAAGACGATCGAACGCCGCCCCCAGGTCGCTCGTGTACGTCTCGACGAAGTCGAGGTTCGCGCTGGGCGGCCCCTGAACCATCGCCATCACCGCTCCCTGATCCTCCTCGGGGGCGAGCTCGGTGCTGGCGGCGTTGTAAAGGAACCCGAGGCTGCCGAGCACGATGAGGGCGAACAGCATGGTGGTCGGCCGATCGTTCAGCGATGCCGTCAGGATTCGGCGATAGCGCCCCCTCACCGCCTCGAACACGCGGTCGATGACCGCCGACAGCCCCTTGCGGCCGGTCGAGTGGCGGAGGATCTTCGAGCACATCATCGGCGACAGCGTCAGCGCGATCACCCCGGACAGCACGACCGAGCCGGCGAGCGTCAGGGCGAACTCCTTGAACAGGGCTCCGGTCAGCCCGCCCATGAAGGCGATCGGCGAGTACACGGCGGCCAGCGTGATGGTCATCGAGATCACCGGCGCCGCGATCTCGCGCGTGCCGACCAGGGCGGCACGGAAGGGCGGCATGCCGTCTTCGATGTGGCGGTGGACGTTCTCGACCACCACGATCGCATCGTCGACCACCAGCCCGATTGCCAGCACCATCGCGAGCAGCGTCAGAAGGTTGATCGAGAACCCGAGGGCAAGCAGGAACAGCCCGACTCCGATCAGCGACAGCGGCACCGTCACCAGCGGGATCACCATCGAGCGCAGCGACCCCATGAACAGGAAGATCACCAGCATGACGATGACCGCCGCCTCGGCGATCGTGGTCAGTACCTCCTCGATGGAAGCGCGGATGAAGATCGTCGAATCGTAGATGATGTCGGCCGTCAGGCCGGGAGGAAGCTGCTTTTCGATCGACGGCATCATCTCCCGCACGTCGGAGACGACCGTCAGCACGTTCGACTCCGGCGTCGTGGTGACGCCGATGAACACCGCCTTCTTGCCGTTGGCGAACACCGAGACGTCGGCATTCTCCGAGCCGAGGTCGACCCGGGCCACGTCGGACAACCGGATCAGCCGAGGGCCGACCGAACGCACCACGAGCTTGCGGAAGTCCTCCACCGTGCGCAGGTCGGTGTCGCTGCGGATGCCGATGACGTCGAAGAAGCCCTTGGTCTGCCCCGAGGCGCTGATCACGTTGTTAGATTCGAGCGCCGCCCGCACCTCGTCGGCGGACAGGCCGTACTGGGCGAGCTTCTGGGGATCGAGCCAGATCCGCATCGAGAACTTCTGGGCGCCCAGTATCTCGGGGTTGGCAACCCCCGAGATCGTCGACAGCTTGGGTTGCACCACGCGGGTCAGGTAATCGGTGATCTGTTCCGGGCTCAGCGTGTCGGAGGAGAACGAAAGGTAGATCGCCGCGAAGGTGTCGCCGGTGCTCTTCTTGACGACCGGGTCGTTGATGCCCCGCGGCAGCTGCGAGCGTACCTCGGACACCTTGGACGTGACCTCGGTCATGGCCGCGTTGGGGTCCTCGTTGAGCCGGATGTGGGCCGAGATCGTCGACACCCCCTGGCTGCTGGACGACGTCAGGTAGTCGATGCCCTTGGCCGAGGCGATCGACTTCTGCAGCGGCTCGGCCACGAACCCCTGCATGAGCTCGGCATCCGCGCCCGGATAGGTCGTGGTGACGGTGATCACCGTGTTCTGCATCTCGGGGTACTGGCGGACCTGCAGCATGGTCAGCGAGCGCAGACCGAGCAGCAGGATGAGCAGGCTGATGACCGTGGCCAGAACCGGCCGCTTGATGAAAATGTCGAACATCGGGCGTCTCGTTTCAGTAGCGCGACGCCTGGGCGGGCGCCTGGGGTCCCTTCTCGGCGACCAGCTTCAGCCGGCTGCCGTTCTGCAGCTTGACCTGGCCGGAGGTGACGACGAGGTCGCCGGGCTTGAGGCCCTGGCTGATGGCGATGCGGTCGCGCTCGCGCTCGCCGAGGGCCACCGTCACCCGTTCCGCCTCCTTGACCTCGCGGCCCTCGACCATCGCCGATTTGACCAGGAACACGCTGTCGCCATGCAGCGAATAGCTGACGGCAGTGGTCGGCACCGTGACGACGGGCTGGCGCGCCGGGCGGACGATCTCGATCGCGGCGAACATGCCGGGACGCAGCGCGCCATCGGGGTTGGCGAAGCGGCCCTGCACCGCGACCATGCCGGTACCGGCATCCACCTTCGGCTCGACCGCCGAGATCGTGCCTTCGAAGACGCGGCCGGGCCAGGCGTCGGTGGTCATGCGCAGGGCGCGTCCGATCGCCACGTCGGCGATGTCCTTCTGCGAGACGCTGAAATTGCACAGCATCGACGACAGGTCCTGGAGGCCGACGATCGGCGCGCCGGGCTGCAGGTACTCGCCGACGTCGATCTTGCTGATGCCCACCAGGCCACCGAACGGGGCGGCGATCGTGCGCTTGGCAAGCTTTGCCCGCAGCGCCGTGACCTCCGCCTCGTTGACCCGCATGTTAGCCACCGCCTGATCGAGAGCCGCGCCCGAAGCGGTCTGCGTCGCCGCCAGCGACCGCGTGCGGTTGAGGGACAGCCGCGCCAGCTCGAGCTGCGCCTCGGCCGAGCGGAGATCGCCCGCCTCGATCTCGGAATCGAGCTGCACCAGCGTCTGCCCGGCCTTGACCACGCCGCCCGACTGGAAATCGATTCGCCGCACGATCCCCGCCACCGATGAGCTGATGTCGACGCCCTGGATCGCCTCCAGGGTGCCGACCGAAGCGACGACCGAGGCCCATTCCTCGCTGCGCGCCGGCTCGGCGGTGACGGTGAACTCCGGATTGGCATTGGCGGCGAAGTACTGCGCGATCATCCGCTCCTTGAACGATACGAAGCCGAACACCCCGCCCAGGATCACGCCCATCACCACCAGCACGATGAGAATACGGGATACCTTCACGTCACGCTCCTTCACGGGGTTCGAGCAGGGCCAGGGCACGGGCCGTCAGACGGCGACGCTCGTCTTGGGTGAACGCATCGAGACCCAGGGCCTCCATCATCCACATGCCGTCGATCGACAGGCAGGCGAGCCGGGCCAGAACGGGGTCGGGGCTGTCGTCGGCCAGCTCCGCCATACACTGGGCGGAGCGGTCGCGCACCGTCTCCAGCAGCTCGGGGTTGAGCACCGCCGCGGCCAACAACGCCGGGGCGACCGGGTCGCTGTAGGGGCCCTCCGGATGGGTCAGCGTCAGGATGGTGGCCTTGGCCCCGCGATAGGGGCCGGGCGGCAGGGCATCGCGAATGCGCGGAAACAGGTCGTCGAATTTCGCCACCAAGCTCTCGACCATGCCCCGCACGAGGTCCTCCTTGGTGCGGAAATGGTAGAGCACGCCGCCTTTGCTGATGCCGGCCACCTTGGCCGTCTCGTCCAGGGTGAGCTGGACCGGTCCGCGGTCGCGGACAATGTCCATGGCGGCTGCGATAATCCTGTCGCGGGTGGTCAATGCCATCGCTCCGAGCTGTACCGTCTGGACGGTATAGTCCAGGGGGTCGTCTATGTAGTCCCGTCGGCGACCGTTGTCCATACCCTAGCTGCGGGAACGGCGCCGGTTGCCTTCGGCGGCGATTTTCCGCCACAATGACGGGCATGACGGACACCCGGCTCGTCTTCGCCAGCGACATCCCGCAGGACGGGTGGGTCGATCGTTGGCTGCCGCGGGCGGCGCGGCCGTTCGCACGCCTGGCCAGGCTTGACCGGCCGATCGGGACTTGGCTCCTGCTGCTGCCCTGCTGGTGGAGCGTTGCCCTGGCGTCGGACGGCTGGCCGGATTTGCGCCTGATCGTCCTGTTCGGTGCCGGGGCGGTGATCATGCGTGGCGCCGGCTGCACCCTGAACGACCTCTTCGACCGTGATTTCGATGCCCGGGTGGCGCGCACCGCGACCCGGCCGGTCGCCTCGGGGCAGGTCTCGGTCGCCCAGGCGCTCGCCTGGTTCCTGCTCCTGACTGCTGCCGGGTTCCTGGTGCTGACGCAATTCAACACGGTTACCGTGTGGGTCGGGGCCGCCTCGCTGCCGGTGCTGGCGGCCTATCCGATGATGAAGCGCATCACCTGGTGGCCGCAGGCGGTGCTGGGGCTTGCCTTCAACTGGGGTGCGCTGGTCGGCTGGACGGCGGTGCGCGGCACCCTGGACGCGCCGGCGCTGGCGCTCTATGCGGCCGGCATCTGCTGGACGCTCGGCTACGACACCATCTACGCCCACCAGGACAAGGAGGACGATGCCGTGCTCGGCCTGAAGTCGACCGCGCTGCGGCTGGGCACGCGCACCCGGCCGTGGCTGTTCGGCTTCTATGGCGGCGCCGCCATTCTGCTGGCGCTGGCCGGCGACCTTGCCGACATGGCCTGGCCGTTCTTCGCGGTGCTGGCGATCGCCTCTGCCCACCTCGGCTGGCAGGCCGCCACCGTAGACCTCGACAAGCCCAAGGACTGCCTCGCGAAGTTCCGCGCAAACCGGGACTTCGGGTTGATCCTTCTGACGGGCATGGTCGCCGCACGCGTGCTGGCCGGCATCTGAGATTGCCTAAAACGCAGGTATCATATGCAACATGATCAACCGATTCGGGCCGATTCCTGTTGCCAATTTTCCACCGTCGGCTAGTCTTGACGGGTGATCGGACGGCGGCGGACAGTGCCGCGATGGCGAGAAAGCCCCTGCGCGCAGATCCCACACTGACGAGGCCGGCAAACGGACCCAGGCGCAGCGCCCGGGCAGAGCCTTTGCGCGCGGTCGTAAGGCGAAGACAGACAAGCGTGATGGCGGAAGGACGGATGAGCTCAAACAGCAAGAACGACGCCCCGGTGACGGTTTCGGTGACCTTCGCCGGCAGCGGCGGAGCCGGCGTGATGACGGCCGGTCAGATGCTTCTCGACGCGGCGGCGCAGTCGGATCTCTATGGGTTCATGACGCGCTCCCTCGGGCCGCAGATCCGCGGCGGCGAGGCGGCGGCTTTCGTGCGGTTGTCGCCGCGCGAGATCGTCAGCGTCGGCAACTGGTTCGATCTTCTGTTCGCCTTCGACTGGGTAAGCACCCAGCGCTTCAAGGCGGAGATCGGGCTGGAGGAGCGCAGCATCGTGCTGACCGACCCCGACAACGGCGAGGCCCCCGACTGGATCAAGGCGACCGGCGCGAAGATTCTCGACATGCCGCTGAAGAAGATGGCAGCCGAGATTCCCGGCGGCCGTCCCAACATGATCGCGCTCGGCGCCTGCGCCGCGCTGTTCGGCCTGCCCCGCGACGCGGTGCTCGGCACGGTCGAGCATGCGCTCGGCAAGAAGGGGCTGGAGGTGCTGAAGGCCAGCACCGACGCGGTCGCCGCCGGCTTCGCCTTCGGCGAGGGCATCGAGGCCCGCTGCCGCCTCAAGCGCACCCGCCGGTACGTCAAGACAGTGCAGAACAGCCGCTGGAACATCAGCGGCAACGAGGCCTGCGGCCTGGGCGCGATCCGTGCCGGGGTACGTTTCGTCGCCGCCTACCCGATCACGCCCGCCACCGAGGTTCTCGAGTGGATGGCCCCCAACCTCGAGAAGGTCGGCGGCCACCTGGTCCAGGCCGAGGACGAGCTCGCCTCGATCAACATGGCGATCGGCGGCTCGTTCGGCGGCGTGCCGTCGCTGACCGCGACCGCCGGGCCGGGACTGTCGCTGATGACGGAATCGATCGGGCTGGCGGTCGCTTCCGAGACCCCGGTGGTGCTCATCGACGTGCAGCGCGGCGGGCCTTCGACCGGCATCCCGACCAAGTCAGAGCAGGTCGACCTCAACATCGCTCTGTACGGCCTGCACGGCGACGCGCCCCACCTGGTGACGGCCACCAACTCGGTCGCCGATTGCCTGTTCACCACCCAGTGGAGCGTCTATCTGGCGGAGAAGCTGCAGACGGCGGCGATCGTCCTGACCGACCAGATGCTGGGCCAGACCCGCTGCATCATCGACCAGCCGGCCGATCCGTGCTTCCGCGCCGATCGCCTAGTCGCCGAGCCTGGGCCGGAGGGCTACGAGCGCTACAAGGTGACGCCGTCCGGCGTGTCGCCGATGGCCATCCCGGGCACCCCGGATGGCGAGTACGTCGCCGACGGCCTCGAGCACAACCAGAAGGGCACGCCCTCCAGCCAGGCCGAGCACCATCTCGAGCAGCTCGAGAAGCGCCAGCGCAAGCTGATGGCCTTCAACTTCGGCAAGCACTGGGCTGATATCGAGGGCGAAGGCGAGACGGCGATCATCACCTGGGGTTCGTCGACCGGCCCCTCGCGGGAGGCGATCGGCCATGCCCGCCGCGCCGGCCACGAGGTCAAGCTGATCTCGATCCGCCTGCTCGCCCCGGTGCAGTACGAGCGGTTCCGCCAGGCGATGGAAGGTGTGAAACGGGTGCTGGTGGTCGAGCAGAGCCACTCGCAGCAGTTCTACCACTATCTTTTTGCACACTTCGATCTGCCCGACGACGTCAAGGTCTACAGCCAGCCGGGTCCGCTGCCGATCCGGCCGGCCAAGGTCCTGCACGAACTGATGAACTGGTGATCGGAGAGAGACCATGGCTACCGCTGTGAAGGAAAAGGCCCAGCTCGAGGCCAAGGACTACCGCTCCGACACCAAGCCGGTGTGGTGCCCTGGCTGCGGCGACTACTCGGTGCTGTCCTCGATCACCAAGGCGCTGGCCGAGCTGGGATTGCCGCGTGAGGACGTGGCGATCATCTCCGGCATCGGCTGCTCGTCGCGCATCCCCGCCTACACCAGCCTGTACGGCTTCCACACCGTGCACGGCAGGGCGCTGGCGACCGCGACCGGACTCAAGCTCGCCCGCCCTGATCTGACCGTGCTGGTGGCCGGCGGCGACGGCGACGGCTTTTCGATCGGCGGCAACCACTTCCTGCACGCCTGCCGGCGCAACGTCGACCTCACCTACATCGTCATGGACAACGAGGTCTACGGCATGACCAAGGGCCAGGCCTCGCCGACCACGGCGCCCGAGTGGGAGGGCTCGAAGCTGACCCCGCACGGCACCGGGGTCAGCCCGTTCCAGCCCTGCGCGGTTGCTTTGGCCGCTGGCGCCAGCTTCATCGCCCGCGGCTTCGCCGGCGATCCCAACGGGGTGACCAAGCTGATCGTCGACGGCATCCGCCACCCCGGCTTCGCCTTCATCCAGGTGCTCAGCCCGTGCGTCACCTACCGCCCGGAGGAGAAGGCCTGGAAGGAGATGGTGCACGCGACCAAGGCGGCACCCGCCTGCAACCTCGCCGAGGCCGGCGAGCGGCTGATGGGCGACGACGGGCTGACCACCGGCGTGCTCTACATCTCGAACCGGGCTCCCTACAAACTGCCGCCCGCGGCGCGCTACACGCCGGAAGAGATCGAGCGCGCCTTCGAGGTGTGAGAAGGTCAACGAACCACAGAGGCGCAGAGACACAGAGGAAGCCATGCACGAAGGGCATGGGAAGGTGAGGGCGATGGCCCCCGCCCTCCCTGGCCGTGCGGGTGAGGGATTTTCCTTTGTGTCTCTGTGTCTCTGTGGTTGCCTCTTCGCCGCAGTGCCGGCTGCCGCGCAATCTCCGGGCTCGGTCTTCCGCGACTGCGAGGTTTGCCCCGAGATGACCGTGGTGCCGGCCGGCGCCTTCGTCATGGGCGACGACGCCGGCGATGCTTCCGAGCGGCCGGCCCGCCGGGTGACCGTCGCCAGGCCCTTCGCGATCGGACGCACCGAGGTGACCTTCGCCGAATGGGAAGCGTGCGCCGCCGCGGGCGCCTGCAAGCCCAGCCCCGACGATCACGGCTGGGGCCGCGGGCGCCGGCCGGTCATCAACGTCACCTTCGCCGAGATCGAAGGCTACCTGCGCTGGCTCTCCGCGCGGGCCGGCAGACCCTACCGCCTGCCCGGCGAGGCGGAGTGGGAGTACGCCGCCCGCGCCGGCACCGCGACCGCCTACTGGTGGGGAGACGCGGCAAGCCCGGGGCACGCCAACTGCCGCGACTGCGGCACCCCGTTTTCCGGCAAGGGTTCGGCCCCCGTCGCCTCGCTGCCCGCCAACCCATGGGGGCTGTTCGACAGCGCCGGCAACGTCTGGGACTGGGTCGCCGACTGCTGGAACGAAAGCCACGCCGACGCCCACGCCGATGCCTCGCCCCGGCTCTCGGGCGACTGCAGCCACCGCGTCGTGCGCGGCGGCGCCTGGTACTACGTCCCCCGCCTCGCCCGTTCCGCCTCCCGCGCCCGCAACCACGTCGAGGTCCATAGCTACACCGTCGGCTTCCGCGTGGCGCGGGACGTGGAATGAGTGAGTGTTGACATATCTCTTTGTTCGGGCGGGCCGATCATGGTTCAGCACGGGACTAACACGTTTCACCATTTCGATGGCTTGCAGGTGACTGTCCGTTGGCATCCTTTTCCTTTGGACCAGGACGGACGGCGCATGGCCCAGGTCTTCAGAGGCAGCACGTGGTTCCGCAGGGGCGGTGACCATGGTGACTCACGACCCAGTTCCGCCCATAGCTACCGGCCGGCCACCCCGATGGTGTTTCGGCCGCCTTTCGACCATCCCTATGGATGGGACGCGGACGTGGATACATCGACGTGTACCTGCCTCGGCGGTAGAATAACTGCGTCGTACCTTTCATAAGAGTTGTCGATGAGCTCCTCAACAAGGGTTCCCATGGCATGGCAGCGTTTGCTTAGGCGCTCGGGCGTCGGTCTTGGAGCGCTGGCTCTTTTCGGGACGGGCCTCTTGCTCAGTCAGTCGCGAGCGCCAATGAACGCTGATTCCTGGCAGCGCGACTTCCAACCGCAGTACCCCCGCACGGAATGCCTTGTTGGCGTGGATATCCTTGTTGGGCAAGCCGCGCGGGAGCCAGCGGTGTGGCCATTCAACGAGATCTTGCGCGAGGTGGAACCGAACGTCTTCCTTCCGTCTGCACGGGTTTTGTCGCACGGCGAAGGCTACAGGGCCTACCTCCAGTACGCGACGGATTGCGAGCGGCGCGTCGAGATCACACAGCTCTTGGTGCGAACTTTCGAGGCTCGCCATCGTGGGATTCGTTTGGTCGTATTGGCCGACCCCGTCGAACCCGGCCCCGATACCCTTGACGCGCGCGGCTTCTGGACCGACGACCCCGATTACGACCCAGAACGCTGGCGCCTCCTTAGGAGGGCGATGCACGGTGACGCCGATGCGCTGCTGATCTTGGGCAATGACTCCTTAAGCAAGGGCGACTTCGATGCGGCCTACCAGGCGCTAGGTCTCGCCGCAGACAGGCTGCCCGAAGGCCCGTCGCGCGAACTGGCGCGGGCAGGCCGCGATCGCGCGCTCGAAGGCATCGACCCCGAATACCGGGATCGCGCTCGTGCGGCGCTGGCGAAGAACAACGCCGGCATCCAGTGAGCCGGTGACGCACGGTCTGCGGCGCCCCAGCTAAAGGGCTGGAGGTGCCATGGCCGGACCCTGGAAGACCCCTTCGCGCGAGGCGATCGCCCGCGCCTGGCTCCGCGACGAGGCCGAGACGGTGCACGAGCTTGCCGATCTCGCGGCGCTGCCGGCCGAGGCCGCGCTACGGGTGCGCGAGCGGGCACGGGCGCTGGTCGAGGGTGTGCGCGCGGGACGCCGGACCGCCAGCCCGCTCGACCGCTTCCTTCACGCCTTCGCCCTGTCGACCCGGGAAGGGGTCGCGCTGATGTGCCTGGCCGAGGCGCTCTTGCGCATCCCAGATGCCGAGACCAAGGACCGCATCATCCGCGACAAGCTCGCCGCCGCCGACTGGGAGCGCCACGCCGGCAGCGACCTGTTCGTCAACGCCTCGACCTGGGCGCTGATGCTGACCGGCCGCGTGCTGCGGCTGGAGGACGACGCCGGCGGCCCGCGCGCGTTCCTGGAACGCCTGATCGCGCGGCTGGGCGAGCCGGTGATCCGCGAGGCGCTCGCCCACGCCATGCAGATCCTGGGACGCCAGTTCGTGCTGGGGCGCACTGTCGAGGAAGCCCTCGCCCGGGCGCGGGAACGCCGGGGCGAGCTGTTCTCCTTCGACGTCCTGGGCGAGGCGGCGCGAACGGCGGCCGATGCCCATGCCTACTTCGAGAAGTACATTCCGGCGGTTGCAGCGATCGCCCGCGCCTTCGCCGGCAGCAGCGACAGGCCGGGGGTATCGCTCAAGCTGTCCGGGCTCCATCCCCGCGTCGAGTTTGCGCAAACGGAACGGTCCGTTCCGGTGCTGGTCGATCGGGTGCGCGCGATCGC
Source organism: Rhodospirillales bacterium (assembly GCA_018432935.1). Classification (GTDB taxonomy): domain Bacteria; phylum Pseudomonadota; class Alphaproteobacteria; order Rhodospirillales; family Shumkoniaceae; genus JAHDSF01. The sequence goes on along the minus strand of JAHDSF010000021.1, from coordinate 64,671 downwards.
GGCCGCCTGCCGCGAAGGGGACGTCCTTCTGACCCTAGACGCCGAGGAGGCGGACCGGCTGGACATCCAGCTCGACGTCTTCGCGGCCGTCTACCTGGACCCGGCGTGCGCCGGCTGGGACGGCTTCGGGCTGGCGGTGCAGGCCTACCAGAAGCGGGCGATGCCGGCGCTGACGTGGCTGGAGGAGCTGGCCCGCAACGGCGGCCGGCGCATCCCCGTGCGGCTGGTCAAGGGCGCCTACTGGGACACCGAGATCAAGCGCGCCCAGCAGGCCGGGCTGGAAGGCTACCCCGTGTTCACCCGCAAGGCGGCGACCGACGTTTCGTGGCTGGCCTGCGCACGGCGCCTGCTCGATGCCCGGGGCTTGCTGTACCCCCAGTTCGCCACCCACAACGCGCTGTCGGTCGCCGCCGCGGTGGAGATGGCGGGCGGCGGGCGCGACTGGGAATTCCAGCGCCTTCACGGCATGGGCGAGGCGCTGTATGCGGAGCTTGGCGGGGCGGCGCCCGTGCGCGTCTATGCCCCCGTCGGCAGCCACGAGGAGCTGCTGCCCTATCTGGTGCGCCGCCTGCTCGAGAACGGCGCCAACACCTCGTTCGTCAGCCGCATCCAGTCGGACGCACTGCCGATCGACGAGGTGATCCGCGACCCGGTGGCGGACGTGCGGCGCGCCGGGTGCTCCCCCCACCCCCGCATCCTCCTGCCCCGCGATCTCTACGGCGGCGAGCGCCTGAACTCGGCCGGGATCGAGCTTGCCGACCCGCTGGCGGTCGCGGCGCTCCACCAGGGGATGGAACGGGCCTGGGCCAACGAGTGGCGGGCGGCGCCCCTGGTCGGCGGCCACGCGGCAGCGGGGAACGAGCGCGAGGTCCGCGAGCCGGCCGACCACGAGCGGCGGGTCGGCATCGTGGTCGAGGCAGGACCGGAGCAGGCAGCCCTGACGCTCGCGGTCGCCGAGGAGGCGTTCCCCGCCTGGCGCGCAACCTCCATCGAGGAACGCGCCGCCGTACTGGAGCGCGCGGCCGACACGTTCGAGCAGCGGCGGGCGGAACTGATGGCGCTGGTGGTGGCCGAAGGCGGCCGCACCATTCCCGATGCCCTGGCGGAGGTGCGGGAGGCGGTCGACTTCCTCCGCTACTACGCCGCCGCCGCCCGCGCCGACCTTGCCCCCCGGGGGCTGAAGGGCAGCACAGGAGAGAGCAACACCCTGCGCTGCCACGGCCGCGGCGCCTTCGTCTGCATCAGCCCCTGGAACTTTCCGCTCGCGATCTTCACCGGCCAGGTCGCGGCGGCCCTGGCAGCGGGCAACTGCGTGGTCGCGAAGCCGGCGCCGCAGACGCCGCTGGTCGCCGCCCTGGCAGTCCGTCTGCTCCACGAAGCGGGCATCCCCGCGAGCGCACTTCAGTTCCTGCCCGGCAGCGGGGAACTGGGGGCGGCGCTGGTCGCGGACGAGCGGACTGCCGGGGTCGCCTTCACCGGCTCGACCACCACCGGACAGGCGATTTCGCGCGCCCTCGCGGCCCATGCCGGGCCGATCCCGGTGCTGATCGCCGAGACCGGCGGGCAGAATGCGATGATCGTCGATTCCTCGGCCCTGGCCGAGCAGGTCGTCGACGACGTGATCGCCAGCGCCTTCCGCTCCGCCGGACAGCGCTGCTCGTGTCTGCGCGTCCTGTTCCTGCAGGAGGGCATCGCAGATCGCGTCCTCGTCATGCTGGCCGGGGCCGCCGAGGAGCTTGTCGTGGGCGATCCGCGCCGGCTGTCGACCGACGTCGGCCCGGTGATCGACGAGGCGGCGAGAAGGCGCCTGGCGGCGCATGCGAAGAAGATGGCGCGGATCGGCCGCGAGGCCGCGCGGACGCCTCTCCCGGTCGGCCTCGATCGCGGCACCTTCTTCGCGCCGCGGGCATTCGAGATCGACGACGTCTCACGGCTCACGGGCGAGGTGTTCGGGCCGATCGTCCACGTGGTGCGCTACGCCGCCGATCGGCTCGATGCGGTCGTCGACGCCGTCAACCGCACCGGCTTCGGGCTGACTCTGGGCATCCACAGCCGGATCGACGCCAACGTGCAGCGGATCGCCGCCCGCGCCAGGATCGGCAACGTCTACGTCAACCGCAACATGGTGGGGGCGGTGGTCGGAGTGCAGCCGTTCGGGGGCGAGCGGCTATCCGGCACCGGCCCCAAGGCCGGCGGCCCGCACTATCTTGCCCGCTTCGCCGCCGAGCAGACGGTGAGCGTCAACACGGCAGCGATCGGAGGCAACACCGAGTTGGCGTCGCTGGCGGAAGACCCTTGACCCTCTGGGTCACGCCGCCGCCTCCTGGGCCAGACCGAAGATCTCGCGCGTCCCGCTGACCCCGCGCAGCTCGTGCGAGCCGAGCGAGACCCACGCCCCCGGCACGACCTGGGCAAAGGCTTTCGAGGCAAGCACCGAGCGGCCGAGGATCTTGCAGAGGGTTTCAACCCGTGCCGCCTCGTTGGCGGCGGCGCCGATGACGGTGAACTCGAGCCGGCTCGGCACCCCGATGTTGCCGTACATGACGTCGCCCATGTGAAGCCCGATGCCGCAGCGCAACGGAAGCTCGCCAGCCGCGGCGCGGCGCCGGTTGGTCTCGCCCAGCCGTGCCTGGGCATCGGCCAGAGCGGCCATCGCGCGCTGGCAGGCGGTCTTGTGCCCGCGGCAGAGCGCGGGATCGACGACGCCGGGAGGAGCGTCGATCGGGAAAATCGCCAGCACCGCGTCGCCAATGAAGCGCAGCACCTCGCCCCCGTGGTCGAGCACGGCACCCGCTGTGCACTCGAAGTAGTCGTTGAGGACGCCGAGGAACGCCTCGCACGGCATCGATTCGGCCAATTCGGTCGATCCGCGCAGGTCGCAGAACCAGATGACCGCATGGATGGCGTCGCCGTCGCCCCGCTTGACCCGCCCGGTCAGGACCCGCTCGCCGGAGGTCCGGCCGAGATAGGTATCGAGCAGGGTGCGCGCGGTGTGGCGCACCGCGAAGACTTCGAGGGCGACCGCAAGCACCGGCAGCATCGCCGCGATCCCGGTCAATTCGGCCGTCGTGAAACCGCCGGACCGATCGCAGGTGAGGGTAATGACGTTGATCTTGCCGTCCGAGAAAGTGAGCGGCAAGGCGACGTAGTCGGTGCCCCCTGCGTCCCTCAGCTCCTCCAGGATCGGGAAGTCCATCGGCGCGCCTGGCAGGTCGAGACGGCGCCGGATGGCGCCGACGCGGTCTTCGAAGATCGGGGCGAACGGGCTGTCGCGGTACGCTGCCGTGGCAAGCACGCCGTGCGGCGCCGATTCTTCCTCGACCTCGCAGCCGCGCCGCCAGGTGTACCCCAGGCCGACCACCTGCGGGTGCAGGATCCGAATGACCAGCCGCGCGCGCATGACCGGGATGCCGAGGGTTTCCATCTGGCAACAGAGATCACGCAGCAGCTCGCTGACGCTGCTGCGGGCATAGCCCTCGCTGAGAACCCACCGGGTCAGCGGATTGTCGAACTGCGGCGCCACCGGACGCGGGTCGAAGTCGAGCGGCATTCTGCTTCCCTCTCGCGTGCTCTTGCCACACCGAGATGGGTCATGCCGCCCCCCGAGGCAACCACCGGCGGGGCGCTACGAGACGAGCTTGTCAAGCTCGCGGACCAGTGCCTCGCCCATCACCGAGGTCGAGACCCGGGCCATGCCGGTCTGCATGATGTCGGCGGTGCGCAAGCCGCTGGCCAGGACGTTCCGGGTCGCCTGCTCGATGAGGTCGGCCTCGGTCGCCATCTCCAGCGAGTAGCGCAGGCACATGGCAAAGCTGAGGATGGTGGCGAGCGGGTTGGCGATCCCCTTGCCGGCGATGTCGGGGGCGCTGCCATGCACCGGCTCGTAGAGCGCCTTGCGCCGGCCCTTCTTGTCGGCGGCGCCCAGCGAGGCCGACGGCAGCATGCCGAGCGAGCCGGTGAGCATGGCGGCACAATCCGACAGGATGTCGCCGAACATATTGCCGGTGACGATGACGTCGAACTGCTTGGGGTTGCGCACCAGCTGCATCGAGGCGTTATCGACGTACATGTGGCTGAGCTGGACGTCCGAATACTCGGCGGCGTGCAGCTTCGTCACCTCCTCGCGCCACAGGATGCTGGAACGCAGTACGTTCGCCTTGTCGACCGAGCACACCTTGCCGCCGCGCTTGCGCGCCAGATCGAAGGCGGCGCCCGCGATGCGCTGGATCTCCGGCGTCGTGTAGACCTCGGTATCGTAGCCCTTGCGGGTGCCATCCGGCAGGGTATCGACGCCGCGCGGCTGACCGAAGTAGATGCCGCCGGTAAGCTCGCGCACGATCATGATGTCGAGCCCGGCGACCACCTCGCGCTTCAGGGTCGAGGCATCGGCCAGGGCCTCGAACACCAGCGCCGGGCGCAGGTTGGCGAACAGGCCCATCTCCTTGCGGATGCCAAGCAGGCCGCGTTCGGGCAGCTTCTCGTAGGGCAGCTTCTCCCACTTCGGGCCGCCGACGGCGCCCAGCAACACCGCGTCGGCCTGGTCGGCATCGGCCAGCGTCTTGTCGGGCAACGGCCCGCCGGTGGCGTCGATCGCGGCACCGCCGATCAGGCCCTCGCGGATGTCGAAGGCGACCGAGCGTTTCTTGGCCATCCATTCGATCACCCGCCGCACCTCGGCCATCACCTCGGCGCCGATGCCGTCGCCCGGAAGAACGAGAAGAGTTTTCTTGCCCGCCATGTCGTCCGCCCCTCTTTCCCTTGCCGTCACTCCGGCGAAAGCCGGGGCGACGAATGCCCCTATGCCTGGTACAGCCAGGGCCGCTCGACGCGCTGCCCGCTTTCGAAGGCGTTGATCTTGTCCTCCTTCTGCAGCGTCAGCCCGATGTCGTCGAGGCCGTTGAGCAGGCAATGGCGGCGGAAGGGGTCGATCTCGAACCGCAACTCGCCGCCGTCGGGGCCGGTGATCCGCTGGTTGACGAGATCGACGGTGATGGTGGCGTTGGCGCCGCGCTGGGCGTCGTCCATCAGCTTCGCCAGGTCCTCTTTCGAGACCTTGATCGGCAGCACGCCGTTCTTGAAGCAGTTGTTGTAGAAGATGTCGGCGAAGCTGGTCGAGATGACGCAGCGGATGCCGAAGTCGAGGAGCGCCCAAGGCGCATGCTCGCGCGACGAGCCGCAGCCGAAGTTGTCGCCGGCGACCAGGATCTTGGCGTTGCGCCAAGCCGGCTTGTTGAGCACGAAGTCGGGCCGCTCCTCGCCCGCATCGTTGTAGCGCATCTCGAAGAACAGGCTCTTGCCCAGCCCGGTGCGCTTGATCGTCTTCAGGAACTGCTTGGGGATGATCATGTCGGTGTCGACGTTGATCATCGGCAGCGGCGCCGCGACGCCGGTCAGCACCGTGAACTTCTCCATGACGGTCTCCCCTACTTCATGATCTCACGCACGTCCGTCAGCCGGCCGGTGACGGCGGCGGCGGCGGCCATGGCAGGGCTCATCAGGTGGGTGCGCCCGCCGCGGCCCTGGCGGCCCTCAAAGTTGCGGTTCGAGGTCGAGGCGCAGCGCTCGCCGGGCTCGAGGCGGTCGGCATTCATCGCCAGGCACATCGAGCAGCCGGGCTCGCGCCACTCGAAGCCGGCCTCGACGAAGATGCGGTCGAGGCCCTCGGCCTCGGCCTGCGCCTTCACCAGGCCGGAGCCGGGCACCACCATGGCGCCGACGTGGGCCGCCACTTTGCGCCCCTTGGCCACGGCAGCGGCAGCGCGCAGGTCTTCGATGCGCCCGTTGGTGCACGAGCCGATGAAGACGCGGTCGATCGCGACGTCCCGCAACGGGATGCCGGGATTGAGCCCCATGTACTCGAGCGCGCGGACCATTGCCCGCTGCTTGTCCTCGCTCGGCGCGCTCGCCGGATCGGGCACCGCCGCGGTGATCGGCAGCACGTCCTCCGGGCTGGTGCCCCAGGTGACCTGCGGCGCGATCTCGGCGGCGTTGAGCCGCACCTCCTTGTCGTAGGTCGCGCCCTCGTCCGAGACCAGGGTCTTCCAGTAGGCGACGGCGGCTTCCCAGTGTTCCGCCTTCGGCGCCAGCGGCCGGCCCTTGAGGTAGGCGAAGGTGGTCTCGTCCGGGGCGACGATGCCGGCCCGCGCCCCACCCTCGATGGTCATGTTGCAGACCGTCATGCGGCCTTCCATCGACAGGCCGCGGATCGCCTTGCCGGCATACTCGACGACGTGGCCGGTGCCGCCGGCGGTGCCCATGGCGCCGATGATGGCGAGGATGAGGTCCTTCGCCGTCACCCCGAACGGCAGGTCGCCGTCGACCGACACCCGCATGTTCCTGGCCGGGCGCTGCAGCAGCGTCTGGGTGGCCAGCACATGCTCGACCTCGGAGGTGCCGATGCCGAAGGCGAGCGCGCCGAAAGCGCCGTGCGTGGCGGTGTGGGAGTCGCCGCAGACGATCGTCGTGCCGGGCTGGGTGAACCCCTGCTCGGGACCGATGATGTGGCAGATGCCCTGCCGCTCGTCGCTCATCGAGAAGTAGGGTACGCCGAACTCGGCAGCGTTGCGGTCGAGGGTCTCGACCTGGATCCGGCTTTCGGCGTCGGCGATCCCCTTCGAGCGGTCGGTGGTCGGCACGTTGTGGTCGGCGACCGCCAGCGTGGCCTCGGGGCGGCGCACCTTGCGGCCGGCCATGCGCAACCCTTCGAAGGCCTGCGGGCTGGTCACCTCGTGCACGATGTGGCGGTCGATGTAGAGCACGGCGGTGCCGTCCTCCTGGACGTCGACCAGGTGGGACTGCCAGATCTTGTCGAACAGCGTGCGCGGCTTCGCCATCGTGTCAGCTCCCTCTTACTCAACCGGCCCCGAGATCCCCTCACCCTGTCCCTCTCCCCGCCGACGCGGGGCGAGGGAACGCAAGCCAGAACCCCTCGCCCCCACCGGGGGAGAGGGTTGGGGTGAGGGGGCACCCCGCACCTGGCCTCACTCGGCCTTGTCCGCCGGGGCTTCCGCGGCGGCCTGCTCGGCGGCTTCCGCCTTCTTCGCGGAGCCGGCCAGAGCCTTGGCCTTGGCCTCTTCCTTCTCCTGCAGCATCGTCTGGCGCTCGGCAGCGGCGAGCTTGGCCGAGTAGCCGTAGGTCTTCTCCGAGATGCGGGCCGACTTGCCGGTACGGCCGCGCAGATAATAGAGCTTGGCCCGGCGGACGTCGCCGCGACGCACCACCTCGACCGAAGCGACGTTCGGCGAGTACAGCGGGAATACACGCTCGACGCCCTCGCCGTACGAGATCTTGCGCACCGTAAACGACGAGTTGAGGCCGTCGTTCTTGCGGGCGATGCAGATGCCCTCGTAGGTCTGGACGCGCTCGCGCTCGCCCTCGACCACCTTCACGTTGACCTTGACGGTGTCGCCGGGCGCGAACTCGGGCACCGGGCGCTCGCCGGTGAGCCGCGCGACCTCTTCCTTCTCGATCTGTTCGATGATGTTCATGACACTACCCTTTCGTCGTCTGATTCGGTTGGCCGCGGCCGTCGGCGTAGCGGGCCCACAGGTCCGGCCGGCGGTCGCGGGTCAAAGCCTCGGCCTGGCCTAGCCGCCAGGCGCGAACCCGTTCGTGGTGGCCGGAGACCAGGATCTCCGGCACCGCGCGTCCCTGCCAAACCGCAGGGCGCGTGTAGTGGGGGTATTCCAGGAGCCCCCGTTCGAAGCTTTCCTCGTCGAGCGAGGTCTCCTTGCCGATGACGCCCGGCAGCAGCCGCACGCAGGCGTCGAGCAGCGCGATCGCCGCCGGCTCGCCGCCGGACAGCACGAAGTCGCCGAGGCTGACCTCCAGCGGAGCCCGCGCCTCGATTACCCGCTGGTCGATGCCCTCGTAGCGGCCGCACAACAGGACCACCCCGGGGCCGGCCGCGAAGCCGCGCACCAGATCCTGGTCGAGCGGACGGCCGCGCGGCGTCAGGAAGACCAGCGGCAGTTCGGGCGCAGAGGCGAGCGCATGGCCGATCGCCTCGTCGACCACATCCGGCCGCATCACCATCCCGGCGCCGCCCCCGAACGGAGAGTCGTCGACGGTGCGGTGGCGGTCGGTGGCGAAGCCGCGGATGTCGAGCGTCTCCAGCCGCCACAGGGCGTCCTGCAGGGCCTTGCCGGCAAGCGAGCAGCCGAGCGGCCCCGGGAACATTTCCGGGAACAGGGTCAGGACCTTCGCGGTCCAGATCTTCGCCTGCTCGCCCATCACTCACCGATCAGCCCCGGCGGCGGGTCAATGACGACCCTGCCCGCCGCAAGATCCACCTGTGGCACCACGGCCCTGGTGAACGGCACCAGGACTGTGCCGCCCGCTTCGACGCCCACCTCCAGGAGGTCGCCGGCGCCGAAGTTCTGCACCGCGACCACCCGGCCCAGGCTGTCGCCCGTCACCGTCTCCGCCGCCAGCCCGACCAGGTCGGCATGGAGGAACTCGTCCTCCGCCAGCGGCCCGAAGGCGGACTTCGGCACGAACAGCCGGGTCCCCGCCAGGGCCTCCGCCGCGGTCCTGTCCGCGCAGCCGTCGATGCGCGCCAGCACCTTGTCCCTGCCCGTCTCCAGCACTTGCAGGGTGACGGTACGACCGGCCTCGTCGACCAGCGGCCCGTAGCCGGTGATGCCTGCCGGATCGGCCGTGAAGCAGCGCACCCAGACCTCGCCCTTCAGCCCGCGCGGGCCGGCGATCACGCCGACCTCGGCGAGCGGCGAGTCCTGCGCGGCTTCGCGGCCTGCCATCATCGCGCCCTCTCAGCCCCGGCTCAGGCCGAAGCCTCGGCCGGCGCCTCGGCAGGGGCGGCCGCGGCGGCGGCGGCAGCCTCGGCGTGCGCCTTGGCGCGCTCCTGGGCTTTCGCCTTCGGCTGGTTCTTCTTGGTCTGCTCGGGCACCTTCGGCTTCTCGCAGAGGCCGAGGGCGCTGGCCAGCCGCGCCACCCGGTCGCTGGGCACCGCGCCGTTGGCGACCCAGTGCTTGAAGCGCTCGACGTCGAGGTTGAAGCGGTCCGGATGGTCCTTCGGCACCATCGGGTTGTACGAGCCGATCCGCTCGATGAAGCGGCCGTCCCGCGGGCTGCGGGAATCGGCGACCACGATGCGGTGGTAGGGACGCTTCTTGGCGCCGGCGCGGGACAGACGGATGCGCAGTGACATGGTGGTTCAGGTCCTTTCCTCAGGTGATACCGATAGCCTTCATTCCGCCCGGTGGCAGACGGCCTCGAGGTGGTGGCCGTCGGGGTCGATGACGAAGGCGGCGTAGTAGTTGGGATGGTAGTGCGGCCGCAGGCCCGGGGCGCCGTTGTCGCGCCCGCCGGCCTCGATCGCGGCGGCGTAGAACGCATCGACGTCGGCCCGGCCCGCCGCCTGGAAGGCGACGTGGAAGCCCGGCATCGGCGTCACCGGCTGGCGCTCCTTCAGGTGGGCGCCCAGCCAGAACACCGGCTTGTCGCCGGGCCCGTAGCCGACCCCCCGGTAGCTGCCGTCGGGGGCGGTGAACTCCATCGCCCGGCCGAAGCCGAGCGCCTTCAGCGCGGTGTCGTAGAAGGCGACGCTGCGGGCGATGTCGAACACGGTCACGGACATGTGGTCGATCATGAGGGATCCCTCCTCGCCATGGTGCCCTCTCCGCCCTGGACAGGGGGGAGAGGGAGCGACATCCCAGGTTGATGGTGCGTCGCCATGGCCATCACCGGAACGGCGGCATGCCCGGGGGCGGCATCATGCCGCCGCGGCCGAACAGCCCCTTGCCGCCCATCTTGCCCATCCGCTTCATCATGTCGCTCATCTGCTGGTACTGCTTCAGCAGACGGTTGACGTCCTGCACCGTGGTGCCCGAGCCGGCGGCGATGCGGCGGCGGCGCGAGGCGTTGAGCACCTTCGGGTTGCGCCGCTCGGCCTTGGTCATCGCGTTGATGATCGCCTCCTGGCGCGGGATCAGCTTGTCGTCGAGGTTGGCCTGGGCGATCTGGTTCTTGATCTTGCCGATGCCCGGGATCATCCCCAGCAGGCCTTCCATGCTGCCCATCTTGCGCAGCTGGCGGAGCTGGTCGCGCAAATCCTCGAGCGAGAACTCGCCCTTGCGCAGCTTGGCCGCCATCTTCTCGGCGTCCTCGCGCTCGACGTGCTCGGCGGCCTTCTCGACCAGGCCGACCACGTCGCCCATGCCGAGGATCCGGCCCGCCACCCGTTCGGCCTGGAAGGCCTCGAGGTCGTCCGTCTTCTCGCCGACGCCCATCAGCTTGATCGGGCAGCCGGTGACGGCGCGCATGGAAAGCGCCGCGCCGCCGCGGGCGTCGCCGTCGACCCGGGTCAGCACCAGGCCGGTGACGCCGACCTTCTGGTTGAACTCGCGGGCGATGTTGACGGCATCCTGGCCGGTCATGGCGTCGGCGACCAGGAGGGTCTCGCGCGGGCTTGTGACGGCGCGCACCTCGGCCACCTCGGCCATCAGCTCCTGGTCGATGTGGAGGCGGCCGGCGGTATCCAGGATGACGACGTCGAAGCCCTCGACGCGGCCCTTGGCCATCGCCCGCTTGGCGATCGCGACCGGGCGCTCGCCGAGGATCGGCGGCAGCATCGGCACCTCGACCTGGCCCGCCAGCACCTGGAGCTGCTGCTGGGCGGCGGGGCGGTAGACGTCGAGCGAGGCGAGCAGGACCTTGCGGTTCTCGCGCTTGCGCAGCCGTAGCGCGATCTTGGCCGCGGTGGTGGTCTTGCCCGAGCCCTGCAGGCCGACCATCAGGATCGCGGTCGGCGGCGACTGCCCGATGTCGAGGGCGACCGGCTCCAGCCCGCCCAGGGTCTCGATCAGGTGGTCGTGGACGATCTTGACCACCATCTGGCCGGGCGTGACCGAGCGCAGCACCTCCTGCCCGACGGCGCGGACGCGCACGCCTTCGACGAAGTCCTTGACCACCGGCAGCGCGACGTCGGCTTCCAGGAGCGCGATCCGGATCTCGCGCAGCGCGGCGTTGACGTCGTCCTCGGACAACGCTCCGCGCTTGCGAAGCTTGTCGAAGATCCCGCCCAGCCGGCCGCTCAAGGTCTCGAACATGCGCACTCCCCGCGCTACCACGAAAAAGCGCCAGTGCGCGAAACTCGCGGACTGGCGGAGCCCCGTAGGGCCACGAAAGCAGGGGTGGGACTGTAGGCGGGGGGAGAGGGGGGAGTCAAGAGGATGCGAACGCTCGATGGGGCGCGACAACGCCTCACCGAGCGATACCGGCTGACTCTAGTATTGCGGGATGGGGCAACTGCGCGCCGTCGTTGCCCGCGCCCCCTCGGTTGGGCCGATACTAAGGCGGCGGGGACGTCGGGGCAAGAATTGGCCTAGGACTACCCAGAAGAAACATCGTGTCAGGATCCTTGTATCCAGGCAGTAGTGACACCCCATTCGTTTGCTTCGCCTGTAGGTGCCCGAGAAGCGCCTCGAGCGCGACGAAGCGCTCCGGCGTGCTCGGGTGAGGGCCCCCGTGTGGTTGGATCGAGCCCGGATTGGCCACTGCCATCCGGCGCCAGAAGTTCGGGGCGACGCTCGCGTCGTAGCCGGCCCATGCGGCGAACACTGTGCCCAGAGCATCAGCCTCCTTCTCGGCATCCACAGATCCCGGTCGGCTCGGACGTTGCGTTGCCGACGACCTGCTCACAGTCGTCAGCGACCTGCTCATGGTGCTACGGAGAGCGGTGAAGATCGGGTCGGAGGCCGGTCTTCTCGTGTTCAGGAGGATCGCGTGCGCGAGTTCGTGTCCCACGACGATTGCGAGTTCGTCGTCGGTTCTCGCGAAATCCAGCATGGCGCTGGTCAGCCTGATTGTAGATCCATTGGTGGAGGCTCGGATTCGGCTATGAGGTATGACTGTGGCGTGGACCTCACATATAAGCTGACCAGTCAAAGAGACCTCAAACTCTTGGTCACCGCGGAGTAGACGCAAGACCCCCTTGTCGTTGCTGGACTTGCCCCGCCAGAGTCCAATCTCTCTGTCCGACATCGGCGGACCGTTAATGGCCGGAAGAGGCCAACCATCGATGGCAAGAACGGTATCGCCCAACATCATCCCCGCGGTCTCCGCGGGCGAACCCGGAGCCACAGCGTAAACAACGGGCCCCCGTTCCGTTGCACCATAGACCCGGCGGGCGGCCTCCACCTCAACAGTGTCTGCGCCCTTCATCATGACCATTGTCCTGTATCCGGAGTCATAAACCGTCCGATCACCACACGCCGGAGCCGCTGCGCGGACGATCGGGTGATACACACGTTTCAGACGGATCTCATCCTCCCTGTCTTTCCGGTACACCATCTCCATCTGGAGCAAACGTTCCGCCTTCACCGCTTCGGACTCAGCAGGTTCGTGCTGAGTTGTGACGCAGCTGCTCATGACCACGCAGGCAACCGCAACACGAAGAGTACGCAAGGCAGGTCCCCCCTCCGACTAGTTTATATTCAGCTCCCGAGCGAGGCCGTTGAGCTCCCGCCCGGCCAGGACCATTCCGGCAGACGCCGCGGCTTCACGAAGGTGCGCCGTAAAGGTTTCTCAACCTGCAATAATAGATGACGGATCGCTCCTGATCCACAGCCTGAAGCATAGGTGCTTGGTTCTCGACAGGCCGCGGATCAGATTGTATTATCTTACATAATTGCTACCATAAATAATTGATTGTGCCATGTCCCGAATCCGCCGCTGGCTCATCGGCATCGCCCTCTCGCTGTCCGCCCTGGTCACCTATTGCTCGTGGGATTCGTGGGAGGGCGTCGACGTCGCGCTGCCCGACGGCGCCGGGGTCCTGACGTTCTCGCGCAGGCACACGCACCTGTTCCTGGCCGAGTACGACTACGCGGTCCGCCTGCGGCTGGCCGATGGCCGCGACATCGAGAGCGACATCACGCCCAACTACGGCGGCCGCACGGTCGTGCTGGTGCAGTGGCAGCCGGCGGCGGACGGCAACGGCCCCTTCGTGATGCTCGAGGACGATGGCCGCTGGACCTGGGCCAACATCGGCCGCGGCTGCCTCGCCGTGGGAGGGCAATGGACCGACTCCACCACAGTGCCGCAACCCTTCTGCGATGATGCCGACCTGCCCGCCTCCCATGAGTGGCAGTACCTGGGCCGCATCGACGACCACCCGACTGAGCCGGGGCTGCGGTTCGTCCCGGGCAGCGAGATGCCCCGGGACCTCAGGCTGACGCGGCAGATCGTCTCGGAAAGCATCGCCGTTCCGGGCACGTCGTGGTCGTTCACGATAGTCAAACGGCCACACCCGCTGGACCAGCGGCACGAGCATTGGGTGCAGGTGACCAACCCTCAAGGTATCCAGGTCAGGAGCTGGTTCGCGGACGACCTCTCCGGGTCGTACGCGACAACGGTCTCGCTCTACCCCGCACAAGAAGGAGCGGGTCCCTTTCTCCAGTTCGGTCAGTTCGAGCGCGGGCTCTTCGAGTCGCAGACCGACTGCATCGTGCTGGACCTCCGCCAGGCGCGGGCCTTTCATCTGTACGGTTACCACGGGGTCGGGCCGCAGTTCATGATTTCGGTCGAAAACGAACTGCAGGGGAGAATCAACGTCGCCTGGCGAGGGCACGAGTACCAGGTGCGGAACGACGCCGGGCCAATTCCTCCGGTCCTTCCCGTGCCCGAAGTGCTGCAGCGGGAACAGCCCATTACATTGGGGACAATCCCGACGTGGCCGGATACCAAGTGGCTGGCCGCAGAGTCTACCGCGCCGTGAGGCGGTCAATCGGTATCATGTCCCCAGAATTCCCCGCATGCGTCACTTCGCCTGGGCCGGGTAGTATCGCCGCTTCGCGAGCGGATAGCCGGGGAACGGCCAATCGCGCGGCTCATCGTAGATTTCCACATACCACCGATCGCCGTTCCTCCTGAGCACTGCATAGCCCTTGCTCGCCTCGGCGATCGGCTGACATCTGGGAGGGTAGCACACGAGCGACCTGAACTGGACGCGAACATCACCGGGCATGAGCCGCCGGTGCATGGGATCCCGCCACCGCCAATGGTTGCGCGGCTCTTCCGGGTCTTCTTCTTCCTCTCTCGTCAATCGAGGCTCCCACCAGTCCGGGATGTCCTTTTCGGAGAGAACCTCGACGAGGTCGACGCGGAACTTCAGCTTCCAGCCGGGCCGCGGGGTCTCGGACCGATGGGTACCCGGTCGCTCGTTAAACGCGATGTCCACGAGGGCGCCGTCATCTCGGAGCAGTCCGGCGAGATACGTTTCCAGCGCGCACATGGGGCTCACCACGCGGCCGATGCAGTCGCTGTCCGAGGTCGCGTCATCGGTCGTGATGTACCGCCAGCGGCCGTTCGGATCGGGACGCGGTACATCGTCCACTTTTCCGCCGGCTCGCGCTCCGGAAGAGACGGCGGCGATGCTCATGAGCACCGCGAGGCAAAGCAGCCGACCAATCATGTCTATCCCGCGTTTACAATCGTTGAAGGGCGGACTCATACACATCCAGAATACCCTCATTGCGAAAATACGGCAACATAATCACGCTTTTTGGTGGTCTTGGGGAGTTCCGTGGACACAGTACCGAACTGGAAATGGTTGGGCATGCGTCTGCGTGGCCTTTTCGCAGACAACACCCGCCGAAGGTGATATCTGTATATAGAAATGCGATCATAGGTAATCTTTGCACCGCCATGTCCCGCACCCGCCGCTGGCTCCTCGGCATCACCCTCTCGCTGTCCGCCCAGGTCACCTACTGCTCGTGGGATTCACGGCAGGACGTCGATGTCGCGCTGCCTGACGGTGCGGGGATCCTGACGTTCTCGCGCAAGCACACGCACCCGTTCCTGGCCGGACGCGCGTCCCAGCTTCGGGATGTGCGAGGCCTCGAATGGATCGAAGACCTTGAGCGTCCCGGCGAAGCTGCCCTTACGGTCCGACCCGCTCCGGCGGCTGTCGCCGATCGAACACCGCATCCCCTTGGGGCCATCCGGCTCCGCGAACTGGATCGACCGGGTTTTCAAAGGCTCGACAACTGACATTCCCGAGGATACGGCCGCAATCGCCGCTGGTCATGGCTCCTGGTTCTAGCGTTCGACCGACATGATGCTTCACTTCACCTGCCCCGTGGCAAATGGATGCCCGCGCAAGTCGTCACGCGGCGCAATTCGGGGGATGCAGTACCTGATCACACCGGTGTCCCCGCGCAAGACTGCCAGGAACAATGGATTCCCGCCTGCGCGGGAATGACGCTATCCACCAGGCTCGGCTTGCCCCATGCCCGGCGCCGGCGTGCGGACTCTCGCCGCGCTCCGGCACGGGTCCCAGTGGGGATCGCCGCTGAAGTGCGCGGCCAGGAGGTCGATGAAGACGCGCAGCTTGCCGGGGACGTGGGCACCGGGCGGGCGGACGACGTGGATGCCGTACTCGGGCGTCGGAAAGTCGAGGAGCAGCGGCTCCAGCCGACCGCTGCGGATCGCCTCGCCGGCCAGGAAGGTGGGGAAGGCGCCGATGCCGAGGCCGGCCACTGCCGCCTCCAGGAGGGCGTCGCCGCTGTCCGAGCGCAGTCGCCCCTCCGGCCGCACCGCGACCCAGCGCCGGCCGACCTGGAAGCGCCATTCGGCGGTGGCCGCCGCGGTGTAGATCAGGCACTGGTGGCCGGCGAGTTCGGCCGGGGTGGCGGGACGGCCGTGCCGTGCCAGGTACGCCGGGCTGGCGACGATCACGGTGCGCGCCGGCGCGATCTGCCGTGCCACCAGGCTCGAATCCCGGAGCTGGCCGATCCGCACCGCTGCGTCGAGCCGCTCGCCGATCAGGTCGACCAGGCGGTCGCTGAACGAGGCTTCGATCTCCAGCCGCGGATGGCGCATCGCCAGCTCGGCCAAGAGCGGCGCCACGTGCCTGATGCCGAAGCTCAGCGGCAGCGACACGCGCAGGCACCCGACGATCTCGCCGCCGTGGCGGGCGACGGCGTCCTGCGCCTCCTCGAGGTCGCGCAGGATGCGGGCGGCGCGGGCGCGGAACTCCTGCCCCGCCTCGGTGGCGGCGATGCCGCGGGTGGTGCGGGTCACCAGCCGCGTCCCCAGATCCGCCTCGAGCCGGGAGACGCGGCGGCTGACGATCGACTTCGATACACCGAGGCGGCCGGCGGCGCTGCTGAAGCCGCCCGTCTCCAGCACCTCGACCAGGGCGCGGATATCGTCCAGCTCGGCCATCTTCCGTTCCTTTTTGGTCAACAGTGATGTTCACAATATGGGCATACCGTTGCGCAAAATGAACCTCCAGATCTTCGGTATCGCAATGTTTCGGATGGTCTGGAGGTCAGGATGTCCAAGGTTCTCGTTCTCGACAGCAGCCTCAACGGAGAGGCTTCGGTATCCAAGCGGCTGACCGCGGAGGTGGTCGCCCGCCTGCGGGCGCGGGACCCGTCCTTGAAGGTCCGCGTCCGCGACCTCGCGGCCGAACCGGTGCCGCACCTGACGGGAGGGGCGTTCGCCTCGTTCGTCGGCACCGACGGGGAGAGCAAGGCGCGGGCTCTTTCCGACGCGCTGATCCGCGAGGTGCAGGAGGCCGACGTCCTCGTCATCGGCGCGCCGATGTACAACTTCGGCATGCCCTCGACGCTGAAGGCCTGGTTCGACCATGTGCTGCGCGCCGGCGTCACCTTCCGCTACACCGCAGCCGGCCCCGAGGGCCTGCTCAAGGGCAAGCGGGCGATCGTGGTGGAGAGCCGCGGCGGCGTCTACAGCGACGGGCCGGCCAACGTCATGGACGCCCAGGAGCCGCACCTCAAGGCCCTGCTCGCCTTCGTCGGCATCACCGACGTCGCCTTCATCCGCGCCGAGGGCCTGGCGATGGGCACCGAACGCCGCACCCAGGCGATCGCCGCCGCCCTGGCCGAGGTGAAAGACCTGGTCGCGGAGCCGGCGCTCGCGGCGTGAGGCGGCCGGCAATTCTGTCGCATCCGGCGCAATCCCGGTTCTCGTCAGGGCCGCCTTTCAGAGGAACCAGCTCGCGCCCCTGCCGCTTTTATTTCGAGGGGCGCGAGCTGACGATCGAGAGCGGCCGCGCCGACACGATCTATGCCCAGTTCGCCTGCCGTTGCGGCTTTCTGGTCGTGAGCGCAGACCTCAACGGGTTCATCGACGACGTCGGGATCTATCTCTGGTTCATCCGCCGCGATCTCGTCTACAGCGAATGCATCGGCATATGGACGCGCTGGACCGGCAATTTCGCCACCCCGACCAACCCGGCAACCGGCTTCGTCGATCTTGTCGAGCGCGAGGTGGAATCGATCCTGCCGACCGGCGAGGACGAGCTGACGATCCGCTTCCGGACCAAGGCAGGTCTCGTCGTCGCCCAGGTGTTCGACCCGCCGGAGCGGTTCCTGTCGTCAAGTCTCGGCGTCCTCTACCATGGCCCGCATCTGTGGCAGAAGCGGCACCTCCGGGTGGTCGGCGACTGAAGGAGCCTCGGAAGGCAAGAGCTTCGCGGCTTCACATCCCCCGCGCCACCCGGAAGCCGATCGTGGGCGAGCGCACGCCCGGCGCAGCCCACTCCCGGTAGGCCGAGCGCAAGGCGCCGCCGCGACGGCCCCAGGAGCCGCCGCGACTGACCCGGGCGTCACAGCCCACAGGATTCTGCGCGGCGCCATCGGCGGGAATGTCTGCAAGTGAGCGGCTCCAGCAATCCTCCACCCATTCCCAGACGTTGCCTGCCGTGTCGTGCAGGCCGAAAGCGTTGGGCGGATAGGAGCCCACGAGCTCCGTTCCGTCGCCTCCGGCATAGCGAGCCTGGAGCGGACTGATGGCGTCGCCCCACGGGTAGGCGGCGCACGATCCGGCGCGGGCGGCGTACTCCCATTCAGCCTCGCTGAGCAGGCGGTACGGCTTGCCGGTCGTCGCGGCAAGGCGCCTCGCGTACTCCTTCGCCTCGATCCAGGTCACGTTCTCCACCGGTCGGGCGTCGCCGGCAAAGCGGCTGGGATTGCCGCCCATCACCGCGCGCCACTCCGCCTGCGTCACCTCGTACTTCCCGACCGCGAAGGGGCGCGCCAGCGTGATGCGGCGGACCGGCCGTTCGTGCGCGTAACCGGAGCCGTCGAGATCGCCCATGTCGAACGCGCCAGCCGGGAGCGGGATCATCTCGGGGCAGTCGGCGCAGTCGCGGAACGCCGCCCCGGCCTGGCCGACCGCCGGCGGCGCAGGCGCCAGGACCGGAGCCGCGCCCGGGTTTGGACGGAGACTGGCCGGGGTCGGCGCCGTTCCGGTTGCGGGATCGGCCGGCTCATCAAGCCCGGGGAGGTGCGCCGGCTGCGGAACGGGCCGCAGGAGCAGGTCCGGGAAACCCGGCAGGACCGGCTGCCCGGCGGCCCGGCGGGCGCCGACCTGATCCACAACCTCCTTCAGGGCGGCATAGCGCTCGGCGTGGCTCGGGTACTGCCCGCCCTTGGGTCGGGTCTCCGAGAGCTCGCCGCCGGCACTGCGGCGCCACAACTCGGCTGAGCCGCCGACATCGAACCCCGCCCGGGCCGCCAGCAGCACCCCCAGATGGTCGCAGTCGAGCTCGATCTCCGCCCGGCCGGTTCCCGTGGCGCTGCTGCGTGCGGCGCCGCCCAGAAGCGCGTCGCGCTCCGGCCTGGAACGCATGTCGAGGAGGATGTGCGAAAGCTCGTGGCCGAGGACGACCGCCAGATCGTCGTCGCTCGCAAACTGCAGCATGCCCGCAGTCACCACGATGCCCTGCCGACCGCCCACCGAGGCATGGACGCGCGGCTCATCGGAAACGTCGACCGGCATGTCGCACGCCCGCTCCGCCGCGATCGCAAGCTCGATCTCGCGGCCGTCGCGCAGCACCCGGGTCGCCAGCGGCGCCGCTGAACCCGGAGAGGCCCGCCGCAGCGCCGCCAGGGCGGCCGGGCCGGTCGGCGGAACCGGGACTCCGCCGATCGCCAGCACCACGTCGCCCGCCTGAAGGCCGGCGTTCGCCGCCGGGCCGCCTTCATCGACCGCGCTCACGACGGGACCGCGTTCGGTGGCGCCATCGACCCGCCGCAGCACCTCGTTGGCGACCGAATCCCCGTCGGGCATCAGCACGGCTGTCCGGTAACCGGGTTGGAAGGTGGCAAAGTTGCCGCAAATCTCGGCGGCAGCGATCGCCAGTGGTCGGAATACGCGGCGGACCCGCACCAGCTCGAGCTTGGCCTTGCGGGCGGAGGCTTCCATCCGAACCAGACGGCCGGCCCGCTCGGCCTCGGTTTCGGGCGGCGCCGGCTGCGTCGTCACGCAGGCGGTGAGCAGAAGGCAGGCGAACGCAACGGCACAGTGCTGCACGTCGGGTTTCCTTCCCCCGGAGAACACGGCATCCGATCCTAGGCGAGCGGGCGCTCGCGATCCAGTGCTGCCGCCTGCGCCGCCCTCACCGCCCGGTTGCGTCCCGCTTCCTTGGCGTCATAGAGGGCGTGGTCAGCCTCGTGCAGCAGACGGTCGAGCTCTATGGCGCGGCCTTTCAACTCGGCAATTCCGACCGAGATGGTGACGTGCAACGGGCCGCCGTCGGGAATGGCGATCGGGGCGGCGGCAACCGTCGCACACAGCCGCTGCGAGACCTGGAGCGCGCGGTCGCCGTCGACCTCGAGCAGCACCGCCGCGAATTCCTCGCCCCCGACGCGACCGACGACGTCGACGTCGCGCAAGGTGCTGCGGATCAGGTGCGCCACCTCCTGGAGCACGGCGTCGCCGGCACCGTGGCCCCAGGTGTCGTTGACCGCCTTGAAGCGATCGATGTCGATCATCAGCAGGGAAACGGGGTTGCGGTAGCGCACCGACCTTGCCAGCTCTCGCTCCGCCACCTCGATGAAATGGCGGCGGTTGAAGAGGCCCGTCAGGTAGTCGGTGCGCGCCCTTAGCTCGGCTTCCTCCTTGAGCGCCCGCTCGATCGCCAGCGTCTTCTGGGCAAGGCGGAGCTCCTCGGCCGCGCGCTGCGCCTCGAGCCGCAGCTGACGCAGGCGGGTGTGAAGCAGCATCGCCAGCAGGCCGCTGGCGATCAGGCCGTTGACGACGACCATGAGGGTATCGGCCAGCGCGCTGTCGGGCATCGCCCAGATGCCGAAGCTGGAACCCCCGGAGGCGGTGGCCAGCACGGTGATCGTCACGAAGATCAGCCGCAGCATCCGCCGGCTGGGCACCTGCTCGCGGCGGACGGTGGCGGCGACCAGCAGGAAATACCAAGACAGCACCGTCACCAGCACGTCGTTGACCGCCAGGGCGAGGCGGGCGTGTCCGGCAGCCATGGCCACGAGCTGCAGCGGGAAGGCGGCCAGGAACAGCGACAGGCCGCGCATCAGCAGGGGCGGCGGCTGGTAGGGCGCGAACAGGGCCCGGCTGAACAGCACGCCGGTGAAGTTCATGGCGCAGACCAGGACCGCGGTCATCGTGGCGACCAGCCCGGGGAAGGCCGCGGGCGCGAAGGGGGCCAGATAACCGGTCACGGCCAGGCCGCTGAGGATGTAGACGGCCTGGTGCACCGCGAACAGGCCGACCACCGGCTGGCGGTCCAGGATGTAGCTCTGCCCCGCCCACAGCAGGAGGTACACGAGCGACGTGATGAAGAACACCAGCAGCAGGTCCTGCTGGGAATCCTTGCGGTCGGCCTCGCGCGGCTCCAGCGCCTGCACGCTGAGTCGCGACAGGGTGTCCGTCCTGAGACGCAGATAGTAGGTCGTGTCCGGCAGCGCCGGGGTGACGGTGAAACCGAGGCCGGTCCGCTCCCGGCCGGCGTAAGGGTGGCGGCTGCCGGTCACCCGCGTCCGCCAGCCGGAGGGATCGCCGGGATCGGGCTCGAACAGGCGCAACTCGTCGAGGGAGGCCGGGCGGACGTGCAATACGACATCGCCCCCGCGGGCGGGCGGTCGCACCCTCAGGCGAAGCCAGAAGGCCGAGTCCGAATAGCCGCGGGTCACCGTGCGCTCGACCGGCTCGAAGTCCCGTCCGGCCACCTCCTCGATCGTCAGGTTTCCGGTCGTGTCCTCCAGCAGCGCCCGCGACACGACAAGGTCTTCCGCCGCCGCCACGCCGGCCAGCAACCCGAACAGCAGCGCCAGTGCCAGGGCAGCGACGCGGCGTTTCACACCGGCAAGCGAACCCGAGTGAGCCGGAGGCGCATGCGCTCCGCGGGCCCGCGCAGCACAGGCGAAGACGACGACACGACGGCCCACGGCAACCCCCTCCCCCGATACGGGTTCCGATCATAAAGGAGACCGGATTCGCGATCCAGCGGCGCGCACGGCAGCGGCGCCCCGCCGGGTACGGAAAGGCGCTGCCCAAAAGCCCGGTCTGCCGCCGGACGAGGGGCAGACCCTACCGCGCGTTCAGCCAGTAGCGCATGGCCGCGCTGACGGCGTGGGGCTGCTCCATGGGTGAAAGGTGTCCCGCATCCTCGACGTAGACGAGAACCGAATTCGGAATCCCTCGGGCGATCTCGAGGTGCAGCTCGGGCGTGGTGAAGACGTCCTGGCGGCCGCACAGAACCAGGGTCGGGCAGCCGATCTGCGGCAGGTCCGGGCGGCTGTCGGGCCGGCTCAGCATCAGCGCCTGGCTGCGGCCGAAGGCCTCGCGGCCATAGCGCACTGCCATCGCGGTGACCGCCTCGACCAGGGCTCTGTTTTCACGACCCGCTTCGGTCAGAAACATCGGCAGCATGTGCTGGGTGACGGCGGCAAGGTCGAAATCGGGTTTGGCCGCCGCCTCGATGGAGCCGCGGCGGCGGGCCTGTCCCTCGGGCGTGTCGGCACGCGCCGAGGTGTCGAGCAGGGCGAGCCGGCTGACCCGGCCGGGCGCCTGACGCATGATCTCGAAAGCGACGTAACCTCCCATCGACAGGCCGGCCAGCGCGAAGCTCGGCGGCAGTTCCGAAAGCAGCGTGCGCGCGGCCACGCGGACGTCATCGAACCGGGTGAGATCGGGCATCGTCACCTCGGCGATGTCGGTCAAGGTGTCAAGCTGGTGGCGCCACAAGGCGGCGTCGCAGATCAGGCCGGGCAGCAGGACCAGGGTCGGACGGTCGGTCATCGCGATACTCCATTCTTCTGCTTGTTCTCTCGCGCGGGGGACAGCTGCGACCGCGCAACTGCAGCGGGCATGATAAGGAATCCGACGCGAACGGGAAAGCCGCGGCGGTGCACCCTGTCGACAGCTTGCCTCCGTCCGCTTTCCTGTGGACTCCCGGCGCCCTGGCGCCCTATCTATCGGCTCATGAGCGGATATCCCTTCGTCAAGATGCACGGGCTGGGCAACGACTTCGTGGTGCTGGACGCGCGGACGCGCGCCTTTGCGCTCGAGGCTCCCGCCATCCGCGCCATCGCCGACCGCAAGACCGGGGTCGGCTGCGACCAGCTGATCGTCATCGAGCCGCCGCGGGAAGCCCTCGCCGACGCCTTCATGCGCATCCGCAACGCCGACGGCAGCGAGGTGCAGGCGTGCGGCAACGCCACCCGCTGCGTCGCCTCCCTGCTGATGGAGGAGAGCGGCGAAAGGCACGCGGTGATCCAGACCGTGGCCGGGCTGCTGGACGCCGAGGCGCTGCCCGACGGCCGCATCGCGGTCGACATGGGGCCGGCCCGGCTCGACTGGCGCGAAATCCCGCTCGCCAAGCCGCAGGATACCCTGCGCCTCGACCTCTCCGTCGGTCTGCTCGCCGCGCCGGTCGCCGTCAGCATGGGCAATCCGCACGCGGTATTCTTCGTCGACGACGTCGCCGCCATCCCGGTGGAGGAGGTCGGGCCGGCGGTCGAGAAGCACCCGCTGTTCCCCGAATACACCAATGTCGAATTCGTCCAGGTGCTGGACCGCAGCCGCCTGCGCATGCGGGTGTGGGAGCGCGGCACCGGCGTCACCCGCGCCTGCGGCAGCGGCGCCTGCGCGTCTCTGGTGGCGGCGGCCCGGCGCGGGCTTTCCGAACGTTCGGCCGACGTGGTCCTGGACGGCGGCACCCTGCACATCGAATGGCTGCCCGACGGCCACGTGCTGATGACCGGTCCCGCGCTGGTCAGCTTCCGCGGCACCCTCGAGCCGGCCCTGCTGGCGGAGGCCTGAGGCGATGGGCAGCGTCCGCGTCGTCACCTTCGGCTGCCGACTAAACGCCTTCGAGTCCGAGGTCATCCGCAATCAGGCCACGGAGGCGGGTCTCGACGACGCGGTCATCGTCAACACCTGCGCGGTCACCGCCGAGGCCGAGCGCCAGGCCCGCCAGGCGATCCGCAAGCTCAGGCGCGAGAACCCGGCGGCCCGCATCATCGTCACCGGCTGCGGCGCCCAGCTTTCGCCCGCCGCCTACGCCGACATGCCCGAGGTCGACCGGGTGCTCGGCAATCGCGAGAAGCTGCAGGCCGAAGCTTTGGGCGGCGACGAACGCATCGTCGTCTCCGACATCATGGAGGTTCGCGAGGCAGCGGGACATCTGGTCCCGGGATTCGAGAGCAGGACCCGCGCCTTCGTTCAGGTGCAGCAGGGCTGCGACCACCGCTGCACCTTCTGCATCATCCCGTTCGCCCGCGGTCCCAACCGCAGCATGCCCGCGGACGCGGTCGTGGGACAGGTGGCGGAGCTGGTCGGCAACGGTTATCGCGAGGTGGTGTTGACCGGCGTCGACATCGCCAGCTACGGCAGCGACATGGCCGACAGGCCTCGGCTCGGCGCACTCGGCCGCGAGGTTCTGGCCCGGGTACCCGGGCTTGCCCGTCTCCGCCTCACCTCGCTCGATCCGGCGGCGATCGACGACAACGTCTTCGACCTGCTGGCCGACGAGCCGCGGTTCATGCCGCACGTGCACCTCAGCCTGCAGGCGGGGGAGGACCTCACGCTGAAGCGCATGCGGCGGCGCCATTCGCGCGCCCAGGCCATCGAGGTGGCGGACCGCCTTCGCCGTGCGCGGCCCGACGTGACCCTGGGCGCCGACCTGATCGCCGGCTTTCCGACCGAGAGCGATGAGATGTTCGAGACCACGCTGGCGACGGTCGCTGCGATGGGCGTCACCTTCCTTCACGTGTTCCCGTTCTCGGCCCGCGCCGGCACCCCCGCCGCACGCATGCCGCAGGTGCCGATGCGCCTCCGCAAGGAACGAGCGGCGCGCCTGCGGGCCTGCGGCGACGCAGCGTTGCAGCGCTACCTGGAGAGCCGCATCGGTTCGGAAACCGAGGTCCTGGTCGAGACCGGGGCCGAAGGGCGCAGCCGCCACTACGCGCCGGTCCGCCTCGCCTTCGCCGCCGATCCCGGCGCCCTGGTCCGCGGGCGCGTCGCCGCGGTCGCCGACGGCCAACTCGTCGCGGAGGCCTCGTGAGCGAGGGCGGCGGCTGGTTCGCGCGGCTCAAGGCCGGACTTACCCGTTCGTCCGACAAGATCGGCGACGGCATCACCGGCCTGTTCACCAAACGCCGCCTCGATGACGCGGCGCTGGAGGAACTGGAGGAGCTGCTGATCTCGGCCGACCTCGGGGTCGAGACCGCGGGCGAGATCGTCGAGGACTTCCGCCGCACCCGTTTCAACCAGGAAGTGACGCCGGAGGAGGTGCGCGCGGCGCTCGCCGCCGACGTGGCCAGGGTGCTGGAGCCGGTCGCGATGCCGCTGGCCATCGACCGTGCGCGCCGGCCGCACGTGGTCCTGGTGTGCGGCGTCAACGGCAGCGGCAAGACCACCACCATCGGCAAGCTCGCCCGGCAGTGGAAGGACGACGGCCTGAAGGTGCTGATCGCCGCCGCCGACACCTTCCGCGCCGCCGCGGTCGAGCAGCTCGAGATCTGGGGCGAGCGCTCGGGCTGCCCGGTGGTGACGGCGAAGACCGGCGCCGACGCGGCGGGTCTCGCCTTCGATGCCCTGGCGCGGGCGCGCTCCGAGGGCTTCGACGTCCTCCTGGTCGACACCGCGGGGAGGCTGCAGAACAAGAAGGCGCTGATGGACGAGCTGGCCAAGATCGTCCGCGTCGTGCGCAAGCTCGACCCCGAGGCGCCGCATTCCTGCCTGCTGGTGATGGACGCCACCATCGGCCAGAACGCCCATGCCCAGGTCGAGGCGTTCCGCGACATGGTCGAGGTCTCGGGCCTGGTGCTGACCAAGCTCGACGGCTCGGCCAAGGGCGGCGTGGTGGTGGCGCTCGCCCGCGCCTTCGGCCTCCCGGTGCACGCGGTCGGCGTCGGCGAAGGGATCGACGACCTACACCCCTTCGAGGCCAAGGCCTTCGCCCGCTCGCTGGTGGGGCTCGATCAGCGGTAGTCCTGGAAATCCGGTAGTTCCGGCAGTATTGATAGGCCTACACTAGCCCGGTGGAGCCGGGTGTCAGTCCCCGCTCGGGGAACCGGATCCGAATGCCCAACCGCGTGCCACGCTTCGCCACCATCCGCGGCGCCTTCTCGAACCGCAATTACGCCATCTACACCAGCGGCAATTCGATTTCGCTGATCGGCTGGTGGGTGCAGCGGCTCACCGTCGGCTGGCTGGCCTGGGAACTGACGCATTCGTCGTCGTGGCTGGGCGCGGTGGCGTTCGCCGATCTGTTCCCGGTGGTGCTGATCGGACCATTCGGCGGCGTCCTCGCCGACCGGCTCGACCGGCGGCGGCTGCTCCTGGTCTGCGTGCTGATCCACACCGCGCAGGCGATGGCGCTGTTCGTCCTCACCCTGACTGGCCTCATCACCATCGAGCTTCTGTTCGCGCTGACGCTGGTGTTCGGCATCACCGTCGGCTTCCAGCAGCCGGCCCGGCTGGCGCTCATTCCCTCCCTGGTCAAGCCGGCGGATCTGACACCGGCGGTGGCCATCAACTCGGTCATCTTCAACACGGCGCGTTTCATCGGGCCGGCGGCGGCCGGGTTCATCCTGGAATTCGGAGGCGCCGCACCGGCTTTCCTCATCAACGCGCTCACCTATCTGGCGATGATCGCAGCCATTCTGATGCTGCGCCTGCCGACGCCGCCGAAGCTGCTGGTCCATCACGACCCGATGGTGACCGAGATCTGGCACAGCGTGGTCTACATCGCGCGCCACGCCACCCTGGGACCCTTGATGCTGGTGATGATCGTCAGCGTGCTGACCACCCGGCCGGTGCTGGAATTTTTGCCGGCGTTCGCCGACACCGTGTTCGGCCGCGGCCCGGCAGGGCTGGCAACCCTGACCTCGGCGGTCGGACTGGGGGCCGTGGCGGGCGGACTGTGGATGGCGCAACGGGCCGGCCAGCAGGGGCTGGCGCGAATCGCCTTCGCTTCTTCGGCGGTGTCCGGGTTGATGCTGACGGCGTTTGCTGCGGCCGACTGGTTTCCGCTCGGCGTGGCCGCTATCGCCGTTTTCGGAGTTTCCGTCTCGACCGCCGGCATCGCAATGCAGACGCTGATGCAGACGGCGGCAGATGACGCCATCCGCGGCCGCGTGCTGAGCCTATGGGGCCTGACGTTCCGGGGCGGCCCCGCGATCGGCGCCCTCGGCATCGGCTGGGTGGCCGAAGTCTTGGGGCTGCGCTGGCCGATGGTGGCTGCGGGACTGGTCTGCCTCGCCGTGTCGCTGCTTTTCCTGCGCCGCGCGCCGCCGCCTACGGGCTGAGCTACTGCAGATCCTTCGGACCGTCTGCCTCGGACGGCAACGGCATCTCGCCCAGGGGATCGCGCTCGACGAGGTCGGCGACCGCCTCATAGGTGCGGGCGTTCTTCTCCATCTGCTCGGAAACCGGCGTGCCCTGGCCGCCGATCTCGCGGAAGAAGGCGGCGGCACTGCGCAGCAGACGGGCGGCAATCTTGGCGTGCGTAGTCATGGCAACTCCTTTTGCTCAAGGATGGTCTCCCATGTCCGGGCGCTGCGGGCAAATGGTTTCGACGATTGCATCGCCGGCTTGGCAGGGGCACACTCCGCCCGCACTTTCGAATGCGCAGGATGAACATGGCCATCTCGCTGATTCTCGCCCACCCCAATCCCGGCAGCTTCAACCACGCGATCGCCGCCGGCGTGCGCGACGCGCTTGAAGGCGCCGGCGTTGCCGTATGGTTCCACGACCTTTACGCCGAAGGGTTCGATCCCCTGATGCGGACCGAGGAATTCCGCGGCACCGGCACCGACGATCCGCTGATCGAGTCGCACGCGGCCGAGATCGTCGAGGCGGACGGCATCGTCATCGTCCATCCCAACTGGTGGGCGCAGCCGCCGGCGATTCTCAAGGGTTGGCTCGACCGGACCTTGCGCAACGGGAAAGCGTACCGCTTCGGCCCTCGCGCAGACGGCGAGATCGGTCCGATCGGCCTGCTGAAGGCGCGGGCCGCCCTGGTGATCCACACCTCGAACACCGAGCAGGAGCGCGACCGCCGCCTTTACGGCGACCCCCTCGACAACCTGTGGCGCACCTGCGTGTTCGGGTTCTGCGGCGTGACCAACGTCGAGCGCAAGCTGTACGCCAGCGTCATCGTCAGCAGCGAAGCCCAGCGCAAGGCCTGGATCGCCGACGCCGCGGCCACAGCCAAGGCGATGTTCGCAGCCCGGTAGCCCGCTTTCAACGTCAGACGACGATGTTCAGGTAGTAGCCCCGGGGGGCGTCCTTGCTGGGCTGCTCCCCCGAGGCGAGGAAGCGGCGCAGCTTGTCGATTCCGGCCTGGAGCAGGGAGTCGGAGCCGGCGCTGAAGCTGGCACGCGCCGCTGCATCGCGGGCCATCCGGAAGGTGTCGCGGGTGGTCGCCGACGAGGTCGGCTTGGAGACGAGCGAGGTGCTGACCATGATCGCGCTATACACGTTTCTGGTTAATCTTCCGTGAACGGGGGCGAACCTTCGGCAGGCTTCCGCGCAACGTGGAAGCGCGCCTGACCGCCCTCGCGGCAACGTTCCAGCGCCCACCGCACGCTGGGGAAAGCGAGCCCGTCCCAGGGGACCTCCCCCCATGGCACCAGGGCGACTTCGCTGCTTTCCCCGGTCGGGCCGCATTCGGGACCCAGAAGGCGGGCGCGGTAGAAGACGCAGACCTGGCCGATCCAGGGGATCTCGAACAGGCCCAGCAGGTCCTCGATCGCCACCTTGGCGCGGCTTTCCTCGACGACCTCGCGGGCGGCGCCGTCGGCCGTGCTCTCGTTCAGCTCCATGAAGCCGGCGGGAATCGTCCAGTAGCCGTAGCGCGGCGGGATCGCGCGCCGACACAGCAGCACCCGATCCTCCCACAGACAGACGGCCCCGACGATGAGCTTGGGGTTCTCGTACTGGATGAAGCCGCAGTCGGGACAAACCAGGCGTTCCCGGTTGTCACCGTTCGGGATCTCGCGGACCGACGGTCCGCGCTTGCGCGATTCCGGCATCCCGCGAGTGTCGCGCATGCCCGACGGTGGACGCAAGCCCCGCGCGATCAACGACCCTCCCGGGTCCGTTCCGAGAGCGGCGGCCGCGCCTTCGATTCGTCCGGCTCGTTCTCCTGCGAGGTGTAGCGGGCGACTTCCGCCTCGAGAGCGGCCAGCTCCTCGCTCGTATCCGCCGACCTGCCCTCGTCCTCGAGCTCGCTGATCCGCGAGAGGGCGCGGCGGTACTCTTCCGGGTTGGTGACCTTCATGGGGAAGCCTTCCTGCTGCGGGTTCAAAAAAGAGGTGTGATCCGAAGCCCCTCCACACCAGCTTTAATCTGGGCTGACGGGCAGACGCCTCGGCCCCACCACCAACGAGAGGGTCGGCCATGCTTTCGGCAAGCGGCGACATCGTCTGTTTTCTCGTCATCAAGGGCCGCCAGTTCCAGGCCAAGACCGTGAACGAGCTGCCCGAGGACGGGAGCGACCTTCCCGACGATCCCTCCCGGGTCCTGGTCGACAGCCCTGCCGAGGACTCGGTCGAGCAGGAACTCGTCGACGCCATCAAATCGCTTAACGAACGCGGGCTCGCCGAAGTCGTCGCGCTGGTCCGAATCGGGCAGGGCGAATACACGCCCGACGAATGGGACGCCGCGGTCGAAGAGGCGAGGCAAACGCTGGAACCGTCGACGCCGCGCCAACTCATTGCAATGCCGATGTTCGCTGCCTTCCTCGAGGAAGGGTACAGCCAGCTCGGCTATTCCTGCGCCGATTGGGAAGCCGACCACCTGTGATACACCGTCACCGTTTTGCCGCTTTCTCCTGACAGAAACCAGGTCCGTTCCCGTGGCGGGCGGGGAGGTTTGCCATGAAGTTCATCCTGGGGTTCTGTTTCTGTCTGATCGTTCTCCTGGCAGGCGGCGTCGCGCTCCTCTACTCGGGCGCCTACGACGTTGCCGCCACTCATCCCCATACGCCCCTTGCGCGCTGGATCCTGGATTCGGGAAAGCGACGCTCGATCGAGGCGCGGGTGGACGGAATCCAGATCCCGACCGACTTCGCCCAGATGGAGCCACGCCAAGCCTTCGCGCAATTCCGTGATACCTGCACGAGCTGCCATGGCGCCCCGGGCGTGGAGCGGAGCGAGGCCGGCCTCGGGCTCCAGCCGCCGGCCCCCAAGCTCGAGGACGCGGCCACCGGATGGGACGCTCGCGAGCTGTTCTGGATCATCAAGAATGGGATCCGGATGACCGGAATGCCGGCTTTCGGCCCGACCCACACCGATGACGAGATCTGGGCGCTGGTCGCCCTCGTGCAGCGATTGCCGTCGATGTCGGCCGACGACTACCGGCGTCTCGATCCAGCCAGCGCCAGCGGGCGGCCGCAGACGCCCTAACCGTCCCGCTGCGACAACGCCACACGGGTGTGACGGATGAGGCTGCGCAACTCGGCTTCCCGCACGCGATCACGCATCATCATGGCGCGCGTGACCGGATCGGCCAGAAGATCCTCGACGTCCGGCTCCTCGCCCCCCGTGCTGTACAAGGGTCGGCTTTCCATCTCCGTCATGCGAACCGCGTTTCCGGAGAACTTCCGCCTCACCAGCATCCTGAGCGATCTCCCTTGTCCTCTGAAGGCGTCGACACGTCCCTGCCCCCCTGATATCTGGTCCGGTGGCGGCCGCCCGCAAGCTCACCGTCGGGCTTTGCCGCTCGCCTCTCCGGGGCCGTCGACTCCTCCCAACGGCTAGTCCGACCGGGCATCCAGACGGCAGGCACCGAGAATATGTCCGTTCCCAAGCGCCTGCAGGATCACCGCCCGCTCCTCGCCGACGGGACGGGCAGGCACGTCGTAGCGTTCGCCGCCATCCGGCCATGCCCCAAGGCGAACCACCTCGCGCACCACGTGGGTATTGACCAGCGTGCGCCCACGGTTCTCGCCCCGCGCCACCTGCGTGCGGTGCTGGCGATCGTAGACGACAAGCAGCAGCTCCGCCGGCTCCGGCGGCGGCGTGCCGAGGGCCACCCGCGCGGTGCCGTCGTCCAGCACCTCGGCGATGATCAAGACCCGGCGCGCGTCATCCATGTCGCGGATCGCCTCCAGGACCGTGGCGCGATCCGAGCCGACCACGCTGCGACGGCCCTGGACAACGATCTGAGGCGTATAGACATGGCGCAGACCGAGCTGGCGGGCGTATCCGCGCTGTCGATCGCTGAAGGAGGGCCGGGAGAACGGGTCCTGCCAGCCGATGTAGTTCCAGTAGTCGACGTGGTACGACAGGGCAAGCAGGTCATCCCGGCGGGCGAGATCGTCGAGCAGGCGGTCCGCCGGCGGACACGACGAGCAACCCTGGGACGTGAAGAGCTCGACCACGGTCAGCGGCTGCTGGGCGAGAGCCGGCGACCCGGACCCGGCGATCACTGCGAGCAGAAGAGCAACTGTCCTCATCATAGGCTGGACATGGGACCGCGACCGCTGCCACGACGAATCACATGGCGGTGATGTCCTTGCGGCAATGGTTGCGGCGATCCGGACGCATTATGGTAGAAACCTGTCGCCGACGCCTCTGACCTTTCCGGACCCCCGATGCTCCTGCACCTCCCTTCCCCAGCGATGCTTCGCGGCGCCACCACATCGGGAATCCTGTTCAAGGTGATATCGGTGGCGCTGTTCGCGATCATGGAGGCGGTCGCGAAGACCCTGACCCCGGACTACCCGGTCCTGCAGACGGTGTTCTTCCGCTTCTTTTTCGCGTTCGTGCCACTCTTGCCGTTCATCATCCGCGACGGCGGCATCATGGCCCTCAAGACCCGGCGTCTGGGCGCGCACTTCTCGCGCGGGCTGCTGGGGGTTGCTGCCATGTTCCTGTTCTTCTACTCGTTTTCACGCCTGCCATTGACGGTGACCTCGTCGATCGCGTTCGCGGCGCCGCTCATCATGACCGCTCTCGCCGGGCCCTTCCTCGGCGAGAGCGTCGGGGCGCGGCGCTGGGCGGCGGTGATGATCGGCTTCGTCGGCGTGCTGATCGTGATGAAGCCGGGGCCGCAACTGTTCGACCCGGCGGCGCTGGCCGCCATCGCCGGAGCCGCATGCTCTGCGGTGACCGCCACCCTGGTTCGCTCGCTGACCCGGACCGAGCACAGCTCGACGATCGTCTTCTACTTCACCCTGTCCGGCACGATGGCGGGGCTGGTCCTGCTGCCGTTCGTCTGGGTGACGCCGACCTTCGTCGACTTCTGTCTGCTGGTGGGGGTCGGCATCCTCGGCGGGCTGGCGCAGATGGCGATGACGACCTCGCTGCGCCGGGCCCCGGTCGCCGTGACCGCGCCGTTCGAGTACACCAAGCTCTTGTGGGCGAGCGGCTTCGACCTCGTGCTGTGGGCCACCTTGCCGGGCTGGAACACCATCCTCGGCGGCGGCCTGATCATGGCCACCGGCCTCTATATCCTGAGGCGCGAGGTCGCGCTGGGCAAACTGCGCGGCCCCGCAGCCTCGGCCTCGCCGGACCAGGCGCAGTCGGTCAGGCCGCCCGGAGCCTCCTGAGCACGTGCTGCAGGATGCCGCCGGCTCGGAAGTATTCGAGCTCGTCCGCGGTGTCGATGCGGCAGACCACCGGCACGTCGAGCGAGCGCCCGTCGCCATAGCGGATGCGCAGGGTCAGCTCCTTGCCGGGTTCGAGCCCGGCGGCGATGCCGAGCACGTCGTAGGTCTCGGCGCCGTCAAGCCGCAGCGTCTTGCGGTCGGTGCCTTCCTTGAACTGCAGAGGCAGCACGCCCATCCCGACTAGGTTGGAGCGGTGGATCCTTTCGAAGCTCTCGACCACCACCGCCTTCACGCCCAGCAGGCGCGTGCCCTTGGCCGCCCAGTCGCGGGACGAGCCGGTGCCGTACTCCTTGCCGGCGATGATCACCAGGGGGGTGTCCTTCTCCTGGTACGCCATGGCGGCGTCGTAGATCGGCATCGTCACGCCCTGCGGCTGCAGCCTCGTGAACCCGCCCTCGATGCCGGGAACCATCTCGTTGCGGATGCGGATGTTGGCGAAGGTGCCGCGCATCATCACCTCGTGGTTGCCGCGCCGGGCACCGTACGAGTTGAAGTCGGCCGGTTTGACCCCACGCTCGATCAGGTACTTTCCGGCCGGGCTGTCCGGCTTGATGCTGCCGGCCGGCGAGATATGGTCGGTGGTCACCGAATCGCCGAGGATGGCGAGCGGCCGGGCGCCGACGATGTCCTGGGCCGGCTTCGGCTCCGCCGCCCCGGCGGTGAAGTAGGGTGGGTTCTGGACGTAGGTCGAGCTTTCGTCCCACGGATAGGTGAGGCTCTCCTTGAGCGCGATCGCCCGCCACTGCTCGGGCCCGGTGAAGACGTCGGCGTAACGCTCCTTGTACATGCGCGGGCTGAGCACGGTGCGGATGGTCTCGCGGACTTCCTCGGCGCTCGGCCACAGGTCCTTCAGGTATACCGGCCTGCCGTCCGAACCTTTCCCGAGCGGGTCCTTGTAGAGGTCGACGTTCATGTTGCCGGCCAGCGCGTAGGCCACCACCAGCGGCGGCGATGCGAGGTAGTTGGTCCGCGTCTGCGGGTGAATCCGGCCCTCGAAGTTGCGGTTGCCCGACAGCACCGAGGCGACCACCAGGTTGGCCTTGTCGATGGCGGCCGAAATCTCGGGATCCAGCGGACCCGAGTTGCCGATGCAGGTGGTGCAGCCAAACCCGGCGATGTTGAAGCCGAGGCTGTCGAGCGCCGGCTGCAGGTCGGCCGCCATCAGATACTCGGCGACGACCTGGGAGCCGGGAGCGAGCGAAGTCTTGACCCACGGCTTGGTCTTCAACCCCTTCTCGACGGCTTTTCTGGCCAGCAGTCCGGCGGCGATCAGGACCGAGGGGTTGGAGGTGTTGGTACAGCTGGTGATGGCGGCGATCACGACCGCCCCGTCCTCAAGCTCGTAGCCGCCGTCCGCCACCTTGACCGAACGCCGGGTGCCGCCGGGGTCCTCGGCGGCGACCGCCTGGCGGAACGACTCGGCGGCCTGTGACAGCGCGATCCGGTCCTGCGGCCGCTTGGGACCGGCCAGGCTCGGTTCGACGCTGCCGAGGTCGAGTTCGACGATGTCCGAGTACAGGGGCTCCGGCGCGCCGGTCTCGCGCCACATGCCCTGCGACTTGGCATAGGCTTCGACGAGGGCGATCCGTTCGGGAGCGCGCGCCGTGAACCTGAGGTAGCGGATGGTCTCGGCATCGACCGGGAAAATCGAGCAGGTGGCGCCGTACTCCGGCGCCATGTTGGCGATGGTGGCGCGATCGGGCAGGCTGAGCGAATCGAGGCCGTCCCCGAAGAACTCGACGAACTTGCCCACCACGCCCTTCTTGCGCAGCATCTGGGTGACCGTCAGGACAAGATCGGTGGCGGTCGTGCCCTCCTTCATGCTGCCGAACAGGCGGAATCCCACCACCTTCGGAATCAGCATCGAGATCGGCTGCCCCAGCATCGCCGCCTCGGCCTCGATGCCGCCGACGCCCCAGCCCAGCACCGCCAGGCCGTTGACCATCGTGGTGTGGCTGTCGGTGCCGACCAGGGTATCGGGATACGAGACCGGGTTGAGGGCGCGCTCCTGGGTGTACCAGACGACTTGCGCCAGGTACTCCAGGTTGACCTGGTGGCAGATGCCGGTTCCCGGAGGCACGACCCTGAAATTGTCGAACGCCGACTGGCCCCAACGCAGGAAGGCGTAGCGCTCCATGTTGCGCTCGAACTCCCGCTCGACATTGAACCTCATGGCGTCGCTGGAGCCGAACCGGTCGACCATCACCGAGTGGTCGATCACCAGGTCGACCGGCGACAGCGGATTGATGCGACGGGGATCGCCGCCCTGCGCCGCCATCGCGTCGCGCATCGCAGCCAGGTCGACGATGGCCGGGACGCCTGTAAAGTCCTGCATCAGGACGCGGGCGGGACGGAAGGCGATTTCGCGGCTGGACTGGCGGTCCTTCAGCCAGGCGGCCATCGCCTTGATGTCGTCGACGGTCACGGTGCGACCGTCCTCCCAGCGCAGCAGGTTCTCGAGCAGAACCTTGAGCGAGAACGGCAGCCGCGCCAGATCGCCGAGCCCGCTCTCGGCGGCGGCGTCGATGCTGTAGTAGTCGTAGGTACGGCCCTCCGCGACCAGAGTGCGGCGAGTCCTCAGACTGTCTTGCCCGAAAGCGGTCCCTACAGCAGACACGGCGCTCTCCTTCCCAATCAGGATAATCCCGGATGGCATTCCATATAGAGTACGGGTTTCGCCGGGTAAACGGCGACGAAGGGCGTTCGGCTCTCACATCGGCATAATATCGCCACATTTGCCGACGACTATAACCCTCGGCAAATCTCCTGTTGGATGTCTTACCAGAGAGACCCCCCTCTCTCTTGCCCACCAACATCGGCAGATTTTCGCCAAACTCCATGACCGGGGCCGCAATGGCCCCGGTCATCTCTTTTTCGAAGGCCGGCGTCACTTGAACAGGGCGTCGATCTCGTCCTGCCTCGAAGGGCTCGCGGACGGTCCTTCGGACCCCAGGAGGACGTCGATCTCCGCCTGGTCAAGGACCACTTCGGAACCGTGGATGATGCCGCTGGCGGTCTCGATCAGCCGGCGCAGCAGGCTCTGGTACGGAGACAATTCCATCCTCAGCTCGTCCGGGCCGATTCCGCGCATCAAGCCGGCTTCCGCCTGCCCGAGCATCTGCGCGACGACATTGTTGATCTGCTCGACAGTCCGATCGAAGGGGCGGCGGAACCGCGGCGGAGCGTGTTCGTACGCCTCGATCGCCAACTCCCGATCCGAGAAGCCGCTGGCGTGAAAATGGTCCTGATAGCTGAGCGGATGCCAGCCGCGGGCATCCTCGAGCACCTCGGGCATGTCCGGAACCATGTCGAGGAGCATCACC
The DNA here is from genome assembly GCA_018432935.1 of Rhodospirillales bacterium. Lineage (GTDB taxonomy): Bacteria > Pseudomonadota > Alphaproteobacteria > Rhodospirillales > Shumkoniaceae > JAHDSF01. The sequence goes on along the minus strand of JAHDSF010000021.1, from coordinate 29,484 downwards.
ACTTCGTTGAAGTGATTCAAATAGTCGGTGGCGAGAAAGGTCTGTGCATGAATGTTCGTGCCTTGCAGGCGTTCCCGCAGGCGCGCCTGCACCGCTAACGCATGCCCCTCGTCCATTGACATACGGCTTTATTCCATCACCGATCCACTACCTTACCGATTCCTGCACCCTGGCGGCCGCCTAATCAACGGGAAACTTGTAAGCGGAAGGTGGAGTCGGCATTCTGCACGCCCCTTTCGCACAGGATACGGGTATCGATGGACGGCCAACGGGTGTACTTGTACGACAGCACGCTTCGCGACGGCGCGCAAACCCAAGGAGTCGACTTCAGCGCCGCCGACAAGCGGCTCATCGCGCGCGAGCTCGACCGGCTGGGCATCGACTACATCGAAGGAGGCTGGCCGGGCGCCAACCCCACCGACGACGACTTCTTCGCCAATCCGCCGGCGCTGGCTGAAGCGCGGCTGTCCGCATTCGGCATGACGCGCCGGGCCGGGCGCAGCGCCGCCAACGACCCTGGGCTGACCGCGATTCTCGCCCCCGCCGTCGGCACCGTCTGCATGGTCGGCAAGACGTGGGACTTCCACGCCCGGGTCGCCCTCGGCGTCGATCTCGACGAAGGGGTGCGGATGATCGGCGAAAGCATCGCCCACGCCTGCCGGAGCAAGCACGAGGTGATGTTCGACGCCGAGCACTTCTTCGACGGCTACAAGGCGAATTCCGGTTTCGCGACCGATTGCCTGAAGGCCGCCTACGACGGCGGCGCGAGTTGGCTGGTGCTGTGCGACACCAACGGCGGCACCCTGCCCCACGAGGTGGAGGCGATCGTGCGCAAGGTGATCGGCGAAATGCCGGGGGCCCGCATCGGCGTCCACTTCCACAACGACACCGGCAACGCGGTCGCCAACTCGCTGATCGCCGTGCGCGCCGGGGCCCGCCAGGTGCAGGGCACGATCAACGGCCTGGGCGAGCGCTGCGGCAACGCCGACCTCATGCAGGTGATCCCCAACCTGATGCTGAAGATGGGCTTCGAGACCGGCATCTCGCGCGACAAGCTGAAGCAACTCGTCCACGTCTCCCGCCTGGTCGACGAGCGGCTCAATCGGGCGCCCAACCGGCACGCCCCGTTCATCGGCGAGTCGGCGTTCGCCCACAAGGGCGGCCTGCATGCCTCGGCGGTCGAGCGCGACCCGCGCTGCTACGAGCACATCGAGCCCGAGACCGTCGGCAATCACCGCCACATCGTCGTCTCGGACCAGTCCGGGCGCTCCAACATCATGGCCCGCTTCCGTGACATTGGCATCGAGGTCGACCCCAAGGATCCCAAGGTCTCGCGCCTCGTCGAGACGGTCAAGGAGCACGAGTTCAACGGCTATGCCTACGACGGCGCCGAGGCCAGCTTCGAGTTGCTGGCGCGGCGGGCGCTGGGCGGGGTGCCCGAGTACTTCACCTGCCGCAGCTTCCGGGTCATCGACGAGCGACGCTGGAATGCCAAGGGAGAGCTGGTGACCCTGTCCGAGGCGACGGTGAAGCTCGAGGTCGACGGCCAGATGTTCATGACCGTCGCCGAAGGCAACGGGCCGGTCAATGCACTGGACGCGGCGCTGCGCAAGGTGCTGCTGCCGGTCTATCCCGAGCTCAAGCCGATGCGCCTGATCGACTACAAGGTGCGCATCCTGACGCCGGGCGCAGGCACCGGCGCGGTGACCCGGGTGATGATCGAATCCTCGGCCCAGGGCGTTGACAACTGGTCGACGGTCGGGGTGTCCGCCAATATCATCGACGCCTCCTACGCGGCCCTGCGGGACAGCATCTTCTACAAGCTGTACCGTGACGGCATCAGGCAGCAGGCGAGCGTCTGAAGACACGCAAATGGCCGGAACAGATTCCACCAAGGCCTCTCTGATGGATGGCGGCGCGCCCGCCATCGTCCTGGTCGATCCCCAGCTCGGCGAGAACATCGGCATGGTGGCCCGCGCGATGCTGAACTGCGGGCTTTCCGACCTGCGGCTGGTCAGGCCGCGCGACGGCTGGCCGAACCCGGCCGCCATCTCGGCAGCGTCGGGGGCGCTGGCGGTGATCGAGAATGCGCGGCTGTTCGAGACCACCGGCGAGGCGGTCGCCGACCTGCACGCGGTCTACGCCACCACCGCCCGCCCGCGCGGGATGAACAAGCGCGTGCTGACCCCCCGGATGGCGGCCGCCGAGATGAGGGTCCAGACCACGGCCGGCACCCGCTGCGGCATCCTGTTCGGCAAGGAATCCAAGGGGCTGCACAACGACGACATCGCCCTTGCCGATGCCGTCGTCAATGCGCCGCTCAATCCCGCCTTCTGCTCTCTCAACCTGGCGCAGGGCGTGCTGCTGGTCGGCTACGAATGGCATGTCGCCGGGGCGCCCGCCTTCGAGCCTTCTGCCTTCCTCACCCGGGGCACGCGGCGGCTCGCAACCAAGGAGGAGCTGCTCGGGTTCTTCGACCATATCGAGCGCGAACTCGACGCCTGCGGCTTCTTCACCTCGGCCGACAAGCGGCCGCGGATGGTCCGCAACCTGCGCAACATCTTCCAGCGCAGCCAGCTCACCGAACAGGAAGTCCGCACCCTCCGCGGCGTGGTGGCGGGCCTCACCCGAGCGTGGATGAAGCGCAAGCGGGCCTGAGCCGATCTGCACGGCGGCCGACCGCAGCGCGGACCGGCACCCGACGCGTCCGCCATCGGCGGGGTAATGGAATTTTGTCGACACCTGTGATACAGTAGCATCAATGGATATGCTGTCCGGGGTGCCAGCTTGGCTGAATGCGTGTGCGCGACGGGTGTGACGGTCCGCGGCTCGGGTGAACCGGCCGTAAGGTCCCGTGGCGAGGCGTCGCCTTGAACGCGGCAGCAAGTCTTGGTGCCCAACCGGAGATCGTCTTTCTCAACCCCGAGTCGGCGATCTTCATCGGCTTGTTCAACAATCTCGCTATCGCGATTGTCCTGGTCGCCGTCTACGCCACGGTGATCGGGCGGTTGCGCCGTTATCCACCGCAGATCGGCCGGCTCGCTCTCGGAGTGTCGTTCGGCGTCTTCACCATCGCCTGCATGCACGCCAAGATTCCGGTCGTCGAGGGCGTGATCGTCGATCAGCGCAATGCGCTTGTCACCCTTGCCGGCGTGTTCGGCGGCCCGCTGGCGGCAGTCGTAAGCGGTGCCATCGCATCGCTTTACCGCGCCCATCTGGGGGGAGCCGGCGTCCTGTCCGGCGTGACCGGCTGCGCCTTGGCCGCCTTCGCAGGTGCGGTGCTGCCACGCTTCCTCGGCCGCATGGAAACGTTCGCGCGGGCGGCGATGCTGGCATTGGTGGCCACCCTGATCATCCAGCTCGGTTGGCTGGCGTTCGGCGGGGTCGCGTATGGGTGGGAGCTGTTGAAGGCCGTCGTGCTGCCGTTCGGGACCGCGATCTTCCTCGGCATTCTCTTGATCGGGCTCCTGCTCGCCCGCGAGGAACGCCGCCTTCATGCGGAGACGGCGCTCCGCGGCGCCCTTCACGAGGCGCAGACGGCGAACCGGCACAAGTCGATCTTCCTTGCCGCGATGAGCCACGAACTGCGCACCCCGCTGAACGCGATCATGGGGTTCAGCGAGATCATCCGCGACCAGCACCTGGGGCCCCTGCCGCCGAAGTACAAAGAGTACGCAAGCGACATCCACAATAGCGGCCGCGAGCTGCTGGCCCTGATCAGCGACATTCTGGACGTCACCTCGATCGAGGTCGGCAAGCGCCCTATCCGCAAGGAAGCCGTCTCGCTCTCCGAGGTCGTCCGCGAATGCGTCAAGGGGGCCGCGCTTTCCGGAGCGAAGCGCGGCATCGCCGTCGCGGCCGAGATCGCCGAGCCGGCGCCCATGCTCCACGCCGATCGCCGCGCAGTCTACCAGATGGTCCAGAACCTCCTCGACAACGCGCTCAAGTTCACCGGCAGCGGCGGCCGCATCACCCTTACCACCGTGCGGCGGCAGGGGGAGGTCGCGATTCGCGTCACCGATACCGGGATCGGCATCGGGAAGGAGGACATCATCCGCGTTACCGAGCCCTTCGCGAGGGGAGCGTCCGACCCGTACGTCACCAACGACGGGGTGGGCCTCGGCCTGGCGATCGTGAAGTCGCTGGTCGAGGCGCACGACGGTCACCTCGAGATCGCCAGCGAACGCGGCAAGGGAACTGCCGTCGAGGTCACCCTGCCGGGCGCCACTTCCCCGCCCTCCGAGGCGGACGCGCGCTGCGCGTCGACCCTGGTTCGAGCCTGAAGCCGTAGTGCCCGTCGGGAAGGGGTTGACCAGCGTCCGCGTCAAGCGCGGGGTGAGGGATCCAACCTCGACAAACTACGGCCGCTCCGGCAGCGAGCCCATCGCCTCGGCGTGTTCGGGAATGCCGTTCCGGATCGCCCAGGTCGCGGCCTGGGTGCGGTTGTTGACGTTGATCTTGCGCAGCAGCGTGCGGACCTTGACTTTCACGGTCGCCTCGGAGATGCCGAGGTGGCGGGCGATCAGCTTGTTGGACGCGCCGTCGGCGAGATGGCGCAGCACCGAGACCTCGCGCCGGGTAAAACGCAGCACGGGGTCGCCCGCCGCCGTTTGCGAGCGGGCGGCGACATAGTCCAGGGCCGGGCCGGCGGTAGCCGGGCGCAAGACGCTTCGTCCGGACGCGAGCAGGACCAGGCAGCGGCGGAAGGCCTCGATCGACAGGCTCTTGCTGAGGCATGCGTTGAAGCCGGCATCGAAGGCGCCGCGGAAATCGGCGGTGGCGAGCTGCCGCGAGACATAGACGAACTTCAGCGCCGCCCAGCGAGCGACAAGCTCGCGCCAGCAGGCAGCCTCGCCCTCGTCGGACAGCGGGAAATCGGCGATCACGACCCGGGTGCGTCCGGCCGGCAACGGCTCGCCGAGAAGGTTCTCGTCGACCTCGGCGACTCGCGAGAACGAGCCGATCACCTCAAGCCCGGCCGCCCCCAGCGTGCCTGCGATGGCCTCGCGGAACAGCCGGTCGGGATCGACGATGATGGCGTCGATCGGATCAGGCGCACGACGGGATTCTGTCGCCATGAGTATACCTCCGGTTTTGTATCGACGCTTCTGGGGCGGTTTCCCCGGCGCGCCGGTCGAGGACTGCTCCCATGGACGTTGTAAAGTCCGCGTTCTTTCCGCGCGGGTTCCTGCCTCCCCGTCAGAGGCAGTCATGGCAGATAAATGTGGCAAGGGCGTGGCGCCTTCCGGAGTAGTCTATCCGGACCGTTTGCGAACCAGGTTGATCACGATCACGACGGCGGTCAGCGGCCCTCCGAGGGCGGCCCCGATCAGCAGCGGGACCTGGGCGTCAAACCAGACGAACAGCGCGATGAGATAGATGACGTCGTCGAAGTCGAAGCCGAAACGGCCATCGAAGCTCTTCCGGCCCGGCGCCATGCCGCGCTCGTTGACTTCCGCGGCCACTGCGGCCACCGCGACCCCGGAAGCGGCGGCGATTCCGGCCGCCAGCAGGCGCGGATCGCCCGTGGCTGTCGCTTGCCCGACCCCGATCGTCAGGAAGACCAGCGCATTGATGACGATGTCGCCGGTCAGATCATAGACCTTGCCGAACCGGGTCATGCGCCCGGTCATGCGCGCGAACTCGCCGTCGCAGCGGTCGAGGAAAGCCGAGACGACCCACAACGCGCCGCCCCACAAGGCCCACGCCGGATCGGCAAGGGCGGCGCAGGCGGCAAGGCCGGTCGCGATGCGCAGCGAGGTGATGTGGTTAGGCCGCAGGCCTGTATCCGCAAAGGGGCCGACGGCAAGGCGCGCCAACCGCCGGTTCCAAGAGTGGAACCGGGCGTCGCCCGTCATGGCCGGGTCGCGCCGCGGCGGCGCAGGACGGCAAACCACCGCCGCCCCTCGAGGCCCTGCCACCATAACAAGGCCGGCACGCCGAACGCCAGGTGGCGCAGCCGCTTGATCAGCGACACCGCCAGGCCGATCTCCGGCGCCACCCCGACCAGGGCGCCCACCACCATGTAGCCGACCTCCTGCACCCCCGCGGTCGCGGGGACGGCGAAGCCGGCGCTGCGGACGATCTGGCTGAGGCTCTCGATGACGATGGCGTCGGCGAGGCTGACCGGCGCCCCCATCATCCACAGGATCAGCCAGATGTCGACGGCGTCGATCATCCACACCAGGAAATGCAGCAGGAACCCGGTCGCCAGCCGACGGCGGTCGCGATAGTAGCGCAAGGTGACGTCGTTGATGCCGGAAAAGTCCTTGCCGGGAAAGCCGACCACGCGGGCCAGCCACTGCAGACCGCGTTCGATCAGCGAGCCCAGCCCCAGCCATTGCGCACCGACGAAGGCCGCGGCAACCGGCACCATGATCAGGAGCCCGATCACCGCCGCCTCGACGAGACCGCCCGAACGGCCCTGCCAGAACAGCAGTGCGACGCCGACCATGACGAACCCGACCTGAGAGAGGATTTCCAGCGTCTTGTCCACCAGCAGGCTGCCGCCGGCCACACCGGCGCCGACGCCGCGAAAGGCCAGCAGCCGTGCCCCGACAACGTCGCCGCCGACCTGGGCGACGGGAAGCAGATTGTTGACCCCGTCGCGCACCCAGCGCAGGACGATCAGAGGCCAGGCGCCGCCTTTCCAGTCGCCCCCCAGCACCGCCCGCCATGCGAGCCCGTCGCCGATCGTCGGCAGCGAGCGGAAGGCGACCAGCACCAGAAGGCCCCAGCCGACGCTGCCTATGGCGCCGCCGACCTCAGCAAAGCCCTGCCAAGCGACCAGGCCGGTCGCCAGCGCAAGCCCGAGCAGGAAGATGATGGCGGTCCCCCAACGCATCGGCGCAGTTTCAGGCTTGGTCGGCGAGGGTCAAGTACGAAATACGGTAGGCCCCCGCCTCGTCGAGCGCTCGGCGCACGCCGTCGGCGAGCAGGGCATCCAGCTCGGCCCGGCGGCGTTCCGGCCGCGCCTCGGGATCAAGATCCGACCAGGCGCCGACCGCGGGATGGAGGTGGATTTCGGAGACACCGTCGGGCAGGCTCCGCACGTAACGCTCCAGCAGGGCGGCGTCGATGGCGCCGCTGTCGGCCATCCCGAACAGGTAGTCGTTGCAGGCGTAGCCCCTGCGCCGCAAGCGCGCCTTCAGGACCGCCGTCCAGCCGCGCAGGATCGGCCAGGCAAGACGGCGGGAAAACCGGCTGCCGGCGGCCAGCGGCTCGTACGGCAGACGAACCGCCCTGAGCCCGAACTCGCAGCCGATCTCGACCAGGAGCGAGAACACCGTGGGGTGCAGGTGCATGTGGTTGTGGACGTCGGCGTGGTCGAGCACAAGGCCGGTGGCGGCGAAGGCCCGGAATTGGGCGCGGATCTCGCGGGCGAGCTGCCGCCTGGCGGCAACCGAGAAGAAGTAGGCGAAGCCGGCCGCCGTCAGGTCATGGCGGAAACGCCCGTCCCGGTCCGTCAGGGCGGGAACTTCGCGCGGCGGCAGCACCGGCACGCCACGGCTCACCACCAGGTGCAGGCCGACCGCGAGCCCGGGCAGCCGGCCCGCCCGGGCCACCGCGTCCGCCGCGGCGGGTCCCGCCACCATCAGGCTGGCCGATCCCAGAATGCCTTCGCGGTGCGCCCGCTCGATCGCCTCGTTGACCTCCGGCGACGCTCCGAAGTCGTCGGCGGTCACGATGACCCGTTTCACGATACCGCCTCGTCCTTCCGCGTCCGCAGGAAGTTCATGAACTCGACGCCCTCGCGCAGGCGGCGCTTGGTCATCTCCCAGCTCTGCGCCATCTCGAGGGTGATCTCGGCGATCTTGCGCGGCCGGAAGTAGAAGCGCTTGTAGAACTCGGCGACCATCTCGAAGATCTCCTCGCGCGGCAGGTGCGGGTAGCCGATCGAGCTGATCTGGATGCCGCTCCTGCCCACCCGCTGCTCGGTCTCGAGCCAGCCGTTCTCGACCGCCTGCTCGTAGAGGGCGGTGCCCGGATACGGGGCCGCCAGCGAGACCTGGATGGTATGCGGGTTGATCTCCTTGGCGAAGGCGATCGTCTCCTCGATCGTCTCGCGCGTCTCTCCCGGCAGGCCGACGATGAAGGTGCCGTGGATGGTGATGCCCAGCTTGTGGCAGTCGGCGGTGAACTGGCGCGCGAACTCGGTCCGCATCCCCTTCTTGATGTTGAACAGGATCTGCTGGTTGCCGCTCTCGTAGCCGACCAGGAGCAGGCGCAGCCCGTTCTCCTTCAGCACCTTCAGGGTCTCGAACGGAACGTTGGCCTTGGCGTTGCAGGACCAGGTAACGCCCAGCTTGCCCAGCCCGCGGGCGATCTCCTCGGCGCGCGGGCGATCGTCGGTAAAGGTGTCGTCGTCGAAGAAGAACTCCTTCACCTCGGGGAACATCTCTTTTGCCCGCGCAATCTCGGCGATCACGTTCTCGGCGCTGCGGGTACGGTAGCGGTGGCCGCTGATGGTCTGCGGCCACAGGCAGAAGGTGCAGCGCGACTTGCAGCCGCGACCGGTGTAGAGCGACATGTAGGGGTGCTTGAGATAGCCGATGAAATAGTCCTCGGGCACCAGGTCGCGCCGGTAGACGTCGATCACCGAGGGCAACCGGTCCATGTCCTCCAGCACCGCCCGCTCGGGGTTGCGGACCGGCTTGCCGTTGCGGCGCCAGCAAATGCCGTCCACCTCGGCCAGCGGGCGGCCTTCGGCGATCTCCTTGATGGTGAAGTCGAACTCGTTGCCGGCGACGAAGTCGACCGCCTCCGAGGCTGCGAGCGATTCCTCGGGAAGCACCGCGACGTGGGCCCCGACGAGGCCGACCATGAGGCCGGGGACGTCGCGCTTCAGCCGTTCGGCGAAGGCGATGTCCGACGCGAACGACGGCGAGCTCGCGTACATCACCACCAGGTTGTAGTCGCGGGCGATCGCCACCACCTGGTCGGCCGTCATGTTGCGGGCGGGCGCGTCGATCAGGCGGCTTCCGGGAACCAGCGCGGCGAGCTGGGCCAGCCAGGTCGGATACCACAGCGACTTGATTTCGCGCTTGGCCTGGTAGCGAGATCCCGCCCCGCCGTCGAAGCCATCGAACGAAGGCGGGTTGACGAACAGCGTCTTCAGAAAGCTCATGATGCGTCCTTCACAGGCTCTATTCGGCCGTCGCGCAGGATCGTGAACCTCGCCCCTCGCCAGGCGACCTTCCTGCCGAGGAAGCTGGCCACCCAGACGACGAAGCTGAGCACGTCCCGCACCGGCGCCAGCCAGAACACCATCTGGTCGCGGATGCCCAGGCGCGCCTCGACCATGTACCCCATCGCAATGCGCAAGGCTACGCCGGTCGCCAGCGCCCCGACCCCCAACACCCACTCCTGGGCGACCAGGGCGGCCAGCGCCGCCATCGGCGTCACCAAGGTGACCACCGAGAACAGGTGTCCGAGCGGCTCCATGGTACGGATCGTCCTCGCCCAACGGACTTCATGCCGCCAGAGATCGGCAAGGTGCGTCTCGCTGACCGATGTTCCCACCGTGTAGCCCAGCAGCTCGACCTCGTAGCCGGCATCGCGAACCAACCGCCCCAGCATGTAATCGTCCGCGATGTAGGATTGGAGGGCCGCGAAGCCGCCGATCTGCTCCAGCACCTCGCGACGGATCGCCATTACCGCCCCGAGGCAGAAGCCGAGCGGCGACAGCGAGCGCGCGACCAGAACCGAGGGCATGAACCACTCGTTGATCGACAGGGCGCCCAGACGCGACACCAGCCCGCCGCGGGATCGCCCCACGTAGGGACAGCTCAGCACCCCGACGCGCCGGTCCTGCAGCCGGTACGCGACGGCATCGAGAAAGCCGTCGCCGACCAGGACGTCGCTGTCGGACACCACCAGAAAGTCGTGCTTGGCGTGGCGTTCCATATTCGCGAGGTTGCCGATCTTCGGGTTGGCGACGTCGCCCATGCCGCCGATCGCCAGGGTGATATCGCGGTCCGGGTATTCGGCGATCAGGCGGCGCAGGACGGGAACCGCGGTGTCGTCTTCGCGCGATATCCCGAACACGATCTGGAATTCGGGGTAGGCCTGATCGCAGAAGCTCTTCAGGTTGCGATAGAGGCTCGGCTCGAAACCGCACACCGGCTTCAGCACCGTGATCGGCGGACGGATCGCCGCCTCGCCCCCCTGCCGCTCAGGCTTCCAGAAGTACATGCAGCCGGAGGCGTACAGCAGGTAGAGCAGCGGGAATGCGGCGATCGTGTACCCTGCCGCGTCGATCACGATATCCAGCTGGTCTGCGCTCATAAGGTCTTCCTGCGCACGCTGCCCTGGCGCGGTTTCAGACGTCGGCACGCTCTGCTGAAGGCACAATGCCGGCTGCCAAAAGCGAGCAGGGAGCCCGAGCGGCAGCCGGACCCCTGTCATACAGGTGTGGCATCCGGCTGTAAACGGCTGTACCGACGGTTGCGAAAACGTGGCGAGCAGGTCGTATGCGATGGACCGGGGTCGCCCTGCCCCGCGCGGCTCCGGCGGAAACCATCGCGTCTCGTCGAGATTTGAGCTATTCTAGCTGAAATCTGGGGCTGCGGCTTGGCCCTTTTCCGAGGCCTGTAACCGGGGGACGCGATGAAAGGTATCGAATGGTCGGAGGATCTTAGCGTCGGCGTCTACATTCTCGACGCCGATCACAAATTGCTGATCCGGCTCATCAACCAGTTCAACGAGGCGGTGGCGTCCGGCCAGGACCACGCGAAGGTCGCGAAGATCCTCGCGGGGCTCTACGAGTATACGGACTTCCATTTCATCCGCGAGGAGACGCTGATGAGCGCCTGCGGCTTCCCTGCCGTCGAGGCGCACCGTCAGGTTCACGTGAAGCTGTGCAAGCGGATGAAGGAGATTCGCGACACCTACGCCAAGTCGCCGACCGCCGAGCTTGCCGGTGAGACCCGGACCTTCCTCAACGAGTGGCTGACCAAGCACATCATGGGCCACGACCAGAAGTACGCCGCGTCGATGGAGGGCAAGGAACTGGAGATCGCCCTCGCTCATGGTCCGCTCGTCCACCACACCAGCGTCGTCGAATCCGCCGAGGCCACCGACGTCTATTGAGCCACGCCGGGCCTCCGCCGGCTGACCGGCGGAGGCCGGCAAGCGCAAGCCGTCCGAAACGAGAGTCGCATGTTGGGCCTCGATCGCGGGGCCCAACCGACCGGACAAAGGAAGGGATGGCGCGCCCGGCGGGATTCGAACCCACGACCCCAGGATTAGGAATCCTGTGCTCTATCCTGCTGAGCTACGGGCGCCCCGGGATCCCACGCGTCAGTGCAGCGGGATCGAGTAGTAAACCGTCAGCGTCTCGGTACCCGGGTTCTTGTCGCCCAGGCTGGCGTTCGAGTAGTGCGAGATCGCCAACCCAAGCCGCGAACGGTCGTCGAAGCGGTAGGCGAACTCGAGCTGGGAGCGGAACTCAAGGGTATAGCCGAGGTCCAGCTCGTCATCGTCGCCGGTCCACAGATGGGGTGCGAAGCTGGGCGTCACCACGAATCGGCGACCGAAATAGACATCCCACAGGATGCCGGCACCGACGAACCCGTGCCCGGAGGTGGCGCCGCTGAGCGCCGCGAACGGCTTGGCCTGGATGTAGGGGATCTTGTAGTCGGACCGGTACTCGACCCGCAGCTCGGCACCCGGGTCCTTGCCGCGGTTGAAGTCGAACCAGCCGGTGCCGATCGACAGGAAATCCGGATCGTCGGCGCATGCCACATCGGCCGCAAGCAGGACGGCGAATGCGGCGGCGGCAGCAAACACCTGATGCTTCATCTTCCCCCTCCAGGCCAAAGCCCGGAGCATCTTCCCGAAAACCCGCGTCACATGCAAGGCGGAAAGGCATTCCGGGCCGCGCAATTCCCTACTCCCCTTCGGGCTAATTCACCAAATCGTCACTTTTCGGCTGACAAGCGGAGCCCCCTTGTGCTATATACATGCGGTGTCGGCCCAGGAGGGCCGGCGTTTTTTGCTCGGGTGGTTAGAGTCCGGGTGGCTCCCCCGATTAGCGTGAAACCTTGATGGACCTCGCGTGACGCGCCGGTGCTGGCGTGGCGGAGAATGGTTGATCCCGCCCGCCATGGAGGGGCCCGACGCGGTGATGGAGAGAGAGTTGCAGATGGCAGAGAGCATGATCCTCAATTCCGGGGATTTGGTGGTTTATCCTACCCATGGAGTCGGCAAGGTACTGGGCGTCGAGAAGCAGATCATCGGCGGTCAGGCGTTGCATCTTTATGTGATTTCGTTCCCCCGCGATCGCATGACGTTGCGCGTTCCGGTCGAGAAAGCCCCGAATTCCGGGCTGCGTCCGGTCAGCACGAAAAAGGTGATGGAGAGCGCGATCGGCACCCTCAAGGGACGCGCCCGGGTCAAGCGTGCGATGTGGAGCCGCCGCGCCCAGGAATACGAAGCGAAGATCAACTCCGGCGATCCGATCTCGATCGCCGAGGTGGTGCGGGACCTGCACCGCAAGGTCGACCAGCCCGACCAGTCGTTCAGCGAGCGCCAGATCTACGAGGCGGCCCTGGAACGCCTGGCGAGCGAGTTCGCCGCGGTCGAGAAGATCGACCACGAGAAGGCGCACCAGAAGCTGGAATCGCTGCTGATGGCCGCCTGAGGCCGTCGTCAGGGTGCATTCCCGAACGGCCGGGGGTCCCGCTCCCGGCCGTTCGGCGTTTCCGGGGGATCGAGCTCGATCTGCTCGGGGTGGCTGGCCTCGATCATCGGCCCGTTGCGCAGGGATACCCAGCCGCGGACCAGGACGCGACGGCCCTTCCAGGTGCGCGGATCGAGCCCGGCGGCGGCGAACGCCCGCGTCCCCTCCTTGTCGATGGCGACCGTGAAGTCGCTCCGCCAGTCGGGCGCGAAGTTGAGGTAGATCGTCCCCTTGACCGCCGCCGCATCGGCGATGACGCCGGCCACGAGCTGGAAGGTCCCGATGTCGCCCCGCACCCCGGCCGGACTGCGAATCGCGTAGAACGGCAGGGCCCAGATCCCCAGCCGTCGCTCGCGCGCCTGGCGCTCCCGCTGGCGCATCTCGGCGACCGCGGCGCGGTTGTCGGGGAAGGTGTACAGACGGGCGAAGCCGCGCCCCAGCATCTCGCCCTGCAGCCAGTCGCCGCCGTCGGTGAACAGATGCGCCAGCAGGCGGCCGTGACGGTCGACCCGCCGGCCGCCGAACATCAGCCGCACCCGCTTGCCGAGGGCGATCCGTTCCAGCTCCGCCTTGGCCTCCGGCGCCAGCGGCCATTCGGCGAATCCGGGACGCCCCAGCGGCAGCTTGGGGGCCTGGATGCCGACCAGGCGCACCTCGCCGGACCCCTGCACCTCGCGGTCGAGCAGCACGGTGTCGCCGTCGACCACCTCGCGCACCACCGCCACGCCCCCTTCGACCAGCGAATCGGCCCCGCCGGCCGACGCGGCAAGCAGGATGACGGGCAGCACGACGAGAAGGTTGCGGATCTTGTGCATGAGGACCGAGTGTGGCGTGCCGCATTCTAGCGGTCTACGCGAATTATTCTCGATTCCATGTTTTGCGGACCCGCCGCTTGACATATATGAAAGCGGCGATACCCGGGCGACGTTGGGGAACCGTGACATGGATGCTAGCCGCCGTAACGACCTCTACCCCGAGATCGCGCCCTACCACCACGGCCACATGGTGGTCGACCCGCCGCATCGCGTGTACTGGGAGCAGTCCGGCAACCCGACCGGACAGCCGGTGCTGTTCTGCCACGGCGGTCCCGGCGCCGGATCGTCGCCGTCGCAGCGGCGCTTCTTCGACCCCCGGCACTACCGCATCATCCTGTTCGACCAGCGCGGGGCCGGGCGCTCGCGGCCGATGGCCGAGCTGACCGCCAACACCACCGAGCACCTGATCGCCGACATGGAGCAGTTGCGCAACAAGCTGGGCATCACGCGCTGGATCCTGTTCGGCGGCTCGTGGGGATCGTCCCTCGCCCTCGCCTACGCGATCCGTCATCCCGACCGGGTCAGCGGGTTGATCCTGCGCGGCATCTTCCTGTGCCGCCCGTCCGAGCTCGACTGGTTCGTCTACGGCATGGGTACCGTTTTCCCCGAGGCCTGGCAGGCGTTCTCCGAGTTCTTGCCGGCCGACGAGCGCGAGGATGTGCTGGAATCGTACTATCGCCGCCTCACCCACCCCGATCCGGCGATGCACGTGCCGGCGGCGCGCTCGTGGAGCCGTTACGAGACCGCCTGCTCGACCCTGCTGCCGCCGCGCGATCCGACGCCGGGCGACGAGGCCTCGGCGCTGGCGCTGGCCCGCCTCGAGGCCCACTACATCCGCAACCGGATGTTCCTGCCCGACAACCACTTCCTGGCCAACGTCGCGGTCCTGCGGCAGATCCCGGCGGTGATCGTGCAGGGCCGCTACGACATCGTCTGTCCGGCGGTCAGCGCCTGGGAGCTGTCGCAAGCCTGGCCGGAGGCCGAGTTCGTGATCGTCCCCGACGCCGGCCATTCGGCGATGGAGCCCGGCACCCGCTCGGCCCTGGTCGACGCCACCGAGAAGTTCAAGGCGACAGGGATCGGCGGATAGGAAGCTCAGGGCCGCCGCCGCCGCAATGCAGGAGACACGCGGCAGGAAATCTCTAGCCCTACGGTCAAACGGCCGCCTCCGTCCGAACCATGACGCAAGACCCGTTTTGGCTTCCGATCCGGGAACCTCCCGCGGGGGGCAGAATGCCCTTCCCCGCTCATCCGGAGCCTGGCGCTTTCCCGCTGCTGCAGACAAGCGCGCAGGCTATCCCTGACAACCGAAATAGCCGCGGTACCCGGCCTTCACGCCGTCACCGGCGGTGAAGACAGTATCCATTTCGATTCGGCCCGCTTCTTCGCGCTCATCTGGGGGCTCGCCCGGCTTGGGCGAAAGAACCAGACGGACCTCATCGGCTTGCAGCGCCAGGGAACCGTCGGCCGACTGGGACTGAAGCAGGACGAGATTGCCGTTCAACTTGACCACGCCCTGGCCCGGATCGGTGCCGGGACGCCCCTGGAACGCCAGAACCGGCCTGCCCGTGCTGGTATAGCGGAATGCGCAGCGCGGACCGGTGCCCAACGCCTTCTCAACTTCGGCATCGTTCATGGTCATCGGGTCCAGCGTTGGCAGGTGGGCGCCGGCAATCGCCTCTCCGGCTGGCACGATTCGGGATATCGTGTGCCCGCGGACGGGATTCAGTTCGTCGTCGGGGGCATCGCTCTCGCTGCACCCGGCAAGCAGCCCCAACGCCAACAAACACCTGCTGACCGCCTGCGACAGTCGATTTCGCATCAGTCGCGCGCCTCGAGGTCGGCAATCAGGTACTTCATTTCCGAGATCTCTCGCTCCTGGGCCTCAATGATCTCGTCGGCCAGCTTGCGCACCCGTGGATCGGAAATCTGGGCCCGCTCGCTGGTCAGGATGGCTATGGAATGGTGCGGGATCATTGCCTTCATGTATTCCACATCATCCACGCTGGCCTGGCTTCGGACCAGCCAAAGCGAGACGGCGAAGGCGCCCGCCGCGCCGGCAAAGATCGCAATGTTGATGCCCGACCTCTTGTACATGCTGAGCATGTAGCCGAGCATGATGACCGCCATGGTCGCCCCCATAAGAAGGGCCATCCAGGCGCGGGTCTCGCTCCAGAAAACGTGCTCGCCGGCATAGGTATTCAAATACATCAGCACGTACATCACGATCGTCGACGTCGCGATCATCGCTGCGAAACGCCAGTACGACATCTGCATCAGGCCTGCCCTCTGTCAGCGTGCATGGCCCCCCTCCGCTTCGCCGTGCTGATGTCCTCCCCCGTCGCCGTTCTGCGCCTCGCCCAACCGGGCATAGGTTTCGGGCTCCATCGCCGGCAACCGCTTGACGAACGCTGCGACGTTCCAGAGAGTTGCGTCATCGTGGGTCGGACCGAAGGCGGGCATGCCGGTCATCTTCGCCCCATGCCGGGCCAACCAGAAGATCTCCGGCAGATCCCATTCGGCGGCGGCTTCGGTCAGGTGCGGAGGCTGCGGCCTCATGCCGCTGGCCCATTCGGCCCGCCCGACGCCAGGGCCGGCATGGCAGTGCTGGCAACTCGCCTTGTAGAGGGTGGCGCCGGCGGCAATCATGGAATCGGTGAACTCGTCGGGGGGAACGAGGTCCGGGGCGCGGCTCTCGACCGAGTTGCGGAAGGTGGTATCGAATGCCCACCGGGTGACCGATGCATGCTCCTCGGTCGCGGCGATGTTGTACGCCCCGGTATAGACGACGGCCAAACCAACCAGGGCGATCAGCACCAGCGTGCCGCCGAATCCCGCCAAGAAGCCCAGACCTGCCAGTTTCCTGCCTCTGTCCATGCGCCTCCTTGCCTGAAGAGGTGAAAGCTCAGGGCAAAACCCAGCCTGCAGTAGATATAGGGTCCGATGACGGCCCACCTGAACGGACGCATTTGGATACCCGCCGTCGGGGTCTTCCGTTTCGGAGTTACGGTGACGGTGCCTGCATCTCGCGACGGACGTCGCCTCTGATCCGTGCTCACGCCAACAGCCGCGGCCCGTGATCTTCCGGACGCGGCTTGGGCCCCGGCCTGGCCCGCTTGAGCGTCCGGCCGCTCAGCGCCTCGATACGCGCGACGAACGCCTCGTCGCCCGCCGGACGGCCGACACTCTCGCCTTGGCGCAGGCGCGCCAAAAGGACCGGATCAGGCTCCCCCTCGGCGAAGATCTCGCAAAACGGGGAAAACGGGAGAGAGAAAACGGGAGAGAACGGCGGCTGTCTCGGAACAGATGACTGCACTGTCACCGCAGTTCAGCGCTGCCGGCGGCGGCCAGCACGAACCGGACCCGCTCCTCGACCGGGGCGCGGGGGAGCTCCAGCAGCCGGTAGCCGTTCTCCTGATAGATCGCGCGCATCGCCTCGCAGGTGCGGACCGCCACCTCGGGGGTCTGCCGGCGTTCCGCGTCCTGGCGGTAGATCTCCGGCCACGGCGGCGCCACGAAGACCAGAGGCTGATAGCGGAAGAGCGCAATCGCCCTGGCGAGGTGCCCCGGCACCGGCAGCCCTTCCAGCCGCAGGTAGCCGGCGATGTCGGGCAGGCCGCGGTCGAAGAATACCGGCCCCGACAGGAGCTCGGCCGCCCGGTAGGATCGCAGCTCCCAGGCGAGCATCAGCTCGGCGTAAAGCGCGCGGTCCTTCCACGGCAGCGCCTCGCCGCAGACCGCCATCTGGTCGCGGATGATGCTCCGCCCCGCCTCGGGCAGGCAGGCGCAGCCGGCCCCCTGCAGGGCCTCGATCAGGGTGCTCTTGCCCGAGCCGGGCCCGCCGGTGACGACGAAAAAGCGGCCGGCGCCTGTCATCTCCGTTCAGCTGCCCCGGCCTGGCCTGTCGCTGAGGAACCGGCGCTTGCCCGGCACGTTGCGCCAGCGGTCGCCATCAGCGGGCGGGATGCCGGGATGGGTGATCTTCGGCCACGCGGCGGAGAGGCGGGCGTTGATCTCCAGCCATTCCTCGATCCCGGGCGTCAGATCGGAAGCGATCGCCTCGACCGGGCAGGCGGCGACGCACACCCCGCAGTCGATGCACGCGCCGGGGTCGATGGCCAGGAAGTTCTCGCCCTCGTGGAAGCAGTCGACCGGGCACACGGTAACGCATTCCATGTGCTTGCACCTGATGCAGTTCTCGGTGACGGCGTGGGGCACGGGGGAAGTCCGGCGGGATGCGATGGCGTTCCCATATGGGGCTCCGAATCTCCCTGGTCAAGCGGCGGAAACCGCGTTGACCGAGGCCTGACAAGCCGTTAATACGGAAGCAGTCTTTCCGTCGCGGGAGGCACGCTTCATGGCACAACCGAGACTGACGCGGCCGATCTCGCCGCACCTGCAAGCCTACAACATGATCCGGATCACCTCCGCCCTCTCGGTTGCCAACCGGATGACGGGCGGCATCATGGGATTCGGGCTCCTGTTCATGATCCTGTGGCTAGGTGCCGCGGCCTATGGCCCCGACGTCTACGCCTCGGTCATGGTCTTCCTGACCTCGTGGTTCGGCTGGCTCGTCTATTTCGGCGTCTCGGTGGCCCTGTTCTTCCACTTCTACAACGGCATCCGCTTCATGGTGTGGGACCTAGGCTGGGGCTTCGAGATGCCGCAGGTGGTCGCGACGGGGCTGACGGTCCTCGCCCTGACCGCGCTGACGGTCGTCGTCTTCTGGGCGATCGTCATCGCCCGCCTCGCCCTCTAGGACGACGGAGAACGCACCCATGGGTACGCACAACTGGCAGTTCGGCCGCGATTCCGGATCCCGTCAGACCTCGCTGGGCCATGCCCGCGGTTCCGGCTCCGATCGTCGCGGGCCGCACGAATGGCTGCTGTCGCGTCTGACGGCCGTCGGCCTGATCCCGCTGCTTCCCTGGTTCCTCTATTCGCTGCTGAGCGGCGTCGCCGCGGATCATGCGGCGATGCAGGCCTGGCTCTCGGCGCCCGGGAACATGACCCTGATGATCCTGTTCATCATCTGCGTCTTCTGGCACGGGATGCTCGCCGGCAAGGTCGTCGTGCACGACTACATTCACGGTGCGGCGCTGGAGATGTCGGCGTCCGTCGCCATCTCGTTCGCCTGCGTGATCATGGCGGTGTTCGCGATCATCGCGGTGATCAAGATCGGCCTGGGGGGATAACCAGATCATGGCAAACGCCTACCAAGTGATCGACCACGCCTACGACGTGCTCGTCGTCGGCGGCGGAGGGTCGGGATTGCGGGCCACCCTGGGAATGGCCGCGGCCGGGCTGCGCACCGCCTGCATCAGCAAGGTCTTCCCCACCCGCAGCCATACGGTGGCGGCGCAGGGAGGGGTCGGCGCCGCGCTCGGCAACATGGAGCCGGACGACTGGCGCTGGCACATGTACGACACCGTCAAGGGCTCCGACTGGCTGGGTGACCAGGACGCGATCGAGTACATGTGCCGCAACGCGATCCCTGCGGTGGTCGAGCTCGAGCACTTCGGGGTGCCGTTCTCGCGCACCGAGGACGGGCGCATCTACCAGCGGCCGTTCGGCGGCCACATGCGCGACTTCGGCAAGGCGCCGGTGCCGCGCGCCTGCGCCGCGGCCGACCGCACCGGGCACGCGATCATCCACACCCTCTACCAGCAGTGCCTCAAGAACGACGCCCAGTTCTTCTCCGAGTTCTACGCCATCGACCTCATCATGGGCGCCGATGGGGCCTGCCAGGGCCTGCTGGCGTGGCAGCTCGAGGACGGCACCATCCACCGCTTCCGCGCCCACCTCACGGTGCTCGCGACCGGTGGCGCCGGGCGCACATACTTCTCCTCGACGCTCGCCCATACCTCGACCGGCGACGGCAACGGCCTGGTCGTGCGCGCCGGCCTGCCGCTCCAGGACATGGAGTTCGTGCAGTTCCATCCCACCGGCATCTACGGCGCCGGCTGCCTGATCACCGAAGGCGTCCGCGGCGAGGGCGGCTATCTCACCAATTCGGAAGGCGAGCGGTTCATGGAGCGCTACGCCCCGACCGCCAAGGACCTCGCCTCGCGCGACGTGGTCAGCCGGGCGATGACGATCGAGATCCGCGAGGGCCGCGGGGTGGGCGACCACAAGGACCACATCCACCTCCACCTCGAGCATCTCGATGCCAAGATGATCCACGAGCGCCTGCCCGGCATCGCCGAGACGGCCAAGATCTTCGCCGGCGTCGACTGCACCCGGGAGCCGATCCCGGTGATCCCGACCGCCCACTACAGCATGGGCGGCATTCCGACCAACTTCCATTCCGAGGTGCTGCGGCCGACCGGCGACGATCCCGACGCGGTGTGCCCCGGGCTGATGGCGATCGGCGAGGCGGCCTGCGTCTCGGTGCACGGGGCCAATCGGCTGGGCACCAACTCGCTGCTCGACCTCATCGTGTTCGGCCGCGCCGCCGGGCTGCGGGCGGCCGAACTGGTCAAGGCCGGCGGTCCTCTGCCGCCGCCGCTGCCCAAGGAGGCCGGCGACGAGGGGCTGGCGCGGTTCGACCGCATCCGGCACGCCTCGGGCTCGCGGCCGACCTCGGAAATCCGCACCGCCATGCAGCGGACGATGCAGAACAACGCCGCGGTGTTCCGCGACGCCAAGGTGCTGAAGGAAGGCTGCAAGCTGATCGACCAGGCTGCGACCTCGGTCAAGGACCTCAAGCTCGGCGACCACTCGCTGATCTGGAACTCCGACCTGGTCGAAGCGCTCGAGCTCGAGAACCTCCTCGTCAGCGCGCGGGCCACCATGTACTCGGCGGAGGCCCGCACCGAAAGCCGGGGGGCGCATGCGCGTGAGGACTTCCCCAAACGCGACGACGTCAACTGGCTGAAGCATACGCTGATCGCGTTCGGGGGGAGCGGCAAGCCGGCCATCAGCTACCGGCCGGTGCACATGCGCACCCTGACCGACGAGGTCGAGGTGATCCCGCCCAAGGAACGGGTCTATTAGGGAAGAGAGGCGAAACATGGTTCAATTCTTCCTTCCCCCGAACTCCAGGATCGTCAAGGGCAAGACCTTCCCGGCCCCCGCGGGCGCGACCCGGGTGCGCGAGTTCCGGATCTACCGCTGGGATCCCGAGGTCGGCGGCAATCCGCGCATGGATTCGTACTTCCTCGATCTCGACAAGTGCGGGCCGATGGTTCTCGACGCCCTGATCAAGATCAAGGACGAGATCGATTCCACGCTGACCTTCCGGCGCTCGTGCCGAGAGGGCGTGTGCGGCAGTTGCGCGATGAACATCGGCGGCATGAACACGCTCGCCTGCACCAAGCCGATCGAGGACTTCAAGGGGGTGATCAAGATCTACCCCCTGCCGCACCGGCCGGTGATCAAGGACCTGGTGCCGGACCTGTCGACGCCGATCGCGCAGTACAATGCGATCCAGCCGTGGCTGAAGACCGACACCCCCGCCCCGCCCGACCGCGAGCGTCTGCAGAGCCCGGCGGAGCGCGCCCAGCTCGACGGGCTGTGGGAGTGCATCCTGTGCTTCTGCTGCCAGACCAGCTGCCCCAGCTTCTGGTGGAACGGCGAGCGCGGCTATTACGGGCCTGCCGTCCTTCTGCAGGCCTACCGCTGGATCCGCGATTCGCGCGACGAGGCGACCGGCGATCGGCTGGATTTCCTGGAAGACGAGCGCCGGCTCTACAGCTGCCACACGATCATGAACTGCACGGCAGCCTGCCCCAAGGGGCTCAATCCGGGCCGGGCGATCGCCGAGATCAAGAAGCTGCTCGTCACGCGGTGAGGCTGTCCTCTTCTTCCCTCTCCGCCCCCCAAGGGCGGAGAGGCGGGCTTCGCCGGGCGCTCCACACGGAAGAGCCTTATCTTCCGCGCCGCCCGGCCTTGCCGCCGCAACCGAAAGACGTTACCTAACGGGAAGCGAGCGACGCGCGGGCCGGCGAACCGCGACGCGACTCGACAACAACCATCGGGGGTGGCTTCATGGCGCGCTACAAGATCGCTTTGGTGGGGTCCGGCAACATCGGCGGCACGCTCGCCCATTTGGCGGCGCTGCGGGAATTGGGCGACGTGCTCCTGTTCGACATCGTCGAAGGCGTCCCCCAAGGCAAGTCGCTCGACATCGGGGAGGCGACACCGATCGAAGGCGTCAATGCACGTCTCAAGGGCGTCAACTCCTATGCCGACATCAAGGGAGCGGACGTCGTCATCGTCACCGCCGGCATCCCCCGCAAGCCGGGGATGAGCCGCGACGACCTGATCGAGGTCAACTGCAAGGTCATGAAGGCGGTCGGCGAGGGCATCAAGGCGAACTGCCCCGACGCCTTCGTCATCTGCATCACCAACCCGCTGGACGCCATGGTGTGGGCGCTGCGCGAGGCGGCGGGTCTGCCCCCCCACATGATCGTCGGCATGGCGGGTGTGCTGGATTCGGCCCGTTTCCGCTACTTCCTGGCCGAGGAGTTCGGGGTGTCGGTCGAGGATGTCACCGCCTTCGTGCTGGGTGGCCACGGCGACACCATGGTGCCGCTGAAGCGCTATTCGACGGTGGCCGGCATTCCGGTTCCCGATCTCGTGCGCATGGGCTGGAGCACGGACGACAAGATCGACGCCATCATCGATCGCACCCGCAACGGCGGCGGCGAGATCGTTTCCCTTCTCAAGACCGGCTCCGCGTACTACGCTCCGGCCTCGGCCGGACTGATGATGGCGGAATCGTACCTGAAGGACCAGAAGCGGGTCCTTGCCTGCGCCGCCTACTGCGACAAGGAGTACGGCGTGGGCGGCCTGTTCGTCGGCGTTCCCGTCGTCATCGGGGCCGGCGGCGTCGAGAGGATCGTGGAGATCGGACTGGATCCCCAGGAGAAGGCCCTGTTCGACGAATCCGTAGACGCCGTGCGCAAGTTGATCGAGGTCACGAAAGGGCTCAGCGCCTGAGCCCGCCGGCGCCGGGGGCGCCGGTTCGCATCGAGGGGCGGACATGAACATCCACGAGTATCAGGCCAAGCAGCTGCTGGCCAAGTTCGGGGTCGCCGTGCCCAAGGGCGGGGTCGCCTACACGGCCCGCGAGGCCAAGAACGCCGCCGAGGCGTTGGCCGGGCCGGTGTGGGTCGTCAAGGCCCAGATCCATGCCGGCGGCCGCGGCAAGGCCGGAGGCGTCAAGGTCACCCGCGACATCGAGCAGGTCGGCGACCTCGCCAAGGCCATGATCGGCACGCGGCTGGTCACCAAGCAGACCGGCCCGCAGGGGCGCGAGGTCAAGCGCGTCTATGTCGAGGAAGGCTGCGAGATCGCCCGCGAGCTGTACCTCAGCCTGCTGGTCGACCGCGGCCCCGGGCGGGTCACCATCATCGCCTCCACCGAAGGCGGCATGGACATCGAGGAGGTCGCGGCCAAGACCCCCGAGAAGATCCTCAAGGTGGCGATCGATCCCGCCTTCGGGCTGCTGCCCTACCAGGCGCGGGCGCTGGCGTTCGCGCTCGGCCTGCAGGGCAAGCAGGTGGGCCAGGCGGTCAAGCTCCTGCAGGGCATCTACCGGGCGTTCGTCTCGCTCGACTGCTCGCTGGTCGAGATCAACCCGCTGGTCGTCACCCGCCAGGGCGACGTGATCGCCCTCGACGCCAAGATGAATTTCGACGACAACGCCCTCTTCCGCCACAAGGACGTGGAGGAGCTGCGCGACGTCGACGAGGAGGATCCGATCGAGCGCGTCGCCGCTGTCGACGGCCTCAACTACATCAAGCTCGACGGCAACATCGGCTGCCTGGTCAACGGGGCCGGGCTGGCGATGACCACCATGGACATCATCAAGCAGTACGGCGGCGATCCCGCCAACTTCCTCGACGTCGGCGGCGGCGCCACCCGCGAACGGGTCGCCGCAGCATTCAAGCTGATCCTGTCCGACCCCGCCGTCGAAGGAATCCTGGTCAACATCTTCGGCGGCATCATGCGCTGCGACGTGATCGCCGAAGGCATCGTCGATGCGGCACGGGAGGTCAGCCTCAACGTGCCCCTGGTGGTCCGGCTGGAGGGCACCAACGTGCAGAAAGGCAAGGCGATCCTGCAGAAATCCGGCCTCGACATCCTGTCGGCCGACGACCTTGCGGATGCCGCCCGAAAGATCGTGACCGCGGTCAAGGAGGCGGCCTGATGTCGATCCTCGTCAATGCCGAAACCCGGGTCATCTGCCAGGGCTTCACCGGCGCCCAGGGCACCTTCCACTCCGAGCAGGCGATCGCCTACGGGACCAGGATGGTCGGCGGCGTCACGCCAGGCAAGGGCGGCACCACGCACCTCGACCTGCCGGTTTTCGACACCGTGGCGGAAGCGGTCGCGGCGACCGGCGCCAATGCCTCGGTGATCTATGTGCCGCCGCCGTTCGCCGCCGATTCGATGCACGAGGCGATCGAGGCGGGGCTGCCCCTGGTGGTCTGCATCACCGAGGGCATCCCGGTGCTCGACATGGTCGGCGTCAAGCGCGCCCTGCAGGGCTCGAAAACCCGCCTGATCGGCCCCAACTGCCCCGGCATCATCACCCCCGGCGAATGCAAGATCGGCATCATGCCGGGCCACATCCACGCCCAGGGGAAGGTCGGCATCGTGTCGCGCTCGGGCACCCTGACCTACGAGGCGGTGGCGCAGACCACCGCCGTCGGCCTGGGGCAGAGCACCTGCATCGGCATCGGCGGCGATCCGGTCAACGGGACCAGCTTCGTCGATTGCCTGGAGCTGTTCTTCGCCGATCCCGGCACCGAGGCGGTGATCATGATCGGAGAGATCGGTGGCACCGCCGAGGAGGAAGCCGCGGCGTTCATCCGCGCCTCCAAGGTGAAGAAGCCGGTGGTCGCCTTCATCGCCGGCCTGACGGCGCCGAAGGGGCGGCGGATGGGCCACGCGGGGGCGATCATCTCGGGCGGCAAGGGCACCGCCGCCGACAAGATCGAGGCGCTGAAGGGCGCCGGGGTGCGGGTGTCGGAATCCCCGGCCGCGATCGGCACCACGATGCTGGAAGCCTTGAAGCGCTGAAACCGCCTCTCCCCATTGGGGAATGGACAGAACGTCCGAAACCGGCCACGCAGTGCCTGGTCGACGGGGGCGGCCCCTGCGAAGGGCCGCCGGCGGCCCTATATATTGGCGGGTATGCGTTCTCGATTTGGCGGCAATGGCTTAGAATAATTCCGCACTGCGGGTCCGGCGACGCAGCGGGCTGATGTGACGGACGGGCGGGCACATGACGGATGGCATCGAGTCGTTCCTCAACGGGGCCAACGCGGGCTTCATCGCGGAGCTTTACGAACGTTTCCTGGAAGACCCCGGCTCGGTCGACCCGAGCTGGGCATCCTATTTCCATGAGCTGCGCGATGACGGCAGCCGTTTCGCCGCCGAAATGCGCGGGGCGAGCTGGGCGCCGCGCGAGGCGCGGCTGATCCGCCCCGGCAACGGGACGGGGGCCTCGCAGGCGGTCGCGATCGAGAAAAGGGTCTCGGCCGACCCCGGCAAGGCACGCCAGGCGATCCTCGATTCGGTGCGCGCGCTGATGATGATCCGGGTCTACCGGGTGCGCGGCCACCTGATCGCCCGCTTCGATCCCCTGGGCCTCGAAGGCAACGACTACCACCCCGAGCTCGATCCCAAGACCTACGGCTTCAGCGAAGCCGACATGGACCGGCCGATCTTCATCGATTACGTGCTGGGCCTCGAGACCGCCACCTTGCGCGAGATCCTCAAGATCCTGCGCGAGACCTACTGCGGCTCGATCGGCGTCGAGTTCATGCACATCATGGAGCCCGAGGAGAAGGCGTGGATCCAGCGCCGCATCGAGGGCATCCGCAACCAGACCGTCTTCACGCTGAAGGGCAAGCGCGCCATCCTCGAGCGCCTGACCGAGGCCGAGGGCTTCGAGAAGTTCCTCCACGTCAAGTACGTCGGCACCAAGCGGTTCGGGCTCGACGGCGGGGAGGCGCTGATCCCGGCGCTGGAGCAGATCCTCAAGCGCGGCGGTCAGCTCGGCGTGCGCGAGGTGGTGCTGGGGATGCCGCACCGCGGCCGTCTGAACGTGCTCGCCAACGTACTGCGCAAGCCCTACCGCGCCATCTTCTCGGAGTTCCAGGGCAATTCCGCCTACCCCGAGGACGTCGAGGGTTCGGGCGACGTCAAGTACCACCTTGGCGCCTCGGCCGATCGCGATTTCGACGGCAACGTAGTGCACCTGTCGCTGACCGCCAACCCGTCCCATCTCGAGGCCGTCAACCCGGTGGTGCTGGGCAAGGCGCGCGCCAAGCAGGTGCAGCGCGGCGACGCCGACCGCCGCCAGGTGATGGCGGTGCTGATGCACGGCGACGCCGCCTTCGCCGGCCAGGGGCTGGTCGCCGAGAGCCTGGAGCTGTCGCAGCTTCACGGCTACACGATCGGCGGCACCGTCCACTTCATCGTCAACAACCAGATCGGCTTCACCACGGCGCCGCGGCATTCGCGCTCGTCGCCCTATCCGTCGGACGTCGCCAAGTCGATCCAGGCGCCGATCTTCCACGTCAACGGCGACGATCCCGAGGCGGTGGTCCACGTCGCCCGCATCGCCACCGAGTTCCGTCAGGAGTTCAAGCGCGACGTGGTGGTCGACATGTTCTGCTACCGCCGCCACGGCCACAACGAGGCGGACGAGCCCAGCTTCACCCAGCCGGTGATGTACCGGGCGATCGGCAAGCATCCGACCACCCGCGAGATCTACACCCGCCAGCTGGTCCAGGAAGGTGTCGTCAGCGAGCAGGAGGCGACGACGCTGGAGGCGGAGTTCCGTGCCCGCATGGACGAGGAGTTCGCCGCCACCGGCAGCTACCGGCCCAACACCGCCGACTGGTTGCAGGGCGAATGGAAGGGACTGGCCAACTTCGTCGGCGAAGAGGAGATGCGCGACGACGACACCGCGGTGCCGCTGGCCACCCTGCGCGAGATCGGCGCCGCCATCTCGACCGCGCCCGAGGGCTTCAACGTCAACAGGAAGATCGTGCGCCTGCTCGAAACCCGCCGCCGCATGATCGAGAGCGGCGAGAACATCGACTGGGGCACCGCCGAGCACCTCGCCTTCGGCAGCGTCCTTGCCGAGGGCAGCGGGGTGCGGCTGTCGGGCCAGGATTCCGGGCGCGGCACGTTTTCGCACCGCCACGCCGTCCTGGTCGACCAGGAGACCGAGCAGAAGCACGTCCCCCTGAACCATATCCGGCGCGACCAGGGCTACTTCGAGGTCCTCGACAGCCCGCTGTCGGAAGCCGGCGTGCTGGGCTTCGAGTACGGCTATTCGCTGGCCGAGCCGCACGCGCTGGTGATCTGGGAGGCGCAGTTCGGCGATTTCGCCAACGGGGCCCAGGTGATCATCGACCAGTTCGTCGCCTCGGGCGAGTCGAAGTGGCTGCGCCTATGCGGCCTGGTGATGCTGCTGCCGCACGGCTACGAGGGCCAGGGGCCGGAGCATTCCTCGGCGCGCATCGAGCGCTACCTGCAGCTGTGCGCCGAGAACAACCTGCAGGTCGTCAACTGCACGACGCCGGCCAACTACTTCCACGTCCTGCGCCGCCAGCTGCACCGCAACTTCCGCAAGCCTCTGGTCGTGTTCACGCCGAAGTCGCTGCTGCGCTACAAGCTGTGCGTCTCGCAGCTTGCCGATTTCGGGCCCGGCGGCCGCTTCCGTCGTGTCATCCCCGAGATCGACCCGCTAGTCCCCGACGACCAGGTCAGGCGGCTCGTGCTGTGCTCGGGCAAGGTCTACTACGACCTGCTGGAGTACCGGCGCAGCCAGAACATCCGCGACGTCGCCATCGTCCGTCTCGAGCAGCTCTATCCGCTGCCATGGCAGACCCTGTTCGACGTCATCGGCCGCTATCGCCGCGCCGAGGTCGTGTGGTGCCAGGAGGAACCCGCCAACATGGGCGCCTGGTACTTCATCTTCCCGCGGCTGACCGACATGCTGCTGGAGCTGGGGCGCGAGAACCACCACCCGGCCTACGCCGGGCGCAAGGCCGCCGCCTCGCCGGCGACCGGCCGCGCCAAGACCCACCTGACCGAGCAGCAGAAGCTGGTCGTCGATGCGCTGACCACCGAGGTCGAGGCGCTGGACAAGCCGTTCCAGCGCATCCCCCAGTGGGCGGCGTACGTGCGCAACGAGCGCAAGGCGGTTTCAAGCTGACTTGGTTTGGCTTCAGAAAAGGAGGCAGGCATGGCGATCGAGATCGTCGTCCCGCAACTGGGGGAATCGGTCACCGGGGCGACGGTGGCGAAGTGGCTCAAGGGCGTCGGCGATGCCGTCGAACAGGATGAGCCGCTGGTCGAGCTTGAAACCGACAAGGTGACGCTCGAGGTCAACGCGCCCCAGGCGGGCAAGCTGGGCGAGATCGTCGCTGACCAGGGGGCGGAGGTCGAAGTCGGGGCCGTGCTCGGCCGCATCGCGGCCGGCGGAGAGAAGGTCGCAGCGGCGGCGCCCAAGCCCGCCGCGACGGCGCCCGAGGCCAAGCGGCCCCTCGAGGAGCCGAAGAAGCCGGTCGAGGAGAGCCGTGAACCGGAGCGCGCTGCCCCGCTGTCGCCGGCGGTGCGCAAGCTGGTCGAGGAGAACGTGCTGGATCCCGGAATGATCCCGGCCTCGGGTCGTGACGGCCGCCTCACCAAGGGCGACGTGATCGCCTTCCTCGACAAGGTCGGCCCCGCCCAGGACGCCCCGCCGCAGCCGCAGCCGGAAGCCCGGGAGGAGAAGCCCGCCCCGGCCCCGCAGCCCTCCGCGCCCCGCCCGGCCGGCGAGCGCGAAGAGCGGGTGCGGATGTCGCGGCTGCGCCGCCGCGTCGCCGAGCGCCTGAAGGTGGCGCAGAACACCGCCGCCATGCTGACCACCTTCAACGAGTGCGACATGGGCGCCGTCATGGAGGCCCGCAAATCGCTGCAGGAGGGCTTCGAGAAGCGGCACGGTGTGCGGCTCGGCTTCATGTCGTTCTTCGTCAAGGCGGCGATCGTCGCTCTCCACGACTTCCCGGCGGTCAACGCCGAGATCGACGGCGACGACATCGTCTACAAGAACCACTACGACATCGGCGTTGCGGTCGGCACCGAGCAGGGCCTGGTGGTGCCGGTGATCCGGGACGCCGACGCCATGAGCTTCGCCGCGGTCGAGAAGAAGGTTGCCGACCTCGGCAAGCGGGCTCGTGACGGGAAGCTGACGATGGACGAGCTGCAGGGGGGCACCTTCACCATCACCAACGGCGGCGTCTACGGCTCGTTGATGTCGACGCCGATTCTGAACCCGCCGCAGTCCGGCATCCTGGGCATGCACAAGATCCAGCAGCGCCCGATGGTGATGGCTGACGGTTCGCTCCAGGCCCGGCCGATGATGTACCTCGCGCTCTCCTACGACCACCGCATCGTCGACGGCCGCGAGGCGGTCTCGTTCCTGGTCCGCATCAAGGAGTGCATCGAGGACCCGCGGCGGATTCTGCTGGAGATCTAGCCAAGCGCTTCCCCCCTTCGTCGTGGCCGGGCTCGACCCGGCCACCCACGTCTCATCCGGGTGCAAGTCCGCCGAGACGCCAGGGTCAGTAGTCCTTGTGTATGCGCATTTTTCCGTGTATTTTATCGATATTAATGCAACCTGATACTGCGAGGGGGCCGATGATCCACATGATCAAGCCGCTTCTCGCCGGCATCCTTGGCGGCTTGGCACCACAACTGCTGATGTATGGCGAGGCAGCACCAGACGACCCTGACGGGGTTCTATTCCTCCTTTTCGGCGGCTTGATCGGCGGCGTGGGCATTCTGGCGCTGCTTCTCGTACTCTTCGTTGCCGGGAACATGTCGAAATCCAGGGCTAGCCCGCATTTCTCATACCGCGCCGCCGACGGCGACGGCGTGACGGGTCGGCGGGGATGACAGGCTTCGAAGCCGCACGTCGGCTGCCGCCGGAGGTGTTCGGCGATCTGGCGTATCTGGGGGCTTGTCTCGATGTTT
>JAHDSF010000018.1 GCA_018432935.1 Rhodospirillales bacterium | reverse complement strand
CTCCCCAGCCGCCATCCGCGCCAGCACCGCCAGCTTGAACTCGCGGCTGAATAATCGCCTCTCCCTTTCCGTCGTCATCAGTTCCCCTCTCCCAGGAGAACTGTCCCCTATTCCTCTGTCTCATTCCAGGGGGGCATTCCATGACTCTGACCCCTTTTCTACCTTTTCAGCCGGCCTTACCGTGCGGTGCAGGAGATGCCGAGACCTTTCAGGCGGTCCACGAACGCGGCGGCCTTGCCGAGGCAGATATCGGGGTGGTGGTCCGAGTGCCAGATCGTCTGCGCGACGCCGCCCTCCTTGCGGTAGATCGCGTCGCAGCCGGTCGCGCTGGTCGTGACGGTCACGCTTCGCTCGAAACCGTTGATCGGGCAGGCATAGGACCGGGTGGCCGATGGCGCGGCGGCTTGGCCGGCGCCCGCGGCGGCAGCCATCACCGGCGACGGCGCCAGCCACAGCGACGACAGGAACAGGGCTGCGGCAAGGCGCGAAACGCGAGCAGAAGACATGACTTCATCCCCCCGGCCGCCATGAATTCCCCGGATTCACCCACACAGGCGGCATCCGTACAGACTACCACGGGGGAGAACCGTTCACCAAGCGCTCCTCCTCAAGCTGTGGCTCTGCCGGGTTCCGGCTTCATGGCCGCCGGCGCGGTGCAGCCGTCACTGCCGGTTCGGCGGCTCCGGGAAGGCCTGGTCCGGGGAGAGCGAGGCGCCGGCGAACAGCCGGGCCACCGTCGTGTCGAAGATCTCGCGGGTGATCTCCCAGATGTCCGGGGCGTCCGACCGGGCATCGGCCGGACCGTCGACCCCTCCCAAGAACGCAAGCACGCTGGCGTCCAGCCGTTCCAGAACGCGGTTCATCGAGTTCCACACGAACACCGCGACGGCGCCGCTGGAATCCCGCTCGATGGCAACCGGCGTGCGGCCGACGAGCAGATAACGCGGAATCGGGTCGCCCATCTCTCCCCCCACTCGAAATCGCACCCCCAGGGTAGGGGGGAGCGGGGCGGGGTGTCACTGCGCCGGATGGGGAGCGGGGGCATGTTTGCCACACCCTGTGGCATTTTAGCACCAGGGGCGGATGACGCGGCTGAATGTCGCAAAGCGCCTGGGACTTCCGGCCGCGGAGGAGTATGAGGAAAGGGAACGTTACAATGTTGCCGCGGGGAAGCGCCATGAACATCACCGTCGCCATCGAGAACAACATCCCCTTCAACCAGTCGCTGCCGCTGGTCGCCGAGCACGGCGTCGCGTTCCTGATCGAGACCGGGGGACGGCGCATCCTCTACGACACCGGCCAGACCGGCGCGGTGGTCGGCAACCTGGTCGCCCTCGGCGTGGGGCCGGAGACGATCGACACCATCGTCCTCAGCCACGGCCACCATGACCACACCGGCGGCCTGCTGGCTGTGTTGGCGAAGGCCCGCCCCGACGTCCAGGTGATCGCCCATCCCGGCCTGTTCGGGCGCCACTATTCGGTCGGCAAGGGCCGGCGGCGGCCGGTCGGGGTGCCGTTCGCCGAGGAGTATGTGACCGCGCGGGCCGGCACCTGGACCGCCAGCGCCGAGCCGCTGGAAATCGCGCCCGGCCTGTGGTTCAGCGGCACCATCCCGCGGGTGACCGACTTCGAGACCGGGGATGCCCGGCTCGTTCTCGCCGAGGACTCGGGCGACCGTCCCGACCCTCTCAGCGACGACACCGTGCTCTACTGGAAGGGGCGCCGGGGCCTGGTGGTGGTCGGCGGCTGCACCCACTCCGGCCTCGTCAACGCGGTGCTGCACGGCTTCACCGTGACCGGGCTTGCGACCCTGCAGGGGTGGGTCGGCGGCACCCATCTGGGCCCCGTCGGCGCCGACCAGCAGGACCGCACCATCGAGCGGCTGGCCGCCTGGAAACCCGAGTTCGTCGCTGCCAACCACTGCACCGGTTTCCCGATGATGTCGCGGCTCAAGGAACGCTTCGGCGAGCGCTTCATCCCGGCCTTCACCGGCGAGAGGATCGCGGTGGAGTAGGGGCAAGGCGCCGCAAGGGCTCGCCTTTGCCGAGGGCCTCATCCTGAGCTTGTCGAAGGATGGGGCTCGTCTACCCGGACCTCATGGTCCGACGGGCTCACCATGAGGTCGCTTCGAGGCGCCGCTCAGTCCTCGTACAGCTTCATCACCGCGGCGTTCGGCTCCTCGCCGAGGCCGCGGTTGTTGAGGACGCGCTGCAGGGCGGCAGCCACCGCCGTCATCGGCAGCGGCTGGCCGGCCTTGGCGGCGACCTGCTCGATCAGGCCGAAGTCCTTGACCATGCTGGAGATCTTGCCCGTCTGCTCCCACGAGCCGGCGGCCATCATCGGGCCGAACTCCTGAAGCAGGCGGGAGTCGGCGCGGCCGCCCTTGAACACCGCCGCCAGCTTGCCGGCGTCGACCCCGGTGCGCTTGGCCAGCGCGATCGCCTCGGCCAGCACCCAATAGGTGCAGCCGACGAGGATCTGGTTGATCATCTTGGTCGACTGGCCGGCGCCGGTCGGGCCCATCAGGGTGTAGTTGCTGCACAGGTGGCCGAGCAGGGGGCGGGCGTCCTCGAAGTCGGCCTCGCTGCCGCCGACCATCAGGGTCAGGGTCCCCGAAAGCGCCCCCGGGGCGCCGCCCGACAGCGGCGCGTCGAGCCAGCGCATCCCGGTTTCCGCGTGCAGGCGGGACGCCAGCCGCCGGGTCAGGTCGGGATCGGTGGTCGACATGTCGATCACCAGCGTTTCGCGCCGCCCCGCCGCGGCGATGCCGTCGGTGCCGAAGGTGACGTGCTCGACCGCCTCGGGCGTCGGCAGCAGGAGGATCACGTAGTCGCAGGTAGCGGCGGCCTCCGCCGGGCTCGCCACCCGCGTCGCCCCTTGGGCGACCAGCGGATCCTCGGTTTCCGGGCGGCGCCCGCGCACCCGGGGGGCGAGCCCGCAGTCGAGGAACCGGCGCGCCACCGCCTGCCCCATGATGCCGAGACCGATCACGCACACCTTCGAAGCGGACATCGTCGGATCCTCCCTTGGTTTCGCGCCGGCGCAGTACACCACGGGCCGCCGGGGCGCTCAACCGGTTTGCCTGGGCTTGACGGCGGGCGGCGCAAGGGCTTCGATGCGCGTGCGGACGCAAGAGCGGGCGAGGGGCTTGCGTCCTCCTTGTCGCAGCAACCCAATCGGATGAACCGCATGAACACGAACGCCGCAAGGCTCTGCCAGTCCAGCGAGCTGTTTCCCCATTTCGACGGCTCGCTTCCCGTCATCGTCCTCGACAATCCACTGTCGCGGACGGTGGTCGCCCTGCAGGGGGCGCACGTCCTTTCCTTCACCCCCGCCGGCGGCAAGGACATGCTGTGGCAGTCGCCGAAGGCGGTGATGAAGAAGGGGCAGCCGATCCGCGCCGGGATTCCGCTCTGCCTGCCCTGGTTCGGGCCGCATCCGGACGGGCACCCGCTGCACGGCTTCGCGCGGCTGCTGCCGTGGGCGGTCGAGGACCTGCAGACCCTGGGCGACGGCGCCACCCGGCTGGTGCTGAGCCTGGCCGATTCGGCGGCGACCCGGGCCATGTGGCCGCACGCCTTCGCGTTCTCGCTCGAGATCGTGGTCGGCAAGGCGCTGACGCTGACGCTTTCGGCGCGCAACGCCGGCGGCGGCGAGGCCCGATTCGAGTTCGCCTTCCACACCTACTTTAATGTCGGTGACGTGACGAAGGCAGCGGTTACCGGGCTCGAAGGCTGCACCTACGAGGACCGCGAGGACAAGAACGCCCGCAAACGGCAGGACGGGCCGCTCGGCGTCGCCGGCACCACCACCAAGCTGTTCTTCGATACCCCGGCGGTGCAGCAGATCGCCAGCCCGGCCGGAACGTACCGCATCGAGTCCGACTGCCGCTGTCGCATGGTCTGGAACGCCGGCGACAACGACCGCAACGTCCCCGACCTGGGGGCGGGGAACCATCGCGGATACCTGTGCGTGGAGCCGGCGGACGCGACCGAGCGGGCGGTGGCGATCGCCGAAGGGAGCTCCTACACCACCACGATGACGCTCTCGGCCGTCAAGTAGTCGGGCGGCGTTAGCGGGCCGCATCCTTCGACAGGCTCAGGATGAGGCCTTCATGCTGAGCCCGTCGAAGCACGAGGGCCGGGCGGTCAACGTCATGCGCGTCCTCGATTCCGGGGGCTAGGCGAGGTCGAACAGCATGATCTCGGCGCCGTGGGCGGCGGTCCGCAGCTCGATCCCGGGCTCGCCGCTGACCGCGGCACCGTCGCCCTCGCGCAGCTCGTCCCCGTTCAGGGCGGCGATGCCGCGGACGAGCTGGACCCAGGCGTAACGGCCGTCGGCGATCGGGTGGGCGAGGCGGCTTCCCGGCTCCATCTCGGCGACGTACATGCGGACGTCCTGGTGGATGGTGACGGCGCCGTCGCTGCCGCGGCGGTCGCCGACCAGGCGGAAGCGGCCGCGCTTCTCCGCAGCGGGAAAGCTCTTCTGCTCGTAGCCGGGCGGCAGCCCCTCGCGCTCGGGCAGGGTCCAGATCTGCAGGAAGCGGGTGGGCTCGGTCGCCGAGGGATTGTACTCGCTGTGGCGGATGCCGGTGCCGGCCGACATCCGCTGTACCTCGCCGGGCCGGATCAGCGAGCCGTTGCCGAGCGAGTCCTTGTGCTCGAGGGCGCCCGAGAGGACGTAGGAGACGATCTCCATGTCGCGGTGGCCGTGCTCGCCGAAGCCGGCGCCTTCGATCACCCGGTCCTCGTTGATCACGCGCAGCGAGCGGAACCCCATGTGGGCGGGGTCGCGGTAGCCGCCGAAGGAAAACGAATGGCGGCTGTCGAGCCAGCCGAGCTGCGTCCTTCCCCGGCTGCTGCGGTCGCGGATGACGATCATCGGAGCATGTCCTTCGCAGGTTGACGGTTCACGGCAGGGCCAGGACGATGGCCGCGGCGGCGGCGATCGCGACGGCGTCCTCGACCAGGGCGGCGGGGAGGTCGCGGTTCCACGCCACGGTCAGCCTGGCGCGGCAGGCATAGCCGCCGAGCGTACCCAGGACGGCCCCCAGGATGCCGGCGACCGCACCGCCGATGGTCGCGGCTGCGGCGAGCGCGGCGCCCGAAACGGCGCCGGTGACGATCCTGGCGCCGAACCCTCCGGGTTTCGTGCGGCGCGGAGTTCGGGGCAGCTTGTCGACCACCAGCTCGGCCAGTGCCAGCACCGTCAGGATCCACGGCGCCCAAGGCTGGGCGAGGAAGGCCAGCCACGACCCGTCAAGGTCGACCGCTCCGAGGTGGGCGGCCCAGCTTGCCGCCGCCGGCGCCGTCATGCTGCGCAGCCCGGCGACGATGCCGATCGCGAACGCCAGCAGCATGCCGGGTCTCCTTTCGTGACGGCGGGGAGCCCGTCACATGGGAGCGCGACGGGCTTCGATCAAACCGGACGGCCCCGCGCGGTGGCGCTGTCGAGCTAAGGGGTTACGTGGCCATGGTCGGGATCGTGCCCGACCGCCTCGTAGTGCTGGCGCAGCAGGTCCTTGCCGTAGTCGTTGCCGTTGGGGGTCCGGACCACGGTATGGACGTGGTTGCGGGTTGCCTCGCCGCGCGGGCCGGACAGCGCGATCGGGCCCTGGTGGTCGAACTCGATCAGCACCACCGGACTGTGGATGCGATAGTAGAACACGTCGTCGCCGCCGGTGCCGCCGATCCAGGCGAAGTGGGTTGCGTCCAGGTGCTCGCGGACCTCCTCCAGCTTGATGCGGGCGTGACCGTCGCGGATGTTGCCGACGAACAGGCCGATGAGGTCCATCAGCGCCTCCCGCTGCGGCGCCGCGAGGTGCTCGCCGCGTACGCCTTCGTAAGGGATGACGACGTTGTCCTTGAACATCTCGGCGCGGTTCTCTCCCCGCGCCTTGCCGGCGCGGAGCAGGGCAGCGCGCCTCTGCTCGGGCGCGAGCGAGCGCATGAACGCCAGGCCCTTCTCCTGCTCGAGCTCGAGGATCGAGGTTCCGGCGTACTTGCCCGAGGCTGCCCTTACCGGTTCCGAACCCATGAAGGTCGGCGTCATCACCACCTGGTCGCCGAGGACAAGGTAGTTGATGACCAAATGATGGCCGTCGATCTGCCAGCCCCAGGGCTCGGTCGGCGACGGCTCGCCCATGACGGTGAACCAGTAGAGATGCTCGCCGTAGTCGCGAAAGTTGGCGACCAGCTCGCCCAGGTGATGGTTGAGCCGCATGATGTCGCGCGAGGTCTTGTATCCCCGTTCGCTAAGCGCGGCGCGGAGCAGCGCGTAGGCCTTGTCCTTCTGTTCGGGAGTCATCTCGTCGAGCGAGGTCCCCTGGCGGGGAAAGCGGTGGATGTTGGCCCAGTGGCGCCACTCGGCATCGTCGACCGGAAACAGGGTTCTGGCCCGTTGCGCCTCGTTCAGCGAGGCGAGAAACACCTGTGCGGCCTCGATCACCGGCGCCGTCGAGACGCCTGTCGTCTCGACCCGGAACAGGTCCCCCTCGGGCGTGCCGTCGGTGGTGACGCCGACAAAGGGCTCGGCCACTCCCTCGCGCGCCATCCGGGCGGGATCGAACCCCTGCGCTGCCGCCTCGCCGGCCAGAGCGAGCATGCCCAGTCCCAGGATCTTGCCAAACCGCATCGTCACGCGCCTCGCTGTCAGGATCGCCATGATCTGCACTTGGGAAGCGGTTGTTTCCGGCGTGTATCGGAGGACGCCCGGAAAGGTGTCGGATTGTAACAGCCGCGGCGGTCCCGGCATTGGTCGTTCAACGGGAATCGGTGCTGTCCAGGCGGTTCATCACCGGGGTCGCCGTGACGCCGTGCAGCACGACCGAGGTCAGCACGCAGGCGCCGGCGATGGCCCACAAGGTATCGGCCTCGGGCCAATCCTGGCGGTTGGCGGCAAAGGCGAGATAGTAGAAGGTGCCGATGCCCCGGATGCCGAAGAACGAGATCACCGCCCGCTCTTTCAGGGACTTCGGGCCGCCGAGGAGGCCGATCCAGCCGGTAAGCGGTCGCGCCACCAGCAGCACGAAGGCGACCAGGAACAATCCGCCCCAGCTCAACGGAGCCAACAGGCCGCCGGCGATGCTGCCGCCGAACAGGACCAGCAGGATCATCATCAGCAAGCGCTCCGTCTGCTCGGCGAAGTCGTGCAGGCGTTCGTGGTAGTCGTGCAGCCGCTCATGACGGCGGAGCTGGAGGGCGGTGACGAAGACGGCGAGGAAACCGAGCCCGTGCGCAAGCTCGGTGACGCCATAGGAGACCAGCGTGATCCCCAGCGAGACGAAACCGTCGCGGGTATCGGCGAGCCGGGTGCGGTCGGGGAGGCGGAAGACAAGGAAGCTCAAGCTCCGCCCCACCAGCCAGCCGATGACCAAGCCGGCGCCGATACGCCAGAGCACGTCGACTCCCAGCCATTGCCACGTCCACGCACCGGGCGCTGGACCATCCGCCGCCATGGCCAGGGCCAGGTAGACGAAGGGGAAGGCGAGGCCGTCGTTCAGGCCCGCTTCCGAGGTGAGGCCGAAGCGCACGTCTCCTTCGACGCCGGAGCGTGGCGGGCCGACCTGGACATCGCTCGCCAGCACCGGATCCGTCGGCGCCAGCGCTGCGGCCAGGAGCACGGCAGCGGACGCCGAGAGGCCGATGAAAGCCCATCCCGCCACGGCAATCAGGACGATGGTCAGGGGCATGGTGATGCCGAGGAGGCGCCAGGTGATGCTCCATGGGCGCCAGCCGAGCGGGCGCTCGATGCGCAGCCCGGCGCCCATCAATGCGACGATGACCACCAACTCCGTCAGGTGTTCGGTGATGCCGCTTCTCTCCAGCGGGCGCGGCGCCAGACCGATGCCAGGCAGGCTGAACACGGCCGCTCCGAACAGGACGCAGAAGATCGGCAGTGACAGCGGCCGGTGGCGCAACAGCATCGGCAGCCAGGCCGTCAGCAGGATGATGGCTCCGCCGCCCACCAGCACGAGCGTGTAAGCATCCAATCGTCCAATCCTTCGCGTCCTCAGTTGTCCTGCGTTGCCGCCGCCTTAGTCTTCTGCCGTGCGCCCGGTTGCCGCGGGCGCCACCTCGGAAACGGGATCAGGCAGCCCTCCTGAAGCAAAGGGTCGGAACATCCGGCGGTACTCCCCCGGCGTGAGCCCGACGGAGCGCCTGAACAGGGCACGGAAGAAGGCCGGGTTCTCATAGCCGACGGCGGCTGCGATCTCCTCGAACGGCAAGGCGCTCGTCTCGAGCAGGCGCTTGGCTTCCTCCACGCGCAAATTCTGGACGCGGGCGATCAGGGTCGAGCCGGTCGCCGCCTTGAAGCGGCGCTTCAGGCTGCGTTCGGCGAGGCCGGCGGCCGCGACTGCTCCGGCGACGGCGCAGGGATCCGCGAAATGCTCGGCCAGCCATCGCTCGCAACGCCGGACCGCGGCATCGGCGTGCGGCTGGCGGCGCACCAGACTGGCGTAGGGAAGCTGGCCCTCGCCGTGCCATTTCAACAGGTACAGCTTGGCGATGCGCAGCGCCTCGCCGGGGCTGCAGTGGCGCGAGATGATATGGATCGCAAGGTCGTGCCAGGACGTCGTCCCGCCCGCCGTGACGATCCGGCCGCTGCGGTCGGCGAACACGAGGTTGGGCTCGGGGCGGAACCGCACTTCGGGAAAACGCGTCCGGAACAGGTCCTGGTAGCCCCAGTGCGAGGTGGCCTCGCGACCGTCGAGGAGCCCGGTGGCCGCCAGCAGGACAGCGCCCGAGCAGGCGGAGTAGACCACGGCGCCGGTGCGGTGGCGGGTTCGGATCCAGGCAAGAAGCTCGGGGTAGCGATCCCTCATATCGTCGTCGGGGGCAAGCCACAGCTCCGGCAGGATGACGATCTCGGCGACCGGTTCCTCGTCCACGCCCAGGTCGGGGCTGACGGGAATGCCGTTGCCGCAACGGAAAGGTTGACGCGAGGGGCCGACGATGCGCGGCCGGATCAGCGTCCTGGGCTGGCCGTCGCCGACCAGTTGCGGCCACAAGCTCCCCGCCGCCGCCAGCACGTCGAGCATGCCGTAAAGCGCCGATCCGGCGGTCTCGGGCAGCGCGACGATCAGGGCGTCGACGGGGCCTGTGTGCACCTCGGCGTCCTCGTTTGTGGCACGAACGGAACGGTTCTGACCGAAGCCGATCTGATGTCGGCGAAGTTAGCTCCGTATCCTCGCTTCGTCAGCCGCGCACCAGCGGTACCCCGAAGAGGATGGAGAGACACGATGACGCAGCAAACGACTGCCACCAAGGAAGCCACCACCCTGAACGGCCTTGACGTTCAGGCGGCCATGGACACCATCGCCGCGATCAGCGCCGACAGCGCGTTGGCACAGTTTCAGTTCCGCGCCCGCAACGTCTGGCTCGAGGGCGGAGCGAACCATTCGACGATCCGCGATTTCTACGGCGCCGGCCGCGAGGACACCTCCCGGACGACGTCGTTCGAGTTCACCAACGGAGAGCCGCCGGTCCTGCTCGGCAACAACGAAGGCGCCAATCCGGTCGAGTTCCTGCTGCACGCCCTGGCGGGATGCGTGACCACCACTTTCGTCCTTCATGCCACTGCGCGCGGCATCACGCTCCGCAACGTCTCGACCGAGCTGGAAGGCGACATCGACCTCCGCGGCCTGCTCGGCCTCGACGACACCGTGCACCCGGGATACCAGGAGATCAGAATCCGGATGAAGGTCGAGGCCGACTGCCCGGACGAAGAGGTGGACGCCCTCCTGGCCTATGCCCGGCAGCACTCGCCGGTCTGCAACACCGTCTGCCGTCCGGTGCCGGTGGTGGTCGAGCGGGTCCGGTGAGCTCTCGCATCCAGTCCGGCCGGCATATCAGCCGGCCGGCGCTTCCTCGCGGAAGTCTGTCGCCGCTCTACCGGGGTCGATGCGGCAGATCACGCTGCCGACGGCAACGGTCGCACCCGCCTCGACGCGGATTTCGGCCACGGTGCCGGCGCTCTCCGCTTCGATAATGACGGCGGCCTTCCACGATTCCACCTCGGCAAGTTCCGCGCCGGGCTCGACGCGCTCGCCAGGGGCCACGCGCCACTTCTTGACCACAACTTCGGCGGTGTGCTCGCCCATGTCCGGGACCACTACGTCCATGTCTGCCCCCAAGAACTCCGCGATCGTCACGTCAACCTTGTTCCAGACCGAGGCATCGCCTTCAACAGAAATCGGAACCGAGGAGCCTACGTCCCTTGCCCGACTGGT
Organism: Rhodospirillales bacterium; assembly: GCA_018432935.1. Classification (GTDB taxonomy): domain Bacteria; phylum Pseudomonadota; class Alphaproteobacteria; order Rhodospirillales; family Shumkoniaceae; genus JAHDSF01. Next base: position 292,806 of record JAHDSF010000018.1, on the reverse strand, counting down.
GACGGGCGGCTGCAGGAGGCCCTCGTGGGCGCCGGCGAGCAGGGGCGCAACCGTCCGGTTCGCGGCGGCGAGGGTCCAGTGGCGGTCCACGGCAAGCGCCGGATGGGGCGCGTGGCCCTTGAGGATCAGCGTGACCGCCCGGCGCGCCGCCTCCAGTCCGGGATCGTCGAGCGGGCGCTGCGGATAGACCGGGGCGAAACCGGCGGCGGCAAGCAGCGCGTTACGCTCGCGCAATGGGACCGAGAGGCACTCGGCCAGCCGCAGGACCGGGTTCGTCCTCGGCCAGGCGCCGGCGGTGGCCGTCCTTGCCAAGCTCGAGCACGCTGCCTTGCGCGCGGCGCCCGAGGGCGCGGACTGACTTAGGAGCGTCTGCAGGGAAGCGCCGCCTCAGCCGGCCGGCGTTTCCTTGCGCAGGTCGCGGACCCGCTTGGCCTTGCCCTGGGAACGCGGCAGCTCGCCGGGCAGGCGCACGATCACCTCGCAGGAAAGCCCGAGCATCGACTTGATGTGCTGCCGCAGCTTCATGCCGAGGACGGTGCGGTCGGCGCCGGCTTCTGCGGCCTCCACCTCGACCGTCAGGTGGTCGAGCGAGCCCTGGCGGGCGACCACCAGCTGGTACTGCGGCGCAAGCCCGGGATGGCCGAGCAGGACGGCCTCGATCTGCGAGGGATAGAGGTTGACGCCGCGGATGATCAGCATGTCGTCGTTACGGCCCGCCACCCGCAGCAAACGGACGTGGGTGCGGCCGCACGGGCAGGGGGTGGGGTCGAGCCGGGTGATGTCGCGGGTGCGGTAGCGCACCATCGGCATCGCCTCCTTGGTGAGGGTGGTGATGACCAACTCGCCCTCGGCGCCAAGGGGCAGCGACTCGAGCGTCTCCGGGTCGACGATCTCGAACAGGAAATGGTCCTCCCAGCCGTGCAGGCCGGAGCGCAGGTGGCACTCCATCGCCACGCCCGGCCCGATGATCTCGGACAGGCCGTAGGAGTCGATGGCGGCGATGCCGAGCCGGCGGTCGATCTCGGCGCGCATCGATTCCGACCACGGTTCCGCCCCCAGCACCCCGACCGCCAGCGACGAGGCGGGCAGGTCGATGCCGCTCTTCTCCGCCACCTCGGCGAGGTTGAGGGTGTAGGAGGGGGTCGAGACCAGGACCCGGGCGCCGAAATCGAGCATCAGGGCGATCTGCTTTTCGGTCTGCCCGCCCGACATCGGCGTTACCGTGCAGCCGAGGCGCTCGGCCCCGTAATGGAAGCCCAGCCCGCCGGTGAACAGGCCGTAGCCGAGCGCGTTGTGCACCACGTCTCCGGGTCGGGCGCCGGCGCAGGCCAGGGCGCGTGCGATGATCTCGGCCCAGGTGTCGATGTCGCGGGCCGTATAGCCGACGACTGTCGGCTTGCCGGTGGTGCCGGAGCTGGCGTGCAGGCGCATCACCTTCTCGCGCGGCACCGCAAACAGCCCGAACGGGTAATTGTCGCGGAGGTCGGCCTTGACCGTGAACGGGAACCGCCGGAGGTCGTCCAGCGAACGCAGATCGTCCGGCTTGGCCCCCGCGGCCGCGAACGCGGTCCGATAGTGCGGCACCCTGGCATAGGCGAGCTCGAGAGTGCGCCGCAGGCGCTGCATCTGCAGCTCGGCCAAGTCCGAGCGCGCCATCCGCTCGACCTCGGGCGCGTACATGTAGCGCGCCGGATCTCCCGCCCCCATGGTCTCCCCCTCCCCGCTGGCAGCGATCCCGCGGTTTACGCCTTCGCGGGCGGACGGGTCAACGTTCGGGGGCGGCTTTCAGATCGCCGAGTCTTCGGCCATATCCCGCAGAATGTCGACGAATCGCGCCGGTCCGGACATGTGGGGGTGAATGGTCAGCGCCTTCTCGAAAGCCTTGAGTGCGGCCTCCTCGTTGCCGATCGCGACGTAGATCAGCCCGAGCCCGGACAGCGCTCCGAAGTGGCGCGGTTCCAGCGCCAGGGTCTTCCCGATGTCGGCGACCGAAGCTTCGTAGTCGTCCATCAGGTAGTACAGCGTGGCCCGCTTGTTCCAGGCCTCGGCCCACTCGGGCGCCGCAGCCACGAGCTCGTCGAAAGCAGCGAGCGCCTCGGCAAAGCCGCCGCGCTGCATGGCGGCGATGCCACGCGCCATGATGCGATCGGTCTCGATGCGTCCGGTGGCGCTCCACAGCAGCCAGATGGCGGCCTCGATCGGCCGCGCCGCCTCGGCGTCGGCGGCGTGCCGGAGCTCGACGAACAGCGTGTCCAGCCGGTCCTCGCGCTCTCCCGCCCCGGCGGGGGAGGCAAGGACGACGGTGATGATCACCGCCAGGAGCAGTCGCAGGACGCGCATGGGCAGCAGATGGGGAGAGCGAGGTGGTTCCGCCATTCTCGACCTTCAGGTCGAGGCCACGGCTAGCGAGGTCCCTGGAAGACCGGTGTCCCCCACATCGCCGGGAACAGATAGGCGAAGCGGTCGAACCCCTGTCCCAGCATCAGGTTGGGATTCCACAGCGCGCCGCCGTCCTTGTAGGCGACGTGGTGGTAGGCATAGAGCTCTCCGCCGGGCTGGACGGCGTAGATGCGGCCCTCGCCCGTCGAGAAAATCGTTTTGAAGTGAGCCCATCCGGTGCCGACCTCCCTCGGTCCGCTCCAGTCGGGGGCTCCGGTCTGGTATCCCCGGTGGACGTACCACAGCAGCACGCCGTCGGGTCGGACCGCATAGACGACCCCTTCGCCGGTCGCGAACACGTGCACGAAGCTGCCCCAGCCGTTGCCCACCTTGACCCGTCCCTTCCACTGCGCATTCGGCGTCGTGGCGGCGGCATCGAGGTGACGGTACCAGTAGAGGTCGCCGGCGCCGTCGATGCCGTAGACGACGCCGTCGCCGGCTGCAAAGATCCTGGTGTAGCCGTTCCAGCCCCGGCCGACGCGCACCGGCGCCGTCCAGTTGTCGGTGCCGCCGCGGTAGTTGTCGTGACGGCGCCAGTCCAGTTCGCCTGCAGGGGTCAGGCCGTAGACCGCGGCGCCCAGGCCGTAGACCCCTCCGGAATAGGCGTTGGCGTACCCGGTCCAGCCGCCGCCGACCGGGTAGGGACCGACCAGCTTCTGCCGGACCACCGGCGGCGGCGAGGCGAGGAGCGCGGGGCTGTTGTCCTGCAGGACGCTGCGGGATTCCAAGGACGTCGAACCGGATTGGCCGACCGGTCCCATGACCCTCTCGCGAATGCCGGCGGCCCCGAGGTCGACCTGCGCCCCCCCGGCGACCCGTCCCTCCGGCCGTTCGCGGAACTGGTCCCGCGGCGGCGGCGGGTTGCGGTCTTCGACGATCTCATGGACGTACTCCAGCACCTCGCCTTCGTCGGTCACGGCGTAGAAATACTGGGGGTAGGAGTAGGTGTAGTCGAACCTGGGGTTGACGAGCTGGCCCAGCCCCTGCAGCGACTGGGCGGCCAGGGCCATGATCTCGATGCGCTCGACGATTCCGGCATCGCCGACCCGGTCCCCGAGGTCGACAATCATCGGCGCGACCTTGGACAGCATGTCCTTCGGGCACCAGTCACCCAGGTTGACGCCGCGAATCCCGACCGCCTTGGTGAGGAACGGTCTCGTCTGGCCGACGTAGTGGCCGCCGGCATCGGGAAAAGCTTCGGTGCAGACGATCGTGTTTCGGCAGACGCCGTCGCGGTCCGGGTACTGCATGTCGGGCACCCGCGTCTCGCAGCCGATGCGGCCCTGCATGCGCAGCGGCAGCGGCATCGGCCACTCGGGATGCGCGGGCGGGTTCTCGGTGAGGAACGCGACGTGACGCTCGATCCGCGGCTTGAGCCGGGAATCGTAACCGCCGTGTCTTACCGCCGCGACCAGGATGGCGAGGCTCTGCAGATAGGCCTCGAGGATGAGGTCGGGCTCGAAGCGTTGCGGCAGCATGGCGCTACGGAGCCGTCCGGTTGCCGGATCAGTGTAGACGCGGATGTCGCTCCAGTACCACATGAACTCCCGGTGCTCGGCATCGGGAAGAAAGCGGTCGGCCTCGGCGAGGGCCTCGTCGACCAGGCTTCGCGCCGCCGCTCCCTGGGGGCGTTCCAGCAGGCGGTTCTTGAGCCTCCGGATTTCGGCCCGACGGTTGTCGAGCTCGAACAGACGTTGCCGGTTCTCGATCTTGAGATCGTTGTCGCGCAGCTGCTGGACCGAGGCCTGAAGGGCGCGGATGTCGCTTTCTGCGGCGATCAGGCGGCGGTCGAGCGCTCGCAGAGCCTCGGCCACGGGGTCGGGGCTGGTCTTCATGTCGAACAGCAGCCCCTTCATGATCCCGAGCGCGACGCCAGCGGGCGGGAATCCCAGCGATGCCGCGGTGATCGCGACGTCGATCAGCTTGTCGCTGTCATCGGTCGTCGCACCCTTGAGGAAATCCACCGCCAGCGCCTCGGCCTCCTTGAACTTCTCGGGCAGGTTCTGCTGCTCCAGCGCCCGGGCGGCTTCCTGGTTGCGCTCGACGTCGTCGGGGCCTTGGGCCAGGGCGGGGCAGGCCAGACAACAGGCGACGATGCCGGCGGCCGGCAGCTTGCGGATCGAGACCATCGCTTCCTCCCGCGGACGATTGTCTGTCCGCCGGAAAACCCTACACCGCTGGTCGGGCATGTCGAGAGAGGCATCGGCAGCGCCCTGAACGGGACAAGGATCAGCCCGGAGTCGTGGCTGTCCGGATGAGGACGCGATGGCCGGTCCCGGGCTCTCGGCCAGGCAGGCTGGGGCCGGTCAGACGATGGTGGCGTTGATCCCGCCGTCGAGGCTGAGGGTCACGCCGGTGATGTAGCTTGCCCGCTCGGAGGCGAGGAAGACCACGGCGTCTGCGATCTCGTCGGGCGAGGCGATGCGACCCAGCGGGAGGCGGGCGACGGCGCGGACGCGGGCTTCGTCGGCGGAGATCCCGGCCAGACGGGCGTCGGCTGCCATCGCCTGGGCGACGCGGCCGGTCTCGGTCAGGCCCGGGCTCACGCCCACCACCCGCACTCCCTTGGCCGCGTAGGCGGCGGCGAGCCCGGCCGTCGCCAGCATGAGGGCCGCATTGGCTGCGCCGCCGGGAAGGTGAGTCGCGGTGGCGACCTTGCCGCCGTTGCCGATCACGGTGACGATCACACCGCCGCCGCGAGCGGCCATTCGCTTGATCACCGGGTCTGTCACGTTGATGGTGGTGAAGAACTTCGCGTCCATGCCGGCTCGCCAGGCGTCGGGTGTAAGCGCGTCCGGTGCGGTGCGCTGCGCCGCCCCGGCCGAGTTGACCAGCACCTCGATCGGACCCAGCGCGTCCTCGACGGCATCGACCATCGCGGCCGCCGCTGCAGGGTCGCGAAGGTCGGCGGCATGGACGAGCGCCTCTGGCAGGTGGCGGCGGGCCTCATCGAGGCTGGGGGCGGAGCGCGAGCAGATCGCGACCTTGGCGCCCTCGGCCGCGAAGGCGCGGGCGCAGGCCAGCCCGATTCCCTTCGATCCGCCGGTAACGAGAACGATCCTGTCTTCGAGGTTCAGCAGCATCCGGATACTCTCCACTCTGGCGTGACAAGGCGACTCTAGCAGGGCCGTGGCCCTTCCGGTACCGGCAGCGGGGAGATCCCCCGAAGGGGGTGGTCGACCGGTTTGAGCGGCCGCCGCAGGGCCTGGCTCCGAACTCGGGTTAAGAGAGGGCTGACGGCGATCGGAAAACCCCCTCACCCCGACCCTCTCCCCGCCGACGCGGGGCGAGGGGGGCTATGGTTCGGCTCCCTCGCCCCCATGAAATGGGGGAGAGGGTCGGGGTGAGGGGGAGCGCAGCCCGTCCGGGGGATATGGGCAGGCGTTGTTAACCTGGATTCGCTGCCCTGGCCCTCAGGGCTTTGCCCTTTTCAGTGCGGATGAGGGCTGATATGGTGCGGCGCCTTGGTGGTGCTTGTACCGCCCGGCGTGGGTATCTGTTGCGCCGGGTGCTCGGACGGTTATATTCCGGCCCCAGCATAGTCGAAGGAGCAAGCGATGTTCGTTTCGCCAGCATATGCGCAGGCGGGAGGTGCCACGGCGGGGTTCGAGGCGTTCCTGCCTCTGATCCTGATCTTCGTCGTCTTCTATTTCCTGCTGATCCGCCCCCAGCAGAAGAAGGCCAAGCAGCACCGCGAAATGCTCGGCGCGATTCGGCGTGGCGACAAGATCGTCACCGGCGGCGGCATCGAGGGCACGGTGACCAAGGTCATCGATGACGGCGTCCTGCAGGTCGAGATCGCCGAGGGCATCAAGGTCCGGGTCCAGCGCGGGATGGTGGCGACGGTCCTGTCCAGGACCGAGCCGGCGAACGCCAACGAGCCCTCGGGTGCCGCCCAGGGCGCTGCGACCGAGCGCAAGACGCCCGGCTCGATGCTCAAGAACCTCTTGGGAGGCAAGGGCAAGTCTTAAGGCCCCGGCGTCGGAATGATCTACTTCTCGAGATGGAAGATCCTGTTCGTTCTCGCTGTGACCGCGCTCAGCTTCGCGTTCCTCGCGCCGAACTTCGTCGACCGTGAAAGCGCGGAGAAGCTGCCGAACTGGCTGCCGCATCAGCAGATCAGCCTGGGGCTCGACCTTCAAGGCGGGTCCCACCTCCTGCTGGAGGTGGACGTAGCCACGGTGATTGCTGAGCGTCTCGAGTCCCTGGTCGATTCCGTGCGCACCGAGCTGCGCAAGGAGAGGATCCGCTACGAAGGGCTGGGCCGCAGCGGCACGACCGTCTCGGTGACCATCCGCGACACCGACAAGATGGATACGGCGCGCAACATCCTGCGCGACCTCGACCGGTCGATAACGGTCACCGCGGGCGAAGGCGGTCGCGTCAGCATGGCGTTCACCGAGGCGGCTCTGCAGGACCTCGCCTCTTCGGTGGTCGAGCAATCGCTCGAGATCATCCGCCGCCGCATCGACGAGACCGGCGTGCGCGAGCCTTCGATCCAGCGCCAGGGCGAGAACCGGATCCTGGTGCAGCTTCCCGGCGTCGACGAGCCGGAGCGCATGAAGGACATCCTTGGCAAGACCGCCAAGCTGACGTTCCACCTTACCGACGATCAGGTCTCGCTGGCCGAGGCCCTGGCAGGCCGCGTGCCCCCGGGATCCGAGCTGCTGCCCTCGGCCGAGGAATCCGACCCCCGGCAGGGCCGGGCGCGGATGCACCTGATCAAGAAGCGGGCGATCATCACCGGCGAGATGCTGACCAACGCTCAGCCGACGGTCGACCAGCAATCGAATATGCCGGCCGTCTCGTTCCGTTTCGACGCCGTCGGCGCAAAGCGGTTCGGCGACGTGACCGCCCACAACGTCGGCAAGCAGTTCGCGATCGTGCTCGACGGCAAGGTGATCAGCGCGCCGGTTATCAGGGAGCCGATCCTGGGCGGCTCGGGCATCATCACCGGCCAGTTCACCGTCCAGTCGGCGCAGGACCTGGCACTACTGCTGCGGGCCGGCGCCTTGCCGGCGCCGCTCACCATTCTCGAGGAGCGGACGGTCGGCCCAGGGCTGGGCCAGGATTCGATCGAGGCCGGCAAACTCGCCAGCATCATCGGCACGATCGCCGTGGTCATCATCATGGTGCTCGCCTACGGCCTGTTCGGGATCTTCGCCAACCTCGCCCTCGTCTTCAACGTCGTGTCGATCCTGGCGTTGCTGTCGGTCCTGCAGGCGACCCTGACGCTGCCTGGCATCGCGGGCATCGTGCTGACGGTCGGCATGGCGGTCGACGCAAACGTTCTCATCTTCGAGCGCATCCGCGAGGAGACGCGCGCCGGAAGGACGCCGATGTCGGCCATCGATTCCGGCTTCTCAGTGGCGATGACCACGATCATCGATTCCAACCTGACGACGCTGATCGCCGCCTTGTTCCTGTACATCTTCGGGTCGGGCCCGGTGCGCGGCTTCGCGGTCACCCTGTCGATCGGCATCATCACCTCGATGTTCACCGCGATCATGGTGACCCGCCTTATGGTCGTGACTTGGTTGCAGCGTACCAAGCCCAAGGCCCTGGCGGTCTAGGAGGACGTCCATGTTCCACGGCTTTGCGATTGTTCCTCCGAATACGAAAGTCCCGTTCATCGCCAACCGGCGCGCGTTCTTCACGTTCTCGTGCCTGATGGTGCTGGGTGCGATCGCCCTGCTTCTGGTGCGGGGGCTGAACTTCGGCATCGACTTCAAGGGCGGCATCCTGATCGAGGTCAGGACGGCCCAGGTCGCCAACGTGGGCGAGATGCGGAGCGCGCTGTCCAACCTCGGCCTCGGCGAGGTCGAGTTGCAGGAGTTCGGGGACGCCCACGAGGTGCTGATCCGCCTGCCCATGCAGGAAGGCGGCGATGCGGCGCAGCAGGCGGCGCTGGAGCAGGTGAGGGGGGCTCTGGGGTCCGGCGTCGAGTATCGCAGGACGGAGATCGTCGGCCCGAAGGTTTCGGACGAGTTGCTGTGGGACGGTGTCGCGGCGGTGACGCTCGCCCTCGCGGGAATCCTGATCTACGTCTGGTTCCGTTTCGAGTGGCAGTTCGGGCTGTGCGGCGTGGCGGCGCTTCTGCACGACGTCGTCACCACCCTGGGCATGTTCGCCTTCCTGGGGTGGGAATTCAACCTGACCAGCGTGGCGGCGGTGCTGACGATCGCCGGATACTCGATCAACGACACCGTGGTGATCTACGACCGTGTGCGAGAGAACCTGCGCAAGTACAAGGTGATGCCGCTGCCCGAGCTGCTCAACAAGAGCCTCAACGAGACGCTCGCGCGGACGGCGCTCACCTCGGGCACGACCCTTGCCGCCGTGCTGGCGCTTTTCATCTTTGGCGGCGAGGTGATCCGCGGTTTCTCAGGCGCCCTGATCTGGGGCATCACGCTCGGGACCTACTCGTCCGTGGCCGTGGCGACGCCGCTGTTGCTCTACATGAACCTCTCGCGCCTGACCTCCAAGCAGAAGGAGGAGGCGGCCGCCTGAAAAGCGGCCGGAGCGATCCATGCTCCCGGGCGCCCCTCTTCCCGAAGTTCCTGCCGGCCGCCAGGTGATCAATGCCTACGGCGGGGGCGGATTTCGGGTGGCGGATCGGCCGCTCCGGGGCTCGCTCTTCGTCTTCCCCGATCACACCCTCGCCTGGACCAGGTCCGACTCCTCCGATCTCACGATCGGCGATCTCGCGCCGGTGCTCGAGGCCGAGCCGAAAGTGGAAATCCTGCTGCTCGGCTGCGGCCGAGACTTCGTCGACGAACCGGGGGGGCTCCGCAAGGCACTGCGGGAACGCGGCATCGCCCTCGAATGGATGGCCACCGGCGCCGCCTGCGGCACCTTCAATATCCTGCTGGCCGAGGAGCGCCGGGTAGCCGCGGCGCTGATCGCGGTCGATTAGGTTCAGTCTGGTCGGGAACTGCAGCAGCCTATTCCTGGGCTGCCGCGGCCGCTCCGAAATGCTGCTGGATCAGTGCGGCGACGGCGTCTGGGTCGCGGAGCGAGCGAAATCCCACCGGCGCCTCGATGGTGGCGTCGCGGATCTCGCTGACGCGAATGATCCTGCCTGACGACGTAGGACAAAGGCCGGCGCCGCAGCCGCAGGACGCATGCTCGACCGCCTCGACGTCGAGCGCGAACAGGACGTCGCCCGATCCGTCGCCGGAGCGCCGGATCCGCAGCGGAACCAGGTTCCCGGGGGCGAAGGTGCGCAGGCGGGACGTCGGGAAGCGCCGGCTGATGATCAGGCGGCGGCTGGTCACGGCGTAGACCGTTCCGTGGGCAGCGGCGGCGGCGAGAAGGGGCCACAGCGCAAGCACTGCCGTCGCGAGCCCGGATACCCCCGCCAGGGCGGCGAGGGGGATTCCCGGTTCCTCCGATCCGCGCACGGCGGCCACGGCCAGGATCAGGGTCAATGCCGCTGCCCACACCGCCCTCTGGCGGGCCTGCACCCATCCGGAACGCAGCACGGATCGCGGCTGCGGAGCCCCGCTCCACAGCAGATCCTCTCCCGGTTCCAGCTGCACGGGCGGGCGGGCGGAGTTCATGACTGAAGCATAACACGATCGGCCCGTCCGGGCGGAGCCCGGCCTGCAAGCCGGGCCCCGACGGAGCCGCGCGGGAGGTCAGGACTTGGAGAGATTCTCCGCCACGAAGTCCCAGTTGATGAGGTGGTCGAGGAAGACCTGGACGTAATCCGGGCGACGGTTCTGGTAATCCAAATAGTAGGCGTGCTCCCAGACGTCGCAGGTGAGGATCGCCTTCTGGCCGTGCACCATCGGAGTGTCGGCGTTGGCGGTCTTCAACACGTTGAGCTTGCCGTTGGCGTCGATCGCAAGCCAGGCCCAGCCGCTTCCGAACTGGGTGACGGCGGCGTTCTTGAACTCCTCGGCGAACTTCTCATAGGAGCCGAAGGTGCCGTCGATGGCGGACGCCACGTCGCCGGTCGGCCGCCCGCCGCCGCCGCCCTTCATGCAATGCCAGAAGAAGGTGTGGTTCCAGGTTTGGGCGGCGTTATTGAAGACGGGTACCTTCGAGGAATCGCCGGCCACCGACTTGATGACGTCCTCGAGCGGCTTGTCCGCCAGCGGCGTGTCCTTGGTCAGGTTGTTGAGGACCGTGACATAGGCGTTGTGGTGCTTGCCGTGGTGAAAATCGAGGGTCTTCGAGGTGATGTGCGGTTCCAGAGCGCTCTTGGGGTACGGAAGGTCAGGAAGTTGGAATGGCATGTCGTTCACCCCACGTTGCTGTCGCAACAATACGTTGCACTTATCAACTACCAAGCCACATATGGCTTGGCCCGGGCGGGTTTAAAGGCTGCAACGATGGAATCTTGAGCATGGCGCAGGTGGCGGCAGGCCTCAGTTTCTTGGAGGAAGAGGCGAGGAAGGTGGACAAGGACCGCTTCCTTTGCGCGCTGTTCGCCTCACACCAGGAACGGGAATCCCTGTGCGCGCTGCTCGTGGCCAACCAGGAGATCGCCCGCATTCCGGAGTCGGCGCAGGACCCTGTCCTGCGCCGGATCCGCCTGCAGTGGTGGCGGGACGAGCTGGTGGGCGGGGCAGGGGGGACGCAACATCCGGTGCTGGCCCGTCTGATCCCCGCGTTCCGCGCCGCCGCGGTGCCCGACGCTGCCATCGAATGCTACCTCGATGCCCGTGCGGGCGAGCTTGACTTCGAGCAGCCTGCCGACCTGGCGGCGCTGGAGCAGTTCGCCGCGGCGACCTCGGGCGTCATCGGCGAAACCTCGGTTCGCCTGCTTGACAAGGCTCCGCCGGCTGCGCTGGAGGCGGGGCGCCAAGTTGGCACCGCTTGGGCACTGGTCGGCTTTGCGCGGTCGGTGCCGCATCACGCGCGCCTCGGCCGCTGCTATCTTCCGCAAGATCTTTGCCGCGAGCATGGCGTCGCGGTCGGGGACCTTCTGGCGGGGCGCAGGCCCGTCGGGCTCGGCCGGGTGGTAGAGGCGATCGTGTCGCGTGCGACGGCGCTGCTGCGGCACGTGCGCACGATGCGCCGCCAGGTGCCGCGAGCCGCGCTGCCGGCGCTTCTGCCGGCGGTGCTTGCCGACGGTTATGTCCGCACTCTGCGCCGGACCGGCTACGACCCTTTTGCGGCCGCGCTGGCGTCGCCTCGGCCGCGAGATCTGTTGCGATTGGGCGTCGCCGGGCGCCTCGGCCGCTACTGATCCGGCGTCTTCAGCAGCATCACCTCGAACTGCGAGACGACGGTGAAGACCTGAAGATTGCGGCTGTCGCGCAGGATGACGGCGCCGTGACGGCGGTCGACGAAACCAGTTCGCGCCTCGTCGTACTGACGGACCTCCAGAATCGCGACCGAGCCATCCGCCATCTTGCTCTGCCAGACATGGACGGCGTTCTCGCCGACCGGAAGGTCGGGGCGGCGGACCGGCAGGACCCAGGTGTCGGTGGGTGGTCCGAACTTGGCGCGATAGTACTCGGAGACCGCCGTGAAGGCAGAGGAGGGGATCAGGCTGTGGGCGTAGGTCGCAACCCCCTGATCATAACGGACCACGGCCTTGGTTCCGCGATAGATGACCGACGAAACCGAGACCTCCTTGTCGATTCCGTCGTTCCACACCGTCGACTCGATGCAGAAGCCGATGTGTGCCTGCCGCTTCAGGATGCAGCCTGCCGGAGGGGTGGCGTTCGGATCCGACGGCAATGCCCGTTCGGCACCCAGGCGGAGCTCTTCGCCGAGGCTCAAGGTGACGTTGTCGAGGAAGACGGCCTCGCGCTTGGAGTGGTTCGGCTGCTGCACCGGCGAAGCCTCGGTGCCCTGGGGCAGGCTGGCGAGCGCCTGCGTTTCGGACGGGGCCGGCGCCTCGGCCGGAGGGGGCTCCGATCCGCCTCCGAAGAGGTTGCGGAAGAACCGGACCGCCGCGTTGTCTTGCCCCGGCTGTTCGGGGGCGGCCGCTTCCTGCGGAAGGGAAGGCGATGCATCCGCTTTCGCGACGGCTGTGGCAGGTGCAGGCGGTTGCGGCTGCGGTGCCGTTGTGGCGGCAGCTGCCGGCGGCGTAACGGAAGCCTCCGCAGCCGCTTGGCTGGGTGCGGGAGCGGGCGGCGCAGCGGCCATCGGGACGCGAGCCGCCTCGGCCTGCGCTGCCCGGGCGGCCTCGGCCTGCGCCGCCTGTACCGCCTCGGGCGTAATCTGCACGGGATGATAGGCGCCTGCTGGGACGTAGCCGACGTCGAACGGGCTGGCACCGGCCCCAGCTCGGACCTGTTGGGCTGCCGACGAAAGCAGGCGAGCGATGTCGAGGCGGCCCAGGTTCAGCGCCAGTGCCAGTGGCGTGACGCCATCCTGATTGCGGGCGGCGAGGTCGGCGCCGCGCTCCACCGCGCCCTTCGCCGCGACGGCGTCGCCACGCGCTACCGCTGCGAAGAGATCGGTGGTGGCGTCGGCCCCCGCCGCAGGCTGCCCGCCCAGCAGAACGGCAAACACGGCAAACGCGGCCAGGCTGCGGCCGATCGTCGGCTTCTCGGTCACGGAACAACCTCCCCCCTTGCACCCAGGTTGCCTCATCTTGCTGCGTTTGGACCTTCGCTTCAAGGAGACCTGTGGCTGGCGGCCCTGCGCCTTCGCTATGATGGGCAGGCTGGACCAGGAGGACAGGATGGAATACCGCAAGCTGGGACGAAGCGGCCTCAACGTTTCGACCCTCTGCCTCGGCACCATGATGTTCGGAGATCGAACGGACGCGGCGGAGGCAGGCCGGATCACCGCATCGGCGTACGATGCCGGCGTCAATTTCATTGATACCGCGGACGGGTACGCCGGCGGCGAATCCGAGCGCATCGTCGGGCGCCTCATCGCTCCGCACCGCGACCACTGGGTGCTGGCGACCAAGGTTGGCACCCCGCGCGGAACCGGCCCGAATCAGGGGGGACTGGGACGCAAGTGGTTGACGGAAGTGGCCGACGCCTCGCTGAAGCGTCTCGGCACCGACTACATCGACATCTTCTACCTGCACCGCGACGATCGGCGGACGCCGCTCGAAGAGCCGATCGCGACCCTGGCGGCGCTGATCGCCGCCGGCAAGGTCCGCTACTGGGGCTTCAGCAACTTCGAGGCATGGCGCGTCGCCGAGCTGATGTGGACGAGCGCCCGCCTCGGTGCGCCGCCGCCAGTGGTTTGCCAGCCGTGCTACCACATCCTGAACCGCCAGCCGGAGACCGAGCTGTTACCCGCCTGTGCACATTTCGGGATCGGGGTCGCGCCCTACAGTGCGCTCGCACGCGGGGTCCTGACCGGCAAGTACGCGCCCGGCGCGGAGGTCGAGCAGGGTTCCCGGGCGGAACGCCGGGACGAGCGCATGATGGAGACGGAGTGGCGCCCGGAATCGCTCGAGATCGCGCAGCGGATCAAGACGCATGCCGAAGCGCGAGGGATGACGGCGACGGCCTTCGCCGTGCTCTGGGTCCTCAACGGCGGCGCCGTGACCAGCCTGATTGCGGGGCCTCGGACTCTCGAGCAATGGACCTCCTACCTCGACAGCCTGAAGCACCGCTTCACGGCCGAGGACGAGGCTCTGATCGACGGGCTGGTGCCCTCCGGCCATGCCTCGACCCACGGTTACCACGACCCCAAAATGCCGCCCCGCGGCCGTGATCCGCGAACCCGAGGTTCCGATTGAAACCCTACGACGTCCTTGTCGCCATCCTGGTCCCCGTACTGTGGGGACTCGGTTTTGCCGCCGCAAAGGCGGGAATGGGACAGATCCCGCCGATCCTTCTGATGGCGCTGCGGTTCGGCATCGCCGGGGCGGTGCTGGTGTGGTTCGTGCGTCCGCCGTGGCCGCTGATGGGGCGCGTGTTCGCGATCGCCTGCGTCAGCGCGACAGTGCCCTACTGCGCGGTCTTCACCGGGCTCTCTCATATCGACGCCTCGACCGCGATCCTGGTGGTCCAGGCCGAGATTCCGTTCATGGCCCTGCTGGCGGTGGTCTGGCTGAAAGAGAGGATGAGCGCGCGCAAGCTTGCGGGGATGGCGATCGCGTTCGCGGGGATCGTGATGATCGCTGGCCAGCCGGAGCTGCACACCGGCCTCGGCTGGGTGCTTCTGGTGGTGGCGGGGGGATTCGTCTGGTCGGCTGGGCAGATCATGATCCGGCGGATCGGTCCCCTGGTGGAAGGGCTCACTCTGATCGCCTGGGTGGCCGTCTTCACCGCTCCGCAACTGGTCGTCTCCTCGTTGGTATTCGAAAGCGGCCAGTGGCAGGCGCTGGTGAGCGCCGACTGGAAGACTTGGGCGATGGTCCTCTACATGGGGCTCGTCATGACGGCGTTGGGGTATGCGCTGTGGTACAGCCTGCTCCGCCGTTGCGAGGTGATCCTGGCGGCGCCGTTCCTGCTTCTGCAGCCGGTTGCCGGGGTATTGGCATCGATCCTGTTCCTCGGCGAAGCGCCGACCTGGATGACCTTGCTCGGCGGCGTAGTGGTGGTGGCGGGCATCGCGTTCATCACTCTGGAGCCGCGACGCCCGGAAACGCTGGCGGGATCGCGTGGGGTTCGGGGGCACGGTTGAGGTGCCGGCACGGAACTGCGTTGAAACGGCTGCTGCGGTTACCACATCGAGCCACGACGGAAGGGGCCATGCAGGACGACCCGCCATCTTCTTCAGGCCTGTTGCGCACGCTTCGGATGCTGGGGGCGGGGGAGCTGCCTTTGCCGGTCGCTTTCTGGCGCTTCGGCATCTTCTACGGAACGATCCTGAACGTGGTCCTGCTCTGCGCCGCTCTCGCATTGTTAGCGGCAGAGGTGCCGGGATGGCTGGGCGTCGTCGCGTTCGTACTGCCAATTCCCTACAACATCTTGGTGGCATTCGGGGTATGGCGCAGCGCTGACGCGTGGCAAGGAGCGCCGGTTTGGCAGCTCCTCGCCCGGGTCGGCATCATCGGCTGGGCGGTGGTGGTGTCCCTGATCTGACTTGTCCGCCGCCCGCTACGCCTTGAACGGATCGTCGCGCTCGGAGATTGCCGGGTAGGCAGGATCAGCCTCGAGGACTCCCACCGGCCCGGGGACGCGGGCCGCCGGATCGTAGGTCTCGCCGACGGTTTCGCCGACCAGGTCCTCCTCCTCCTGCTCGATCCGAGCCCACCGCTGCTCGGCGGTTTCGCGGCGGTCGTAAGCACGCATGGCCGACCAGGCGAACCAAGCGGCCGCGGCTCCGAACACCAGGGCGGGTACCGGATTCTCGACCACCGAGGCGCGCCAGCGCGCTCCCGCGCCGTTGCTCCTGACGAAGCTGATCGCCTCGTCGAGCAGCTGGCCCGCACTGAACTTGCGCTGGATCGATTCCAGGGTCATGTCAACGCGGCTGCGGGTCGCCGCGATTTCCTGTTCGAGTTCGTCCGCTTTCATCGCATCCTCATCTCTCGCCGTCATATCCGCTCCCTCACCACCGCACGGTCCTCGGCCACCTGGCGTGCGGTTCGGTCCGGGGTAAGGCTTTTCAGCTTCAGCGCGTCCACGCCGCGCTTGACCATCACGTAGGCGACGAGCGCCACCACCAGCCCCACGATGAGCGAGGCCAGAGCCGGCGGCATCACCTCGGACAGCCAAGCCACCAGCGCCATCAGGAGCACCAGCAGCGCGCTGAGCGCCAGGATCATGCCGCTTGCCACCATGATGACGCCGTTGCCCGCGTGGCGAACGTTGTCCGACAGCTCCGTTTTGAGGAGCTGAAACTCCTGACGCAACAGGGTGCCCGCGTCGCGCGACAGGTCGGTGATCAGCTTCGCCAGAGAGCGCTGATCGGCTTGATTGTCCATCGCTCGGTTCCTCCTCGCTGATTTAGGCGCGTGGCGGTTAGAGACCGGGGTTCTCCTTCTTAGCGAAGGAAGGAGAGGCGCTGCCGCGGCCCTTTGCCGAACCGGCTTCCTCTCCGCTTGCGGAGGGCTGGGAACCGCCGCCACTGCGGCTCTTCGCCGGCTCCTCCTGCGCCAGACCCTGCGATTTGGCCTCGTCCTTGGCAGCCTCGGCAACCGCCTTTGCCGAGGATTTCGCCTCGGACTTCGCGGTATCTACCGCCGTCTTGCCGACTTCGCGGGCGCCTTTGACGTAACCGCGGGCCTTTTCCGCCATCTCGTCGCGAACTTCGCCCATCAGCTCGTCCTCGCGCCGAGTGGCCGGGATCGAAAGCGCCACCGCAGCGGCTCCGAGGGCGACCAGCACGCCGAGGGCGAGCGGGTTCTCATCGTAGGTCCGCTCGACCGTGCGCCAGGCGGTCTGCCCGGTCCGGGTCGCGGTGGAGCGGACGCGTTGGCCGTAGCGGCTCGCGGCGCCGGCCGCCTCTCGGGTGCCTTCCCGAACCCTCTCGGTAGCCGAGCGAACGATTCCGCCGGCAGTTTCACTGGCGCCGTCGACGGCGTTCCGGGTGCGCTCCATGGTGCGCCCGAGGGCGTCGCGGGCCCCCGCGCGGGCTGCTTCGGTGCGGCGCCGCACGGGCTCTCGCCGCATACCGCCCTCGGCAGCCATCCACAGCACGCCGGCGCCGATCAGCGCGATCGGGACAGCGTTGCGCTTCATGGTGTCGCCGAGCCCCGAGGTCCAGCCGCCGGGGTGGCTACGCGTGTACTCGAGAATGCCGTCGACGATCCGCCCGGCAGAGAACCGCCGCTCCCGGGACTGCTCCTCGCCGTATTCGGTGTCGTAGGTCGTGTCGTATTCGGTCATGGTCCTATCCTCCGCCTTCAGGAGTGCGTCGGGGGCGTATAGGTGGTGCCCGCGGGCTCCTGGTGTCCGCCATCGGGGCTCGAACTGCGAGCAAAGCGCCCCAACGCGAAACCGGCAACGGCCAGCGCCCCGACGAACAGGGCCGGGCGTCTGCGGGCGAATGCGTCCACTTCGTCGACGATCTCGCGAATGTCACGAGAGCCGAACGCCGTCACCAGTTCCTCGACCTCGTCGGCGGCATAGCGGGCGCCGCGGGCGATCCCGTCCTCGCTGCGGGAATCCAGATGGTCGGCCGCGGCGCGCAGTGATTCCACCAGCGACGATGCGCGGTGGGCGAGGCGCCCCTTGCGGGCCTCGGCCTCATCGCGGAGCGCAGTTTTCGCCATCTCCACGTAGCCGCGCGGGTTGCCGCTGTCGGCACCCGCCTGGTTGTCAATTTTCTGATCGGACATCGGGTGCTCTCCCCGTTAATGCTGTTGGTTACCGGAGACCCAGGAGCGACAGGATGGCCAGGACCACGACGATCACGCCGATGATGTAGAAGACACTGTACATGGCACCCTCCAGCTGTTCCGTTGGAAAGGCTCGACCTCTCGCTCCGAACGCCATGCGCCAGTATGTGTTCGATTCACGGGCGGCGGCGGTCACTGCCTCTTCGTCGTCTCTCGACGGTGCGCTGCGGCCGCTTATTCCGCACAAACCCCGTGCCTCTCTCAATTGGGGTATGCGGGCTCCTCATACAAGGACGGATGCCGGATCGCCTTCCGGGGACGGGTTGTGGCTTCCGGAGACGTCTGCCATCTGGAAGGGCAGGGGCTTCGACCTGCAAGGGAGTTCTGCCATGTTGCCAACGACGACGGCCCGCGTGGCCCAGCACACCGCCAAACACGTCAATGATCGCATCCAGGAGCGGATTGAGGCCAGCGTGGCCTATTTCGCCGATCATCCCGAGGACATCGACGACCGCCTGGACGAGCTCGACCGGGAATGGGACATCGAGCGGACCCTGGAGGCGAATGCCGCCGGGATCTCGCTGGTCGGCCTCGGGCTGGCAACCTTCGTCGACCGCAGGTTCATCGCCCTGCCGGCGCTGGTCGCGGGATTCCTGCTTCAGCACGCCGTCCAGGGCTGGTGTCCGCCGCTTCCGGTGTTCCGCCGGCTGGGCGTGCGAACCGCCTCGGAAATCGAGGAGGAAAAGGTCGCGCTACGTCGGATCCGCGGCGATCTCTGAAGCGGTCCCGATTGTCTGGCCGACCGGTTTTGGAGGTTCCCCGGCAGCCGGGTCAGAGCGGATTCCAGGACGCCTCGCGGGTGAAATGGATGTAGCCGACGTTGGCGCCCAGGCGCAGCCCGCCGCCGGTGCGGATCGGGGCCACCGTGGTCTGGCCCGAGCGGGCGTAGTTGACCCCCAGTCCGGCGATGAAATAGGCGCTGCCGTCGACCCCGGGGAAGCGCTGGAACAGATCTTCGGCTCGCGGCAGGTCGTAGATCAGGGTGAACACCTTGGCGGCGTTGCCGCCGACGTCGAAGCCGACCGAAGGTCCCTGCCAGTAGACCTGCATGCCCTGGACGCCGCCCTTGACGTTCAGTCGCCCCTTGCCGTAGCGCACCCCGACCACGAAGGCGCCGCTGGCTTCCTCGCCCTCGATGTAGGCGTTGGGCTGGCCTAAATCGGCGAACACCTTCTGGATCGCGGTCGCCAGACCTTCGGTGGTCGCTCCGAAGAAGTCGTTCGCCTTCTGCACGATCTCGTTTTCAGTGAAGCGGTCGCCGTCGGCCGCCTCGGAGGCGCCGGCCAGGGCCAGGATTCCCAGGCTCAGGACCAAAGCTTTGACAAGCCGCATGACTGTTCTCCGGTTGCGATGCCCGCGGCAGGGGTGCGGGTCGATAATGCCTTACGAAATGGGACTCCAGCCGACGCACGTCAAAGACCGGGCGCAGCGGCAGGGGCTGCGGCATTGTAGTGCGCCGTGCTCGCGCCGACCACTGGGATGCTGCGGCTTCCCTTCACACGCCTGCCGGGTGCACGGTTCGGCGCGGCGCCATGCGGCGCGGGCGCGGAAATACGTCGCCGGCGCGGCCCGGACCACGACCTCGGCAAGGATGCGGCTCGGGGCCCATTTTGTTGTTCCGAGGGCGGGCCTGTGCTAGATTTCGCCGTCCGCGCAATCCTTCGGGCGGTTGCAGCGCAGCTCCCGCCCGGCCACAATCAAGAGTGAGTGGCATTGGCTAACACACCGAACCCTACTTCGGAACCGAACGTTTCGCCGGTCACGATCGAGGAGGAGATGCGGCGCTCGTACCTCGATTACGCGATGAGCGTGATCGTGGCGCGCGCGCTGCCCGACGTCCGCGACGGGCTGAAGCCGGTCCACCGGCGCATCATCCATGCGATGAACGAGGGCGGCTACACCGCCACCCGGCCGTTCCGCAAGTCGGCGCGCATCGTCGGCGACGTGATGGGTAAATACCACCCGCACGGCGATTCGGCGATCTACGATGCCATGGTCCGGATGGCGCAGGACTTCTCGATGCGTCTGCCGCTGATCCAGGGCCAGGGCAACTTCGGCTCGATGGACGGCGACAAGGCGGCGGCCATGCGGTACACCGAGGCCCGCCTCGCGGTCTCCGCCCAGTCGCTGGTCGACGACATCGACAAGGACACCGTCGACTTCACCCCCAACTACGACGAGACGATCGAGGAGCCCTCGGTTCTGCCGGCGCGGTTCCCCAACCTGCTCGTCAACGGCGCCGGCGGCATCGCCGTCGGCATGGCGACCAACATTCCTTGCCACAACCTGGGCGAGGTGGTGGACGCCACCTGCGCCGTGCTTGACAACCCGGCGATTACCATCGACGAGCTGATCGAGAGCCACATCCCGGGCCCCGACTTCCCGACCGGCGGCATCGTCCTGGGACGGCAGGGCATCCTCGGCGCCTTCAAGCTGGGGCGCGGCTCGATCACCCTGCGCGGACGTACCCACGTCGAGGAGATCCGCAAGGACCGGCAGGCGATCGTCGTCACCGAGGTCCCGTACCAGGTCAACAAGGCGCGCATGGTCGAGATCATCGCCGAGGCCGTGCGCGACAAGAAGATCGAGGGCATCTCGGACCTGCGCGACGAGTCCGACCGCGACGGCGTTCGGGTGGTGATCGAGCTGAAGCGCGACGCCGAGCCGGACGTGGTGCTGAACCAGCTCTACCGCTTCACGCCGCTGCAGACCTCGTTCGGCGTCCAGATGCTGGCGCTCAATAACGGCAAGCCCGAGCTGCTCAACCTCAAGCAGATCCTCGAGGCCTTCATCACCTTCCGCGAGGAGGTGATCCGGCGGCGCACCATCTTCCTGCTCGGCAAGGCTCGCGAGAAGGCCCACGTCCTGGCCGGCCTCGCCGTAGCCGTGGCCAACATCGACGAGGTGATCCGCCTGATCCGCGAGGCGGCCGATCCGCAGATCGCGCGCGCCCGCCTCTTGGAGCGGAGCTGGCCGGCGGCCGACATCACCCCCCTGATCGAGCTTCTCGACGAGCCCGACCGCAAGGTGGTCGACGGCCACTACCGCCTGTCCGACGCTCAGGCCCGCGCCATTCTCGACCTCCGCCTGCACCGGCTGACCGGGCTGGAGCGCGACAAGATCGCCGATGACCTGCGCGCCCTCGGGCTGGAGATCGAGGACTACCTGGGCATCCTGGGCTCGCGCACGCGGTTGCGCGCGGTGTTGCGCGACGAGCTGGTTCAGGTCAGGGCGCAGTTCGCCAACCCTCGCCGTACCGAGCTGCGCGAGGCCGAGTTCGAGCACGACATCGAGGATCTGATCCAGCGCGAGGACATGATCGTCACGGTGACCAACACCGGCTACATCAAGCGGGTGCCGCTGTCCGCCTACCGGGCGCAGCGCCGCGGCGGCCGCGGCCGCGCCGGGATGAGCACCCGCGACGAGGACTTCGTCAGCCAGGTGTTCGTGGTCAACACCCATACCCCGGTCCTGTTCTTCACCTCGGCCGGCATGGTGTTCAAGCTGAAGGTCTACCGGCTGCCGCTGGGCTCGCCCCAGTCGCGCGGCAAGGCGATGGTCAACCTGCTGCCGCTGGGCCCGGGCGAGACGATCTCGACCCTGATGCCGCTGCCCGAGGACGAGAGCACCTGGAGCACGCTGTGCGTCCTGTTCGCCACCGCTTCGGGGAGCGTCCGGCGCAATCAGCTTTCCGACTTCGTCGACGTCAAGTCGAACGGCAAGATCGCGATGCGCCTCGACGAGGGCGACCGCCTGGTGCGGGTGCGCACCTGCGCCGAGGACGATGACGTCCTGCTGTTCACCCGGCACGGGCGTTGCGTGCGCTTCCCGGTCCCCGAGGTGCGCGTCTTCTCCAGCCGCACCTCGACCGGCGTGCGCGGGGTCCGGCTGGCCGACGGCGACGAGGTGATCGGGTTGTCGTGCCTCAAGCACAGCGACGCCGACGTCGAGACCCGGGCCGCCTACCTGCGCTACGCCAACGCGCTGCGGCGCGCCGGCGGCGAGGAGGAGGTCTCGGACGAGCTCGCCGACGCCACCGGACGCGCCCTCTCGGCCGAGGAGATCGAGCGTCTCCAGGCCGCCGAGGAGTTCGTGCTGACGGTCACCGAGAAGGGCTTCGGCAAGCGCACCTCGTCCTACGAGTACCGGGTCATGGGTCGCGGCGTGCAGGGCGTCGCGACGATCGAGGTCAACGAGCGCAACGGCAACGTGGTGGCCGCCTTCCCGGTGATCGACAGCGACCAGCTCGTGATGGTCACCGATGCCGGCCAACTGATCCGGATCGGCGTCGACGACATCCGCATCGCCGGTCGCAAGACCCAGGGCGTCACCCTGTTCAAGGTCGGCGACGGCGGGCGCGTCGTCTCGGTTACCCGCCTGCGCGACATCGGCGACAACGGGGACGCCGGCGAGAACGGCGACAGCGACGGCGAGAACGGCGAGAACGGCGGCGACGGGCCCGACGAGCCGGTGGAGGAGGACGGGGCATGAGCGCGGCCAAGGGGGGCGGCATGCCGGATCACAGGATCGGCGTCTACCCGGGGACCTTCGACCCGATCACCAACGGCCATCTCGACATCATCCAGCGCGCCACCCGCGTCGTCGACCACCTGGTCGTCGGTGTCGCCGGCAACGCCGGCAAGGCCCCGCTGTTCTCGATCGAGGAGCGCTGCGCCCTGGTCGAGGCCGAGGTGGCGGCGGTCAGCAACGGCGACGGCAGCCGGATCGTCGTGGTCCCGTTCGACACCCTGCTGATGAACTTCGTGACCGAGGTCGGGGCCCGCGTCATCGTGCGTGGGCTGCGCGCGGTGTCGGATTTCGAGTACGAGTTCCAGATGGCCGGCATGAACGCCCGCCTGAACCCGCGGGTTGAAACGGTGTTCCTGATGGCGTCCGAGCACCATCAGTTCATCTCGTCGCGCTTCGTCAAGGAGATCGGGCGGCTGGGGGGCGACATCGGCCACTTCGTCAGCCCGCGCGTCAAGGCGGCTCTGGCTACCAAGTTTGCCGCCGCCGGCTGACGCCGCGCGTCCTGATCCGGTCCGCTCGCCCTCATCTTGAGCTTGTCGAAGGATGGGGCCCCGACCTCATGGTTCGACAGGCTCACCATGAGGTCGCTTCGAAGGCTTCGCAGGGACGCGTCCCCCCTTCCAGCGGGCGTTCCGGCGCGCATATCATGGACAGGGTTGCAGGGAGCGGCTTTGGCATGGCAGGCCCGGCTTCGTTGCCGTCCGATGTGCTGCGGGAAGGCGAGACCGCGTGGGCCAGCGGGCGGACGCGGCTGACCCGCAGCGGGCCGGGGGCGGGCCATTTCCGCTTCGCCCAGGTCGTCGCCGGAGTGGTGCTGCGGCCGCTGCCCGGCCATCAGGCGGCCTACGGCGGCGACCGCCGCCGCCTGCTGCCGCTGCGCCCCGGCCAGGGCTGGTTGTTCCCCGCCGGCATCGAAGGCTGGTGTTCGTGGGACGGTCCCAACCATTTTCTCAACGTCGAGCTCGACGCGGCGCTGCTGGCGGACGCCGGCTGCGGCGACCCCGGGGCCCTGCGTCCCCAGGGCGGCGAGATCGATCCGCTGGTGGCGCAGCTTGCCCTCAACCTGCACGCCGTGGGCGACGAGGCGCCGGCGCTCTACCGCGACAGCCTGGGGATGGCGCTGGCCGCCCAGGTGGCGCGGCTGGCCGGCGGCGCCCCGCCGGCGCCGCGGCTGGTCGACGGCCGCATCGACCGCGCGCTTGACTTCATCGAGGATCACCTGGACCGCGACATCGGCCTCGACGAGATCGCCGCGGCGGCGGCGATGAGCCGGTTCCACTTCCTGCGCCGCTTCCGCGAGGCGGTCGGCATGCCGCCGCATCGCTACCTGGTCGGCCGCCGTATCGAGCGCGCCAAGGCGCTGTTGCGCACCACCCGCCTGCCGGTCGCCGAGATCGCCTGGCGGGTCGGCTACCAGCATCCCGGCAAGTTCGCCGAGCAGTTCCGCAAGGCGACCGGCGCCACCCCCGGCGCCTGGCGCGAATAGCAATCCCGGAGCAGCCGACGGCAATCCCGGGCGCTGCGCCGCCGCCCGCCTTCCGCGATGATCGGGGGAACCCTTGCGGGAGGTCAGCCATGCTGCGATCGCTGTTCACCCTCGTCTTCGCGGCCGCTGCCGGAAGCGCCGCCGCCGATCCCGGGATCGAGCGGGTCTCGTTCGCCAGCGGCGAGGCGATCCTCGTCGGCCACCTCTATCATCCGCGCGAGTCCGCCCGGCCGGCGCCGGCGGTCGTCGTCACCGGATCGTGGACCAGCGTCAAGGAGCAGAACCCGGCCGAGTACGCCCGCCGCCTGGCGGAGCGCGGCTACATCGCGCTCGCCTTCGACCACACCGGCTTCGGCGAAAGCGGCGGCGCCGTCCGCGGCCTCGAGGACCCGTTCGCCAAAGTCGCCGACCTGAAAGCGGCCGTGTCGTTCCTGGAAGGGCGGCCGGAGGTCGACCGTTCCCGCATCCACGGCCTCGGCATCTGCGCCGGCGGCGGCTACATGGCGCGGGCGGCAGCCGAGGACGCTCGCTACCGGAGCATCGCCACCGTCGCCGGCTGGTACACCGACGACCGGCTCTACGACGACTTCTTCACCCCCGACGGCCGCCGCGCCCTGGCCGAGGCCGGCCGCGCCGCCCGCGCCGCCTTGGGCCGCATCGTCACCCGGGCCGCGGTTTCGGACGGCAGCACCGCGGCCGCGATGCCGGTGCAGGCGGCGGTCGACTACTACGCCGGCCGCGCCCGCGTCCCCGGCTGGAACGACCGCTGGGCCGATCTGTCGTACGAGGCGATCCTCGCCTTCGAGACGATCCCGTTCGCGCCCCGCATCGCCCGGCCGACCCTGGTCGTGCATGCCGAGGGGGCGATCGCGCCCGAGGCGGCGCGGCGCCACTTCGCCGCCCTCGGCACGGCCGACAAGGCGCTGGTGTGGCTGGACGCGGCCGACCAGTTCCGCTTCTACGACGATCCCCGCGTCGTCGGCGCCGCCGCCGCCCGCGTCGCCGACTGGTTCGACGCCCACTGAGACCGGAGGTTGCCATGAGAACGACGCTTGCCGCCGCGGCCGCAGCCGCCATCCTGTCCGGCGCCGCCCTCGCCCAGGACCCGCAGGAGGCGGCCAACATCCAGCTCGTCCGCGACTACTACGCGGCCTATGCCAAGGGCGAGCCCGAGGCGCTGCGCCCGTTCCTGGCCGAGGACGTGGTATGGCGGATTCCCGGCCACCACCCGCTGGCCGGCGACAAGCGCGGCCGCGACGAGGTGATCGCCTTCTTCCGCAGCCTCGCCGCCGGCAGGTTCAAGGCCGAGCCGGTGTTCTTCCAGGCCCAGGGCGAGCTGGTGGTCGACATCCACCGCGGCTGGTCGAACGTCGGCCGCGGGCCCGAGGTCGACCAGCTCTACGCCCTGATGTTCCGCATCCGCGACGGCAGGATCGTCGAGGCGCAGAACTTCCTGACCGACATGTACGCCTCCGACGCCTTCTTCTGGGCCCACTATCCCTTGCGCCCGCTGCCCGAGCGGCTGGCGGGCGAGGGGAGGGGGCGGTGAGGAGCCTCGCCCTGGCGGCGGCCCTGCTGGCCCTGTGCGCCGCCCCGGCCGCGGCGGTATCGCCCGCGGACCGCGCCGCGATCGTCGACGCCGTCACCGCGATCGCCGCCGGCGCCGACCGCGGGCAGTGGGAGCGCGTGCGCGCCGCCTTCGCGGACGAGGTGCGGGTCGACTACACCAGCCTGGCCGGGGGCGAGCCGGCGACCCTCGGGGCCGATGCGCTGGTCGCCTCGTGGCGCGCCCTGCTGCCCGGCTTCGACGCCACCCAGCACTTGGTGACCAACCACGTCGTCACCCTCGCCGGCCCCGACGCGGCCGAGGCCGAGGCCGACTTCCAGGCCACCCACCGCATCGGCGCCGCGCTGTGGACGCTGGGCGGCCGCTACGCCTATGCGCTGCGCCGCGAAGGCGGCGCCTGGAAGGTGACCGCGCTGACCATGACCGCGAGCTGGGAAAGCGGCGACCGCGCCCTGCTGGCGCAGGCCGGCCGCCGCGCCCGGGGCGAAAGGGATTGACCCCCGCGGGGGCGACTCCTTATGTTCGCCGGGTCGCGGGCGCGTAGCTCAGGTGGTAGAGCAACAGACTTTTAATCTGTGGGTCTCGGGTTCGAATCCCGACGCGCTCACCAAAAATCAGCGTAATTGCAATTGTTTGCGGGCCACCCATCGCGGTGGCCCATATTGTTTCCAGGGGCGGGTACCACATGGGCACGTACCACCGCCGGGCGAAACGGGCCATCCGAACCGAACACCGTGGCCGCGCCGGGTCGCGTCGACGCGACCGCGACTGGCCTCGGTCCCCTGCACGCCTGGGGACGGCCGGCGCCAGACGTATTCCGTCGTCACGCAACTTCTCCGCTGCTAGACTAACAGCCGACGACCGTTGGCGAGACAGCAACCAACATGAGCGATATCAAACTCTTTCGTTTCAGTTGCGATGGTGTTGTCGAACTCGAAGGCAGCTCTGTGTCCCTGGAGAAGTCGCTTCAAACCCTAATCGAGCGCAATCTCGAAGCGTTCCTTGGGGTTCGGTTTCTTGCATCTGAGTTCTCTACGGGCCAGGGTTACGGTGGCCGAATGGACACGCTGGGCATCGATGAAAATGGTTGCCCGGTGATCATCGAGTACAAGCGGGCCACCAACGAGAATGTCATCAACCAGGGCCTGTTCTATCTCGATTGGCTCATGGACCATAAGCGCGACTTTGAATGGCTCGTGATGGAGAAGTTCGGGCACGAGATGGCCAAGGCGGTCGAATGGTCCTCACCCCGCCTCTTGTGCATCGCTGGGGATTTCACGCGATATGACGAGCATGCCGTCAACCAGATGGATCGCAATATCGAACTCATCTCCTATCGCCGCTACGGCAGCGATCTGCTGCTTCTCGACCTTGTCAACGCTGCGTCTGGCCAGACCATCGGGAATGGTGGTGTAATCTCTGTCAATAATCGCACCAAGACGGTCAGCGAATACCTTGCGCAAGCTGATCAGGAAATGAGCGACCTCTATGAGGCATTGAAGGCCTGGATACTGGCCTTAGGCGACGACATCCAACTCAAGGTTCTACAGAACTACTTCGCGTTCCGCCGGATGAAGAATTTCGCGTGCGTAGAAGTCCACCCAAAGTCGCGCAACCTGCTGCTCTTCGTCAAGATAGCCCCCGAAACGGTGGAGCTTCGTCCTGGTTTTACACGCGATGTTCGTAATATCGGCCACTTTGGAACCGGTGACCTCGAAATCACAATCCGCACACTCGATGATGTTGAGCGAGCCAAGCCTCTCCTGGAGAAAAGCTACGAATCATCCTGAATGCGGCGTTTCCTTGCCCAAGCTTTGGCTCGCGCACACGGCGACCGCCTACCGGTCTCGCCGACCGGTTCTGCCGCTTGGGTTCAACTGCCGACGGCGGGCGCATTCAGCCGCACGCAGGGAAATCAGGCCGGGCTCAGTTCTTGGGCCTTGTGCTTGTCGCGGCTCGCGGCGTCGTAGCTTAGGGCTGTGGCCTTGAGCCGGGCGGCGTGGGCGAAGATGTCGTCAAGGCTGTCGATGCGGACACGCTCCTCCGTCTTGTCATCGTTGAAGAGGCCGATGTACTTGGCAGTGCGATTGAAGTGGAGGCGGCAGATGGGCTTGCGGTTGTTGTCATCCAACAGGATGGCGCAATAGGACTTCGCATCCCGCATCTTCACGCGGTCTACTTTGACCGCCTCGCGCACGATGGCCCGAACGATCTGGTAACCCTCGGCTTCTTCCTCGGTCGTTACGACGCTATCAAGGTCGCCCGTGTTGCTGTCTTGGTCGGCGGCATCGCCCGGAGGGCATTGGTCGGGTTTGCCTTCCGCGGATGCTGCCGCAGGCAGTGCGGTCTTGGCGGTGTCGTCTAGGGCCGACGAAAGGCGCTGGTTGACCAGTTCCCGTATCGTGTCCTTCATGGCCTTCTGTACGAGCGGGCCGAACTTCGCCAGCACGTTGGCGGTCAGCTTGCCGTCATAGACCCGCCCGATGAACAACCTCATCACCTCCTCAGACGGCGTGTCGATCTCGTTGGCGATCTCGCGCATGAGTAGGGAGCCGTATTTGAGGTCGCTCGCCGTCTCAAGAATCGACTCGACGTCGAAGCTGCCGACGGAAAACTTCTTCAACTCGTCGAGTTGGGCGGGTCGGAAGTTCAGCATATCGAACTCGAAGAACGGCTTGGCGTCCATCTTATTGGCCTCGTCAAGGTCGCTGTAAAACCAGTAGACGACGCCATTGGTGAGGATACCGAATCGAGCTTCGGTGACAGAAAAATATCGGTAAAGCTGCGACATATGCTGCGAGCAAAGCTCACCTTTGCAGGGCTTGCACTCGACCAGCATTACGACTTTGCCATCGAGCTTTATGGCGTAGTCGACCTTCTCGCCCTTCTTGACGCCGACGTCGGCAGTGAATTCCGGGACGACAACGTGCGGGTCGAACACGTCGTATCCCAGGGCGCTGAGAAAAGGCATCACGAAGGCGTTCTTGGTCGCCTCCTCCGTCACCACGCTGTCTTTCTGCTTGGCGATGCGCTGTGCAAGAGCCGCGATCTTTTCCGCGAAGTCCATCCCAGGCCTCCCCCCAACAGGATAATGAACTATCATATCAAAACTGGCGGTTGCGGCAATTCCTGCGGTTTCTAGGTCGATCTGCCTAAAAATCCTAGGGAATTCTGGGGACGAGGGAATTCTGGGGACGCTTTATCTATCTCAAGGGTAACAGCGCGCTCCAGTGGAGAGAATCCACCTCGCGCGTGCCGGCCGGCGGGCCGCACCCCCCTCTCACCCCAAATTTCCCTCCGCATCGAACCGCATCGCCTCGGCCGGGCCGAGGGGGTCGGCGGCGGGGCCGAGGTCGGCGAGGCAGGCGGGGGAGACGATGATCTCGTGCAGCGACTTGGTGTCGCAGATCCGCACCACGCGGGCGGCCTGGGGGTCGGCGGCGCCGCAGGTGCGTAGCGCGGCGGTGACGGCGTCGCGGTCGCTGGGCAGCACCACCGGCAGCCGGGCGCCGAACATCACGCCGGCCGACAGCACGTTGGCGTAGGTGGCCGCGAAGTCGATCGCACGCACGCAGGCCACCGTGGTGAAGTCGGCGGCGCCGATCCCGGCGGCGTTGCCGTGGGTGGCCTCGGTCAGCCCGCGGACGATGATCTTGCCGATCGGCGGCGCCTCGAAGCGGCCGATGCCGACGGCGGAGCGACCGGTCACGTTGGGGTCCATCCCGGCCCCGGCGACGTTCTTGCCGATCCGATCGACGATCAGGACGTCGATGCGGGGCATCAGCAGGCGGCCCATCAGGCGCTTGGTCTCGGCCAGCAGGGCTTTCTCCCGCGTCTCGATCGCGGCCGGGGCGATCAGCTCGAGGCGGGCGATCGCGGCGTAGGCGTTCTCCACCACCGCCACCCCGAACAGCACCGGCAGGGCGGCGATCTGCCGCCGCCCCGCCTCGACCAGGCGGTCGGGAAAGCCGGCCCAGCCGGGCTCGTGGAAGGCGGCGGCGCCGCGGTGCTTGCCGAGGCCGATCACCGCCATCTTCATCAGCCCGCTCTCGATCGCGGCCTTGAAGGCGGAGTGGGGGCGGATGGTGTTGAACAGCACGATGCCGTCGGCTTCGCGGGCGATCCGGTCGCAGTAGAGCGGCGTGCCGTCGGCCAGCCTGCCGGTCTCGACCGCCTCCATCGAGGCCTGGATCGGCGCCCCCACCGCCGCCTCGGTGACGCCGTAGCCCTCGAGCACGCCGCGCTGGCCCTCGGCGGTGCCGCCGCCGTGGCTGCCCATGGCGGGAACGATGAAGGGCAGGGCGCCGCGGGCCCGGAGCGCCGAGACGAGGGCGGCGACGATCTCGGGCAGGCGGGCGATGCCACGGCTGCCGACAGTGATCGCGATCCGCTTGTCGGCGAGGTCGGGCAGCGGCAGCGCCGCCAGCCCCGCCTCGACGAGCGGCGGCAGGGCGTCGACGGCGTCGGCCGGGAACTTCTGGCGCACCCGCGCCAGCGGCGGCGGGTCGAGGTCCCAGCCGCCGGCCAGGGGCGGGCGGCCGAAGTCGAGGGTGATCGGCATCGTCGTCACGTCTTCAGGCTGAGGGTGACCAGCACCTTGCACGCCTTGCCGGCGGGGATCTCGGCGGAAAGCCGCAGGTACTGGCCGAAATGGCGGACGCGGCAGAACGCGACCTGATCCGGCCGGTCGGGAAAGGCCAGGGTGGTGCCCTCGTCCGCCCAGATCATGCCGTCGGGCGAGACCTGGACCGCGGCCACCACGCCGCCGCCGTCGCCTTCGAGCACGCGGACGAAGACCATCGCCTCGCCCGCCCAGCCGGCCTCGTAGGGCTCGGTGGCGGCGCGGCCGCTCCAGGTCTCGCCCTGGGCGAGGACGGCGGTGAAGGATTCGCGCAGCATCATTCCCACTCCCCCGACAGCAGGACCGAATCGAGGTAGAAGAACGCCCGCTTGTCGCTGTCGGTGCTGACGAACAGGATGACGTTGAGCAGGTTCCACAGGTTCGGCATCGCCGCCACCTCGATCCCGCCGAGGCCCTCGACCGCCAGCTCGCGGTCGTTGCAGCGGGCATAGGCGAACCGCATCGTCCGCAGATCGAAGCCGACCTTCAGGTAGTGCCAGTTCACCTTGGTCGGGATCTCGTTGTAGCACAGGTCCTGGCTGCCGCCCGGGACGTCCTCCCAGTTGCCCTCGCCGTAGTGGAAGATCGAGACCGTGCTCTCGCCGACGTCGTGGAAGCCGTGGCTCTGCCGCTTGAACTGCCAGACGTGGCGCGGCTGCCCCTCCAGCGCGTTGAGGTAGCGCAGGTGGGGCAGGGCCCGGGTCTCGCCGTTCTGGACGTCGAAGACGAGGCCGACCGAGCGCACGTCGCGGTCGGACAGCTCGGCTTCGCAGGCTTCCGGCTTGAAGGTGAACCAGGTTTCGAGCTGGATCAGGCAAGGCTTTGGAAAGGTGAGGCGTTTCAGCGACACGGTCACCGCCGCCGCCTGCGGCCGCGTGGCCAGCTTCAGCGCATACGAGCCGTCGAGCGCGCCGTGGGTGCCGCCGTCCCAGTGGGTGACGTTGCTCAGCATCGGGGTGGTGAACTGGCGGTAGCCGGGCAGCCGGTTGTCGAGCGAGCGGGTGTAGTTGCCCATCAGGATGTTCCACCCCGACATGCCGCGGTCGAAGCGGTCGAAGAACAGGATGCGCGACAGCGGGTCGAAGCGGCTGAGGGCGGGGTCGGCGCGCAGGATCGCTTTCTGGAACGCGTCCATGACTATCCCTTGACCGAGCCGGCGGTCAGGCCGGCGACGATGAAGCGCTGCACCAGCAGCACGAAGACCAGGATCGGCACCAGCTCGACCGTCGCCGCCGCGAACAGGATGCCCCAGTCGACGCCCTCGATCGAGCCCAGCATCTCGGCCAGGATCAGCGGTCCGGTCTTGGCCTCGGTCGCGGTGAAGATGAAGGCGAACAGGTATTCGTTCCACGAGAAGATGAAGACGAACACGCCGACGGCGACGATCCCCTGGGTCGACAGCGGCAGGATCACCTTGACCAGGATCTGGCCGAGGGTGGCGCCGTCGATCACCGCCGCCTCGTCCAGCTCGCGCGGGATCTGGTCCATGAACGTCTTCATGATCCAGCTGCCGAGCGAGAGATAGCAGGTGCAGTAGATGACGATCAGGATGGCGTGGGTGTCGTTGAGGCGGAGGAAGTTGACGATCGGGAACAGGGGCAGGGTGACGATGATCGGCGGGAACATCCGGACCACGATCATGTAGAAGGCGCTGCCCGTCAGGAAGCGCGAGCGCAGGCGCGAGAAGCCGTAGCCGGCTAGCGTGGCGAAGGCGATCGTCAGCAGCGTCGCGCCGACGGTGACGATCAGGCTGTTGACCAAGGCGTCGACAAACGCCGGCCAGCGCCGGAACAGCTCGACGTAGTTCTCGAAGGTCGGCACGAACACGAAGCTGGGCGGGAAGCTGAAGATCTCACGCGAGGGCTTCAGCGAGGCGGTGACGATGAGGAAGATCGGGAATGCCGACCACAGCACCACCAGGGCAAGCGCGACCAGCCGCAGCGCGGAATGGAGGGGGGTCCTACGCATCGTGCTTCAGCGTCCGCCGGTACATCTGGAACAGGTAGAACGAGGCGATGATCAGGGTTGCCACCAGCAGCAGCCAGCCGGTCGCCGAGGCGAGCCCGAAGTTGTGGTAGCGGAAGGCTTCCCGGTACAGGTAGGTCGCCAGCACCTCGGTCATCCTGATCGGGCCGCCGCCTGTCAGCAGCCACACCTCGGCGAACATCCGGAAGGCGAACACGAAGCGGAACATCATCGCCACCAGGATCGCCGGCAGGATGTAGGGGATGATCACGTAGCGGAAGGTCTGCCACGAGGTGGCGCCATCGACGTGGGCCGCCTCCTGCAGCTCGCGCGGCACGCTGATCAGCGCCGAATAGAGGATGATGAAGGTGAACGGCAGGTGCAGCCAGATGCTGACCAGGCTGACGATGGTCAGCCCGTGCCAGCGGTTGAGGGTCCATTCCAAAGCCGGCAGGCCGAGGTTGGCGAGCACCTGGGTGATGATGCCGACATCGGGCTCGAGCATGTAGCGCCAGACGATGACCGCGACCACCTGGCTGGTGGCGTACGGCATCAGCATGATCGAGAACATCAGCTTGCGGAAAGGTACCCCGCCCGCGAACAGGAGCGCGATCGCCAGCGCCAGCAGAAGCTCGCCGTAGACGATGACGTTGACGACGATGAAGGTATTGACGAACGCGGTCCAGAAATAGCCGTCGCTGACGATGTGGGCGAAGTTGGCGAAGCCGACGAACCGGGTCTCGGTGCCGAACGAGGATTCGGTGAAGCTGAGATAGAAGACGTAGAGGGCGGGCAGCGCGATGACGCCCGTCAGCATCAGCAGCGCAGGGGCCGGCAGCAGATACGATGCCCTGGCGGGTTTCATGTCATCGCTCTCGTGCCCGAAGAGGACCCTCTCCCGCGAGCGGGAGAGGGGTCAGCTCACTTCGGCAGCAGCGGCTTGACGCGGCTCGCGACCTCGTCCATCGCCGCCTGCGGCGACTTCATGCCGAGGATGGCCGCCTGGTAGCCCTCGAGGAAGATGTCGATCGCTTCCGGCGCCTTGGCCAGCGGCGGCACCGGCACGCGGGCGACCTTCAGCACCTTCTGCTCGACCTCGGCCCACGGTACTTGGCTGCTGTATTCCTGGCGCTCGTAGACCGAGCTGCGGACCGATCCGTTGCCGTTGAGGGCCGACTTCAGGATGCTGTCCTTCGCCATCACGTGGCGGATGAAGTCCCACGCCAGCGCCTTGTTCTTGGAGTTCTTGGGGATGACCATGCTCCAGAACTCGACCTTGGCCGGTGCCACCTGGTACTTGCCGGCCAGCTCGGCCGAGATCGGAAGGTTGACCACCTTGAGCTTGCCCGGGAACTGCGAGTTCTTGGGATCGTTGTAGTTCTTCGACTTGCTGATGGTCGAGACCGCCATCGCGGCGCGCCCGGTCTGCATCCAGGTGTCGATGTCATCGGACTTGAGCGTCATGAAGTTCTTCGGGTAGGCGCCGGCGTCGAACAGGCCCTTGAGCGCGGTGATCGCCTTGATCATCGGCGGCCGGGTCATGGCGAGCTCGTACTTCAGGGTCAGGAAATCGCCGTCCCAGGCCCGCGCGATGTCGACGATGTTGGCCGGATGGTTGCCGGTGAAGATGAGGCCCGCCACCTTGGTGCCGTCGGCGCGGGTGTAGGTCAGCTTCTTCGCGTACTCGAACATCTCCTCGACGGTCTTGGGCGGACCGGCGATGCCGCGCTCCTTGAAGTACTCCTCGTTGTAGTGCAGCCCCGACGGCGTGTGGCGGAACGGGATGGCATACAGCTTCCCGTCATGCTTCATCGCCTCGACCATGCCGGGGAAGACATCGTCCATGTCCTCGATCGGGTTGGCCTTCTGCAGCTCGTCGAGCGGCTCCAGCAGGTTAAAGACGTTCTCATTGGCCTGGCTGTTGAGCAGGAAGGCGACGTCGATCGTCGTCTCGCCGAGGCTGGCCTCGCGCATCAGGCGCTCGTAGAGGGCGGGGATGTCGAAGGTGATCCAGTTCACCTTGGTTCCCGTCGCACTCTGCCACGGATTCGTCAGGTTGGCCTCGCCACTGCCCATCGCACGCTGGTGGACGGCGTGGCCGATGACGTTCAGCTCCTTCGACTGGGCCCAGGCCTGGCTTGCCAGGGCGGCAAACGCCAACGCCGCAAGCCCGACCGTCTTCAAGCGGGTCATGGTCCATCTCCTTCCTGGTGTCCAGCTTCACTGCCGGTTCATGCGACGGTACCACTAGCCTCAAATGTGGTCAACGTATATGAAACGTTGTCGACTTATATTGCTACACGTCGGAACCCACGGTATGATGACGCGTCCTCGATGAAGAGAGTCCCGTGCCGGAACCTCGCAAAGCGCATACCACCACCCGCAGGCTGGTCGACCAGGTTGCCAGCAGCCTGAGCCGCATGGTGGCTGACGGGAGCCTGCAGCCGGGGGATCAACTCCCGTCGGAACAGGCTCTGGCGGAACGCTTTGCCGTCAGCAAGCCGGTCGTGCGCGAGGCCCTGCGTCACCTGACCGCGATGGGTCTGGTCAAGGGCGGCCGCGGCCGCCGGGCCGAGGTGCAGGCGCTTGGGGCCGAACCGCTCGAGGCCTACTTCGGAATGGCGGTGCAGTCCACGCCGGGCGGTCTGCTCGAGACCGTGCAGCTTCGCCGCGCCCTAGAAGAGTATATGGTGCAGCTTGCCGTGGTGAACGCGGCGGAGGCGGACATCGCGCGCCTCAAGTTTGCGGTCGGGGTGCTGGGCGCAGCCGCCGATCTGACCGACGAATGGATCCAGGCGGACCTCCGCTTCCACAGCATGATCGCGGAGATCGCCGGTAACCGGTTGCTCGCCAACATCTTCTCGGCCGCCCATGGCGCGATCGCCGAGATGATCCGCGTCATCACCGCCAACCATCAGGATTTCGAAAAGTCCGCCAGCCTGCGGCGGCACGAGGCGATCTATAAGGCGATCGCCGAACGTGACGCGGAGAGCGCGCGCAAGGCGATGAGCATCCATTTCGATCCGGTCGAGGCGATCGCGCGCACGGTGGAACGCCGGCGCGAGGAGATGCCGTGGTCCGATGCGCTGCGGGTCGTCGCGTCGTGATCGGGCCGACCGGACGACAGAGGGAGGAACGATGAACGACGTCAGACAGCTCTGGACCGACCCCGCGCTGGGCCGCTTCGATCCGCTGCCACGGATCCTCTGCTACGACGATTTCAATCGCGGCCTGAACGGCTATACGGCTCTGGTCGGCAACTACGAGGACACCCTCGATACCGTACTGCCGGGCTACCGCGACATGAACCAGCCGATGCTCAGCAACGGCACCCACTGGGACACCGGCAGTCACGGCGGCTACGGCGGCACCTACGCGCTGAAGGTGGTAACCCGGCCCCGCCCCGGCGCGATCAACATGGCGCTCAAGCGGCTTACCTTCCGCAAGCGCTGCCCGATCCGGCTCGAGGCGTTCCTGACCTTCAAGCCCGAGGCGACCGAGCTCCAGCTTTCCGAGCTCGACGTGCGCGCTTTCACCCTTGTGTTCGACATCCAGGACGAGGGCTGCCGCTGGATGCCGCACGTAAGGTATCTCAATGCCTTGGACGGCAAACCTCAGAAGAAGTGGCAGTTCAAGTGCAAGACCGAGCAGGCGCCGCAGATCGGCAACAGCGGCAAGACCAAGTCGCACCACCACTTCTCGGCCGAAGGCTGGCAGGACATTCCGAACGGAAGCCAGGAAATCTGCTACAACGAGGTCGCCACCAAGTACAACTGGCACTACTTCCGCATCGACGTCGACCTCGGCGCCCGCCGGATCACCGGGCTGCAGTTCAACGACAAGGTTCTCGATACTTCGGCGGTCGAGGTGATGCGGTTCGACAGCGCCTGGCCCAACCTCGCCCAGTTGTTCAACATCTGCTGGCTGGTCGAGACCGACACCAGCAAGCGCGCCTTTCTGTACATCGACTCCGTCTTGCTGTCGGGAGATTTCGAACATGCGTGAGAGCTGCACGGCGGTGGTCGCGCGCAATGACGTCTGGCAAGGGGTGGCGGCCAGCGAGCCCTATGAGACCGCCTGGGCGGACGAGGCGGTAGTCTTCCTGCGCAATCTCGAATCCCAGGGCGCGCCCGAGGAGGCGCGGGCCTGGGTGCAG
The DNA here is from genome assembly GCA_018432935.1 of Rhodospirillales bacterium. Taxonomy (GTDB): domain Bacteria; phylum Pseudomonadota; class Alphaproteobacteria; order Rhodospirillales; family Shumkoniaceae; genus JAHDSF01. The sequence continues at coordinate 256,822 of JAHDSF010000018.1, read as the reverse complement.
ATCTCCGCCGACGGCATCCGCTGGGTCGACGAAGGAACCTCGTTCCCGGTGCCGGCGCAGGGCGAGGTGACGTTCTGCCGTCTGCGCAACTTCGGCGGCTACATGCGGGTGAAGACGATCCTGCCCCCCGGGGCTTCCTTCAAGGCCCTGCTGTCGATCGCGCTCAAGGGCTGAACCCGGCGCTGCCCGGCTTTTGCAAGCGGGAGGTGACGACCGCCGATTCCTGGTGGACAGCCGGCGCGGGCCATGCCACCTACATCGTCTGGCGCGAGGGAGCTCCGGCGATGAGCAAGGCGTTCACCAAGGAAACCGACGACGAGGTCGAGCCCGGCGAGGCGGCGGCAGCGCTGCCGGGCGGCGTGAAGAACTACATCACGCCGGATGGCTTTGCCCGCCTGCAAGAGGAGCTGCGCCAGCTCGTCCGGGTCGAGAGACCCAAGGTGGTCGAGGTGGTCGCCTGGGCCGCCGGCAACGGCGACCGTTCGGAGAACGGCGACTACATCTACGGCAAGAAGCGGCTGCGCGAGATCGACCGCCGCATCCGCTTCCTTACGAAGCGCCTCGAGATCGCCGAGGTGGTCGACCAGAGCCTGCAGAAGAATCGCGACCAGGTCTTTTTCGGGGCCACCGTCACCTATGCCGATGCCGGCGGTAGCGAGCGCACGGTGCGCATTGTCGGGGTCGACGAGGCCCGCCACGAACTGGGCGAGATCAGCTGGGTCTCGCCGGTCGCCCGAGCCCTTCACAAGGCCGAGGAGGGCGACGTGGTCCGTTTGCGCACCCCGGCAGGGGTGGAAGAGCTCGAAATCCTCGAAATCCGCTATCAGTGAAGCATAGCCGTCGTTAGGCGAAATGCCCTGTTTATGTTACCATGGTAACCGGGGCAACATGGTTGCACGTGAGTAACATGCCGGGTCCTTTGGACAGCAATGCGAGTGGCGGCCCAGCCGGCATCGATCGCGACGCGGACCCCGTCGATATGGTCCTGGTCAGCGCTGGCGCCCTGCGTAAGCTTCTCGCTCGGGCTGCGATCGGAGTGGGGATCGAGCATCTCGGCGGCGAGACGGTCAGCGCCAACGCCGTGCTCGCCGAGCGCCTCGGCTACACGATCGAGGAACTGCGCGAGATCCGCTTCTGGGACTACACGCATCCGCGCGACCGCGACAAGGACCGCGGTCTGTTCGAGGATCTTGTCGACGGCCGGCTTGGATCCTTCACCATCGAGAAGCAGTACCTTGGCAAGGCGGGACGGACCGCCTGGGGCCGGCTTACCCGCACCCTTGTCGAGGGCAGCGATGGGACCACCTACGCCCTTGGCATCTGGCAGGACATCAGCGAGCGGAAGGCGGCCGAAGAGGCATTGCAGGAAAGCGAGGCGCGGTACCGCAACTTCGCGGAATGCGCCTCCGACTGGTTCTTCGAGCTCGATGCCGCCGGGGCGTTCACTCACGTCTCCGACGGTTTCCGGCGTTCGACCGGATATCCGGCCGACTATATCGTCGGGCGTACCCTCCAGCAGCTGGCCGAGCATGAGACAGGCGAGCCGGGCGAAGGCCTGGAGGCGATCCGGATGCATCGGCCGTTCCGGAAAGCGGAACTGGCCTTACGCCATGCCGATGGCGCCCTGCGCTGGATCCAGATCAGCGGGAACCCGCGGTTCGACGGCAAGGGAACTTTCGTCGGCTACCAGGGCGCGGCCACCGACATCACGGAGCGGGTGGCGGCGGAGCAGGCCTTGCGGGAAAGTCGAGATCTCTACGGCAGCGTGGTCGCGACGACGCCCGTCGGGATCTGCATCCACCAGGACGGCCGCTTCGTGTTTGCCAACCCGGAGGTGGTGAGGATCCTCGGAGCTCTCGATGCGTCCGAGATCATCGGCCGGGACATCTGGGACTTCGTCGCCGAGGACTCCCGCGAGACCCTGCACCGTACTGTCGAGGAGCGATATCGGCGCGGTTGCGAGAGCCGGGTCGAGGTGAACTTCATGCGCGCAGACGGGCAGGTCATCCGCGTCCGTTCCACCGGAAGGGTGGTCGCGTTCAACGGCCGGCCGGCGATGCAGGTGGTGCTGGAGGACGTGACCCGGGAACGCGAGGTGCTTTCGGCTCTCGAGCAGAGCGAGGCGAGGCTGAGGGCCATCGTCGACGCCTCGCCGATCGGGATCTTCCTGAAGGACCAGGACGGTCGCTTCGTGCTCGCCAACGCTGCCATCTGCGAGTTCTGGGGCGTCTCGGAACAGCAGATCCTCGGCCATCGGTCGGTGGACTTCCAGGCCCCCGACCTGGTCGAGCGCTCGTTGGCGGGAGACGAGGCGTTGCGTGGCGGCGCAACGACGTTTGGCGGTGACTTCGATCGGGTCGAGAGCGACGGTTCGCGCCGCTTCTTCACCGACGTCAAGTTCCCGATCCGGAGCCGTGACGACGAGTTCCTGGGCATCGGCGGCGTGGTGGTCGAGACCACGGCGAGCAGGAGGACCGAAGAGGCCCGGCGCGCCAGCGAGGCGATCTTCCGGGCGCTGGTCGAGAACATACCGGCGTCCGTCATCGTAAAGGACCTGGCCGGCCGCTACCTCGCCGTCAACCGTCGCTTCGAAGCCTGGCATGGTTCGCTCGATCAGCGCAGAATCCGCACCCTGCATGACATCTACCCACCGGAGGATGCTGCACGGATCGAGGCCGTCGACCGGGAGGTCCTGCGCAGCGGAGGCCCGGTCGAGTACGAGCAGACGATCCCGTTGACCGACGGCAGTACAATCACGGCGCTGGTGACCAAGTTCCCGATTGCCGATGCGGACGGCGGGATCTCGATGATCGGCGCCATCAGTACCGACATCAGCGGCCGTAAGAGGTTCGAGGAGGACCTTCGGCTGGCCAAGGAGGCCGCCGAGGTTGCCAGCCACGCCAAGACACAGTTCCTGGCCAACATGAGCCATGAGCTGAGGACGCCGCTGAACTCGATCATCGGCTTTTCCGAGATGATGGCCAGCGAAGTATTCGGGAAGCTTGGCCACCAGAAATACAACGAGTACGTGAGCGACGTGCTGGCTTCGGGACGCTCCCTGCTCGATCTCATCAGCGACATTCTCGACATCTCGCGGGTGGAGGCGGGCGGGATGACGCTGAACGAGGAGTGGGTCGAGGTGGCGCCGCTGCTGAAGGACTCGCTGCGGATTATCGAGACGCGGGCGCGCAGCGCCGGCCTCGAGCTCGTCCTCGACGTGGCGGCGCCTCTTCCCATGCTCTATGCCGACGAACGGCGGGTAAGGCAGATTCTCATCAACCTGCTGTCGAACGCCGTCAAGTTCACCCCCCGGGGCGGGTCGGTCGCCGCCCGGGCCCGGCTGGATCGCGAAGGACGTCTGGTGTTTGAGGTCGCCGACAGCGGCATCGGCATTCCGGAGGACAAGCTGGAAGTGGCGATGGCGGTGTTTGGCCAGATCGAGGACCCGCTGACGCGAAGCCGGGAAGGTGCCGGGCTCGGCCTGCCGCTGAGCCGGGGCCTGGCCGAGCTGCATGGCGCTTCGCTCGAGATCGAGAGCCGTGTCGGCGCCGGTACCACCGCGAGGGTGGTGTTTCCCAGTCAGCGCACGAAGGCGTCCGTCTGCCGCTCGCCCTGCGTTCGGTGAGGCGGGGACGAAGCCGGAGCCGGAGCTTGCGCCGTCATCGTCGCCGTCCGATCTATGGCAGAGGATGCGGGGCGAAGGGGAGGAGGTACGCCCCGGAACGGGAGGCGGACATGCGCAAGCTCCTCGGCGTTCTCTGTTGCCTCGGCTTGGGTGGCTGCGGCGGCGTCGACTACGTGGACCGCTACGAACGTAGCGTCTACGCCTACGAGCCGGTCTACTGCTATGAGACCCTGGGCGATCCAAACTGCTACCGCCAGCCCTACCACCGCGACGAGGATCGGCTCGTCAACTACTACGGGCCGCATCCGTCGGTCTATTCGCGGTCGGTGACGGAGCCGCCGCTGCTGGTGGCACCGCCGCAAGTCGACTGCTACATCCGCGATCGCGACCGCTTCGCCTACCCGAGCGAAGACATGTACGAGGTGTGCCAGCGCTCGCGGTATTCCCGGGTCGAGCCGTCAGATTTCCGCCGCGACTCGCGACCGTAGGATGCGGGCGGCGGCACAGGCCGCCCCATAGCCGTTGTCGATATTGACGGTGAGAAGGCCCGGTGCACAGCTTGCCAGGGCCGCCTGGAGCGCCGTCTCGCCGCGGCGCGAAGCGCCGTAGCCGGTCGAAGTGGGAACGGCGATCACGGTCCCGGAAACCAGTCCGCCGAGAACGCTGAAGATCGCCCCGTCCATGCCGGCGACCGCGATCACCACCGGAAAGGTTGCGATCTCCTCCAGCCGTTCGAGAAGCCGCCACAGACCGGCGACGCCGACGTCATAGATCTCGCATGCCGGAAGACCGCAATGGATGAGAGTCCGGACTGCCTCTTTCGCGACCGGGATATCGGAGGTCCCGGCCGAGACCACTGCGATCCGGGCTGTTCCCGCGGGGGCGCCGGTTTCGCCGAAGAAGCCCGTCCGCGATACGGGATCGAAATCGATCCGGGCCTGCAGTTCCTCGGGCAGCGCGGCGAACTCCGCAGGCGCGAGCCGCGTGAGGAGGATGCGCGGGACCGTGCGTCCTGCGGCTTCGAGGATGGCGGCGATCTGCGCGGGCGACTTGCCCTCGCACAGGATCGCTTCCGTCAGCCCGATCCGGGCCGCACGCGCAGCGTCGAAGACTGCCTCCGGCGCGATCGTGGGGGTCATGAGCGGGCCGCCTGCTTGACGAGGAAGGCGGAGCCCATGCGATAGGGCGCGACCGGAAGCGGTGCCGCGTGGCCCCGCGCCGTCGCGATGGCATCGAGCTCGGCCCGCAGGGGGGCCGCCTCGGCGCTGGCGAAGACGGCCAGGCTCGTCTGGTCAAGCTCGATCCCCGCGCCGGCCTTGCGCACCCGGCAGCGAACGGCCGTGGGCGCATGGCCATGCTCGGCAAGCCAGCGGCCGATCGTCGTCTCTACCGCATGGACGAACTCGAGCGCTTCCCGCGTCACCGTTACGCCCGTCTCAAGACGGCTGGAGAGGCAGGGCGAGGGCGGCATCTCGGCCAGTTCGGCGAGTCCGAAGTGGCGGGCGATGTCGCGGATCTCCTGCTTGCCGATCCCGGCCTCGACGAAGGGATGGCGGACGTCGTGATCCTTGGCGGCGTCCATCCCGGGCCGGTAGTCGGAGAGGTCGTCGAGGTTGGCGCCGGAGACGATCGGGCCGCCGACGCGCCCAACGATGGTCCCGTACAGGTTGGTCTTGCAGAAGTAGCAGCGGTTGACCGGGTTGGCGAGGTAGAAGGGGTCGGCGAACTCGCCGGCATCGATGATCTGCAGATCCCATCCCTCGCGGGTCGCAAAGGCCTGGACCCGGGCGGTCGCTTCCGGCGGCACGGCGGGGGAGACGGCATGGACCATGCGCGCCGACGCCCCGAGCCGCCGGTGCGCCGCGAAAGCGAGGGTGGTGCTGTCGAGCCCGCCGCTGAGGGCAACGGTCACCGTGCCCAGCCGGTCGAGAACCCGGTGCAGGGCTTCAAGCTTGGCGGCCGTATCGTTCATGTCCCCTTCCGCCCCTTGTCACGCAGCACTTTTTCTTCCGCCTCCGCGCGGGCCGCCGCCCGTTGCCTGCGGCCGCCGGAAAGGCCGGCCAGATCGTCCATTTCCGCCTTCGCCGTCCGGCGGCCGTCCGGCCGTTCAGCCGTCTTGACGCGGACGGCGCCGCCGGACGTGCGGGCGCTGCCATGCTGCCGCTCGACGACGCGACGCGTCACGGTCTGCATCCGCACGCCCAGGGTCGTCGTTTCGGTGAGGCACACCTCCGCCACGCGGTCGGCGGCATCACTTTCGCACAAGACGCGGACGCTCGCCAGCATGCGGTTCTTCTTGCCCAGAGCAGGATACTGCAGCACGTCCAGGACGCCCGGCTGGGCACGCACGCGCTCCAGACCGACGGCTAGGTCCTCGGCCGTCTGGTCGTCGACTTCGAAGGCCAGGATCGTCACTTCCGCCGCCGTCGTTCCGGTCGTCGCCGCCTCGGCTGGCGCGAGCACCAGAACGCGCAGCATATTGGGCAGGCCGGGCAGCCGCCTGGTTCCGAACCCTGCGCCGGAGGCGATGAGCCGCCCCGCCGGGCGCCGCCCCTGCTCGGGACGCAGGTGGGCCAGGATCGCGGCGCCGGTCGGGGTTACCCGCTCGCCGGTGATGCCATCGTCGTGGGTGACGAAGCCCTCAAGCAGCAGCGCGGTCGCCGGGGCCGGGACCGGCAGGCGGCCGTGCGCCGTCTGGATGCTGCCGCCGCCCAGCGGCAGTGACGACAAAGTCCACGTCACCGCCGAGCCGAGCGCTTCGATCACGGCGGCGGCGCCGACGATATCGGCCACCGAATCCCAATCGGCGACTTCGTGAAACGAAACCTCCGCCACGTCCACCCCGTGCACCCGGGCCTCGGCGTCCGCCAGCAGGGCGAAGATCGCCTTGGCGCGGCTCTTCACCCCGGGTTCCAGCGCAGCGTCGTCGATGCGCCGGACGATGTCGCGGTGGCGGACGTGGTGATGATGGCCATGATCCTCGTGGTGGTGATGGTGCCGGTGGGGCGGCTCGACCAGGAGGCGCTTTCCAACGAAGCCGTCGGCCCGGTGCTCCGCAAGCTCGACCGTCCAGTCGTCCGGCACGCCGACCGCGCGGGCCGCGGCGACCGCCGCCGGCAACAGGTCGGGCCGATACGCAAGCAGCGCGGCCAGGAACATGTCGCCGGCGATGCCGCCGACGGCGTCCAGGTGAATGTGAAGTGCAGGGGAGGGTGCGTGCATCATCGCTAGGTAAGCAGGGCGCCCCGGTTTGTTGACGTGCCGCCTGCCGCGGCCGGCGAGTGGCTATAGCACCGAAGGGGCGCGCGCGCAAACCTGCCCGAAGGCCAGTGAGCCGTCTGCCGGGAGGCGGCGGGACGACCCACAGGCTGCCGCGACCTGCGTCGTCGCGGATTCAGGCGATCGCCTCGCAGACCTTGGCGATGTCGGACTCCGAGAGTGGCTTCGGGTTCCATTCGGTCGAACGGCCGATGCCGCGCTTGACGATGGCCGGGATATCGGCCTTGGCGGCACCGACGTCGCGCAGCCTCCGCGGCGCCTGCAACCGCTCCATCATGTCGTCGATACGGTCGGCCAGCTCCTCGACGGAGCGCAGCTTCAGCACCGACAGCAGGTCGGCGAATAGGTCGCCGATCGCGTCTGCATTGAAGCGCAGGAACGGCGGCACGAACAGCGAGCAGGCAAATCCGTGCGGCACCCCGTAATCGAGCGTGACGGGATAGGAGAGGGGGTGGATCGCCGTGTTGCCGATCGCCGACATCTGGATCCCGGTGAGGTTGCTGGCGAGCGCCATGTTGGTGACCGATGCGCGATCCTTGGCCGTGCACGCGGCCTCGAGGTTTCGCATCGCAAGCACGATGCCGCGGAACGAATAGACGCGGGTCGCCTCGCTGGCGCGGGTCGACCAGAAGCCCTCGATCGCCTGGCAGAGGGCATCAAGGCCGGTCGAGGCGGCGACGCGGGGCGGCATCGTCAGCGTCAACTCGGGGTCGACGATGGCGATGTCGGGGAAGTTCTGTACCGGTGCGATCGCCGGCTTGGCCCGCTTCTCCGGATAGCTGATGACCGAGAACGGGGTCACCTCGCTGCCGGTCCCCGAAGTGGTCGGGATCGCGACCACCGGCAGCCCCTTGCCCTGGCACGTACGGGCGCCGTCGAGGTAGTCGCGCACGGAGCCTTCGTTCCGCTGCAGCATGGCCAGGGCCTTGGCGGCGTCCAGCGGACTGCCTCCGCCCACAGCGACGACGACGTCGCTGCCCGCCTTGCGGCATAGCTCCGCTCCGCGGTCGACGGTGGCGATCGAGGGGTTCTCCTCGACCTCGTCGAAGATCTCGACGGCGACGCCTTCGAGACGGTCGCGGATGCGGTCGACCAGCCCGGTGGCCTCGTTGAAGCCTTTGCTGGCGACCAGGAAGACCTTGCGGCCGCCCAGCTCGTGGACGGCGTCGCGCACCTCGCCCGCGCGCCCCCAGCCGAAACGGACGCGCGTAGGCAGCCGGAAGTCCCAGTTCGACATTGTTCGGATCCCAGTCTTCGGAAAGGACGGCGGGAGGGGCGACGGCACTCGGGCCGGATGCGCCGGCCCCTCCCGTGGAAAGTGCCAGTTAATGCAGACCGCTCACTTGGGTCCTTCGATCGGCAGGCCGTGCTTGGCCATCAGCTGCAGGTAGTCTTCGCGAGCCGGCACGAAGATGTCGATGCCGCGGAAGCCGGTCTTGGTGGTGCCGCCGTGGGGAACGTTCGAGGGGTGGACGCAAACCTCGCCCGCCTCCATGAGGAACGTCTCGTCGCCGCAGACGTGCTCCTCGGTGCCTTCCAGGATGACCAGGATCTGCACCGCCGGATGGTGGTGGATCGGGAACACGCACCCCGGGGGATTGGTGATGAAGCTGAGCAGCGCCGGTCCGGCGGCGACGAACCGGGTGCTCGACTTCTCGGTCAGCGGTACCAGCGGGATCTGGTCGATAGTGTAGCAGTACTTGGACTTCTTGTTGGCAGCATACGTCACGGGTGATCTCCTTTCGTCACAATTGCCGTCGCATGGGACGGCGTCTTTCCCGCCCTTCGGCGGAAAACCCCAGGAACTCAAAATGCCAGCCAGCCGCCGTCGACGAAGATGACCTGGCCGTTGATGTACGACGAGGCGTCGGAGGCAAGGAACACGGCCGCCCCGACCAGGTCCTCGGGCTTCGCCCAGCGGCCCATGGGGATGCGCGCGGTGATCGCCGGCATCCGCTCGGCATCGGCGCGCAGGGCGGCGGTCATCTCGGTTTCGACCCAGCCGGGGCCGATCGCGTTGACGTTGATGCCGTACTTGCCCCAGTCGTTGCACATCGTCTTGGTCAGCTGGGTGATGCCGCCCTTGGTCGACGAGTAGGCGGGCACGAAGCGCCCGCCCTGGACGGCGATCAGCGAGGATGTGTTGATGATGTGTCCTTTGATGCCCTTGGCGATCCAGTGCTTGGCCAGCCTTTGGCACAGCAGGAAGGGCGCGGTCAGATTGACGCGCAGGCCGAGCTCGAACTTGTCGAGCGGGAAGTCCTCGCACGGGCTGCGGTGGATCACACCCGCGTTGTTGAACAGGAAGTGGAGGTCGCCGAACGCCTGATGGGCCTTGGCCACCAGGTCATCGATGCTGTCGTCCCTGGTGAGGTCGACGACGATCGCCTCGCACCGCCCGGCCTCGGCCACGTACTGGCGCGTCGCCTCGAGGCCCGACTCGTTGATGTCGGCGATGGCAACGTTGGCGCCGGCTTCCGCCAGGCCGCGCGCGATCGCCCGGCCGATGCCCCCGGCGGCCCCGGTGATGATGCCGCTCTTGCCCTTCAGGCTGAACGTGTCCAGGATCATGCCTTCAAGCCTTCCGCCAGCGATTTCGAAATCAGCGTCGCGTGTCGCTTCACGGCATCGATCTCGACCGCGATCCCGCGATCGGAGTTGATGTACGAAGGAAAGGCGACGCTGATGGCCCCCAGGTTGGCGCTCTCGAGTCCGAACAGCGGTGCAGCGACGCAGATGACCCCGCGGGTGATCTCCTCGCGGTCGAGCGCGTAGCCCTGCAGCGCCACCTTGGCCAGCTCATCGCGCAACGCGGCAAGCTCGGTGATCGTGTTCGGCGTGATTTTTTCGAGCGGACGCGCGATCAGGCGCTCGCGCTCGTCCTCCTCGCAGTGGGCCAGCAGGACCTTGCCGAGGGCCGTGCAGTAGAGGGGAAACTTCTTGCCGACCGCCGAGTACAGCTTGATCGCATAGCCGGCCGTCTCGCACTTGTCCATGTAGACGCCGGACGACCCGTCCTTCACTCCCAGCGCACAGGTGTGTCCGGTCTCCTCGTGGAGCTTCTCCAGGAACGGATGGACGTGGGTTCGCAGGTCGAAGTTCTGGATGATTTCCGAGCCGAGGGCCGCCAGCTTGAGATTGCCGCGGTACTTGCCGGTTTCGGCGTCGAAGCGGAGAGCGCCGATGTCCAGCAGCTCCTTGAGCATGCGGTGTACGCTGGCCTTGGGATAACCGGTTCCGGCGACGATTTCGGAAAAGGTCAGCCCGCCGTCCTGGTGGGAGACGACCAGCTCGACAATGCCAAATCCTTTGGTGAGACAGCTCATTGTCGTGCCGCTTGCCTGGCGAACCAGCCCATCCCCAAGAGGCTGTCGGCCCGGACCGCGAGATTGCGGATGCTGTAGACGAACATGATCGCCCCGGAGATCGGCATCGGCGCGTACCACCACGACATCGGCCATGCGAGAATGGGCGACGAGCGGCCGGTCGTCGCTGCGAGGTCGTAGCTGTAGGCGGCGAACGCCAGGATGAAGACGGCGGCCAGGATCTCGATCACGAACAGGAACGCTTTGCCGGCGACCGTCTCCATCGCCGTGCTGGGCAGGATCTCCACCTTGAAGTGATCGCGTTGGCGCCACAGCTCGGCCGAGCCGATGAAGATCAGGGCCGTCATCAGCCACTCGATGACCTCGTCGGACCAGCTCAGCTTGAACCACTCGATCACCGTCTGGTTCGAGGTGAAGACGTGGATGTCGACGAAGCGGATGAAGACGACGCCGCCGAGAACCAGGGTCAGGACGATCAGATTGAGGACGCAGAAGCCGCGCATCAGCATGCCCAGCATCCGGTCGAGTGTCTTGAGGGCTTGCATCGGCTGCTCCTCGCTCACTGGGGCATCAACAGGTTGGGCAGCCAGAGCGAAACCTCCGGCACGTAGGTGATGACCAGCGTCACAAGGAAGATGCCCAGAAGATAGGGGCCCACCTCCCGGCTCAGTTTGCCGATCGAGACGCCGCTGATGCTGGCCACCGCGTAGAGGCTCATCCCGACCGGCGGGGTCAGCAGTCCGATCATCGAACAAAGGATCATGATCACGCCGAACTGGACGGGATCGATCTGGTATTGGTCGACGAACTTCATGAAGATCGGCACCGTGATGACGATCACCGCAATTCCCTCGAGGAAGCAGCCGAGGACGAGGAGGACGAAAACTACGATCGCCAGCAGGATGTACTTGTTGGTGGTCACCGAGGTGAGGGCGACGATCACTTGCTCGGGGATGCTCTGATGGATCATCAGCCAGCCGAAGAAGCCGGCGGTGGCGATGATGAACAGGACCTTCACGCTCTGCCTCACGGACTCCCAGATGATGCTGGGGAGGTCCTTGAGGCCGAACTCGTGATAGACGAGCCCGCCGACCACGCAGGCGTAGATCGAGGCCACCACCGCCGCCTCTGTCGGTGTGAAGACGCCGCCCAGGATGCCGCCGATGATCAGCACCGGCATGAAAAGCGCCAGCAGGGATTCGATGAACGTCTTCCAGATGTGGCGGAAGGTGGGCCGCGGGTCCTTCGGGTAGCCGCGCTTCAGGGCGACGAAGTAGACCGCCACCATCATCGAGATGGCCATCAGCATCCCGGGAATGAAACCGGCCATGAACAGCTTCACCACCGACACTCCGGTGATGCTGCCGTAGATGACGAAGGCGATCGAGGGTGGGATCACGGGGCCGATGGTTGACGACGCGGCCGTGATCGCGGCGCTGAATTCGCGGTCGTAGCCGTTTTCGGTCATCGCCTTCATCTCGACCAGGCCGAGACCTGCGGCGTCGGCGACTGCGGCGCCCGACATGCCGGAAAAGATCACGCTCGCCATGATGTTGACGTGCCCCAGGCCACCCCTGACATGGCCGCAGAGCGCGCGGGCGAAATCGAACACGCGGTGGGTGATGCCGCCGGAGTTCATCAGGTTTCCGGCCAGGATGAAGAACGGGATGGCCAGCAGCGTGTAGCCGGTCGTCGCGACGTACATGCGCTGCGCCATCATCGGCAGGATCGCGGCTTCGCCGAGATAGATGAAGGTTCCTGCGGCGGTCAGGCCCATCGCAGCGAAGATCGGCACCCCCAGCAGGATCATCCCGACGAGCACGACGAAAATCGTCAATACCAACATGCCACCGTTCTCCAGAGCGGCCGTAAGCGGGGGGTCCTCATGGTCCGGAGGAACCACGAGGACCCTTTGCCATGCCTGCCTCCCGGCGGGCCAGGAGGCAGGGCTTGCTGTTCGGAAGCGCCTACTTGGTCTCCGCGACCATCTTCAGGAACTTCTGGACGTTGTCCTTGCCGGCGTACTCGGCGATTTTGTCGTACGCGGGCTGCATCTTAGCCTTGAACGCCTCGCGGTCGGGCCTGGTCACCTGCATGCCCTTCTTCTCGAGATCGGCGACCAGGGTCTTCTCTTCCTTCTGCTGCTCGTCGCGGAACCACTGGCCGGCCTTCTGGGCCTCTTCGCGCAGGATCTTCTGCTGCTCGGGCTTCAGCTTGGCCCAGGTCGCCTTGCTGGCGACGGCCATCATCGAGTTGTAGACGTGGTAGGTGAGGGCGAGGTGCTTCTGGACCTCGTAGATCTTGTTGGCGCTGATGACCGACAGCGGGTTCTCCTGACCGTCGACGACGCCCTGCTTGAGGGCCATCTGGAGCTCGGCGAAATTGATCTTGGTGACCACCGCGCCGGCGGCTTCCATGGTCGACTGCAGCTGGATCTCGCCCGGGGTGCGGATCTTGAGGCCCTGCACGTCGGCCGGCGTCATGATCGGCCTCTTGTTGTTGGTCAGGTTGCGGAAGCCCCATTCCCAGTTCGCCAGATGGACCAGGTTGAGCTGGTCGAACTTGGTCGACACCCAGTCGGCATAGGGGCCGTCGAGCACACGCCAGGCATGCTGGTAGTCCTTGTAGACGAACGGCAGCATGACCACCGCAAAGACCTTGTTGCCGGCCGGCTCGTACTTGTCGAGCATCGGCTGGGTCGGCAGACTGAGGTCGATCGCGCCTTTCATCTGCTGCTCGAGGACCTCGTTGCCGTCGCCGAGCTGGTTCGCGGGGTAGATCTTGATGGTGACTTCGTTGTTGGTGCGCTTGGCCACGCCTTCCGCCATCATCACCGCCGCCTTGTGGGCGGGATGGGATTCCTGCGCATAGTGGGCGAGCTTGAGCTGGGTGGCGGCCTGGGCCGACGTGCCCGCCATGGCGGCGAACGAGGCGGCTCCCACGAGAGTGGCGAACGACTTGAAGTGCATTGACGTCTCCTTGTTCAAGAATGATGGGTCGGTTTCTTGCCCGCCCGACCCGGTGACCGGCTGTTCTCCGGAAGGAAGCGACGATCTCGCCTTTGCTCGAGCCCGGCGGGTCGCTGTGGCATGATGGCGGGTGCTCCCGTCCCTCTCGTAACGCCGCCTCGGAGGCTGCAGGCAGCCGCCAGGGGGCGAGTTCCATTATTGGAACCAAGTTCCGGTTTTTTGCCAAAGTGCCTGAGCCGGCTCGCCCGAGTCAAGGTGGAGTTACGGGCGCGTTTCCAACGCGCACGGCGAATTCCGGGGAGGGGTGAAAAAAGTGGTTTTAGTTTCAGTAAGATACAGTCCGGAAAGATGGCCTGACCAAAATGGCGAAAGACCAACGCTAAGAATGTTACCGTTACGGAACGTTCGCTGGTCGAATGGATCCCGGACCGGGACGCGACTCGTAACGCCTCGCCGAGGCGGCTCGATCTGCCGATCCTGGGTGAAGGGGAAGAGGGGGGCGCCGGAGCGGCGCCCCCCTGACGCCTTTATCCGGCGTAGGCCGCCACGTTCTGGCGCTGCTCGCCGAGGCCATCAATGCCGAGCCGGATGGTGTCGCCGGGCTTGAGAAAGATCGGGTTCGGCTTCTTGCCCATCCCGACGCCCGGAGGCGTGCCGGTCGAGACGACGTCGCCCGGCTGCCAGCTCATGAAGCGGCTGAGATAGCTGACCAGCATGCGGACGCCGAACACCATGGTGGCGGTGGAGCCGTCCTGCATCCGCTGGCCGTTGACCTCCAGCCACAAGTGGAGGTTCTGGGGATCCGGAATCTCGTCCCGGGTGACCAGATAGGGGCCGATCGGACCGAAGGTGTCGCAGCCCTTGCCCTTGACCCACTGGCCGCTGCGCTCGATCTGGAACTCACGCTCGGAGAGGTCGTTGCACACGCAATAGCCGGCGACGTAGTCCATCGCGTCCTTCTCGTCGACGTAGCGGGCTTCCTTGCCGAACACGAAGGCGAGTTCGACTTCCCAGTCGGTCTTCTTGGAGTCGCGCGGGATCACCACGGTGTCGTTCGGCCCCATGATCGAGCTTGTCGCCTTGGCGAAGATCACCGGCTCCTTGGGCAGCGGGTTGTTCGTTTCCGCGGCGTGGTCGGAGTAGTTGAGGCCGATGCACATGAACTTGCCGACCCCGGCGACGCATGGGCCGAGGCGCGGGTTGCCCTCGACCAGCGGCAACGAGTCCGGGTTCAGCCCGCGCAGACGGGCCAGCGAGGCTTCGGACAACGTGCTGCCGTCAATGTCCCTGACCACGCCGGAAAGGTCGCGGATGCGGCCCTGGGCGTCGAGCATGCCGGGCTTTTCGGCCCCTTTGGGCCCATATCGGAGGAGTTTCATTCTGGTTTTCCTGTTTGGGGTTCACATGGTCCAGCCGCCGTCGACGAGGTGGATCGAGCCGGTGACGAACGCGGCCTCGTCGGAGGCCAGATAGACGCACGCCCCGGCGACGTCCTCGGGGGTGCCAAGGCGGCCCATCGGCTGGCGTGCGTTGAACTCGGCCCACGTCTTCTTGGGGTCGGGAGAGGCGTTGATTCGGTCGGCGAGCGAGGGGGAATGGATGGTGCCCGGGCACACGGCGACGGCCCGGATGCCCTGATTGACGTGGTCGCGGGCGAGCGCCTTGGTCAGCCCCATCACTGCCGCCTTGGTGGCGCTGTAGGCGAAGCGGTTGCCGACCCCGGTCACCGCCCCCGCCACCGACGAGATGTTGATGACGGTGCCGTTGCCCTTGGCGATCATGCCGGGCAGGAAGGCCTTGATCATGTGGAACATCGATTTGACGTTGATGTCGAACGACTTGTCCCATTCGGCATCGCTCGTCTCGAGGATGCTGCCACCCGCCACGTAGCCGGCGCAGTTGAACAGCACGTCGATGGTGCCGACCTCTTTGGTCAACGCCTGGATGGCGCCATCGTCGCAGACGTCCAGCACCCGGGTGCGGATGTTCGGCGATTCTCCTGCCAGCGTCTTCAAAGAGGCCTCGTTGATATCGGTCGCCCATACGGTGGCCCCTTCGCGTGCGAAGGCGAGGGCGGTCGCCCGTCCGATGCCCTGCCCGGAAGCGGTGGCGACGATGATCTTGCCCGCAAGTCGTTGCGTCATGTGCAAACCCCCTTATGGCGACGCGAACGGCGTCGTCTGCTGGCCGATTATTGATGAGGGGGAGCCTGCCGGCTCGACAGTCATCTGTCAACGCCGCTTGGTGGGGGGTATGATGGCGGCGAGCCGGTGGCTCGTCGTTCCCACGAGACAAGCTAGGACCCCTTTGATGTTCCGCGAAAACCCGATCAAGAAAAAGCTCAAGGCCGGCAAGCGGACCTTGATCTGCTGGACCTACCTGTGCAGCCCCATTGCATCCGAAGTGGTGGGACTGGCGGGCTTCGACGGCATCCTCATCGACCACGAGCACGGGCCGGGGGATCTTCTCAACGCGATCAGCCTGATGCAGGCGGTGTCGGCGACCCCGGCGGCGGCGCTGGTGCGGGTGCCGTGGAACGACTTCGTCTACATCAAGCGGGTGCTCGATGCCGGCGCCGAAGGCCTCATGGTGCCGAGCGTCAATACCCGGGCCGAAGCCGAGGCCGTGGTCGAAGCCTGCCGGTTCGCCCCGGAAGGCATCCGCGGCGCCGGCTATCCGCTCGTGCGCGCCTCCGACTATGGCCTGCAGGCGCGCCGCTATCCCGGCGAGTACAAAGACAACCTGCTCATCATCTGCCAGGTCGAGACCGTCGAGGGCGTGCGCAACGCGGCCGAGATCGCCGCGGTACCGGGCGTCGACATGGTGTTCATCGGCCCCTTCGACCTGTCGGTAAGCATGAACAAGATGGCGCAGTTCGAGGACCCCGAGTTCATCGCAACGATGCGCTCCGCCGAGGAGACGATCAAGAAGAGCGGCAAGTTCCTGGGCGGCCTCGCCACCGCGGCCGATTCCCCCAAGGCGATGTTCTCGCGCGGCTACAACCTGGTGGGCAGCGGAGCCGACGTCTGGTTCGTCCGCGACGGCGCGCTTGCCAACATCAAGGCCAGCGGCCGGGACGACTGATAGTCGAAGCGTCAGCCGGGCCTCGTCCCTCGGCAGGCTTGGGACGAGGCCCCGGTGCTGCGCGTCAAGGCCGGGAAGGAAGTCGATCCTCCTCCGCTCCTCTTGTCGGGGGGCTCGTCAGCGTTCATCTGCAATGCCGACGTGTCGTCCGGGCAGGAGAGGCGGGTGGCTATTCGCGAGTGGTTGCGGCGTCTGGATCTCGCCCAGTACGCCGACACCTTCGAGCGGCAGGCGGTTGACGTTGCAACGTTGCCGACCCTGACTGCTGACGACCTCAAGGATCTGGGGGTGGAACTCGTCGGGCATCGCCGGCGGCTGCTGGAGGCGATCGCCGGCCTCCGGAGCGCGGACCCCGCGGCACAGTCTGCGGAACCGGCGGAGCGGCGTACCATCACCGTCCTCTTCTGCGACCTTGTCGGTTCGACCGAGCTGGCAGGCCGCCACGATCCCGAGGATCTGCGCGACCTGATGGCCGCCTACCAGCGAACCTGCGCCGAGACCATCGCCGGTTTCGGCGGCCACGTCGCCCGCTACATGGGTGACGGCCTGCTCGCCTACTACGGATATCCCCACGCGCGGGAGAACGGCGCCGAGAGCGCGCTGCGCGCCGGCCTTGCCCTGGTCAAGGCGACGGCCGGAATTGCCGTTCCCGGGGAGCGGCTGGCAGTGAGAGTCGGGATCGCGACCGGGCTGGTGGTGGTCGGCGATCTGATCGGCCAGGGCGATGCTGCCGAGCGCACGGTGGTCGGCGAGACGCCCAACCTGGCCGCACGCCTGCAGGGTTTGGCGGGGCCGAACCAGGTACTCTGTGCTGACCGCACGCGGCGGCTGGCGGCGGGGCTGTTCGAGTACGACGATCTTGGCGAGTGCGCCCTCAAGGGTTTCTCGGTTCCGGTGCGAGCGTGGCGGGTGACCGGCGAGAGCTCCGTCGAGAGCCGGTTCCGCGCCATCCACGAGCATCCGGTTCCCGAGACCATCGGCCGCGTTCACGAGGTGTCGCTGCTGCTCGATCGCTGGGCGACCGCGAAGGAGGGCGAAGGGCAGGTAGTCCTGATAGCCGGCGATTCGGGCATCGGCAAGTCGCGGCTTATCCAGGATTTCATCGACCGGGCCGGCGACGACATCCGCTCGCGGTTCGAGTTCCAGTGCCAGCCACACTTCCGCGGCACGGCTTTCTCGGCGGTGGTGCACCAACTCGAGGCTGCGGCCGGGTTGGCCAGCAGCGACGAGGCGCCGGCCCGCCGCGACAAGCTGGTAGCGCTGCTGGGAAGCATCCCAGGCTCGGCCGCATGGCTGCCGGACATCCTGGGCCTGATGAACCTGGGCGATGCCGCGGGCGGCGACGACGGGCCGCGGCAACGCATCCTGGCGGCGCTGGTGGCGCGGATCGAGCACGCGGCCGCAACAGGGCCGACGCTCTGCGTGCTCGAGGACGCCCACTGGGTGGATCCGTCAACCCAGGACTTCGTCACCGCGCTGGTGGAGCGGATCGTGACGATGCCGGTGCTGCTGCTGGTGTCGTACCGGCTCGATTACGAATGCCCATGGATCCAGTGTCCCCACGCCACGTCTCTGAAGCTCAACCGGCTGAGCCGCGCCCAGGCCGCCGCGCTGGTCCGCGCGGTTGCAGGGGATCGGCAGATGCCCGCCCAGCTGCTCGAGGACATCGTCGACAAGACGGATGGGGTTCCCCTGTTTCTCGAGGAGGTGACGAAGATGCTGCTCGAGAACATGCCCGAAGCGGAGCCCGATCCGCGGCAGTCGCCGACGAGCGGAATCGTCGCCGTGCCCGATACCCTGCACGATACCCTGCTGTCCCGCCTCGATCGCGACGAGGCGGCCAAGCATGTCGCGCAGGTCGCCTCGGCGATCGGGCGAGTGTTCGAGCCCATGCTGCTGGCCCGGGTCGCCGACATGCCGGAAACGAGGATCGAGAAGGGCCTCGAAGCCCTTGTCCGCTCGGGGCTGATCAAACGCGACACCGTCGGATCCGAAGTCGTGTACGCGTTCCGCCACGGCCTGCTGCACGAGGTCACCTACGGTACCATGCTGCTCCGCCGGCGCCGGGACCTGCACCGCCGCATCGCCGCTGCGCTGGTCGGCGGGTCGGTCGAACTGGCGAAACAGCGGCCGGAACTGGTCGCGCGCCATTACGACGCCGCGGCGGACTTTCCGGCGGCCGCCGAGTGGTGGCTGGCGGCCGGGCGCCACGCGTTGCGCCAGGGCAGCTATGGCGAGGCCCTGGTCCATCTCGAGGCCGGACTGGGAGTGATCGGGCGAATGCCGGCCGGAGCCGCGCGATCGGAACGGGAGCTGGCGATCCAGGTGGCGATCGCCGAGACCTGCCGTTCGGCCCGCTTCTCGTGCGAGGATCGTGCCCTGGAGGCGTGCCGCCGGGCTCGAGAGCTTTCGGAGGAACTGTCGAATCTGCCGGTTCTGCTGCAGATCCTGCGGTTGGAGTTCGGAATCAGCTTCAACCGTCCGGATCTGCCCAGCATGGAACGGGTGGGGCGCGAGTTCGAGCGGCTGTCGCGGCTGCACGACGACGGCGTCGCCGCTGTGCTGGCCAGCCAGACGACCGGATGCGTTGCGTTCTTCAAGGGCAACCTGGTGCGCGCCCGTCAACGGTTCCGGGCGGCGCTGGCGGCGGCCGACAGGGTCAAGGAGACAGGGCGGCTGAGCGATATCCAGTTTCCGATTACGGCTCTGACCTACCTGTCGTGGAGCGAGCTTCTGGCGGGCCAGCTTGCCGAGGCGCGGCGGACCGCCAGGCGAGCCGTCTCGCTTTCGCGGGAGATGTCCCGGTTCGCCGAATCCCTGGCTCTTGCCAATACGCTGGTGCTCGACCGGCTGCTCGGAGACGAGGAGGCGGTGGAGGCCCATCTCGCCCGGCTGCGGGAGATTGCGGAGGCGCGGGGCATTCCCTACTGGACGGCGCAGGTCGGGCTCCACGACGGCTTCGCGGCCTTGGCCCGCGGCGAAATCGAGACCGGGCTGGCGCAGGTTCGCAAGGCCCTGGCGACTTTCGCCGCCCATGCGGTCGAACTCGAGACCCCGTTCTACCTGGGACAGGTGGCGGAGCTTCTGGTCCGGGCGCGCCGACACGATGCGGCTGCCGAGATATTGATCGAGGCGCTTGCTCAGGTCGAACGCACCGGGGAACGCTGGTATCTGGCCGAGCTTCTCCGGCTGCGGGCGGAGGCCAATGCCGCCGAAGATCCCGCGGCCGCCGAGGCAGATCTGCGACGGGCCGTCGGCCTGGCTCGCAGCCAGGGCGCCCTTCTGCTGGAGTTGCGAGCGGCGACCGGAATTGTCCGGGTGGCGTCTGGCGGAACCTCCAGGCGCACCGAGGCGGCGGCCCTGCGCCGCCTCGTCGACCGCTTCGATCCCGGACTGCGGACACCCGATCTTGCCGGCGCCCGCACGGTTCTCGGCGGCTCGCCGGAGTAGCCAGGTTCAGGCGGCCGGGGCAAGCCCGGCCATGCGACGGGCGTAGGCGATCGCGGCCTTCATGTTGCAGTGGCTTGCGAGCCCCTTCCAGGCGACGTCGAAAGCGGTGCCGTGGTCGACCGAGGTACGCATGATCGGCAGCCCGAGCGAGACGTTCACCGTCTCGTCGAAGGCGATCAGCTTGCACGGGATGTGGCCCTGGTCGTGATACTGGGCGACCACGAGATCGAACTCGCCCTTCAAGGCGCGATGGAAGACCGTGTCCGCCGGGATCGGGCCGACGACATTGATCTTCTCGGCCTGCGCGTCCTCGACCGCGGGGCCGATCGCGTCGATCTCCTCGCTGCCGAACAGACCGTGCTCGCCGCTGTGGGGGTTGAGGCCGGCGACCGCAATCCGCGGGCTGGCCAGTCCCAGCCGCTTGAAATGGGCGTTGCCGGCGCGGATCGTTTCGAGCACCCGCTGCCGGGTTGCCTGTCCGGTCGCTTGCCGGAGCGAGACATGGGTCGAGACGTGGACCGTGGCGAGCTTGTCCGAGACCAGCAGCATGAAGGACGATGGGGCCCCCGTCAGGTGCGCCAGCAGCCCGGTGTGGCCGTCGTATTTGTGGCCGGCGGCGTGCAGGGCCTCCTTGTTGAGGGGGGCGGTGACGATCACCGAGATATCACTCGCCACGGCCAGAGTGACGGCCTTCTCGACGCAGCGGTAGGCGAGCTCCCCGGCGTGGTCACAAATGGCGCCCGGGCGGATCGCCTCACGGTTGCGGGCCGGCACGTCGACCACGCCGACCACGCCCTCGGCGAGATCCTCGAAAGCGCGGCCGAACACGAGATCCGCCTTGACGAGGGCGGATGCGCGCTGCAGGAAGTGGACGTCCCCGATGACGACGGTCTGCGCCCGCTCGTCATCCTCCATTTCCGTCAGCGCCTTGCAGATGATCTCCGGTCCGACGCCTGCCGGATCGCCCATGGTGATGCCGATTGGCTTTGCCTTCGTCATGTCCTGTCCGCCCGCCATCCTCTTGTTCCCGCCCCAGTATAGTGGATTTCGTCGGCGGCGCACGGTAACAAATGGAGCGTGGCGTCATCCCGACAGACAAAAGGGACGAAGGCGCAAGGCACCTTCGTCCCGGCAGTCTGCAGTCGTCGGGAGGAAACAACTACTTGATGGCCTGAACGCGGTCCCAGATGTCCTTCGTCCAGGGCAGCTCCTGGCCGTTGGCGTAGAAGGCGGCCGTCACCTTCTGCATGGCTGCCACGTCGACGTCCTTGACCACGACGTTGCCCTGCTTCTCGAACCAGGCGACGAGATCCTTCTCGGCCTGCTCGATGGAGGCGGTGGTCTTCTGCGCGGCCTCCTTCATGACGTCGGTGAACACCTTCTTCTCGGCATCCGAGAGCTTCTTCCAGACATGGCCGCCGATGACGTAGTTGAGGCTGTCGGTGATATGGCCGGTGAGGTTGATGTATTTCTGGACCTCATAGAACTTCTTGGCCTGGATCGTCGGCAGGGGATTCTCCTGCGCATCGACCACGCCCTGCTGCAGGGCGAGGTACACCTCGGCAAAGGCAATCGGGGTCGGGTTGGCGCCCGCCGCCTTGGGGAAGGCGACGTAGTTGGGGGCCTCGGGGACCCGGATCTTCAGACCCTGCATGTCTGCGGGCACGCGCACCGGCTTCTTCGAGGTGACATGCCGCTGGCCATAGTAGCAGGAGGCGACGATCTTGCCGCCGGTCAGCTTGAAGTAGCCGTCGGTGAGTTCGCTGTACACGTCGCTGCCGGCGTACTTTTTCCAGTGGTCGACGCTGCGGAAGACATAAGGGTAGGCGGCGATCGACAGCGGCTTGTAGATCCTCGCCGCCCAGGGGTTGCCGGTCAGCAGGATGTCGACGGTGCCGAGGCCGAGGCCCTCGTTGATGTCGGCCTCCTTGCCCAGCGACGAGGCCGGGAAGACTTCGATCTCGTACTTGCCGTTGGTCTGCTTCTTGATCTGCTCGCTCGCCCATACGGCGTTCTGGTGATACGGCTCGTTCGTCTCGTAGACGTGCGCCCACTTCAGCTTCTCGGCCTGGGCCGAGAACGCGGCGCACACGGCGGCGGCGGCCAAGGCTACGGTTACGGGCTTCATGACGTCTCTCCCCTGATGTTAGATGGCATGGTGGCCAGACCAATTGTTTCCATGATCGATAGCGCAAACCATGCCGGTTGCGCAACCATGAATTCACCTGCGGCAGGAGTCTGCGGCCTCCCGCCCGCGTGACGGGCGGGAGGCGCGGGTCACCGGTAGATCAGGTTCGGCAGCCAGAGGGAGACCTCTGGCATGAAGGTGATCACGACCAGCACGATCACCAGCGGGACCAGGAACGGGGCGGTGCCGCTGAAGCACTGCTCGAAGCTGCGTCCGGAAACCCGGGACAACACGTAGAGGACCATTCCGACGGGCGGCGTCAGCAGCCCGATCATGAGGTTGAGCACCATCACCACCCCGAAATGGACAGGGTCGATGCCCACCTTGATGGCCAGCGGCACGAGCACCGGGACCAGGATGGTGATCGCGGCGATGGTTTCCATGAAACAGCCGACCACCAGCAGGATGACGTTGACCATCAGCAGCACGAGCACCTTGCTCTCGAGCGTCTCCATGGCGAAGCCGACGAACAGCTCGGTCACCCGCGTGCTGGTCAGGATCCACGCGAAGATCGAGGCGCCGGCGACGATCAGCATGATGACGGCGGTGGTTTCGAAGGTCTCCATGCTGACGAAGACGAGGCGCTTCAGGGTCAACGTGCGGTAGAAGATTCCCAGCACCGCTGCATAGACGACGGCGGCGACGGCCGCTTCGGTGGGGGTGAACGCGCCGGTCAGGATGCCGCCGACGATGATGATCGGGGTCATCAGCGACATGAAGGCGCGGAAGAAGCTGGTGACGAGCCTGCGGAACGAGAACCCCTGGTCGCGCGGATAGCCCCTTTGGTGGGCCATGTAGGCGACCATGCCCATCAGCGCCGCCCCCATCAGCAGGCCGGGCAGGAAGCCAGCGGCGAACAGCTGGCCGATCGAGGCATTGGCCATCACGCCATAGATGACCATCGGCAGGCTGGGCGGGATGATGGGGCCGATCGTCGACGAGGCGGCGGTGACGCCGACCGAGAAGTCGTCGTCGTAGCCGGCGTCGCGCATCGCCTTGATTTCGATCATGCCGAGGCCGCCGGCGTCGGCGACCGCAGCCCCGGACATGCCGGCGAAGATGATCGAGGCGCCGACGTTGACGTGGCCCAGCCCACCCGGCAGCCAGCCGACCACCGCCTTGGCGAAATCGAAGATGCGGTTGGTCACGCCGACCGTGTTCATCAGCGATCCCGCCAGGATGAAGAACGGCACCGCAAGCAACGGGAAGCTGTCGACCCCGTTGATCATCCGGTGGACCACGACCAGGTCGGGGACGGTTCCCTGCATGACGATGAACAGCAGGGAGGACCCGGCCAGCGCGATTGCCACCGGGACCCCGATGATCATGAACAGAAACACGCAGGCGAACAGGAAATACAGGTGCTCGCCCATGATCGCGAGGCCCAGGGTGACCGCCGCCAGGAGGATCGCCAGCACGATGGCGGTCGATGAGCTCAGACGACTGACCACGGAAATCCTCCCACAGACGGATTTGTTGTTGTCGGAATCTATTCGATGGCGGACTTGGGGACGTCGAAGCGATTCAGCGAGCTGCCGCCCTGCTTCCAATGGCGGATCGCCGCCTGGACGGAGCGGACGCCCATCCACAGCAGGCCGACCGCGACGATGTAGTAGACCCACGATTTCGGGATATCGATGGCTACCATCATCTGGTTGGCCTTGCCCGCGGTGCCGAAGGCGATCCACGAGATCCAGAAGAAGAACACGATCTTGATGAGGTCCACCAGGGTCGACAGCGCGAACCCGGCCTGCGGATTCAGGTAGCGGTAGAAGAACTCGACCATGATGTGGCCGTTCTTCCGGGCCGCGGTTGCGCCGCCGACGAAGGTGACGAGGATGAGGAGATAACGCGCGATCTCCTCGGTCCAGCCGATCGAGTCGTTGAGAACGTAGCGGGAAAAGAACTGGACGATGACGTCGGCGGCAAGGAGCCAGAAGATCCCCATCGAGATGTAGTCGTCGATGGTGTAATCGCTCCACCGCACCGGCGCGTTGGGGTCCAAGGGTTCATGGACCAGAGACAGCGCGTCCTCGTTGGTCGACGTCATCGCCAGTTCCCTCCGTCGTCAAGCCTGAGGTCAGCCGAAAGCTATTTCAGAGCCTGCAGACGGTCCCAGACGTCCTTCGGCCAAGGCACGTCCTTGGGATGGGCATCGTAGTAGGCCGCCGTCGCCTTCTGCATGGCCGCGACGTCGACGTCCTTGACGACGGTGATGCCCTGCTTCTCGAACCAGGCGATCAGGTCCTTCTCCGACTGCATGATGGTCGCCGTGCTCCTGTCCGCGGCCTGCGACAGGACTTCGGTGAACAGCGTCTTGTCGGCGTCGTCGAGCTTGCTCCACACATGACCGCCGACGATCACCAGCAGGCTGTCCGTGATGTGGCCGGTAAGGTTGATGTGGGTCTGGACTTCGTAGAACTTCTTGGCCTGGATCGTCGGCAGCGGGTTCTCCTGCGCGTCGACCACGCCCTGCTGCAGGGCCAGGTACACCTCGGCGAAGGCGATCGGGGTAGGATTGGCGTCGGTCGCCTTGGGGAAGATCGTGTACGCCGGCGCGTCGGGGGTCCGGATCTTCAGCCCCTTCATGTCCGCCGGGGTGCGGATCGGCTTCTTCGAGGTGACGTGGCGCTGGCCGTAGTAGGTCGCCCAGACGATCTTCTGGCCGCCGGAGGCTTTCTGGTAGCCGTCGGCGAGGCTCTTGAAGAGGTCGCTCTTCAGGTAGCTCTTCCAGTGGTCGATGCTGCGGAAGACGTAGGGATAGCCGCCGATCGAAACCGGGCCGTAGGTGCGGCCGGCGAACTGGTTGCCGGTGTAGATGATATCGATCGTGCCGAGGCTCAGGCCCTCGTTGATGTCGGTTTCCTTGCCGAGCGAGGAGGCCGGGAAGACTTCGATCTCATAGCGGCCGTTCGACCGCTTCTTGATCTCGTCCGCCGCCCACAGGGCGTTGACCTGAAACGGCTCGCTCGTCTCGTAGACGTGGGCCCATTTCAGCTTCTTGGGCGCCGCCTGCGCCGCCGGGGCGGCGAGGACGATGGCGGCGACCGCCGTCAGGACCAGACTACTGAATTTCATGTCGTTTCTCCCGTTTGATTTGGACGCGGCTGACGCCGTGCTCGTTTTTATCTGTTCGGCCGTTGCAGCCGTCGAACGTGAGAATTCCTGATTCGACTGGGAAAAGCAACACTGTCTTCGCCATATCCGAGGTACGCTTGCGAAAACCTTTGGCATGCATTTATGTATTCAAAATTACGATCTTGCATACAGAATGATGATCGCGTATGCTCGCCGGAAGAGAGGGGGCGCATAAGATGAGGCGACAGGCGCTTGCGGTGATCGGGTGCGGCGTGATGGGCGGCCACGTGGTGCGCCGGCTTGCCGCGGCGGGTTTCTCGGTGACTGCGTGGAACAGGTCGCCGGAAAAGGCGACCGCTCTGGCCCGGCCCGGAGCCATTCCCTGTGCGACGCCGTCGGAAGCGCTCGACGGGCGGGACGTCGCGATCAGCTTCCTGACCGACGGCCCGGCCAATGACGCCGTCCTGTTCCGGGCCGACACCACGGGGCGGGTCCCGGCGGCGCTGCTGGCCAAAGGTGGCACTGTCGTGGTGATGGGAACGATCTCCATCGACCAGGCGCAGCGCCAGGCGCGCGAGGCGGCGGGCCTGGGCAAGGGGTACGTCGACGCGCCGGTATCGGGCGGCGAACCGGGTGCCCGCGACGGCACCTTGACCATCATGGCGGGGGGCGAGGCGGCGGTAGTGGCCGGCCTGGGCGGCGTGCTGGAGCCGTTGGGAACGGTAACCCACCTCGGTCCTGCGGGGGCGGGAACGGTGGCCAAGCTCGCCAGCCAGAACATCGTCGCCGTCACCCTGTGCGCCGTCGCCGAAGCGCTCGTCTTTGCCGAACGGGCGGGCGCCGATCCGCGTGCCGTCCGGCAGGCCCTGCTGGGCGGGTTCGCGGGCTCGACCATCCTGCGTCACCACGGCGAGCGGATGATCGACGGCAACTGGAAGCCGGGCGGGATCGCCGTCAATCAGGTCAAGGACCAGCTTGCCCTGCTGACGGCTGCGGAAGAGCGGGACGTCGACCTGCCGTTCGCCAGGCTGGCCCTCGACACTTTCCGCGCGCTCTGCGACCACGGCGACGGGCAGCTCGACCACGCCGCGGTGTACCGCGAACTGCAGCGGCGCTCCGGCCTGACGCCGAGGTAAGCGATGCGCGCCATGCTCGAAAGCCCCGTCGCACTCGGCCGGCCGGCCGCCCGACGGGTGTGGCTGCGCGCCCAGAGGCTGGATTCGGAAACCCCGTTCGGCGACGGTGCCGAGGCCACCGCCGCGGCGGTGCGGCACCTGGGCAGCGTCCAGATCGATACCATCAACGTGATCGAACGTTGCCACCATCACATCCTGTTCACGCGCATTCCCGGCTACCGGCGCGAGCACCTGCAGCAGGCCCAAAGCGTCGACAGGACCGTGTTCGAGTACTGGACCCACGCCCTTTCGTACCTGCCGACCGAGGCGTTCCGCTTCCACCTTCCGGCGATGCGTCGCGATTGGCGGAAGCGCAGCGCGTGGTTCGGCGCGGTGAAGGGACAGGACCTGCGCCGGGTGGTCGACCGGATCGCCTCGCAGGGGCCGCTGACGATCCGCGACATCGAGGATGACGTGCTGGTCGAGAAGGAGCACCTGTGGGCCAGCCGCAAGCCGTCGAAACGGGCACTTCAGCTGGCCTTCTTCCAGGGCACGCTGACCATCAGCCAGCGCGCCGGGATGCTCAAGACCTACGAGCTGACGCTCCGCCACTTCGGCTGGGAGAAGCCGCCGCGGGCGGCATCGGAGCGCGAGATTCTCTCCTACCTGCTTGGGCGCGCCTTGCGCGCGCACGGCCTCGTCAGCCTGGATTCGGCCTGCTACCGCGATCCCGGCCGCAAGCCGCCGATGCGGCGGCTGATCGAATCACGGGTTCGGCGAGGCAGGTTGGTGCCGGTGGCGGTCGAGGGAGCGGGGCCCCGGTGGGAGCATTGGGCGCTGCCGGAAGTGCTCGAGGCGGCTCGGCGGCCGGTGGCGGAGATGGTCCACATCCTGTCGCCGTTCGATCCGCTGATCCACGACCGCAAGCGGCTGCGCCTGTTTTTCGGCTACGAGCACGTGTTCGAGGCCTACGTCCCGAAGGACAAGCGGCGATACGGCTATTTCGCGCTGCCGGTGCTGGTCGACGACGAGATCGCCGCGGTGATCGATCTCAAGACCGATCGCAGGCAGGGACGTTTGCTGATCCAGCAATGGACGTGGGTGGGAGGAGGATCGGAACGGCTGCGGCCGCGCATCGACGAGGCCCTGCACCGGTTCGAGCGCTTCCAGCTCGACGTCTGACGCCCGATCGGGCGACGGGGTGGTCAGTCTTCGGGGACGATGCGGAACGCAAACGGGTCCTCGGCGGTCTCGAACACCTCGTAATGGAGGACCTCGTTCACGGTATTGTCCGGATTGAAGGTCACCACCTTGGGTCGCAGCGCGTGCAACTCGTTCGGCTGTACGAAGGCGGAGGCGGCGATGATGATCTCGTCGCCGGGAGCGACCAGCCGTGCGGCGGCGCCGTTGAGAATGCAGCAGCGCGAGCCCGGCTTGCCGTGGATGACGTAGGTCGAGAACCGCGCCCCGGTCGCCTTGCTCCAGATCTCGACGAACTCGGTCGGATAGAACCCGGCCAGCCGGCAGTGCTCGGGGTCGAGGGTAATCGAACCGTGATAGTTGAGATCGCCGCCGGTGACGCGGATGCCGTGGAGCTTGGCGCGCAGGACCTTGATCATCGGACTTTCAGCCAGTGATGCGGGTAACCCCCTCCGGGGCGACGGATCCTAACACCCCCGCTCATCCGCCGCGAAGGGATTTAACGCACCGGCGGCCGAAGTCCAGAGGGAATCCGGCATTGCTGGAATGCGGTGCTCTCGTGCCTGCGGTCGTGGAGGCGCACGTCGGGCCTCATCCGTCGACAGGCTCAGGATGAGGCCCTCGGCGTGCTGGATCAGTGGCTGTCGCGCGGGATGTCCTCGCGGATGTTTTGGAACGCCACTGCGTCCTCGAGCACGGCGCCGGTTGCAAGCTGGCTCACGTGCTCGCGGTAGATCTTCTGCCACGGCGTCTGGTGCTTGAGCTCGGGCAGCTTCAGGGCCTTGCGGCGGCGGGCGATCTCGTCCTCCGCGACCAGCATGTCGACGCGGCGCTTGCGCATGTCGATGCGTACGCGGTCGCCGGTCTTGAGGATGGCAAGGTTGCCGCCCACCGCGGCCTCGGGCGAGGCGTGCAGGATCGAGGGCGAATACGAGGTGCCGCTCTGCCGGCCGTCGCCGACGCAGGGCAGGTTGGCGCCGGACACCGTCACCATGCGGTCGGGCGGGATCATGTTGACCACCTCGGCCGAGCCGGGGTAGCCGACCGGGCCGGTGTAGCGCATGAACAGGATGCTCGTCTCGTCGATCGGCAGCGATGGGTCGTTGATGCGGTGATGGTAGTCCTCGGGTCCGTCGAACACGATCGCCGTGCCCTCGAAGGCCTCCGGGTCTTTCGGGTTGGACAGAAACTTCTCGGCGAACTCCTTGCTGATGACCGAGGTCTTCATGATCGCCTCGTCGAAGATGTTGCCGGTCAGGACCACGTAGCCGGCGCGCTCTTTCAGCGGGTCGTCGTAGGTGCGGATGACCGAGGGCTTCATGATCTCGGCGTCCTTGACGTTCTCGCCCATCGACTTGCCGCTGACGGTCAGCGCGCCCGGGTGCGGTAGCTTGCCCGCCTGGATCAGCTCGTTCATCACCGCCGGCAGGCCGCCCGCCTGATGGAAGCCCTCGCCGAGGTGCTCGCCGGCCGGCTGGCAGTTGACCAGGAGGTGGATGTCGCGGCCGAAGGTCTGCCAATCCTCGGTGACCAGCGGCACGCCCATGTGGCGGGCGATGGCGATCAGGTGCCAGACGCAGTTCGACGAGCCGCCGATCGCCGAGCAGGCGACGATCGCGTTCTCGAACGCCTGGCGGGTCAGCACCTTCGACGGCGTCAGGTCCTCGCGCACCATGTCGACGATGCGCCGGCCGGTTTCGTAGGCCATCTGGCCGCGCTCGCGGTAGGGGCCGGGAATGGCGGCGCAGCCGGGCAGGGACATGCCGAGCGCCTCGGCCATGCAGTTCATCGAGGTCGCGGTGCCCATGGTGTTGCAGTGGCCGACGCTGGGGGCGGACGCGGCGACCATCTCCATGAACACGTCGTAGTCGATCTTGCCGGCCGCAAGCAGTTCGCGGGCGTGCCAGATCACGGTGCCGGAGCCCGCCAGCATGCCGTGGTAGTGGCCGTCCAGCATCGGCCCGCCCGACAGCACGATCGCCGGCATGTTGACGGTGGCGGCGGCCATCAGGCAGGCGGGGGTGGTCTTGTCGCAGCCGGTGGTCAGCACGACGCCGTCGAGCGGATAGCCGTGCAGCACCTCGACCAGCCCGAGGTAGGCGAGGTTGCGGTCGAGGGCGGCGGTCGGGCGCTTGCCGGTCTCCTGCAGCGGGTGGACCGGGAACTCCATCGGAATGCCGCCGGCGTCGCGGATGCCGTCGCGCACCCGGGTCGCGAGTTCGAGGTGGTGGCGGTTGCAGGGGGTCAGGTCGTTGCCGGTCTGGGCGATGCCGATCATCGGCTTGCCCGAGCGCAGCTCGGCCATCGTCAGGCCGTAGTTCAGGTAGCGCTCGAGATAGAGCGCCGTCATGCCCGGGTTCTCGGAGTTGTCGAACCACAGCTGGCTGCGCAGTTTCGTCTTCCCGCTTCCGCTCATCGCCCGCCCTTTCATCCGGAGGAGGGGGGTAGATTCGGCCGCCGTCGACGCAATGTCAATAATCGGGGATGTCAGTTCACCTTGCGCAGCAGCAGCGCGTACAGGATGACCGAAGCGACGATCGTCAGCCCGGCGATGAACTGGTACCAGAAGCCGGTCAGGCCGAGGGCGACGATGCCGGTCTCCAGCGAGCCCATGATCAGCACCCCCATGAAGGTGCCCCACATGGTGCCCTTGCCGCCGAACACCGAGGTGCCGCCGATGAACACCGCGGCCAGCGTCGGCAGCAGCATGCTGTCGCCGTGGCTGGGGAAGAAAGACTGATTGAAGGCGAGGCTGAGCAGGCCGGCGACCGCGGCCAGCACGCCGATCAGCACGAAGCACTTGATCTTCACCAGGTCGGTGTCGATGCCCACCATGCGGGCGCTGGTGGCGTCGTCGCCGGTGAAGAGCACATGGCTGCCGAAGCGGTGATAGCGGTAGACCAGCCCGAGGGCGACCGCGAGCGCCAGGAACCAGATGAACTGCGCCGGCACGTAGCCCGCCACCCTGCCGACCAGGAGCGCGTTCCATACCGTGCCGTCGAGCTGGGAAAGCACGATGCTCTGTCCCTGCACCAGGACGTGGACCAGTCCGCGCCACAGGAACATGGTGCCGATCGTCAGCACGATCGACGGCACCCCGACCTTGGTGATGGCAAGCCCGTTGAGGAGACCCAGCGTGAACCCGACCCCGAGGCAGAAGACGAGCGACAGCGGGAACGAACCCAGGGTGGCGTAGGAGTGCGCGAAGACCCAGGCGCTGAGGCCCATGATCGAGGGGAAGCTGAGGTCGATCTCGCCCAGGGTGACGACGTAGGTGGCGCCGATTGCCAGGATCCCCGAGAACGCCAGGGTCCCCATCAGGGCGGCATAGATGCCGGGCGACAGGAACACCTGCGGCGCGCCGATGATGTAGACTAGGTAGAGCGCTGCCCACAGGCAGGTCACCAGCACCGGGGCGCGGTTGCGCGAAAGAAACCGGCGAATGGGGTGGTCGCTTGCCATCACGGCACCATCGCTCCCGCTCCGCCCCCTTGCAGGGCGGAAAGGGGCTTCCGGCAGGAGTCCGGGCGACCGTTCATTGCACGATCGCCCCCTTGTTGTGCAGCTCGACCATCATGTCGATCAGCTCGTCGCGGGTGATCTCGTGCTTGGCGAACTGGGCTGCGACGCGGCCCTTGTCGAGGATGACGAAGCGGTCGGCGACGTCGTGAACGTGGAAGATGTTGTGGTCGATGAAGATCGCCGTCTTGCCCTTGTCGCGGATGCCGCGGATGAAGCTGAGGACCTTGCGCTGCTCGGAGACGGCGAGCCCCGAAGTGGGCTCGTCGAGGATGATGAGCTCGGCGTTGAAGTAGAGGGCGCGGGCAATCGCGACGCCCTGCTTCTCGCCGCCCGAAAGCGACTTCACCTCGGTGTCGATGTCGATCGCCTCCGAGGTGAAGCCCATGTACTCGCGCAGCAGCCTGCGGGTCTCCTCCTTCTGGCGCGGGATGTCGAGGAAGCCGGCCACGGTGGTCAGTTCGCGGCCGACGAAGACGTTGCGCCACAGTTCTTGCTGGTCGGCGAGCGCGCGCTCCTGGTAGACGGTCTCGATCCCCATCTCGCGGGACTCGCGGACCGAGGTGACGGCGATCGGCCGGCCGCGAAAGGTGATCTCGCCGCCGGTGCGGCGGTGGACGCCGGTGACCACCTTGATCAGCGACGACTTGCCGGCCCCGTTGTCGCCGACCAGGGCGACGATCTCGCCGGGGAAGACGTCGAAGCTGACGCCCTTCAGGACATGGACGCGCCCGAACGACAGGCTCACGTCGCGAAGCTCGAGCAGCGGCGACGGCACTATCCCATCTCCTGATGAGGACAACCCCTCACCCGCAGGGGTGAGGGGGTCCTCGATCACCTTTACCGTACGCCCGCGGCGGCCAGGGGCGCCACGGCGTCGATGTTGGACTTGCTGATGATCGCCGCGCCGGTATCGACGTTGAAGCCGGCGAAGCCGAACTTGCTGGACAGGAACATCTGCATCACCGGCAGGTAGCCCTGGAGGAACGGCTGCTGGTCGAGCACCGCCCGTACGAAGCCGTTCTTGATCGCCTCCGCGGTCGGGGCGGAGAGGTCGAAGCCGGCGCCGCACACCTTCGCCTTGTCGACGTTGGCGTTGCGGAAGTAGAGCGGGATCGTCGCCGTCAGGGTGCCGTGGTCGGTGATCACCGCC
The DNA here is from genome assembly GCA_018432935.1 of Rhodospirillales bacterium. Taxonomy (GTDB): domain Bacteria; phylum Pseudomonadota; class Alphaproteobacteria; order Rhodospirillales; family Shumkoniaceae; genus JAHDSF01. The sequence goes on along the minus strand of JAHDSF010000018.1, from coordinate 224,836 downwards.
TTGGTGTCGGGGTTGCTGGCGAAGTAGGCCGAGAACACCGGCACGCCTTGCGAGGCGTCCTTGTTCACGGTGTCCGAGATCTCGAGATACTGGACATTGACCTGGTTCGCCTTCAGGGTGTCGACGATGCCGCGCGTCCGCTCGCCGCGGCCCTGCTGGCCCAGCAGGCCCCACACCATCGCCTTGTCGCCGGCCTTCAGCCCGCACTGCTCCATCACCGCCTCGGCCAGCATCTTGCCGGACGGGAACAGCTTCTGGCCGACGTAGCCGAAGCCGGTAGCCTTGTACTTGGCCTCGGCCGTCGGCAGGTCGACGTTGGCGGTGGTGACGATGATGCCGGCGGCGCGCGCCTCGTCGATCAGCTTGCCGAGCGCCGGCTCGCCCGGGTGGCCCATGATCGAGATCGCGGTCGGCTTGCGCGCGATCGCCTCGCGGAATTGGGCCACCATCTTCTCGGGGTTCCAGTCGGACCACACGTAGTCGACGTCGCAGCCGGTCTGCTTCTGGGCGAGCTGGGCGCCGCGGAAGACGATCGAGGCGAAGGTGTCGCCCTCGCCGCCGCCGGGGAAGAAGACGAACCTCTTGCCGGCGCAGGAGCCGTCGACCTGGGCCTGGGCCGGAAGAGACGTAAGCACGGCAGCCGCGATCGCCACCGCGGCGCCAAGAACGGTACCGGACTTCTTCATGGCAGGACCCTCCCATTGTTCGTTAGCACAGGCGCCGGAACGTAGCCGCGCCTCACTTGCTGGTGCCGTACGCTGGACGTACGTGCCCTGATTTTCTCTCCATTATGTAGGTGTCCCGCGCCGTAGGAAGGCAGCAAACCGCCCAAGACATGGACGATGCTGCCGTTGTGGGCGGCGAGCGGTTCGTCAGTACTGGGCGGGAGCCAGCTCGAGGTCGGTGTCGCGGATCGCCCCGATCAGGTCGGCGACCCGGTGGATGCCCTTCCTTGCGCACCAGGCCTCCATCCCGTCGAGGATGGCCAGCATGGCGGAGGGCTGCACGAAGGTCGCGGTGCCGACCTGGACGGCGGCGGCACCGGCCAGCATGTACTCGATCGCGTCCTCGGCGCTGGCGATGCCGCCGCAGCCGATGACCGGGATCTTCACCGCCTTGGCGCACTGATAGGTCATGCGGACGACGATCGGCTTGATCACGGGGCCCGAAAGGCCGCCCATGATGCTGCCCAGGCGGGGCCGGCGGGTATCGATGTCGATCGCCATGGCAAGCACGGTGTTGGCGACCACCAGGGCGTCGGCACCGGCGTTCTCGGCGGCTCGGGCGACCGCGGCGATATCCCCGACGTTGGGCGTCAGTTTGACCCACAGGGGCAACGGTGTGGCCTCGCGCAGCGCCGCCGTCACGGTCGCGGCGGAACGCGGTTCCATGGCGAAGGCGCGGCCGTCCTCCTCCAGGTTGGGGCACGAGATGTTGGCCTCGATGGCGGCCACGCCGGGCACGCTGACCGCTTTCGCGATCGACGCAAAGCCGGCCACCGTCGGCGCCGAGACGCTCACCACCAGCGGCACCGCGAAGCGGCGGTAGTACGGCAACGTCCGCTCGAGGAAGTAGGGCACGCCCTTGCTGGGAATGCCGATCGAGTTGAGCATGCCCGATCGCACCTCGGCCACGCGCGGCACCGGATTGCCGGCCCGCAGCTCGGTGGTGATGGTCTTGATCACGACCGCGCCCAGGCGCTCGATGTCGATGACCTCGGCCAGCCCCTCGGCGAAAGTTCCGGAGGCCGGCATGATGGGGTTCGCAAGGCGCAGCGCGCCGACGCTGACGCTCATGTCGGTCACGGCATCGCCTCCTGGATGTCGAATACGGGGCCATCCCAGCAGACCCGCCGGTTCACCACCTCGTCGTCCTCGCGGAACGGCCGGACGCAGCAGAAGCACATGCCGAGCCCGCACGCCATCTGCTGCTCGAGCGCTACCTGACCGGGCACGCCCAGCTCGCGGCCGAGCCTCTGCAGGAGGACGAGCAGGCGGGTCGAGCCGCAAGTGAAGAAGGCGTCGGCCATCCCCTGCACATGGAGCCGGCGCAGCAGCGCTTCCACCTTCGCGGGGTCGCTGCTGCCGTCGGAATCAAGGACCACGGTGACCCGGGCGCCGCTCGCCTCGAAACGTTCGACCGACATCACGCTGTCGCGGTCGCGGGCGCTGAAGACCGCTTGCACGGCGATCCCGGCGGCGGCGGCGGCTTCGGCCAGCGGAGCCAGGGTGGCCAGGCCCACGCCTCGGCCTACCACGACGATCGTTCGCCATGCCGGTTCGAGCGAGAAGCCGTGGCCGAGCGGTCCCAGCATCGGCAGGGTGGCGCCGGGGACCAGGCTGGCGAGGCTGCGGGTGCCTGTGCCGGCGACCTTGTAGAGGAACTCGACCGTGCCCTGGCGGGGGCTGGCCCCGTAGCAGCTCATCGGCCGGCGGAAGAAGGGATGCTCGCCGCCCGCATCCGGGCACAGCAGATGGAAGAATTGTCCCGGCCGCGCCTGCGCCGCCTGTGGCGGCGCGGCGACGACGAGGTGCTTATAGCGGGCGTTCACCCAATCGTTGGAGATCACCCGCGACAGAAGGTCGGCAGGCTGGGCCGAATCGGGGACGACGACAGAGCTTTCGGGAGGCGGCTTCATCGCAGACTCAATGGCCGGTCAGCGCGAGCACGGCGGTCGACAGCCAGGGGACGTAGCTGATGAGGCCGAGCACCGCCAGGTTGACGAGGATGAACGGGGTGATCCCGGATATGATGGTCTCGACCGGACGCCGCAAGGTCGACGAGGCGACGAACAGATCCAGTCCGAACGGCGGCGTGATCATGCCGATGCAGATGTTCAGGCACACGACGACGCCGAAATGCACCGGATGGATGCCGAGCGCCGTCGCCACCGGGAACAGGGCAGGAACGAGGACAAGCAGGATCGAGTTGGGATCGACGAACATCCCGGCGACCAGCAGCACCACGTTGACGATGAGAAGGAAGGTGACCCAGTTGACGTCCATCGCGGTGATGAAGGCGATCAGGGTGTCGGGAACCCTCGCCAGGGTGATGAAGTAGGACATCAGGGTGCCGACCGAGAGCAGGATGAACACCGCCGTCACCGTGATCGCGCTGGCCTCGGCGATCCGGAACACCTCGCGCCAGCCGAACGAGCGGTAGATCCCGACCTCCACCAGGAGGGCGTAGGCGACGCTGACCGCCGCCGCCTCGGTGGCGGTGAACACGCCGCCGTAGATGCCCCCCAGCACCACCACCGGCATGCCGATGGCAAGAGACCCCGCCTTCAACGCCTGCAATCGCTCCCGCCGAGAGGCTTTCGGCGCAGGGGTCGCGCCGCGCCGGGCGGTCTCCAACAGCACCAGGCCCATGAAGGAAATGCCGAGGACTAGGCCGATCACCAGGCCCGCCTCGAACAGGGCGGCGATCGAGGTCCCCGTCAGCCAGCCATAGATCAGGAGGGTGATGCTGGGCGGGATCAGAAGAGCGCATTCCGAGCTGGCGGCGATCAGGCCGAGCGAGAACCGGTCGGAATAGCCGGCCCTCGTCAGCTCGGGATGGAGGATGCGGCCGAGCGCCGCGACGGTTCCCGGAGCCGACCCGCAGACGGACCCGAAGGCCATGCACGATGCGGTCGCGGTATGGCCGATACCGCCTCGCAGATGACCTAGGTTGGCCTTCATCAATTCGGTCAGCCGGGCGGCGATCGTGCCCCGCGACATCAAATCGGCGGCAAAGATGAAGAACGGAATCGCCAGCGTGGTCGAGACGTTGACGCCGGCCACCATCTTCTGGGGGATGATGAAGGTCGGGATGGTGGGGAAGAAGCTCTGCCAGGCGATCAGGCTGGGCAGGCCGATGACGACCAGCATCTCGAAGCCGAGGGTGAGGAGCGCAGCCGCCAGCAGGCAGAGGAGCACGATAATCATGTCAGTGCTCCTGACCGCGGTTGGCCTGCGAGAAACGGTTCGGACGGCGGACCAGCTCGAGCAGGTAACGCAGCGCCAGCAGGCTGAAACCCACCGGCAGGGGGGCATAGAGCCACGCCATAGTGATGTTCAGGGTCGGGCTGATCTGGCCGCTCCTCAGCACGAAAGCGGTGATGTCGAAGCCCGCCTTGACAAGGAACAGGCAGAAGGCCAGCCCGACCAGGTTGATCAGTGCGCCGACGACGGCGCGCGCGGGGGCCGGCATGCGGGCGAACAGGACAGTCATGGCGATGTGCCGGCCGCGCTCGAGCGCCAGACCAAGTCCGATGAACACCAGCCAGGCAAGACCGAACAGGACCAGCTCCTCGATCCACGCCAGCATTGGCGCGATCGACGGCGTCAGCATCCGGACCCCGACGTTGAAGCAGTACAGAAGCGGCATCGCGATCATCAACACCGAGATTGCGTGCCGTTCCGCGGTGCGGAGCGCCGTCAGAAACTTGCCGCCCACGCTGTGTCTCCAAAGCCAAGGGGCGCCCGCGCGGGCGGGCGCCCTCAGGAAAAGACCCGGGCAACCCCGCCGCTCATCCCGGAACCTGGGTGAAGGGGCGGGGCCGGGATGCGATCACTCTTCGCCGAGGCGCTTCATCTCGGCGTGGTAGATCTCGAGCGCCTTCTTGCCTTCGTCGCCGGTGCGCGCGACGTAGGCGGCCTCGGCGGCGGGGCCCATCGCCTTCCGCCACTCCTTGCGCTCCTGGTCGCCCAGGGTACGGATGGTGGCGCCGGTCGCCTTGATCTTCTGGAGGGCTTCCTCGACCGCCTGGGCCTTGAACTTCTCGATGACCGGGCGGCCCGCAACGAAGGCGTCCATGATCACGGTACGGTGCTGGGCCGGCAGGCTGTTCCACCAGGCGGTGTTGAAGAGGACGACGTCCTCCATCGCCCCGTGGTTGGAGAGGACGAGGTTCTTCTGGACCTCCATGTACTTCATGGTGGCGATGGTATCGAGCGGGTTCTCCTGGCCGTCGACGACGCCGGTCTGAAGGGCGGTATAGAGCTCGCCGAAGGGGATCGCGATCGCCGAGGCGCCGACCGCGCTGAACTGCTCGATCAGGATCTTGGAGTCCATGACCCGGAACTTCTGGCCCTTGAAGGACTCGAGACCGGTCAGCGGCTTGTTCGAGGTCACGCTCTTGCGCCCGTTGGGCCACAGGGTAAGCGCGGTCATGCCCTTGGACGAGAAGCTGTCGAGAATGTACTTGCCGAACGGCCCGGAGCGAAGCGCGTTGGCCTTCTCCGCGTCCTCCGGCAGCACGAAGGGAATGTCGAACACCGAGACCAGGGGGTTGAAGCCGCCGAGGAAGGCCGCCGGCATCACCGTCGCCTCTTCAGAGCCGAACTGGGTGCCCTCGATCATCTGACGGGCGGTGCCGAGCTGGGAAGCCGGGAAGAGCTGGAATTCGACCTCGCCCTTGGTCTTCTCCTTGACCACGGCAGCCACCTGCTCGAGCGTCCGATGACGCGGCTGCGTCGCCGCCTCCAAGTGCCCGACCTTGGCGATGTATTTGGGCGCCGCCTGGGCTTCGGAAACCCATCCGGCGCAAAGCGCAAGTGCGGCGACGAGAACAGTGCTACCCATCAGACGGCTGACGATCATCTTCCCCTCTCCAAGGCTGGCGGGACGCGCATGTCTTGCGGGCGCTTGTCCCTGTGATATCACGTGGCTGCGAAGGGGCGACAATACTGGACGAGGGCGGCGGTTGCCAAGCGCTCTTCAACCGGTATCCTAGGCGCGCGGAGACACTGCAGGGAGAAACGGCCATGAGGGTGACGCTGGAGGCGCGGACATGCCTTCCCGAGGACGGCTGCAAGGGCACGCTGGTCGGCCGGGCCTGGGTGCCGGGCAGGCCGGGGGGGCCGTCGGTGGTTGCCGTGCGCGAAGACGGTGTGTTTGATCTTGCGGCTGTTGCCGCCACCGCGACCGAGCTGTTCGAGATGGCCGACGCGGCGGTGCTGGTGCGCTCGGCAGCGGGGCCGAGGCTCGGCTCGATCGACGAGGTCCTCGCCAACAGTGCCGCCGATCCTGTCGATCCGGCCCGCCCGCGGTTCCTGGCGCCGATCGACCTGCAGAGCATCAAGGCCGCCGGCGTCACCTTTGCCATCAGTCTGATCGAGCGGGTGATCGAGGAACAGGCGAAGGGCGATACCGCGGCCGCCGAATCGATCCGCAAGACCATCGCCGCCGAGATCGGCACCACGCTGGGCAGCGTCAAGCCCGGCTCGTCGCAGGCGATGAACCTCAAGCAGGCGCTGATCAAACGCGGCCTGTGGTCGCAGTACCTCGAGGTCGGCATCGGTCCCGACGCCGAGGTGTTCACCAAGGCGCAGCCGATGTCGGCGGTCGGCATCGGCGCCGAGATCGGAATCCATCCCGGCTCGACCTGGAACAATCCCGAGCCCGAGGTCGTCGTGGTGGTGAACTCCAAGGGCGAGACGGTCGGCGCCACCCTGGGCAACGACGTCAACCTGCGCGACTTCGAGGGGCGCAGCGCGCTGCTGCTCGGCAAGGCCAAGGACAACAACGCCTCGTGCGCGATCGGCCCGTTCGTGCGCCTGTTCGACGACGGCTTCGGCATCGACGACGTGCGCAAGGCCGCGGTGACCCTGAAGGTGGAAGGCGACGACGGCTTCGTGCTCGACGGCTACAGCACGATGACCGAGATCAGCCGCGATGTCCTCGACCTGGTGGCGCAGACGATCGGGCCCAATCATCAATACCCCGACGGCCTGGTGCTGTTCCTCGGCACCCTGTTCGCGCCGGTGAAGGACCGCGATCAGCCGAAGATGGGCTTCAGCCACAAGATCGGCGACCGGGTGACCATCGCCTCGCCCAAGCTCGGCGCCCTGGTCAACCGGGTCAACACCAGCGATCGGATCGCCCCCTGGACGTTCGGAGCTGCCGCCCTGATGCGCAACCTGCGGGAGCGGGGGATCCTGTAGGGACCAGCCTCGCGCACGCGCATCGCAGGAAGAAGCAAGGACAGGCGCCCTGAAGCGCCTGTCCTCCGCTCATCTCTGGGGGCCGTCGGTTACGGCTTGCCCTGGATGTAGACGACCTGGGTCTCCGTGAACTCGTACAGGCCGTGCTTGCCATCGGCCCCGCCGATCCCCGACTTCCGCCGGCCGGCGTGAAAGCCCTGCATCGCCTCGAAGTTCTCGCGGTTGACGTAGGTTTCGCCGAACTTCAACTCGCGGCAGGCCTTCAATGCGGCGTTGAGGTCGTTGGTGTAGACCGACGAGGTCAGGCCGTAGTCCGAATCGTTGGCCAGCGCGATCGCCTCATCGAGGCTGTCGACTGCCTGGATCGGCAGCACCGGTCCGAAGGTCTCCTTGCGCATGATGTCCATATCGGCGCGCGCGCCGGTGAGGATCGTCGGCTCGTAATGGAAACCCTCGCCCTTGTCCGCCTTCTTGCCGCCAAGGACGACCTTGGCGCCTTGCCGCTTGGCCGTCTCGACGGCGGCGGTCACTTTGTCGAGACCGGCTTGGTTGATGAGGGGGCCCATGTGCAGGTCCTCCTCGCGGGACGGATCGCCATACCGGGTCGACTTGAAAAGCGCGGTGAGCTTCTCGACCAGTGCGTCGTGCGCCGGCCGCTCGACGTAGACGCGTTCGGCGCAGTTGCACACCTGGCCGGCGTTGATGACCCGGGAATCGAAGATCGCCTTCGCGGCGAGGTCGAGATCGGCATCGGCGAGAACGATCGCCGGCGCCTTGCCGCCAAGCTCGAGATTGACGCGGGTCAGGTTCTTGCCCGCGACCTGCATGATGCGCGAGCCGGTCTCGACGCTGCCGGTGAAGGTGATGAGATCGACCTCGGGATGGCTGGCGAGGGCTTCGCCGGTCGTCTTGCCGCGGCCGCCGAGCAGGTTGAAAACCCCGGCCGGAAGGTCGGTCTCGGCCGCCAGCTGAGCGAAGGCGAACGCGTTGATCGGCGTCTCCTCGCTGGGCTTGATGACGATCGTGTTGCCGGTCACCAGCGCCGGAGCGAGCTTCCGAGCGATCAGGAAGAAGGGAAAATTCCACGGCAGGATGCCGGCGACCACGCCCATCGGCTTGCGCAGCAGGAGCATGGTTTCGTTCGGGCGGTCGCTGGTGAGGATCTCTCCTTCGAGACGGCGCGCCCATTCGGCCATGTAGTCGATGTACTCGGCGGTGAAATCGACCTCGATCTGGGCCAGACCACGGACTTTGCCCTGTTCCCGGACGATGATGTCGGCAAGGTCGGTGCGGTGTTCCCGAACCTTGGCCGAGATCTTGCGCAGGTATCCGGCGCGTTCGATGGCCGGCCGTTTCTCCCACGCTCCCTGTGCGGCGCGGGCGGCCTTGACGGCGGCGTCGACCTCCGCATCGCTGCTTTCCGGAACCCGCCCCAGCAATTCACCCGTGGCCGGGTTCGTCACCTCGATCAGGCTGGTGCTGGCGGCGGTGAAGCGGCCATTGACGAAGTTGCGATACTCGGAAATCCCGTTGTTCTGAACCGCCGCGGCGGCGGCATTGTCCATCGGCATCGTCTCCTCCTTTGTGCTTGTTTCCGGAACCCGGCGCATTTGTTGCTGGAGCGATCTTGCCCCAGCGATGCCGAGATGTCAGGCGATTCCGGTAGTCAACCCATCCTCGGCTGTTCAACCATGGCGTTCCTTCCGTGGACCGCCCGAACCGCTTGGCCGGATTTCGCATGACAGGATAATGGGATGGCGGCCAGTCATCTCAAGCGCCGGTTTCCACCGCCACGGCGACGAATTCGCCCTCGAAACTGCCGGCGTCGCTGCCCCGGGATTCCAATCGCGCCGATACGACTATTCTCCCCTTGCCCTTCCTGGTGAGCATGCCGAGAAAGGCGGCCCATGTTTCGGCCGCTGGCGCCGCGGCCGTCGCGGTGAACTCGGCGTCGACCGGGGCCGTGTAGTTCATCGAGCTGCGCTTGATGACGAGCCGGGCATCGATCCCCAGTTGCGTGAGCCGCAGGTGCAGCAGCGACCACGCGGCCAAGGTCGCGATCGATGCCAGGCTCCCGCCGAATGCCGTATTGCGATGGTTGATGTTGGGGGCGAGCGGCGCGGCAACCGATACCCCGTCCTCTTGGCATGCGGCGACGCGAACCTGCATCGCCGCGGACAGCGGAATGTGGTTGTGCAGGTAATTCGTCAGCTCGTCGGCGTTCATCCTTGGCCTTCCTGGCAGCTCACGGCGGCATCCTCGCCGCCGCACAATACCGCAGTTCGCGCCGGGACAAACGTGTGGATGGGATGAAGATTCGAGACGACCGACGGACGGCGGCTTCAGTCGCCGTCTGCCGGCGCCTGTCGGGATCGTTGCAGATCCGAACGCAGCGCCTCGATCTCGGCACGAAGAGCCCTCACCTCCGCCAAGACGGTGCCGGTCTCGTTCATCATCGCCGCGCGTTCGGCTTGGGCGTCCGCCTGATGCTGGCTTTGCATCGCATCGACGATGATGCCGACGAAGAGGTTCAGCACCGCGAACGTCGTGACCACGATGAAGGGCACGAAGAAGGCCCAGGCGTATGGAAACTCGGCCATGACCGGGCGGACGATGCCCATCGACCAGCTCTCGAGGGTCATGATCTGGAACAGCGAATAGGCCGAAGCACCTATGGTGCCGAACCATTCCGGGAAAGCCTGGCCGAACAGCTTGGTCGCCATCACCGCGAACACGTAGTAGATGAGCCCGAGCAACAGCGCGATGGAGCCCATCCCGGGGATCGCGTTCAGGAGCCCGGCCACCACACGCCGCATCGAAGCGATCGTTCCGACTAGGCGCAGCACGCGCAGCACGCGAAACGCCCGCAGGATGGACAGGTTGCCGGCCGTCGGCAGCAGCGCGATTCCGACGACGAGGAGATCGAACACTCGCCAAGGGTCGCGGAAGAAGGCAAGTCTCCGCACGTAGAGCCGGATCATCAGCTCGACCACGAACACGGCCAGGATGGCACGATCGAGCGCGATCAGTATCGGGCCGGCGACCGCCATCGCCCGGCCGCTGGTTTCCGCTCCCAGGGTGACGGCATTGACGGCAATCAGCGCGATGATCGCCCGTTCGAACGCAGGCGAGTCGATGAGCCTGCGGAGACGCTCCTGCAGCGAAGATTCCATGGACATTTGACTCCGATCCCGTGGGGCCCGAGTGCCGGAGAGCCTCGATCAAGCGTGCATGATATAGTCTGCATGCCGGGCGACGTGCAGAACTTCGGCGACGACCCGCTGCCGCTAGGCTTTCGCGAGTTCGGCCGCCGCCATCATCAGCGGGCCGACCCCCTTGGGATCGTCGGCGACGACCGGCTCGCCGATATAGTACGCGAAGCTGCCGTCGCGATTGCCGTCGCGGCCCTCCAGCGGCCCCAGCCCGGCCGAGCGGCAGATCCCCGTCATTCTGCCGTCGACCAGACAGCGAGCGACAATACCGCCAAAGGCGGCGCGGCCGCGCTCGGCCGTCTCGCGGTCGAGAACCCCCAGGCGATGGCCTTTGAGGAACGAGTAGGCGAACATGGCGCTGGCCGAACTCTCTTCATAGTTCCCATCGCGCTCCGGCTGGTCGGCGACCTGCATCCACAACCCGCTGCGCCGCTGCCACGGCAGCAGGTGCCGGCACAGATCGGCAAGGATCTGGGCGTAGATGCCGCGATGCAGGTGATTCTCCGGCAGCAGCGCGATGATGTCGACCAGCGCCATCGCGTACCATCCTATCGCGCGCGACCAGAAGACGCCCGACAGACCGGTTTCGGGATCGGCCCAGGCCATGCGCCGGCTCTCATCGTAGCCATGGAAGTAGAGCCCGGTCGCGCCGTCACGCATCAGGCGCCGCACGTTGCCGATCTGGCGGAATGCGTCTTCAACGGCATCCTGCTCGCCGTAGTCGAGGCCGTAGCGCACCAGCAAGGGCAACGCCATGTAGACGCCGTCCAGCCACACCTGCCACGGGTAGCCTTTCTTGTGCCAGAAGTTCGTCTCATGCGTTCGCGGCTGATCGCGGAGCTGATCGCGCTGCAGCCGCAAGGCGGCTTCGTAGCGCCGATCGCCGGTCCGATCGCGCAGCAGGAACAGCACCTTGCCGGCGTTGACGTCGTCGAGGCAGTACTCCTGCGGGTCGTAGCCTGCGATGGCACCATCCGGCCCTACCCACCGGTTCACCTGCTCGGTTAGCCGGTCTAGATACCAGGCTTCGCCCGTTGCACAATAAAGGTCGGCCAACCCTTTGAAAAAACATCCGTCTTCATAACACCAGCGCCCGGGTCGGTGAGGCGTGTAGCGTTCGGCGTAGGCACGGAAGAAGTCTTCGATCACGGGTCCCGACCTCCGGCGGCAGGAAACAGCGGGCCGTCGACGCCATCGCCCGTCACCCTTTCGAGGACGGGATCGTCGACGTTGAGGAGAATGAAGCCGGCGCGGCTCGCCGGTTCCAGGTGGCAGGCCATCTCGGGCGGGACGGGCTCGGCATCGGCCGCCATGGCGACGCCGACGTCGCGCAGCACCAGACCCTTCAGCGGGCGCTCGGGCAAAGCCAGGACGCAGCAGGCGGCGTGGCGGACGCCGGTCGCGCAGATGCGCTCGAGGACGATGTCGCGCAGTTCGGGCGTGCGGTCGTCGACCGGCAGCGGCGAGCGATCCTGGACGTAATCCGAACGGCCATCCGGGTCGCAGAAATAGAAGCTGTTGACGGCGAGGGGGACGCCGACGTCCTCCATCCGGCAGTCGCGAAGCGCGATCCCGGCCACCACGCCGTCCTTGCCGCGGCCGCGCCGGGTCTTGATCCGCAGCCCGCGGTCGGTTCGGCGGAACAGGCAGTGCGAGACCGCGACGTCGCGGATGCCGCCCGCCGTCTCGCTGCCGATCACCACGGCGCCATGGCCACGTTCCATCAGGCAGCGGCGGATCCTGACGTTGCGGCAGGGCCGCTTCAGCAACCGGCCCAGGTACAGCCGGCCCGACTTGAGGGCGACACAGTCGTCCCCGACCGAGATCCGGGCGCCGATGATCTCGACGTCCTCGCAGCTCTCGGGATCGATGCCGTCCGTGTTCGGAGAATCAGGCGGATTTTCAATTGAAAGGCCGTGTAACCTAACGTGGGTTGAGAACAGGGGATGGACGGTCCAGGAGGGCGAATTGCGGACCGTCAGCCCTTGAAGCAGCAGGTTGCGGCAGCCGGTGAAGAACAGGGTGCGCGGCCGCCACGCTTGGCGCCGCACCTTGGGGTCGTGCCACCAGTCGGCGGCGGCGGCATTGCCGTCGATGACGCCGGCGCCGGCGATCGCCACGTCCTCAACGTCGATGCCGGTGAGCAGAGAGGCGAAGCAGTCTTCCGGCTCACCCTCCCACGAGCCGAGGAAGTGGTTGCCGCCGAGGCGGCCGGGAAGGATCGGATAGCGACCGCGCTCGCTGCTGCCGCGCAGGGTGGCGCCGGGGGCGAGATAGACGGTGATTCCGCTCTTGAGGAAGAGGGGTCCGCTTTCCCAGGTGCCGGCCGGGACGACGACGCAACCGTCGCGAGGGCAGGCGGCGATCGCCGCCTGCAGGGCCTGGGTATCGTCGGCACCGCCGCCCGCGGCGCCGAAGGTGCGGATGTCCAGGGCGGCGCTCTCCTTCCGGGTGCGGAAGGCCAGCACCGGCCCTTCGTCGGCCTGGATGGTATGCGCTTGACCGGGCGCGAGGTCGACCAGGGTGAAGACCGCGAACGCCGTGCTGCCGTATTGTTCGCCGTCCAACCGCAGGGAGACGGGCCGTTCCAGCTCGGGCCCGGTCGCCTCGACCATCTCGATCGAGGCGGTCCGGGAGGTCACGGAAAGCAGGGACAGCTGCATCGGCTACGCAAACTCCCTCTCCTCGTGCCCGCGTGGCCGGGGTGCGGCAGAGTGCGCCGCGCGCCGGGCCGAAGCCCGGCGGCGCGGCAGGTTGCTTGTCAACGGGTCGCCTTGGCGAGGATGTCGCCACCCTCGTCGATCAGGATGTCGGCGGCCTGCTTGATGGTGATCTTGCGGTAGCTCAGCTGCTCCATGGTCGAACGGTAGAGCTCCTGCATCTTCGGGTGCTCGAAGAAGGTCGAAAGCTGCGGGGCGCCGCCCTTCATCACGATGTCATGAGCGAACGCCACCTGCTTGGTCACCAGGCCCTGGTTGATCAGCAGGTCGGCGGCCACCTTGCTGGCCGGGATGCCGCGGGAATCGCCAAGGATCTTAATGGCTTCTGGATCGTTCATCAGGTAGTTGAGGAGGAGCGCAGCTTCCTTCTTGTGTTTCGAGTTCCGCGAGATCGAGAACATCATCGTCGGCTTGCGCAACAGGCCCTCGCTCTTGGCCCCCTTGAGCATCAGCGTCTTGACCGGGATCAGATCCTGGTTCTGGCCGAGTGGATCGCGGAACTTCTGCCACACCGAATCCCATTCGTACGAGCCGCCCAGCCGACCCTCGATCCATGCCTTTTTCTGGTGCAGTTCAAGCCGGTTGCCGCCCTCGGCGCTGGTCTTCTGATAATTCGGGATGATGCCCTTGTCCTCGAGCATGACGTAGAACTCGAGGCCTTTGATCAGCTCGTCTTTGGTCCAGGCAATCTCGTCGCTCTCGGGATCGATGAACGACTTGCCGGTCATCTGGGTGACATAGTGGACAACGGCGTACCACGGGTTGAGGTCGGTGGTGTCGAGGGGGTAGTACTCCGGTCCCAGCTTGGTCTTGAAGACCGCGCCGGCCGAGATCAGCTCGTCCCAGGTCTTCGGGATTTCCAGCCCCGCCTTCTGGTACGGAACGGGGTTGAACATGTAGACCCGGCCGGTGATCGAAACCGGCAGTCCGTTCAGCTTGCCCTTGATGGTCCCGGTCTGCAGCAGCGCCTTGTCGAACTGACCGAGGTCGAGCACGTCCTTGAACTGGGCGAGGTCGGCGAACCCGTCGCCGCGCTTCGAGAACAGGGGCAGCCAGGGCCAGTTGATCTGCATCAGGTCGGGCTCGGTGCCGCCGGCGATCTGGGTGGTGATGCGCTCCAGATGGCCCTGCCACCCGGTATACTCGGCCTTGACCTTGATGCCGGGGTTCTTGGCCTCGAACGCCCGGATCGCCTCGAGGGTCTGCTTATGACGGGCATCGCCGCCCCACCACGACATGCGGATCTCGATGGGATCGGCCGCCGCGACGGCCGTCGCGAACAAGCCGCCCGCCAGGGCGGATGCCAGAACGGACAGGTACCTCATGGTCGGTCTCCTCTCTAAACCAGCGTCAGGTTCTTTTCTGTGACGGGATCGAACACGTGCGCACGTTCCATGTCGAAGCGGAAACGGGCGCGCTGGCCGATCTTCAGCGACTTCAGAAGGCTGCGGTGCTCCATGCGGGTAACGGCGGCGTACTCCTGGCCGTCGAGATCGAAATAGATGAAGACCTCGTGGCCCATGAACTCGACGAACTTGATGTTGCCCTCGACCACGGCGCCCGCGTCGTCCGGGCGGGCGAGGTCGATGAAGGGCGGCCGCAGGCCAAGGGTCACATCGCCCTCGGGACGGCTGGCCAGGGCCCGGGCCTTGTCGTCCGGCAGCGCGATCGTGAAGCCGCCCACCCGCAGCGCGGGCCGGCCGTCGTGGCCGATCAGGCGTGCCGAGCGCAGGTTCATCTCGGGCGAGCCGAGGAAGCCGGCGACGAAGGCGTTGGCGGGCAGGTCGTAGAGACGGTCGGGCGTGTCCACCTGCATCACACGGCCCTCGCGGAGCACGCAGATGCGGTCGCCCATCGTCATCGCCTCGGTCTGGTCGTGGGTGACGTAGATGACGGTCGCATTCAGACCGTCCGCCTTGAGCCGGCGGTGCAACTCGATGATCCTCACCCGCATCGAGGCGCGCAGCTTGGCGTCGAGGTTCGACAACGGTTCGTCGAACAGGAACACCTGGGGCTTCTTGATCAACGCCCGGCCGACCGCCACCCGCTGCGCTTGGCCGCCCGACAGCTGCTTCGGCAGCCGCTCGAGGAGTTCCTCGATCTCGAGGATGCCGGCGACCTCCGAGACCGCGTCGCGCACGACCGGCTCGGGCTGCCGCTTCAGGCGCAACCCGAACGAGAGGTTGCGGTGCACCTTCATGTGCGGATAGAGCGCGTAGTTCTGGAACACCATGGCGATGCCGCGCTCGTAGGGCGGCAGGTTGTTGACGATCCTGCCGCCGATGCGGACCTCGCCGCTGGTGATCGATTCAAGGCCGGCAACCATGCGCAGCGTGGTCGACTTGGCGCAGCCGGAGGGGCCGATCAGGACCATGAACTCGCCGTCCTCGACGTCGAGGTCGATCTCATGCACGGCCTTGAAGCCGTTGGCGTAAACCTTGGAAACCTTGCGCAGCGTGACGCCCAGCATGGCGAGCCCTCATCCCTTCAAGCCGGTGGTGGCGATGCCTTCGATGAAGTACTTCTGGGCCAGGAAGAAGACGACCAGCGACGGCACCAGGGCGAGAACCGTCATCGACAGGATGCGGTTCCATTCGAACGATTCGGTGACCGAGATCGACATCTTCAGCGCCAGCGCGACCGGGTACTTGGCGACCGACGAGATGTAGATCAGCGGCCCCAGAAAATCGTTCATCGACCACATGAACTGGAACAGGCAGACCGAGATGATGGCGGGCTTCAGGATCGGGATCACGATGTAGAGCAGGACCTGGAACGGCTTGCAGCCGTCGATCATCGCCGCCTCTTCCATGTCGCGCGGGATGCCCCGCAGGAACTGGATCAGCATGAACACGAAGAAGGCGTCGACCGCGAACATCTGCGGCACCCACAAGGGCAGGAAGCTGTCCAGCCAGCCGAGCTCGCGGAACAAGAGGTACTGCGGGATGCGGGTGACGACGTTGGGCAGCAGCAGAGTGCCGATCAGGATCGCGAAAAGGATCCGCTTGCCCGGGAAATCGAAGCGGGCGAAACCGTAGGCCACCAGCACCGACGAGAACGCAGTGGCGATCACCTTCGGGATCAGGATCATGAAGGTGTTGGCGAAGAACCGGGTGAAGGTGTACTCGGTCGAAGTCTTCCAGCCCTCGATATAACCCTCGACGGTCGGCGAGCCGGGGATGAAGCCGATCTCGGTGAAGATCTCGTGGTTGGTCTTGAACGAGGCGCCGATCAGCCACAGGAGCGGGTAGATCATGGCGAAGCCGCAGGCGATCAGGATCGCGTAGCGTACTGCCGCGCTGGCGAGGAAGCGGCGCTCGGTCCTGCGCATCTCGGCGCGGGCCTCGGCGGACAGCGATGCAAGGTGGGCGTGCCGCATGATCAGACCCGCTTGTCTCCGGCGTAGAATACCCAGTACCGGGAGGTCGCGAAGGCGATCAGGGTCAGCACCATGATGATCGCGAACAGCACCCAGGCGAGAGCCGAACCGTAGCCCATGTCGAAATCGCGGAAGGCCGAATCGTAGATGTACAGCGGCAGCAGATACGTCGCCTTCAGCGGCCCCCCGCCGGTGATGATGTAGGGGCCGTTGAATTCCTGGAACGCCTGCACGAGCTGCATCACGAAATTGAAGAAGATGACCGGTGTGATCAGCGGCACGGTGATGCGGGTGAACGCCTGCCACTTGGTCGCCCCGTCGATCATGGCCGCCTCGTAGAGGGACGACGGCACGTTCTGCAGGGCGGCGAGGAAGATCACCATCGCCGAGCCGAACTGCCACAGCCGCAGCAGCGTGATCGTGAACAAGGCCCAGCCCGGGTGGCCGAACCAGGGGACGGGATCGAGCCCGACCGCACCCAGAATCAGATTGACGACCCCGTAGTCGGCGAACATGTAGCGCCACAGCACGGCTACCGCGACGCTGCCGCCGAGGATCGAAGGCACGTAGTAGGCGGTGCGGAAGAGGTTGATGCCGCGCAGCCGGAAGTTGAGGATCTGCGCGATGTAGAGGGCGAACGCCAGCTTCAGGGGCACCGTCATCCCGACGTACAGCAGCGTCACGCTCAGCGACTTCCAGAATACCCGGTCGCGTTCGAACATGAAGGCGTAGTTCTCGGCCCCGATCCAGGCCGGGGGATCGATCAGGTTGTAGTCGGTGAAGCTGAGAAGGAACGAGCCGACGAACGGAAACGCCGTGAAGACCAGCAGCCCCACGACGAACGGCGAGACGTAGGCGAACCCCAGCAGTCTGTTCTCGTACATCCGGCTTCCAGCAGTCGCGGCGGCGTCTCCGATGACGTCGCACCTCTCCGCAGGCCCTTAGCGAAGGGCCACGGCACATGTAGACTAAGCTCCCGGTACCATGACCGGTCTGACCAATTTCGGGAATAGAGCGATCGGGCGAAAGGCATGGACAAAAACGTCGAAAACCCGACCGGCATTCTGCCGGCAGGCAGCCTGACGCTGTCGCTGGCACGAACGCCGATCGCCATGCGCCACGATGAGACCTGGACGGTGGACAAGCAGATTGGATGCCACGACCTGTTCATCTGCCTGTCGGGCCGGGCCGTGTACCTTCTCGACGAGGTACCCTACGAGATGTCCGAGGGGCAGGCGCTGTTCGTATCCTCGGGCACCCGCTACCGCGGCCGTCACGGCGGGGCGGGCCTGTACACCGGCCTTGCCCAGCACTTCAGCCTGCGCCTGTTCAACGAGGTCGACCTGTTCTCGCTGTTGACGGTGAAGCCGCAGATCACGTTCTCGGCGTGGACCGGGGTTCGCCCCCTGGTCGAGCACTATCTGCGGATCAGCCCCCGCGAGACCCTGCGGCAGAACTATCTGTTCATGGCGCTCCTGCTGGAGTACCTGCACGAGGCCTTCGCCGGCTGGAAGGGCGGCAGTGGTCTGCCGTGGCACGTGACCGACGCCCTGGTGCGGATCAGCGCCGACATCCTCGACCGAGACCATGTCGAGCGGGTGCTGGCGGGGATGCCCTACAGTCGCGAGTACTTCATCCGCGTCTTCCGTGCCTACACCGGCTACACCCCGGCGCAGTTCCAGCAGGTCCGCCGCATCGAACGGGCCAAGCACCTGCTGCAGTCGGGGCGCTCGGTCAAGGAGACGGCCGACCTGCTCGGCTACGCCGATCCCTTCTATTTCAGCCGCCTGTTCAAGAAGCGCACCGGCATCAGCCCGGCGCGGGCGGTCAGGGACGGCTAGGAAATTGCCTGGGGGTGGGGAGAAAGCCTAGGCGCGGCGGCTCTCGATCGTGTCGTCGTCGCGCTGCGGCAAGGTGGCGAGCCGCGTCTTGATTTCGTCGAGCGACACCGGCCGCAGGTCCCAGCAGTCGACGCCGACGTCGCAGCACTGGCTGTCGCCGGGCAGGCGGCCGTGGGAGTGGCCGTAGAGATGGATGGCGCCATGGTGGCTGCGATTCCACACCCGCAGGCCGTAGTGGAAGAGGACCAGCAAATCGCCGCCGAGCGAAAGCTCCTTGTACGGCTGCACCGAAGCCCAGCCGACGGCGGTCCTGGCCATCGGCTCGTGGTTGCCGGTGACGAGGTGCTTGCGGCCGTTCAGCTTCGGCAGGTACGGCCGCGGGTCCTTCCAGCAGAAGTCGCCGAGATGCCAGACCTCGTCGTTCTCGGAGACCCGCTCGTTCCAGCGGGCAATCAGGCCGCGGTCCATGTCGTCCGCGGCCGCGAACGGCCGGCTGCAGAAGCGGATGATGTTGTCGTGGCCGAAGTGGGTGTCGGCCGTGAACCAGACGGTCATAGCTCGCGCACCGCCGGCGCCGGGTCGTTCTCGCGCTCGATCGGGTTGCGCAGCGGCCGCCCGAAATCCTCGGCCGCGATCTCGAACACGTCGCCGGGTTCGGTGCGGATCCCGTCGGCGACGCTGAGGGTGGCGGTGCCGAAGAAGTGGACGTGCAGATCGCCCGGGCGGCGGAACTGGCGGTACTTGAAGTGGTGATGCTCGAGGTTGCGGAGGTGGTGGGACATGTTGTCCTCGCCGCTGACGAAGGCCTTCTGCCACAGCACCGCGTCGCCGCGCCGGATCCGCGAGACGCCCTTGACCGTCGAGGGCAGGGGACCCAGGCGCAGCTCGGGGCCGAACGAGCAGGAACGCAGCTTGGAGTGGGCGAGGTAAAGGTAGTTCTGCTTTTCCATCACGTGGTCGGAAAACTCGTTGCCGACCGCGAAGCCGAGCCGCCACGGCGTGCCGTCGGGGCCGATCATGTAGAGGCCCGTCATCTCCGGTTCCTCGCCGCCGTCGAGGGCGAACGAGGGCAGGACGAGCGGCTGGCCGGGCGCGGCGACGCAGCTTCCGTCGCCTTTGAAAAACCACTCCGGCTGCACCCCGACCACGCCTTCGGGGGGCTTGCCGCCCTCCACGCCCCAGCGGAACATCTTCATCGAATCGGTAAGCTGGGCGTCGGCGTCGACGTGCATGGCGTCGCGGGCGCTGGCGCTGCCGAGATGGGTGAGGCCGGTCCCGGTCACAAGGCAGTGGGCGGGGTCGGGGTGGTCGACCGGCGGCAGCAGCCGTCCTTCCCGGACCACGGTCTCGTAGTCTGCCGTCGCGGCGCCGGCGCGCTCCCGCACCAGATCGGCGAGCGGACGGCCTTCGTTGACCGCGGCGCGCGCCAGCCCGTAGACGGTCTCGGTGTGGCGCAGCACCGAAAGGCGCTCGCCGGCGTCGTCCGCCAGCCCCACCTTGCGGCCGCCGTTCTCGCCCACGAACTGCACCAGACGCATGGCCGTCCTCCTCGGTTCAGGTGGTCGATCGGCTCGCCTTCATCCGTCGCCGCAGGGTCGTGGCGAGCGGCACCGTCCAGACCAGGAACGTGGCCACCCCGAGCACGCCGGCGATCGGCCGCTCGAAGAAGGCGAGGAAGCTTCCTTCCGACTTGATCATCGAGGTGATGAAGTTGTCCTCGACCATCACCCCGAGGACGATGCCCAGGATCACCGGCGCGATCGGGAACCCGTTCTCCTCCATGATGTAGGCGAAGACGCCGAGCACCAGCATGATGATCACGTCGAAGGTCGTGTTGTTGATGGCGAACGAGCCGACAATGCAGAACATCAGGATGGTCGGCATCAGCGCGGCGTGTGCGATGCGCAGGATCTGCCGCGACAGCCGGATCGCCAGGAACCCGAGCGGCAGCATCATCAGGTTGGCGAGGAAGAAGGCCAGGAACACCGCGTTGACCATGTGCGGCCGTTCGATGAACACGGTCGGCCCCGGGTTCATGTCCTTCATGTAGAGCACGCCGATCACGATCGCGGTGATCGAATCCCCGGGAATGCCGAACACCATCGCCGGAATCCAGGTGCCGCCGAGCGCGGCGTTGTTGGCCGAGCTGCAGTCGACCAGCCCCTCGACATGCCCGGTGCCGAACTTCTCGGGCTCCTTGGAGAACCGCTTGCTCGTGGCGTAGCTCACCCAGGCGGCAATGTCGCCGCCGGCGCCGGGCAGGATGCCGATCACGGTGCCGATGATGCTGCCGCGCAGCAGGTTGAACTTGTAGCGGCCGAGCGTCCCCTTGATGCCGGCGAACAGGCTGCCGAACGGCTTCTGCTCGACCTTCGGCATCGGCTTCGTGCGCACCGCGAAGCGCAGTACCTCGGAAATCGCGAACATGCCGATCATGGCGGGGATGAAGCTGACGCCGCCCATCAGGTCGGTGATGCCGAAGGTGAAACGCGGAAAGCCGGTGACGACTCCCATGCCGATGGTCGAGATGAACAGCCCGAGGAACAGCGAGACCAGCCCCTTGACCCGGGATTCGCTGGAGATGATGACGGCGCAGGTCAAGCCGAGGCAGGCCAGCCAGAAGAACTCGAAGGTGGAGAAGTTGAGGGCGAACTCGGCCAGCGCCGGGGCCGAGGTGGCGAGCACGATCGAACCGAACAGGCCGCCCAGCATCGAGCAGATGAGGCCGGTTCCCAGCGCCCGTTCCGCCTGTCCCTTGCGGGTCAGCGTGTAGGCCTCGTCGACGTAGGCTGCCGAGGCCGGGGTGCCGGGGATCCGCAGCAGCGCGCCCGGAATGTCGCCGGCGAAGATGGCCATCGCGGTGCAGGTGGCGATCGCGGCGATCGCCGGGATCGGGTCCATGAAGAAGGTGACGGGCACCAGCAGCGCGGTCGCCATCGTCGCCGTCAGTCCCGGCACGGCGCCGACGAACAGCCCGAACGCCGCCGAACAGACCATGACCAGAAGCACGTAGGGGTTGACGACGAGCTCGTATGCCTGAAGCCAGTGTTCCACGGCCGCTCACCACGCCACGGGTTGGAGGAGACCCCACGGAAGGGGGACACGGAGGGCGAAGTAGAACGCACTATGGATGACGAAGGTGACGGCCACCGCCATCCCCACTGCCACCAGCGGGCGGCATCCGAACCGGTACATCAGCACCGTGAGGATCAGCAGCGAGGTGGGAATGAAGCCAAGGAAATCGGATGCCAGGACGTAGAAAACGAGCGACCCGAGGACGAGCACGAAGTTGATGAGGTGACGGGGCGAGACCACCCAGTCGCCAAGCTGGGCGAGCGGAGCCTCCTTGCGCTTCGCAATGCCCTGGAAGATCAGGGCGACCCCGCACAGGAAAAGACCGCCGCCGATGCCCACGGGAAAGAATGCCGGGCCGTAATCCTGGCCCGGCAGTCCTGGGAATGTGGTTTCCGCGAAGATCATCATCGCGGTCGCGAAGACCACGATGATGACCCCGAAAACCGCGTCGTTGAACCGCATCCTTCTTGATCGTCCCGATGCTTCTACTTGACCAGCCCGGCGGCCTTCATGGTGGCGCCGAGGGAGGCGTCGTTGGCGCGCAGGAATTTGGTGAAGTCCTCCGGCCCCTTGTAGACGCGCCCGAAGCCGCGCTTGTCGAGCACGTCGGTGAAGGCCTTGTTCTCGGTGACGCGCTTCAGCGCGGGCACCAGCACGTCGAGGACCTCCTTGGGCGTGCCCTTCGGGGCGGCGACGCCGCGCCAAGTCTCGATCGACCAGTCGAGGCCCTGCTCCTTGAGCGTCGGCAGGTCGGGATACAGCTTGCTGCGCTCCGGGGCCATCAGCGCCAGGGCCTTGACTTTGCCCGCCGAAATCATCGATTCCGCTTCGACGCGGCTGCAGGTGACGACGTCGACGCCACCGGCCACGAGTTCCTTCAGCGAGGTGGCGGCGCCGTCGGTCGGCACCCACGGAACGGCGCTGGTGCTGAGCCCGGCCGCATTCAGCATGCCGGCGAGCGCAAGGTGCCAGATGCCGCCCTGGCCGGTGCCCGAGCCCTTCAGCTTGCCCGGATTGGCCTTGATCTGGCCCAGCAGGTCGGCGACGGTCTTGTACTGCGCGTCCGCGCGCACCTGGACGCCGGCGGGATCGATGTTGTAGAGCGCGAGCGGGGCATAGGAATCGGCGCCGGTGAGGTCGGTGAGCCCCATCCAGTGGAGCTGGTTGATCTCTACCGTGATGACGCCGATCGTGTAGCCGTCCGGCTTCGCCTGGGCGATCGCGGCATGGCCGACCACGCCTTGTCCGCCGGTGCGGTTGACGACGTTAACGGGCTGCTTGAGATCGTCCTGGAGGACGGCCGCGATGGCCCGCCCGGTCGCGTCGGTGCCGCCGCCTGCGCCCCACGGGATGATGAGCGTGATGGGGCGATCCGGATAGGCGGCCGCGGCCGGCGAGGCGGCGGCCATCAGCGCGCCGATTGCGGCGGCGCCGATCGTCAGAGATGTCAGAAATCCGTTCTTGCTCATGTTTCTCCCCTTTTCACCGTCCGCGTGTGGCTGCGACGCGGATTCGCCCGCCAAGGTGGGCTGTTCGGCCCTTCCCCGTCAAGCATTATAGGTGTCCGACCACCTGACCAGCGAGTGGCGTCGGACGGCGGTCGGGTCTCGAGCCATCGCGGTGCGGGCGCAAGCCCCGCGGCGACGGCAGGATTCCGCCAGTCTGCCTATCTTGGGATATGGTGCGAGAGTCGTCACGGGTCGCGCAAGGGATTCCGGCGTGCCGCACCTCCGGGCGCGAATCGGACCCCTCATGCCCCCGCGGGCGTGGAGCGGGCTAGGCGACCCTCAGGCTGCGGCCGGGCGGCTGCGCGAGCGCACGAAGAGGACGAGAGGTATCATCCAGACGATCAGCGTGACGACGCCGAGCGCGGCCGAGATCGGCCGTTCGAAGAAGCCCAGCAGATGGCCGTCGGCCTTGATCATCGAGGTGATGAAGTTGTCCTCGAGCAGCGGCCCCAGCACGATGCCGAGGATGGCCGGTGCGATCGGGTAGCCATTCTCCTCCATGACGTAGGCGATGGCGCCGAGGACCAGCATGACGGTGACGCCGAACACCGTGTTGTTGATGGCGAAGGCGCCGACCACGCAGAACACCAGGATCACCGGCATCAGGATGTGGCGCGGCACGCGGAGGATCTGGCTCGACGCGCGGATCGCGGCGAAGCCCAGCGGAAGCAGCAGCAGGTTGGCCAGGAAGAAGGCGATGAACACGCCGTAGATCTGCTCGGGCTGGTGGAGGAAGATGGTCGGCCCGGGGGTGAGGCCCTTCATGTACAGCACGCCGATGGCGATCGCCGTCACCGAATCGCCGGGGATCCCGAACACCAGGGCGGGGACCCATGCGCCGCCGAGTGCGGCGTTGTTGGATGCGCTGGCATCGACCAGGCCCTCGACATGGCCGGTGCCCCATTTTTCGGGCTCCTTGGAGAGCTTCCTGCTGGTGGCAAAGGTGACCCAGGCGGCGATGTCGCCCCCGGCGCCGGGCAGAATGCCGATCACCGTTCCCATCATGCTGCTGCGCAGGAGGTTGACCTTGTACTTGTAAAGAATGCGCCCGAGGCCCTTGAAAAGGCTGCCGATCCTCTGCTGGGGTGGGCGCGGCGCCGCCATCGTCGCGGCGGCGTAACGGAGTATCTCGGAGATGGCGAACATGCCGATCATGGCGGCGATGAAGTCGACCCCTCCGAGCAGCTCGTTGACCCCGAATGTGAAACGCGGAAAGCCGGCGATGATGCCCAGTCCCATGGTCGAGATGAAAAGCCCCAGGAACAGCGACACCAACCCCTTCAGCGGGGCGTCGGTAGCCAGCATGGCGGCGCAGCTCAGGCCGAGGCAGGCCAGCCAGAAGTACTCGAACGAGCTGAAGTTGAGGGCGAACTCGGCCAGCGAGGGCGCCATCGAGACCAGGACCACGGTCCCGAACAGCCCGCCCAGCACCGAGCACACGAGATTGGTCCCGAGCGCGGTCTCGGCCAACCCTTTGCGGGTCATCGCATGGGCTTCGTCGACGTAGGCGGCGGAGGCCGGCGTGCCGGGAATCCTGATCAGCGCGCCGGGGATGTCACCGGCGAAGATGGCCATTGCCTCGCAGGCGACGATGGCGGCGATCGCCGGCACCGGATCCATGAAGAAGGTGACCGGGATCAAGAGCGCCGTCGCCATCGTGGCGGTCAGCCCCGGGGTGGCGCCGACGAACAGGCCGAACGCGCCCGCGGCCACCATCACGAACAGCACTTCGTACTGGAAGATGACGAAAAAGGCCTTGCCCACGACGGGGCTGAAGACGGTCGAAAGCAACTGGACGACGATATCCATCGCGCCCTCACCACGCGACCGGGGCCAGCACGCCCCACGGCAGGGGGACGTGAAGGACCTTGTAGAACATCGTGTGGATCACGAACGTCGCCAGGACCGACGTGGCGACGGCAGCCTTCCAGCCGCCGCCGAAGCGACGGATCAGGATCACCAGGATGGCGGCCGAGATGAGGATGAATCCGACCGCCTTGGAGAACAGGATGTAGGCGATCAGGAGAACCGGCACGAGGACGAAGTTGACGATGTGGCGCGGCGAGGACACCCACTCTCCCCACACCACCAGCGGCCGCCGTTCGGCGGTTGCCACGCCCTTCACCACGAGGAGGGTGCCGCACAGGCCCAGCACCGTCCCGATGATGGTGGGAAAGAAGGCCGGGCCATAGGTTTGGCCCGGCAGTCCCGGAAAGGTTCCCGCTTCGACGATCACGTAGATGCCGAAGGCCGCTACGATCGCGCCGAGAACCGCATCGTTGAAGCGCATGGCGTGCCTGTCGGCGTCACTTGGCGATGCCGACCGCCTTCATGATCTCGCCGAGGTTCTTGTCGGCGTCGGCCATGAATTTCGCGGTGGCTGCCGGGTCCTTGTAGACGATCGGGAAGCCGCGCTGGTTCATGAAGTCGACAAACTCCTTGCTGTCGATCACCTTTTTGAAGGCCGGGACGAGGACGTCGGTGACTTCCTTGGGCAGGCCCGCGGGGCCGGCGAGGACGCGCCAGGCACCCATCGACCAGTTGATCCCGGCCGCCTCCTGCAGCGTCGGGACCTCGGGGAACGCCTTCATCCGGCTGGTATCCATCACCGCCAGGATCTTCACCTTGCCGGCGTCGCGCAGCGGGCCGGCTTCGGTCGGCGAGCAGGTGACGATGTCGAGGCCGCCGGCCACCAGCTCCTTCAGCGAAGGAGCAGCGCCTTGCGCGGGAACCCAGGGGGAGGCGTTCGGGTCGATGCCGGCGGTCTTCAGCATGCCGGCGACCGCGAGGTGCCAAATGCCGCCCTGGGAGGTGCCGGACGACTTGTGCTTGCCCGGGTTCGCCTTGATGTCCTTCAGCATGTCGGAAACGCTGTTCCACGGCGAATCGGCGCGCACCTGGACGCCCGCCGGATCGGCGTTGTAGAGGCCGATCGGGGTGTAGTCCTTGGGGCCGAGCTCGGTGAGGCCGACCCAGTGCATCATCCCGATTTCGACGGTGACGGTGCCGAGGGTGTAGCCCTCCTTGTCCCCGGTGGCGATCGCCTGGTGCCCGATCACGCCCTGGCCGCCGGTGCGGTTGATGACGTTCACGGGGACCCCGAGCTCCTTCTGGAGCAGGGTGCCGATGATGCGGCCGGTGGCGTCGGTGCCGCCGCCCGCTCCCCAGGGCACGATGATGCTGATCGGGCGGTCCGGGTACTTCGCAGCCGCCGGCGCGGCAGCCGCCACGACGGCGCCAGCCGCCAGGACGCCGAGGGTTAATGCTTTGAAATAGCTGGACTTCTGCATGTTTCTTCCCCTTGTTGATTCCGCATGGTTTGGAATGCCGCGGACGTTGATTGGCAGGCAGACTTGTCCCGACGTGGGACTCGGATGGTCACGGATCGACGCAACTACAGACTGGCAGACTTCAATTTGACCTGTTCGAGGGCGGAGTCGCGCAGCATGCTGACGTCCGGCTTGCCGATCACGAGGTCGAACCCCCGGGCATAGAGCTCCTTGAGCGTACGGCCACCGTACGGGGTGGTGCCGAGATACTTGCCGGCCGCCTTCACCGCCTCGATGATCCTGGTCATCGCCTGCTTGTGATCGGCGCGGTCGAAATCAGCCGGATGGCCCAGGCTGGCCGACAGGTCGAACGGCCCGATCAGCACCATGTCGACGCCCTCGACGGCGGCAATCGCCGCGGCGTTCTCCGCGCCCTGCACGGTCTCGATCTGGAGAATCACGAAAACGTTGTCGTTGGCGGTGCGCAAGTACTCCAGCCCGCGCAGGCCGTAGTCGCTGGCCCGGGCATCGGTGTGGGCGATGCCGCGAATGCCCTGCGGCGGATACTTGCAGGCAGCGACAGCGGCCTTCGCCTCGTCGGCGGTCTGGATCATCGGGATCATCACCGCCTCGACGCCGACGTCGAGGTGCTTTTTGACGAGCACATGGTCGTTCCAGGGAAGACGCACGATCCCGACCGTGTCAGTGACCTGGATGGCGCGCAGCTGGTCGGCGACGACGAGCTGGTCGCCGGGCCCGTGCTCGTTGTCGAGGAGGAGGAAGTCATAGCCGCAGAAGGCCAGGATCTCGGCCACCTCGGGATGGGGGATCTGAACCCACGGCCCATACAGTTTCTGGCCTGCGGCAAGCTTCTTCTTGAGGATGTTCTCACGGTACATGAGGTGCGTGTCCTACTTTGTTAGGCCATCAACCACGCGGCGGAAGGCGACCATTCCGGGATCGTCCAGACCCACCGTCTTCTCGGCGAAGATGCGGGCGCGGCCAACCTTGTTGGGCTTGTCGCGGAAGGCGGCAAGGGTCGCATCGACGGCGGCTGCTGCGGCGGCGAGCTGGCCTGCCGGATCGTCCTTGCCCTGGATCGCGTCGCGGGCGGCTGCCAGCGCGTCGAGCACCGTCTTGTCGCCCAGCTCGGCCTTGCCGCGCGCCTTCATGGCGTCGAGTGCGCCGGTCAGCAGGGCGGGCATTTCCGACCACGGCGCCTCGGTGCGGCCCTTGGTCGCCTTGGCCGCCGCCATCAGGCCGGTGGCGATCAACGTGCCGAATGTCGAACCGGAGGTCTTGGTGAACGCCTGGGCGGTCTTCATGAAGGCCATGCCGAGGTCGTCGGGGAGGGCGTCGAGTTGCTCCACCACCTCGCGGGCCCCGCGCGACATGGTGATGCCGAGGTCGCCGTCGCCGACCGCGCCGTCCAGCGCGTTGAGCTCGTCCTTGCAGGCGTCCATCTGAGCCGCCACCCGCGTCCACGCCGTCTTCAGGATCGACGTCGTCAGCGCCATCGTCACACCCTCCAGAACGCGCAGGCCGCAGGAGCCTTGAGCAGTCCTTCCAACTCGCCGTCGAGCTTGCAGATCGTGAACGAGACTCCGGCCATCTCCATCGAGGTTGCGTAGCGGCCGACCAGCGGCATGACGATCTCGGCGCCGACGTCCTTCAGGCGGGCGGCGGCATGGCGATAGAGGATGTAGAGCTCCTCCGGCGGCGTCGCGCCCAGCGAGTTGACCAGGATGGAGACCCGGTCGCCGCGGGCCAACGGCTGGTCGGCCAGCAGCTTGTCCATCATCTCGGCGGCCACCTGGTCGGCGGTGCGCAGCTTGCCCCGCCACACCCCCGGCTCGCCGTGGATGCCCATCCCCATCTCCATCTCGTCGTCGGCGATCTGGAACGTCGGCTTGCCGGCCAGCGGAACCGTGCAGGGGGTCAGCGCCGCTCCCACCGAGCGGCAGGCGTCCGCCACCTTCTGCGCCACCCGCGTCACCTCGGTGAGATCCGCCCCGGTGTCCGCCTTGGCGCCAGCGATCTTGTAGGCGTAGACCATGCCTGCCACACCACGCCGCTTCTGCCTCTCCTCGGGCTTGGCGCTGGCAACGTCGTCGGTGAGCAGCACGGTGGTGGAGGGGATGTCCTCCATCTCCAGCATCTCGCCGGCCATGTCGAAATTCATGCAATCGCCGCCGTAGTTGCCGTACAGGCGCAGCACGCCGGCACCGCCGTTGGCGGCCCGCATGGCATCGGCGATCTGCTCGACCGAGGGCGACGAGAACACCTCGCCGATCGCGCAGCCGTCGAGAAGCCCCGGACCGACGTAGCCGGTGAAGATCGGCAGATGACCGGAGCCGCCGCCGGAGACGATCGCCACCTTGCCTGCGACCGGAGCGTCAGCTCGGACGATCACCCGGGCCCCGGGAGCAGCGCGACGATAGAACTCCGGGTGCGCGGCGCACAGGCCGTCCAGCATCTCGTCAACGAACTTGGCGGGGTCGTTCAAGAGCTTCTTCATGACGTCCTCCGGCTGACGTTTGTTCAATCGATTTACGCCCGGCGGGATGAGCGTTAGTATCGGGGTAGTCTAGGTACGTGCGAAGCTGGGGTCAAGGCCTTGTTCAATCGATTAAGCGGAACGCGCTGATGACCGACGATGCGGGGCACGGAGCGGGTCGGCTGCGCATGAAGGACCTGGCGGTCCGCTTGGGGATTTCCGCGGCGACCGTGTCGTTGGCCTTGCGGGAAAGCCCGCGCATTTCCGCCCAGACCCGTGAGCGCGTGCGCGCCGCGGCCGCGGAGATGGGCTACGTCTACCACCGCGGTGCCGCCAACCTGCGCACCCGGCGTTCCCGGATCATCGGGGTGGTCGTGCCCGACTTCCGCAATCCCGCCTTCGTCAAGGTGTTGCGGGCGGTATCGCGGCGCCTCAACGAGGAAGGGAGGATGTTCTTCCTCTGCGATACGGGGGACAGCCTGGAGCGCCAGGTGTTCTTCCAGCAGGCGCTCAGCGAGTACGGTGCCGATGGGATGCTGGTATGTCCCGCCCCGGGAACGCTGTCGTCGGCGCTGGCGAAGCCGGGATCCGGCGGATTGCCCACCGTGTGTTTCGCGCGCAGGTTGCCCGAACCTGACCTCGATTCGGTGACCAGCGACGACTTCGAGGGCCTGCGCATGGCGACCCGACACCTGGTGGCGCTCGGCCATCGCCGGATTGCCTTCGTCGGCGGCCACGCGGAGACCTCGACCGCGCAGGACCGCAGGGCCGGCTACCTGGCCGGCCTGGCGGACGCCGGACTGCCCAGCGACCCCGGCCTGCTCGTCTCCGCCTCGACCGACCATGCCGGCGGGTTCAACGCCGCCGCCGAGGTGCTGGCGCTGCGGCCCGCCGCGACTGCGGCGCTGTGTTTCGGCGACGTCATCGCGCTCGGCCTCATGCTCGGTCTGCGCAGCGCGGGGGTGGAGCCCGGCCGCGATTTCGCCGTGGTCGGCTGCGACGGCATCGAGGAGGGCGAACTGTGGGAGCCCCGCCTGACCACCGTCGCTAACCGCTCGGAAGAGACCGGAGAGCTGGCCGTCGACCTGCTGTTGCGGCGGATCGACGAACCGGCGCGGGCGGTGGAGCGGATCGTTCTGCCGCCGAATCTTCGCATCCGCACCTCGTGCGGAGCCGTTCCCGGCTAGGCCGGGCGGCTCTTCCGCGGCGGAAAGCTGGGCTGCGGCAGGCGAAAACGATGGACGAAATCGGTACAGCCGCTAAAAGGGAGCGCATCGGTCCCTTGTCGGGAGAGGCCAGATGCCCGAGCAGATCGTCGTCGTTGCCAAGCTGCAGCCGTTCTTCATCGAGCTCCTCAACCGGAAGTACACGGTCCACGACCTTACCGGCCATGCCGGTCCCGCCGACATTCCTGGCCTTGATCCGGCGTCGGTCCGGGCGGCGGTCACCCGCGGCGAGGCAATGTTTCCGGCCGCGTTCATGGACCAGCTTCCGGCGCTGGAGCTGATCGCCAATTTCGGGGTCGGCTATGACGGCATCGACGCCGCGGCGGCGATCGAGCGCGGCATCGCCGTCACCAACACCCCCGACGTGCTGACCGACGAGACGGCGAACCTGTGCCTCGCCCTGGTGCTTGCGGTGACCAGACGGGTCGTCGAAGCCGACCGCTTCCTTCGCGCCGGCGGCTGGAAGCAGGGCGAATTCGGGATGGCTTCCTCGATCATCGGCAAGACCGCCGGCGTCGTCGGCCTCGGCCGTATCGGGCAGGCAGTGGCGAAGCGCCTCGAAGCGTGCGGCGCCAAGGTGGTCTACAATGACGTCGCAGCCAAGCCGGACGTGGGGTGGCGCTACTACGGCGACCTGGTCGAAATGGCCCGGGCCAGCGACCTGGTCGTCAACACCTGCGTCGGCGGCGCTGCGACCCGCGGCCTCATCAACGCGGCCGTGATCGACGCGATGAAGCCGGAGGCGTTTTTCATCAGCGCCTCGCGCGGCTCGATCGTCGACGAGCCGGCCCTGGTGAAGGCCCTGGCCGAAGGACGGATCGCCGGCGCCGGGATGGATGTCTTCCTCGACGAGCCGAACGTCCCCGCACCGCTGCTGTCGATGGACAACGTCGTGCTGTTGCCGCACACGGGCAGCCGGACGCGCGAGACGTGGCGGGCGATGGCCGATCTCTGCATGGCCAACATGGAGCGCTACTACCGCGGCGAGCCGCTGCTGACGCCGGTCGCCGGGGCGTCGGACAGGCCGAGGAGGGTGCGATGACCGCCGCCCGCAATCCGATCGTCCTGATCCCGGCCCGGCTGGCGTCGTCGCGGCTGCCCAACAAGCCCCTGGCCGACATCGAAGGCGAACCGATGATCGTCCACGTCTGGCGGCGCGCGATCGAGGCGGACGTCGGTCCCGTGGTGGTCGCCTGCGGCGATGCGCCGATCGCGGATGCCATCGCCAGGGTCGGCGGCCAGGCGGTGCTGACCGACCCCAACCACCCGTCAGGATCCGACCGCATCTACGAAGCGCTCCAGGCGATCGATCCGGAGAGCCGCCACGATCTGATCGTCAATCTTCAGGGCGATCTGCCGACCCTCGATCCTTGGGCGGTACGGACGGTGCTGGCACCGCTCTCGCATCCCGAGGTCGACATCGCCACCCTGGTCGCAGTCATCAAAGCCGAGGGCGAACGTTCCGATCCCAGCGTCGTCAAGGCGGTGGTCGGGTTCGCTCCTGGAGCGTCGACGGCCAGGGCTCTGTACTTCAGCCGCGCTACCGTGCCGGCGGGGCAGGGCGACCACTATCACCATATCGGCATCTATGCCTATCGGCGGGAAACCTTGGCGCGCTTCGTGTCGCTGCCGCCCGGACTCCTCGAGAGGCGGGAACGGCTGGAGCAGCTTCGCGCTCTCGAGGCCGGCATGCGCATCGACGCGGTGCTGGTCGACGCCGTCCCGCTGGGCGTGGACACCCAGGAAGAGCTCGAAACTGCAAGACGGATGATCCGCGAGCGCGGACAGAAGTGAGTACGTAGACGTGTTGAGTCGCAAGACGCGTTTCATCATCGCGCTGAGCGCGCTGCTGGCCGCCGCCTTTCTCGTCACCAGCCTGGTCAGCTACATCGTCGCCCATGATTCGCTGCGTACCCAGGTGGAAGAGAACACGCTTCCGCTGACCAGCGACAACGTCTATTCGGAGATCCAGCAGGACCTGCTGCGGCCGATCTTCATCTCGTCGTTGATGGCGCAGGACACCTTCGTCCGCGACTGGGTGTTGGCGGGCGAGCAGGAAGAGGCACGCATCATCCGTTACCTGAAACAGATCCAGGACCGTTACGGGGCGGTCACCAGCTTCTTCGTCTCGGAAGCGACGCGGCGCTACTACCATTCGAGCGGCGCCCGCCCGCGTCCGGTCGCCGAAGACAATCCCCGCGACGCGTGGTACTTCCGCGTTCGCGGGATGCGGGACGACTACGAGATCAACGTCGACGTCGACGAGGCCAATCGCGACCGTGTCACGGTCTTCGTCAACTATCGGGTCTACGACTACGCCGGCCGCTACATCGGGGCGACCGGGGTCGGCCTGGCGGTCGACGCGGTGGCCAATCTGATCGCCACCTACGGGCAGCGCTACGGCCGCCGCGTCTACTTCGTCGACCGCCAGGGCGACGTCACCTTACGCGGACCGGCCGACACGGGCCCGGCAAACATCCGCGACGAGCCGGGGCTTGCGAGCATTGCCACCCGCATCCTGTCGTCGCCCAGCGGCACTTTCTCGTACGAGCGGGACGGGCGGACGGTCTACCTCAACAGCCGCCTGGTGCCCGATTTCCAGTGGTTCCTGTTCGTCGAGCAGGACGATGCCGACCTGCAGTCGGGAATCTTCAACGCCCTGCTCGGCAACCTGGCGATCTGCGCCGGCATCACCATCGTCGTCCTGGTGCTGGCCAATCTCACGATCGGCAGCTACCAGCGGCGCCTCGAGGAGATGGCGACCACGGACAAGCTGACCGGGGTGGCGAATCGCCAGGTCTTCGACGTTCTCTATGGGCAGGTCGTGAAGACGGCCGGGCGGAGCGGCGGCAAGGTATCGCTGCTGATGCTCGACATCGACCACTTCAAGACGGTCAACGACCGCTACGGCCATCCCGTCGGCGATACCGTGATCCGCGCCGTCGCGACTGCGGTGCGCAGCCGGGTCAGGCAGTCCGACGTGCTGTGCCGCTGGGGCGGCGAGGAGTTCATCGTCCTGGTCGCCGACTGCGACCTGGCGCGGGCGGCGCAGGTCGCCGAGACGATCCGCGCCGGGGTCATGATCATGCCGATCCCGGTCGGGCGCGAGCGGATCCAGGTGACGGTCAGCGTCGGGGTCGCCGAGCTGCAGCCGGGCGAGACCTCCGGCGATCTCATCTCGCGCGCCGACACCGCGCTCCTGAACGCCAAGGAAGCGGGTCGGAACCGCGTCCACACCGATCCGGCGCGGCCCGCGCCGTCTCAGGACGAGGGGGCGGCGACCACCACCCCGGCCGCCTCGAGAGAGGACAGCTCGGCCTCGGCGTAGCCCAGCTCCGCCAGCACCTCGCGGGTGTGCTGGCCCAGCGCCGGCGCAGGCCGCGAGAATGTCACCGGCGTCTCGCTCATCTGCAGCGGCTCGATTACCACCCGGTGCTTGCCGGCATAGGCGGACTCGGTTTCGCGGACGATATCCCGGGCGACGATCGCGGGGTCCTCCAGCGCCTCGCCGATCGAGCGCACGGGGGCGACCCAGATGCCCAGCGAACGGCACACCGCGAGCGCCTCGTCGCGCGGCATCTCCTTGAAGCGGCGGCCGAGCGGGCCGGCAACCTTGTCGCGGTCGTACTTGACGCCCTTCGGCGTGAGGTGTTCGGCCATCTCGTCGAGGATGCCGAGCTTCTCGGCCAGCTTCTGCAGCGTGGCCGGGGGCGTCAGGCTCATCACGAAGGCCTGGCCGTCGTCGGTCTGATAGATGCCGTACGGGGCCGCCTGGTCGGGGTGGACGACGTTGCTCGCGCTCCGCTGCGTGACCGGGTCGACGTTCATCACGTAAGAGGCTTCCTGGGCGATCATGTGCAGGGCGGCCGACATCATGTCGACCCGCACCCACTGCCCCTTGCCCGTCGCATCGCGGTGGCGCAGGGCGGCCAGGATGCCGATCACGCAGCAGAACGAGACGTAGGCGTCGACCGGATAGCTTCCGGTCGGCATCGGCGGCATGTCGGCCATCCCGTTCAGGCTGGCGAAGCCGCTGAGGGCCTGGATCAGGAGGTCCTGCCCGAGCTCTCCTGCCTTCGGACCGAGCAGGTCGTAAGCGGAGATCGAGCAGTAGACAAGGCCGTCGCGGATCCGGCTGGCCCCTTCGTAGCCGAGGCCGAGCTTGTCGAGCGCGCCCGGCTTGAAGTTCTCGACCATCACGTCGGCCGAGCGGATCAGGCGCTGGGCCACCTCCATGCCGCGGGGGTCCTTGAGGTCGACGGCGATCGCCCGCTGGTTCCTGTTGAGGGTCACGAAATACGGGCTTATGCCCCCGAACTTGCCGTTGTGGTCGCGGATGCCGAATCGGTTGAAGTCGCCGAAAGGGGCCTCGACCTTGATCACGTCGGCGCCGAGCGCACCCAGGAACTGCACCGTCAGCGGTCCCGCCGCGAAGTGGGTGAATGCGGCAACCCGCACCCCGTCGAGCACACCCGGCATATCGTCCTCCACGTCTGCTAGGGCGTCATCGATAGCGGTCCCGCCGTCCCCGCGCAAGAGCGGTCGGCGGAGTATGCGAAGCTGTCAAAATTGGTTGACCAGTTACCACAAAAGTCGTTACCTGACAGTCCCCGTTTTTTCCGGGCGGACCAATCCGGCGGCTCGTTTCGAGACCGCGCATCGTTCGAAGGAGGAAACCCATGAAGACCTGCTTGTCCACCGGCGCCGCGCTAGCGCTCGTCGCCAGCGTCGGCTTGGCCACTCCCGCATTGGCCAAGGAGCTGAAGCTTTCGTACTCTCATCAGGCGGACATGGCGTCGGAGATCCATACCGCGGCTTGGGTGTTCAAGAACTGGGTCAACGAGAACACCGGCGGTTCGCTGCAGGTCAAACTGTATCCCGCCAATGCGCTGGGTGAGGAGCGCGCGGTGTACGAGGGTATGCAGCTTGGCGGCGGCGCTAGTTGCGTCATCAGCGGCACCACCATCCTCAACAACTTCTCGAAGAAGATGGGCGTCGTCGACCTGCCGTTCCTGTGGCAGAGCTATGACCACTTGCACAAGGTGTTCGACGGCCCGGTCGGCAAGGAGTTGGCAGCCGACGTCGAGAAGATCGGGCTGAAGACGATCGGCTGGCTCGATAGCTGGGGCTGGCGCAACGTCGTCACCGCCAAGAAGGAGGTGAAGACTCCCGAGGACCTGAAGGGGCTCAAGATCCGCACCATTCAGAGCCCGGTCTACGTGGCTGCGCTCAACGCGATGGGCGCCAACGCGACCCCGATGGCGTTCGGCGAGGTCTACACCGGCATGCAGACCGGCGTGCTCGACGGCTTCGAGCACGGCTCGGCAGTGATCGTGGCGCAGAAGTTCTACGAAGTGTCGAAGTACGTTGCCCTGACCGAGCACCTCATTTCGCCCTTGATCTTCGCCTGCTCGGCCAAGGAATGGCAGGGCTGGACGGACAAGGAGAAGGAGGTCGTCCAGTACGGCGCGAAGCTCGGCCAGGACGTCAACCGGGCGCTCGCCCCGCAGCGCGAGGCCGAGGCGTTCGAGTTCCTGCGCACCAAGGGCATGGTGATCAACAAGATCGACCGCAGCGGCTTCGTCAAGGCGGCCCAGGAGGTCCAGGACAAGCTGGCCAAGGACCTGGGCGCCGAACAGCTCCTGAAGGTGATCCGGGAAACCAAGTAGCCCTGGTCCATCCGTCGGGCGGAAGGGCGGGAAGCCCTTCCGCCCCTCGTGCCCGAACAGCGGGAGACGTCCGTGGGGACGATGATTCTTAAGGCCACCCGTTACCTGGACCGCGCGATGGAGGCGCTGATCGTCCTCCTGTTTGCGGTGCTGGTCGTCGTCGGCGGGCTGCAGGTGTTCAACCGCTTCGCTCTCAACGTTTCGCTGAGCTGGAGCGAGGAACTGCAGAAGTACCTGCACGTATGGCTGGTCTACTTCACGATCCCCGTCGTCTACAACCGGGGCGCCCATATCGGCGTCGACGTCCTGATGCAGGCGTTGCCGAACAAGCCGAGGTGGGTCCTCCAGGTGGTGATCGACCTCATGTGGCTGGCTCTGGCCGTCGCGATCGTCCGCTACACGCTGATCGTCATGACCGTGGCCAGGTTCCAGGTCAGCCCCGGCATCGACGTCAGCATGGACAAGGTCTACTTCGGGATGGTCATCGGCGGCGCATACCTGGTGATCGTGGTGCTGCGCAGCCTTGGCGTGCGGTTCGGCCTCCTGCCCGGAGGCGCCAGGCCATGATGCTGGTGATCCTGTTCGCCGTCCTTCTCGGGCTGGTCGGGCTGGGCGTGCCGGTGCTGCTGGGGATCGGTGGCGTCGGGCTCGCCGGGGTGCTGCTGTCGCCCGAGCTCAATCCCGCCTTCTTCGCCCAGAAGGCGTTCACGATTCTCGACTCGTTCGCCCTGCTGGCGATGCCGTACTTCATCCTCGCCGGATCTCTGATGGCGCGCGGCGGGCTGGCCGAGAAGCTGGTTGAATTCGCCGAGGTGCTGGTCGGACATGTCCGCGGCAGCCTCGGGCACACGGCCGTCATCTCCTGTGTCGGGATGGCTAACGTGTCCGGTTCGTCGGCGGCCGAGGCCGCCGCGATCGGGTCCATTGTCATTCCCGAGATGAAGAAGCGCGGATACAAGCCCGGTTTTGCCGCAGCTCTGGTGGGCACAGCGGCTACCATCGGGCCCATCATTCCGCCCAGCATGACGATGATCGTCTACGGCTCGATGACCGGGGTCTCGATCGGCGGCCTGTTCCTCAGCGGCATCCTGCCTGGCATCCTGATCGGCGCGCTGTTGATGGGCGTGACGTACGGGTTCTCGTTCCTGCCCCGGTTCGCCGAGTTGCGCCAGACCTCGCAGCGCGCCGGCTGGGGCGAGGTGAGGCGTGGGGTGGCCAATGTCTGGGTCGCCATCCTGGCGCCAGTCATCATTCTCGGCGGCATTCTGGCCGGCGTCTTCACGGCTACCGAGGCCGGAGTGGTTGCCTGCCTCTATGCCCTGTTCGTCGGCTTCTTCGTCTATCGTTCGCTCAAGCTGCGCGACCTGCCCGAGATCCTGCTCGAGTCGGCGGTGACCACCGCCATGGTGGTCGGCATCATCTCGATGGCCGGCGTGCTCGGGTGGCTGCTGTCGTACCTCGATTTCAACGACGTCGTGCTGGGGACAATCCAGTCGGTCACCGACGATCCGATCGTGGTCGCCTTCATTCTGCTCGGGGTCATGTTCGTGATGTGCATGTTCCTCGAATCGCTGGCGGTGCTGATCATCCTGGTGCCCGTGGCGACGTTCGTCAGCAGCCAGTTCGGCTTCGACCCCTTCCACATCGGGCTGCTGATGGTGCTGTCGACCCAGATCGGAGCCACCACGCCGCCGGTCGCGGTGCTGCTGTTCGTGACCACCAGCGTGGCCAAATGCTCGTTTGGCGAGACCTGCCGGTACTGCGCGCCGTTCATCCTGGTGCTGGTGATCTCGCTGTTGACGATCCTGTTCGTTCCGGGGCTGGCTACCTGGTTGCCGCACGCCATGCTAGGGTAGCCGCCGGCGAGGCCCCTTGTGCGGCGACGGTCCGGTCATGGTAGTAGTAGCCGGGCAGCGGGCCGGGCAGGACGACGAAGGAGCGCGAACGGCCGTGCACGAAGGGAACGATTTCGAATCCTCGAGCGCGAGCATGAGCGAGCGGATCTACGCTGCGCTCCGCGAACGGATCATGGAAGGCGCCCTGACGCCGGGCCTCATCCTGCGCGAAGGCGAACTTGCCGAGACGATCGGGGTCGGCAGGACCCCCGCGCGGATGGCCCTGCGCAGGCTGCAATCGGACGCTCTGGTGATCAAGCGCGAGGGGCGGGGGTTCTGTGTCGCCGGCGAGGACAGTCCGGGCCAGGAGTTCCGTCGACCCCTGAGGGACCTGCTGCCCGACCTCGTGGGCGAGATCGTGGCCGGGGCGGCGATCCGTCCCTGGCGACGTGGCGTCTATCCCACGGTCGAGCGGCAGATCGCCTCGTGCCTGGTGTTCGGCCGCTTCCAGATCAACCAGACGGCCCTCGCCGATGCTTTCGGCGTCAGTCGGACGATCGCCCACGAGGTCCTCGTCAACCTGGAGCGGATCGGCTTCGTCCGTCATGAGGACAACGGCCGGTGGTACGCTGGCCGCCTGCAGCCGCGCGAACTGGAGGAGATGTACGAGCTGCGCTGGCTGCTGGAACCGGTCGCCCTTCGCCAGGCGGCACCCGGACTTCGCCCGCTGCAGCTGGTCGGCCTGCGCAGCCATCTGGTCAAGGCCATCGAGGCCGGGGAATGGAACGGCGAGGACCTCAACGACATCGAGACGGCGCTCCACGTCGATACGGTGCTGCGGTGCACGAATCGCCGGATGGGCAACGTGCTGCGCTACTGCCAGCTTCCCGTCATCGTGTCCTACGCGACCGTGCTGCGAGGCCGCGACGTGCGGCGATCGCCGACCGGCATTCCCGAAACCCTGGCCGAGCATCTCGAGGTGGTCGAGCTGTTGCTGGCGGGGCGCGTCGACGCCGCTGCGCAGGCGCTGGAGGCCCACATCAGGCACGGCCTCGAGTTCACGCTGCCCCATTTTGCCGATCCGCCGGCGCTGCCGGCGGACAAGCTGCCGCCCTACATGATCGAAGCGGATTGAGGGCGACCCTGACGGGCTGCCGGCAGATAGGAAAATTTTCTTTTTGATTATTGCGTTCGACGCACGTTAGCTTGCTGCGTGTACGTAAACCGATACCGCTTCTCGGGAGGACCCATCATGAAATCGTTCTGCTTGCGTCTCGGTCTCGGCATCGCGGCTGTTGCGGTGGCGATGGCCGGGGTGTCCGTGTCCGCACAGGCGCAGGACAAGACCTACACCCTGAAATTCAACCATGTGCTCGGACCGAAGGAGCCCTACCACATCGCCTTCCTGGCCTGGGCCAAGGCCGTGGGTGAGAAGACCAACGGCAAGATGAAGGTCGAGGTGTTTCACAGCGCCCAGCTCGGCGTCGAGGAAGACATCATCGAGCAGATGCGGCAGGGCGCGAACGTCGCGCAGAACAGCGACTCGGCCCGGCTCGGGAACTACGTCCCCGAGATCGCCATGGTCAACGGCCCCTATTTCGTCGAGACCCTGGAGGAGGCCGGCAAGCTTCGCAAGTCGCCCACCATCAACAAGTACCTGGATCGGCTGGCGAACGAGTTCGGCATCAAGGTCATCTCGTTCAACTATGTCCAGGGCTACCGCCACTTCTTCACCAACAAGCCGATCAAGAACCCGGACGACCTGAAGGGCCTGCGCATCCGCACGCCCCCGGCACCGATCTGGCAGGAGTCGATCCGCGCGCTGGGCGCCACCCCGGTCGCCATGGCGTTCGGCGACATGTATCCCGGCCTTCAGCAGAAGGCCGTCGACGGGGTCGAGCTCGTCTACAACAACATTCCGGGCGGACGGTTCTACGAAGTTCTGAAGTACGCGAACGAGACGCACCACATCATGCTGGTGAACTTCTCGATCATGAGCTCCAAGTTCTTCAACACCCTGCC
The DNA here is from genome assembly GCA_018432935.1 of Rhodospirillales bacterium. Classification (GTDB taxonomy): domain Bacteria; phylum Pseudomonadota; class Alphaproteobacteria; order Rhodospirillales; family Shumkoniaceae; genus JAHDSF01. Next base: position 185,654 of record JAHDSF010000018.1, on the reverse strand, counting down.
GCCCGACTACCAGAAGGTCCTGCTCGAGGAGGCCGACAAGGCCGGCGAGCAGGCCTCGAAGACGATCTTCGCCAACGAGGCCGAGATCGCCAAGGACCTCGAGAAGAAGGGCATGACGATCGTCAAGGACGTCGATATCGCGGCCTTCAAGAAGGCTGGCGAGAAGGCCTATGAGGTGCTGAAGATCAGTGACGCGGCGAAGGCCGTTCAGAAGGAAATCGGCAAGCAGTAAGCGTCAACGTCGTCGAGGAGGCGCACGAACCTGACGGTTTGTGCGCCCCCTTTGCTCATCGCAGTGATGGGGAGAGCGCCCCGATGAAGAAGTTCTACAAGGGCCTTTGTTATGTCGAGGCCTTCCTGGCCAGGCTGTTCCTGACCGCCATGGTCATCCTGGTCTTCTCCGCCGGCCTCGCCAGGCTTCTCGGGCATCCCATCAACTGGGCCATGGATATTGCTACCTGCCTGTTCGCGTGGGCGTGTTTCCTGAGCGCCGACGTGGCCTGGCAGAGGAACCGGCTGATGTCGGTCGAAGTGCTCACCAACCGCCTGTCGGAGGCGGGCAGAAGGTACTTCCGGCTAGCCAACTACACCATCCTGACCGCGTTCCTGCTGTACGTCATTCCCGCCGGGGTGTGGCTGTCCTGGGTCAGCCGGGCGCGCGCCTTCCAGGGCATCCCGGATTTCAGCTATTCGTGGGTTACCATGGCGATGCCGGTCGGAGCAGTCCTGCTGCTGGTCACCACCGTCCTCAAGGTTCGCGACGAGTTCGGGAACCGGGGCGACCGCTCCCAGGCTCAGGCGCCGGTGGAGGGCGGCCAATGCTGCTAGTCTTCGTCGCCTTCCTCATTCTGGTCGCCATGGGGATGCCGGTGGCGTTCGCGATCGGCATCTCGGGCTGCCTGTTCTTCATCCAGCATCCGGAGCTGCCCTTCACCATCCCGATCCAGCTCACCCTGACGCAGACGCAGAACTTCGCGCTGCTCGCGGTGCCGCTGTTCATCGTGTCCGGCAACGTCATGAATCATGCCGGGATCACTCAGCGCCTGCTGCGCCTGTCGACCGCGCTGACCGGCCACATGCGCGGCGGCCTGGGCCAGGTATCGGTGGCGCTGGCCACCCTGATGGGCGGCGTTTCGGGATCGTGCATCGCCGACGCCGCGATGCAGACGCGAATTCTCGGGCCCGAGATGCTGAAGCGCGGCTTTACCAAGGGCTACGCCGCCAGCGTGTTGTCCTACGGCTCGCTGATCACCCCGATCATCCCGCCGGGAATCGGCTACATCCTGTACGGCACGGTCGGGCAGGTCTCGATCGGCCGGCTGTTCGCAGGCGGCATCCTGCCGGGCTTTCTGCTGTGGTTCGCGATGGCGATGACCGTGGCGATCACCGCCAAGCGTCGCCGCATTCCGGCCGAGCGAGAGGGATGGCCCGTGTTTCGGGAGGTTGCCTCCGCCACCATGGGCGGCTTGTGGGCGATCCTGTTCCCGGTCATGCTCATCGTCAGCCTGCGGCTGGGCGTCTTCACGCCGTCCGAAGTGGGGGCGTTCGCCGTCGTCTACGCCTTCGTCGTCGGCGTCGCGGCCCACCGGGAGCTCAACGGCTCGACGATCCGGGAGGCCCTCGACGGCGCCAGCGTCGACGTCGGCGCGGTGATGTTCCTGATCGCGCTGTCGGGCATCTTCGGCTACGGCATCGTCTGGGATCGCGTGCCGGACATGATCTCGGAATCCATGCTCAGCATCACCGAGAACAAGTACCTGGTGATGCTGATGATCATCGGCATCCTGCTGTTCGCCGGCATGTTCGTCGACGGGTCGGTGCTGATCATCATGCTGACCCCGATCTTCCTGCCGATCGCGACGGATCTGGGGTTCGACGCCGTGCACTTCGGGCTGTTCTTCATCATGGTCATCACGATCGGCAACTTCACGCCCCCGGTCGGTTCGGCCATGTACGCGGTGTGCACGATCCTCAACTGTCCGATCAACGAGTACACACGCCACTCGCTGCCGTTCCTGTTCACGGTCGTGGTGGTGACGAGCCTGCTGATCTTCTTCCCGCAGCTCGTGCTGTTCATTCCGAACCTGATTTTCGGAGCGTAGGAGAGTAGAGTCTCGTTTCCAGCGGCCCCGGCGTCCGAGGACATCCGGGGCCGCAGACACTTCAGCAAGGAAAGACCATGCGCATCCTGATCCCCGACTTCTTTTGCGCCGACGCCGAGGTCGAGAAGGCGGTCGCCGGCGGCGATCTGGAAATCGACTACCACCGCTGGCGGGTCGAGGGCGACAATACGATCGCCAAGGAGCGGTGGGCGGCGGCGGATGCACTCGTGATGTACGAGGCGTTCCGCGTCGACGAGGAGAAGATGTCCTGGATGAAGAAGTGCCGGCTCGTGGTCCGGGCCGGCGTCGGCTACGACAACGTTGACATCAAGGCCTGGGGCGCGCGCGGCATTCCGGTCTGCAACGTTCCCGATTACGGCACCATGGACGTGGCCGAACACGCCGTGGGGCTGGTGCTGGCGATCACCCGGGGCATTGTCCCGCACGACCGCAACCTGAGGCGCGACCCGGTGCGCGAGTGGACCTTCGACAAGCCGAAGCAGATCCGCCGTCTGCTCGGGCAGAAGGTCGGCATCATCGGCCTGGGCCGCATCGGCACCGCGTTCGCGCAGCGCATCCGCGGGTTCGGCGTCGACGTGTGGTTCTACGACCCCTACCGGCCGACCGGCACCGAGCTTGCCCTCGGCATCGGCCGTGCCGAAAGCCTCGAGGAGCTGATTGCCGGGTCCGACATCGTCAGCCTGCACACGCCGCTGACCGACGAGACCCGCGGCATGATCGACCGCAAGGCGCTGTCGCATGCCAAGCCGAACCTGATCTTCATCACCACCGCGCGCGGCGAGTGCACGAACCTGGATGACATCTATCAGGCACTCCGCGACAACGTGATCGAGGCCGCCGGCCTCGACGTGTTGTGGCGCGAGCCGCCTGACCCCAATCATCCGCTGGTCAAGGCCTGGACGGCTGCCGAGCCGTGGATCGAGGACCGGCTGGTCATGACGCCGCACTCGGCCTTCTACAGCCCATCCAGCATGCTGAACCTGCGGCGCAAGGGCATCGAGGTCGTGCTCAGCTATCTCAAGCACGGCCGCCTCAAGAACTGCGTCAACGAGCAGTATCTGGTGAAGAAATAGGGCAACCCGGCGCCCGCCCCGCCGGGCGCCCCCTTTTCCCGAGGAAGCGATGGTTACGTCCAGACTCAAGGTCGGCGTCATCGGTGTCGGCCGCGTCGCCCAGGCCCATCTCGAGGCGACCCAGGCGCTCGCCGGAGAGGTCGATCTGGTCGCGGTGTGCGATACCCGTCCCGAACAGCTGGCCGCCGCGGCCGGCAGGTTCGGTGTGCCGAAGATCTATGGCGACTGGCGTCGGACGCTCGAGGATCCGGCGATCGAGGCCGTGGTCGTCTGCCTGCCCAATCATCTGCACCACGAGGTCTGCGTGGCGGCCGCCCAGGCCGGCAAGCATGTCCTGGTCGAGAAGCCGGCCGCCCTCGACCTCACCGAGGCCCGCGAGATGGTGGCGGCGGCGCAAGGCGCTGGGACGACCTTGATGGTGGGGCAGAGCCGCCGCTTCTCCGATGCCATGAAGGAGGTCTTCGCCCGCCTGCCGGAGCTGGGCGACATCATGCGTATCGACATCAGCTTCCTGGTCAACTTCCCGGCACCGCCTACGCCATGGTGGACACGGACCGGGGAGGCGGGCGGGCTGGTGATCCTGCTGCAGGGGAGCCATTCGGTCGACACCATCCTGTGGCTGATGGGGCAGCGGCCGAGAACCGTCTACGCAGCCTCGCAGCGCCAGAACCCGGCGTGGGAGGGCGAGGACGAGGCCGATATCGTAATCGCCTTCGAGAAGGCTCTGGCCAGCGTGCACCTGTCGCTCAGCACCAGCCCGGCCCTGCACGAGCTGCTGATCGTCGGCCGCAAGGGCACGCTGCGGATGAGCGAGAGCGTGATCCCGGGAATCTATGCCTACCGCTACCGGCTCGAGCACGACGGCAGGACCGTGCTCGACGCCGAGCAGCAGCCCTCGTCGCACGTCCTGCAGCTCCGCGAGTTCGCGCAGGCCCTGCGCGAAGGTCGCGCACCATTGGCCTCGGGCGAAGAGGTGTTGCGGACGATGGAGGTGCTCGACGCCATCCGCCGCTCCGAGCGCGAAGGCAACGTCGTGCGGCTGGATTCTCAGCCCGTCGCCAGATAGGCGTCGACCTCGGCGATATGGCGCGCCTTGTCGGCGGGGTCGAGGAACGAGGCGGCGAACGAGGCGCGGGCGAAGCCGGCGAGCTCGTCGCGGCTGAAGCCGAACGTCTCCTGCACCGCGCGGTAGTTGTCGTTGATGTAGCCGCCGAAGTAGGGCGGATCGTCCGAGTTGATGGTGACGGGCACCCCGGCCTCGGCAAGCCGGCGCAGGGGGTGCTTGTCCAGGCTGTCGTAGACGGCGAGGCGCAGGTTCGACAGCGGGCACACGGTCAGCGGAACCGCTTCCGCCGCGAGACGCCTGACCAGTGCCCGGTCTTCGGCGGCCCTCACCCCGTGGTCGATCCGCACCGCGCCAAGCACGTCCAGAGCCTCGGCGACGTAGGCCGGGGGTCCTTCCTCGCCGGCGTGGGCGACGGCCAGGAAGCCCTCCGCCCGCGCCCGGGCGAATACCTCGCGGAACTTAGATGGGGGATGGCCAACCTCGGCAGAATCGAGGCCGACCCCGACGATGCGGTCGCAATAGGGGAGCGCAACCTCGAGGGTGGCCATTGCCTCGGCGGCATCGCGGTCGCGCAGGAAGCACAGGATCAGCCGCGAGGTGACGCCAAGCTCTCGCTCCGCCCTACGCAAGCCCTCGGCGATGCCGTCGAGAACAACCGGGAAAGGCACCCCGCGGCTGGCGTGGGCCTGGGGATCGAAGAAGATCTCGGCATGGCGGACGCTGTCGGCGGCGGCACGACGCATGTAGGCCAGGGTGAGGTCGCAGAAGTCGTCCTCGGTGTGCAGGACCCCCATGCCCTGGTAGTAGAGGTCGAGGAACTCCTGAAGGGAATTGAAATCGTAGGCCGCCCGCAATTCCTCGGGCGAGCGGTGGCGCAGGCGGACCCGGTTCCGCTCGGCCAGTTCGAACACCATCTCCGGCTCCAGCGTGCCTTCGATGTGGAGATGGAGTTCGGCCTTGGGCAGGTCCCCGATGAAATCGCTGATTGGGCGCATCACCGCCTGGATCTCCTCTTGAACACCTGCCGATAGAGAAGGCAAGCTGGCGCCGCCGGTCAAGTCCGGCGTGACGGAGGTGACGGATGGCGACCAGCGTATTGTTCGACGAAGCGACGATCGCGCGGCGCATCGACGAACTGGCGGCCGCCATCGCCCGCGAGGTTCCGGCGGACGTCCTCGTCGTCGGGTTGCTCAAGGGCAGCTTCGTCTTCCTCGCCGACCTCGTGCGTGCCCTGCACCGGGCCGGCGTGGCCCCGCAGGTAGAGTTCATGCGCCTGAGCAGCTACGGCCTCGGCATGGTCAGCGCCGGAGAGGTGCACCTGCTGGCCGACATCCCGGGCGACGTGGCGGGGCGGCCTATCCTGCTGGTCGACGACATCGCCGACACCGGGCGCTCGCTGGCCTACGCCACCGCGCTGTTGCGCCAGCGCGACGCCGGCCCGATCCGCACCTGCGCGCTGGTGGACAAGCCGAGCCGGCGCGAGGTCGCGATGGAGCTCGATTTCGTCGGCTTCACGATCGAGGACATCTTCATCGCCGGCTACGGCATCGACTACGCCGAACGCTACCGCGAGCTGCCGCACATCGTGGCCGTGGACAAGTAGCCTGTCACGGCGCCGAGGGCGGGCCTGGATCGGGCGACTACAGGATCTTGCCCGGGTTCATGATGTTGGCGGGGTCGAGAGCCGCCTTGATGGCGCGCATGACCGACAGCGCCTCGCCGTGCTCGGTCTCCATGTACTTGCGCTTGCCGAGGCCGACGCCGTGCTCGCCGCTGGCCGTGCCGCCGAGGGCGAGGGAGCGCAACACCATCTTCTCGTTGATCGCGGCGGCGCGGGCGAACTCCTCCTTGTCGGCGGGGTCGATCATCAGCACGGTGTGGAAGTTGCCGTCGCCGACATGGCCGACGATGCAGGAGGGGATCGGCGTGCCCTCCAGGTCCTGCTTGGTGGCGACCAGGCATTCGGCCAGCTTCGAGATCGGCACGCACTGGTCGGTGATCAGGCCGCCGGAACCGGGGCGGACGGCGAGGCCGGCGTAGTAGGCGTTGTGGCGCGCGGTCCACAGCCGTTCACGGTCCTCGGGGAGAGTCGCCCATTGGAAGTCGGTGCCGCCGTGCTCGGCGGCGATCTCCTGCACCATGGCGACCTGCTCGGCGACGCCGCTCTCGGTGCCGTGGAATTCCAGCATCAGGGTCGGCGCAACCTTGTAGTCGGTCTTCGAATAGGCGTTGACCGCCGCCATCTGGTCATCGTCGAGAAGCTCGATGCGCGCCAGCGGCACGCCGCACTGGATGGTGGCGATGCAGGTGTTGACGGCGCCCTCGATGGTGGGGAAGGGGCACACCGCCGCGGCCACGTGCTGGGGGATGCCGTGCAGCTTCACCGTCACCTCGGTGATCACGCCGAGGGTGCCTTCGGAGCCGACAAACAGGCGCGTCAGGTCGTAGCCCGAGGCCGACTTGCGGGTCCGCCGCGAGGTCTGGATGATCCGGCCATCGGCCAGCACGACTTTCAGCGACAGCACGTTCTCGCGCATGGTGCCGTAGCGCACCGCGTTGGTGCCCGAGGCCCGGGTTGCCGACATGCCGCCCAGGGTGGCGTTGGCGCCGGGATCGACCGGGAAGAACAGCCCGGTGTCGCGCAGGTGCTCGTTGAGCTGCTTGCGGGTGACGCCGGCCTGCACGGTCGCGTCCATGTCGTCGGGACTGACGCGGATGATCTCGTTCATCTGGCTCAGGTCGATGCAGACGCCGCCCGCGACCGCACAGACGTGACCCTCGAGCCCGGTGCCGGCGCCGAACGGCACGATCGGCACCCGGCGGGCGGAGCACGCCTTGACAATGGCGCTGACCTCTTCGGTTGACCGCGCGAACACCACCGCGTCGGGAAGCTGCGGGGCATGGTAGGACTCGTCATGTCCGTGCTGCTCGCGAACGGCGCGGGATTGCGATACCCGGTCCACCCCGACGATGCCCTGCAACTCGGAAACGAGGCCCTCAATGCCCGCGCTGTCCTTCAAAGCGTCCTCCCTTTCCCGCCCGGCAGGCGGGTCATGATCTCTTCCACCAGCACGTCCGCCGGTTCCGCGATGTCGACGACGATCGGCCGTTCCTCCGCCGTCGGTTCCTCCAGGGTGGCAAACTGGCTCTTCAGGAGGGTGACCGGCATGTACTCGTGCTTGCGTGCGGTGAGACGCCCATAGATGAGCTCGTAGGAACCCTTGAGGTGGACAAGGTGAACCCCGGCGCGGCTGCCGACCAGGATGTCGCGGTAGGCCTTCTTGAGAGCCGAGCAGGCGACCACCGCATCGCTGCCCGCCGCCAGCCAGCGGTCGATGTCGGAGGCGATGGCGCGCAGCCAGGGCCAGCGGTCTTCGTCGGTGAGGGGGGTGCCGCCGCGCATCTTCTCGCGGTTGGCCGGGGGATGATAGGAATCCCCCTCGGCGAACTGGCACCCCAGCCGCTGCGAAAGCAGGTTGCCGATCACCGACTTGCCACAGCCGCTGACCCCCATCAGGATCACGATCATCGTCCGCCTCCCCCTGTTTTTCGTTACCCCGGTAGAAGCCGGGGTTCTGACTCCTATTTGGTCCACTCGACGTGATGCCAGCCCGGCTTGTCGAAGCGCTCGAAGGTGTGAGCGCCGAAATAGTCGCGCTGGGCCTGGATCATGTCGGCCCATAGCCGGCCGGTGCGGTAACCGTCGAAGTAGGCCAGCGCGGACGATAGTGCCGGCACGGCGACGCCTTCGCGCATGGCGGTCGCCACCACGTCGCGCCAAGCGTCGAGGCCGTTGGTGACCCGCTCCTTGAAATAGGGGTCGAGCAGCAGATTCTTGAGCTTGGGATTGCGGTCGTAGGCCTGCTTGATGCGCTCGAGGAAGCGGGCACGGATGATGCAGCCGCCACGCCAGATCATGCTGACCGCGCCGAGGTCGATGTCCCAGTGGTGCTCGGCCTTGGCGGCCTCGATGATCGCGAAGCCCTGGGCGTAGGCGCAGATCTTCGAGGCGAGGAGGGCATCGCGCAGGGCGGCGATGAAGGAACGCCGGTCGCCCTTGAAGGAGGGCGCCTGCTTTCCGAACAGCTTCTCGGCCTCGACGCGCTCGTCGCGGAACGATGAAAGCACGCGGGCGAACACCGCTTCCGCGATGGTCGGGGCGGCGACGCCAAGCTGCAGCGCCGCCTCGCTGGTCCAGCGGCCGGTGCCCTTCTGCCCGGCGCGGTCGACGATCAGCGACAGCATCGGCTGGCCGCTCTCCTCGTCATTGCGGGCGAGGATCTGGGCGGTGATCTCGATCAAGTAGGAATCCAGGTCGCCACGGTTCCACTCGGCGAAGACGTCGCGCATCTCGGCATACGAAAGGCCGAGCAGGTTCTTCATCAGGAAGTACACCTCGGCGATCATCTGCATGTCGGCGTACTCGATGCCGTTGTGGACCATCTTGACGAAGTGGCCCGCGCCGTCGGCGCCGATGTAGGTGCAGCAGGGCGTCTGTTCGGCGCCCACCTTGGCCGAGATCGCAAGCAGGATCGCCGACACCTGGTCATAGGCGGCGCGCGGCCCGCCCGGCATGATCGACGGCCCGCGGCGGGCTCCTTCCTCGCCGCCGGAGACGCCGGTACCGAGATACAGGATGCCCTTGGCAGCCAGCGCCTTCTCGCGGCGGATGGTGTCGGCGTAGAACGAGTTGCCGCCGTCGATGATGATGTCGTCCTCTTCCAGCAAGGGCATCAGCGTATCGATCTGGGCATCGACGGGAGCGCCGGCCTTGACCATCAGCATCACGCGGCGCGGCTTCTTCAGAGCCCCGACCAGGCCTTCCAGGGTCTCGCAGCCCTGCACGCCGAACTTCCTCGCCTCGGGAGAGTCGACGAAGGACCGCATCGTCTCGGTGGTACGGTTGAAGACGGCGATGGCGAAGCCGTTCTCGGCGATGTTGAGGGCGAGATTCTGCCCCATTACAGCCAAGCCGACGAGCCCGATGTCCGCTGTTCCGGTCATAGGAAGACCTCCCGGGTTTCTTTGAAGGTGCGGCAGTCTACTGAGGAATCCCTGCTTCATAAAGGGGAACGCGGAGGGGCGCATCCGACGCCCCTCCCATGCCCCGGAAACCCTAAAGGGTCGCCATGAAGCCGCCGTCGACGGTGATGGTCTGGCCGGTCACGAAATTGGATGCGTCCGAGGCCAGGAAAACGGCAATCCCCGCCAGCTCTTCCGGCAGGCCCCAGCGCTTGGCCGGCGTCTTGTCGACGATCCAGGCGTTCATCTGGGCGTTGTCGCGGAAAGGTGCGGTGAGATCGGTCTTGAAATAGCCCGGTGCGATGGCGTTGGCCTGCACGTTGTGCGGCGCCCATTCCACTGCCATGGCGCGGGTCAGCATGGCCAGGCCGGCCTTGGCGGCGATGTAGGCAGGGATGCCGGGGCGGGCGATGAACGAGGCGATCGAGGCGACGTTGACGATCTTGCCCCAGCGGCGCTCGATCATCCCCGGGGCGACCGCCTTTGCGATCAGGAACGGCGCCGTGAGGTCGGCGTTGACCACGAAGTCCCAGTCCTCGGCCTTGAGTTCGAGGATGGGCGCGCGGCGGTTCAGCCCCGCGTTGTTGACCAGGATGTCGATCGGCGCGCCGAAGGCGTCCTCGGCAGCCTTGATGCCGCCGGGGATTGCCGCCCGGTCGGTGGCATCGAAGCGGGCGGCAGCCACCGGCAACCCTTCCGCCTTGAGGGCGGCCTCGGCCTTGGCGAGATTGTCCTCGGAGAGGCCGTTGATGACGACCCGGGCGCCGGCCTTTGCCAGCCCCCGCGCCATCGCGAAGCCGAGACCGCGGCTGCCGCCGGTGACCAGGGCGACGCGGCTGTGAAGATCGAAGCTGTCTGCCATTGCGGATGTCCTCACATCGAGCAGGTGAGACCGCCGTCGACGACGATCAGCTGGCCGTTGACGAAATTCGAGGCGTCGGAGGCGAGGAAGACGACGGTGCCGCCGAGGTCCTCGGGACGGCCCCAGCGATGGGCCGGGACGCGGCCGGTCACCCACTCCGAGAATTCCCGGTTCTCGACCAGGGCCTTGGTCATCTCGGTGTCGTAGTAGCCGGGAGCGATGGCGTTGGCCTGGATGTTGTGCTGCGCCCATTCCACCGCCATCGACTTGGTGAGCAGCATGATGCCGCCCTTCGAGGCGGTATAGGCGGGGATGGTCGGCCGGGTGACGATGGCGTTGATCGAGGCGACGTTGATGATCTTGCCGGCGCGGCGCGCGATCATGCCCTTGGCGACCTCCTTGGCGACGCGGAAGGGCGCCGTCAGGTTGAGGTCGATGACCGCCTGCCAGTCCTCCTCGGGGAATTCGACGAACGGGTGCCGGCGCTGGATCCCCGCGTTGTTGAGAAGGATGTGGATCGGCCCGACGCGGCTTTCGACCTCGCGCACACCGGCGGCGACCGCAGCCGGATCGGTGAGGTCGAAGAACGCGGTTTCCGCCGCCAGCCCGGCTTCCGCCAGAGTGCGCATTGCGCCCTCGACCCTGGCGGCGTCGAGATCGTTGATCACCACGGTGGCGCCGGCCTGCGCCAGCGCCTTCGCCATCCCGAAGCCCAGCCCGCGGCCGCCTCCGGTGACAAGGGCCACGCGGCCCGACAGGTCGAACAGCGGGTTGGTCATTGTCTCACATCCTCTTCCTTTCTTCCGCCAATTGGGCGCAGCCGATTGGCGACGGCGTTCCGCTCCGCCATTGAGGGGGGGACGGGACAGGCGGTGCGCCGTGCCTGCTATCCCCCGCCTCTCCCCGAGCCTCTCCGCCCCGAGGGCGGAGAGGAACCCGAGTGCCCGCCTTACTTGAACTTGTCGACCATGTCCTGGACGCCGGGGATGGTCTTGGCCAGATAGGCCCACTCCCCGTGGAAGCGCTGCACCAGCGAGCGCTGATTGTGGCCGACCAGGATGGTGAAGACGTACTCCTGGTGCCCCGGCGACGTCACCGTGGGGTGGAAGCCGTCCGAGAACGCGAACGTGTCGCCGTCGCGGGTCATGTGGACCGCGATGTCCTTGGCCTCCTCGTCGAAGCAGTACTGGGCGCCGAAGCCGTTCCCCGGGTTGAAGCGGTAGTGGTAGACCTCGTCGTGCTTGCTTTCCGACGGCCCGCGCTGGGTGCCGTGGGTGTGCGGCGGGAAGCCCGACCAGTTGCCGGCCTCGCAGAACAGCTCGCTGACCAAGAGGTTGCCGGCGCGATCGGCGGCATTCTGTCCGAGGACGTGACAGATGCGGCGGGCGCAGTGGTGCTCGAGCGAGCCGACCTTGACGATCTCGACCTCGTCAGGGCGGACCCGGAACGGCTTGGTCTTCTTGTCGAAGGCGCCACCGGCCACCGCGATCTCGACCGGTCCGATCGCCTTCACCGTCACCGCGGCGCCGACCGGCGCATAAACGGAGTCGGCCATCCCCTCCCACAGCGTGGCGCGTCGCCCGATCGAGGAGAAGGTCTCGCCGTCGACGGTGATGTCGCAGCAGCCGGCCTGGACGACGTAGACGGTCTCGAAGCCCGGTACCTGCTGGCTGACGGTCTCGCCGTCCTTCAGCTTGAGCAGGTTGAAGTAGACTTTGGGAAGGATCCCGCTGCCGCCGGGCAGGATCGGCTTGTTCTTGTTGTCATAGGCGCGGATCAGTTGCTGCATCGATCACTCCGTTTCAGGATTGACGGCCGAGGCCGACGGGCTTGCCGATGATGTTCCGGTATTGCTGCAACGACATTTCCACATGGTGCGCCATCGCCTCGGATGCGGCGCGGGGATCGGAATCCTCGATTCCCCTCAGGATGGCGCGGTGCTCCTCCAGAGCCCTGCGGGAACGGTCGTCGCGGCAGGTGCCGTAGGTCTGGGTGAGGCGAATGACGTCGGGGGTGAACAGGCCAACCAGCGAGCGCAGGACTTGGTTGCCCGACGCTTCGGCGACCTTGAGGTGGAACAGGGGATCCTCCTCGTAGCCGGGGTCGCCCCGCGCCACCAGGCGTTCGTGGGTGGCGAACGATTTCTGGATTTCGGCAAGCTGCGCCGGGGTGCGGCGCTGGGCGGCGAGGCGGGCGCATTCGACCTCGAGCACGGCCCGCACCTCCATCAGGGTGCCGAAATCGGTATCGGCGAGGCCGATCACGTTGGTGATCATGCCTTCCAGCGTCCTGACCCCCATGTCCTCGACGACGGTTCCGCTTTGCGGCCGGGTCTTGACGATACCGTAGAACTCGAGCTTGCGCAGGGCGTCGCGGACGTAGCCGCGGCCAACCCCGAAACGTTCCGACAGCGCCCGCTCGGACGGCAGACGCTGCCCGGGACGCAGCACGCCCGACGTAATCAGGGCCCGGATCTGCTCGATGATGAGATCGGCCGGGCGCTTTATGTCAAGCTCGCGGAACTGCGATTGGAGGCTGTCGTCCATCGAACCAACGCGGCAACTGGCATCTGGTTGACCAATTACGCCCGGACTCCCGAAATGTCAAACGGTGGGAGCAGCCGGCCCCCGCCGGCCCCTGAGAGGGCGGAAGGAGGCCGGCTCGACGTACTAGGACTGGAATCTCTCGACGGCCTTCTGGGCGCCGACCCGGTACAGCAGCTCCAGGCCATCCTTCACGGTCCGGCGGAAGGGCTCGACCTTCGGCAGCTCGTCGCCGAAGATCTCGCGCACCCCCAGCAGGCCGTCGGCCAGGGAGTCGACGTTGCTCCCGGCCTTCTGGGCGATCGCCTTGAAGCGGTCGGCCAGCGGGTCGCGGACGTCGATCTTCTGCCCCTTCTCGTCGATGCCGGTGACGTAGCGCATCCAGCCCGAAATGCCCAGGCACAGGCGGCGCGGGGCTTGGCCGGCGGCAAGGTGGTGCCGCACGGTGTTGAGGAAGCGCTGCGGCAGCTTCTGCGAGCCGTCCATGGCGATCTGCCACGTGCGGTGCTTGACCGACGGGTTGGAGAAGCGGGCGATCAGCTCGTCCTTGTAGGCGGTGATGTTGACGCCCTTGGGCACGTCGACCGCGGGCGTCGTCTCCTCATCCATCATGCGACGGATGAAGGTCTTGAACGCCGGACTGGCCATCGTCTCGTCGATGTACTGGTAGCCGGCGAGGTAGCCCAGGTAGGCGAGGGTGGAATGGCTGCCGTTGAGAAGCCGCAGCTTCATCTCCTCGTAGGGCTCGACGTCGCTCACCAGTTCGGCGCCGGCGATCTCCCAGTGCGGGCGACCTTGTGTGAAGCGGTCTTCGATCGCCCACTGCCGGAACGGCTCGCCGACCACCGGCGCCTCGTCCGACAGGCCAAGCTTGGCGGCGACCGCCTCGACGTCCTTCTGGGTGGTGGCGGGGACGATGCGGTCGACCATCGTGCAGGGGAAGGCGACGGTGTCCTCGATCCACTTCAAGAGGTCCTTGTCGCGCAGGGCGGCGTAGCCCTTGACGACCTTCTCGACGGTCTTGCCGTTGCTGGGCAGGTTGTCGCACGACAGCACGGTGAATGGCGTCGCCTTGGCCTGCCGCCGCCGGTCGAGGGCGGCAACCAGGGTGCCGATCGCGGTTTTCGGCGAGGCCGGGTTCTGCAGGTCGTGCTGGATGCCGGGATGCGACTGGTTGAGCAGCCCGGTCGCCGGGTCGTGGCAGTAGCCCTTTTCGGTCACCGTGATGGTGACGATCTTGGTGCCGGGATGGGCCATGCGGTCGATCACCGCCTTCGGATCCTCGGGCCCGACCAGGACGTCGCGGATGATGCCGACCACGCGCGGCTTGTGCTCGGTCGGCCCCTGCTCGAGGTAGGTGTACAGGAAGTCCTGGGCCTTCATCTTGTCGCGAATGTCGGGGCCCAGCAGGTCGATGCCGCAGATCGCCCAGGGGCCCGGCTCCTGGGTGATGGTGTCCTCGGTGTAGGTGGCCTGGTGGGAGCGGTGGAATGCGCCGATGCCGAGATGAACGATGCCGACGTCGGTCTTCGAGCGGTCATAGCGCGGCACCGCCACGGACTTCGGCAGCTCGGAAAGGGTCTTCTCGCTGAGACGCTTCATCAAGGGGCTCCTTCCTAGAGCTTGTACGCTTTCTTGACGAGGGAGTAGGCGAGCGCCTTGGCGACGTCGGCCGCCTCGTCCTCGTCGATGCGGTGCTCGGCGACCAGCCGGGCAAGATAATTGCAGTCCATGCGCCGGGCGAGGTCGTGGCGGGCCGGGATCGACAAGAAGGCGCGGGTATCGTCGTTGAACCCGCAGGTGTTGTAGAAGCCGGCGGTCTCGGTGACGGTCTCACGATAGCGCAGCATGGACTCGGGCGCATCCAGGAACCACCAGCCCGGGCCCAGCCGCAGGCACGGATAGTGGCCGGCGAGCGGCGCCAGCTCGCGGCCGAACGTGCTCTCGTCGAGGGTGAACAGGATCATCGTGAAGTTGGGCTCGTTGCCGAAGCGGTCGAGCAGAGGCTTCAGGTTGTTGACGTACTCGGTCGCGGTCGGGATGTCGGCCCCCATGTCGCGGCCGTGCTTGGCGAACAGGTTCGGATTATGACCGCGGAACGAGCCCGGATGAAGCTGCATGACGAGGCCGTCGGCGACGCTCATCCGCGCCATCTCGGTCAGCATCTGGGCGCGGAACAGCTCGGCTTCCTCGGCGGAGCACTTGCCGGCCAGCGCCTTGGCGAACAGCTTCTCGCAGGCGGCGGGGTCGAGATCGGCGGTGCGGGCGGTCGGGAAGCCGTGGTCGGTCGAGGTGCAGCCCAGCGTCTTGAAGTAGGCGCGGCGCTTCTCGAGGGCGCGGATGTAGCCCTTCCAGGTGGTGGCGTCCTCGCCGGCCACCTCGCCGAGCTTGCGGACGTTGTCGGCAAAGCCCTCGAACTCGGGATCGGCGACGTTGTCCGGGCGGTAGGCCGGCACCACCCGCCTGTCCCACGTCTCGCGGATCTTCTTGTGGTGGCGGAGGTCGTCGAGCGGGGAGTCGGTAGTCGACAGGAGCTCGATGCCGAACCGCTCGAACAGGGCGCGCGGCTTGAACTCGGGCTTCTTCAGTGCGTCCTGGATGTGGTCGTAGTAGAGGTCCGCGGTTTCCGGCGTCAGCCTCACCTTGAGGCCGAACGCGGTGGCGAACACGTGATCGAGCCAGATCCGCGAAGGCGTGCCGCGAAACAGATGGTAGTTGTCGGCCAGCACCTTCCAGGCCTTGCGCATGTCGGTTTCGGTCGGGCCGCCATCCCGGCGCGGGATTCCCATCGATTCCATCGGCACGCCCTGGCTGTAGAGCATGCGGAACAGGTAGTGGTCGGGAATCAGCAGCAGCGAGGTCGGGTCGCCGAACGGAACATCATCCGCGAACCACTGCGGATTGGTGTGGCCGTGCGGGCTGACGATCGGAAGATCCTTGACCTGGGCGAACAGCCGGCGCGCGATGGCGCGCGTCGTCGGCTCGGCGGGAAACAGACGGTCCTCGTGCAGAACGAGCGGAGCGGGCATGGGTGTTCTCCTGGCGACGGTCGTAACGAGGGTGTGTCCGTACAATCCCGCTGCCCCGCGGTCAAGGCCGGGAACGTCGCTATTTGCGTGACGGAAACAAGAGCTACAGCAGCGGCTCGCTGCTGCCGTTGGACGGACCCGGCGCCGCAAGCAGGGAGAGGTAGGGCGTTTCCATGCGGTAGAGGTAAGCCTTTTCGGGCGTCTCGACGGCAGTGGTCAGTGCGTGGCCGGCCGCGTAGTCGAAGCCCGCTGCCAGGGCTGCCGTGTAGATGCTGAGCGAGCGCACGCCGAATAGATAGGTTTTGAGCGAGTAGTTGCTGGCGGCCTGAACGAACGCCTCGATCTCGGGAAACAGCGCCTGCTCGCGCCTCCTGCTTTCATAGAGGTCGAGGCCGACGGCGTGCACGCCGGTGGCCCGGAAGGCCGCGAAATCGTGGCAATCCGGGGCCACCCGGACGATGATCGCCCGCGAGTTAAGCCGCAGCGCCGTCACCAGTTCGGTGAGGCGGACCTCGGGCACACCGGCGGGAAGGCCGACCACCTCGAACACGACGCGCGAGGTGTTGCCGGCGAGAACCTTGGCGCACAGGGCGATGTACTCCGATCGCCGGGTCGTCTCGGCCAGGGTCTCGTAGTGGACCGAAAGAGCGACCAGCGATTTCGAACCGGTCCGAACCATTCGGGTGACGGTTTCCCCGGTATGGCGCAAGGTCATCGAATCGAGCGCGAACAGGTCGTCTTTCGTCGCGCCAGGGCCTAGGACGTCGTAGCTGGATGCATGGAAATGCTCGCGCACATGGCGGATCGGCAGGCACATGAATGTCGAGACAATCCTTGTGCGGATGGCGAGCATCGGCCGATAGAAGACCCGCACATCGTCAAGCTTCGCCGGCTTGCGCTTGATGCCGCGCATGCGCCGCGAGTGGTCGCGCGGCTTGCTCCACAGGGTAGCCTCCGGCACGTAGTCGAGGATCTCCTCCGGTTCCGGTTCCTTGTCGACCTCAACGTTGCCTGCGGAATCGACGCGGATCGATCGGACCTCGACCGCCTCCCCGGTGTCCTCCTGTCCATACAGCCGTTCGTTGATCGCCTGGTTGACGACCAGCGCCCGGATCTGGGCGTTGCGCCGGGTCGCGCCGGCGAAAACGACCAGGTAGGAAACCTCATCGCGCTGCAGGAACAGCTCCTGGCGGGTCAGCCGCGTGTTGAGGATGCCTTGGACTTTAGCGTGGATCTTGTCGCGGACTTCCGGCCAACGCGGGCCCAGGTGGTCGCGGCACTTGCTGATATCGATGACGAAAATGTTGTCCTGCGCCTCGCCCGTCCAGCGGCCGAGGAGGAAGCTGAGCCGCTGTTCGAAAGCGGCCATCTCCGCCCGGGTCGGGCCGAAGGGGATCGGGGGCTCCGCTCCGGAGGGGCCGGGGTCCTTGGTTCCTCGGAGGCCGAGACGCGTGAGGACGTTGCCAAGAAGGGTGCCGGAGCCCATGATTCCCTTTGCATTCATCTGCTGCGCCCGGCGGTGAGCGCCGCCAGAAGATCCTCGTCGGAAAACGGCTTGGCGAGGATGCGGTCGGCGCCGAACTTCTGGGCGAGTCCAAGGAAGTCAAGATTCCGCGTCCGGCCTCCTCCGGAGATCGCCACGATGGTGATCTGCGGAAAATCCTTCCGCAGTTCGACGATGGTCTCGATGCCCTCTTTTTCGGGCATGATGATGTCGGTCACAACCGCATCGCAGGGGTCCTTTCGCTGCAGCTCCAGCCCCTCGCGGCCGTTGCCCGCCTCGACCACCTCGTGGCCGGCGGATTCCAGGATCTCCCGCATCGTAAAGCGCGCCAATTCCTCGTCATCGATCACGAGCACTTTCGCCATCGCTACCTCTGTCGTTTCCCATGCGGGGAAGGAACACGTCGACGATGGTGCCCTTGCCCGGCTTGCTGACAATTCTGAGCCTGCCCTGGTGGTGGTCGACGATCTTCTGGACGAGCGTCAGTCCCAGGCCGCACCCTGCGCCCACGTCCTTGGTCGTGAAGAATGGATCGATCGCGCGCTCGACGATCTCGGGGGCCATGCCGCAGCCGTTGTCGAACACGCGCAGGCGCAGGACGGGACCCGGCGCAAGACCCGAGACCTCCTCGAATCCCACAGCGTCCTGTAACAGCGAGACGCGGATTCGTCCGCCGCCCTCCTTGAGGGCGTCGAGCGCGTTCGCCAGCAGTTGTTCGACCGCCATTCGGAGCTGGACTGCATTGCCGAGCAGGTTCTTCGAGCCGCGCGGCAGGCTGTCCGTCAGTTCGACTCCCGGCGGCAGCCGCATGCGGAGAGACTGGAGGGCGCTGCCCACCACCGCCGAGGGATCGATCGGCTCCATGGGCTCGTCCGTCTGGCGGCTGAGGGCGAGCACCCGACCGATGATGTCCGCCGACCGCCGCGCCGCTTCCGCGATGGCCTGAAGCTTGGGCAGGTCAGGGGCATCCGCCGGGCATTTCTTGACCAGAATGCGGCTGAGCGCGACCAGCGGCAGGAGAAGATTGTTGAGCTCATGGGCCATCCCCGCAGCCAGGCTTCCCAGGGCCTTCTCCTTGCTCATCTGAAGGAAGATTGCCTCGGCCCGCTTGCGCTCGGTCAGGTCGACCAGGACACCTACCAGACCCGCGCGCGAGCTGCCCGGGGTGCCGCCGAAAACCGCCTTGCGAACCTCGATCTCGCGCCGAGCCCCGTGCGGCGTGGCGATCGATACCTCATAGGTCTGCGTTGTACGGGATGCCAGCAGGTCCTGGTCCTTCCGCTCGGCGACTTCAGCGACGCGCCGAGGGGCGAAGTCGCCGAGGCGCCTGCCCAGGATTTCGGGGAGGGCGACGCCGACGGTCTCTGCATAGTCGCGGTTGCAGTGGAGGAAGACGCCATCCGCGTCCTTGACGAACATCGGCAGCGGCACGGCGTCGAACACCGCCTCGAGCAGGGCCTTCTGGTTCTTCAGCGCATCCTCGGCGCGCTTGCGGTGGGTGACGTCGAAGAAGATGCCGAGCAGTCCGGTGACATTTCCTGCGGCGTCCTTCATCGGCATCCGGTTGATGATCATCGTGCGCAGCCCGGCGTCGGTGACGATGATCTCCTCTTTGCCGATCAGCGGCTCGCCGCTCACCATCAACTCTTCCTCGAGGGCGATGATCCTGGCGGCCTCGTCGGGGGGAAGGCCGATCTCGTGCATCGTGCGACCGATGACGTCGTCGATCGAGGCGAAGCCGCGGAATGCCGCGTAGGCGGCGTTGCATCCGACGAAACGTCCGTCCCGGGTCTTCCAGAAGATGCAGTCGGGAATGCCGTCGATGATCGCACGCAGAAGGTGGCCGTCAATCTCGGCCCGCGTCGCGTCGGCTTGGCGGAGTCCGGCCGACCGCTCTTTCATGGCGGGGACTCGGTGGCTGGCGACGAGACATCGTCGAGCAGGGGCAGCAGGATGCGGAACACCGTGCCCCGGCCGACCGCGCTGTCGACCGAGATCGCGCCGCCGTGTTCGGTGACGATGCCGTGGACCATGGAAAGGCCCAGTCCGGTTCCTTCCCCGACTCTTTTGGTCGTAAAGAAGGGCTCGAAGATGCGCGGCAGGATCGCCGGGTCGATGCCGTCGCCGGTATCCTCGATCGTCAGGAGGGCGTGCGCCCCGGGCCCGATGCCCTGCATCTCCCGGGATACCTCGGGAGGCGATGGTCGCAACGACACCGCAAGGTGCCCGACCCGGCCCGCCATCGCCTGGGCCGCGTTCGAGCCCAGGTTCAGCAGCACGGTCTGGATCTGGGCGCGGTTGACCAGCGCGTGACCGACCCCGGCATGGATCTCCTCCTGGATCGCGATGGAACGCGGCACGGTGGCCCGCAGCAGCTCAACTGCTTCATGAACTACCGCCGCCAGGTCCTCATTTTTCCGCTCTGATTCCCCGCTTCGGCTGAACGTCAGGATGCGGCGTACCAGTTCTTCGGCGCGGCTCGCCGCTTCGACGACGCGCTCCATCCGGCGGGCCTGAGGAGAGTCCCGAAGGTCGCGCAGCACCATCGTTGACAGTGCCCGGATCGGCAGCAGCATGTTGTTGAAGTCATGCGCGATTCCGCCGGCAAGTTTGCCGAGCGCCTCCATCTTCTCCGCCTGCCGGAGGCGCCGCTCGGTCTCGATGCGGTCGCTGACGTCCTTGTGCATCAGTACGTAATGCGTCGCCTGCCCTTCGTCGTTGCAGACCGGCGAGACCGAGGTTTGGGCCCAGTACGCCGAGCCGTCCTTGCGCTCGGTGCGGTGGATCTCGGTCCATTCGCGGCCAACGGCGATCAGACGTCTGGCGTGCCCGAATATGGACTCGGAAGAGGCGTCGGGTGCGCCCAGCGGGCGTTCAATTGTGTCTTCGGGCCTGTATCCCGTCAGTTCGCGCAGACGGCGGTTCACGTGACGGACAATGCCCAAGCAATCGACGACGATCACGGCCCCTGCGCTCTGATCGACCGCCTGATAGAGGATTCTGACGGTTTCCTCGGCCCGCCGCCTCTCCGCCTCGGCGCGGCGGATGCCGATGCCGTACGCCAGATCTTCGGCAAGTTCGCCGAGCAGCGACACCTCCTCGTGGTCGAAGACGTCCGTTTGCTCCGAAAGGATCGTGAGGACGCCGAGGACTTCCCGGTCGTTCTTGAGCGGCAGCGCGATCGCCGTGGTCGGCAGGTTCCGGTCCGCGCCGAGCCTGCAGGCCAGATCGACCCGGTCCGGCAGGTCGCGGCCGACGCTGATCTTGCCCGAGGCAGCCGCCCGGTAGGCGGGGCAGCTTTCCGCGCCTTCGAGGGGCGTGAGAGTGCATATCGGCGGCGCCGATCCCGTGTCTCCGCCGAACGAGGCCACCGGGGACAGAGTCAGGGGATCGGTGCCGGTGACGTACCCCACCCGGGCAAACGGATAGCCCCCCTTCTCGACGACGATCCTGCAGACCCTCTCGATAAGCTCGTTCTCGCTGCCGGCCCGGACCAGGACCTCGTTGCCGGCACTGAGGGTGCGCAATGCCCGGATCGTTCGCGCAAGGGCGTCTTCCGTCTTTTTCAACTCGGTCGCGTCAGTGGCGACGGTGCCGATGCCCGAAAACTCGCCGCCGTCGCCGAAGATCGGGAACTTGACCACCAACTCGTGAGCGATCGAGCCGTCGGGCGTCACGACACGGGTCTCGAAGCTGTGCACGGCGCCGCTCTCGACGACTTCGCGGTCCTGGTCATAGACGAGTCCCGCGAACAGTGGCGGCAGGCATTCAGCCGGAGTGCGGCCGATGCAGTTCTCCGTCCGGACTCCCCAGCGGGTGGCAAGGTGCCGGTTGACGAACAGATATCGCCCGTCCCTGTCCTTGATCGTGATCGAGGCGGGGGAGGCTTCTGCGAAAGCGCGGAAGCGGGCCTCGCTGGCGACCAGCGCCTTCTGCGAAGCGTCGCGTTCGCGGACGTATTTCGCCAGACGGGCTGTGTGGAAGGCGAGGGCCACGGAAATGCCCACCAGCGTGAGCACGCCGGCGACCAGCCAATCGACGGTACGAAGCGGCACGTCCGCCGCTGCCGCCTGAACGGGAGCGAAGGCCGATGCCATGGCGCCCGCTGCAGCCAAGCCGGCCAAAGACAACCTTGTGGCGCCGTTCATCCCCATGCACGCGCTGCGGCTGTAACTTAAGACATTTTAGACATTTTTTCCGTTTCCGCATACCCTATTTCTTCGCGGAGAAGAAGTAACTGGCGAGAGACTTGCGCCGCCTGGGGCGAGGGGATACATCCTGTGGTCCGGTCCATTTCCCCAGCTTTGAAGGTTCGAACCCCCATGGCCGTAAGCCCCTTCATCCGTCTTCATACGGACGACGACGTTCTTGTGGCGCTCGAAGACCTGGTCCCCGGCCGCTCCCTGGGGGAGGGGATGCCGGTTCCGTCGGCGGCGGTCCCGAGCGGCCACAAGATCGCGCTCCGCGCCATCCGCAAGGGAGACCCGGTACGCAAGTACGGCCAGGTGATCGGGGTTGCGAGCGCCGACATTGCTCCGGGCGAGCACGTGCATCTGCACAACGTCGCCTGCGAGACGGTCCACCTTACCCACGCTTTCGGCTCGGCGCTCCGGGAGACCGCGTTGGTGCCGCGGGAAGAGGTCGCCACCTTCCAGGGCATCGTCCGCGAGGATGGCCGGGTCGCCACCCGCAACTATGTCGGCATCATCTCAACCGTCAACTGCTCGGCAACGGTGGTGCGCAGGATTGCCGAGACCTTCAAGGCGCCGGGCGCGCTGGCCGATTTCCCGAACGTCGACGGGGTGGTGGCGCTGACCCATCACACCGGCTGTGCCCTCAACACCAACGGCCAGCCGGCCGCCGTGGTGCGCAAGACCCTGGGCGGCTACGCCCGCCATCCCAATTTCGCGGGTGTGGTGGTGGTCGGGCTCGGCTGCGAGGACGTCAACGTGCCGCACTTCATGCAGCTCGAGGGATTCACCGAAAGCGACACATTCCGGCCGCTGATCATCCAGGAGATGGGGGGTACGCCAAAGACGATCGCCGCCGGCGTCGAGCGCGTGCGCGACATTCTTGCCAAGGCGAACCAAGCCCGCCGGCAGCCGGTGCCGGCCAGCGAACTCAAGCTCGCGCTGCAGTGCGGCGGTTCGGACGGCTACTCGGGCATCACCGCCAACCCTGCGCTTGGCGTCGCTGCCGACACCCTGGTACGGCACGGCGGCACGGTCTGCCTCTCGGAAACCTCGGAGATCTACGGGGCCGAGCACCTGCTGACGTCGCGCGCGGTGAGCCGCGAGGTCGGCGAGAAGATCCTCCGCCACATCAAGTGGTGGGAGGAATACACCAGCCGCAACGGCGGCGAGATGAACAACAACCCGTCGCCGGGCAACAAGGCCGGCGGCCTGACCACGATTCTCGAGAAGTCGCTGGGCGCGGTGGCCAAGGGCGGTTCCACCAACCTGACCGACGTTTTCCCGTTCGCCGACCCGATCACCGCCCGGGGCTTCGTCTTCATGGACGGCCCCGGCTACGATCCGATGTCGGTGACCGGGCAGGTGGCCGGCGGCTGCAATATCGCGGTGTTCACCACCGGCCGCGGGTCGTGCTACGGCTGCAAGCCGGTGCCCAGCATCAAACTTGCCACCAACACGCCGATGTTCACGCGGATGCAGGACGACATGGACATCAACTGCGGCGAGATCGTCGACGGTTCCGCCACCTTGCAGGAGATGGGCCAGAGGATCTTCCGCACGATCCTGGATACTGCGTCGGGGGCACCGTCGAAGAGCGAGTCCTGGGGCTATGGCGAGGACGAGTTCACGCCTTGGCACATCGGCTTCTACATGTGAGAAGGCGCGCGCCCCGCGGGTGTGGCGAACTCCGGCCATCCAAACCGGTGCCGGCGGGGCGATTTCACGAACTGACGATTTACTTTTGCAAAATCGGCGGCGGGCCGCTATTGATCGTCTCATTGCGGGGGCGGCAATGGCGGAACGAATGATGGTCAAGCGCAATCCGGAGCGTACACGGAAACGGATTCTCGACGCGGCAACCACCGAATTCTCGGCACACGGACTGAGCGGCGCTCGCGTCGATGCGATCGCGGATCGCGCCAAGGCGAACAAGCGCCTCATCTATCACTACTTCAACAGCAAGGAGGATCTCTTCCTTGCGGTTCTGGAGCGCATGTACGAGGAGATCCGCGGTTTCGAGCGCGAACTCCACCTTCCCGAGGCGGAGCCCGAAGACGCGATGCGCCGCCTCGTCGTCGGCACGTTCGACTACTACATCGGCAATCCCCAGCTCATTGCGCTTCTCAACAACGAGAACCTGCACCGCGCGGAGCACGTGAAGAAGTCGCTGCGGATCAAGGCCCTGCACTCGCCGCTGGTCGACCAGATCCGCGGCATCCTGGAGGCGGGCGAGGGGAAGGGCGTGTTCCGCGGCGGCGTCGACCCGGTGCACCTCTACATCTCGATTGCCGGCATCGGCTATTTCTATCTGTCGAACATCTTCACGCTGAGCGCCATCTTCGACCGCGACCTGCATGCCAAGGATGCGCTCGAATCGAGGCGCCAGCACGTCGTCGATGTCATCATGGGCTACTTGAAACCGTCCAACGGGGTGGCCGCGGGTGCATGAGTTTGTGCCGAAATCGGGAGACTTTTCCGGTGGGCTTGATTACCATTTCGGCCGCTCGGGCCGCTGAGGCGTCGTTGCGGCTATTTCCGATACGTGACCAAGAACGAGGAGGAAAGTGATGACTAAGGCCAGCCTACTGATCGGCTTGTCGGCAATCGCGTTCGCCTTTGCCATGCCGGCGCAATCTGCGGACTGGAAGCCGACGAAGCCCATCCGCATCATCGTTCCGTGGGGTGCCGGCGGCTCCACCGACCAGGCGATTCGTGCCGTCCAGGGCGACCTCGAGGACGCTCTCGGGCAGAAGGTGGTCGTGGTCAACCAGCCCGGCGGCGGCGGCGCAATCGGCACCCAGGCGGTGCTCGACGCCGAGAAGGACGGCTACACCTGGGCGTCCGGTGCGGTGAAGGACCTGGGCACCTACAAGGTGCGGGGCTCGGTCAACACGGTGGTCGAGGACTGGCATCTCTACTTCGACACCGCCAACATGACCATCATCTCGGTCAATCCGAGCGCGCCGATCAAGGACTTCGGCGAGTTCATCGAATGGATGAAGACGAAGCCGCAGCAGCTCTCGGTATCGCACGCCGGTATCCCCTCCGGCGGCCACTCGACGATGGAGGCCCTCAAGGTCGCCACCGGCGGCGACTACAAGGGCGTCGGCTACGACGGCGGCAACCCGGCGATCATCGCCACCGTCGGCGGCGAGACCTTGGCGACTGCCCAGCTTCTGTCGGAAGAGATCGAGATGATCCGCGCCAAGAAGCTGCGTCCGCTGGCGGCGATCACCGGCACGGACGTCGTGGTCGAGGGCTACGGCACCATCCCGTCGGTCAAGAAGTGGCTGCCCAAGATGACGGCCGAGCCGATCTACTTCGGCATCTGGCTGCCCAAGGGCGTGCCGGCTGACGTGGTCGCCACCCTCGACAAGGTCTGGGAAACCAAGATCAAGACTTCGGCGGCGCTGAAGAAGTTCGCCGACACCAAGGGCCAGCAGGTCACGCCCCTCTATGGCCAGGCGGCCCTGAAGGCGGCGCTGCCTTCGATCTACGAGAACGGCTGGGCGCTGTGGAACAGCGGCCAGGCGAAGGTCAATCCCGCCGATCTGGGGTGGCCGAAGCCGTAAGGCCGGACTTTTCGCTGACGGGCTCCGCCCAGCGGAGCCCGTCACCCATTTCTTTGGCACTGATTCCGTCGCAGGAGGGGGCATGAAGCCCACTGCAATGGCCAAGGCCGATTTCGTCACCAGCGTGGTCCTGGTGGCGTTCTCGATCGCCTACATCGTCGAATCCTACCGCATGCCCCGGCTCGAGGCACAGAACATCAACCCGTGGAGCGCGCCGGGCGTGGTCCCCGGGTTCCTTGGCCTCATCCTGTTCGTGCTTGGCCTGGTTCTGCTGGTGAGGTCCATGGCGAAGGGCGGCCACCGGCTGGGCTGGACGGCGGCGACGGTGCGGGAGAATGTTGCGCAGGCCGGGATCAAGCGGTTGCTGATCACGGCTCTTCTGTGCCTCGTCTATGCCGGTTTCATGATGGGCAATATGCCGTACTGGCTGGCGACCTTCCTGTTCGTGTCGGCCTTCACGGGGGTCTTCGAGTGGAACCCGGAGGCGAGCCGGAAGCGCAGGATGCTGGGCATCGCCATTGCGGTGACGCTGGGTGCCGCGACCGCGGCGGTCGTGTCGATCACCTTCGAGTACGGATTCCTCGTCACCTTGCCGTGACGAAGAGTGGGGCCCGCCCACTGGAGACGCCGATATGGACAACCTGGTTCACCTCTACAGCGCGATCAATCACTTCCTGACCTTCGAGAGTATCGCCGCCATCTTCCTGTCGACGGCGCTGGGCGTCGTGGTTGGGGCCCTGCCGGGCTTGACCGCGACCATGGGCCTTGCCCTGATGACCACGCTGACCTTCAAGATGGATCACGACGTCGCGCTGCTGATCCTGGTGTGTACCTACGTCGGAGCGATCTACGGCGGCAGCCGGACCGCGATTCTGATCAACATCCCCGGCACGCCCGCCAACGCGGCGACAACCCTCGACGGCTTTCCCCTGGCCCAGCAGGGGCGTGCGGGGCGCGCCATGGGGGTGGCGACCACGGGCTCGGTCCTCGGCACCATCATCGGTCTCGTCATCATGGCGTTGTTGACGCCCGAGTTGGCGGACTACGCGCTCGAATTCCAGTCGTTCGAGTTCTTCTGGCTGGCGATCTTCGGCGTCGTCATTTCCGGGCAGCTGACGGCGATCGAGGATCCGATCAAGGGCTGGATCGCCGGCTTCTTCGGGTTGGCGGTGGCGATGGTCGGGCAGGAAGGGATCCATGCCACGCCGCGGTTCACCTACGATTTCACCGAAATGCTGGGCGGTTTCGCCCTGATCCCCGCGATGGTCGGCGCGTTCGGCCTGTCGGAGGTGCTGTCGTCGATGAAGGGGGAGCGGATGAAGGTCATCAAGATGACCGGCGACCGCGTTCTGCCCAGCTTCAATGACGTCTTCCAGTACTGGCGGACGATCATCCGCAGCGGCATCATCGGCACCGGCATCGGCATTGCCCCCGGCGTCGGCGAGGACATCGGCGCCTGGGTTTCCTACGCGGCGGCGCGACGCGCCAGCAAGGAGAAGGAACTGTTCGGCAAGGGCTCGGTCGAAGGGCTGATGGCCGCCGAAACCGGCAACAACGCGGCCGTCCCCGGCGCCATCATTCCGGTGCTGACACTGGGCATTCCGGGATCGGCTCCGGCAGCGGTGCTGCTGGCCGCCATGTTCATCCATGGCGTCCGTCCCGGCCCGATGATCATGTACGAGTTCCCGGACTTCGTGTTCGAGACGGTGGCGATGGTGTTCTTCGCCACCCTGGCCATCGGCGTCTACGGGATCACCCTGACCCGGCCGCTGCTGAAGATCCTGTCGATCCCGCGCGAACGGCTGATGCCGGTGGTGTTCGTGCTGTGCGCGATCGGCTCCTACGCGCTGGCGCAGCGGATGTTCGACGTTTACGTCATGATCGGCTTCGGCGTCCTCGGCTTCATCCTGCGCGAGATGAAATACCCGATGGCGCCCCTGGTGCTGGGCATCGTTCTTGGAGACCTGCTGGACAAGAACCTGCGGCGTGGCCTGGTGCTGACGGACGGCGATCCGACCCCCTTCCTGATGCGACCGATTTCGGCCATGTTGTGGGTGGTGACCTTGCTGATCGTTCTGTTCAGCATCGAACCGGTGCGCCGGAGAGCGAGCACCTTCGTGGCCAGCCTGAAGCCGGGTCGCAAGAAGAGCTGACATGGATGACAGGGGACGTCCGCTTGACGGGGCCAGTCTTTCCGGCTAGAAGTAACCAAACGGTTACATGAGGAACGCCATGCGGATTGCCCTTTGCAACGAGGTCTTGCAGCCGATGCCGTTCGCCGCCCAGTGCGCGTTTGCGGCTGCGCTCGGCTACGACGGGCTGGAGGTCGCTCCGTTCACCCTCGACCAGCAGCCGCATCTGCTGTCGGCCGGGCGCCGCCGCGAGATCCGCCGCGCCGCCGAGGCGGAAGGCATCGCGATCACCGGCCTCCACTGGTTGCTGGTGACCCCCGAGGGACTGTCGCTCAACAGGCCCGACGCGGCCGTGCGGCGCCGCACCTTGGACGTGATGGAGCGGCTGGTCGGCCTGTGCGCCGATTTCGGCGGCACGGTGCTGGTGCACGGCTCGCCCAAGCAACGCTCGATCGCGCCGGACGACGATCCGGCGGCGGTGCGCGAGCGCACGATCGAGCAGCTGCGGGCGGTGGGCCGGGCAGCGGAGGCTGCCGGCGTGGTCTACTGCCTGGAGCCGCTGGGGCGCGGCGAGACCAATTTCGTCAACACCGTCGCCGAGGCGGCGGCGATCGTCGACGCGGTCGGCAGTCCGGCGGTGCGGACGATGGTCGACACCTCGGCGGCCGGCCAGACCGAGGCAGAACCCGTGGCCGACCTGCTGGCGCGCTGGCTGCCGACCGGCAAGGTCGCCCACGTTCAGGTCAACGACACCAACCGGCGCGGCCCGGGGCAGGGGAGCGACGTGTTCGCTCCGGTATTTCGGACGCTGCGCGCATGCGGCTACGGCGGGACGGTGGCGGTGGAGCCGTTCCGCTACGAGCCGGACGGTCCCGCAACGGCCGCGCGGGCGATCGGATACGTCCGCGGCATCATCGAAGCCATCGCGTGATGGCGCAACGGAACACCCAACAGGAGCGTGCAGACATGGCAGAGCGTCGCCTCGGCATCATCATGAACGGCGTCACCGGCAGGATGGGCACCAACCAGCACCTGGTCCGGTCGATCCTTGAGATCCGCAACGAGGGCGGCCTGCCGCTCAAGGACGGGACCCGGGTGGTGCCGGACCCGATCCTGGTCGGGCGCAACGAGGACAAGCTGCGCCGGCTGGCTCAGCGCTACGAGGTCGCGCGCTGGACGACCGATCTCGACGGCGCGCTGGCCGACAAGAAAGACGAGGTCTTCTTCGACGCCGCCAGCACCCAGCTCCGCGCCGGGCTGGTCAAGAAGGCGATTGCCGCCGGCAAGCACGTCTACGTCGAGAAGCCGACCGCCGACACCTTCGAGGACGCCTACGAGATCTACAAGCTGGCCGAGAAGGCCGGGATCAAGCACGGCGTCGTCCAGGACAAGGTCTACCTGCCCGGCCTGCGCAAGCTGAAGATGCTGCTTGAGGCCGGGTTCTTCGGCCGCATCCTGTCGGTGCGCATCGACTTCGGCTACTGGGTGTTCGAGGGCGACCTGCAGCCGATCCAGCGGCCGTCGTGGAACTACCGCAAGAAGGACGGCGGCGGCCTTATCCTCGACATGATTCCGCACTGGCAGTACGTGATCGGCCAGACTTTCGGCGACATCAAGAGCCTGGTCTGCCATGCCGTCAACGACATCCCGAAGCGCTGGGACGAGAACGGCGAGGCGTTCGCGGCCGATACCGATGATTCCGCCTATGCCATCCTGCAGCTCGCGAACGGCATCACGGCGCAGATCAACTTCAGCTGGTGTGTCCGCGTCCGCCGCGACGATCTGGTCACCTTCAAGGTCGACGGCACCAAGGGCTCGGCGGTCGCCGGCCTGCACGACTGCTGGACCCAGGCCAACGTGAACACGCCGCGCCCGATCTGGAACCCGGATGCCCGCGTCAATGCCGACTATTTCGCCGACTGGCAGCTGATGCCCGACACCCAGGCCTTCACCAACGCCTTCCGCATCGAGTGGGAGATGTTCATCCGCCACCTGTTCGGCGAAGGCGAGTGGCGGCACGGGCTGCTGGAAGGCGCCAAGGGTCTGCAGCTTGTGGAGGCCGCCCACCGCAGCAACCGCGAGCGCAAGTGGATCGATCTCGAGAAGCTGGCTTAGCCTGGAACGTTGGCAGGGGGTGCTCCGTGACGGCAGCACCCCCTGTCGCCCGCAGCGGGCACGGGCGGACCCTCCGCCTCAGCGTCCCTCGAAGTAGCGCACCGCGTCGGCCCCGTCGAGGACGACGCCGTCGAAGCCGAGAGTGAAGATCCCGTACAGGTACGAGTTGGTCCCGCCGGCGATGATCTCCTGCCAGCCGGGCAGCCAGTACTTGACGTAATGGGAATCCGGTTCCTCGGGGATGGGATCGCTCAGCCATTCCGGCGGGCTGCTCCGCCACTCGGTCTTCCAGTAGTGACGGTGCGAGGCGGCGCGGCCGATGTCGAGGTACGCCAGCACCAGCCGCCGCGCTCCGAGCTTCTTGTACTTCAGGGTTTCGACCGCCTGCTTCTGCAGCGGCGTCCGTCCGTGCAGCACGTCGACAACGAGCATGTCGTGGTTGCGGGCGTGCAGCTTGAGCGCGAACTCGTCCTGCCGGCCCCAGCCCTGCGAATCGCGCAGATACAGGAAGTTACGTACCGCGGCCAGCGAAAGCACGCTGTTGGCGTTCTCCTCATAGGGGCGCGAGGGGTAGCGGGCGAGGCTGCGGATCTCGGGTCCGACCGCCTCGGCGACGTAGGAGACGTAGCCCTGCTTGCGGGCCAGCCGATGCGCCTGGTCGATGGTCTTGCGCTCGCGGCCGTAGTCCATCACCAGGACGGTCTTGCCGCTCCGCTTGGCCAACTCGGTCAGTTCGAGCAGCGCCTTCGTGTCCTCCTCGCGCAGCGGCGCGTCGAGCGCCTCCTTGCCGAAATAGAGGGGCGTCTGCAGCACGCCGTTGATGTTGTGCAGCAGGGTGCGCGCGGGCGCCTTGCGGCGCGGATCGTTGTCGTCCTGCTTCTGCAACAGCTCGAGGCCGTTCTGCATCACCACCGTGAAGTCCGGCTTCAGCGAGCGGGCGTAGGCGGCGATCTTCTCGATGAAGACGCGCATCTCCTCGGCGTAGTCGGGCAGCGGCTGCGGTGCCTCCGGCACCAGCCCGCGCAAGGCGTCGGAAAGCGTGGGCGGCGCCGGCTGCGCCGGTGGTGCGGGCCGGGTCGGAGGAGCGACCCGGGGCGCCTGGGCGGCCGCGGTCGCCGGCACCAGCACGGCCAGCAGCAGGAGAGGGGAAAGGCGCGACAGCTTCATGGCGGGGAACTCCAACCGACCCCACCGTTTTAGCCTACCCGGCCCCCGAGGGAAACCGATGGCCGCGAGCGCCCGGCTACCCGAGCTTTTCCGCCACCACGTCGGCGATCGCCAGCGAGGCGGTGAGCCCCGGCGATTCCATCCCGTAGAGGGCGACGTAACCGGGGACACCGTGGTCGGCGGGGCCCTGGATGATGAAGTCGCGAGCCGGTTCGTCGGGCGCGTGCACCTTGGGCCGGATGCCGGCGTATCCGGTCTGCAGGGCGCCGTCCTTGAGCCCCGGCCAGTAGCGCCGGATCGCCTCGTAGAAGGTCGCGCTGCGCGCCGGGTCGACGTCGTAGTCGAGCGTCTCGATCCATTCAACGTCGGGGCCGAAACGGGCCTGGCCGCCGAGGTCGAGGGTCAGATGGATGCCGAGGCCGGCCGACTCGGGCACCGGGTAGATGAGGTGCCGGAACGGCGCCCGTCCGGCCAACGTGAAGTAGTTGCCCTTGGCGAAGTAGAGGGGCGGGATCGTGTCGGCCGGAATGCCCTCGATGCGCCTCGAAAGCCCCTGCGCGCCCAGGCCGGCGCTGTTGACGAGGATGTCGCAGGCGATTTCCATCGGCTCGGCGCCGCCGACCTCGATAAGGATCCCGTCGCCCACGATGCGTCCGCCGACCACCGGGCTCTTGAAGGCGATCATCGCCCCCGCGTCCTCGGCCTCGCCGCGGTAGGAAAGCATCAGGCCGTGGGTGTCGAAAATGCCGGAGGAGGGGGACGCGAGGGCGGCCACGCCGCGCAGCTCGGGCTCCAGGGCGTGGACCTCGTCGCCCTCGATCCAGCGCAGGTCGTCGACGCCGTTGGCCTCGGCCCGCCCGCGCAGGGTCTGGAGCGCGCCGAGCTGCGCCTCGGTGGTGGCGACGATCAGCTTGCCGCAGCGCCGATACGCGATGCCGCGCTCGTCCATGTAGGCGTAGAGACGCTTGCGTCCCTCGACGCACAGGCGGGCCTTCAGGCTGTCGCGCGGATAGTAGATGCCGGCGTGCACCACCTCGCTGTTGCGCGAGCTGGTGCTGGAGCCGATCGCGTCCGTCTCTTCCAGGATGACGACCTCGCGGCCGTCCATCGCCAAACGGCGGGCGATCGCCAGCCCGATCACGCCCGCGCCCACCACTGCACATTCGATCTTTTCCAACAGAATCCCCCCAACCGACCGGGGCATGCCCCACGGCGCCCATTTGGGTATGGAACGCCCCCATTCAAGCTGCGGGCGCTTGTTGCAGCAGCCCGGCGGCACCGATACATTCGCGCCAGCACATCCTTTCAGGATCCTTCCATGACACCCAGGACGGTCCGCTCGGTCTGCCCCCACGACTGCCCCAGCACCTGTCCGCTCGAAGTGGAGCTGCTCGACGAGCGCACGATCGGCCGCGTGCGCGGAGTGGCGGGCCATCCGTACTCGGCGGGCGTCGTGTGCGCCAAGGTCGCGCGCTACGCCGAGCGCGTCCATCACCCGGAGCGGCTCCAAGCGCCGCTGCGGCGCACCGGCCCGAAGGGGTCCGGCCGGTTCCGGGAGATCGGCTGGGACGATGCGCTGGACGAGGTCGCGACCGCCCTCCGTGCGGCAGCGGCGGAGCACGGTCCCGAGGCGGTGTGGCCCTACGTGTCGGCCGGTACCATGGGGCTGGTGCAGCGCGACGGCATGGAGCGCCTGCGCAACGAGATGGGCTGGTCGCGGCAGGCGCGGACCATCTGCTCGACCATCGCGCGGGCGGGATGGTCGGCCGGCTACGGTGCGGTGCGGGGAACCGACGCCCGCGAGATGGCCGAGTCCGACCTCGTGGTGCTGTGGGGCATCAACGCGCTGCACAGCCAGATCCACGTCGCCGAATGGGCGCGGCGCGCCCGTACCGAGCGCGGCGCCAAGATCGTCGTCGTCGATCCCTACCGCAACCCGACCGCGGCGATGGCCGACCTCCACCTCGCGGTGCGTCCGGGCACCGACGGGGCGCTGGCCTGCGCCGTCATGCACGTCCTCTTCAAGGAGGGTTTCGCCGACCGCGAATACCTGGCGGATCATGCCGCCGACGCCGACGGGCTGGAGCGGCATCTGGCGACCAGGACGCCCGCCTGGGCGGCCGCGATCACCGGCCTCGCCGAGGAGGACATCGTCGGCTTCGCGCGGCTCTACGGGGCGACGAAGAAGAGCTTCATCCGGCTCGGCTTCGGCTTCTCGCGATCGCGCAACGGCGCCGTCAACGTGCATGCGGTCGGCTGCCTGCCGGTGGTGACGGGTGCCTGGCGGCATCGCGGCGGCGGGGCGCTGTTTCTTCAGGGCGACGTCTACGGGCTCGACCGGACGCTGATCGAAGGCCGCGATGCCGCCCGCGCGGGCGTACGCGAGCTGGACAGCGCCCAGATCGGCCGCATCCTGACCGGCAACGTCGAGGCGTTAAGGAACGGTCCGCCGGTGACGGCGGTCCTGGTGCAGAACAGCAACCCGGCCGTGATCGCACCGGAATCCGGGCTGGTCCGCCGCGGCCTGGAGCGCGAGGACCTGTTCCTCTGCGTCCACGAGCAGTTCCTGACCGAAACGGCGCTGATGGCCGACATCGTGCTGCCGGCGACCACCTTCCTCGAGCACGCGGACATCTACCTGGCGGGGGGGCACACCTTCCTGCAGGTGGCGAAACCGGTGATCGCGCCGTTCGCCCAGGCGCGATCGAACCACGAGGTGGTTGCCGCGCTGGCGGCGCGGCTGGGCGCGACGCACCGCGGCTTCGCGATGGATGCCTGGGAGATCATCGAGGAGACGCTGCGGGCCTCGGGCCGCCCCGAAGCAGACAGCGTGCTGGCGGCCGGCGGGCACGACTGCGCGCTTCCCTTCGAGACCGCCCACTACCTGGACGGCTTCGGTCATACCGGCGGGCGCTTCCGTTTCGCCCCCGAATGGCCGGCCGGGCTGCCGCGGTTTCCCGACCATCTGGAGACCATCGAGGCGGCTGACGGCGAGCATCCGTTCCGGCTGATTACGCCCCCGGCCCGGCACTTCCTCAACACCAGCTTCACCGAGACACCGACGGCGCAGAAGAGCGAACGGCGGCCGACCGTGCGGCTGCATCCCGACGACTGTGCCGCGCTGGGCATCGCCGCCGGCGATCTGGTGCGGCTCGGAAACCGGCGCGGCGAGGTCCTGGTCCACGCCGTCGCCGCGGAGGGTCAGGCGCGTGGCGTCGCCGTCGTCGAGAGCGTATGGCCGAACCGGGATTTCGAGGGGGGCGCAGGGATCAACTGCCTGACCGGGGCCGATCCGGTGCCGCCGAACGGCGGCATCGCCTACCACGACATCGCTGTCTGGGTAAGACCGGCATGACCGACAAGCGCTCCCGGATCGTCGTCGTCGGCAACACAAAGGGGGGAAGCGGCAAGTCGACGATCGCCATGCACCTGATCGTCGCCTGTCTGCGCCGCGGCAAGTCGGTGGCCAGCGTCGACGCCGACGTCGGCCAGCGCACCCTGACCAAGTACGTCAACAACCGGCGGGCCTACGGCCAGAAGGAGTCGCGGGCCCTGCCGGTCTCGGACCATATCGCGCTGGAGAAGAGCACCCAGGATACCGTGCGGGCGGCCCATGCCGAAGAGCAGGAGCGTTTCGTCGCACTGCTCACGGGTCTGGCGCAGGCCAATGACATCGTGGTGATCGATACACCCGGAGCGGACACCTTTCTGAACCGGCTGTGCCACACCTTTGCCGACACTCTTATTACCCCCCTCAACGACAGCTTCGTCGACCTTGACGTCCTCGCCCAGGTGGAAGGCGAGGCTCTCAAGATCACGGCTCCCAGCCATTACTCCGAGATGGTCTGGGAACAGAAGATCCGCCGCGCCTCGGCCAAGCGCGGAGCCGTCGACTGGGTGGTGCTGCGCAACCGCCTCAGCAATCTCGATGCCCGCAACAAGCGCGCCATGGGTGCCGCCCTCGACGAGCTGTCGCGACGGTTCGGATTCCGCACTCTCGCCGGGCTCGGCGAGCGCGTGATCTACCGCGAGCTTTTCCCTCTCGGGTTGACGCTCCTCGACCTGCCGCGTGCGGGGGAGCCCTTTCAAATGGCGCACGTCGCCGCGCGCCAGGAGATACGCGGCTTCCTGGAGGCGCTCAGACTTTTCTAACGAGACGTGCGCTTCCGGGAGATGCATTCCAGCAGCTCCCACACCATGTTCCCCATGAGACTTGTTGTGAAGCGGGCGCGAATCCTCCGGCACGTCGACCGTGCCAGGGGCGTCCCTACTGAGTCTCAATCGTTCGTTTGAATCGTTCGACTCTGCGGATCGGGCAGCGCGACCGCCAGTCTCGCGCGTCCGCTGCGTTAGCACCATCGAAACAAGACCGACGTGGGAGGGCAACGATGGAGAGCGCGAGATGCCGGGAAAAGTATTGATCACAGGCGGCGCCGGGTTCATCGGCTCGCATTTGTGCGACACGCTGCTTGAAAGCGGATACGGCGTAAGGATCATCGACAGCCTGTCGCCGCAGGTGCATGGCGACGGCGCGGGCATTCCCGATTACGTGTCATCCGACGTCGAGGTAATCGAAGGCGACGTCCGCGACGGGCAGACCCTGAGGAAAGCGTTGTCCGGCATCGACGGCGTCTTCCACTTTGCGGCGATGGTCGGGGTCGGCCAGAGCATGTACCAGGTCCAGGACTACATGTCGGTCAACGACCAGGGCACCGCGACGCTGCTGCAGGCGCTGATCGAGCGGCCGGTCGAGCGCCTTGTCGTCGCCTCGTCGATGAGCATTTACGGCGAGGGCCTGTACCAGACCGCCGACGGGCGAACGGTGGAGAACGCCGCCCGCGGCGCCGATCAGCTCAAAGGCGGCCGGTGGGAGTGTCTGGACGATGCCGCTCGGCCTCTTGTCCCGGTGCCGACGCCGGAGAACAAGAGGCCCGAGCTGGCCTCGGTCTACGCCCTCTCCAAGTACGTCCAGGAACGCGTCTGCCTGCTGGTCGGACAGGCTTACGGCATTCACACCGCCGCCCTCCGCTTCTTCAACGCCTACGGCACCCGCCAGGCGCTCTCGAACCCGTACACGGGCGTTCTCGCCATCTTTGCTTCGCGGCTGCTGAACGGAAACCCGCCGATGATCTTCGAGGACGGGCTGCAGACCCGCGATTTCGTGCATGTTCGCGACGTGGCGACCGCTTGCCGGCTGGCGTACGAGAATCCCGAGGCCAACGGCCGCGCCTTCAACGTCGGCAGCGGCAACCGGTACACCATCGCCGAGATCGCCGAACGGCTGGGGCTGGCGCTGGGCCGCAACGACGTAACCCCGGAAGCCAGCGGCCGTTACCGGGTGGGCGACATCCGCCACTGCTTTGCCGACATCTCGTTGGCCCGCGACGTTCTCGGCTATCGGCCCCGTGTCGGCCTGGACGACGGGCTCGCCGAGCTGGTGGGCTGGCTGGCCGGGCAGGCGTCGGTGGACCGGGTCGACGCGGCGACGCGTGAGCTGGTGACGCGAGGGCTGGTGGCATGAGCGGGCGGACCCCGGCGATCGCGTTCCCGGACAACGCCGGCATCTTTGAGTGGCTGCGACCCGGCGAGTATCAGCGGGTCGAGCGGATGATCGCGGGCCTCACGCAGGTCGGCATTCGTCGTCTGCGCACGGTCGTCTCTTGGGCTGACTACCACGGTCCCGGTGGGCGGCTGTGGTACGACTGGCTGCTGCCGCGGCTCGGCGCGTCGTTCGAGCTGCTGCCCTGCGTGACCTACACGCCGCCCTCCCTTGGGCTCGAGCCCAGGGTGTCGTCGCCGCCTCGCAATCCGCGCGACTATGCCGATTTCGTCGACAGGATCATCACGCGGTACGGCGAGCACTTCGATTGGGTTCAGTTGTGGAACGAACCCAACAGTCTCAGCAACTGGGACTGGGCGCTCGACCCCAATTGGGAGGTCTTCTCCGAGATGATCGGGGGTGCCGCCTTCTGGACCCAGAAGCGCGGCAAGAAGACGGTTCTGGCGGGGATCTGCCAGCCCGACCCGGTGTGGCTCGATCTGATCTGCGGCAACGGCGTGCTCGACTATGTCGACGCGGTCGGCCTGCACGGCTTCCCGGGTACCTGGCAGGCGCACTGGCCGGGTTGGCCGCAGGTCGTCGGGCAGATGGAGCGGACCCTCGCCGAGCACGGCCACCGGCCCGAGATATGGATCACCGAGGCGGGGTACTCTACCTGGCGGTGCGACGAGGCGCGGCAGATCGAGCATTTCCTGGTCACCGCCCGGGCACCGGTAGCACGCTGGTACTGGCACGGCTGGCAGGACCTCGATCCCGCCGTTGCCAGCCGCGAGGGCTTTCACTTCGACGAGCGCCATTACCACCTGGGCCTGGTGCGGGCCGACGGCTCGCCCAAGCTCTTGTGCCGGATGCTCGAACAGGGCGGGCTGGAAGGCGCGCGCGCGGTGGCGGCCTTGCAGGCTCCGGCGCCGGCGATCGTCGGCGAGGCGCAGAAGCCCGTCTTGATCACGGGTGGAGCCGGGTTCGTCGGCTGCAACCTCGCCCACCGCCTGGCCGCCTCGGGCCGCGAGGTGCTGATCTACGACAACCTGTCGCGCGCAGGGGTCGAGCAGAACCTGGTGTGGCTGCGTCAGAAGCATGGCGAGCGCGTCTCGGCGATGCTGGGCGACATCCGCGACGGCCACACGCTGCGCGAAGCCGTTGCCTGCTGTTCCGAGATCTTCCATTTCGCGGCCCAGGTCGCGGTGACCACCAGCGTCGCGGACCCCGTCACGGATTTCGAGGTCAACCTGCGAGGTTCGGTGAACCTGCTGGAGGCTATCCGCGCCCAGGAGACGCCGCCGCCGCTCGTCTTCGCCTCCACCAACAAGGTCTACGGGACCCTCGACGGGATCCGGCTCACCGAGCGCAAGTCCCGCTACGAGCCGCTGTCGACCCTGGTGCGTCGTTTTGGCGTCGACGAAAGTCGGCCTCTCGACCTGCACAGCCCGTACGGCTGCTCGAAGGGGGGCGCCGACCAGTACGTGCTCGACTACTGCCGGATCTACGGCCTTCGCGCCTGCGTGTTCCGCATGAGCTGCCTGTACGGACCCCATCAGTTCGGGACCGAGGACCAGGGCTGGGTCGCCCACTTCCTGATCTCCGCCCGCGACGGGCAGCCGATCACAATCTATGGCGACGGCAAGCAGGTCCGTGACGTCCTGTTCGTCGACGATGTGGTCGAGGCGTTCCGCCTGGCGCAGCTCCACATGGACCGCGTTTCGGGGCATGCCTTCAACATCGGTGGCGGGCCGGCAAACGCGGTGTCGCTGCGCGAGATGGTATCCATGATCGCCCGTCTGATGGGCCGCAAGCCGGCCCTGACCTACGGCGCATGGCGTTCCGGCGATCAGCTCTATTACGTCTCCGACACCCGCCGGTTCCAGCAGGTGACGGGCTGGCAGGCCAGGATTCCGGCGGCAGCAGGTCTGATAAGGCTCAACGAGTGGCTGTGCGGGGGGCGCGACGAAGCACCCGCCGCCGCGTCCGGTTGAGGAAAGGAGGTGGCGACGTGCGATTCGCTCTCGTGAACCCCGGCTGGACGTTCCCGGGCAGCATCTACTTCGGTTGCCGCGAGCCCCATCTGCCGCTCGAGCTCGGCTACAGCAAGGCCCTGCTGGAGCGCCGAGGGCATCAGGCGGAGATCATCGACGCGCACCTGTTCGGCCTCAGCGAGGCCGACGTGCGGCGGCGGCTCGAGGATTACAGCCCGGACGTCACCGTGGTGTCGACGGCGCCCACCTACCTGTTCTGGCGCTGCGCGCCTCCAGAACTACGGGTGCCGCAAAGCCTGCTGGAGAGCATCCGCGACGTTGCCGGAGTGACGATCGCGGTGGGCCCGCACGGCTCCACCACCCCGCGGGCCGTGCTGTGCAAGCTGGGGGTCGACATCGTCGTCATGGGCGAGTGCGAGGATACGGTAGCGCGTCTCGCCGACGAGCCACCCTACGGCGTTGCCGGCATCTGCTTCAGGCGTGACGGCGCGGTGGCCATCAACGACGGTCCGCAGGCGTCGGCGTTCGTCGATTTGCCGGCTCTCTCCTGGCCGGAAACCTGGATACGCCGCCACCGCCACCATCACCACCGCTTCGAGGCGACGCCGGAAGGCCCGGGGGCGGAGGTCGAGGCGTCGCGCGGCTGTCCCTACAGCTGCGCCTTCTGCGCCAAGGAGAACTTTCGCAACAAGTACCGCCGCCGCGACCTTGCGACGCTTCTCGCCGAGATCGACGGCCTCGCCGCCCAGGGGGTGCGCTACCTCTACTTCATCGATGAGATCTTCCTGCCGGACAAGCGGCTGCTCGAGGCGTTATGCCAGCGGGATCTCCAGTTCGGCGTGCAGACCCGGATCGACCTCTGGAAGCCGGACATGATCGACCTGCTGGGCCAGGCAGGCTGCGTTTCGATCGAGGCGGGCGTCGAGAGCATCACCGTCGAAGGGCGGGCCGCGCTCGACAAGAGCTGCCGCATGTCGACCGACGATCTCACCGAGCGCCTGCACCATGCCAAGCGGCGCGTCCCCTTCGTCCAGGCAAACCTGATCGAGACGCCGTGGGACCATCCCGACGAGGTGCGGCGCTGGCGCGACGCCATGCGCGCGGCCGGGGTGTGGGCCAACGACCCGGTGCCGATGTTCCCGTATCCGGGCTCGCCCCAGTACCGCAAGCTGTGGGGGCTGCCCGACGACGACGCCTGGGAGCGCGCGCTCGATTATTACCTGCGGCAGTTCTCCGCTTTCAGCGACCTCCAGGAAAGCCGGCCGCTTCCGCTGCGCGAACTGGAGCGGCGGGCCGCCGGGTGATGGACGGACGACCGGCGAGCCCGGCGCCCCTGACGGTGCTGATGACAGCCGATGCGGTGGGCGGCGTCTGGCGCTACAGCCTCGAGCTGGCGGGCGCCCTGGCGCCCCTGGGCGTGCAGACGGTGCTGG
Organism: Rhodospirillales bacterium; assembly: GCA_018432935.1. Classification (GTDB taxonomy): domain Bacteria; phylum Pseudomonadota; class Alphaproteobacteria; order Rhodospirillales; family Shumkoniaceae; genus JAHDSF01. The sequence goes on along the minus strand of JAHDSF010000018.1, from coordinate 146,287 downwards.
CGGTGATGGGGCCGGCGCCGAACCGGTACCAGGTCGCCGCGGCGCTGCGCGTTCCCGGGCTCACCCTGGCCGTTCGCGAACTGCCGCTGGAATGGATGCCGGAGTGCCGCGAGCGCGACCTGGAGGAGGCGGGAGAGTGGCTACTCGACCTTGCCGACCGGGTCCGTGCGGCACTGGTTCACCTCAACGGCTACGCCCAGGCGACGCTGCCGTGGCGGCGGCCGACGCTGGTGGTGGCCCATTCCTGCGTCCTCTCGTGGTGGCGCGCCGTGCACGGGCAGACCGTTCCCCCCGAATGGCGGCCGTACGCCGAGAGGGTAAAGCGCGGCCTTGTCGCCGCCGACGTCGTGGTGTCGCCGACTGCGGCCTTTCGCGATGAGCTGACATGCATCTACGGCGGACTGGGTTCGAACCGGGTGATCTGGAACGGGGTCGCGGCGAAAGCTTTCGCGCCAGTCGCCAAGGAAGACTTCGTGCTGGGTGCGGGTCGCCTGTGGGATGCGGCCAAGAATGCCGCCGCGCTGGACCGCGTCGCGCCGCGTCTGCCGTGGCCGGTCCGTATTGCCGGCGAACGGACGGACCTCGGGGGCGAGGTGGCAAAGCTGTCGGCCGCCGAGCCTCTTGGGATGCTTGACCCGCTGGAGCTGGCAGCCTGGATGGCGCGCGCCCGCGTCTTCGCGTCTCCGGCCCGCTACGAGCCGTTCGGGCTTGGTATCCTGGAGGCTGCGCTCTCGGGCTGCGCCCTCGTGCTGGGGGACATCCCCACCCTGCGCGAACTGTGGGATGGCAGCGCGCTGTTCGTCGATCCGGCCGACGACGTGGCGCTCGCCGGGGCCCTGCTGGAGCTCACACGGTCGCCGGCGCGGTGCGCAACCATGGGGGCCGCCGCGCGGGAGCGCGGATTGACGTTCTCCGCCGCTGCGATGGCGCAGCACTACCGCGCCCTGTACGCCGAGCTCTGCCTCGCACCGGCCGTCTGAGGAAGGGGAGAGGATGCGCTTCGTCCTGTTCTACCACTCGCTGTTTTCGGACTGGAACCACGGCAACGCCCACTTCCTGCGCGGCGTCGTGCGCGAGCTGCAGGCCCGCGGGCATGAAGCGATCGTGTACGAGCCGAAAGGGGGCTGGAGCCGGAGCAATCTGGTGGCCGATCAAGGGCTTGCTGCGCTGCGCGAAATCGCGGACGCACTTCCCGGGCTGTCGTCGACCGAGTACGACCTCCGCCGCCTCGACCTTGAGCGCGCGACCGATGACGCCGACGTCGTCTTGGTTCACGAATGGAACGATCCCGCGCTGGTCGCGCGGCTGTCGCGGATGCGCAAGGGTGGGGCCCGGTTCCTCCTCCTGTTCCATGACACGCACCATCGGGCGGCCAGCCGGGAATCCGAGATGGCCCGCTACGACCTTTCCGGTTTCGACGGAGTGCTCGCGTTCGGCGAGGCGATCCGCGAGATCTATCTTCGCAACGGCTGGACGCGGCGGGCCTGGACCTGGCATGAGGCGGCGGACGTTGCCCTGTTCAGGCCGTTGCGCGCCTGGAAGACGGGGGACCTGGTGTGGATCGGCAACTGGGGCGACGGCGAACGCTCTGACGAGCTGAGGCGCCTGCTGTTCGAGCCCATCCGCCGGCTTGGCCTGAAGGCGCGGGTCCACGGCGTTCGCTATCCCAGGCAGGGCTTGCGGGCAGTCGCCGCTTCGGGGGCGCGCTATTGCGGCTGGTTGCCGAACCATCGCGTGCCTCAGGCGTTTGCCCGCCACCGGGTAACGGTGCATGTCCCGCGGCGGCTCTACGCGACCATGCTGCCGGGCATTCCGACGATCCGGGTCTTCGAGGCGCTGGCCTGCGGCATCCCCCTGGTCTCGGCGCCGTGGCAGGACTCCGAGGGACTGTTCCGACCCGGCCGCGATTTTCTCTTGGCGCGCACCGGCACCGAGATGGAGCGGCGGCTGCGCGACGTCCTCAACGACCGCGGGCTGGCCAGGGAGCTGACGCGCAACGGGCTTGCTTCGATCCGCGCCCGCCACACCTGCGGGCATCGGGCCGAGGAGCTGCTGGCGATCTGCCGGGGCCTCGGCGTGCGCCGGCGGCGCAGCAGCAGCAACAGCAACAGCAGGGGAGTGGCGGCATGATCAGGATGGCTTTCTTCGGCTCCAGCCTCGTCTCCGCCTACTGGAACGGAGCGGCGACCTATTACCGCGGCCTGCTGCGGGAACTCGCCAGGCACGGCTTCGACATCACCTTCTTCGAGCCTGATGCTTTCGACCGTCAGGCGCACCGTGACATTGAGCCTCCCGAGTGGGCCCATGTCGTCGTCTATCCCGCGACCCGGGACGGTCTCGAATGCGCCCTCGATCAGGCGCGGAACGCCGATGTCCTGGTCAAGGCGAGCGGGGTAGGGGTGTTCGACGACGAGCTCGATGTGGCGATCCCGGCCCTGCGCCGGCCAGGGGCGCTGGCCATCTTGTGGGATGTCGACGCCCCGGCGACGCTGGCCGCGATGGCGGTTGACCCCGGCAAACCCCTGCGGTCGGCGGTGGCGGACTACGACCTCGTGCTGACCTACGGCGGTGGCGACCCGGTGGTGGCGAATTACAGGGCGGTCGGGGCAAGGGCGTGCGTGCCGATCTACAATGCGCTGGAGCCGGACAGCCACCATCCGGTGGCGAGCGACCCGACGTTCGCCTGCGATCTCGCCTTCATCGGCAACCGTCTTCCCGACCGGGAGGCGCGGGTCGAGGAGTTCTTCCTGCGGCCGGCCGCGGCGCTCCCGGAAAGGAGCTTCGTGCTCGGCGGGAACGGATGGCACGACAAGGCGATGACCGACAACGTGCGCCGCCTGGGCCACGTCTACACGCACCAGCACAACGCAATCAACTGCTCGGCGCGGGCGGTGCTGAACGTGAATCGGGAGTCGATGGCCGAGAACGGCTTTTCGCCGCCGACCAGGGTCTTCGAGGTGGCCGGTGCGGGAGCCTGCCTGATCACCGACGCCTGGGCGGGGATCGAGCTGTTCCTCGACCCCGGAGAGGAAGTCCTGGTCGCTGCCGACGGTGACGCGGTGGCGGCCCACCTCGCCAGCCTGACCGAGGAGCGCGCCCGGGCCATCGGCACCGCAGCACGGCGGCGCATCCTGGCCCGGCACACCTATGCGCATCGCGCTCGCGAGGTGGTCCGCCTGCTGGGCGGCCGCCGCGTCACGTTGCGCGCCGCGTCCTGAGGGGAGAAGCATGCGGATCGTCATCCTCGGCCTGTCGATCACCTCGTCGTGGGGCAACGGCCACGCGGTCACCTACCGCGGGTTAGTGCGCGAACTGTCGCGGCGCGGCCACGATGTTCTTTTCCTGGAACGCGACGTGTCCTGGTACGCCGACAACCGCGACATGCCGCGCCCGACGTGGGGGAGACTCGCCCTGTACGAGGACTTCGCCGTGCTTGCGGCCCGTCATGAGCGGGACGTGCGGTCCGCCGATCTCGTGATTGTCGGCTCGTTCGTGCCCGACGGCATCGTGGTCGGCGAATGGGTGTGCGACCGCGCCCAAGGGCTCGTCGCCTTCTACGACATCGACACCCCGGTGACGCTCGCCGCGATGGAGAAGGGCACCTGCTCCTACCTGACACCCGAACTGGCCGGCCGATACGGGCTCTACCTTTCGTTCAGCGGTGGTCCGCTCCTGGATAGGATCGAAAGCGAGCTGGGCTCGCCGATGGCGCGGCCCCTGTACTGCTCGGTGGATCCCGAAGTCTACGCCCCTGCGCTCGGCATCAAGGTCCGCTGGGACATGGGCTACATGGGGACCTATTCGGAGGACCGGCAGCCCAAGGTCGAGGAGCTGCTGATCACGCCCGCCTGGTGCTGGCCGGAAGGGAAGTTCGTCGTCGCCGGGCCCCAGTACCCGGAGACCGTGGCGTGGGGCTCGGTAGAGCGGATTGCGCATGTCGCGCCGGCGGAACATGCCAAGTTCTACGCCGCCCAGCGGGCGACCCTGAACATCACCCGTGCGGACATGGTGGCGGCCGGCTGGTCGCCCAGCATCCGGCTGTTCGAGGCGGCCGCCTGCGGCACCCCGATCATCAGCGACTGGTGGGAGGGGCTGGAGCACTTCCTGCGTCCCGGCAAGGAGGTCCTGGTGGCCGAAACCGCGGACGATGTGCTGGGCCACCTGCATCGTTCCCCCGAGCTTCTGGCGCGGATCGGCGCAGCGGCTCGGCGGCGGGTGCTGGCGGCCCACACCGCCGCCCACCGAGCGCTCGCCCTCGAAGGCTACGTGCGGGAGGCGGTGGGAGATGCCTCCCGGGCAGTGACGGCGTGAGGCCGGTCAGCCGGCCGCGACCGAGCGCAGGAACGCCAGCACCTTCGCCTCGTTCTCGGTGAGTCCTTGAACGGACTTGACCCTTGGCAGGGTGATGCAGCGACCTTCCTGGAAATCCCGGACGACGTCGGGGTGAACGTAGGACTTGCGGCAGACCGCGACCGTGTTGCCCAGCTTCTCGGCAGCGCGTCCGATGGTCTGCTTCAGAGCGCTGCGAATCGCCTTTCGGGTCGGCGCCGGCTCCATCCCCCCGAGCTCGCAGGCGACCAGCACCGTGGCCGCCCAGGTCCGGAAATCCTTGGCGGTGAAGCCGTCGCCCGCGGTTTGACGCAAATACTCGTTGATGTCCGAAGATTCGATCGTGTGCTGCACGCCGTCGTCGTCGAGGTACTGGAACAGCTCCTCGCCCGGCAGATCCTGCGAGCGCTTGACGATGCGGGCGAGGCGCCTGTCCTCCAGCCTGACGTCGTGCATCTTGCCGCTCTTGCCGCGGAAGCGCAGCCGAAGCCGGCCGCCCGAGATGGCGGCGTGCTCGTCCTTGAGGGTGGTGGCGCCGTAGCTGTCGTTGCTCTTCTCGTATTCGGGATTGCCGACCCGGACCAGGCCATCGTCCAGGATGCGGACAACGGCGGCGATCACCTTCTCGCGGGGCAGGCCGCGTCTCGCCATGTCGGCATCGACGCGGGCGCGGATGAGCGGCAGCTTCTCGCCGAAGGCCACCATGCGGCCGAACTTGGTTTCGTCGCGAATCTCGCGCCAGCGCGGGTGGTAGCGGTACTGCTTGCGACCCCGTGCGTCGCGGCCGGTCGCCTGCAGGTGTCCATTGGGCGAGGGGCAGATCCAGACCGCCTGCCAGGCCGGCGGGATCGCCAGCTTGCGGATGCGGAACAGCGTTCTCGGATCCTCGATCACGCTGCCGTCGGTGCGCCGGTAGCGGAACTCCTTGTCGCCGATCTCTTCACGGGTGATGCCGGGACGGCCGTCATGAGTGTATCGGAGACCGGCCTCGGCGGCCGCCTCGATCGGATCCTCCGTCGCCAGAAGCTCCGGTTTTCCTTCTTCGTCCTTCATGTCTTCTCCGTTGGCGTAACGACACATGTGTCGGTGCTGCCGGTCGACATCAAGCTGGCTTTCCGTCGGGATCAGGAGAGGGAGATTCGCAGCGCTTCTGGGGCGGTCGCGGGAGTGGCGATGCGCATCGGACGGCACTATGTCATCCTTAGAGGGCAGGACCGACCATCCGCAGCCAACGGACAGGCCGAGCATGACATCCGACGGACACGTTCCCAGCACATCGACCACCACGAAGGAGTTGAGCGAATTCCTGCGCAAGGTGGCCGAGACGCCCCGCAATACCTCGCCCGGCACCCGCGGGCGCCTGATTTTCGCGATGGACGCGACCGCCAGCCGCGAACCGAGCTGGGACCGCGCGGCGCAGATCCAGGGCGAGATGTTCTCGGCCACCGCCGCGCTTGGCGGCCTTGACCTGCAGCTCGCTTTCTATCGCGGCTTCGGCGAGTACAAGACCAGCCCCTGGGTGTCCGACTCGCGCGAGCTGATGCGGCTGATGACCTCGGTGTTCTGCCTGGCCGGGCAGACGCAGATCCGCAAGGTCCTCAAGCACGCCGCCAACGAGACGCGCACGAAGCGGGTCAATGCCCTGGTGTTCGTAGGCGACTGCATGGAAGAGGATGTCGATGCGCTCGGCCATCTCGCCGGCGAGCTGGGGGTGCTGGGCGTGCCGGCCTTCATGTTCCAGGAAGGCGAGGATCCCGTCGCCTCCTTCTCGTTCAAGCAGATCGCCAAACTATCGGGCGGCGCCTACTGCCGCTTCGACGCATCGAGTGCCGGGGTGCTCAAGGAATTGCTCAGCGCGGTTGCCGTGTTCGCGGCGGGCGGCAGGCCGGCGCTGGAGAATCTCGCCCGATCGCGGGGCGGCGACGTGCTCAGGATCGCCGATCAGATGAAGCGGAGATAAAAGGTGTCGTATCTCCTCCTCGGATTCGCGTTGCTGGGATCGGTGCTGCTGGCCATCCACTGGTTCGCCTATTCCGAGCCGAAGGACGTGGCCCGCATTCTGCGGCGCGGTGCGGTGGTGGGGGGAGCCGGCCTGGTGGTTCTGCTGGTGCTGACGGGGCAGATCGGTTGGCTGCTCGCCGCGTTGCCGGCGTTCCTGCCGTGGTTCATGCGTTTCCGCAGCGTGTCGCAGCGCGCCAAGGCGTTCAAGCGGATGTCGGGGGATTTCGGTTATGCGGGCGGCGGCGGCGGCAACAGCGGACGCACCAGCGAGGTCCGGACCCGCTTCGTCCATGCCGTGCTCGACCACGACAGCGGCCGTCTCGACGGCGAGGTGATCGAAGGGGCCTACAGCGGGCGCCGCTTGTCCGACATGACGCTGCTGGAACTGGCCAGCCTGCTGCAGAGCTGCACCCATGTCGATCCGCAGTCGGCGCAGGTGGTCGAGACCTTCCTGGACCGTGCCCACGAGAACTGGCGGGAGGAGCTGGCAGCGGCGGCGGCCGCCAACGACGGGCGCGAGCGCGGGCCGCAGGGCAAGCTGAAAATGACCCGGGACGAGGCGCTGGAGATCCTCGGCCTGGAGGAGGGCGCCGACGAGAAGACGATCAAGGCCGCCTACCACCGGCTGATGGCAAACGTCCATCCCGACCGCGGCGGCACCTCGTATCTTGCCGCGAAGATCAACGAGGCCAAGGACGTGTTGCTTGGCAAGTAGCGGCCGTCAGGCATGCTTGCGGGCGCTGTCGCCGTGTGGCATCTACAGCGCTTGAAGCTTCTTGCGCCTCATGTCGCACCTCTCAAGTGACCCCGTGGCGAAATCGTCGCGCCATGGCGTCGAGGCTCCGTCCTCATCCTTCGACAGGCGCGGCGCAATGGCGGCTTTCGGAGCAGGTTATCGGTGTCATTCTCGGAATCGCAGCGAACAGAGGAGCTCATGAACAAACGGGTGCGTAAGGCCGTGTTCCCGGTCGCGGGGCTGGGCACGAGGAGCCTGCCGGCCACCAAGGCGATCCCGAAGGAGATGCTGACCGTCGTCGACAAACCGCTGATCCAGTATGGGGTCGAGGAGGCCCTCGAGGCGGGAATCGAGGACATCATCTTCGTCACCGGGCGCGGCAAGAGCTCGCTCGAGGACCACTTCGATCACGCCTACGAGCTTGAGGACACCTTGGAGGCGAAGGGCAAGAAGGCCGAGCTGGAGGCGGTTCGGCAGGTCCTGCTCGAACCGGGGAGGGTCAGCTACGTCCGTCAGCAGCGGCCGCTCGGGCTGGGTCACGCCGTCTGGTGCGCCCGCGCTTTCGTCGGCGACGAGCCGTTCGCTGTCCTGCTGCCCGACGACCTGATGCTGGGCCAGCCTGGCGCGCTCAAGCAGATGATGCAGGTCTACGACAAGGTGGGCGGCAACATCGTTGCGGTCGAGGACGTGCCGCGCGAACTCACCAACCGCTACGGCATCCTCGACGTCGTCAGCGACGACGGCAAACTGGCGCGCGCCAAGGGACTGGTCGAGAAGCCGGCGCCGGATGTGGCGCCCTCGACGTTGTCGATCATCGGCCGCTACATCCTGCAGCCCGAGGTGTTCACCGAGCTTGCCAAGCACGAGCGTGGCGCCGGCGGCGAAATCCAGCTCACCGATGCGATGGCCAAGACCATCGACCGGGTTGCCTTTCACGGCTTCCGCTTCGACGGCCGACGCTTCGACTGCGGCAACAAGCTGGGCTTCATCGAAGCCAACATCGCCTACGCGCTGGCCCGGGACGACTTGCGCGATGGCATGAACAGGATCTTAAAACAGTTCGCGTAGGTAGATCGGACGCGAAAGAGGGCGAGGGGGAATATCATGCGAATTGCAATGATCGGCACCGGGTACGTCGGTCTGGTTTCCGGGGCATGCTTCTCGGAGTTCGGTGTCGAAGTCGTCTGCGTCGACCGCGACGAGAAGAAGATTGACATGCTGTTGGCCGGCGAGATGCCGATCTACGAGCCGGGCCTCGACACCCTGGTCGCAAGCAACGTCAAGGCGGGACGCCTGTCGTTCTCGACCAACCTGCCTCAGGCGGTGCGCGGTGCCGACGCCGTCTTCATCGCCGTCGGCACGCCGACGCGGCGCGGTGACGGCCACGCCGACCTGACTTATGTCTTCGCGGCCGCCCGCGAGATCGCCCGCAGCATCTCGGGCTATACCGTGATCGTCGACAAGTCGACCGTTCCGGTCGGTACCGGGCTCGAGGTCGAGAAAGTGGTGCGCGAGGTTCGCCCGGACGCCCAGTTCGACGTCGTCTCCAACCCCGAGTTCCTGCGCGAAGGCTCTGCCATCGAGGACTTCATGCGTCCCGACCGCGTGGTCATCGGTGCCGAGAGCGAGCGAGCCCGCGAAGTCATGCGCGAACTCTATCGTCCGCTCTACCTGATCGAGACGCCGATCGTCTTCACCACCCGGCAGACCGCCGAGCTCATCAAGTACGCGGCCAACACGTTCCTGGCCACCAAGATCACGTTCATCAACGAGGTTGCGGACCTTTGCGAAAAGCTCGGCGCGGACATCCAGGACGTCGCCAAGGGTATCGGGCTCGACGGCCGGATCGGCCGCAAGTTCCTGCATGCCGGTCCGGGCTACGGCGGTTCGTGTTTCCCCAAGGACACCCTGGCCCTGGTACACACCGCGCGCGACGCGGGATCGCCGTTGCGCATTGTCGAGACGGTGGTCGACGTCAACGAGCAGCGCAAGCGGCGGATGGCCGACAAGGTGGCGGCCGCTCTCGGCGGCGACGTCGCCGGGAAGACGATCGCGGTGCTCGGCCTGACCTTCAAGCCCAATACCGACGACATGCGGGATTCGCCGTCGCTCGTCATCGTCCCCGCCCTGCGCCAGGCCGGCGCCATGCTGCGCGTCTTCGACCCCGAGGGGATGAGCGAGGCGCGCAAGCTGATCGAGGACGTCGAGTGGTGCGATACCGCCTACGAGACGATGGGCGGGGCCGACGTTCTGGTGATTCTCACCGAGTGGAACGAGTTCCGCGCTCTCGATCTGGCCCGGGTCAAGCGGATGATGCGCACCCCGATCCTTGTGGATATGCGGGACATCTACAATCCGCGTGAAATGGCAGAGGCCGGTTTCCATTACCATTGCGTCGGCCGTCCCTATATTGCACCTCAGCATTAGGGCGTACGTCTCGCAAGGTGTGGGGCCCCGTCCTCCGACAGGCTCGGGATGGGGCCCGCATCCTTCATCTTCAGGGTCAGCCTGTCGCGTTATGACGTTGTTGCCGCTTGGGAATCCCGGATAGGGGAGAAGAGCGATGCCCGTCGTCACCGTCGCTACCACGCCTTTCGAGGGCCAGCGTCCCGGAACTTCGGGATTGCGGAAGAAGGTGCCGGTCTTCCAGCAGGCCCATTATCTTGAGAACTTCGTTCAGTCGGTGTTCAACGCGCTCGATGGCTACCGGGGTACCGCCCTCGTGGTCGGCGGCGACGGTCGCTACCTCAACCGTCAGGCCGCGCAGGTGATCCTCAAGATGGCGGCGGCGAACGGCTTCGGCCGCATCCTGGTCGGCCGTGGCGCCATCCTGTCGACCCCCGCCGCTTCGTGTGTGATCCGCAAGTATGGCGCCTTCGGCGGCTTCGTGCTGTCGGCCAGCCATAATCCGGGCGGGCCGCACGAGGATTTCGGAATCAAGTACAACGCCACCAACGGCGGCCCGGCGCCCGAGAAGATCACCGAGGCCGTGTTCGCGCAGAGCCGTGAGATCCGCGAATTCAGGATCCTGGAGGCGGAGGACATCGATCTCGACCGCCTGGGAGAGACCCGCCTCGGCGATGCCGTCGTCGAGGTGATCGATCCGGTTGCGGACTACGCCGAGCTGATGGAGCGCCTGTTCGACTTCGATGCCCTGGCCGGCCTGTTCCGGTCCGGGTTCCGCATGCGCTACGACGCGATGCACGCGGTGACCGGCCCCTATGCCGCCGAGATCCTGGAACGCAGGCTGGGAGCGCCGGCGGGAACCGTGATCAACGGCGTCCCCAAGGAGGACTTCGGCGGCGGCCATCCGGATCCCAACCTGGTTCACGCCCACGATCTGGTCGCCCATATGGCGCGGCCGGATGGCGCCGATCTGGGCGCCGCCTCGGACGGCGACGGCGACCGCAACATGATCGTCGGGCGGAACTTCTTCGTCACTCCATCCGACAGTCTGGCCGTGCTGGCGGCGAATGCCCGCCTGGTGCCGGCCTACCGCGACGGCATCACCGGGGTTGCCCGCTCGATGCCGACCAGCGGTGCCGCCGACCGGGTCGCCGAGGCGTTGGGCATCGCCTGCTATGAGACGCCCACCGGATGGAAGTTCTTCGGCAACCTGCTGGATGCCGGACGCGTCACCTTCTGTGGCGAGGAGAGCTTCGGCACCGGATCCGACCACGTACGCGAGAAGGACGGCCTGTGGGCGGCACTGATGTGGCTGTCGATCCTGGCGGGGCGCCGCGGCAGCTCGGTCGAGGAGATCGTGCGTGACCACTGGCGCCGGTTCGGCCGCAACTACTATTCGCGGCACGACTACGAGGCGATCGCCGCCGACGCCGCCGAGGGCCTGATGGCGAACCTGCGCGCCCACCTGGGTTCCCTGGCCGGGGCAACCCTGGCGGGCCGGAAGGTGAAGACCGCCGACGATTTCGCCTATACCGATCCGATCGACGGCAGCACGGCCGCCAAGCAGGGCGTCCGCGTCTTGTTCGAGGACGGCTCCCGCATCATCTACCGCCTGTCGGGAACCGGCACCGAAGGAGCGACGTTGCGGGTCTACCTGGAGCGCTTCGAGCCGAACCCGGCCCGCCACGACATTCCCACGCAGGAGGCGCTGGCTGATCTGATCTCAGCATCGAGGGATTTGGCCGAGATCGAGAAGCGGACGGGAATGGCCGCACCGACCGTCATCACCTGAGGAGAGCCCGAATGGGGGGACAGCTCGACCGCAGCATCCTGCGTGAGTACGACATTCGCGGCATCGTCGATCGCTCGCTTGCCCCCGCCGATGTTGCGACCGTAGGGCGCGCCTTCGGAACCATCGTTGCCGAGCAAGGCGGCGGCACGGTGGTGCTCGGTCGCGACGGCCGCCTGAGCTCGCCGAAGCTGGCCGACGCGATGGCGGAGGGCCTGCTCGCCTGTGGCCTCGATGTGGTCCGCATCGGCTGCGGCCCGACCCCGATGCTCTACTATGCGTCCAGCGAGATGAACGCAGACGCTGCGGTTCAGATCACTGGGTCGCACAACCCGCCCGAATACAACGGCATCAAGATGGTGCTGAAGAACAAGCCGTTCTTTGGCCGCGCCATCCAGCGGGTGGGCGAGATCGCCGCCTCCGGCCGCTTCGCCTCGGGCCGCGGCCGGCTGACCGATCGCGACGTGATCGAGCCCTATATCGCGCGGCTGCTCAAGGATTTCACCCCCGGCAAGGCGCTCAGAGTGGCATGGGATGCGGGCAACGGCTCGGCCGGTGACGCAATGCGTCGGCTGACCGAGCGCCTGCCCGGCCGGCACATCCTGCTGAATGCGGAGATCGACGGCCGCTTCCCCAACCATCACCCCGATCCGACCGAGGAAAAAAACCTCGAGCAGCTCAAGCAGGCGGTGCTCGCCGAAGGCTGCGACCTGGGCATCGCGTTCGACGGCGATGGCGACCGCATCGGCGTCGTCGACGGCAAGGCACGGGTTCTGTGGGGAGACCAGATCCTGGTCGTCCTGGCCCGCGACGTGCTGGCCGACCTCCCCGGTGCCACCATCATCGCCGACGTCAAGGCGAGCCAGGTCTTCTTCGATGAGATTGCGCGCATGGGCGGCAAGCCGCTGATGGGCAAGACCGGACACTCGCTGATCAAGAACATGATGGCCGAAACCGGCGCAGCGCTGGCCGGCGAGATGAGCGGCCACATCTTCTTCAAGCACCGCTGGTACGGATTCGACGACGCTCTTTATTCGGCGGTGCGGCTGCTCGCGATCGCCGGCTCCGCTGGCCAGAGCCTCGCCGAGATGCGGGATTCGCTGCCGACCTTCGTCAACACGCCCGAACTCCGCTTCGACTGCCCCGAGGACCGGAAGTTCCAGGCGGTGGCCGAGGTCAAGGCCCGTCTCGCCGACGAGAGCGACATCAAGGTCGACGACATCGACGGGGTGCGGGTGACCACGGAGGACGGCTGGTGGCTGCTGCGTGCTTCGAACACCCAGGCGGTACTCGTCGCTCGCTGCGAGGCGCGCACCGAGGAAGGGCTGGCGCGACTGAAAGCGCTGCTGAGCGGCCAGCTGCAGGCCGTAGGCCTGAATCCTCCGGACCTCGGTTGACCTACTTCTTCTACGGCACCCTGACCTGCGCCGAGGTTCTGGCCGACGTGCTGGGGCATGTGCCGCTACCCGGCCGGGTACGTCCCGGCTCGCTCTGCGGCTACCGTCTCGTCCGGCTTCGCGATCAGCCCTATCTCAGCCTGCGGAAAGCGGCCGGCGGGATGGTGAAGGGCATTGTCCTGCGCGACGCCAATGCCGCGGCGACCGATCGGCTCGTCCGCTACGAGGGCGCAGCCTACAGGACAATCCTGGTGACGGTGCGCGCAGGCTCACGGACGATCCGCGCACGGACATTCGTCGCCAAGCCGGGAGTGGCGGTGCGGGGGCTCCGGTCGGAGGAGGGGGAACACGAGAGCGGCCCCGCTTGGCCGCAGGGCCGCCGGAATAGTGGCGGGCTCAAGCCTCAGGTTTCACCCGCAGGACCATGCAGTCGCCGCCCTTGCGCTTGAGCGCCTTGCACGCCTGGTAGGCTTCGTCCTTGCCGATCCCGACGACGCGGGCGCGGTAGAGGGTGCGCTTCTTGCTTTTGTAGGGCGCGACGGCGACCGAGCCGTCGTCGAGCAGGCGCGGCGTCTTGGCCATCGCCTTGACCGCTGCGTTATAGGCGGGGTCGTAGGCGGTGAAGGCGCCAACCTGGATCCCCCAAGATCCGGCGGCCGCAGCGGCGACCTGCTCGGTGTCGGCGTCGCCTTCACTCTCGTCCGCCGCGGCGGCGGAGGAATCCGCCCACGCGCTGACGAAGGGCGTCGGCTTGGCGCCGGGAGCGGAGGCCTGAAGGTTCTCGAAGCTTTTGTCGAGGAGCGCGATCATGTGGCTGTTGCGGGAAGACGGCGACCGTCCGCCCAGCACCACTCCGATCAGACGGTGACCGTTGCGCCGGGCCGATGCCACAAGATTGAAGCCGCTGGCGGCGACATACCCCGTCTTGATGCCGTCGGTCCCTTCGTAGGAATCGAGAAGGGCATTATGGTTCTTGAACACCTGGCCGTCGTACGTGAACTGATGGGTGCCGAACATCGGGTAGTACTGAGGGAAGTCCCTCATCAGAGCCTTGGCCAGCAGCGCCATGTCGCGGGCGGTGGTCATCTGACCGCGGTTGTGCAGGCCGGAGGCGTTGCGAAACGTCGTGTGCATCATGCCGAGCTGGCGGGCCTTCTCGGTCATCTTGCGGGCGAACGCCGCCTCGGTTCCGCCGAGGCTCTCTCCTACCACCACCGCCACGTCGTTGGCTGAACGGGTGACGAGGGCGAGAATCGCCTGGTGGACGGTCAGGCTCTCACCGCGGCGCACGCCAAGCCGCGAAGCCGGCTGCCGTTCCGCGTGAGCCGAGACCGACAACGGCGTGCTCATCTTGAGACGGCCCTTGTCGAGCGCCTCGAACGTCAGATACAGGGTCATCATCTTGGTCAGCGAGGCGGGGTACTTCCGCTCGTCGGCGTTGATCGAATGCAGGACCTGACCGGAATCCGCATCGACGACGTAGGAGGCGTACTTTGCAGCAGCAGCCCCGTGCATACCCAGAACGACACACGCGGCGGCGATGGCGACTCGCAATCCCCGTGACAGACTCATAAATCCCCTCTGATACGGCTTTGACGACAGCTCTTCTTGACCCCTCGGCCGACGCCGAGTGTGCCAGAAAACGGTTGTAGAAAGGGTTAACGGAAACGGGGAACTCGCGGCCTCTTCGGGAAAGGGCGTGGCTATCGTGCGGCAGGGTCGGTTGACGACAGGACGTCCGAAGGGAGATCATGAAGGCGGAAAGGGTCTGTTTGGGTGGGGGTTTCGGACCCCCGGAGCCCATCATATATAGGTATCGGATCGGTGTCCGATGACGCACGGAGGCAACCGAAATCGGATGAGCGGCGGAAACCGGGCCAACGACGGCGACAGACCGTCCACCGGCGTTTCTATCAAGACCCGGCCGAAGACGAAGAAGCCGTCGATGTACAAGGTGCTCATGTTGAACGACGACTACACTCCGATGGAGTTCGTCGTCAACGTACTGGAGCAGTACTTTGGCAAGAGCCAGGAGGAAGCTGTCCGGATCATGCTGCACGTGCATCAACGCGGCGTGGGGGTGTGCGGCGTTTACACGTACGAGGTCGCCGAGACGAAGGTGAACCAGGTCATGGACCTGGCCCGCCAGCACCAACATCCTCTGCAGTGTACGATTGAAAAGGAATAGCAGCTCATGTTGTCGCGGAACTTGGAGCAGACCCTCCATCGCGCATTGGCCCACGCGACCGAGCGCCGCCACGAGTACGCCACCCTTGAGCACCTTCTGCTGGCCCTCACCGAGGACCAGGATGCGGTGGCCGTCCTGCGCGCCTGCGGGGTCGAGCTGCCGCGTCTGCGCGAGGACCTGCTCGACTTCCTCGAGAACGAGCTTCAGGGGCTGGTCGGCGGCCGCACCGCCGATCCCAAGCCCACCGCCGGCTTCCAGCGCGTGGTGCAGCGGGCCGCGATCCATGTGCAATCGTCGGGTCGCGAGGAGGTGACAGGGGCCAACGTGCTGGTCGCCATCTTCTCCGAGCGCGAGTCCCACGCGGTCTATTTTCTCCAACTGCATGACATGTCGCGGCTGGACGCGGTCAACTACATCTCGCACGGGATCGCCAAGGTGCCGGGCGAGTCGCGCTCGCATACCGTCCATGGCGCCGAGGAGGAAGCGAACGGCGAGAAGGTGGTGCGGAAGGGACAGGAGGCTCTGTCCGCCTACTGCGTCAACCTGAACGAGAAGGCCCGCTCGGGGCGGATCGATCCGCTGATCGGCCGCAACGCCGAGATCGATCGCACGATCCAGATCCTGTGTCGGCGCAACAAGAACAATCCGCTGTTCGTCGGCGATCCCGGGGTCGGCAAGACTGCCATCGCCGAAGGACTGGCGCGGCGGATCGTGCACGGCGAGGTGCCGGACGTGCTGCTGGATGCGACCATCTTCGCCCTCGACATGGGGACGCTGCTGGCGGGTACCCGCTACCGCGGCGACTTTGAGGAGCGGCTGAAGATGGTGATGGCCGAGCTCGAAGCCACCGACGGCGCGATCCTCTTCATCGACGAGATCCACACCATCATCGGCGCCGGCGCCACCAGCGGCGGCTCGATGGACGCTTCGAACATCCTCAAGCCGGCTCTGCAGAGCGGCACGCTTCGCTGCATAGGATCAACGACTTACAAAGAATACCGAAACTACTTCGAGAAGGATCGGGCGCTGGTCCGACGGTTCCAGAAGATCGACATCAACGAGCCCTCGGTCGAAGATGCGGTGAAGATTCTGCGCGGCCTGAAGCCGTACTTCGAGAAGCACCACCGCGTGCGCTACACCGCCGAGGCGATCCGCACCGCGGTCGAGCTGTCGGCGCGCTACATCAACGACCGCAAGCTGCCCGACAAGGCGATCGACGTCATCGACGAGGTCGGCGCTTCGCGCATGCTGCTGCCCGAGAACAAGCGCCGAAAGACGGTGACCGTCAAGGACGTCGAGGAGGTGGTGGCACAGATCGCCCGCATCCCCCCAAAGAGCGTGTCCACCGACGACCGCAAGACGCTGGCTAACCTCGAGCGCGATCTCAAGACCATGGTGTTCGGACAGGATCGCGCGATCGGCGCCCTGTCGAGCGCGATCAAGCTTGCCCGCGCGGGCTTGCGCGAACCCGAAAAGCCGATCGGCTGCTACCTGTTCTCGGGTCCGACCGGGGTCGGCAAGACCGAGGTCGCACGGCAGCTTTCCCGGACGCTCGGGGTCGAACTCGTACGTTTCGATATGTCGGAGTACATGGAGCGGCACAGCGTTTCGCGGCTGATCGGCGCGCCCCCGGGCTACGTCGGCTTCGATCAGGGGGGGCTGCTCACCGACGCCATCGACAAGCAGCCGCATGCGGTGCTGCTGCTGGACGAGATCGAGAAGGCCCATCCGGACCTTTTCAACGTGCTTCTGCAGGTGATGGACCACGGCAAGCTGACCGACCACAACGGCAAGACGGTCGATTTCCGCAACGTGATCCTGATCATGACCACCAACGCAGGCGCCACCGAACTGGCCAAGCCGGCGATCGGTTTCGAGCGCAGCGAGCGGGTCGGCGACGACACCGAGGCGATCGAGCGCATGTTCACGCCCGAGTTCCGGAACCGCCTGGACGCCGTCATCCAGTTCAAGAACCTGGAGCCGGAGGTGGTCGCCATGGTGGTCGACAAGTTCATCATGGAGCTGGAGGCCCAGCTTGCCGACCGCGGTGTCACCATCGTGCTCACCGACGAAGCGCGAACGTGGCTGGCGAACAAGGGTTATGACCGCCTGTTCGGGGCGCGTCCTCTGGCCCGGGTGATCCAGGAGCACGTGAAGAAGCCGCTGGCCGAGGAGATCCTGTTCGGCCGGCTGACCAAGGGCGGTGTGGTGCGGGTCCGGATCGAGAAGCAAGCGATCGTCTTCGACTACACCGAGGACGAAGCGCCGCCCAAGCTTCCCAAGGGAACGGCCCCGATGCCCGCCGACTGAAGCCAGGGTATTCGGGCAGAACGCGAAGAAGCCGCCTCATCCGACGAGGCGGCTTTTTTCTGTTCAGGGTTTGCAGGGGGACTGGGAGAGGATGCGAGCGTCAAGCGCGTTGGGGTTTTGGAACGGAATCGAGGCCTTGCCGGCCAGCGAATAGGACCGGGTCAGGCGGCGTCCGTCGCGTTCGCGGGTTTCGATGCTGGCCGAGCGGCAGTCTTCGCACTCGTTGATCAGGAGAGGTCCAGTCCTGCTCGCAGGAAGAATGCGGATGCAGGCCGGCGCGGTCAGGGGGCCGGCGTCGCGGATCCCCTTTTCGCACGGATCGTCGGATAGGATCCTGGTGCTTCCGGTGCCACGGAAGGGCAGGGGCGCCTGGCCGCCTTCGCGCAACATCACCGTCCGGTGGGTCGGAAAGCCGTTGCCGGGGCGATCGCGCTGCACCCGCACCTCGCGACAGGTACCGCAGCGGTTGACCAGCGTCTCGAGCGTCCCTTCGCGGACCAGGACGGCGCATCGCCCCGCCGCGGAGGCGGTCCCTGGGAGGAGGGGTACGAGGGCGAGAACAAGCAGTGCCATGGCGCGCATGACCTCAGGATGAAGCGCAACGGTTAACCCGAGGTTAGCTGGACGGCCGTCACCACCGCAGTGTCGGGATGCAGGCGTCGGGGATCCATCCCGTGCGTTCGTAGAGCGTCGCCAGCCTTCCTGGCGCGGGCGGCCAGGGGCCGATCTCCGCGGCATGGATGCCGCCTGCGACGAGGACGGAGCCCAGCCCGGCGCGCACCGCTCCGGCGACGTCGGTGTGGAGCGCGTCGCCGATGGCGGCGACTCGGCGCGGTTCGACAATGCCAAGCAGGCGCAGTGCCCACGCGTAGATCGCCGGATGCGGCTTGCCGTGGTAGAACACGTCGCCGCCCATCTCCTCATAGTGGCGGGCCAGGGCTCCCGGGCAGATGATCCGCTCGCCCGCGACCATGGCCTCGAGGTCGGGGTTGGCGCACAGGAGCGGCAGGCCGCGCCGGACCGATTCGACCAGCAGCGCCTCATGCTCGGCGAGCGACCGCCCGTTGCGGAAGACGCGCCCTGCCAGCACGAAGTCGGCTTCCGCCGGATCGCTTACGAGCTCGATGTCGAGGTCGTCGACCGGGCGCCCGCCTCCTGTCCGGGGACCAAGATAGAGGCAGCGCCGGCCGAGCCGGGCGTGCCACGGGTCCGCGCGCTCGCGCAGGGCCGTCCAGGCGGACTCGCCCGAGGTCAGGACGCGGTCGTACAACTCCGGCCCGATGCCGAGGGCGGCGAGATCGCCCGCCAGCGCGTCTGCACGCCGCGAGGCGTTCGACAGCAACACGACGCGCCGCCCGGCCGAACGCAGCCTAGCCAAGCAGTCGATGGCGTGCGGGTAGGCGACGGCGCCGTCGTGCAGCACTCCCCAGACGTCGACGAGAAAGCCGTCGAACGCCTCGGCGAGGGGCGCCAGACCGGAAAGCTCCCGGGTCACGCGGCAACGAGGCTGTTCATGCGGTCGGGGAAGTCGGTGATGATCGAAGCCACCCCCCAATGGAGCAGATCGGCGGCGCGCTCCGGGTCGTTGACGGTGTAGCAGCGCACTGCATATCCGGAGGAGATGATCTCGCCGATGCGCGCCGGGGTCAGCGGGGTGTGAGCGCAATGGAGGGCCACGCACTCCAGGGCCCAGAGCTGGCTTTCCCAGTCCTCGGGGATGCCGGTGACGAGCAGGGCGCGATCGAATTCGGGAGCTGCCAGTTGCGCAGCCCGAAGCGAATCGAACTGGAAGCTCGACAACAGGGGCGGCGGAAGGTCGTCCGGCCACTCCGCACGCAGCATCTCGACCACGGCGCGTCCGGTCTCCTCCTCGCGCATTGGGGACGGCTTGATCTCGATGTTCGCACCCAGTCCGAGCTCCCCCAGCAGGGCGAAGACGCTGCCCAGGTCTGGCAGGCGCTCGCCTGCGAACGCGGTAGCGTACCAGCTGCCGGCGTCCAGCCGCTGGAGATCTTTCCACGCCCATTCGTCGACCGGGCCCCGGCCGCTGGTGGTGCGATCGAGGGAATCGTCGTGAAGAAGAATGGGAACGCCATCCTTGCTGAGATGGACGTCGAACTCGACCCAGCGGGCACCGAGTTCGGAAGCCTTGCGGATCGAAGCCAGCGTGTTCTCGGGAGCGTGCCCACAGGCGCCGCGGTGGCCGATGATGGCGGGCGCGGTCAGGCGGAAGGTCTTGTTGTCGGTTGACATCACGGATCGTTATTATGATTAGCGATGCTCGACTCTATGGGCCGCCGCCCGGATGATCAACTGGGGAAAGGCACCGCATACCTTTGGCCGGCGATTCCGGCTTGATTTCTGACGTGCATGAGGCAGTCTCTTGCCGCCGCGCGCCGGGATTGCGCCGGAGTTGAAGCAGGAGTTGTCGAAATGGTGTTTGAGCGCAGGTCGGTGCTCGCATTGGGGCTTGCTCTCGTGGTCGGGCTGGCGTCGCCCGTGCGCGCAGCCGGAACCGAGGAGGCCGCATCGAGGTTCATCGACGGCCTCGCTTCTCAGGCGATCGAGGCCCTGACCGGCGCCCAGGTCTCGCCGCAGGAGCGGGCGAGCCGGTTCCGAGTTCTTCTGCGCGACCATTTCGCCGTCGAGACCATCGCCCGTTGGGTTCTTGGCCGGCACTGGCGCAACGCGTCCCCGGCGGAGCAGAAGGAGTACCTTTCGCTGTTCGAGGACCTGATGGTCGCCATGTACGCGGACCGCTTCGTCAACTATTCCGGCGAGAAGCTCGTTGTGCGGCAGGCCAGTCTGGCGCAGGACGGCGACGTCGTGGTCGCCACCGACATCCAGTCCCCCGGCGGCACCCAGCCGTTCCGTGTCGACTGGCGCGTCCGCGAGCGCGACTCGCGCTATCAGATCGTCGACGTGATCGTCGACGGCATCAGCATGGGACAGACCCAGCGCTCGGAGTTTGCCTCGTTCATCCGTCAGAACGGCGGCACGGTCGAGGGCCTGAACGCGGAACTTCGCAAGCGACTCAACTGATCGTTCCGCCAGGCTGGAGCGGGGAAGGCGGGGGATGCAGGAACAGCGCTTCGGCACGGTCGAAACGCCCTCGGGCAAGGACGAGGCTTACGAGAACTTCCCCGTCGGCTCCTGGCTGCTGCCTGCGGCCGCTCGTCCGCACGTTGCCACGTTCTATGCCTTCGCCCGTGCCGCCGACGACATCGCCGACAGCCCCAGCCTTGCCGCCGCGGAGAAGGTCGCCCGTCTCGATGCCTTCGAGGCGGCTCTGCTGGGCCGCTCCGCCGGCCAGCCGGTGGCCAAGGCGGAGCGGATGCGGGAAAGCCTTGCGGCAAGCGGAGTCGATTCCCGGCACTGCGTCGACCTCCTGCAGGCGTTCAAGATGGACGCCGTCAAGCTGCGCTACCGCGACTGGGACGATCTGATCGGCTACTGCATTCTCTCTGCAGCCCCGGTCGGCCGTTTTCTGCTCGATCTCCATGGCGGCAGCAGCGACGGCTATGCGGCTTCCGACGCTCTGTGCATGGCGCTTCAGGTCATCAACCATCTTCAGGATTGCGGCGACGACTACCGGCAGCTCGATCGCGTCTATCTGCCGGAGAGCTGGTTCGTCGCCGAAGGCGGCTCGATCGGCGATCTCGGCCAGGCAGCCGCCACACCGGCTTTGCGGAGGGTGCTCGATCGCACCGTCGCCGCGACCCGCACGTTGATGGAAACCGCCCGGCCCTTGCCCGAAGGGCTGCGCAGCCGCAGGCTGGCGATGGAAGCCGCGGGCATCATCCGTATCGCCGATCGCCTGCTCGACCGCCTGGAGGCGGGCGATCCCCTCGGTCCGCGCCTGGTACTGTCGAAATGGGTCTACGCCGCCAGTTGTGCCGGCGGGGCGCTGTCAGTGCTGCGGCGGGGCATTTCGCCATGGCCGCGCTGACGCTTTCGCTGCTGGCCGCCGCGTCGCTCGGGATCTGGGTCGTCCTTACCTGGTTTCACGGCGATTTCTGGAAGGCTCGACCGCGGCTGGGCGACAGCGCGGAAGGAACCGGCGATGCGGCGGTCGCATGCGTCGTTCCGGCGCGCAACGAGGCGGCCACGATCGCGGCCACCGTGCGCTCGCTGCTCGGCCAACGCCACACCGGGAGGATCCTGGTCATTGTCGTCGACGACGGCAGCAGCGACGGCACCGCCGCGGAGGCAAGACTTGCGGCGGCCGGGGACACCCGGCTGATAGTGCTCGAAGGCAAGCCATTGCCGGCCGGCTGGACCGGCAAGATGTGGGCCGTCCATCAGGGCGTCGAAGAGGCGGCCTGGAGGCTGCCGGAAGCGGAGTTCCTGCTGCTGACGGACGCGGACATCGTTCATGCGGGTGATCTTCTGGCACGGCTGGAGGCGAAGGCCGAAGCCGAGGGCCTGGATCTGGTCTCGCTGATGGTCCGCCTGCGCTGCGAGAGCCTCTGGGAACGGCTGCTGATCCCCGCGTTCGTGTACTTCTTCCAGAAGCTTTATCCGTTTCCCTGGGTCAACGACCCGCGCCGCAGGACTGCGGCGGCAGCCGGGGGCTGCATGCTGGTGCGCCGGGCTGCCTTGGAGAGGGCGGGCGGCGTGGCGGCGATCCGCGGCCGCGTCATCGACGACGTCGCGCTGGCCGCCGCCATCAAGGCGGCGCGCGGTGTGCTGTGGCTCGGCCTGACCGAGGACGCCGAAAGCCTGCGCGCCTACGACAGCCTGGGCGAGATCTGGCGGATGGTGGCGCGGACCGCGTTCGTCCAGCTCGGGCACTCGGGCGTGCTGCTTGCGGGCACGGTAGCGGGCATGGCGCTCACCTATCTGGTCCCGCCTCTGGGCCTTGTGGCGGGACTCGCCTCCGCGGCACCCTGGCCCGCCTTGATGTGCGCGGCTGCCTGGGTGCTGATGGCAAGGACTTATCTTCCGACGTTGCGCCTTTATGGGCAAAAGCCCATGTTTGCCGCCTGTCTGCCGTTGGCGGCGTTGCTTTACACCTTGATGACCATGGATTCGGCGCGACGGCATTGGCGCGGGCTCGGCAACGCCTGGAAAGGGCGCCGCTACGAGCGGAAGGGTGGGGCCAGGTGATGGAAGCTTCGACCGTGGACCGGCGGGACGCCGAGCTGTACGTGACGCAGGCGGTGCGCGGCTCCGGTTCGTCGTTCTATTGGGGCATGCGCAAGCTTCCGTTGCAGCGCCGGATCACCATGTATGCCGTGTACGCGTTCTGCCGCGCCGTCGACGACATCGCCGACGGCGATTCTCCTGTCGAGGACAAGCTTCGGCAGCTGGCGGAATGGCGCGGAGAGGTCGAGGATCTGTTTTCGGGGGCGCCGCATCATCCCATCACCGTCCTGCTCCACGAAAGCGCCGTCGGGCTCTCGGGTCCGACCTTCCGCAAGGCCGACTTCCTTGCCGTCATCGACGGCATGGAGATGGATGCCCGTACGCGGGTGCGGATCCGCGACGACGCCGAGTTGTCTCTGTACTGCGACCGCGTGGCGTGCGCCGTCGGCCGGCTGTCCAACTGCGTCTTCGGAGCCGAATGCGGCTTTGGTGATGCCGTGGCCAAGGCGCTGGGCGAGGCCCTCCAGCTCACCAACATCCTGCGCGACATCGAGGAGGATGCCATGCGTGACCGCCTGTACCTGCCCTTCGAGCGGTTGCGCGCCTGTGGGATCGACGTCGACGACATGCCCTCGGTGCTGGCCTCCCCGAAGACCGGTGGCGTCTGCGCCGATCTGGCCGAGATCGCCAGCCGGCGCTTTGCCGAGGCCCACACCCTGCTGGCGTCGGGAGACCGGCGGGCGATGCGTCCCGCAGTGATGATGATGGGGGCCTACGAGCGGGTATTTGCCAAGCTGAAGGCGCGCGGTTGGGACCGCTTCCGCGAGCGGGTGTCGCTGACCAAGCCCGAGAAGCTGTGGATCGCCTTCCGCTACGGGATCCTGCCGCCATGAGCGGGGGAGCGACCGTCCATGTCGTCGGCGCCGGCCTTGCCGGGCTGTCGTGCGCTGTCCGCCTTGTCGGCCGTGGCGTCAAGGTGGTCGTCTACGAGGCGTCGAGCCGCGCCGGCGGGCGCTGCCGCTCCTTTCACGACCGCGTGCTCGACAGGCTGATCGACAACGGCAACCATATCCTGCTCGCGGGCAACCGCGCGGTGAACGAGTACCTGGCGGCGATCGGGGCTACGGACGCCCTGACGACGATCCGGCCGGCCTGCTTTCCGTTTCTCGATCTCGAATCCGGCGAGCGGTGGGAGATCCGGCCCAACACCGGCCGGCTGCCGTGGTGGCTGCTGGTGCCTGCGCGACGCCCCCCCGGCCTCGGGCTGCGCGATCTCATGGCCGTTCGCGCGCTGGCAACGCTGCCCCACCGCTGGCCCCTGGGGGTGGCCCTGCATTGTTCCCCGGCGGCCTTGCGCCGTTTCTGGGAGCCGTTGGCGGTCGCGGTCCTCAACACCCCGTTCGCGGAGGGCGACGCCCGCCTCCTGTGGGAGGTCATGCGCGAAACCTTCCTGCGCGGCGAGGAGGCCTGCCGGCCTCGCCTCGCGCCGCACGGCCTGGGGGCCGCTTTCGTTGCTCCTGCCGAGGCGCATCTTCGAGCCCGCGGCGGCGAAATCCGCTTCGCGACCCCGGTCCGCGGCATCGAGTTTTCCGGCTCTCGCGCTTCTGGGCTGGGCTTCGACGGCGAGGTCGCCGCACTGGGGCCGGCGGACCAGGTGATCCTGGCGGTGCCGCCGCGCAATGCCCGCCGGCTGCTGCCGGAGTTGCAGGTGCCGATGCGGATGCGGGCGATCATCAACGGACACTTCCTGATTGGGGAGCCGCGGCCCGAAGGGGGACGGTTTCTGGGCCTGATCGGCGGATTCGCGCAGTGGGTGTTCGTGCGAGGCGACGTCGCCTCTGTCACCATCAGCGCCGGGGACGCGATCGCCGACCTGCCCAACCAGGAGATCGCCGCGCGAATGTGGAACGACGTCTCGCGCGCCCTGGGGATCACGGACCGTGCCCTGCCGCCGCATCGAATCGTCAAGGAGAAGACGGCGACTATCGACCAGACGCCCGCAAGCGTGGTATTTCGTCCCCCCGCGGCGACGCGCTGGTGCAATGTCACCATGGCCGGGGACTGGACGGACACCGGTTTGCCGGCCACCGTCGAAGGAGCGATCCGTTCGGGCTTTTTGGCGGCGGATCGGGTTACTACCTCGAACTGAACGTTGAAACCGTGCCGGCGCCCGTGACGATGGCTGCCGGCGCGGAGGCAGAAGTCGGGAACGACACATGGGACCCACGATGCAGACGGCGCAACACACGCTCGGCGCTTCGCAGACGCCGGCGTTCCAAGACTCGTCCGAGCAGCTTTTCGAAACGCAGCTCGATGCCGCGATCGCCGATGGGGTCGAATGGCTGCGCTCGACCCAGGCTCAGAACGGTCACTGGGCATTCGAACTCGAGGCTGACGCGACCATTCCGTCTGAGTACATTCTTCTCAATCATTTCCTGGGCGATCCGGATCCGGATACCGAGGGCCGCTTGGCGACCTATCTGCGCGCCAAGCAGGACCCGCGGCACGGGGGGTGGCCGCTCTACCACGACGGCGAGCTCGATCTCAGCGCCACCGTGAAAGCCTATTTCGCTCTCAAGATCGTCGGCGACAGCCCGGACGCACCGCACATGAAGGCTGCGCGGAGGGCGATCCTGGCCTGCGGCGGCGCCGAACGCGCCAACGTCTTCACCAGGATCACGCTGGCCCTGTTCGGCGAGGTGCCGTGGCGCGCGGTGCCGATCATGCCGGTCCAGGCGATGCTGTTCCCGAGGTGGTTCCCGTTCCACATCGACCGCATCTCGTATTGGTCGCGGACGGTGATGGTGCCGCTGATGGTGCTGTGGTCGCTGCAACCGCGCGCCGTCAACCCGACTGGTACCGGCGTTGCCGAGCTGTTCGCCGAGCCGCCGGAGAAGGTCCGCAGCTACCTGAAGAACCCGACCGGCCATTGGGTCGGCGAGCTGATGCTCGTGCTGGACCGCATCGGCCGGTTCGCCCATCCGCTGTGGGGCAGATTCCTGTTGCGCGCCGGAACCGGGCGGGCGATGCGCTTCATCCAGGAGCGTCTCAACGGTGAAGATGGCCTGGGCGGCATCTACCCGGCGATGGCCAACGCCTTGATGGCGTTCCACGCGCTTGGGATGTCCCACGATGATCCGGTCTTCCAGGCGGCACGGCGGGCGGTGGACAACCTGGTCAGCCCACACGAGGAGACCCTGACCTATTGCCAGCCCTGCCTGTCGCCGGTGTGGGACACGGGGCTCGCCTCCCATGCCCTGCTGGAGGCAGGCGGCCGGCCGCAGGGCGCGATGGTGCGGAAGGCCATGGAGTGGCTTCGTGAGCGGCAAATCCTCGATGTCAAAGGCGACTGGATCGCCGAGCGACCGCAGGCGCGGCCGGGCGGCTGGGCTTTCCAGTATCGCAATGACCATTACCCGGACGTCGACGATACCGCGGTGGTGGTGATGGCGCTCCATCGCAGCGATCCCGAGGCGTACCGCGAGGCGATCAGCCGCGGTGCCGAATGGGTGATCGGAATGCAGAGCCGCAACGGCGGCTGGGGCGCCTTCAACGCCGACAACGAACACTTCTTCCTGCAGCATATCCCGTTTGCGGACCACGGCGCGCTGCTGGATCCGCCGTCGGCCGACGTCAGCGCCCGTTGCCTCAGCATGCTGGCCCAGCTCGGCTACGGGGCCGAGCACCCGGTGGTGGCCCGCGCTATCGACTTCCTCAAGTGCGAGCAGGAGGACGACGGCTCCTGGTTCGGGCGTTGGGGAAACAATTACGTTTACGGCACCTGGTCCGTTCTCTCGGCCCTCAACGCCGTCGGCTTTGCCAATGACGATCCGGTGGTCCGGCGGGCGGTCCAGTGGCTGCTCGACCGGCAGCGTCCGGACGGCGGCTGGGGCGAGGACTGCGCCAGCTATTGGCGCCACCGGCGCTACGAATGCAAGGTCAGCACCCCGTCGCAGACAGCCTGGGCCCTGCTCGGGCTGATGGCGGCCGGCGAGGCCGACAGCGAGGCGGTGCAGCGCGGCGTGCAGTTCCTTCTCGATGCGCCGCGCAAAGGCGGCAAATGGGAGGAGAGCTATTTCAACGCGGTCGGTTTCCCACGCGTATTCTATCTGCGCTACCACGGCTACAGCGGGTATTTCCCGCTGATCGCGCTGGCGCGCTACCACAACCTCGCATCCAGCAACTCCAAGAAGGTCACCTGGGGCATGTGACCGGCGGCTTCCGCGCCTACATGAAGGCGGAGGAACGTGTCGCGTCAGGGGTTGGGGCAGGGAAGGAGGGGCCGGTGGAGGCCGCGGAGGCAGGGACAGTGAACGATTCCGCGACATTCGTGGGAATCGTGACCGGGCTGCAGAGGGAAATCAAGGTTATCGAGGGCAGCCTGGGGGCGGGCATGCGCGCCATCTCCTCGGGCGCCAATGCAGCGCGTGCCGAGGCCGCAGCTCATCGCCTGGTCGCCGAAGGCGCTACGGTGCTGCTCAGCGTCGGCTACGCCGGAGGCCTGTCTCCGGACGTCGCCTCGGGCACGGTGGTTCTGGCCAACGAGGTGATCGCCGATGGCGGCCAACGCTACGGCGTGCCGGCATCCTGGCTGGACGCGGCGGAGCGCCGCCTGGCTGGAGCGGCGGACCTGCGCGTTGGGCCGATCGCCGGCTGCGACGGGGCCGTTACCGGTCGCGACGGCAAGCGCGAACTGTGGCTGGGCACGGGAGCGCTGGCTGCCGACATGGAGAGCCACGCCGTGGCCAGGGTGGCGCTCGGTTACCGACTGCCGTTCGCAGCCGTGCGGGTGGTGGTCGACGACGCAAGAACCTCGCTGCCGCTGTGGCTAGCCGATACCGTCACGCCCGACGGGGCTTCCGATCCCGGACGCCTGATGGGCGAGGTGATGCGTCACCCGACGGCGTTGCCGACGTTGATCTCGCTGGCCTGGGCGGAGCGGAAGAGCGCGCGGGCCCTAGGCCGCGTCGTTGCGCGACTGCGAGGCGGGTTCCTTCATGAAGCGCACGTACCATGACTGGGGATCGACGGTGCGTGCGGGACGCTGGTTCTCAAGCGGGATCTCGGGCACCATGTCGCCTTCGGTCCGGACGCCGCCCAACGCGACCCGCAGCGCCTTGAAGGGGTGAGCAACCATGTCCGCCACCGCGGTCGGCTCGTAGCCGCAGTGGACCATGCAGTCGGCGCACTTCTCGTAATTGCCTGTCCCATAGGCCTCCCAGTCGGTCTCCTCCATCAAGGCGCGAAACGACGGCGCATACCCTTCGTCGAGCAGGTAGCAGGGGCGCTGCCAGCCGAAGATGTTGCGCGTAGGGTTCCCCCAAGGGGTGCAACGGTAGTCGGCATTTCCTGCAAGGAAATCAAGGTAAAGGATCGACTGGTTGAAGCGCCACTTGCGGCCCTTGCCGCGCCGGAACAGGTCGCGAAAGAAGGTCTTGGTTCGGGTGCGGGTCATGAAGTGTTCCTGCACCGGGGCCCGCTCATAGGCATAGCCGGGGGCAATGGTCACGCCTTCGACGTCGAGCTCGTCGCGGCAGTAATCGAGGAACTCGGCAATCCCCTCGGTATACGAGGTCTTGAACAGGGTGCAGTTGATGGTGACGCGGAAGCCCTTGGCTCGCGCCGCCTTGATCGCCCGTACCGCGGTGTCGAACACGCCGGCGCGGCTGACACTGTGGTCGTGCTGCTCCTTCAGCCCGTCGAGATGGACCGAGAACGTCAGGTACGGCGTCGGCGAGAAGCGGTGCAGGTTGCGTTCGAGCAGGATCGCGTTCGTGCACAGATAGACGAACCGCTTCTGGGCGATCAGGCCCTTAACGATTTCGTCGATCTGCGGGTGAACTAGCGGCTCGCCGCCCGGAATCGAAACCACCGGCGCGCCGCATTCCTGGGCGGCGGCGAGGCATTCGTCGACGCTGAGGCGCTGGCGAAGGATATGGTCCGGGTGGCTGATCTTGCCGCAGCCTGCGCACGCGAGATTGCAGCGGAACAGCGGCTCCAGCATCAGCACCAGCGGATAGCGCCGGTTGCCCGAAAGCTTCTGCCTTAGGATGTAAGAGCCGACGCGGATCTGCTGAATGAGGGGTACGCTCACAAGACCTCCTCGGTCACGATTCCTGTGATGTTGCCGGCCGCGCGACGTCCTGGTCCCGGCGAAGCACGTGCGGCAGCTTGAACTGGATGCCTTCCTCGACGCCTTTCATTTCCACGACGGTAATCTCGCGGAATGAACTCAGCTTGTCGAGCAACTCCCGGATGAGCTCCTCGGGAGCCGATGCCCCGGCGGTGACGCCGACCGTCGTTACCCCCTCGAACCACGCGGGATCGACGTCGCCGGCATCGTCGATCTGGTAGGACGGCACCCCGCAATGGGAGCCGATCTCGCGCAATCGGGTGGAGTTGGAGCTGTTGCGAGCGCCGACCACGATCAGCGCCTCGACCACCTCGGCAAGCTCGCGCACCGCGTTCTGACGATGCTGGGTGGCGTAGCAGATGTCCTTGACGTCCGGTCCGACGATGTTGGGAAAGCGGCGCTTCAGCGTGGCGATGATCTCGCGCGTCTCGTCGACGCTGAGCGTCGTCTGGGTGACGTAGGCGATGCTGTCGGGGTTCCCGATCTCGATCTCCTCGGCATCCTTGACCGAAGTCACCAGGCGGGCCCCGTTCGGCATCCGGCCGATCGTCCCCTCCACCTCGGGATGGCCGCGGTGGCCGATCAGGATGATCTCGCGGCCGGACTGCGCCTGGCGCTGCCCCTGCAGGTGCACCTTGAGCACCAGCGGGCAGGTGGCGTCGATCACCGGCAGGCCGCGGCGCTTGGCCTCGCTCTCGATCGCCTCGGCCACGCCGTGGGCGCTGAACACCGTGACGCTGCCCTCGGGAACCTCGTCGAGTTCCTCGACGAATACGGCGCCTTTGCCGCGCAACGTCTCGACCACCCGCTTGTTGTGCACGATCTCGTGGCGGACATAGACGGGAGGGCCGTAGATCTCGATCGCCCGCAGCACGATCTCGATGGCGCGCTCAACCCCGGCGCAGAAGCCGCGCGGCTTGGCCAGGATGACGTTGAGGGCGGGTTTGCTCATGCGGTTCTCCGGGAAAGGCCGGCGGTTGCGGGACTCAGTGCGGAACATAAGGGGGAAGGGCCCCGCCGTGAAGGGGCGGATACGACGATCGCCGCGTCGGCCTGGAACGGCCGCGGTCTTGCGTGTCGCTTCAAAGGGGCGTTACCTATGGTCGGCGAGTGTCGGCGGCGGGCACCGGGTCCGCAGCCGTCCGGGGAGAGGGGGCAATCTTGAGCGCCAGCGGTGATCGGCGTGGGGTAATCGCCGCATGACGGTCCTGGTCACCGGTGCTGCGGGTTTCGTCGGAGCGGCGATCGTGCGCCGGCTGCTTGCCGGAGGAGGCGAGAGCGTCCGAGCCCTGGTGCGGTCAACCAGCGATCGGCGCAACCTGGCGGGGCTGGAGGTCGAGCCGGTCGTCGGCGACGTCACCGACATGGCATCCGTACGCGCGGCGGCCAAGGGCTGCCGGACGGTGTTCCACGCCGCCGCCGACTACCGGATCTGGGCTCGCGACCAGGCGCCGATGTTCCGCACCAACGTCGAGGGGACCCGCAACGTCCTGCTGGCGGCGGCGGAAGCGGGGGCCTCGCGCATCGTCTACACCAGCAGCGTCGCGACGCTGGGGATCGTGCCGGGCGGACGCGGCGACGAGGCGGCGCCGGTCGAGTATCGGGACATGGTCGGCGCCTACAAGCAGTCGAAGTTCCGGGCCGAGGAGGAGGCGCGCCGCCTCGCCGTTGGAGAGGGAGTCCCTGTCGTCATCGTCAATCCCTCGACGCCGATCGGCCCCGGGGACTCCAAGCCGACGCCCACCGGGCGCATGGTCGTCGAGGCGGCTTGCGGACGGATGCCGGCCTATGTGGACACCGGACTCAACGTCGTCCACGTCGATGACGTCGCTCACGGCCACCTGCTGGCATGCGAGAACGGAACCGTAGGTGAACGCTACGTGCTGGGCGGCGACGACATGACGTTGCGCGAAATACTGGTCGAAGTCGCCGCCTTGCGCCGGCACCGTCCGCCGCGGGTGCGGCTGCCGCATGGCGTGGTCTTGCCGATCGCCTATGTCGCCGAGACCTGGGCCCGGCTTACGGGGGCCGAACCTTTCGCCACGGTCGACGGCGTGCGCATGGCCCGCAAGAAGATGTTCTTTTCCAGCGCCAAGGCGGAGCGGGCGCTCGGCTACCGGCACCGGCCGGGGCGCGAGGCTCTCGCCGACGCCGTGTCGTGGTACGAGGATCATGGTTATCTGCACTGATTACCGATTCGGGGCTTGGTGATGCGTGCCAGGCGTCCGCTTCGCGTTGCCGTTCTCGTCGACCTCACCTGGACCCCTCTCGCCGGCGGCCACGTCAAATGCTGGGAGCGCCTGGGCCGCGCCGCCGCCGCTTTCGGGGCCGAGCTGGAACTGTCGCTGTTCTTCTCGGGGTCCTGTGAGGGGGAGGAGCTTCTCTCGGCGAACGTCCGCAGGCTGTTGCGGCAGCCGGTGTTCAGCACCGCGCGGCTGCCGTTCCTGCGTCACGTGCCGGACGATACCGATCTGGCGCCGTACCACCCGCGGCTTGCGCGAGAGCTGGGTGGCTTCGACGTGCTGCACACGACAGACGGCTTCTTCGCATTCGCGCGGACCGCCGTGCGGGTCGCCCGCCGGACGGGACTGCCGTTGGTGAATTCGATCCACACCGATACTCCGAACTATGCCCGCGTGTTTACGCGGCGGACTCTGGAGACGCTGTTCGGCGACGGTTTGGCTCTGCGTCTCGCCGCCGACTGGCTGCAGGTGCCGGAACGGGTCGGCCGCGTCATGGAGCGTCGGCTGGCGCGACATCAGGCGGCCTGCGACTACGCGCTGGTCTCCCGCCCGGAGGACAGAGAGGCCGCGGCCCGCAACCTGCCCGCCGGGCGCATCTCGACCCTGCGCCGCGGCGTCGACAAGGCGTTGTTCAATCCCGCCCGTCGCGACCGCCGCTGGCTGCACGCATGTTACGGCGTGCCCGAGGACGCGCTGGTGGTGTACTTCGCCGGGCGCATGAACCGCGGCAAGAACGTGCTCAGCCTGGCCACGGCGATGAAGGCCCTGGTCGGGGCGGGCGTGAACGTTCACCTCCTGTGCGCCGGGAGCGGCGAGGACCGCGAGAAGGTCCAGGGCATGCTGGGGTCGTTTGCCACCTGCCCGGGCGTGGTCGAAGAGGCGACCGCGGCGCGCTTTTTTGCCTGTGCCGATCTTTACGCCCAGCCGTCGGAGATCGAAATCCACGCGAATGCCGTCATGGAAGCGTTGGCGGCGGGGGTGCCGGTGGCGATCGCGCGGCGCAGCGGCATGGCGCGGACCTTCGGCGACGGGGGTTTCGGTCACGAAGTCGACGGCGGCGCCGATGCCTGGGCCGGCCGGCTGGGGGATCTGCTATCCAACCCCGAAGAGCTGCGTCGGCAGGCGCTGGCGGCGCGTCGTTGGGCCGAGACGAAGCTGCCGTCCTGGGAGGACGTTCTGGGCGAAGATCTGCTTCCGGTCTGGGAGCGGGCGGCACGGGAGAGACTGCGTGTACGGTAGGAGAATCCTCATCGTAGCGCCGCATCCCGACGACGAGGTCGTCGGTTGCTGCGTTGCGGCCG
Organism: Rhodospirillales bacterium; assembly: GCA_018432935.1. Lineage (GTDB taxonomy): Bacteria > Pseudomonadota > Alphaproteobacteria > Rhodospirillales > Shumkoniaceae > JAHDSF01. Next base: position 114,366 of record JAHDSF010000018.1, on the reverse strand, counting down.
GAAGGGCGGGTGGCCAGGGGAGCGCGCTTTTCGTGCTATGCCTGACCACCGGCGTGCCGGCGGCGGCGGTCGAATGGCCGTGGCGGCGGGCCGGGTATGCCCGGCGGGTGTGGGGCCGCCGCCGGGAAGCCGCTGCTGCGGCGGCTCTGCTAGGATTGCAGCCGGCGGGATTTCTCGACATTCCGACCCGTGAGCTGCGCGCCTGCCTGGGACCCGCGCTGCAGGCCCTGCAGGAGGCTGTCGCGGAATGTCGGATCGACACCCTGTGGGTGCCTGCCTACGAAGGCGCCCACCAGGACCATGACGTCGCCCACTATCTGGCGTCACGGGTGCGGGACGCGGCGGAAACCTGGGAGTACGCGGCCTACAACTTCGCCGGCGGACGGGTTCGCTCGCAAACGTTTCCCGATCCCGACGGGACCGAGATCGTGCTCGAGCTTTCCCCCGCCGAGCGGGAGATCAAGCGCGCCGCTCTCGCGGTTTACGCATCGGAGCGGGGCAATCTGCGGCACGTTGCCGTCGAGCGCGAGGCGTTCCGGCACTACCGCAAGGCGGATTATGCGCGTCCCCCCCACGGCGGGCGGCTGTTCCGCGAGCGTTTCCAGTGGGTGCCGTTCCGCCATCCGCGGGTCGACTTCACGCCCTCGGCTGCCGTGCGGCGATCGATCCTCGAGCACGAGGCGCGGATGTGAAGACGACCCTGGACTGGATTTCGGCGCGAGTGACTGACGGAGCCGTGTGGCTGGTCACGGTCTCCGCGCGCCACGCCCGGGCGGTCGTGGTCGCGGCGCTCGGGCTGACTGCGCTGTCGTGCTGGTACGTGGTCACGAACATCGCCATCAACACCGACGACACCGACATGCTGTCGGCCGAGCTGCCGTTCCGGCAGCGGGCGGCAGAGATGCGAGGTGCGTTCCCCGAGCGCGGCGGCGACACCCTGGCAGTGGTGATCGACGGCGCCACACCGGGCATCGCGGATGACGCGGCGCTGCGCCTTGCCGAGGCCTTCCGGGCGCGACCGCAGGTGTTCGGCAAGGTCTCCGATCTTGCCGGCGACCCCTTCTTCCGGCGCAACGGCCTTCTGTTCATGGAGGAGGATGAGCTGGGGCGCCTGCTCGACCGGTTGGCCCAGGCGCAGCCCTTTCTGGGCTCCCTGGCGCAAGACCCCAGTCTGCGCGGCTTTCTGTCGGTGCTGTCGCTGGCCCTGGACGAGGTGGCGCGAGGCGGCGACGCAGAGGGGTTCGACCTGACGTCTGCGCTTGATCGCCTCGCCGAGGTTGCGGACGCGCGGGTGGAGGGGCTTCCGGCGTGGTTCCCCTGGCGCCGCCTGTTGGGGGGCGAGGACGACGCGCTGGTCTCCGATCGGCGCGTGCTGTTGCTCAAGCCCGGGCTCGACTTCTCGTCCTTGGCGCCGGCCGCACGCGCCATGTCGGCGGTGCGCCAGACGGCGCGGGATCTCGGCCTGACGCCCGAGAACGGGGTGCGCGTGCGCCTGACCGGCTCGGCCGCACTGGCTTCCGAGGAGCTGGAGTCGGTGGGCGAGGGGATGGGGCTTGCCGGGGCTCTGTCGTTTGCCCTGGTCGCGGTCCTGCTGGTGCTGGGGCTGCGCTCGCTGCGGCGGGTCGGGGCGGTGGTGGTGCCACTGGTCGGGGGCCTCGTCTGGACGACCGCGTTCGCGATCCTGGCGATCGGCGAGCTGAACCTGATCTCGGTCGCGTTCGCGGTCCTGTTCATCGGCCTGGCGGTGGACTTCGGCATCCACTTCACGCTCCGCTACGACGAGGCGGCCGGCAGCGGCAAGGTCGCCGCCCTCCAGGAGACGGCGCGCGGAGTCGGGGGCGGGCTGCTGCTGGCCGCGGTGGCGGCAGCGATCGGCTTCCTGTCGTTCCTGCCTACCGCCTACCGGGGACTTGCGGAACTCGGGGTGATTGCGGGGGCGGGGATGTTCATCGCGCTTGTCGCCAACCTGACCGTGCTTCCGGCCATGCTTGCATTGCAGCGACAGAGGGAGCCACGGCGCCGCGCGGAAGGGCGCGACGGCCGGTTCTACCGGGCGATCCGGCGCCACGCCCGGGCCGTTGCCGCCTCGGCGGCGCTGCTCGGGTTGGGAGCGGCAGCGGCGCTGCCGTTCGTGCGCTTCGATTTCGACCCCCTCAACCTCAAGGATGCCGAGACCGAATCGGTGTCGACGCTGTTCGACCTGATGCGGGATGGAACGGGGTCGCCGTACACGATCGAGGTCCTCGCGCCCGACCTGCAGGCGGCCGAGCAGATGGCGGCGCGGCTGGCGGACCTGAGCGAAGTGCGCAGCGCCCGCACGATCGCGGATTACGTGCCGGAGGACCAGGAGGCGAAGGCGCAGATGGTCGAAACCGCAGCACTCTTCCTGCTGCCGGCGCTGGAGCCGCTCGACGCGATGGCGAAGCCGGACGAGGGCGATCTGCGCCGGGCCCTGCGCGGGACGCTCGACCGCCTCCGGACGATTCCTCCGGAGCACCGCGAGAGTGCAGCGGCCCGCCGCCTGGAGGCGGCGCTGGCAAAGGTGCTGGAAGGTGGCGACGCAGCGACCCGGAGCCTTCAGGAGGCGGTGGTGAGGACCCTCCCCGGGACCTTGACGATGTTGCGCCAGTCGATGGAAGCGATGCCGTTCGGGCTGGAGGACCTGCCGGCGGAGCTGCGGCAGGCGAACCTGGCCGCGGACGGCCGGGCCCGGATCGAGGTGACGCCGGCGCGCGATGCCCGCGACCCTGAGACGCTGCGGCGGTTCTTGGCGGCGGTCCGCACCGTTGCGCCCGGGGCCGCAGGCTCTCCGGTGACCATCGTCGAGGCCGGGGATGCGGTGGTTTTCGCCTTCGTCGAGGCCGGCATCATCGCGTTCTCGGCGATCGCGCTGTTGCTGGGGATCGTGCTGCGTCGGCTGCGCAACGTGATTCTGGTGTTCGCACCGATCGCGCTGGCCGGCGTCCTGATGGCGGCGACGAGCGTTCTGGTCGACATCCCGTTCAACTTCGCCAACGTGATCGTGCTGCCGTTGCTGTTCGGTCTCGGGGTCGCCAGCGGCATTCACCTGATCCATCGCGAGGAGGGGGAGGCGGAGGAGGCGATGGCGACCTCGACTCCGCGGGCGGTGCTGTACAGCGCACTGACAACGATCGGCTCGTTCGCCAGCATGGCGCTTTCGCAGCATCCCGGAACCGCCAGCATGGGCACGCTGCTAACGCTCGCGATCGTTCTTACGATGGCATCTACGCTGATCGTCCTGCCGGCCCTGATGGCACTGTTTCCCGGCACGCCCTCAAGGAGCGGAGAGTAGTGCCGCCACCTTGTCATTGAGGACGCGAGTCAGGCCGGCAAGCCCGGACTGGCGCAGGATCGCGTTGTATTCCGACCGCCGCACGGCGATCTCGCTGATGCTGCTCGACAGCAGCACGTCGACGATCCGCCAGCGGGTGCCGTCCTGGTAAAGCACGTAACTGATCGCCACCGGCTCCGAACCGGCCGGCACGATGCGGGTGTCGACGAGTTGGAGATCGCGTGGACCTTTGCGTTCGCCTGCGATCTCGAACCGCTCGCCGTCGTAGTTCTTGAAGCGCGAGGCGTAGGTGGCGGCGCTCAAGTCGCCGAACGCCTCGACGAAGGCGTCGCGGGCAGGCTCGGGTGCATCGCTCCAGGTCCGGCCGGTGACGGCGGCGCTCATCCTGCGGTAATCGTAGATCTCCTCCAGCCGCGGCTCGAGAACCGCCATGCGCTCGCGAATGCCGCCCGCCTGCTGCATGACGCCGACCAGAAGCTCGTGCAGTGACCGGACGGTTGCCTGCGGCGACGATTCCGCCGCCGCCGCGGGGCCTTGGATTGCGGCACAGAAGAACAGCGCAACCGCGATCCGCCGGATGGAAAACGCCATGGCGACCCTCCTTCGGACTCGACGGAACGACATCAGGGCCCGAGGAGCTCCTTGGCCTTGGCTTCCAGCACCGCAGAGAGGCGGTCGATACCGCCCTCGGACAGGCTCTTTGCGTACTCGCTACGCCGGGTCTGCAGTTCGCTGATGCCGTCGTCGACGATCACGTCGATGATCTGCCAGCGACCTTCAAGCTGAATTAGGCGGTAGACGAGCTTGACCGAGCTGCGGTCGGGACTGACGATCCGCGTCTGCACGAGTCGGGTTTCCTGAGGCCCCGCCGACTCGCCGTCGACTTCGAAGGTCTGGCCGGAGTAGCCGTCGAACAGGGTCGCCACCGTCGCCACGTTCATCCGCGTAAACGCGGAGTCCAGCGCGTCGCGCTGCGTCTCGGACGCCCGGTCCCAGTGCGAGCCTACGGCCATCCGCGCCATGAGCCGCAGATTAAACGCCTTTTCGACTCCCGGCATCAGCCGCTCGTACCGTTGCGCGACGTCCAGCCGGCGCGCCCCTTTCATGACCTCCAGGAGTTCGGCCTGGAATGACTCGACAACGGCGGTCGGTGTCTGCGGTTGGGCGGCTGCCTCGAACGAGCAGGGAACCAGGACCGCCAAAAGGACAGCCAAGGCACGTAGCATGGGCATCTCGCAATTACCCCTTCAGCTATTACATAGCACACGAAGCCGCCATCGCGGCTTCATTTAGTCCGGATACGGTCATCGTACTAGCCGAAAGTACAGGATTTAGATATCCCCGTTGCCCTTTTTGGGCGTCTGACATACAAGAGGCGGTAGGAAAGGGGAGCGGTTTCAGGACCGGGACCCGATCTCCGGGGCAAGGAATGGCTGCAGGCAAGATGACAAATCATTGTGGAATGCGTAGGGCTGTAGTCGGAGGATGCGCGGCGCTGGCGTTCGGCCTGGGGGTGGCCAACGCACCATTGGCGCTGGCGCAGGATCTGAAGCCCGCCGAAGCCTCGGTCGAGGACCTGAACGACCCGATCGAGCCCTTCAACCGCGGCGTTTTCTGGGTCAACGAGCTGCTGCAGACTTGGTTCATCCGGCCGATGGCGATCGCCTATCGTTCGTTCCTGCCGCCGGGCGTCCAGGACAGCATCGGCAACTTCCTGTTCAACATGGCCGAGCCGGTGACCCTGGCCAACGACCTGTTGCAGGGCGAGATGGATCGCGCCGGGACAACGGTCCAGCGTTTCGCCATCAACACCACCTATGGGATCGGCGGCCTGTTCGACCGTGCGGCGGAGATGGGCTACGCGCGCCACGACGAGGACTTCGGCCAGACGCTGGCCGTCTGGGGCGTGGGCGAGGGCTTCTACCTCGTGCTGCCATTGTTCGGCCCGTCGAACCCGCGTGACGCGGTTGGCAAATATGGTGCCGACTCGTTCATCGATCCCTGGAATTACTTCCTTACCACCGATCTCGAGAACACCCGGACCGTCCTCAGCGGAACCGACCAGTACGCCGGCGTGAGCGACGAACTCGACCAGGTCAGGAAGACCTCGGTTGACTACTATGCGGCCTTGCGCAGCCTCTACCGCCAGAAGCGCGCGGCCGAGATCCGCAACGGCGAAGGCGGGAATTTGCCCCCGATCCCCGACCTTACGGTCGAAGTGCCCAGCCGTCCTGCGCCGCTGAAGGTCGACGGTCAGTCCGCTTCGCGCTGACTTGCCGGGTCCGACGTTAACAAGGGCCTCATCCACGCGGGATGAGGCCCTTGTTCTTGTTTGGGCAGCAGCGGTCTTTCGCCTTACATTACAAGAATTTAACCGAGAAACCCTTGACGTTAGTCTGGATACGTGGCATATAACCTCTCGCCGATGCCGGAGTGGGTCGGCGGTGTTGGGCTCGACCGTACGGTGAGCCATGGGGCCTATTGCTTCGAGAGGAGGATAGCGGCCATGACCGATCAAGGATCTCCCAAATAGACGGCGCCTCGGACTGGGCCATGTTCCGGTCGCAGGGCACTTTTTGGGCCGCAGCGCATTGCGCGCGGCAGCGAGATAGCGGGAGATGAGCGATGACGACGATGACCTTGCCGGCGGTTCCGACGGACGGCCTTGCGCGGTATTTCCGCGAGATCTGGGCGTTTCCGGTTCTGGAGCCCGAAGAGGAATACATGCTGGCCCAGCGCTGGCGAGAGCACGGCGACGTGGATGCCGCGCACCGCTTGGTGACCAGCCATCTGCGCCTGGTGGCGAAGATCGCGATGAAGTACCGGAGCTACGGCCTCCCCGTGTCTGACCTGTTGTCGGAGGGCAACATCGGGCTGATGCGGGCGGTCAAGAAGTTCGAGCCCGACCGCGGCTTCCGCTTGGCGACCTACGCGATGTGGTGGATCAAGGCCGCGATCACGGAGTACATCCTGAAATCGTGGTCGCTGGTCAGGATGGGCACGATGGCCGCGCAGAAGAAGCTGTTCTTCAGCCTGCGCCGGATCAAGAGCCAGATGGACATCCTGGAGAGCGGCGAACTGCTTCCGGAGCAGTCGAAGTCGCTGGCCCGCAAGCTGAAGGTCAGCGAACAGGACGTCATCGACATGAACCGCCGGATGGCGAGCCGGGACGTGTCGCTGAACGCTCCGGTGGTCGAGGATGAGTCGGTCGCCCTGCAGGACACGTTGGTCGACGACTCACCCAGCCCGGAGGCGCTGCTCGCCGAGCGCCAGGATTCAGCGGTGCGCGGCGGCATGCTGCGCAAGGCGATCGCCCAGCTTCCGGAACGGGAGCGGCACATTCTGATCGAGCGTCGTCTGAAGGACGATCCGGTGACGCTCGAAGATCTCGGCAAGCAGTACGGCATCAGCCGCGAGCGGGTGCGTCAGCTCGAGGCGAGGGCCTTCGAGCGTGTCCGCAAGCTTGTGAACGAAGCGGCTCGAGTTCCGGCCGTCGCCTAGGCGACGGCCTTTTTTTTGCCCCGAAGGCAGATCGAAATGGCGGCCGTAGGACCTTGACAAGGGCGGGGGGTCCGAACTTATCTGGCCACCGAAAAAGAGGCCTTTGTGAACGAAAAGCGCCCCGGGAAAGGCGTGGAGTGGAGGACTGGACGTGTCGATGATTGCGATTGAAGGGCTGACCAAACGGTTCGGCCCGATTGTTGCCGTGGACGGCATAACCCTGAACGTCGAGCGCGGTGAAGTTCTCGGATTTCTCGGTCCGAATGGTGCCGGCAAGTCGACCACCATGCGGATGGTCACGGGTTACCTGGCACCGTCAGCGGGCAGCGTCAAGATCTGCGGGTTCGATGTCGAGCGCGAGGTGATCGAGGCGCGCAGGCGCATCGGCTACCTGCCCGAGGGGGCCCCCCTCTACGGCGACATGACACCGGAGGCTTTCCTCGACTTCGTCGCGCGGGCGCGGGGGCTGTCGGGCGCCGACAAGGAGAAGCGGATCGCGGCAGCGATCGAGACCGTCCAGCTGCAAAGCGTGATCGGCCGCCCCATCGACACCCTGTCCAAGGGCTTCAAGCGTCGCGTCGGCCTGGCGCAGGCGATCCTGCATGACCCCGACGTGCTGATCCTCGACGAGCCGACCGACGGCCTGGATCCCAACCAGAAGCATCAGGTGCGCGATCTCATCCGCGGCATGGCCAAGGACAAGGTGATCGTCATCTCGACCCACATCCTCGAAGAGGTGGAGGCGGTATGTACCCGTGCCGTCATCATCGCGCGGGGACAGGTGGTGTTCGACGGCACACCGGCCGAGCTGCAGCGCAAGTCGTTGCGGCACAATGCAGTCTCCCTGCACGTCAAGCTGGAGAGCGCGGCCGCCGTGAGGTCTGAGCTCGAAAAGCTGGAGGGGGTCGGCCGGGTCGAGGAGGAGCCGGCGGTCAATGGCTTCACCATCCTGGTGGCGCTGCCGCAGAACGGCAAGGCGATCCTGCCGGCGGTCAGCTCCCTGGTGCAGGGGCAAGCTCTGCCGGTGGAGGAGATGTATGTGGAACGCGGGCACCTGAACGACGTGTTCCGCCAGCTCACGACGGCGAACTAGGCCGCGGGGGAAGGATATGAGCAACGTACTGACGGTCTTCAGGCGGGAATTCTCGGGCTATTTTGCGACGCCCCTCGCTTATGTCTTCATCGTCATCTTCCTTGCCCTCAGCGGCGCTTTCACCTTCTACATCGGCGGCTTTTTCGAGCGTGGAGAGGCCAGCCTGCAGGCGTTTTTCGCCTTCCATCCCTGGCTCTACCTGTTCCTGATCCCGGCGGTGGCGATGCGGCTGTGGGCGGAGGAGCGCAAGTCGGGCACGCTTGAGCTCCTGATGACGCTGCCGATCTCGACCACTCAGGCGGTGATCGGGAAGTTCCTGGCCGCCTGGGCCTTCGTCTGCATTGCGGTGGCGCTGACCTTTCCGATCTGGATCACGGTCAATGTCCTGGGCGACCCCGACAACGGGGTCATCATCGCCGGCTATCTCGGAAGCATGGTGATGGCGGGGGCTTATCTGGCGATCGGCGCCTGCATGTCGGCGACCACCCGCAACCAGGTGATCGCCTTCATCTTCGGCGCGGTGATCAGTTTCGTCTTCCTGACCGCCGGCATGGACATCGTTCTTTCGTTCTTCCGCGACTGGGCGCCCTCGGCGCTGCTCGACATCGTCAGCAGCCTGGGTTTCCTCACCCACTTCGACGCCGTGATGAAGGGAGTCATCGACGCGCGCGACGCCATTTTCTTTGCGTCGGTGATCGCGGTGTTCCTGTTCATCAACGTTCTCGTCGTCGACGCGAAGAAGGGCGCGTAGGGGTACCGCAAAATGAAAGCTTTGGACCGCTCCCACCGCAACCTGGGCGCCGCGGCGATCGCGCTGGCGCTGGTGCTGTTCGTCTCGCTGAACGTCCTGTCGTCGCTGACGCTGACGTCGGCCCGCCTCGACCTTACCGAGAACAATCTCTACACGCTGTCGGACGGGACCCGCGAGGTCCTGCAGAACATCGACGAGCCGATCACGGTGCGGCTCTACATCTCGAAGGCGCTGACCGATCTCAGCCCGCCGCATGCCAAGTACGCGGCCCGGGTGCAGGAGTTCGTCCGCGGACTGGCGGCGCGCTCCAACGGCAAGCTGGACATTCGCGTTCTCGACCCCGAGCCGTTCTCGGAGGCCGAGGACCAGGCGCTGGCAGCCGGCCTTCAGGGAATCCCGCTGACCAAGGCGGGCGATCAGGGCTATTTCGGAATGGCGGCGGTGAACAGCACCGACGACCAGGGGGTGATTCCGTTCTTCGCACCCGAGCGCGAGGCGCTGCTCGAGTACGACCTCACCCGCATCCTCTACGATCTTGCCAATCCCAAGAAGAAGGTGGTGGGGCTGATCACCAGCCTCTACATGACCGCGGATCCCGCCCAGGGGCAGCGTCCGTGGGCGGTGGTCGAGCAGATGCGCGAGTTCTTCGACGTGCGGGCTTTGTACGGCGATCTCGAGAAGATCGACGACGACATCGACGTGCTGATGATCGCGCAGCCGAAGAACCTGAGCGACAAGACCAAGTACGCCATCGACCAGTACCTGATGCGGGGCGGCAAGGCGATGATCCTGGTCGACCCCCATTCCGAAGCGGCCGGGATCGCGGCGGCGATGATGCGGCAGCCGGGCGCCGATACCGCCTCCAATTTTGACCCGTTCTTCAAGACCTGGGGCATCGAGTTCGATCCCGGCAAGTTCGTCGGCGACCGGGTCGCCGCGGTACGCGTCAGCTCGGAATACAACGGGCGGCAGGTGACCTCCGATTACCTTGCGTGGCTTCAGTACGATGCCAACTACCTCAACCACGAGGACGTGATCACGTCCGAGCTGAGCCGGATCACCATGGCCGGCGCGGGTTCGTTCTCGCTGAAGGAAGGCTCCGGCCTCAGCTTCGAGCCGCTCATCTCGTCGAGCGCCCGCAACCAGCTCATTGACGCCGATGCGATCCGGCTGCAGCCGAGCCCGGTTCAGCTGCTGCAGAAGTTTCAGCCTTCGAACGAGGTGAGGGTGCTGGCGGCCAAGGTTCGGGGCAAGCTGAAGAGCGCATTCCCCGACGGCCCGCCCAAGGCCGAAGCGGCCAAGCCGGCCGACGGCGCCAAGACCGAGCAGGTCGCCGCCACCGCCGAGCAGCCCAAGCACTTGGCGGAATCAACCGAACCGGCGACTCTGATCCTGGTCGGCGATACCGACCTTCTGAGCGACCGCTTCTGGCTCCAGGAGCAGCAGTTCTTCGGCCAGCGAATGGCGGTGCCGGTCGCCAACAACGGCGATCTGGTGATGAATGCCCTGGAGGTGCTGACCGGAAGCGATGCGCTGATCGGCCTGCGCAGCCGCGGCGTCTCGGTGCACCCATTCACCCTGGTCGAGGACATTCGCAGGGATGCCGAGAACAAGTACCGGCGCACCGAGCAGACCTTGACCGAAAAGATGCGCGCCACCGAGGAGAAGCTGGGCCAGGTCCGCTCTGCCGGCGGCGAGGGCGGCGTCCTCCTGACCGACCAGCAGAAGGAGACGATCGAGAACTTCCGTTCCGAGCTGATTTCGATCCGCCAGCAACTCCGCGACGTGCAGTACGCGTTGCGCAGCGAGATCGAATCGATGGAGGCCTGGCTCAAGGCCGTCAACATCTGGGCGATGCCGGTCCTCGTCAGCATCATCGCCCTCGTCGTCACCGTGCTGCGGCGGATTCGCCGGCGGCAACGGTTCGCGGCCTGAGCGGAGGAGGCGACAGCCATGAATGCGAAGGGTTTCATCGCTCTCAGCGCCGTCACGCTGGTGGTTACTGCAGCGGCCGTGGCGGTGGTCGTGGATCGGGCCCAGAGCCGGGGCGCGGATCACCTCGACGCCCTGCTTCTGCCATCGCTTCTCGACAAGGCCAACGACGTCACCGCCATCGTGGTCAAGAGTGGCGACAAGACGTTCACCGTAACCAAGAACGGGAAATTGTGGACGATCCCCGACAAGAGCGGTTATCCGGCGCTCGAGGACAAGGTGAGGAAGGCGATCATCGACCTCGCCAGGCTCCGGGTGGTGTCCGAGAAGACCCGCATGGAGGATCGTTATCCGCGGCTGCAGGTCGAGGATCCTGGCAAGAAGGACGCCAAGTCGACGCTGGTCACCCTCAAGGCCGGTGAAAGCACGGTGGCCAGCGCCATCCTGGGCAAGCGCAAGTTCAGCGCCACCGGCCGCGGCGGCGACGGCATCTATGTACGGTTGCCCGACCAGCCGCAGGCCTGGCTCGCCGGGAGCGATCTTGCGATCAATCCCGATCCGCTCGAGTGGGTGGACAAGACTCTCTTCAACGTCGCCGAGTCCCGAGCCGCCGAGGTCCGGGTGGTCCCCAAGGAGGGCGAACAGGTCATCGTCGTGCGGGAGGAGGGCAAGGACAAGGGGTTCAAGCTGGCCAATCCGCCGGCCGGCAAGGCCCCGGCCAAGGACGCCGCCGACAAGATGCGCGACCTCGTCACCTCGTTCGAGAACGTCGATCTCGAGGACGTCCGCAAGGCGTCGGAGGTCGCGACCGGAGCGCCCGAGTTGACCGTCACCATGGTGACTCAGGACGGGCTGATCGTGGAGATGAACGGTTATCGGGTCGACAAGGAGATGTGGTTCACCGTCGACGCGTCGGCGGATGACGCGACCGCGCCGGCACCCGCCCCCGACAAGGCTCCGGGAGCCCAGGGCGAGGCTGCGGCACCGACCTCCGGGGTTCCTGCCGAGGCGGCGGCGATCGACAAGAAGACGGACGGTTGGGCTTACAAGTTCCTCGACTGGAGGAGCGGCCGGCTCGACCTGAAGATGGCGGCTCTCGTACAGTGATCGGAGGGAGCCCGGACCAGGGCCGGGCTCCCGTTTACCGCCGGGCCTTCGAGGAACGGCCGTGATTTGCCTGTTCACCGACTTCGGTGCCGAGGGGCCCTACGTGGGCCAGATGGAGGTGGCGCTCCGCAGGGACGCGCCGTCCGCGCCGGTCGTCCGCCTGATGTCGGACGCGCCGCCGTTTGCACCGCAGGCCGCAGCCTACCTTCTCGCGTCGCTGGTGCCGGAACTGCCCTCCGGGACGGTTCTGCTCGGGGTCGTCGATCCCGGCGTCGGGAGCGACAGGCCGGCGTGCGTCGTTCAGGCCGACGGCCGCTGGTTCGTCGGGCCCGGCAACGGCCTGTTCGAGATGGTCGCCCGTCGCGCCTTGACACCGCCGCGCTGCTGGGAGATCGCATGGCGCCCGGAACGCCTTTCGGCCAGCTTCCATGGGCGCGACCTGTTCGCACCGGTGGCGGCTCGGGTGTGGAACGGCGACCTGGCCGGCCTGGAGGCACGCGAACAGAGCTTCTGTCGCCAGCCGGAGTGGCCGGACGATCTGGCGGAAGTGATCTACATCGACGCGTTCGGCAATGCGATGACGGGGATCAGGGCGACCTCGTTCGAGGCCGGAACCGTGCTCCGCGTGGGCGGAGCCGAAGTGGCACGCGCGCGGACCTTCGGCGACGTCCCGAAGGGCGCGGCACTGTGTTATGCGAACTCCGGCGGACTGGTCGAGATTGCCGTCAACGGCGGCCGGGCCGACACGATGCTGGGGCTTGGAATCGGCACCCCCGTCGCAGTCGATCGGTCCTGAAAACCTCCTTCAACAGGGGGGAATTCTGCGCCATACTCGCCCGACCGCTGGCGAGGGGAGAAGAATGACATTCGCCGTACGGTTCTGGGGGGTCAGGGGAAGCATCGCGTGCCCGTCGCCGCATCACATAAGGTACGGCGGAAACACTAGCTGCGTCGAACTCGTGGCCGGCGAGCGACGCGTCATTCTCGACGCCGGCACCGGCATCCGTCCCTTGGGGCAGCAGTTCTTCCGGGAAGGCATCGGCGATGCCACCATCCTGCTGACGCATACCCACTGGGACCACATCAACGGCTTTCCGTTTTTCGGACCCGCTTACGATTCCGATCGCGCCTTTCGTGTAATGGCCGGGCACCTGTCGGACGGCGGCGTCCGCCGCGTCCTTGCCAACCAGATGCACAATCCGATGTTCCCGGTTCCGTTGGAGGAGATGCGGGCGCGGCTTGATCTCGAGGACTTCACGGCCGGAGAATCGTTCCGGCTCGCTGCCGACCTCGAGGTTCGCACGGCGGCCCTGAACCACCCGGACGGTGCCACCGGCTATCGGATCGATCACGCCGGAAAGTCGATCTGCTACGTCACCGACACCGAGCACGTGCCCGGCAAGCCCGACGCTCGGGTGCTGGCGTTGATCGAGGGTGCCGACGTCGTCATCTACGACAGCACCTACACCGAGGAGGAATTCCCCGGCCGTATCGGCTGGGGCCATTCGACCTGGAACGAAGGCATGCGCCTGTGCCGCGAGGCGGGGGCGAAGAAGCTGCTCGTTTTCCATCACGACCCCGATCACGACGACGCTTTCATGGACGCTCTCGCCGCCGAGGCCCGGCAGGCGTGGTCGGAGATCGTCGTCGCCCGCGAAGGCATGACCTGCGAGGCGTGAGCCCCGGAACTCAGCGTTCGCGGAAGGCCTCGTGGCGGAGCTTCAAGACCGGCTTCATCAGGTAGGCCAGGACCGACTTCTCGCCGGTGTGGATGTCCACCGTCGCCTGCATGCCCGGCGTGATCGGCAGCTTGCCGGCTTCCTCGCCGAGATAGGTCTTCACGGTGCGAACGATGACGCGGAAGTAGGGGCTGCCGTTCTCGGCGGTGCTGGAATCGGGCGCCACCTGGATGACCTCGCCGTCGAGACCGCCGTAGCGGGCGAAATCGTAGGTCGAGATCTTTACCATGGCGCGCTGTCCGGCCGCCACATAGCCGCGGTCGGTCGGGCTCAGCCGCGCTTCGATCACCAGGCTCTCCTCGGTCGGCACGATCTCCATGATCGCCTCGCCCGGACGCACCACCCCGCCGATGGTGTGGAAGCGGACGCCCTTGACGATGCCGTCGATCGGGCTCCTGATTTCGGCGCGGCGACGCTGGTCGGTCGCCTCGACCAGCAGCTCGCGCAGGCGGGCCAGGTTCTGCTCGGCCACCGTCAGCTGCTCATTGGCCTCGCGGCGGAACGAAAGCTGCACCTCGGTCATCCGCTCCCTGGTCTCGGCGACGGCAGCGCGGGCACGGGGAACCGAGGCGTTGATGACGTCGAGATCACCCTCCAGCGTCTTCATCTCGGTCTCGCGTTGCTTGTGCTCCATCCTTGGCGTCAGGCCCTGCTTGACGAGGTCGGTGGACATCGCGAACCGTTCGCGGGCAAGGCCGAGGTTGTTGGCGATGGCGCGGGCCTTGGCCTCGAGCTCGCGGACCTCGAGCTCGCGCTGACGCAGCTGCTCGCCGAGCACCTTCAACGTCGCTGCCAGCTCGTTCTTGCGCGCGTCGAAGGCCTCGCGCTCGGTCTGCACCTGGGAGGGGAGGCGCTGCGAGAGGTCGGAGGAGAAGACGAGGGGCGTATTGGTGGCCTCGGCTTGCAGGCGCGCCTTGGTAAGCATCTGGGCGTCGAGCCGCGCCTGCAGCTCCTCGCGGTTGACGCCGCCGGTCGCGAGGTCGAGCGAGACCAGCGGGCTGCCGATCTTTACGGCGTCGCCGTCCTTGACGTGAATCTGCTTGATGATGCCGCCTTCGAGATGCTGGATCGCCTTGACCCGGCCCTGCGGCACCACCTCGCCGACCGCAATCGCGACCTCGTCCAGCATGGCGAAGCTGGACCACACGAACAGGGTGCCGAGCAGAATCATCACCGGCCAAGCGGCAGCCCGCCAGGTCGGGAGCGGGTGTCGCGCCAATAGCAGGTCGAGACGATCGGCCGTGGCTGGGCTGCTCATGCCGGCTCCCTGCGCAGGGCAGGCCGGGCCGCGGAGCCGAACAGGCGCGGCAGCAGATCGCGGGCGGGACCGGCGAGCGCCACCTTCCCCTTCTCGAGGGCGATCAGGGTGTCGCAGGCGGCAAGCAGGATCGGGCTGTGGGTGACGACGACCACCGTCCGGTCCCGGGCGAGGGCCTGCAGGGCATCGCGCAGCTCGATCTCGCCCTGGCGATCGAGGCTGCTCGAGGGCTCGTCCAGGAGCAGCAGCGGCGGGTCGCCTAGGATGGCGCGGGCCAGCGCGATCCTCTGCCTCTGACCGCCGGACAGGCGGCCGCCGGCCTCGCCGATATCGGTTGCATAGCCGTCCGGCAGATCGACGATGAAGCCATGGACACCGGCGACCTGGGCTGCGCGAAGAACGAGATCGTCGGTGGAATCGGGCAGCCGCTGCACGATGTTGTCGCGGATCGAGCCGGCGAACAGCACCGATTCCTGGGGCAGGTAGCCGATCCATTCTGCCAGCTCGGCGCGGCTGAACTGGTTGACGTCGGCGCCGTCCAGCAAAACCCGCCCCGAGGCCGGCCGGTAGAGGCCCTGGGCGAGTTTCAGCAAGGTGGTCTTGCCGCAGCCGTTGCGGCCGACCAGAGCGTGAAGGCCGGGGCCGTCGATCCCGAGGCTCAGGTTGTCGATGACGGGGATCGCGTCCAGCCCATAGTTGAACGTGACTTGCTCGAGCACGAGGCGCCCCGACGGGCGTTGCAGGCGCACTGCGCTGCTCTGGCGCTCGGAGGGGATCGCAAACAGCTCGCCCAGGCGGGCTACCGCCTGCCGGAATGCGGCGTAGGCCCGCCATTGCAGGACAAGCTGGTTGAAGGGGCCGAGCATGCGGCCGCTCAACATGTTGGTCGCAATCAGGGCGCCGATGGTCAACTGCTGCTCCATGATCGCCAGTGCGCCCACGGTGGTCAGCGTGACCGAGGTCAGCAGGGTCATCGTAATGCCGAGATTGACGTAACCGTCGCTTGTCGCACCGCGCGTCGCCGCCCGCTCGATCGTGGCGGCGTGCCGCCCCTCCCACAGCGGGCGCACCGCCTGCTCGAGCGCCAGCGCCTTGATGGTGGTGCGGGCGGCGATGATTTCGGCGATCAGGCCGTCGCGGGCAAGTCCGCTCTCCCGCTCGGTCACGCTGGCCGCGCCCATTGCTGCGCCGGAACGCCAAGCAACGGCCATGAACAGGATGCCGAAGACGAGCAGAACCCACGCGACGGGCGTGGCGATCACGAAGGCGACCGCCAGGAACAGGACGGCGAACGGGAGATCGGTAATCAGCAGCGCCGAGGCGCCGGACAGCGTGTTGCGGACGGTCTCGACGTCGCGGAACAGGGCCTGCCAATAGGCGGCCGGACGGCGTTCGAGCACCGGCAGCGGCACCGCCATCACCTTGTCGAACAGCAGGCGGCCCAGGGTGACGTCGACGCGCAGCGCGATGGTCTGCAGGATTCGCGAGCGGGCCTGGCGCAGGATGAAGTCGAAGACCAGCGCGCAGGCCATGCCGATGACGAGCCCCTGTAGGGTGCTCATGCCGGCGTGGAACACCACCCGATCATAAACCTGGAGCACGAAGACCGGGACCGCGATGGCCAGGATGTTGACGAACAGCGAGATCGCCATCACCTCGCGGAAGGTGGGCCACACGGGCTTCAGAAGTGTCCAGATCCAACCCCGGGACGATCCCCCGTCCATGCCGCCCGCCCCCAGCTTCTGGGCGAAGTATATGATGTACCATGAAGATGCGCCAGCGCGCCGCGGCCGGCTGGCAGCGCCGGCGAAACATGGTAACCTGGAGCCCGCGCTGGCTCGGGGGGACGCATGCGCTGGACGCCGTTCGCGCGGCAGGGGGGAGCCCGCCGCAGGTTCTCGTTTCGCAAGCTCTTTTCCTTGGACCGCGGGGTCGGCCTGGCGATGCTGGCCGCCTTCGTCGCGCTATCATGGGCCGACCCGTACCCGGTCGAGTACCTGCGCACCAAGACCTTCGACATGTACCAGCAGTTCCGGCCGCGCGTGGTCGGCGAGCGCCCGGTGACGATCGTCGACATCGACGAAGCGAGCCTCAAGGAGTTGGGGCAGTGGCCGTGGCCGCGCACCACGCTGGCCCAGCTGGTGGTCAACCTCGCCAACGCGGGGGCGGCGGTGATCGCCTTCGACGTCGTGTTTCCGGAGCCGGACCGGCTCAATCCCGACCGCATCGCCGGCACCCTCTACGGTCTCGACGAGGAGACCCGGGCCAAGCTGCGCGCGATGCCAAGCAACGACGATCTGCTGGCCGACGTCTTCAAGCAGACCCGGTTCCAGCTCCGGATCGGCAACCGGGTGGAAGAGGCGGGGCGGGTGGTGCTCGGGCAGGCCGTCCTGTTCAGCGGGGAAGAGGCGGCGGCGTCCACCGCCGATGCCAATCCGCTCCCGGCCAAGTCCGTGGCCTGGAAGCAGATGTTCAAGGATGCACCGTCGCCGTCGAGCTTCCTGCAACCGTTCGCCGGACTCGTGCGCAACGTGCCGGCTCTCGAGGACGCGGCCTCGGGCCATGGTATTTTCTCGCTGGCGCCCGAGCCAGACGGGACGGTACGCCGGGTGCCAACCTTCTTCAGGCAGGGCGACAACGCCTATCCGACGCTGCCGATCGAAATGTTGCGCGTCGGGATGTTGCAGCGGACCGCGCTCATTGAGACGGGCTACGACGGCATCCTGGACGTCAAGATCAAGAACCCGCAGGGCGGCTTCTTCACCATCCCTACCGACCGCATGGGCCGCGTCTGGCCCTATTTCTCGCAGCACGACCCGGCCAAGTACGTCTCGGCCCGCGAGGTTCTGAACGGAACCGTCGATCCCGCGCGCATCGAGGGGAAGCTCGTGGTTATTGGCACGTCGGCAACCGGCCTCGTCGACATCCGCCCGACCCCGGTCGGCGAATGGATGCCGGGGGTCGAGGTGCATGCGCAGGTCATCGAAGCGGTGCTGGGAGGCGGGCTGCTCGAACGGCCCCAGATGATGACGCTGTGGGA
This sequence comes from Rhodospirillales bacterium, assembly GCA_018432935.1. Taxonomy (GTDB): domain Bacteria; phylum Pseudomonadota; class Alphaproteobacteria; order Rhodospirillales; family Shumkoniaceae; genus JAHDSF01. The sequence goes on along the minus strand of JAHDSF010000018.1, from coordinate 96,632 downwards.
GTTGACGGCGCTTGCGCTTGCGGGGCTGCTCGTCATCGTGCTGGTGCCGTGGATCGGCGCCAAGTGGACAATCGGCCTGTTCCTGGTGATCGCAGGCGGCACGGCCTACGGATCCTGGCACGAGTTCGTGCATGATCGCGTGCTTCTGGACGCCACGTTCCCGATCGTGGCCGTGCTGCTGATCTACACGACCATGACTTACTTGGGCTTCTCGCGCGAGGAGGCGCAGAAGCGGCAGGTTCGTTCCGCCTTCGGCCACTATCTGTCGCCGGCGATGGTCGAGCGGCTGGCCGAGGATCCGTCGCAGCTCAAGCTGGGCGGCGAGAAGCGCGACATGACCATGCTGTTCTGCGACGTGCGCGGCTTCACCACCATCTCGGAGACGTTCAAGACACACCCCGAGGGATTGACCCGTCTTGTCAACAGGTTGCTGACGCCGCTGACCCGCATCATTCTGGAGCGCCGCGGCACCGTCGACAAGTACATGGGCGACTGCATCATGGCGTTCTGGAATGCGCCGCTCGAAGACCCCGAGCACGCCCGGGACGCCGTCCGTTCGGCGCTCGCCATGATCGCCGAGATGAAGCCGCTCAACGAGCGCCTGAGGAGCGATCCCGATCCGAAGGAACGACCGCCGACCGAGCTGCGGATCGGGGTCGGCGTCAACTCGGGCGAGGTGGTGGTCGGCAACATGGGGTCCGACCAGCGGTTCGACTATTCGGTGCTGGGCGACGCGGTCAACCTCGCCTCGCGCCTGGAAGGGCAATGCAAGACCTACGGCGTCGACTGCGTGATCGGCGAGTCGACCTGCGCCCTGGTGGCCGACTTCGCCACCCTCGAGCTCGACCTGATCAAGGTCAAGGGCAAGAAGGAAGCGGTCGCCATCCATACGGTGGTTGGCGACGAGACGGTGGCGGCCTCGGATTTCTTCCGCAGCCTGCGGGAATCCCACGAGGCGATGCTGCGCTGCTACCGGGCCCAGGACTGGCGGCTCGCCGGCGAGCGCCTTGACGACTGCCGGCGACGGAGCGACGGCTTCAACTTGGCGGGTCTGTACGACCTCTACGAGGAGCGCATCCGCATCTACGAGCGCGAGTCCCCTGGCGCGGATTGGGATGGCGTCTTCGTGGCGACCTCGAAATAGCCGGCCGGGGTCACTTTGCCGGGTCGAGGGAGGCCGGGGATATCAGGACGTCGAAGGCCCTGCACCAGACGACAATGCTGGCGTACTGCGAGGCGTCGACAGCCGTCGGCAGCGTATAGACCTGGCTGCCCTTGAAGGCGCGGAGCCGCCCCAAGTCCACGCTGCGTGCGGCCTGGAAGTCCCGGTCGCTGCGGACCTCGGCCCGGTCGACGAGATAGAGATGATAGCGTGGCCCCGGGCCGACCTCGAAGTCGTCCTCGAGGTGCAGGACAGCGCCGCCCTTGTCCTCGCGGTAGAGCGTGACGGTTCCCTTTCCCCAGTGGATGGGGTCGGACGGGTTGACGTGGATGAACGTGCCCCCTGCGTGGCGGCTGCGCGAAACGCCCTCCGCCAGCATCTCCTGCGCCCGATCGTTCAGGAACCAGAACGGAAATGCCAGGATGCCGAGGCCGAACCCCAACGCGGTTCCGGCGAGCAGGCCGACGACCATTCCCACCGCAAGGCGCTTCATGCCCGATCTCCGCTGTGCCGCGCGGAAAGAGTGGCGCTCACCGGTGATCTGAGGGGCCATCGCGCGAACGTCAACGATCCGTCATAAAAATGTAAACGTTTACGTGAAAGCTGCCGCGGTATACAATTTCCCCCGCGTCAAGGGAAAGGGAGGCCCATGACGGCGACGATCCGGGATGTCGCGCGGCGTGCCGGCGTATCGGTGGCGACAGTGTCGCGGCTGGTCAACGGCACCGGGCGCGTGCGCGAGAAGACCGCCGAGCGGATCCGCGACGCGATCTCGGTGCTCGGCTTCCGGCCCAACGTCGTCGGCCGCAGCCTCAAGACGGCCCACACGATGGCGCTGGGGGTCGTCATTCCCTCGATGTCGAATCCGATCTTCGCCGACACCGTGGCGGGCATCAACGAAGCCGCCCGGTCGCTCGGCTACACGCTGATGTTCACCTCCACCGATTACGACGCGGCCGAGGAGGAGCGGGCGGTTTCGGCGCTGCTCGGCTACCGCGTCGACGGCCTGATCCTGACGGTGGCGGATCCCGAACACAGCACGATCCTCGACGCTCTCGACCGGGATCGCGTGCCGTACGTATTGGTCCACAACCAGCCTTCGCCGAGGCGTCGGCCGACGGTTGCCGTCGACAACGTGGCGGCGGGACGCGCGGTGGCCGATGCGTTGCTCGCCCTTGGGCATGCCAGGGTGGGCATGATCTCCGGCCGGTTCAGCGCCTCCGACCGGGCAGAGGCGCGCCATCGCGGCTTCGTCCAGCGGCTGGCACAGCTCGGCGCGCCGCCTCCGGCGGTCCGGGAAGTGTCGTTCCTCGAACAGGACATGGAGTCGGTGCTGGCGCCGCTCTATACGGCGGGAGGGGAGGCTCCGACCGCCTTGTTCTGCTCCAACGACCTGCTCGCGATCGCGGTCATCGGCGCCCTCAGCCGCCTGCGCTTTCAGGTGCCGCACGACGTTTCGGTCATCGGCTTCGACGGCATCGCCGTCGGCACGCATCTCCACCCCACGCTCGCCACCATCGTGCAGCCGGCGCGCGAGATGGGAAGGGCGGCCGCCGTGAAGCTCACCAGCCGCCTTGCCGGTCGGGAGGAGCCGGCCGTCACGATCCTCCCCCACGTCCTCAGGCTAGGGGAATCCGCTGGGCAGGCCGCCCGGCGGGCCACCGATGCCGACAACAACCTCCACGGAGCACAGAGGAGAACCCCGTCATGAAGGGAAACGCTTTCAGAAATGCCGCGGTCGGTGCAGCCCTGGTGGTCGGGCTTGCGGCGTCCGCCGCGGATGCCGCCGATGCGATCTGCTATAACTGCCCGCCGCAGTGGGCCGACTGGGCGACCCAGCTCGAGCAGATCAAGAAGAACCTCGGTCTGGTGGTGCCGCACGACAACAAGAACTCGGGGCAGGCGCTGTCGCAGCTGCTGGCCGAGAAGGGAAGCCCGGTGGCCGACATCGCCTATTTCGGCGTGTCGTTCGGCATCCAGGCCAAGGAAAAGGGCGTCGTAGCCCCCTACAAGCCCGCCCATTGGACCGACATCCCGGACGGCCTCAAGGATTCCGAGGGATACTGGCATACCATCCACTCCGGCACCCTCGGGCTGTTCGTCAACGTCGATGCCCTGGGGGGCAAGCCGGTGCCGCAATCGTGGTCCGACCTGCTGAAGCCCGACTACAAGGGCATGGTCGGCTTCCTCGACCCGTCCAGCGCCTTCGTCGGCTATGTCGGGGCGGTGGCGGTCAACCTCGCTCTCGGCGGCAAGCTCGACGATTTCACGCCCGGCATCGAGTACTTCAAGAAGCTGGCCAAGAACGATCCGATCGTCCCCAAGCAGACGTCCTACGCACGGGTGCTGTCGGGCGAGATCCCGATCCTGTTCGATTACGACTTCAACGCCTACCGAGCGAAGTACACCGACAAGAGCAACTGTGTGTTCGTCATTCCCGCCGAGGGCACGGTCGTCGTCCCCTACGTCATGTCGCTGGTCAAAGGGGCGCCGCATCCCGAGAACGCCAAGAAGATCCTCGATTTCCTGCTCTCCGACACCGGCCAGGCGGTGTGGGCGAACGCGTTCCTGCGGCCGGTCCGCGCCAGCGCGATGTCCAAGGAGGCGGCGGCGAAGTTCCTGCCCGATTCCGAGTACGCGCGGGCCAAGGCGATCGACTACGGGAAGATGGCCGAGGTCCAGCCCAAGTTCACCGAGCGTTATCTGAACGAGGCGCGCTAGGGCCAACGAGACGGAGGTGGCCGGACTAAAGCCCGGCCACCATCCGTCGACTTGAAGAGGGGCCGCGTGATGGATCAGCGCGACGACTATCCACGCCTGTTTGTTCTCGTCCTGCCGCTCGGCATCGCCTTCGCCGCGTTCTTCCTGGTGCCGATGGCTCAACTGGCCGTCGTCGGCGCCACCGGCGAGGCCGGGCTTTCGGCATATCTTTCGATCATCAACACGCCGCGTCATTTCGAAAGCATGGTCGCGACGCTGGTGCTGTCGGCGGCGGTGACGGTGGCCGCGCTGGCGATCTCCACGGTGGCCGGGCTGTTCTTGGTGCGCAATCGCTTCCCCGGCCGCGAGACGCTGATCGCGGTCCTCACGCTGCCGCTCGCCTTTCCCGGCGTCGTCATCGGCTTCATGATGATTCTGCTGGCCGGCCGCCAGGGCCTGATCGGCGACATCACCAAGGCGCTGACCGGCGAAAAGCTGGTGTTCGCCTATTCCATGGGCGGCCTGTTCCTCGGCTACCTCTACTTCTCGATCCCGCGGGTCATTCTGACCCTGATGGCCGCGGCCGAGAAGCTGGACCCGGCGCTGGAGGAAGCGGCGCGCTCGCTCGGTGCCCCCGCCTGGCGGGTGGTGCTCGACGTCGTGCTGCCCGCGCTCAGCCCCGGCCTCATCGCTTCGGGCGGCATCTGCTTCGCGACCTCGATGGGCGCGTTCGGCACCGCCTTCACGCTGGCCACCAACATCGATGTCCTGCCGATGACGATCTATACCGAGTTCACGCTGAACGCGAACATCGTCAGCGCGGCGACGCTGTCGATCGTGCTCGGTCTGGTGACCTGGGTCGCGCTGTTCGCCGCCCGCACCTTTGCCGGCTCTTCGGTTGCGGCGTCGGGATGAGGGGAGGCCTGCAATGAGACCGCGTCTGTTCTTCCATCTCCAGCTTGCCTTCACCCTTGGCGTGTGCGCGTTCCTGGTGGTGCCGGTCATGCTTTCGGTGCTGGCCGGGCTGACCGAAAACTTCTTCATCGGCCTGCGCAGCGGCCTGACCGTGCGCTGGCTCGCTCAGGTCTGGGGTCTCTACGCCGAGACGGTCGTCCTGTCGCTGCAGATCGCGCTGTGGTGCCTGGCGGTGACGCTTGTCCTGGGCCTGCCGGCCGCCTATTCGCTCTACCGCCTTGGCGGCCGAGTGGCCCGCGCCATCGAGGAGACGATCGTGCTGCCGGTGGCGGTGCCAGGACTGGCCACTGCCCTGGCCCTGATCATCACGTACGGCGGGGTCAAGGATTTCCGGGCGAGCTGGGTCTTCATCCTGGTCGGCCACGTCCTCTATACGCTGCCGTTCATGGTCCGCTCGGTGATGGCGGTGCTGTACAGCATCAACGTCGCCGAACTGGAGGAGAGCGCCGCCAGCCTGGGCGCCGGGTTCTGGCGGCGCCTGTTCACTGTCGTCCTGCCCAACTGCAAGCCGGGCATCCTTGCCGGGGCCCTGATGGTGGTGACGCTGTCGGTGGGCGAGTTCAATCTCACCTGGATGCTGCACACGCCGATGACCAAGACCCTGCCGGTCGGGCTTGCCGACTCGTACGCCTCGATGCGGCTGGAGGTTGCGAGCGCCTACACCGTCGTCTTTTTCATCATGATCGTGCCGCTGCTGATCGCCATGCAGATGGTGTCGAGCCAGGACCGCAGCCGCATCAAGCGCCGGGCGCCCGAGGATTCGGGCGTGCCCGCAGTCTCGGGGAGCAAATCATGACAGAGTCCACCCGCGTCCGACTCACCGCCTGCGCCAAGACCTTTCCCGACGGCACCCGGGCGCTCGAGCCCGTAGACCTCGACGTCCGCGGCGGGGAAACCGTGGTGCTGCTCGGGCCCTCGGGGTGCGGCAAGACGACGCTTCTGCGCATCGTCGCGGGGCTGGCGGCGCCCGACCCCGGGGGCACCGTCCTGTTCAACGACGACGATGTCACGACGCTGCCGATCGAACGGCGCAACGTCGGCATGGTTTTCCAGTCGTACGCCCTGTTCCCCAACATGACGGTGCGCGAAAACGTCGCCTACGGCCTCAAGGTCCGCAAGATGCCGGCCGCGGAGAGCGGGCCGAGAGTCGACGAGATGCTGGAGATGATGCATATCGCCGACCTTGCCCATCGTCCTATCGACCAGCTCTCCGGTGGCCAGCGGCAGCGGGTGGCACTGGCTCGGGCGATCGCGGTGCGGCCCCGGGTTCTGCTGCTCGACGAGCCCCTGACGGCGCTGGATGCCCTGCTCCGCGAGCGTCTGCGCGTCGAGATCGACGGCCTGCTCCGCGGGCTCGGTATCACCGCCATCTACGTCACCCACGACCAGGCGGAGGCGATGGCGCTGGGCGATCGCATCGTGGTGATGAGCCGGGGCCGCATCGCCCAGGTCGGATCGCCGCGCGACATCTACTACCGCCCGGCCAGCCCCTTCGTCGCCGATTTCGTCGGCACCGCCAACCGCCTGCCGGCGGTGGCGTCCGCGGACAGCCTGATGGTGGCCGGCGTTGCCATTCCGTGGCCTTCCGGGCGCTCGCCGGGACAGGCCGCCGAGGCTCTGTTCCGGCCCGAGGACGCGGAGATCGTCGCCGCCCCAGACGCCCACTTCACCGGGCGCGTCAAGACGGCGTTTTTCCTCGGCGACCGCACCCGCCTGATTCTCGAGGGCATCGGCGAGGGCTCTATCGTCGTCGAAAGCGAGGGCCGGCGCACCTTCCAGTCGGGCGACGAGGTGCCGATCCGCATTCGTCCTGAGGGCCTGATGGTGATCGGGGCCGCGGAATGAGCGCACTGCTGATCGCCCAGATCACGGACTGCCACCTCAAGGTGGGGCGCAAGCTCGCCTACGGGCTGGTGGACGCTGCCGGCTTTCTCGAGAAGGCGGTCGCCCACGTCAACGCCTTCAGCCCGCCGATTGCCGCGGTGATCGCAACCGGCGATCTGGCAGACATGGGGCGGGCCGAGGATTACGGCGCATTGAGGCCGATTCTCGATCAGCTTCGCTGTCCGTACTACGTCGTGCCGGGCAACCACGACGACGCCCGGACCATGCGCGAGGCGTTTCGCGACCATGCCTACCTGCCGACCGACGGCGAGGCCTTGAACTACGCCGTCGACCACGGGCAGATCCGCCTGATCGGCCTCGATTCCAGCCGCAGAGGCGAACCTCATGGGCTGCTGGGACCGGAGCGGCTGCGTTGGCTGGACGACGCCCTGTCGGAAGCGCCGAAACAGCCGACGCTGCTCTTTCTCCACCACCCGCCGTTCGTGACCGGCATTCGTCACATGGACGTGCAGAACCTGTTCGATGCCGAGGCCCTGTTCTCGGTGCTGTCGCGGCATTCCCAGGTGCGCCACGTCGCCTGCGGCCATGTCCACAGGCCGATCGAGACGACGATCGCCGGAATCGGCGTCAGCATCGGGCCCAATTCCGCCCACGTGGTGACGCTCGACCTCCACCCGGAGGGGCCCTCGACCTTCACCCTAGAGCCGCCGGCCATCCGCCTGTTCCGCATCACGGAGGACGGGCAGGTCGTTACTCATCTCAGCTTCATCGGCACGTTCGTGGGGCCGCATCCGTTCTTCGAGCCCGGCGGTGCCCTGATCGACTGAGAACGCGTCCGCTATTCGGCCGCCTTGGCCTTGTCGGTGAGCGCGAGCGTGACCTCGGCCACGCCCTCGTCGACCAGGTTTTTCCGCTTGAATCCGAGCTGCTCGGCGAGGTTGAGCATGCGGCGGTTCTCCAGCAGTACCTGGCCGACCATGAACCGGGTACCACGGCTGCGGCAGTAGCGGATCATCTTGTCGAGCAGCTTCCAGCCGAGGCGCTGGTCCTTGAGGTCGGAACGCACGACGATGGCGAACTCGGCCCGCTCGTTGCTGGGATCGGTAGCGGTTCGCACCACCCCCAGGGTCTCGCGCCCCTCGCCCTCAAGGCGGGGTGCGGTGGCGATGAAGGCCATTTGGCGGTCGTAGTCGAGCTGGGTCAGACGCGCCATTTCGGAGTGCGGCAGCTCCTTGACCAGGCCGAAGAAGCGGAACCGGATGTCCTCGGGGGTGAGCTTGGAGATGAACTCGTGGTGGGCGGGTTCGTCCTCGGGGCGGATTGGCCGCAGCAGGACGGGGCGGCCGCTGCGCAGGGTGAACTCTTCCTCGAGTTCGCGCGGGTACGGCCGGATGGCCAGCCGCGGCGTGCCGGTGTCGTGATACTTCCTGACGCGGATCCGCGCATCGACCGCCAGCACCCCGTCGTGGTCGACGAACAACGGATTGATGTCCAGCTCGACCATATCGGGCAGGTCGATGATCATCTGCGAGACCCGGATCAGCACCAGGCAGAGCGCATCGAGATCGGCCGGATGGCGTCCGCGGTAGCCCTGCAGCAGCTTGTAGATCCGGGTGCGCCGGATCAGGTCCTTGGCCAGGCTCATGTTGAGCGGAGGCAGCGCCACCGAGCGGTCGGCGACCACCTCTACGGCGGTGCCGCCCTGACCGAACATGATGACCGGACCGAAGATAGGGTCGGTGGTGACGCCGACGATCACCTCGTGGGCTCCCGGGCGCGATCCCATCTGCTGCACCGTGAAGCCCTCGATCCGGGCCTCCGGATGGTGGTCGCGCATGGTGGCTTGGATCTTCTCGGCGGCCCGGCGCACCGCGTCGGCGCTTTCGAGATCGAGGCGAACCCCGCCGACGTCCGACTTGTGGGTAATGTCGTGCGACAGGATCTTGAGCGCCACCGGGAAGCCCATCTCGGCGGCCAGTTCCGCCGCCTCCTCGGGCGTACCGGCGACCTTCGTCTGGACCACCGGGATGCCGTAGGCCGAGATGACGTCCTTGGCGTCCGCCTCGTCGAGGAGATGGCGGCCCTCGGCGAGCACGCGGTCGAAGATCGCCTGCGCTTTCTCGCGGTGCGGCGCGATGGCGCTGGAGACGTCTGAGGGGGTCTCGATCAGCAGGTCCTGGTTGCGCTGGTAGTCGACCAGATGCATGAACGCCCAGACCGCTCGGGTCGGGGTCTCGAAGGTGGGAATGCCGGCCTCGCGGAACATGCGCTTCGCCGGGGCCACGGCCTCTTCGCCGACCCAGCAGGTCAGCACGTCTGTGGGCGAGGTCCTGGCGGCCGCGATGACCGCCTGGGCAGCTTCCGTGCTCGAGGCGGTCGCGGTCGGCGCATGCATGACGAGGACGGCGCCGACCTCGGGCGCATTGCCGAGCACCTCGAGGGTCCTGGTATAGCGCTCGCCGCGCGCGTCGCCGCTGATGTCGACCGGGTTGCTGCGCGACCAGGTGGGAGGGAGGATCTGGTCCAGTTTGGCGATCGTTTCCTTGGACAGCTCGGCAAGCTGCCCGCCGCGTTCGGCGAGATCGTCCACGGCCAGAACGCCGATGCCGCCGCCGTTGGTCATGATCGCCAACCGATCGCCCTTGAGGGGCTCGGCGCGCGCCAGCGTTTCCACTGCGGCGAACAGCTCGCTGATACGGAACACGCGCAGCATGCCGGCGCGCCGGATCGCCGAATCATAGACTTCGTCAGAACCCGCCAGCGCCCCCGTGTGGGTGGCCGCGGCCTGCGCGCCCTCGGCAAAGCGGCCCGATTTCAGCACCAGGATCGGCTTGTTGCGCGCTGCTGCACGGGCCGCGGACATGAAGTTGCGTCGTTCCCGGATCGATTCGATGTAGAGCAGGATCGCCCGCGTAGCCGGATCGCTGCCCAGGTAGTCGATGACGCCGCCGAAGTCGATGTCGACGGCATCGCCCAGCGATACGAAATGGGAGAAGCCGATGCCGTTGGCCCGAGCCCAGTCGAGCACCGCCGTGCACAGGGCGCCCGACTGCGAGACGAAAGCGATCCGCCCCACCAGGGCTGGCAGATGCGAGAAGCTGGCATTGAGACCCATGTGGGGGACGATGACGCCCAGGCAGTTGGGGCCGAGGATGCGCATGCCGCTGGCGCGGGCCTGCTCGAGCATCGCTTCCTGGAGGCTGCGGCCATCGGGGCCTAGCGTCGCCTTCATGCCGGAAGTCACCACCACCGCCGCCCGCGTGCCGCGCTCGCCGAGCTGGCGGATCAGTTCGGGGACGGTCGACGCGGGCGTGCACACGACCGCCAGGTCCGGGACCAGCGGCAGCGCGGCGATGCTGGGATAGCAGAGCACTCCGGCCACCGAGGCGCGCTTCGGGTTGACCGGCATGATCGGGCCCTCGAACCCGCTGCTCAACAGATTGCGCATGATGACCCGGCCGACCGCCCCCTCGCGATTGGTCGCCCCGACCACGGCCACCGACTGCGGCTTGAAGAGCTTTTCCAGATTCACGCTGGGCATGGGTACTCCGGGTTGGTGAGGTGGGCGGTTCGGAAACAGGTCGCGGGATCCGCTTGCCGCCGGATCCGCCGGGAGCCGCTCGCTGCCCGTATGATCGTATGGAGGTGAATACGCACATGCGCGACCGGCCGCAACCGGTCGACCAGGGGATCGTTGTTGCTGAGCGTCTCGCCAGTCACCCGAATCTCCTTGCCGCCATTGTCGCTTGACGCACCGGCGGCCGCAAGAGCTTCGGGATCGGCCGGCGCCGTCACAGGGCGATGGTCTCGACGCGGGGTGGGGCGAGCCCGGCAAGGCGCGTGCAGAGTGAGGCTGGCGCGGGGCCGGCTGCAGGGCCGCATTGCCACCGGGCGGGGGAACCGCTAGAACTCCTGCCCAGACCCATATGCAGCATTTGAGCGCAGCAATAGCCGGCGAGGAGGCATGACATGGCTTTGGTATCGTTGAGGCAGCTGCTCGATCACGCCGCGGAACACGGTTATGGCGTGCCCGCTTTCAACATCAACAACATGGAGCAGATGTTGTCGGTGATGGCGGCGGCCGACCGGACGGACTCTCCGGTGATCCTGCAGGCCAGCCGTGGCGCCCGCAAGTACGCCAACGACATCGTGCTTTCCCATCTCATCAAGGCGGCGATCGAGCTCTATCCCCACATCCCGGTCTGCATGCACCAGGATCATGGCAACGGGCCCGAGACCTGCCTGTCCGCGATCACCTACGGTTTCTCGTCCGTCATGATGGACGGTTCGCTGGCGGCCGACGGCAAGACGCCTTCCAGCTTCGATTACAACGTGCAAGTCACCGGCAGGGTTGCCGAGATGGCGCACATGGTCGGCGTATCGGTGGAAGGCGAGCTGGGATGCCTGGGGTCGCTGGAGTCCGGCAGGGGCGACAAGGAAGACGGGCACGGCTTCGAAGGCACGCTGTCGCGCGAGCAGCTCCTGACCGACCCGGACCAGGCGGCCGATTTCGTCGCCCGCACCAAGGTCGATGCCCTGGCGGTCGCCGTCGGCACCTCGCATGGCGCCTACAAGTTCAGCCGGCCACCGACCGGGGACGTACTGGCGATCAACGTCATCAAGAAGATCCACGCCAAGCTGCCGAACACCCACCTTGTCATGCACGGCTCGTCGTCGGTGCCGAAACACCTGATCGACATCATCAATGAGCACGGCGGCGAGATTCCCGAGACTTACGGAGTGCCGGTCAGCGAAATCCAGACCGGCATCAAGTACGGGGTGCGCAAGGTCAACATCGACACCGACAACCGGCTTGCCATCACCGCCGCCATCCGCAAGGTGTTCGCCACCAAGCGCGCCGAATTCGACCCGCGCTCGTACATGAAGCCCGCGATGGCCGAGATGCAGAAGGTGTGCGAGGAGCGTTACCAGCAGTTCGGGACCGCCGGCAACGCCTCGAAGCTGAAGCCGATCCCACTCGCCGAGATGGCCTCGCGCTACCGGTCGGGCGAGCTCGACCCCAAGACCCGGTGACAGCATGAAGCGGCCGGTCAAGATATCGCCGTCCGTCCTCGCTTCCGACTTCTCGCGCCTCGGCGAGGAGGTGAGGGCGGTCGCGGCGGCCGGGTGCGATTACGTCCACCTCGACGTCATGGACGGCCACTTCACGCCGAACATCACCTTCGGGCCGCCGGTGGTGAAGGCGCTTCGTCCCCATACCGGGAAGCCCTTCGACACCCACCTGATGATCACGAACGCGCAGACATTCGCGGCCGATTTCGCCAAGGCGGGCAGCGACATCATCACCGTCCACCCCGAGGCGGAGGTGCACCTCGACCGCGCCCTGCATGCGATCCGCGACCTCGGCAAGAAGGCCGGGGTCGCGCTCAACCCGGCGACGCCGGAAGCGGTGTTGGAGTACGTGATCGACGCCGTCGATCTGGTGCTGGTAATGACCGTCAACCCGGGGTTCGGCGGGCAGGCCTTCCTCGCTTCGCAGCTCGACAAGATCGCCCACGTCGCCCGCATGATCGGCGAGCGGGCGATCGACCTTGAAGTCGACGGCGGCATCGATCCCGAAACCGCAAAGCTTGCCGCCCGCGCCGGCGCCAATGTCTTCGTCGCCGGCACCGCGGTCTTCAAGGGGGACTACGCCGCCAACATCAAGGCGATCCGCGAGGCGGCCGAAGCCGCCTGAGGGCGCCGTCAGGTGATAGCGTCGATCTCGTCGTCGGTCATGTTGCCGGGGACGATGGTGACCGGAATGTGGATCCGTCCGGCCATCTTCTGGGTGAGCTGCGAGACCAGAGGACCGGGACCGGTGCTGCCCGTGTTGGCGCCCAGAACGAGCACCGAAATGGCGGCGTCCCTGTCCTTGAGCAGGTTGAGCAGCTCGCTCAGCACGTCGCCTTCGCGGATGTAGATGACGGGCACCGAGCTGGTTCTCTGCTGCACGGTGCGCGCCACCACCTGCAGCATCTCCTCCGCCTCCTGGCGGCGCTCGTGCCGCATCAGGTCGCCGACCGCCATCCAGTGATTGAACTCCGCCGGTTCGATCACGTACAGGAGCGCAATCCGGCCGCCGGTCGCCTTGGCCCGATTGCAGGCGTAGCGCAGCGCCTGGTGGAGCTCTTCCGATTGGTCCACCACGCAAAGATAGGTGTGGAACTCCTCGTGATCGAAGGCAGCGCCGGTCGCGCCGTCCGTGTCCGCGGCCATGTCAATGCTTCCTGAAGGCCAAGCTTGCGCCCCATCCTGCCATCACGGCGACGAAGACCGCAAGGACGCCGTAGGCGAAGGCGTGGCGGTGGGCGAGATCGTAGATGGCTGCGGTGATGCCGACCTTGCCGACGCCCAAGGCCGAAGTCTGGGCGCCGATGATGTTGCCGTTGCGGAACAGGAAGATGCGCACCCAGTAGGTGCCGGTCGGCGCATTGACCGGGATTCGAAGATCGGTGCGGAACAGCCGTCCCCACATGATCGAGACGGCGTTCTCGTTAGCGCGGTAAAGGTCGCGGGCCATCTTGCCGCGGACAAGAGCCTCGCGGAATGCCTGGACCACGGCACGGTCGCGTCCCTCCTCTCTGAGCGGACGCAGAGGAACGCCCTCGAAGCCGATGTTGTAGACGATCTGCGCCGGCTCGCTGACGAACTCCTTTAGCGGCCGGTTGCTGAGCACGGCATAGAAGGTGGGGACTTCCCGAAACGACATCTCGTCGGCGTTCATCCAGATGCCGCCGATCCTCTCCTTGCGCCGCACGGTGGCGATCTCGGGCGGGCCCTCGACGACCACGACCACGTCGGTCTCCGGTTCGATGGCGCCGAACAGCAGGAGGTCGGTACCCTGGAAGCCGGTGGTGATCGACACCACGCTCTCCGAGATGTCGGCGACCACGCCCTGCGCCCTGGCATCGACGGCGGTCAGCAGAGGCAGGCAGAGCAGGGCGAGCAGGAGGCGTCTCATGGATGGCCGCCGGTGTCGGAGAGCGAATAGAGGTCGACCGGCTGGGCCAGGAGGTCGTAGGCCAGCTTCATGCAGACCATGAGGACGAGCAGGGCAAGCAGTCCGCGCAGCTGCTCGCCGCGCAGCCGGCTGCCGAGCCGGGCTCCGATCTGCGCTCCCATCACGCCGCCGCCCAGCAGCAGCAGTGCCAGCAGGACGTCGACGCTGTAGTTGGTGATTGCCTGTAGCACGGTGACGTTGGCGGTGACGAAGATGATCTGGAACAGCGAGGTGCCGACGACCACCGCAGTCGGCATGCCCAGGATGTAGATCATCGCCGGGACCATGATGAAGCCGCCGCCGACACCCATGATCGCCGACAGGACGCCGACCACGAAGCCGACCACGATCGGCGGGATGACGCTGATGTAGAGCCGGGAACGCCGGAAGCGGACCTTCAAGGGCAGTCCATGCACCCAGGTATGGACGTGCTGGCGCTGGGTCACCATGCGGCGTCTTTTCAACAGCGCCCGTATGCTCTCGACCAACATCAGCGAGCCGATGACGCCGAGAAAGACGACGTACGACAACTTGATGAGGAGATCGACCTGCCCCAACGCGCGCAGCGCGGTGAACAGCCAGACCCCGCACGAGGAGCCCGCGACGCCGCCCACCAGCAGGGCTACGCCCATGCGGACATCGACGTTGCCGCGCCGCCAGTGCGCAAGCACCCCCGAAACCGAGGAGGCGACGATCTGGTTGGCCTCGGTGGCGACCGCAACCGCAGGCGGGATGCCCATGAACATCAGCAACGGCGTCATCAGGAAGCCGCCCCCAACCCCGAAGAGTCCGGACAGCGCCCCGACGCCAGCCCCCAGGGCAAGGATCGCCAGGATGTTGACCGACATCTCGGCGATGGGGAGGTAAAGCTGCATGCGAAGGCCTGAAATGTCACGCCGGCGCGCACGCCGTCCCGGAAAGCGCCACCCCCTCGGATGCGGGGAATCCCATCCCGTCCGTCTGACCGAAGCATCCGATAATTTTGTTACTAATACGTTGACTTTCCAATCTTTTAATTTTCCGTCGGCAGACTGTCAATCGATTGCATCGGAAAGGGGAAAGACGGTCGTAGAACCGTCGGATCGTCGAGCCTACGGGGTGGAAAACTCCCACTCGACAAATGTGGGATCGGAAGTGATACCTTACGCAACCTTGGGAGCAGTCATGGCGTCTCGTTCCGTTCTCGATGTCCTGAAGGGTGCTGCTGCGTGGCCGCTCGCGCTGATCGAAGCGTCCCATGACCTGATGTGCGTGTGCAGCGGCGGACGCATCGAGTACGTCAACGCCGGGGGCGCGCGCCTTCTCGGCCTTTCATCGCCCGACCTTGCCATCGGCCGCCCTCTGGTGGATTTCGTCCACCCCGACTACGTGGACATCTCGCTCGATCTGCTGTCGTATCTGGCGGAGCAGGGTGAATCGCTCCCCATGAAGCTGGCCGGGCGTGACGGCGTCGACCGCGACGTCGAGATTCGGGTGTGGCCGCTGGAAGGCGACCCCGATGCGCTGGTCGTTCATGGCCGCGATCTGACCGGCCGCGTCGCTGCGGCCCGCATCCAGCATCAACGAGAACAGACCCTGCGGGACGTGATCGATGCGGTCCCGGATCCGGTGCTCGTCGTCAACCGAGAAGGCGATGTGCAGAACTGCAACCGCAGCACTGAGCGGCTGTTCGGGGCGCCCGCTGCCGAGGTCGTGGGGCGGCCCCTGATCGCGCTGTTCGACGCGCCGGACCGTCTCGGGGCGGCGCTTGCGCGTCCTGGCACCAGGGTGATGGAAGGGATCGGCGGCTTGGCAGTCCGCGTGCGCAGCGGGGAGCCGCTGCCGGTGGCCCTGACCATGACCACTCTGCCGCGCAACCAGGGCGACTGGTCGGTCGTCGTCATTCATCCGCAGACCGCCGCCGAGGCGAGCGAACCAGACACGCATCGCCGCAAGTCCCAGCTCGGCGATTCCGGCTTTGCCGAGAGCATCTTCAGGAACCTCGAAGAGGCGGTGCTGGTGACGGATTCGTCGTTCTGCGTGCAAGCGGTCAATCCCGCCTACACGAAGATTACCGGCTACCAGACGGACGAGATCGTCGGGCGGCGGCCGCTCTTCCTCGAGGTGATCGAGCGCGACGAGAAACTGCTGTCGCGGATGTGGCGCGGCATCGCCGCGCATGACGCGTGGGAAGGCGAGATGTGGTGCCGTCGCAAGGACGGCACCGAGTTCGCCGAGCGGGTCGCCCTTTCGGCCATCAAGGACGGTGCGGGACACGTCATCGAGTACGCCGCCGTGATGACCGACATCACGCAGCGCAAGCGCGACGAGGAGAGGCTGCGCTATCAGGCGAA
This sequence comes from Rhodospirillales bacterium, assembly GCA_018432935.1. GTDB lineage: Bacteria > Pseudomonadota > Alphaproteobacteria > Rhodospirillales > Shumkoniaceae > JAHDSF01. The sequence continues at coordinate 80,614 of JAHDSF010000018.1, read as the reverse complement.
TTACGATGTTCTGACCGGGCTGCCCAACCGCACGCTGCTCCTCGAGCGCATCAAGTCCGCCATCACGGCCGCCAAGCGCGACGGCTCAAAGGCGGCGCTGCTGGTGATCGATCTCGACGGCTTCAAACTGGTCAACGACACCTTCGGCCACGACGTCGGTGACCAGCTCCTCCAGGAGGCCTCGCGGCGGCTTACCTCGTGCATCCGGGCCGGCGACACCGTCGCCAGGCTGGGCGGCGACGAGTTCACGATCCTGATGTCGAACCTCGATCACCCGAGGCACGCGCCGATCGTCGCTGACCGGGTTCTCGAGGTCCTGTCCAAACCGTTCCTGCTACGGGGCCAGGAGTCTTTTCTTTCGGGCAGCATCGGCATCGCCACCTTCCCCGATGACGGGGACACCGTGGGCAACCTGCTGCGCAATGCCGATGCCGCCATGTATCGGGCCAAGGAGCAGGGCAAGGCCAACTACCAGTTCTACACCGCCGATCTCAACGCCCGGGTGCACGAGAGACTGGCCCTCAAGAACGGCCTTCAGCAGGCTCTCAACCGGGGCGAGCTGTCGTTGCACTATCAACCCAAGCTCTCGCTTCACACCGGCCGGGTAACCGGAGTCGAGGCGCTGATGCGGTGGTCCAATCGCGATCTCGGCGGGGTTTCGGCCGAGCGCTTCATCCCCGTGCTCGAGGAAACCGGACTGGTGGTCGAGGTCGGGGCCTGGGCGCTGCACCAAGCTTGCCTGCAGAACCGGAAATGGGAGGAGCTCGGCGTCCCCGGCATCTGCGTTGCCGTCAACCTTTCGGCGCGTCAGCTGCGAGAACGGGATTTCGTCCGGATCCTGGAGAACGCGCTGAAGGAGACCGGGGCGGGTCCGGAGGCGATCGCGGTCGAGATCACCGAATCGATGCTGATGTCGGATTCGCCCCATGTGGTGCAGACTCTGGGCGCCATCCACGAGATGGGGATCGAGATCGACCTCGACGACTTCGGCACCGGATACTCGTCGTTGAGCTATCTCAAGCGGTTCCCGATCGACGTCATCAAGATCGACCGCTCGTTCGTTTCGGACATTGTTTCCGATGCCGACGACGCCGAGATCGTGCGCACCATCATCAGCATGGGCCATGCGTTGAACCGCCGGGTGATCGCCGAAGGGGTCGAGACGCCGGAGCAGGCCGCGGTGCTGAAGAGCTACGGCTGCGACGAGATGCAGGGCTTCCTGTTCAGCCGGCCACTGCCCGCCGAGGCCGCGACTACCTTCCTGCGCGACGCGGTGCGACGTCAGGTGGTCTGGTAAGAGAAGGACAACCCCAGCTCGCCCGCCGTGTTGGCGACGGTGGCGATGCACGCGGAGGTCCCGGCCGCCGGGATGCTGACCGCGAACTCGATCGCGTAGTCGTCGCTGGCCTCGCCGGGGATCCGCTCGGCATCCAGGCGCACGACATTGGCATGAAACTGGACGAACACCTCGCACAGCCGGGCGATGAGGCCGGGGCGGTTGCCGCCGCGCAGGGTCAGGCGGTGGGTCACCCGGGCCGTTTCGTCATGGACTGCGGCAAGCCGGAACCTGGTGACTGCGACCTGCGCCCCGGCAAGTTGCGGCAACGCTCGCAGCTCCTGGTCGATGGTCTCCGGCGCGAGGTCGGCGGGGACCGCGCACACGGAAGCAAATTCGGCGCCGCCGCCGAGCACGGCGAACGTGGTGTCGCTGAGGTCGCCGCCGAGGTCGAACAGGCAGCCGGCGATCGCGGCGACCAGCCCTACGCGATCCTGGCTCATGACGGATATGAAGACGGTGTCGTGCGACATGGCGACCCTCGCCGCGGGTGAATTCCCTCGAACATAGAACGGTTCGGAGCCGGAAACGACCCCCTTGTGGAGCATCGGCGTTGGCGGAAACGGGGTGCGGCGGTATGCTGGCCGTCGTTCGCCGGGTGAGGTGCCGAGGGAAGCGATGCGTCCTCCGTTTTTCCTGTTTGCGCTGGCGGTGATGGCTGCTTTTGTGGCCAACGCCGTAGCCAGCGCCCAGCCGCGTCCCCCGTCTCCGGCGACCTTCACCCACCCCGAGCGGGGCTACACGGTTGCCATCCCTCCGGGAGCCGAGATGAAGCGGGAAGAGCGGCAGGACCTGATGGTCCAGTCTCGCAAAGGCTACCGCATCACCGTGCAGAGCGCTCCCCACGCGGCCGGCGATACCCCCGAGGCGATGCTGGGGCGCCTCGACGAACTCCACCTCGGCGAAGGCAAGACATGGAGCCGCCGGCTCGATGCGGTAGAGACCACGATTGCCGGCCACCGCGCGGTTGCCGCGACCTACGAGGGCAGCCGCACCCGCACCCAGGTCGTCATCGTCCTCGCCGGCGACATTGACCTTGTCCTGATGTTCTTCGCGCCGTCGGCGGGCTATGAGGAACTGGTGGGGGATTTCCGTTGGTTCCTCGACCATGTCACCACGAGGGCCGGCCCGACCCGCCGGGCGCCACCGGCCACGGCGGCGCAGCCGCCCCCACCGGCGCCGACGCAGCCCCCTCCGTCACGGCCCGGCCCGAAACCTCAGCCGGCGGCTGCTGGCGCCGATGCTCCGGGGGATTCCGGACCGTGGCCGCAGCTTGCCGAGCCCAGCCTGGGCTACCGGGTGACCTTTCCCAGAGGATGGACCAGCCAGCGGCTTGGCGACAGTGCCGTCTTCTTCAGCGGACCGCAAGGAAGCGACGCATTTCTGGCCGAGCTGGCGATCCAGAACGTGAGCCCCGGGCTGCGCACCGGGGACGCGACGGCGGCTGTTCTCGCCGATCTGAAGAGGCAGCTGGCGGCATTGCCGCAGGCCCGGATCGTTCTGGATGCAGCCTATCCGCACGTCTCCGCGGGTGTTCCGCTGGCCGGTCAGCAGATCGTCACTGAATATGCCGAAAGCGGGCGGCTGTTCGAGCAATGGACCGTTGTCCTGCCTCACGACCCCGGAGCGACCTCGCTGGTCCATGTCTTCACATACCGTGCCCCCAAGGCCTCGTTCGCGACCTATCGCCAGCTGGCCGGACGGGTATTGTCGTCCCTTACCTTCGAGCCGCGTCCGTGATGCCTGCCCGGGGTTGCCGAAACCGTTCATTAACTCGCTAAACCTTATAACGAATTCTCGATCTGCGCCGCTCGGGGGGGAAATCCGGCGTGAAAGCGCTGAAGCGCAAGGGCTCGTACTCGTTCATGAGCGGCGGGATGCTTGATCTCGCCCTGGCATCCGTGTTCGTCAACGTGCTGTCGCTTGCGATGCCGCTGATGCTCCTCCAGGTCTACGACCGCATTCTGCCCAACATGGCGGAGAGCACCCTTGTGCTGCTGGTGATCGGGGTCGGGACAGCCCTGGTTCTCGAGGCGCTTCTGCGCATCGGGCGATCGTTCGTCGCCAGTTGGATGGGGGCGCGTTTCGAGTACATGGTCGGCTGTCGGGCTGTCGAGCGCCTGATGCGCACCGGCATAACCGAGTTCGAGCAGGAAGGGCCCGGAGCCCATCTGGAACGGCTGGGTTCGCTGGGCGTGCTCAAGGAGTACTACTCGGGCCAGGAGTATATGACCTTCTGGGACCTGCCGTTCGCAGTCCTGTTCCTGGGGGTGATCGCCTATCTTGCCGGCGCCCTGGTGTTCGTCCCGATCGTCCTCACGGTCGCGTTCGCCGCCGCAGCGTGGATCGTCGGCAGGCAACTTCGCAAGGCGCTCGGCAAGCGCATGGTTGCGGACGACCGCCGGTTCAACTTCATCATCGAGGTGTTGGGCGGCATCCACACGGTCAAGGCGCTGGCGATGGAGAACCAGATGTTCCGTCGCTACGAAAGGCTGCAGGAATCGTGCGCCGAAGCCGATTTCCAGGTGGCGGCCGGAAGCGCAGGCGCGGCCAGCATCGGTGTCGTGTTCTCACAGCTCGCGCTGTTCGCCGTGGTCGGCTTCGGCTCGACTCTGGTCATCGATGGCATGCTGACCATCGGCGGGCTCGCAGCCTGTACCATGCTGGCGGGACGAGCGATGCAGCCGCTGCAGCGGGCGGTGGGAATCTGGACCCGATTCCAGACCATTTCGCTCGCTCGCGAGCGACTCAACAAGGTGTTCGCCCTCAAGGCCGAATCGCCGATGGGGCTGCCGCAGATACCGCCGATCCGCGGCGCTGTCGAGCTACGCAAGGTGAGGTTCGGCTACGGCGACGAGTTGCCGGACATCTTCCACGGCATCGACCTGAAAGTGGCCGCCGGCGAGGCGGTCGGCATCGTCGGCGGCAATGCCAGCGGCAAGACCACGCTGCTCTACCTGATGATGGGAGGGCTGCAACCGAGCGCCGGCAAGGTCCTCATCGACGACCTCGATCTTGCCGAGTACGACCCGGTCAGCGTGCGCAGCCAGATAGCCTACCTGCCGCAGCACGGCACGCTTTTCAACGGCACCATCCTCGAGAACATCACCATGTTCCGCCCCGATCGTGCCGAAGCGGCCCTCGACATGGCCCGCTTCCTGGGCCTGGATGCGGTGGTCGCCCACATGCCCAAGGGCTACGAGACCGAGGTCGCCACCGGGGCCGCGGAATCGCTGCCGCGTGGCATCAAGCAGCGCATCGCCATCGCCCGGGCCCTGGTCGACAAGCCGCGGGTGATCCTGTTCGACGAGGCGAACACCTCAATGGATGGGGCCGGCGACGCCAACATCCGCGCCATCCTCGAACGGCTGAAGGGCAGGGTGACGCTGGTCCTGGTCAGCCATCGGCCGTCCGTCCTGCGGCTTGTCGATCGTCTCTACGAGATACACGACGGGGTCCTGCGGGAACGGGACGTAGCCTCGGCCTCCCGGCTGGCCGGCCCGGCGGACGGGAGGGCGGCATGAACGCTCTCGTTCCCCGCATCGAGGCCACCGATGGCGTTCTGCCGAACCCCGAGGCAGCCGCGAGCCGCGAGATGGGCGCCCTCGCCGGCCTCAAGGTGCAGACGGACCTTTCCCTTTGTCTGATCCCGTTGCTGCGCGCCATGGGCTGGCAGGGAGACCCCCGGCACATCGCCGAGTCCCTGCCGCATTTCACCGACAACCTGGACCTGACGGGCTTCCGCAACGTCCTGGCACGGCTGTTCTACCAGACCCGCGCGATCCCTCTGCGGCTGGACGAGATCGACCCGCGGCTGATACCGTGCCTGTTTCTCCCCGGCGACGGCGAGGCGGTCGTCCTGCTTTCCCGCGATGCCGAGGGAATCCATGCCTTCGACGGTGGTCGCGGCATCTACACCGATATCCCGGTGGGCTCGCGGCGCGGCACCGCCATCTTCTGCAAGCGCGTGGACAAGGACGAGCTGCCGCAAAACCAGTCCAAGACAGGCTGGTTTGCAGCCGTCGGCGACCGCTTCCGCGGGCTCGCTTACCAGTTGTTGGGGCTTACGCTGGGCTTGAACGTGCTGGCCCTGGTTACGCCGCTGTTCGTCATGGCGGTCTATGACCAGGTGGTGGCGACCGGCTCGATGTCGACCCTCGCGTACCTGTCGATCGGGGTCGGGATCGCCATCGTCTTCGATCTCGTGCTGCGGACCATCCGCGCCCGCATCCTGGCCTACGTCGGCGCCCGTCTCGACACCATCGTCGGCAACGCCATCTTCCAGAAGATCCTGCACCTGCCGCCGGCCTACACCGAGCGCGCATCGATCGGTGCCCAGGTCGCCCGCATCAAGGATTTCGAGTCGGTGCGCGAGTTCTTCACCGGGCCGATGGCCCTGGTGTTCCTGGAACTGCCGTTCGTTGCATTTTTCATCGTCGTCATCGGCTTTCTCGGCGGGCCGGTCGCATTCGTGCCGGTGATCATGATCGCCGGCTTCGTGGTGCTGGGGCTGGTGCTTGCCCCGATCGTGCGCAAGGCCATCTCCCAGGCCGCCAAGGCGAGCTCGCGACGGCAGGAATTCGTCGTCGAGACCCTGTTCGGCATGCGCGCCGTCAAGTACACGGGGGCGGAGCCGACCTGGCTCGAGCGTTACCGCGAGCTTGCCGCGAAATCGATCGTGGCTGGTCTCAGGACGTCCCATCTTTCGGCAATCGTCAACGCGGTGGCCAACTTCATGATGGTCGCCGCAGGGGTCGCCACGGTCGTCTACGGCGTGTTTCGCGTCTTCGAGGGCGCGATGACCATCGGCGCCCTGGTCGCCTGCATGATCCTGGTGTGGCGGGTTCTGGCGCCGCTGCAGAGCGGCTTCATCTCGTCGACCCGGCTGACCCAGATCCGTTCCAGCATCGGCCAGATCAACCAGCTGATGGCGATGCGGGCCGAGCGTAACCCCGAGGACGTCATCACCCCGATCCGCCGCTTCGCCGGGCGGGTGACGTTCTCCCGGGTCTCGCTGCGCTACGCGCCCGATGCCGACCCCGCGCTGGTCGGGGTGAGCATCGACGTGCCGCCTGGCGAGGTGCTGGCGGTTGTCGGCGGCAACGGCTCGGGCAAGTCGACCGTCCTCAAGCTGATCATGGGGATCTACGCGCCCCAGGCCGGCAATGTCCGGATCGACGACATGGATATCCGGCAGCTGGACCCGATCGAGCTGCGGCAGGCGATCGCCTACGTGCCGCAGCAGGTCGATCTCTTCTACGGCACGGTGGCTCAGAACCTGCGGCTGGCCAACCCGACCGCCAGCGACGACGAACTGGTGTGGGCGGCCACCCGCGCCCACGTGCTGGACGATATCATGGCCCTCGAATCCGGCGACGGGAAATGGAAGCGGACCGGGTTCGAGGCGCGGATCGGCGATGCCCGTGCCGCCAAGCTGCCGACCAGCCTACAGCAGGGATTGAACCTCGCCCGTGCCTATCTCAAGCGGTCGTCGATCGTGCTGTTCGACGAGCCGGCCAACGGCCTCGACCATGCCGGGGACCAGGCCTTCATGGACGCGGTCGGCCAGATGAAGGGCAAGGCCACGGTCATCATGGTGACGCACAGACCCAGCCACATGCGGCTGGCCGACAAGATAGCCTGGCTTGATGCGGGGCATCTGCGAGCGTTCGGGCCGGCCGCCGAGGTGCTGAAGAACATGCCAAAGGACGCACTATGAGCAGGCGAAGCATCGCTTCCGGGGCACCGTACGCCGTTCCGCGGGTGCAGAGGGGTGACCGCCAGGCGAAGCTCCTGGCCCAGTCGATCCTGCTCGAGGAGGCGGGCAGCCCGCGCCTCATCCGGCTTGCCATGCTGACGATCTGCGCGGCGGTGGCCGCCTTCGTCGGCTGGGCCGCGGTGACCTACGTCGACGAGGTGGCGGTGGCGGCGGGCGAGGTGGTACCGACCGGCAAGATCCAGCTCATCCAGCATCTCGAGGGCGGCATCATCTCGGAGATTCTGGTCCGCGACGGCGACATCGTCGAGCCGGGACAGGTGCTGCTGCGGCTCAATCCGGCGACGACGACGTCCGAGATGCGCGAGGCTCGGGCGTTGCTGACAGGGTTGCTCCTGCGTGCCGAACGGCTGGGCGCGGTAGCCGAGGGGCGCTCGCCCGACTTTGCGTTCGCCGCCGCCGAGTTCCCGCAGCTGGCCGCCGACCAGGCGTCGATCTTCAAGGGCCACCTGCTGGCCGCCGAGAACCGCCGTTCGGTGCTGCAGCGGCAGATCGATCAGAAGTCGTCCGAGCTCGCGCTTTTCCGCGAGCAGGAAGAGATGTTGCGCAAGAACGTGTCGCTGCTCGAGGAAGAGCTGCAGATGCGGGAGACCCTGTTTCAGAAGGGCCTTACCTCGAAGATCTCCTTCCTCGATGTGCAGCGCGACGTTAATCGTGCTCGCGGCGACATGGCCAAGCTGCTCGGGGAGCGGCGCACTACCGCCGCCGCCTTGGCCGAATCGAAGAGCCGCCTGGAGCAGCTCGGAAGCGATCTCAAGGAGGCCGCCCTCAACGAGCGGGGCCAGGTTACGTCGGAGATTGCCCAGGTCCGCGAAACCCTGCGCAAAGCGGAGGAGAAGGTGCGCCGCCTCGATATCCGCGCGCCGCTGCGCGGCATCGTCAAGGGCTTGAAGAATCACACCATCGGCGGCGTCATAGTGCCCGGCAACGTGGTCCTCGAGGTGGTGCCCCTCGATCAGGAGCTGGTGGTCGAGGCGCGCATCTCGACCCGCGACATCGGGCACGTCCAGGTCGGCCATCCGGCGACGTTGAAGATCACCACCTACGACTTTTCCCGCTATGGCGGCATCACCGGCGAGGTGCGGGACATCTCGGCCTCCAGCTTCGTGGACGAGAAGGGGACGCCGTATTTCAAAGGCACGGTGGCGATGGACCGCAACTACGTCGGCTTCAACCCCGAACGCAACCGCGTGTTGCCCGGCATGACCGTGCAGGCGGACATCAACACCGGCAGAAAGACGCTGCTGCAGTACCTGCTGAAACCGGTTTACGCCTCGGTCAATCAGGCGTTCCGCGAACGGTAGCGAGTACCGCCTGCGACTTGGCGATGACGCGGGCGGTCTCGGACCAGAGCTGGAATCGGGGCAGCTCGTCGGGGTTCGCCCAGACGGCGTCGATGGCGTCGTCCGCGGCCGCCAGCTCTCCGCCCGCAGCCACCGCAACGAGGTCGATCAGGGTGTAGTGGTAGGCGACCCGGCCGGCATCGTCGCGGTGGATCGAATCGACCACCTCGACCACCTCGACGACCGCGATTTCGAGCCCGGTCTCCTCGCGCACCTCGCGGCGCGCCGCCTCGAAGACCGTCTCGCCAAGCTCCTGGGCGCCTCCCGGCAGGCTCCACGAGCCCGCACGGGGTGGATTTCCGCGTCTCACCAGCAGTACGCGGCCGCCGCGCCAGACGACGACTCCGACGCCGACGATGGGGCGGTCGGGATAGGCACGGCTCGGCATGGGGTGGCTCCTGGTCAGGCGGACGGCCGCCGATGGTACAGCAGCCGCGCCGCTGACGGGAAGGCCGGCGGGGCCTGTCGCGGACCTTCCGGTTGTGCTAAGCATCGCGACGGGAGGCGTTCCTCTCGGCCGCTGGTCGGCTTCTGACGAGGTCTGGCATGAATAAGGGCTCGGAAACGGCGAAACCGCAGGAGGGCGGGTCGGCAAGTCCCGGCAAACCCTCCGAGGCGAGCTTCGGCAAGCGGCTGCGGACCTACTTCCTGGCCGGGATTCTGGTAACCGCTCCGATCGCGATTACGATCGCCCTGACGTGGCAGTTCATCGCCTTCGTCGACCGTAACGTCAAGTCTCTGATTCCCGCCAAGTACAACCCGGAAACCTTCCTGCCGTTCGCGACTCCCGGCCTGGGAATGCTGATCGCGTTCGTGGTGCTGACGCTGATCGGTTTTCTGACCGCCAACATCATCGGCCGCTCGGTCCAGCGCTTCGGCGAAAAGCTGCTCGACAAGGTGCCCGTCATCCGCGGCGTCTACAAGACGGTGAAGCAGCTGTTCGAGACCGTGCTGTCGCAGCAGTCGCAGGCCTTCCGCGAGGCGGTGCTCATCGAATATCCGCGGCACGGCGTGTGGGCGATCGGGTTCATCACCGGCCGGACCGAAGGGGAGGTCCAGGACCTCACCACCGAGGAGACGATCAACGTCTTCCTGCCGACGACGCCGAACCCGACGTCCGGGTTCCTCCTGTTCGTGCCGCGCAAGGATATCGTGCGGCTGTCGATGAGCATCGAGGAGGCGATCAAGATGGTGGTCTCAGGCGGCATCGTAACGCCGCCCGACCGTCGGCCCGACCGGGCGGGCATGGGCGCCCGGACCGAGGGCCTCGTCGACGCCGAAGAAGAAGCCACCAACGGCTAGCGCGTTCAGATCGCCCGCACGTCCGAAAGGAACGTGGCAACGTCGGCTTGAAGCGCGGCCGAGCGGTCGGACAGGGCGACGGCCGCGGCGAACACGGTCTTGCTTGCGTCGCCCGTCTCGCTCGCCGCGGCGCTGACCCGGTTGACGTTGCCGCTCACCTCCTGGGTACCGGCCGCCGCCTGCTGGGCGCCGCGGGCGATCTCTGCGGTGGCCGCGTTCTGCTGCTCGATCGCGGCGGCGACGGTGGTGGCGATCTCCGACATGCGTTCGATCGTCGAGGTGACGTTCTGGATCGCGGAAACCACGGTGCTGGTGGATTGCTGGACCGCGGAGATCTGTGCCGAGATCTGGTCGGTCGCGTGAGCGGTCTGGTTGGCGAGCGCCTTGACTTCTCCGGCCACCACCGCGAACCCCTTGCCGGCGTCGCCGGCGCGCGCCGCCTCGATTGTCGCATTGAGCGCCAGCAGGTTGGTCTGGCTGGCAATGCTGTTGATCAGCTCGACCACCTCGCCGATGCGCGACACCTCGGTGGCCAGCCCGCCGGCAATCGAGGTCGCTTTGCTGACCTCGGAGATCGCCTCGGCGGCGATGCTGGTGCTGCGTCCGACCTGCTGGCTGATCTCCCTGATCGAGGAGGACAGCTCTTCCGAGGCGCTGGCCACCGTGTTGACGTTGGCGGCGGTCTCCTCGGTCGCGTGGGCGGCATTCTGGGCCTGGCCGTGGGCGGCCTCGGCGGTGTTCTGCATCGAGCTGGCGATCGAACGGAGCTCCTCGGAGGAGGCAAGCATCGTCTTCAGCGCCCGCTGCACGTCCTCGTCGAAGCGCGCCAGACGTCCCTCGATGCGCGAGGCGCGCTCTTCCTTGAGCTGCTGTTCCTCGTGCTGCGTCCGTTCGAGCCTGGCCGCCTCCAGCCCGACCTGGCGCAGCGTCTCGATCGACCGCGACATCTCGCCGATCTCGTCCCGCAGCTCCTGGCCTGGTACCGGGATTTCGTAGTCCCGCTGGGCCAGACGTTGCACCACAACCGTCAGGGCGCGAATCGGCGCGGCGATACGATGCGCAAGCAGCAGCGTAAGCAGGGAACCGGCAGCAACCGCGACGATGCCGATGGCGATGAACATCGGCCGGGCAAAAGCCATTGAATCGAGCATTTCCTTGGTCGCGGAAGCCCGGATCCCCTCGATGGCGTCCTCCAGTTTGCCGAAGTTCTCTTGCGACTGCCGGAATGCGTTATCCGTTTGCCCCATGAACATGAGCGCCATACCGACGTCGCCGTCGGCGATGTCGGCGACGTTACGGGCGTTCTTGAGGAACTTCTGCAGCGAAGCGACGGTGTCCTCCACCAGCTTGCCGTCGGCGCCCAAGCCAAGAACGGAATCCTGGGCCGACTTCAGGACGGGGACGAGGCTGTCGATTCGCGCAATGGTCTCCTTCGAAAGCTGACTGACCTTTTCGGCATCGCTTTCGTTCGATGCCATCGATACGAGGCGGTAGAGATCGCCGCGGGCGGCCTGGATCTGGCGCGAGAAGTCCCTGACCACCTCGGACCGGGCGATCACCCCATTCTGCGCCTCGACCAGCCTTGTGTTGTTGCCGAACACGGTTGCGCCATAGGCTACGATCGCGATCAGCAGGACGGCCAAGATCCCCGGCGCCAAAGATATCTTCACGCGGATGCTGAGGTTGTCGATCCGGTTCATGACTTCGCAGCCTGCTCCTGTTCGAGGTAGTCGAAAGCGCCTGGGGGCAAGAATCGCATGGCACGAGAGGACCAGCCTCCCGAGGAGGCTGATCCCGCCGCGGACGGCGTGCCGATCCCGCTACTTGTAGATGCCGCTGCAGATCAGGACTTCGTCGAGAACTTCGCAGTAGGTCGACTTGGGCTCGATCTTCTTCGTCACTGGATTGCCGTACTTGTAGTCGGTCCAGAAGCTCTTCTGGCTCTTGGCGAGCTCCAGGCGCTCCTTCACGTACAGCTTGCCATCGGTGTCAACAGTTTCAGACATGTCCTTGCCGACCAACTTCGGGTTGGTCCCGTGGGCAACCGTCACGCCCTTCAGCGTCTGCACGAAGATGTAGAGGTCGCGATCACGGAAATCGTTCGTGCTGAACGCAGGGTAGGCCTTTTCGGCGCCGTTGGCCTTGATGAGGGCCACTGCCTTCTGGACCAGCGCCTGCGCTTCCTGGGCCGTGCCGTGGTCTCCTGCGGCGAAGGCGGAAGATGCGGCAAGAGACATCGCCAAAGCGAGAGAAGCCACCAATTTCATTACCAAACCCTTTCTAAGGTTACATGCATTGCATCTTATGCATGTCCTTTGGCGTGTCAAGACGTATCGCGGGAACCGTCAGCCCGACTGCAGCAGGCGAACCGCAGCGTCCCGTTCGAAGAGATACAGGAGCGTGCGAAGGGCGTCGCCGCGGGCGCCCGATAGGCCTGGGTTGCGCGCCAGGGCGTTGCCCGCGTCGTCGCGGGCGATCGCCAGCAGCTCGCCATGCACGGCGAGGTCGGCGAGGCGGAAATCGGGCATTCCGCTCTGCCTTGTTCCGAGCAGTTCGCCAGCGCCGCGCAGGCGCAGGTCCTCCTCGGCGATGCGGAAACCGTCCTCGGTCTCCCGGATCACCGCGAGTCGGCTGCGTGCCGACTCCGATAACGGCTGGGTATAGAGGAGAAGGCAGGTCGAAGGGCGCTCGCCGCGTCCGACGCGGCCGCGCAGCTGGTGAAGCTGGGCGAGGCCGAAGCGTTCGGCATGCTCGATCACCATCACGGCGGCATCGGCGACGTCGACGCCGACCTCGATCACCGTGGTCGCCACCAGAAGGTCGATCGGACCGGTGGCGAAGGCCGCCATGACGGCGTCCTTCTCGGGACCCTTCATGCGTCCGTGGACCAGGCCAACCCGGCTGCCGAATCGCTCCTGCAAATGGGCGAATCGCTGCTCGGCGGCGGCAAGATCGGTGGCTTCCGACTCCTCGACCAGCGGGCAGACCCAGTATACCTTGGCGCCGCCGGCAATGGTTCGGGCGACCGCGTCCACGACCTGGTCCAGGCGTTCGACCGGCAGAACGCGGGTGTCGATCGGGAGCCGTCCCGGCAGGCGCTCGGTCAGCTTCGAGCTTTCCATGTCGCCGTAGGCCGTCAGCATGAGAGTGCGCGGGATCGGAGTCGCGGTCATCACCAGGACGTCGGCGGCCCGACCCTTGCGGGCCAGCATCAGTCGCTGGTGGACGCCGAAGCGGTGCTGCTCGTCGATCACCGCCAGCGCGAGATCGCGGAAGGCGACGTCGTCCTGGAACAGGGCATGGGTGCCGACCACCAGGGGCGCTTCCCCGGCGGCCAGTGCGGCGAGGGCCTCGGTTCGTGCCTTGCCCTTCTCGCGCCCGGTCAGGAGCACGCACGGCACGCCTGCCGCCTGGGCGAGGCGGGACAGGGTGGCATGGTGCTGGCGCGCCAGGATCTCGGTCGGCGCCATCAGGGCGGCCTGGCAGCCGGCCTCGACGGCGGACAGCATGGCGAGCGCGGCCACCACCGTCTTGCCGCTGCCGACATCGCCCTGCAGCAGGCGCAGCATCTGGGCCTCGCCTGCCATGTCGGCGGTAATCTCCTCGACCGCCCGCGTCTGCGAGGCGGTGAGGGAGAAGGGCAGGGCGGCGACCGTCTTGCGGCGCAGGCTGCCGTCGCCGGCTACCGGGCGCCCGGCCCGCTTGCGCATGGTCGAGCGCACCATCATCAACGCAAGCTGGTTCGCCAAGAGCTCGTCGTAAGCCAGCCGCTGGCGAGCGGGGTGGCCGGGGTCGAGGTCGCTCTCGTCGACGGGGGCGTGGGCTTCGGCCACTGCGGTGCGCCAGTCGGGCCAGCCGCGGGCCTGCAGGAGCGGCCCGTCGATCCATTCCGGCAGCCGCGGCGCCCGCTCCAGCGCGGCCCGGATCGCCTTGCCCGCGACCTTGGGGGTGAGGCCCGTGGTAAGCGGGTAGACCGGCTCCACCACCCGCACGCTGGCAGCCTCGTCCTCGCTCACGATGTGGTCGGGATGGGTCATCTGGATCTCGCCCCCGAACACGTCGGTCTTGCCGCTGACGACGCGGACCGTGCCTTCCGGCAGGATGCTCCCGAGGTAGTCGGGGCGGGCGTTGAAGAAGACCAGGGTCAGGCGCCCGGTGCCGTCCGAGCAGAGCACCTTGTACGGCATCCGCGACCGCCCGGCCGGGAAATGGCGGTCGACCCGCACCGTCAGCGTCGCCACCTGGCCGGGCAGCACCTCGGCGATGGTGGGCGAAGCCCGGCGATCGATGCGCCCGGTCGGCAGGTGCCACAAGAGGCCCGCGACATGGCCGCTGCCGGTCAACTTCTCGAGCAGCGCGGCAATGTGCTTGCCGACGCCCTTGAGGTCGGTCAGCGGCGCGAACAGGGGATAGAGGATCTCGGGACGCATCGGGCGCATCGCCTGCCATGATGACACGGGGGCGCGGACACTTTATATCGATGATCCCTGCGGGAGACCAGAATGTCCGACGAACTGGAGCCGCGGCGGAAACGACTGCTGTTCCGCTGCTGTCATATGGGCATGCGGGAGACCGACCTTCTTCTCGGCGGCTTCGCCCGCGCCCATATGGCCGATCTGGAGCCCGCCCGGATGGCGGAGCTGGAACGGCTGCTGGACTGTGCCGACCACGACCTGCTGAACTGGATCCTGGAGCGGGAGCCTCCGCCGGAGGCGTACCGGACGGCCCTTCTTGGCCTCATCATCAAGTTCAATAAAAGACGATAGAGAATTGATAGAACAGAAACTTCAGACGCCCAGCTTCTACAGGGTAGCGGGGGTCCCCCCGGGTTATGACGCGGTCCTTCTGGCGCAGCTTGCCAGCGACGGCCGCGACGTTCTGTTCGTCGCCAGGGATGACGTGCGTCTGGCCCAGACGATCGACGCTCTGGCCTTCTTCGCGCCGACCGTGCGGCGTCTCGCGTTGCCGGCCTGGGACTGCCTGCCCTATGACCGCGTGTCGCCGAACGCGTCGCTGCTGAGCCGCCGCATCGAGACCCTGGCCGAGTTGGCCGACGGCGGCGGCGAGCCGCAGGGCCGGGTGGTGGTGGCGACCGTCTCGGCCCTTCTGCAGCGGCTGCCGCCGCGGGCTCTGTTCGCCGGTGCCCGCCAAGTGCTGAAGGCCGGTGACCGGGTCGATTTCGGCGACCTGCTCGCGACCCTCGAACGGTTCGGCTACGGGCGGGCGGAAACCGTGATGGAACCGGGCGAGTTCGCCCTCAGGGGCGGCATCCTGGACATCTTCCCGCCGGGACGCGACGAGCCGCTGCGGCTCGACTTTTTCGGCGACGAACTCGAGGGCGTGC
Source organism: Rhodospirillales bacterium (assembly GCA_018432935.1). Lineage (GTDB taxonomy): Bacteria > Pseudomonadota > Alphaproteobacteria > Rhodospirillales > Shumkoniaceae > JAHDSF01. Next base: position 65,513 of record JAHDSF010000018.1, on the reverse strand, counting down.
GCACCTTCGACCCCAGCAGCCAGCGCACCACCGGGCGCGGGTCGGAGGTCCGGCTGCTCCCGGTCAGCGAGATCGTGCTCGACGACGCCTCGGTGACGCGCTTCCGATCGGGCTACCGCACCCTGTTCGGCATCGCCGGCTCGGGCGATCCGCTTTACGAGTCGATCTCGTCCGGACGGCGCCACATCGGCTACGAGCACTGGCTGCCGTTGTTCCACGAACGGCTGGAGACGCTGTTCGACTACCTCCCTGCCGCCACCATCGTGCTCGACCATCAGGCGGAAGAGGCCAAGGAGGCGCGGCTCGACCTGATCGCCGAGTACTTCCACGCCCGGGTCGAGGTGACGGGGGCGGAGACGGGCGCCGCGGCGATGCCGTATCGGCCGGTGCCGCCGGACCGCATGTTCGTGGCCGGCGCCGAGCTGGCGCTGCTGCTGCAGGGGCGGATCGCGGCGGCGTTCTCCCCGTTCGCCGAGCCGGAAACGGCGGCGATCGACGGCGGCGGCCATCCGGGCCGCGATTTCCGCGATCTTCGGGTGGCGCCCGACGCCAACGTGTTCGATGCCCTTCGCGACCACATCGCCGAGGCGCGCTCGGCGGGACGGCGGGTGCTGCTGACGGCGATGAGCGCCGGCTCGGCCGATCGCCTCTCGGCGCTGCTGCGCGAGCATGGGGTCGCCGAGTGCGCGATCGTCGAGTCCCCGGACCAGTTGCAGGCCGCCGGCGTCGGACTGGCGGTACTGGGGCTGGAACGGGGCTTCGTCGCCCCCGGTCTGCTGGTGGTGACCGAGCAGGACGTCCTGGGCGAGCGCTTCGCGCGCGCTCCTGGCCGCCGTCGCATCCGCCCCGAAAACTTCATCACCGAAGCGTCGGCGCTGACCGAGGGCGACCTTGTCGTCCACGTCGACCACGGCATCGGCCGCTACGCGGGGCTGGAGACGATCTCGGTGGCCGGCGCACCGCACGACTGCCTGCAGCTAGTCTACGAGGGCGGCGACAAGCTGTACCTGCCGGTCGAGAACATCGAGCTGATCAGTCGCTACGGCTCGGAGGAGGCGGGGGTCCAGCTGGACAAGCTGGGCGGGGCCGCCTGGCAGGCCCGCAAGGCGCGCCTCAAGCAGCGGGTGCGCGAGATGGCGGACGAGCTGATTCGGATCGCCGCCGCCCGGGCCCTGCGGCAAGGTGCGCGCTTCACGCCCCCCGAGGGCCTGTTCGACGAGTTCGCCGCCCGCTTCCCCTACGCCGAGACCGAGGACCAGCTGAAGGCGATCCAGGATACGCTCGAGGACCTCTCCGCCGGCCATCCGATGGATCGCCTGATCTGCGGCGACGTCGGCTTCGGCAAGACCGAGGTCGCGCTGCGCGCCGCCTTCGTCGCCGCCATGTCGGGCAAGCAGGTGGCGGTGGTGGTGCCGACTACCCTGCTGTCCCGCCAGCACTACATGACCTTTGCCGCGCGCTTCGCCAACTACCCGATCCAGGTCGAGCAGCTCTCCCGCCTCGTCTCCTCGAAGAAGGCGGCGGAGGTGAAGCAGGGGCTGGCCGCGGGCACCGTCGACGTCGTCATCGGCACCCATGCCCTGCTCGCAAAAAGCTTGCGGTTCCGCGACCTCGGCCTGCTGATCGTCGACGAAGAGCAGCACTTCGGCGTCGCCCACAAGGAACGTCTGAAATCGCTGAAGGCCGACGTTCACGTCCTGACGCTGACGGCGACGCCGATTCCGCGCACCCTGCAGCTGGCACTGACGGGCGTGCGCGAACTGAGCCTGATCGCCACCCCGCCGGTCGACCGCCTGGCCGTGCGAACCTTCGTGCTGCCGTTCGACCCCGTGGTCATCCGCGAGGCGATCATGCGCGAACGCTTCCGTGGCGGCCAGACCTTCTATGTCTGCCCCCGCATCGAGGATCTCGGCGGCATCCGCGACAGCCTCGCCAAGCTGGTGCCCGAGGCCAAGGTGGTGGTCGCGCACGGCCGCATGGCGCCGACCGAGCTGGAGCAGGCGGTGACCGACTTCTACGACGGCAAGTACGACATTCTGCTGTCGACCAACATCATCGAGTCCGGCCTTGATCTGCCGGCGGTCAATACCATCGTCATCCATCGCGCCGACATGTTCGGGCTGGCCCAGCTCTACCAGCTTCGCGGCCGGGTCGGACGCTCCAAGATCCGCGCCTATGCCTACCTGACCCTGCCGCCGCGTCAGAAGATCTCGAAGACCGCCGAAAAGCGGCTCGAGGTGATGCAGACGCTGGACTCGCTGGGAGCCGGGTTCTCGCTGGCCAGCCACGACCTCGACATCCGCGGCGCCGGCAACCTGCTGGGGGCCGAGCAGTCGGGCCACATCCGCGAGGTCGGCATCGAGCTCTACCAGCAGATGCTGGAGGAGGCGGTGGCCGAGGCCCGCGGCGGCGAGCTTGCCGAAGCGGGCGAGGAGAGCTGGAGCCCGCAGATCAACGTCGGCACCGCGATCCTCATCCCCGAAGCCTATGTCGGCGACCTCAACGTGCGCATGAGCCTCTACCGCCGCATCGCCAAAGTCGACTCGCGCGACGAGATCGACGCCCTGGCCGCCGAGATGGTCGACCGCTTCGGACCGCTGCCGCCCGAGGTCGAGAACCTGCTCGAGATCGTCGACGTCAAGCGGCTGTGCCGGCTCGCCAACGTCGAAAAGGTGGAGGCCGGCCCCAAGGGAGCGCTGGCAGCCTTCCGCAACAATACGTTCGCCAACCCGGCCGGGCTGGTGGCCTACCTCGGCAAGCAGTCGGGCACCGCCAAGCTGCGCCTCGACCATCGGCTGGTGCTGATGCGCTCGTGGGAAACGCCCGCCGAGCGCCTGCGCGGGGTTCGCCGTCTGGCCCAGGAATTGGCGTCCCTGGCCGCGGCGGCGCCGGGGGCAGGCTGACAGAAGCGCCGGCCGCCAGGATCAGGCCGGCACCGTCTCCGCGACGTCGATCATCCGCACCAGGACGGCGGGCTCGTGAGCGCCCGAGATGACCATTCCACCCGGGAATATGAAGGAAGGAACGCCATTGACACCAATGCGATGCGCGCGGACGTTCTCGTCGTGGATGAGATTGATATCATCCTTGGACAAGAGGTACGCCTCAAGTTTCTTGGCGTTCAGGCCGATGTTTCGCCCGATCGCCAGCAGCACACCGATTTCGCCGATGTTGCGGCCGTTGACGAAGTAGTCGAAGAACAGGGCTTCGACCGCCAGCGCTTCCTTGCCCTCTTCGGCGGCGAAGCGCACCAGGCGGTGGGAATTCACCGTGTTGGGCGTGCGGCGGATGCGGTCGAACGCGAACGGAATCTCGACCGACTGCCCGGCATCGAGGATGGTGCCGTAGATGTGGCGCACCCGCGACTCGCTGCCGAACTTGCGCACTAGGTAGGCCGAGCGGTCGATGCCCTCGGAGGGCATCTCCGGATTGAGCAGGAACGGGCGCCATCGAATCTTGGCGGAAGCGTGCGGCCGCATCCGCAGCGCCTGTTCCAGTCGCTTCTTGCCGATGTAGCACCAGGGACAGACGGTGTCGAAGATGATGTCGATCCACATGAGGGCGTCCTTCCGCCCGCATCATGTGGTCGGCGTTGTCGCCATTTCCAGGTGGCTGCGCGCCCGCTCGATCAGCCCGTCCGCAGTGTCGTCGGGCTGCAGTTCGGCCATCCCAAGTTCCACCCACACCGAAAGCGGCTGGAACACGTCGGGCACCGCGAAATCGGTATAGCTGATGACGCTGGCGACCCGGTGCATCACCGTCTTGGCCTCCTTCAGCGGGGTGTCGGGCAGGGCGACGTAGAAATCCTGCTCGCCGTGACGGGCGACCATGTCCTCCGCCCGGATCAATACGCCGCTCCACTGCGCAAGCTGCTGCACAAGATGGTCGGCGGCAGCGTCGCCGAAGTGCTTTCGGATCTGCGGCAGATTGGGGAAGCTGAGGAACACGACCGAGAGGTGCTTGCGCCAGGTTCGCGCCGATTCGATCAGCTTCGCCACGTGCGCCTGCAGGAAGGCGAAGGTGTAGGTACCCGACAGCGGGTCCTGGGCCGGCGGCCGCCGCGTCGACTCCAGCGCGGCGCGCAGCGCCCAGCGTTTGCGCTGGCGGGCATCCAGACTGAGCAGGACGAACCGCAGCACCTCGGGCGCGACCCGCTCGGGCAGCACGCGCGTCGCCCCGTGCCTGAGGAACAAGGCATCGATGGTGTCGAAGAACCCGGCCGGCGCCACCACCACCAGGGGCAGGTTGAACAGGCGCGGGTTGTCGCGAACCCGGTTGCAGAAGGTGAGGTAGGGGAACGGCGCGTGCTCGGCGTCCGGCGGCACCCGGAGCAGGCAGGCGCCGAAGGCCGCGCCGTCGGACAGGACGCTTTCGGCCTCGACGACGGCGTCGCAGGTGACCACCTCGCACGAGCGTTCCGACATCGCGGTCGTGACGTGGCAGGGCAGGTCGAGACTATCCCCGACCACCAGCAGGCGGCACGGCGCCTCGGCTGGTTCCTTCGCAGCCGGCGGCAGCGGGACGCCGAACTCGCGCGCCAGCATTGTGCGGCGGTTCATCTCGGCATGCATGGTTGACAGGCGAAGCAGAGGCCGCATGCGGTAGATCAGTTCCTCCTGACGGAACGGCTCGGCGATAATGTCGTCGACGCCGATCTCGAGAGCCCGCTCGCACGCCGCCGCGTTTGCGACGCCGGCGATCAGGATCAGGGGAACGTGGGCCGTCGTGGTCCCGGTCCGCATCGCCTGGGCGGCATCGAAACCTGCCTCGCCAAGCGACGCCACATCGATGATCGCGAGGTCGGGCTGGTCGGTGCGGGCATGGGCCAGGAACCCTTCCGCGCCCTCGCAAAGGAGCGCCTCGCATCGGTTTGCCGAGAGGCTGCTCATGAGGGGTCCCGAACGCCGGGCGTCGCCTGAAACGACAAGCACGTGGGCAAGACGGTTCATGGTCGACCTTCCTGTGCCGATACCCACTCAGAATCGAGTGCTCATTTATGATAGAGTGCTTCTCCTTTATGCAAGGTGAATGCGCGACACACCGACGGTTGAGCGAGTGCGGAGGGAGAGTTCAACCGGCGCGCAGACGCCGCAGTCCTTCGCCAAGGACCGCGGTGACGACGACCCCCGCGGCGAGGGCGCCGAGGTCGCCCCATTGCAAGGCGATATGGCCAAGGGAGACGAGAAGGGCGGTGGCGGCGGCCGGCGGGTGTTGCGCGCGTGCGGCCCGCTGGAGAAGGGCGGTGAAGACAAGGGCGGCGATCGAGGCGTTGACCCGTGCCGCGGCGAGGCTGCCCGGAGGGAGCGGGGCGGCACCGCAAAGGAGCACCGCTGCCGCTGCCGCCACGACCGCGGCGCCGTGGCCGACGATAGTGTTGTAGAAGCGCCCGGTGCCATCCGCCGGCCGTTGGACCTGCAGGAATATGGTGGGGCCGAGGCTCGCAAACAGCCACGGCACGCCGACGGCCCAGCCGAGATAGCCGACCACCGCGGTCAAGCTTCCGGCGGTTGTCGCCGTCCACAGCCAGTCGGGGATGCGCGAGGTCGGTGTCGGGCGGAGGGTCACCTCCCACAGTCGTCGGTCACCGCCGACACCTCTATTCGGCCTGTCCGACGCCTTTCATGACGTCGGCCATGTTGTCGTACTGCCGCTCCGGCATCTGCTTCAGAACCCCGAGGACCTCCTCGTCGGCGCCGCCCTTCTGGGCATGCCGCACGAGGTCCTGCCTGCTGGCAGGAAACTCGATTCCCTTCAGATGATGCGAGATGTTGCTGGGGGATCGGCCGCCTACGCCTCGACTCATCGGATCCTCCTCCTGGTTCGGGCTTGCTCACGTGGAGCGTGCGCGTCCGAGGTCAACCACGGCGATCGTGGTGCAGGTGGTGGGATGCGCCGCAGCTTTGGTGTTGGCCAATGGAGATACCGACCCGCTTTATCGACTAAAGGTGGAGCAGCCTCAGCTGCGGGCTGGCGCCGCGAATGGCTGGCGGCCCGGATAGCAGAGTATCCTCTTGGCCCCGCCCGCGGGTGACGGGGCGGATCAAAAGCGCTCTGGAAACGGCGGTGCGAGGACCCAACTAGCCGAGCATGACGCGGAAGTGGCGAAAGTCGATCGAGGGATGGTGGTTCGAGGTGCACGCGTCGAGCAGCCCGGCAGAGCGGTTCGGCGAATTCGCGTCGCTGGTCGCGACCTGGCAAAGCAGGCGCCACGGCGATCAGTTGCCGACCTGGGGCGCGTTCGACATTCCCGATTTCCGCGGCTGGTACGGCAAGCTGCTGATGACCGAAGAACCCGACGACGGGGCCACCCTCAAGCTGTTCGGCACCGAGCTGGTGCCGCTGTTCGGTCAGGACTTCACCAGTCGCCGGCTCGCCGAGGCGTTCCGCTCGCCGGCCGACGGGCGCCACGTGGAGTGTCTTCGCGCCCATTTCGCCGCCGTGACGTCGGGCGGGGGTATCGGGCTCTGCTCGATCAACTTCACGTTCGCCGGCAAGGAATACGTCCAGGCCGACATCTTGACCCTGCCGCTGGTCAGCAGGAAGACCGGCGCCGGGCTGGCGCTGAGCGTCGTCAAGGCCAAGTCGCGCTGGGACGAGCTGTAGATTCCGGCGCCGCGCGTTGGCCCGCGGCGCCACCTTACCTAGAACCGGAACACTGCTGCCGCCACGGCGCAGGTCCATTGACCCCGGGGATCCCCGGTGGCGGCCGCCGTCAGCGATAGGCTTTCGACGATGAGTTCGCTGTGCTCGTAGCGCTGCTTGCGTTCGTTCCAGCTCAGTTCGGGGTCGAGATCGATGCCGAGGGTGGATGCCAGCATCGAGGCTGCCAGATCCTCGGCCGTTTCGCCGCTTGCTTCCGCGGTCATGCCGAATCCGTGCAGTTCCGAGATGTAGCCGTAGAGGGTCGGGTCGCGCGGGCGCGCCAAGCCGATGCTGGCATGGATCAGCCGGCCCGGCTCGTTGGTTTCGGCGCGCGCCAACACGCAGTAGGTGATCTCGCCGGGGGAGAGCGTCTCGACGCCGGTCTCGCGCGGGATCATCTCGCAACGCGGCGGCAGGATCGACGATACCGAGACCAGGTTCTGCTGTTCGATGTCGGCGTCCCTGAGGGCGAACTCGAAGGCGGTCAAGGCGTGGCGGTGGACGCCGACTCCTCGCGTCAGGAAAACCTGGGTGGGCGTGTTGACCAAGGCACGCTCTCCTTCGCTGCGGTGGATGAAGGGGGCAGGTGCTCAGGCGTGGAGGCTGAGGTACTGCCAGAGCACGGTCGCCGCCGCCAGGGCGGTGATCTCGGCGACGTCGTACGCCGGCGCGACCTCGACCACGTCCATGCCGACGAACCGGATGCCGCCAAGCCGGCGCAGGATCGCCATTACCTGCCAGGTGAACAGTCCGCCGACTTCAGGAGTCCCGGTCCCCGGTGCCTGTCCGGGGTCGATGGCATCGACATCGAACGAAAGATAGGTCGGCCCGTCGCCGACGATATCAAGGATGCGGGCGGCGATCGGGGCCGGGCCGGACTCGTGGACCGCTTCTGCGGTGAGGATGCTCACCCCTTTTCCGACGGTCCAGTCGTGGATCTCGCGCGACACCGGCGAGCGGATGCCGATCTGGACCATGCGTCGTCCCTCGACCAGTCCTTCCGCGAGCGCGTGAAAGAAAGTCGTCCCGTGGCCGAGCGGCTGGCCGAAGGTGTCGGGCCAGGTGTCGACGTGGGCATCGAAGTGAACGATGCCCAAGGGGCCGGTACGGCGTGCCAGGGCGCGCAGAAGCGGCAACGTCACCGTATGGTCGCCGCCGATCGCGACCAGGTGCCTGAATCCGGCCGCCTGCTTCTCGATCGTCGCCAGGGAGCCGGCCACGTCGCCCACCGCGATCGGGATATCGCCGACATCGGCAAGATCGAGCGACAGGGGATCGCGCCATCCAGAGGGGTTAACGCCGTCGACCAGCATCCGGCTGGCGCGGCGCACCGCCTGAGGGCCTTCGCGGGCGCCGCTGCGGTTGGTGGTGCCGAGATCGAACGGCACGCCGGCGACGCAGAAGGAGGCATCAGGGGACGCCTTCGCGATGCCCAGGAAGGTGGGCCGGGTCATGAAGGTCGGCTCGGCCACCAAGGCCTCCTTCCGGCGCCTAGTGCAGCATCGGATGCTTGAGAATGCTGTTGCGATCGATCGATCGGAGCTGGACTTCCTCGGTCTGGCCGTCGCGGATCACCGTCAGCGGCACCACGACGCCCGCCTCGCCCAGCCGCCAGACCTTGCGAAACAGATCGGCGAGGCCAAGCACCGGCTCGCCGGCGACGCCGATCACGGTGTCGCCCAGTTCCACCCCTGCGGCATGGGCGGGACCCTTCTCGGCGAGCCCCGCGACCACCAGCCGGCTCTCCGCCTCGGCGGTGTACATGCCGAGCCATGGCCGGGCCGGAGATCGGCGGCCACCATAGGTGAGAAGCTCGTCCAGGATCGGCTTCAGGACATTGATCGGCACCACCATGTTGCCGTCGATCGTGCGGCCGCCCGCAATCGCCTGCTGCACGAACAGCGAACCGATGCCGTAGAGCCTGCCGTCAGCCCCAATCAGCGCCGCCCCGCCCCAATTGGGGTGGGGCGGGGCGGTGAAGATCGCCTCGTCCAGCACGTATTCCCAGTAGCCCGCGAACTCGCGCTTCTCGACCACCTGGGCGGCGAGCGAGCGGGCCGCCCCGCCGTAGTTGCCGATGATGACCGGATCGTCGACGCCCAGGGTGTCGGAGTCGCCGAACTCGAGGTGCGGCAGGTTGAGCCTTTCCAGCGCCTGGACCAGGCCGAACCCGCTCTCCTGGTCGTAGGCCAGGACGTGGGCCGGGCAGGCAACCCCGGTGTTGCCGAGCAGCCAGACGGTGTCAGCCTCGGTGACGAGGTAGCCGATGGTGAGCACGAGGCCGTTGTCGCCGATCACCACCCCGTTGCCGTTACGCTCGGTGCCGAGGATCGAGGCGGTGAAGGCATCGTCCGGGATCTCGGCCCGCAACGACACCACCGACAGCAGCGCCTCGTGCAGGTCGAACGCATAGTTCTCGGGCTTCGGTTGCAGGGCTTCGGCGATCTTCCAGTCCTGGGCTTCAGCCATGACGATTCGCTCTCGGTTGACCGGGTGCTTCTCGTCGAGGATATCACATCCGCGTGCCGGCCATTCAACCGCGGCAAAAAAGAACGGGCCGGCAAGCCGGCCCGCAGTCTGTGCTCTTGAGGGAAGGAGGTCCCCCAGGGGAACCAGTCCTACGAGGAGCATAATGACGCGTTTGCGGCGCTTTCGCAGTGACGGCGATCACAGGATGCGTGTTTCCTTGCCATCCTGGACGAATCATGGAAGGCTGAACGGTGGCCTCGGGCAACGAAGGGCTGGCGGGCATGGCGGACGGCGACGGCGACTATCAGAGGCTGCTTCACCAGAAGCGTTTCGTGGGCGAGATCGAGCAGGCGATCCGGCAGATCAACCGCGAGCTCATCCACGCCCGGGTGCCGGTGATCGACAAGGAAAAGGTGGTGGCGATGGCGCGGGTCGTCGGCCTGTTGCGCGCCCGCTATCTCGAATCGGCCTTCCGCCTCAGCCGGAACGCGGACGATGCCGTGCCCGACAAGCCGACCAGCGAGGAACTGCACCTGCGTCGCCAGATGTACGAGGAGGCGCGGATGGCCTTCGATTCCCTGCGCGAGGCGATCGAGAAGGGCTATGTCGATGTCCAGGGCGTCGGTCCGGAAAGCCGGCCGTTCCAGCGCTGAAAATCAACTGCCATCGTAGGCGGAAGCGTCCGTTTCGGACCGCGTTTTCGTTGCTTTTGCGCAACGAACGGATTCACGAGCGCTTGCGGGAGGCCGCCGCGATTCCGGCCGGCGTCAGCTTGCAGACAAGCCAGTCGGGTTTGAGCGGGTTGGAGAACCACGGCGCGGCCCAGCCGTTGGCGAGACAGATCCGCACGGTGCGCTCGCTGACCTTCTGGCCGTACTCGTCGAAGAGCGGCAGCTTGCCGCCGGGCTGACCGATGCCGCGCTCCAGCCAGCGCCGTTGCGAAGGGGTGGGAGTGGACCGGGAACTCTCGGCGCTCTCGTTCACGACGGCGGGATCCGCTTCAAAACAGAAGGCAGGCTTCTTAACCTCTTCTTTACATTAGCAACCTCACCGCCGTCCTGGCAATTGGAGCGTGACCATGCCGCAGGTTCTTCTCTACGTCACCGTAGCCGACGCCGAGGAAGGGGTCCGCATCGGGCGCGTCCTGGTCGAGGAGCGGCTCGCCGCGTGCGCCAACGTGCTGCCCGGCACCACGGCCGTTTACCGCTGGGAGGGCGAGATCAAGACCGACGGCGAAGCGGTGCTGATCGTCAAGACCCGCGACGACCTTGCCGATCCCGCCGGCCAAAGGGTCAAGGCGCTGCACAGCTATGCGCTGCCGTGCGTGCTGGTGCTGCCGATCGCCGGCGGCAATCCGGAGTTCCTGGCCTGGATCGACCGCGAGACTGCAGTCAGGCGCTGACGAGACGAACGGTGGCGGCGGCCTGGGCGGCGATTCCCTCGCCGCGGCCGGTGAAGCCGAGGCGCTCGGTGGTGGTCGCCTTGACGTTGACGCGCTCGGACGGAATCTCGAGGATCTCGGCGATGCGGCTTGCCATCGCGGCGCGGTGAGGGCCGACCCGCGGGGCTTCGCAAAGAACGGTGAGGTCGACGTTGATGATGCGGCCTCCCCTGGCGCGGACGGCATCGCGGGCGGCGGCGAGGAAGATGGCCGAATCCGCTCCCTTCCAGCAAGCATCCGAGGGTGGGAAATGCTGGCCGATGTCGCCGCCGCCGATCGCGCCGAGCAGGGCATCGGTGATGGCGTGCAGGGCGACGTCGGCGTCCGAGTGGCCTTCGAGGCCGAACGGTGAAGCGATGCGAATCCCGCCCAGCATGACGTGGTCGCCCGGGCGTACCCGGTGCACGTCGAACCCGGTGCCGGACCGGAACTCCCAATGCTCGGCCAGCGTCCGCTCGGCACGGGCCAGATCGTCTCGCGTCGTCACCTTGACGTTCTCCTCGCTGCCGTCGACCAGGGCCACGGCCAGCCCGGCCGCCTCGGCCACCGCGGCGTCATCGGTGAGATCCTGTCCGGCGGCGGCACGGTGGGCCTGAAGGATCTCGGGAAAGCGGAAGCCCTGCGGCGTCTGGGCGCGATAGAGGCCGGCGCGCGGCACCGTCGCCGCCACCAGGCCATTGTCGCCGCCCCGCTTCAGGGTGTCGCTAACCGGCACGCCCGGGATGGCGGCGGGGTACTCGGCCAGCCTGGCGACGACGCGGTCGATCAAGGCGGCATCCGCAAATGGGCGCGCGGCGTCCTGGATCAGTACCAGATCAGGTGCCGTCTCGATCAGGCTCTCCAGACCCAGGCGCACCGAATCCTGTCGCTTGGCGCCGCCCTCGGCCGGCGGCAGGATGGCCAATCCGTCGGCGGCCTCCGCGAAAAGGGCGTGGTCGTCCGGATGAATGACGGGGCGCACGGCGGTGACGGCCGGATGGGCGAGGAAGGCCAGCATCGTCCTTCGTACCACCGGGACTCCGGCCAGGGGCAGGTATTGCTTGGGTACCTCGCCGCCGAACCGGGAGCCGCGCCCGGCAGCGACTACGAGAACGGCACAACTTGCCATCGGAATCCCCGTTCAGCCACCCGCGCAGCCTAGCCGTTGCCTACGGAATTGCCAAGTGACCGGCAAGCGGCGCCCGATTGACCTCGATAGGCATTGTATTCGCGTCAGATATGCACAATAAGTAGGCACTCGGGAAGCATGCGAATGAAGCTGAAGATCGGATCCATCGTCATCGAGCGCCCGGTCGTCCTCGCCCCGATGGCGGGGGTGACGGACCTGCCGTTCCGCCGGTTGGCGCGTCGGTGGGGGACCGGACTCGTCGTGTCGGAGATGGTCGCCAGCAAGGCCCTGGTGCGAGGTTCGGCCAAGTCGGAGCGGATGGCCGACGGCGGCGGCGACGATCCGCCCGTCGCCGTGCAGATTGCCGGCTGCGACCCCGGCGAGATGGCGGAAGCTGCCCGCATGAACTGCGGCCGCGGCGCCAGCATCATCGACATCAACATGGGCTGTCCGGTCAAGAAGGTGGTGAAGGGCGACGCCGGCGCCGCGCTGATGCGCGACGAGACGCTCGCCGGCCGCATCATGGATGCCGTGGTGCGCGCCGCCGATGTCCCCGTCACCGTCAAGATGCGCACCGGCTGGGATGCCGACAGCCGCAATGCCCCGACGCTGGCCCGCATCGCCGAAGAAAGCGGCGTCGCCGCGGTCACCGTGCACGGCCGCACCAGAGCCCAGTTCTATTCCGGGAGTGCCGACTGGGATTTCATCGGCGAGGTTAAGCAGGCGATCGGAATCCCGGTGATCGCCAACGGCGACGTGACGAGCTGCGCCACGGCGCGTGAGATCCTGGCCCGTTCGGGGGCCGACGCGGTCATGATCGGCAGGGGCGCATACGGCCGGCCCTGGCTGCCGGGCCTTGTGGGCGCCTACCTGGCCACGGGCCGGGCGCCGAAGGAGCCCTCGATCATCGAGCAACTGCAAACCATTCTGGAACATTACGAGGACATGCTCACGTATTATGGAAGTCAAGCCGGCACGCGGATGGCGCGCAAGCACATCGGCTGGTACAGCCGCGGCCTGCCCGGCTCTGCCACCTTCCGCGATGCCATCGTGCGCGAGGACGACCCCGAACGTGTGCGGACCATGATCCGCGCCTTCTATACACCGCTGGTCGAGGAGGCGGCATGAAGGCAGGCAGCTTGCAAGCCCTGAATAGGGGCCCGGCGTCATTGGATCCCGCGACGATCGTCAATGCGCTTGCCGGCGCGGTGATTGCGGTCGACGAGGAGTTCCGGATCGTCTTCGTCAACAGCGCGGCCGAGCAATTCCTGCTGAGCGGGGCCGGCATGCTGGTCGGTGCCGACTTGCGAAGTTTCATGCCGGACGACAGCCCCCTGTTTGCGCTCATCGCCCACGTGCGGGGCGGCGGGCCGGCGGTCTCCGAGTACGGTGTGACGCTGGATTCGCCCAAGATCGGCCGTCACTTCGTCAACATCCAGGCGGTGCCGCTGCCGGAGCATCCGCGCACCGTGGTGCTGTCGTTCCAGGAGCGTTCGATCGCCGACAAGATCGATCGCCAGCTGACCCATCGCGGGGCCGCCCGTTCGGTGACCGCGATGGCCTCGATGCTGGCCCACGAGGTCAAGAACCCGCTGTCCGGGATCCGCGGCGCGGCACAGCTTCTCGAGACCAGCGTCAGTCCCGACGACCAGCCGCTGACGCGCCTCATCTGCGACGAGGCCGACCGCATCTGCGCGCTGGTCGACCGCATCGGCATCTTTTCCGACGGGGGGCCGACCAAGCACGAGCCGGTCAACATTCATCTCGTTCTCGACCGCGTTTACCAGATCGCCCGCAACGGCTTCGCCCGTCACGTCCGTTTTGTCGAGAACTACGATCCCTCGTTGCCCGACGTGCTGGGGGATCGTGACCAGCTGGTCCAGGTGTTCCTCAATCTGGTCAAGAACGCTGCCGAGGCGGTGCCGGAGGAGGGGGGACGCATCATCATGTCGACCGCCTACCGCCACGGCGTCCGTTTCGCGCTGCCGGGCAGCGGACAGCGTGTCCATCTGCCGCTGATGGTCACCGTCGAGGACAACGGGGACGGCATTCCCGAGGACATGCGCAGCCATCTGTTCGATCCCTTCGTGACCTCCAAGCCCAAGGGCAGCGGCCTGGGACTCGCCCTCGTCGCCAAGATCGTCAACGACCACGGCGGCGTGGTCGAGTTCGAAAGCCAAGCCCGGCGCACGGCATTCAGGGTCATGCTGCCGATGGCGCCGGAAGCGGAGAGCGTGTGATGGATACCCCGACCATCCTTGTGGCCGACGACGATTCCGCCATTCGCATGGTGCTGAACCAGGCGTTCGGGCGGGCCGGTTTCAACGTCAGGACAACCGGCAACGCAGCAACCCTGTGGCAATGGGTCAGCGAGGGGCATGGCGACCTGGTGATCACCGACGTCGTGATGCCGGACGAGAACGGCCTCGATCTCATCCCGCGCATCCGGAAGGTCCGGCCCGAGCTGCGCGTCATCGTCATGAGCGCGCAGAGCACTCTGCTGACGGCCGTCAAGGCGACCGAACGGGGCGCCTTCGAGTACCTGCCCAAGCCGTTCGACATCAAGGAGCTGATCGACGTCGCCAGGCGGGCGCTGGAATCGCCGCGTCTCAGCGAGGAGCGCGGCGCCGCCGACATCGACGACAACCTGCCGCTCATCGGCCGCTCGCCGGCGATGCAGGAGATCTACCGTACCCTTGCCCGGCTGATGGGTACCGACTTGACGGTGATGATCGTCGGCGAGTCCGGCACCGGCAAGGAGCTGGTGGCCCGTGCCCTCCACGACTACGGCAAACGCAAGGCCGGATCGTTCGTCGCGATCAACATGGCCGCCATCCCGCGCGAGCTGATCGAGAGCGAGCTGTTCGGCCACGAGAAAGGCGCCTTCACCGGGGCCACTGCGAGAGCCGCGGGCCGCTTCGAGCAGGCCCAGGGCGGCACCCTGTTCCTTGACGAGATCGGCGACATGCCGCTGGAGGCGCAGACCCGCCTCCTGCGGGTTCTGCAGGAGAACGAGTTCACCGCCGTCGGTGGTCAGACGGTGATCAGCGCCGACGTCCGCATTGTCGCCGCCACCCATCGCGACCTGCGCCAGCTGATCCGCCAGGGGCTGTTCCGCGAGGACCTCTACTTCCGTCTCAACGTGGTGCCGATCCGGCTGCCGCCGCTGCGCGAGCGTACCGAGGATATCCCCGAGCTGGTACGGCACTTCCTGGCCAAGGCGGCCTCGGAGGGGCTGCCGTGGAAGGTGATCGACGGCGAGGCGATGGATCGGCTCAAGAACTACCGCTGGCCGGGAAACGTTCGGGAGCTTGAGAATCTGATCCGCCGCCTCGCCGCCCTCTATTCGCAGGAGGTCATCGACGCCGACGTGATCCGCGAGGAATTGGCCGATGCCGCGCCGCCGCCGCAGGAGGTCGAGGGCAAGGGGCTGTCGAGCTCGATCGAGGCCCACCTCAAAGCCTATTTCGCGGCCCACGGCAGCGGCCTTCCGGCCTCGGGACTTTACGACCGGGTGCTGCGCGAGCTTGAGCGGCCGCTGATCTCGCTGACCCTGAACGCCACCCGCGGCAACCAGATCAGGGCGGCGCAGGTGCTCGGCCTGAACCGTAACACCCTGCGCAAGAAGATCCGCGACCTCAACGTGCAGGTGACAAGAGGCGGCAGATGACGCGCGGGGGCCAGGGTCGCTATCGCTGGCTGTTGCGACTGCGCATATGGGCGCGCAAGGTGCGCCTTGCGCGCAAGCTGGCGTTCGTGCTGGCCGGTGCGGCGGTCTTGTCCGGCATTGCAACCCTGACGACGATGATCGGGGCGCCGGCCGAGCAGATCGACCGCCGGACCCTGATCATTCTCCTCTATCTCGATGCCATCCTCACCCTGGCGCTGGCGGTGGTGATCTCGTTCCGACTGGTCAGCCTGTGGGTGGAGAGCCGGCGTGGCCTGGCCGGTGCCGGGCTGCACGCCCGCCTGGTGCTGTTGTTCGGCCTGTTGGCCGCCACCCCGGCCGTGCTGGTCGCGGTGTTCGCGGCGCTGTTCCTCAATTTCGGGGTCCAGGTCTGGTTCAGCGACCGCGTCCGCACGGCGATCGAGGAATCGCGGGCGGTGGCGAGCGCCTACCTGGAGGAGCACCGCAAGACGATCCAGGCGGACATCCTGGCGATGGCCGCCGAGCTCAACCGCGAGGCCCCCCGCCTGGCCCGTAACGAATGGCTGTTCAACCGCATGCTGTCGGCCCAGGCCGCGATGCGCTCGCTGCCCGAGGCGATGGTCATCGACGGCAACGGCAACGTCATCGCCCGCTCGGACTTCAGCTTCGCCCTGCAGCTCGATGTCATCCCGTCGAACATTCTCGGCGAGGCCGAGCGGGCGGGCGAGCCGGTGACGCTGACGTCGTCCAGCGAGGAGCGGGTGCGGGCGATCGTCCATCTCGATCGGTTCGTCGACGCCTTCCTGGTGGTGGGGCGGGCAATCGAGGCCGATGTCCTCGATCACATCGACAGGACCGAGGCGGCGGCTGCCCAGTTCCAACGGGTCGAGCAGGAGCGCGACAGCTTCCAGATTACCTTTGTCATGATTTTCGCCGTGGTGGCGCTGCTGCTGCTGCTGGCGGCGATCTGGATCGGGCTGTCGTTCTCGAACCAGATTGCCCGCCCCATCAGCAGCCTGATGGGAGCTGCCGAGCGGGTGCGCAAGGGCGACCTCGACGTTCGGGTGGAGGCCGGGTCCGGCCTTGACGAGTTCCGCCTTCTGGCGCGCGCGTTCAACCGCATGACGGGGCAGCTCGCCACCCAGCGCCAGGGACTGGTGGAGGCCAACCAGGAGCTGGACGAGCGGCGACGCTTCATCGAGGCGGTGCTGGAGGGTGTCTCGGCGGGCGTGATCGGGCTGGACGCCGACGGGCGCATCCATCTTGCCAATCGCTCGGCTGCCGAGCTGCTGGGCACGTCGCTCGACGACTCGGTCGGGCGGCCGCTCGCCGAGGTGGTACCGGAGATGACTGAGCTGCTGGCGTCCGCCAAGGCGCGACCGGACCGCCTGCACCAGGGCGAGATCCGCATCGTTCGCGGCCAGACGCCGAAGACGCTGCATGTCCGGCTGGCTGCCGAGCACGACGGCATGTCGGTGACCGGCTACGTGATGACGTCCGACGACATTACCGAGCTGCTGTCGGCGCAGCGCAAGGCGGCGTGGGCCGACGTAGCGCGCCGGATCGCCCACGAGATCAGGAATCCGCTGACTCCGATCCAGCTATCCGCCGAGCGTCTCCGCCGCAAGTACGGCGGCGAGATCACCAGCGACCGCGAGACGTTCGCCACCTGCACCGACACCATCATCCGCCATGTCGGCGACATTGGCCGCATGGTGGACGAGTTCTCCGCCTTCGCGCGCATGCCGCAGCCGACATTGAAACCGGAGGATCTCGGCAAAATCTGTCGTCAGGCGGCCTTCCTGGAGCGCAATCGGACGCCCGCCGTGGCTATCGAACTTGCGCTTCCGGACGATCCGATCCCGCTGGTCTGCGACGG
The DNA here is from genome assembly GCA_018432935.1 of Rhodospirillales bacterium. GTDB lineage: Bacteria > Pseudomonadota > Alphaproteobacteria > Rhodospirillales > Shumkoniaceae > JAHDSF01. Next base: position 48,325 of record JAHDSF010000018.1, on the reverse strand, counting down.
CCAGCAGGTCGGCCGCGCGGTGACCAACGTGTTGAAGAACGCCGCCGAGGCCATCGAAACGCGAATCGAGAAGGAGGGCGCCGGCGCCGCTTCCGGCGTAATCCGGCTCTCGGTCGCCGATGAGACCGCGGGCGACGAGCGGACCGTCCGCATCGTCGTCGACGACAACGGCGTGGGACTGCCGTCCGAGCTGCTCGATCGCCTCACCGAGCCGTACGTGACTACCCGGCCCAAAGGAACTGGGCTTGGCCTGGCGATCGTGAAGAAGATCATGGAGGAACACGACGGCACGCTTGCTCTTGGGGAAGGCGAACTCGGCGGCGCCTGCGTCACGATGACGTTCTTCCGGCAGAACGCTGTCGTCCTGACCTCGATCGAGGAGACCACCGATCCGATGCTGATAGCGACCGGCTTGCACCGCCATGGCTGACGAGATCCTGATTGTCGACGACGAGAAGGACATCCGGATGCTGACCGCCGGCATCCTGGAGGACGAGGGCTATCGCACCCGCGAGGCCGCCGACAGCCGTCAGGCGCTGGCCGCCATCGAGGGCCGCTCGCCCGGCCTGGTGCTGCTCGACATCTGGCTCCGGGACAGCGAGCTCGACGGGCTCGGCATTCTCGACGTCATCATGCGGAACCACCCCGAGATTCCGGTCGTCATCATGAGCGGCCATGGGACGATCGAGACCGCGGTGGCGGCGATCAAGATGGGGGCCTACGACTTCATCGAGAAGCCGTTCGATTCGAGTCGGCTGCTGCTGGTGATCGCGCGCGCCATCGAGGCGCGGCGGCTGCGCCGCGAGAATCGCGAGCTGCGGCTGCGCTTCGGCACCGGCTCCGAGCTGGTCGGCCGCAGCAGCGCCATTTCGCACATCCGGCAGGCGATCTCGCGGGTGGCGGCGACCCGCAGCCGGGTACTGATCTCCGGCCCGCCGGGTTCGGGCAAGGAAGTGGTGGCCCGCGCCATCCATGCGCAGTCGACGCGGGCGGAAGGGCCGTTCGTCGTCGTCAACTGCGCCACCATGGCTCCGGAGCGCTTCGAGAGCGAGCTGTTCGGGTCCGAGAGCAACGGCACCGTCAAGGCGGGCACGTTCGAAATCGCCCATGACGGCACCTTGTTCCTCGACGGCATTTCCGACATGCCGTTGGAAACCCAGGGCAAGATCGTCCGCGCGCTGCAGGAGCAGACCTTCAGCCGGGTCGGCGGAACAACCCGGGTAGAGGTCGACGTGCGAGTGGTCTCGGCGACCAGTCGGGATCTCGCCGCGGAGATCCGCGAAGGCCGTTTCCGCGAGGATCTGTTCTACCGCCTGGCGGTGGTGCCGATCGAGGTGCCGTCGCTGCGCGAGCGGGTGGAGGACGTGCCGCTTCTGGCGGACCACTTCATGCGCCGCGCGGCCGAGGCTTCGGGCCAGATCCCGCGGCTGCTCCGGGACGATGCCGTCGCCGCGCTGCAGAGCTATCCGTGGCCCGGCAACGTGCGCGAATTGCGCAACGTCATCGAGCGAGTACTCATCATGGCCCCGGGCGATTCATCGCAGCCGATCGGCATCGAGGCTCTGCCGCTCGAGATCGCCGATGCCACGCCGGTGGCGCCGCACCGCCGCGAGGACAGCGAGATCATGATGCTGCCGCTGCGCGAGGCGCGCGAGATGTTCGAGCGAGAATACCTGCTTGCGCAGAAGGCCCGCTTCGGGGGTAATATCTCGCGCACCGCGGCGTTCGTGGGCATGGAGCGCTCGGCACTGCATCGGAAGCTGAAGGCACTCGGCATTGATCACGAAGAATGACGGCCAGCCGCCCCGGCCGGCAGCTTCGCCGATAGGGTTCGCAGGGGCGGGCGGGGGCGCGGCTACATGAAGGTCATTGTCTGCGGTGCCGGCCAGGTCGGCTTCAACATCGCGCGCTATCTCGCCCAGGAAGACAACGACGTCACGGTGATCGACCAGTCGCTGGATCTGGTGCAACGGATCTCCGACACCCTCGACGTGCGCGGCGTGGTCGGCATGGCCTCGTTTCCCGACGTCCTCGAGCAGGCGGGGGCGGAGGACGCCGAGGTGCTGATCGCGGTGACCGGCGCCGACGAGGTCAACATGGTCGCCTGCGAGGTCGCCCACACCCTGTTCGGGGTGCCGACCAAGATCGCGCGGGTGCGGCGGCAGAACTATCTGGCGCGGGCGTGGGGCGATCTGTTCAGCCGCAACGGCATCCCGATCGACGTCACGATCTCGCCCGAACTCGAGGTGGCGCGGGCGGTGACCCGGCGGCTTCAGCTTCCCGGCGCGTTCGAGACGATCCCGCTGGTCGACGACAAGATCAAGCTGATCGGCGTGCGCTGCGGCGACGATTGTCCTCTGATCCACACCCCGCTGCGGCAGTTGACCCAGCTGTTCCCGGACCTCAACATCGTAGTCGTCTGCATCGCCCGCCAGGGGAAGCCGATTGTGCCGACCCCGGACGATCAGATGCTGGCCGGAGACGAGGTCTACTTCGTGGTCGAGACCGAAAAGATCGGCCGCGCCATGGCCGCCTTCGGTCACGAGGAGACGGAGGCGCGGCGGCTGCTGATCTTCGGCGGCGGCAACATCGGCTTCTCGTTGGCCCGCGAGATCGAGGACAACAACCCGTGGGTGAACGCCAAGCTCATCGAAAGCGATCCGGAGAAGGCGGAATCGGCAGCCAAGCGGCTGAGCCGCACGGTCGTACTCCAGGGCGACGTGCTCGATGCGGAGATCCTCGAGGAGGCCAACGTCGGCCTCACCGAGACCGTGGTCGCGGTCACCAATGACGACGAGACCAACATCCTGTCGTCGCTGCTGGCTAAGCATTCGGGGTGCCAGCGCACGATCGTGCTGGTCAACAAGGCCGCCTACGAGCCGCTGATCACCACCCTCGGCATCGACGTCGTCGTGGTGCCGCGCAACATCACGGTATCGACCATCCTGCAGCATGTCCGGCGGGGCCGCGTCTATTCGGCGCATACCCTGCGCGAAGGCTTCGGCGAGTTGATGGAGATCGAGGCGATGGAGACCTCGACCGTGGTCGGCACCCCGATGCGCGACCTGAACCTGCCGCTCGGCGTCGTCATCGGCGCGCTCGAGCGCAAGGGGCGCATCATCTTTCCCCACCCGGACGTCGCCATCGAGGCCAAGGACCGGGTCGTCGTCTTCGCCGCCAGCGAGATCGTGCGCAAGGTGGAGAAGCTGTTCGCAGTGAGCTTGGGATACTTCTAGCGCCAAGGAGAAGAGCGGTGGCTCGAATCGCCTACGTCAACGGAATGTACGTGCCGCGGATGCTCGCAGCGGTGCATATCGAAGACAGAGGGTACAACTTCGCGGACGGCATCTACGAAGTCGTGTGCATCCGGAACGGCAAGCTGGTCGACGAGGAGCGGCATGCCCTCCGGCTGGAGCGCTCGCTGCGCGAACTGCGCATTGCCCCACCGATGGGGCGCAAGGCGCTGTCGCTGGTGATGCGCGAGTTGATGCGCCGCAACCGGGTTGCCAACGGCATCCTCTACCTTCAGATCAGCCGTGGCGTCGCGCGGCGGGAGCACGCCTTTCCGAACCCCGCGGTGCCGAGTTCGCTGGTGATGACGATCTCGCCCATGAAGCTTCCCACGCCCGAGAGCCTGCGCACCGGCGTCAGCGTCATCACGATCCCGGACATCCGTTGGAAGCGTCGCGATATCAAGTCCGTATCGCTTCTTCCTAACATCCTTGGCAAGCAGCAGGCGAAGGAGGCGGGGGCGTACGAGGCGTGGATGGTCGACGAGGAGGGGATGGTCACCGAGGGCACATCCTCCAACGCCTGGATCGTCACCAAGGCGGGCGCGCTGGTGACGCGCAAGGCCGACGAGATGATCCTCAACGGCATCACCCGGCTGGCGGTGCTCGACGCCGTTGCCGAGGGTACGCTGACGTTCGAGGAGAGGGCTTTCACGGTGGCCGAGGCAAGGGAGGCGCGCGAGGCCTTCCTCACCAGCACCACTTCGTTCGTCAAGCCGATCGTCACGCTCGACGGCAAGCCGGTCGGCGAGGGCACGGTCGGCCCGGTGGTGGAAAGCCTCGTCAGGAGCTATTTCCGACACATCGCCAACCAGCCGTGATGGCCGAATGCCGCGCGGTCACACGTCCCTGCGCGATCGTGTTCGACTGGGACAACACGCTGGTCGACACCTGGGAGGTGATCGGCGAGGCGTTGAATCGCACGCTGACCCGCTACGGCCTTGATCGGTGGTCGGTGGCGGAAGTCAGGGAACGGGTTCGCCGCTCGATGCGCGAGAGCTTTCCGGTCCTGTTCGGCGCCGCGTGGAAGGAGGCCGGCGACCATTTTCTCAACGCCTACGCGGAGCTTCATCTGGCGCGGCTACGCCCGCTTCCCGGGGCGGAAGATCTGCTGCGCGACATGAAGGCGGCGGGCATCCCTTGCGTGGTGGTCAGCAACAAGACCGGTCCCTTCCTGCGCGAAGAGGTCGAGCACCTGCGGTGGGAGAACCTGATCGTCAAGGCGATCGGTGCCGGGGATGCGGCCCTCGACAAGCCGGCGGCCGACCCGGTCCGTCTTGCCCTGATGCCTTGCTGCGTCGATCCCGGGCCACACGTCTGGCTTGTCGGTGACACCGACGTCGACCTCGAATGTGCTGCGCATGCCGGTTGTACCGGGGTGCTTCTCAGGCCCGATCCGCCGCGGGATGGCGAGTTCGTCACCTGTCCGCCGACGCTCTACGTCAGCGACTGTGTCGCTCTTTCAAAGCAGGTACGAAAGTTGTAGTGTACAAAAAAATAAGACGCGACGGGCTTTGGGGTCGCGTCAAGCGGACTGCCGCATATATACAGGGAGTCGCGTGAAAACCATCAGGCCGAAGGCCTGAAAAAAGAACGAAAAAAGGGGAATTCCATGTCCTCCGAAAGGTCGCAGAATGTTCAGGATGTCTTCCTGAACTATATTCGAAAGAACAAGACGCCCGTCACGGTGTTCCTGGTAAACGGAGTGAAGTTGCAGGGTATCGTGACGTGGTTCGACAACTTCTCGGTGCTGTTGCGTAGGGACGGCCATACCCAGCTCGTGTACAAACATGCCATTTCAACGGTGATGCCGTCCGTGCAGATCCAGCTGTTCGACCCCGAGAAAGACGCCGGGGCGGCGACTACGGAGTGATTTGACCGAGACGTCGGAGAACAGGGGAAGAGGTTCGGATCGGAGGCGGGGTGATGGGCACAGGCATTGCCTTGTGCTTCACCCCGTCGCGCCGGTCGACCGCGACGACCCCAGGCTGCCGCAATCGAAGCTGGAGGAGGCGATTGGCCTCGCTCATGGCATCGATCTTGTTGTCGTCCATGCGGAAGTCGTCAACCTTTCCAAGATCCGTCCTTCGACCCTGCTGGGAAAGGGGACAGTCGAGCGGTTGAAGGCGGTTATCGCCGGCGAAACGCCCCGGAACCGCTCCGCGGAGAGCGACCTCCCGGTCGAGGTATGCATCGTCGATGCGCCGCTGTCGCCGGTGCAGCAGCGCAACCTCGAACGCGCCTGGAACACCAAGGTCATCGACCGCACCGGCCTGATCCTCGAGATTTTCGGCGAACGGGCCCGCACCAAGGAAGGCCGGCTCCAGGTCGAGTTGGCGGCCCTGACTTATCAGCGAAGCCGGCTGGTGCGGTCTTGGACCCACCTTGAACGGCAGCGCGGGGGCTTCGGCTTCCTGGGCGGCCCCGGCGAGTCCCAGATCGAGACCGACCGCCGCCTGATCGGCGATCGCATCGCGCGGCTCAACAAGGAGCTCAAGGAGGTCACCAGGACCCGCCAGCTCCATCGCCGAGCCCGCCAGAAGGTGCCGCATCCGGTGGTCGCCCTGGTCGGCTATACGAATGCCGGGAAGTCGACGCTGTTCAACCGCATGACCCGGTCCGAGGTGGTCGCGCGCGACCAGCTCTTCGCGACCCTTGACCCGACCATGCGGGGGCACGAGCTGCCGTCCGGGCGGACGGTGATCCTGTCCGACACGGTGGGCTTCATTTCCGACCTTCCCCACGAGCTGGTGGCGGCCTTCCGCGCTACGCTGGAGGAGGTCTGCGAGGCCGACGCCATCGTTCATGTGCGCGACATCTCGCATCCCGACAGCGAGGCCCAGAAGGAGGACGTCGACGGAGTGTTGCGCGAGCTCGGCATGGGCGGTCTGGTCGATTCCGGCAATGCGATCGAGGCGCTCAACAAGACCGATCTCCTGCCGCCCGAAGAGCGCACGCTGGTGGTCAACCAGGCGCGGCGGCAGAACACGGTGGCGGTGCCGCTGTCGGCGCTGACCGGCGAGGGCGTCGAGGAACTGCGCGGTCTGATCGACGTCAAGCTGGCGGAGGGGCACCAGGTGATGGATCTGGAGGTCGCCTATTCCGACGGTGCCACCATGGCTTGGCTGTACGCTCACGGCGACGTTTTGGAGCGCCGCGACGATGGCGAGTCGGCAGCGCTCAAGGTGCGCCTCGACCCGGTGAATGCGGAGCGCTTCCGCCGCCGCCGGGACCAGCCTCTCCAGTAGGCTTGCGAAAGCGGGTAAGATGGCATTGCCAGCCCTCGACATGGACCGGGTCGCCGCGATCATGCGTGAGGTCGCTGCGGCCGAGGTGTTGCCGCGGTTCGGCGCTCTGGCGGCCGACGACGTCCGCCAGAAGCGGCCAGGCGATCTGGTAACCGTTGCCGACCAGCAGGCGGAGCGCCGGTTGGCGGCGGAACTGACCACGCTGCTGCCCGGCAGCACGGTGGTCGGCGAGGAAATGGTGGACGCCGATCCGGGGCTGCTCGGCCGGCTTGCGGGCGACGCTCCGGTGTGGATCGTCGATCCCCTCGACGGCACCCGCAACTTCGCCTCCGGCAAGCGCTGCTTCGCCACGATCGTTGCCCTGAACTGGGAAGGGGCGACGGTCGCGGGCTGGATCCACGATCCGCTGGGCGGGCGGACCATCGCGGCGGAACGCGGGGCCGGGACCCGGCTGGACGGGGAACCGGTAAGTCGGGTGACGCCGGTTTCACTGGGCCGGATGTGCGGCTCGGTCGGGGTCAAGACCAAGGAACGGTTGCTCGCCCGGGGCCTGGAGTTCTCCGGTCTCGTCCGTTACGGCTCGGCAGGGCGCGAAGAGATGGATCTGGCGCTCGGAATCCTTCACTTCGCTCTCTATGGCGCTCCGGTCAAACCCTGGGATCACGCCGCCGGCGTGCTCATCTTCGAGGAGGCCGGCGGCCGGGCGCGGCTGCTGCCGACCGAGACGCCCTATCAGGCCCGGCAAGGCTTGGTGCGGGAACGGCTCCTTTATGCGCCCGACGCCGCGACCTGGAACGAGATCGCCGCCCTGCTGCGCTCGCTTTGAGGAGGATACCGGGATGAAAGTCGCGTTCTTGGGGCTCGGGGTGATGGGCTTTCCGATGGCCGGTCACCTGAAGCGGGCCGGCTTCGACGTCTGCGTCTACAACCGCACGCCCGGCAAGGCCGAGGACTGGGTGGTCCGGCACGGCGGTCGCCACGCGCAGACCCCGCGGGAGGCGGCACGCGGCGCCGCGGTCGTGATGGCCTGCGTTGGCGCCGACGCCGACGTGCGCGAGGTCACCGTAGGGGCTCAGGGAGCCTTCGACGGCATGGAGAAGGGGACGATCTTTGTCGATCACACGACCGCTTCGGCCGGGGTTGCCCGGGAACTGGCGGAAGAGGGGGCCCGACGCGGCCTGCGGTTCCTTGATGCGCCGGTCTCCGGAGGGCAGATCGGGGCCGAGAAGGGAGTGCTGACGATCATGGTCGGCGGCGAGGCGGCGACCCTGGATGCGGTACGGCCTGCGCTTTCTTCCTACGCGCAGGCGGTCAACCTGATGGGGCCCGTGGGCAGCGGGCAGCTCACCAAGATGGTCAACCAGATCATCGCCGCGGGGATGGTGCAAAGCCTTGCCGAAGGGCTCAATTTCGCGCGCGTCGCCGGCCTCGATGGGCACAAGGTGATCGAAGTGCTGTCGAAGGGCGCCACCCGCTCGTTTCAGATGGAGAGCCGCGGTCCGACCATGGTGGACGACCGGTTCGATTTTCCCGGCTTTGCCGTCGACTGGATGACCAAGGACCTCGGCCTTTGCCTGGAGGAAGGCCGCAGCCGTGGCGTCCCGCTGCCGGTCACCGAGCAGGTTCACGGCTTCTACCGCGACATCCAGGGCCGCGGCGGCGGCCGCTGGGACTTCACCAGCCTGATCCGGCGGTTGCGGGGGTGATAGGGCGGTAGAGGGGCTACATCGCGACGATGAGGTGGGGAGCGAGGCTCCTCGATTGATCGGCGGGATCCGGCCCGAGGTCGGCGGCGCTGCGGATCCGCCAGACGTAGGTCTTGCCCGGTCCGTTCCTGGCGTCCGAGACCTTGTGGGCGTTGTGCTCGATCACCTCGGCGGCGGTGGTGAAGCGGATTTCGCCCTCGGGGCCGAGCCCGGCGTCGCGGAGCCGTTCGATGTCCTTCCTGCCCATCTTCATCGCCTGCAGGACTATGACGCTTTTCTCGGGGTCGTAGCGCAGCATGATGAAGTTGCTGTTGCGGCGCAGGAACGTCACCGACTTGTAGCGGACCAGGTCGCCGGTCTTCTCCCAGTGCAGGCGGAACACCCCCTTGCCGTGGTACTGCACCGCCTTGGCCGCCTTCTCGCGGGCCAGATCCTTGCGGATGGCGGCGACTATCTCCGCCTCCTGGGGCGGCAGCAGCTTGCCCTCGGTGATGCCCCGGTAGAGGTCCAGGTCGGTGACGTAGCCGTCGAACTTGATGTCGTAATAGCCGTTGCCGGCAAGCGCGATCTCGGCGTCGAAGCGGACCGGGAAATAGCAGCCGGCCAGTGCCAGCGCCAGCACGACGACGAAGCTTCCGAACGACCAGGCCCGCAACCGACCCATGGTGCTCTCCGTCACGTTTCCTGCGCCTTCGCCTCTTCCCAGCAGGCGTCCATCTCGGCGAGGGTCGCATCCTCCACGGTCAGGCCCTTCTTGACCAGAAGCCGCTCCATCTCCCGGAAACGACGCTCGAACTTGCGGTTTCCCTCGCGCAGCGCGGTTTCCGGTTCCAATCCCAGCTTACGACTCAGGTTGACGCAGGAAAACAGGAGATCTCCGGTCTCCCGCAGCAGGGCGTGCCGTTCCGCCTGCGCCGCCATCGCCTGCTCGATCTCGTCGATCTCCTCGCGCACCTTGGCCAGCACCTCCCGCGCCTCGCCCCAGTCGAAGCCGACCCGCGCCGCCCGGTTCTGCAGCTTGAGCGCCCGGGTGAGGGCCGGCAGCGCGCCAATGACGCCGTCGAGAGCGCCAGCGGTTTCCGGGCGCGCCTTGCGTTCGCGCGCCTTCTGCGCCTCCCAGGCGACGGTCTGCGCACCGGCGTCGGCGACCTCGGTCACCCCGAATACGTGAGGGTGGCGGCGGACCATCTTCTCGCTCGCCGCGGCGGCGACGTCGTCGAACGTGAAGCGGCCTTCCTCGGCGGCCATCTGGCAGTAGTAGACGACATGGAACAGCAAATCGCCCAGCTCGTCCTTTAGCCCCTCGAAATCGCCGTGCTCGATGGCCTCGACCACCTCATAGGCCTCCTCGATGGTGTGCGGCGCAATCGTCCGGTAGGTCTGCTCGATATCCCAGGGGCAGCCGCCCTCGGGGTTGCGGAGCTTGGCCATGATGTCGATCAGGCGGCGGATGCTATCTGGCATGTTCTTCCTTGCAGCGTAGCGGGTTGGAGGGCCGCGTTCACCTCACGTGGGAATAGAGGTGGCACGAGCTTGCGTCGGCCGCGCTCTCGAGCTGGATGGTGGCATGGTCGATTCCGAACTTCTCGTGCAGCTCCTCCTCAAGGGTGCGCAAGAGGGAGTCGTCGATGACCGCATCAGGCTTGACCAGGTGCGCGGTGAGGGCGATCGAGGTGGTGCTGAGCGGCCAGATGTGGAGATCGTGAACACCGACCACGCCGGGCGCCGCGGCAAGGTAGTCCGCCACCGCATCGCGGTCGACCTTGGCCGGCACCGCGTCGAGGGCGAGGGTCCACGAGTCGCGCAGCAGGCCCCAGGTGCCGACCGCAATCACCACCACGATCAGCAGGCTGACCGCGGGGTCGAGCCACAGCCAGCCGGTGTGCAGGATCAGGAGGGCGGCGACCACCACGCCCGCCGACACGGCGGCGTCCGCTGCCATGTGCAGGAAGGCGCCGCGGATGTTGAGATCCTCCTTGCGGCCGCGCATGAACATGGCGGCAGTGGCGACGTTGATCAGGATGCCGACGGCCGCCACCCAGGCGACGGTGGCGCCGGCCACCGGCTGCGGGTCCAGCAGGCGGCCGACTGCTTCCCACGCGATGGCGCCGATAGCGGCGGCGAGCAGCAGGGCGTTGGCCAGCGAGGCGAGAATCGAGCTCTTGCCGAAGCCATAGGTCCAGCGGCCGCGCGGCGGGCGCCGGGCTGCCCACGATCCGGCCCACGCAAGCAGCAGGCCCAGCACGTCGAACAGGTTGTGGCCGGCGTCCGCCACCAAAGCCAGCGAACCGGCGATGATGCCGAACGTCGCTTCGACCGCCACAAAGCCGACATTGAGGACGATACCGATGGCGAACGCCTTGTCGTGGGTTGGGCCGTGGTGGTGATGGGAATGGCCGGCGCTCATGGGCTGATCCGCATCCTTCGCGCGACCCGGACCTTCTCCAGAGTGACCAGGGCGCCGTCTATCATGGCCTCGATGGCGACCAGGAAGGCCTGGATCCGCTCCTCGCTGTCGACGATCTCCAGCACCAGCGGCAGATCCTCGGACAGGCGCAGGATCTTTGTCGTGTGGACGCGGCTGGAACGGCCGAAGCCGATGACGCCGCGCAGCACGGTGGCGCCGGCGAGGTGAAGCTCGCGCGCCTTCACGACCAGGGCCTCGTGAAGCGGGGTGGTGCCGTCGCGGTCGTCCTCGCCGATGTAGATGCGCAAGAGAACGGCTTCCTCGGTCTCCATCGCCACCTCCGCTAACGGTTGAGCATCAATCCGCCCGCGTGTCCGAGCCACACTCCGAGCAGACACAGGAACACCGAAAGCACGACGTTGGCCCCGACCCGGAACCACTCGCCGTCCTGGGCCAGGGTCAGAGTCTGCAGGCTGAACGACGAGAAGGTCGTGAAGCCGCCGCACAGGCCCAACATCACGAACTGGCGCCACTCGCCGCTGATGAAGATGCGGCCGTCCGGCGCGGTCAAGGTCGCGAACAGCCCGATCGCGAACGAGCCGCTGACGTTGACGATCAGGGTGCCCCACGGGAACGTCTGACCGAACCAGTTGGCGACCGCGCCCGACGCCCAGTAGCGGCCGGCGCCGCCGAGGGCGCTTCCCAGCGCGACGAGCAGATAGGTCTTCATTGCCGATTCCGCGACGTGCCAGTGCTGGTTCGCCGGTTACGCGATGCGGCGCGGCTGGTCAAGGGTCAACTCCTCACCGGGCCGGCCACGACGCACACGAGGCGGTGACCCGGCGGTACTCGTCGGGAGTGTCGATCGCCCCCTGCAGGCTCTCGCTGACGGATTGCGCCCGGTCACGAACCTTGGAGACTCCGGTCTTGATCGCTGACATCGCGGCATCCCTGGCGCGTTCGACGGAGGGGCCGCAATAGCGCGGACCGCCGTTGCGGTAGGCCTCGCCGACGAACCGCGCGACCTGCGGACCGACCTTCTTGACCACCTCGCGGGCGGCTGCGACATGCTTCTTCTCGTGCTCGAGCACGGCCTCGTACGGGCAGGAGCCGCGCTCGTACTCGCGCGGGATCTGGATCGTCACGCTCGTGTAGCCGATGGCGACGTCGGCGGTCGCCGATTTGACGCACCATCTGCCGCCCGACTCCTCGAGCTGGAAGCGGGCCTCGTAGGTCGCTTCGAACCGGGTTTCGGTCAATCCGGTGGTGTTCTCCTTGCCCGACTTCTTGCGGATCTCACGCAGGGAGAGGGTATGGGCGGTGGTCGGCTTGGCGAACGTCTGCTTGACGTCGACCGAGATCTCGGCCGCGAACGCGGCATCGCCGCACACGACCGCAGCCGCAAACCAGAATGCGCGTGGCACCACGTTGGCGTCTCCTGCCTGGATCGACGTGTCCAATCAGATGGGAACCGGCGTCGTTTGCAAGGGACTTGTCGCGGCATCTCAAATTTCCTATTTCGTCATATAGCGAATTGATGGTAGTGTAGCGCATGCTCGAGGTCTTCGAAAACGTCAGCCGCGCGGTGGCGGACCCCAGCCGGATCCGGATCCTGAAGCTGCTGGAGCGGGGCGAGCTGTGCGTCTGCGAGATCGTCGCCGTGATCGATCTCGCCCCGGCGACGATTTCGAAGCACCTTTCCGTTCTCAAGGCGGCGGGCTTGGTCCAGCAGCGCCGCGAGGGCCGCTGGATCCATTACCGCCTCGCCGAGCGGACGCTGAACGCCTATGCCCAGCCGTTCCTCGCCCTCGCCGCAGCGTCGCTGAGGGATGATCCGACCGTTCGCGGGGACGCTGAACGCCTGGCCCGCGTTTCCACCATGGACCTCAAGGCCGTGTGCGAACTTGGACGCGAGGCCCTCGAGCCGGCAGGGGCCGGTGATCAGGCGCCGGAAGGAGAGGGGTGATGACGGACAAGATCTACAACGTGCTGTTCCTCTGCACCGGAAACTCGGCGCGCAGCATCATGGCGGAGTGCCTTCTGAATCGCGACGGGCGGGGCCGCTTCCGCGCCTTCAGCGCCGGCAGCCGACCCAAGGGGTTCATCGATCCGACCGTGCTCGCTCTCTTGCGCGGGATGGGATTCCCGACCGGCGAGCTGCACTCCAAGGGTTGGGATGCCTTCGCGGAACCGGAGGCGCCCCGCATGGATTTCGTGTTCACGGTCTGCGACAACGCGGCCGGCGAGGTTTGCCCGGTGTGGCCCGGCCAGCCGATGACCGCCCACTGGGGCGTGCCCGATCCGGCGGCCTTCCATGGCAACGAAGTCGAGAAGGCCGCCTTCGCGGCCGAGGTCCTGCGCATGCTGGCGAACCGCATCGGCGTGTTCGCCGCGCTGCCGATCGCCTCACTCGACAAGCTTTCCCTGCAGTCCAAACTCGACGCGATCGGCCGGAACCGTTCTTGAGCAAAGGGTCTTTTTCCGTGACAGCAACTTCTGCAAGCCGTGCCGAACAGGCGGCAGTCCCGTCTTTGGGCGCCTTCGAGCGTTATCTGACCCTGTGGGTCGCCTTGTGCATCGTGGCCGGGATCGCGCTCGGCCACTTCGCGCCGGCGCCGCTGCAGGCGCTCGGCCGGATGGAGATCGCCCAGGTGAACCTGCCGGTGGCAATCCTGATCTGGCTGATGATCATCCCGATGCTGCTCAAGATCGACTTCGGCGCGCTCGGCCAGGTGAGGGAGCACTGGAAGGGCATCGGCGTGACCTTGTTCATCAACTGGGCGGTCAAGCCGTTCTCGATGGCCCTGCTCGGCTGGCTGTTCGTCGCCACCCTGTTCCGGCCGTTCCTTCCCGCCGATCAGATCGACGCCTACATCGCCGGGCTCATCCTCCTGGCCGCGGCCCCGTGCACCGCCATGGTGTTCGTCTGGTCGAACCTGTGCGACGGCGAGCCGCACTTCACGCTGACCCAGGTCGCCCTCAACGACACCATCATGGTGCTCGCGTTCGCGCCAATCGTCGGCCTGCTGCTGGGACTGTCCTCGATCACCGTGCCGTGGGAGACGCTGTTCCTTTCGGTGGTGCTCTACATCGTGGTGCCGGTCATCATCGCCCAGGCCTGGCGGCGGGCGCTGCTGGCGCAGGGACCGCAGGCGCTGGCGCGCACCCTGGCGAGGCTGGGCCCGGTCTCGCTCACCGCGCTGCTCGCCACCCTGGTGCTGCTGTTCGGTTTCCAGGGCGAGCAGATCCTCGCCCAGCCCCTGATCATCCTGATGATTGCGGTTCCGATCACCATCCAGGTCTACTTCAACTCCGGGCTCGCGTACTTTCTCAACCGCAGGCTCGGCGTCGCCCACTGCGTCGCCGGACCGTCGGCACTGATCGGCGCCTCCAACTTCTTCGAGCTGGCGGTCGCCGCCGCCATCAGCCTGTTCGGCTTCCACTCCGGGGCGGCGCTGGCGACCGTGGTGGGCGTACTGATCGAGGTGCCGGTGATGCTGTCGGTGGTGCACATCGTCAACCGCTCGAAGCAATGGTACGAGGCCCGTTCGTGAGCGAGGCCCTGCAGGTCGCCGAGGTACGGCCGGACGATCCGGGTCTGGTCGCGAGTCTCGCGGCAGCCGGGCTGCCGGTCGACGACCTCGCCGAACCGGGGCGGCACTTCTTCGTCTTTTCGTCGGGCATCGGAAAGGTCGGCTACGCCGGCTGGGAAGAGGCGGGTGATGCCGTTCTGCTCCGCTCGCTGGTCGTCCTGGACGGCATGCGCGGCCGCGGTTTCGGCCGGCAGATCACCGAATGGCTGCTGGCCAGGCTGGCCGGTGCAGGGAATTCGGCCGTCTATTTCCTCACGACGTCGGCGGCCGCAGCGGCCTTGGGGGAGCGGACCGGATTCGCACGTGCCGATCGTGCCCTCGCTCCCGCTTCGATCCAAGCCACCCGGCAGTTCTCGGGCCTGTGCCCGTCGAACGCGATTCTGATGACGCTGAGGAGAGACCCCATGCAGCCGAACGAGATGAGAGACCTAGTGCGCACCAAGTACGGGGAGGTCGCGACCCAGGCATCGGCATCGGGTTGCTGCGGCCCGACAGGCTGTGATTGCGGCGGCGGCAAGGATCTCGCCGATAAGACCAGGCTGATGGGCTACTCCGAGGACGATCTGGCCGCGGCGCCCGACGGCGCCAATCTCGGGCTCGGCTGCGGCAACCCGCAGGCGATCGCCTCGCTCAAGCCGGGCGAGGTGGTGGTCGACCTGGGCAGCGGCGCCGGCTTCGACTGCTTCCTGGCCGCCCGCCAGGTCGGGCCGCAGGGCCGTGTGATCGGAGTCGACATGACCCACGAGATGCTGGCAAAGGCGCGCGAGAACTCGGCCAAGGCGGGAGCCGCCAACGTGGAGTTCCGGCTCGGCGAGATCGAGCATCTGCCGCTCGCCGACGGCTCCGCCGACGTCGTCATCTCGAACTGCGTCATCAACCTGTCGCCGGACAAACCGCAGGTGTTCCGGGAAGCGTTCCGCGTGCTCAAGAAGGGGGGTCGCATCGCCGTGTCCGACGTCGTCAACATGGCACCCCTGCCGCCGCACCTCGCCGGCGATCCCGGGCTGCTGTCGGGCTGCGTCGCCGGCGCGTCCACCCGCGCCGAGATCGAGGGTTGGCTGAGGGAGGCCGGTTTCGTCGACGTCGCCGTCAGCGTCAAGGCGCAGAGCCGCGACCTCATCAAGGACTGGGCGCCCGGCTCGCGGGTCGAGGATTACGTCGCTTCGGCCGCCATCGAAGCCCGCAAGCCCTAGCCCTGCGGGCTGCCGACCACGCGCGGCGCGCGGTCGGGGCTGAGGACCTGGGCCGAAAACCGGCGGCCGTCGTCGAGGAACACTTCGGCCTTGCGCGGTACGATGCGGACCCGCGAACCCTTGGCGAAGCCGAGCGCGCGGTAGCGTGGGCGCGAGATCTCGGCCTCGATGATGCCTTCGTCCTCCGCCTCCAGCTCGACCCGGACCATCGGGCCCAGCACCACCGAATGGCGGACGGTCGCCGGGACCCCGGCCTCGGCCGGTTCGGCGACGAGGTCGATCTCGTGCGGACGGACGAAGGCGATGCCTTCGGTGCCGCTCACGCTCTCGGAACCAGTTCCCTTCAACGTCATCCGCAGGCCTCCGACAAGGGCGAAGCCATCGCGCATCGAACAGGGCAGGCGGTTGACGTTGCCGAGGAAGCGGTAGACGAAGGGGGTCGCCGGGTTGTCGTAGATCGCAGTCGGGGTGCCGACCTGCTCGATGGCGCCACGGTTCATCACCACCACCCGGTCGGCCACCTCCAGCGCCTCTTCCTGGTCGTGGGTGACGAAGATGCCGGTGATGCCCATCTCGTCGTGAAGCTGGCGCAGCCAGCGCCGCAACTCCTTGCGCACCTGGGCGTCGAGGGCGCCGAACGGTTCGTCGAGCAACAGCACCCGCGGCTCGATCGCCATCGCCCGGGCCAGCGCCACCCGCTGGCGCTGCCCGCCCGAGAGCTGGGAGGGATAGCGATGGCCAAGCCCCTCCAGTTGGACCATTTGGAGCAGGCGCTCGACACGCTCGTCCATCTCCGCCTTCGAGCGGCCGCGGACACGCGGTCCGAACGCAATGTTGTCGCGGACGGTCATGTGGCGGAACAGGGCGAAATGCTGGAACACGAAGCCCACCCGCCGGTCGCGCGCGGCCATCCTCGTCGCGTCGCGCCCTTCGAAATGGATCTCGCCCGTGTCGGCGAATTCCAGCCCGGCGATGATGCGGAGAAGGGTGGTCTTGCCGGATCCCGAGGGGCCGAGCAGGGCGACCAGTTCGCCTTCGCCGATGGTCAGCGAAACGTCGCGCAGGGCGACGAAGCCGTCGAACGTTTTCGTGATGCCGCGGATGTCGATCATGAGCGGACGTCCCTGTTCAGTGGCCGACCGCGGCGATCTCGTCGCGCAGGCGCCACTCGAGGAAGCTCTTCAAGGCCAGGGTGACGAGCGCCAGGCAGGCCAGCAACGAGGCGGTCGCGAAGGCGCCGACGAACTGGTACTCGTTGTACAGGATCTCGATATGCAGCGGCAGCGTGTTGGTCAGCCCGCGGATGTGCCCCGAAACCACCGAGACCGCGCCGAATTCGCCCATCGCGCGGGCGTTGCACAGGAGCACGCCGTAGAGCACGCCCCATTTCACGTTGGGCAGGGTGACGGACCAGAAGGTGCGCCAGCCGCTGGCGCCCAGCACCACCGCCGCCTCCTCCTCCTCGGTCCCCTGCTGCTCCATCAGCGGGATCAGCTCGCGGGCGACGAACGGGAAGGTGACGAACACGGTCGCCAAAATGATGCCGGGGACGGCGAAGATGATCTTGATGTCGTGGGCTTCCAGCCACGGTCCCAGCCACCCCTGCATGCCGAACACCAGCACGTAGATGAGGCCGGAGATCACGGGGGACACCGAGAACGGCAGGTCGATCAGGGTGATGAGCAGGCTGCGGCCGCGGAAGTTGAACTTGGCGATCGCCCACGAGGCGGCGAGCCCGAACGCGACGTTGAGGGGCACCGCCACCGCAGCCGTAAGCAGGGTGAGGCGCAGGGCGGCGAGGGCGTCCGGCTCCCAGATCGCCGAGGCATAGGCCAGCCAGCCGCGCGAGAAAGCCTCGCCGAACACGACGGCCAGCGGCAGCAGCAGGAAGAACACTAGGAACAGCACCCCGGCGGCGATGAGGGCGACCTGGACCGGCCGCCGCTCGGTGGTGGCGGTCGCCCGGGCTAAGGTCATCTGCAGGGCGGCGTCCATGTCAGTCTCCGAACAGACGGGCGCGCCGCCAGCGCTGCAGCAGGTTGATCGCCAGCAGCATGACGAACGAGGCGCCCAGCATCACCGCCGCGATTGCCGTGGCCCCCAGGTAATCGTACTGCTCGAGCTTGACGACGATGAGCAGGGGCACGATCTCGGACACCCCCGGGATATTGCCGGCGATGAAGATGATCGAGCCGTATTCGCCGAGCGCCCGGGCGAACGCCATGGCGAAGCCGGCCAGCAGGGCCGGCATGATGGTGGGCAGCAGGACCAGGCGGAAAGTCTGCAGTCGGTCGGCGCCCAGGCTCGACGCGGCCTCCTCGACCTCCTTCTCGATGTCGAGCAGCACCGGTTCCACGGTCCGCACGACGAACGGCAGGCCGATGAAGATCATGGCGATGACGACACCGACGGGGGTGAAGGCGAGCTTGATCCCGAACGGGGCGACGAGTTGGCCGACCCAGCCGTTGGGGGCGTAGATCGCAGACAGCGCGATGCCGGCCACCGCGGTCGGCAGGGCGAACGGCAGATCGACCATGGCGTCGAGCAGGCGCCGCCCGGGAAAGCGGTAGCGGACCAGGATCCAGGCGACCAGCAGCCCGAACACCCCGTCCACGGCCGCCGCGATCAGGGAGCCGCCAAAGCTGAGGCGGTAGGCGGCCATGACTCTGTCGTCCGTGACGGCGGCGACGAACCGCTGCCACTCCATGCCGGACGTCTTGACGAAGACCGCCGACAGCGGCACGAGCACGATCAGGCTCAGATACAGGATGGTGACCCCGAAGGTCAGTCCGAACCCCGGGAGTACCGATCGCCTGCGCAAAAGGATGGCGCGCGGCCGCATTCCGCCGTCCCTCTGGCCTACCGCCTGGTGATCTGGTCGAACACGCCGCCGTCGTCGAAATGGGTCCGCTGGGCCTGTTCCCAGCCGCCGAACCGGGCGATGTCGAACAGCTTCACCTGCGGGAACTGCCTGGCGTACCGGGCGGCGATGCCGGGATCGCGGGGCCGATAGTAGTGCCGTGCCGCCATCTCCTGTCCCTCCGGAGCGTAGAGGAACTCCAGGTAGGCCTGGGCGAGCGCCGTGGTACCGTGCTTGGCGGCAAACTTGTCGACGACCGCCACCGGGGGCTCGGCCAGGATGCTGACCGAGGGGACGACAATCGCGAACTCGCCCTTGCCGAACTCCCTCTCGGCAAGCAGCGCCTCGTTCTCCCAAGCCAGCAGCACGTCGCCGATGCCACGCCGGGCGAAGGTAGTGGTCGAGCCGCGGGCACCGGTATCCAGGACCGGGGCGTTCTTGAACAGCTGCGTCATGTAGGCCCGCACCTTCTGCTGGTCGCCGCCGGAACTGTCCTCGGCGTAGCCCCAAGCCGCCAGGTAATTCCAGCGGGCGCCGCCCGAGGTCTTCGGGTTCGGCGTGATGACCTGCACGTCGGGGCGGACGAGATCGCTCCAGTCCCTGATGCTCTTGGGGTTGCCCGCGCGCACCAGGAACACGATGGTGGAGGTGTAGGGGGCGCTGTTGTTCGGCAGCCTGACCTGCCAGTCCTTGTCGAGCGCGCCCGAATGTCTGGCGATCGCGTCGATGTCGGAGGCGAGCGCCAATGTGACGACGTCGGCCTCCAGGCCGTCGATCACAGACCGCGCCTGCTTGCCCGAGCCGCCGTGGGATTGCCGGATCGTGACCGTCTCGCCGGTCTTCTGCTTCCACTGCTTGGCGAACTCGGCGTTCAGCTCATGATAGAGCTCGCGTGTGGGATCATAGGATACGTTCAGGAGGACTGGGTTCCCCGCCCATGCGACACCCGCCAGGCTCAAGGCTACCGCGAGCGCCGGTAGCGCTTTCGATCGCGCGCAATTCCTCATGTCGAACCTCCTCCCCGAGGGACGTCCGTTTCGCTGATTGCTGGCGGCTCCAGCGGCGCCGGAGGCAGGTCGAACCCACCCGGCAGCATCCCGCTCGCTGCGATGGCTTCGGTGCCTACAAGCACAGGGCGGATTTGGCAAGAACAATCCCACCGTAGCGAGTAGGCACGCAGCGGCAAGTCGCTTGACCCGGCCGTCTTCGCCGCCCAGTCGCGTCGGACGGCCGCATCGCACAGGAACGCCCGCATCAGACGAGCTCCGTTCCCGGGCGGACCTCCTTGGCTGGCTGGGGTTGAAGACAGACGCGTAGCTTCCGCGTGGGTCGGAAAGCGGAGGGGAGGGCGCTTGGTTTTGCCCCTGGCGGAGCCGTTGCTCGTATCAGCTTGGTCCGCATGGCGTCTCTCCGTCAAAGAGTGCCGTCACGCCTAGTACCTGTGCAATTCTCCTACCGATCTTGTGGGAATTCAACCGGAGCAGAGGCTACGACGGGGTTCACCATCTCGACCAACGAGGTATTGTCCAGTACGGTGGCCATGCACGGCCTCCCACGAGTTTCCGCCGCCGAGCAGGCGAGGGGGTAGCCTCAGGTCTTGGCCACCTTGCTGGTCAGCATCGAGTCGCACCCGACCGGAGTTCGAGGGCGCCCTCTCTGGCGACTCTTTCCGGCATTAGAGCCTGGAAAAATCGAAAGGAGCCCACGGTTTGTCAATGCAATCCTCGCTGCACCGCTCTCAAGGGGGATAAAATCGTATACACAAGGCGTTGCTCCGGAGGCGCTTCCCTGGGCACAGAATTGTGGCGGATAATGGGCGATCGAACCCTTTCTGGCGAGTTGCCCGGTGAACGCGGGGAGCTTCGTACTAGAGGCGGTTCCCGCCCGAATCCCGGCATCGCGGCTTCTCGGCGATCTCGTGGAGAACTGGCGCGGCGAACGCATCCGCCTGAAGGACATCGTCGACGTCCTGGGTGACCGGGCGTATGGCCTGTTGTTCCTGCTGTTCGCTCTTCCCAACACGGTGCCGAGCCCGATCGTGGGGCAGTCCGGCGTGTGCGGAGTGCCCCTGATCCTGATCGCGGGCCAGCTTGCGATCGGGCTTCCGCACCCCTGGTTTCCAGCCTGGCTGGGCGAGCGGTCGCTGGCCAGCGCCGACGTCGCCGCCGCGGTGCGGAAGGCGATTCCGTGGCTTCAGCGCATGGAGCGCCTGCTGCGGCCGCGTCTGCGCTGGGCCTGTACGCGGCCGATGGAGCGGCTGCTGGCACTTCTGTGCGTGGTCCTGTCGGTCGTGCTTGCGCTGCCGTTTCCGTTCAGCAACGTCCCACCTGCGATCGCGATCTCGCTGATCGCGCTGGGGCTGATCGAACATGACGGCTATGCAATCGGGTTGGGAGTCGTGGCCGCCGTCGGCAGCCTGGCAGTCGGCGGTGTGGTGATCGGCTCGATGCTTGCCGGCTGCGCCTTTCTGCTCGGCAGCTTCTGATTCCTGACAACCGGTATGGAGGGGGAGAGAGCGCGCCCGCGAGAGCGGCACGCCGGCAACGGAAGGACATCGCGCGACGGGTTCGCCAAAAGTCGCATAATGTATATTATGGAAAATATGAAGTACGGTCGGAGAAACAGGTCCTTGGAACCAATCCGTCTGGACGTCCTGTCGTTGCCTCACTCCTCGAGCGGAAGCTCGATGACCATGCCGTCGTAGCCCGGCTCTACGCCGTGCGGCAGCGTCGCCCGCAGCGTCTCGTAGTCGAGCCGCGCGCTCATGTGCGTGAGCACCGCCCGCCGCGGCCTCACGCGATCGATCCAAGCCAGCGCCTTGGTCACCCCCGGATGGGTCGGATGGTCGGGCGCATCGGTGAAGACGTCGAGGATCCAGGTGTCGATCCCGGCCAGAGCGGCGAATCCCGCCTCCGGAATGGCGACCACGTCGGTCGAGTATGCGATCGGACCGACGCGCAACCCCAACGTGGTCATCCAGCCGTGGTCCTGCTCGAAGGTCCGCACGGCGAGGCCGCCGATCTCAAGGACGTTGCCGGGCCGGATCCGGTGCGGTACCAGGGTCGGCTTGTAGTAGCCCCCGGCACCCTCGGCGAGCGGTTCCAGAACGTACCCGAAGCGTTCCCGAATGGCCCCGAGCGTCTCCTGGGTGGCGTACGTCGGCAATGCACGGTCCATGACCCGGTTGATCGAACGCAGGTCGTCGATGCCGTGCAGGTGGTCGGCATGGGCGTGGGTGTAGATGACGGCATCGAGGTCGCGCACCCCGCTGGCCAGGAGCTGCTGGCGCAGGTCCGGGGACGTGTCGACGAGGATGCGGGTGCCGCGCCCCTCGATCAGGATCGACGGCCTGAGGCGTCGGTTCCGCGGGTTCTCGGGATCGCAGCGGCCCCAGCCCCATTCGACCGACGGCGTGCCGGTGGCGCCGCCGCAGCCGAGGATCGTCACCTTGATGGTCATGCGCCGCTCTCCCGCTGTAGCGCCGCGGCCTTGCCGAACAGACGGAAGAAGTTCTCGGTGGTGGCGCGGGCCACTTCTTCCGGCGAAAGCCCCTTGATCTCGGCCAGCTTGGCCGCCGTATGGGCGACGAACGCCGGCTCGTTGCGCTTGCCGCGCCGCGGCACCGGCGCCAGGTACGGGCTGTCGGTCTCCACCAGCAGCCGCTCCAGCGGCAGATCGCGCACGATCTCACGCAAGGTTTCCGCGCGGGGGAACGTCAGGATGCCCGATAGCGAGATATACATGCCGAGATCGATAGCCCCTTCCGCAAGTTGACGGCCGGTGCTGAAGCAATGGATGAGACCTGGGAAGGCGCCTGCCGACTGTTCTTCGCGGAGGATCTGCAAGGTCTCCTCGTCGGCATCGCGGGTGTGGACGATCAGCGGCAGCTGGGCTTCGCGCGCCGCCGCTGCGTGGGTGCGGAAGACGCGCCTCTGGTCCTCCCGCGGGCTGTGGTCGTAGTAGTAGTCGAGTCCGGCCTCGCCGAATCCCACCACCTTGGGGCTGCGGGCCGCCATCCGGACCAGGTGCTCGGCCGTGAGCGACGGCTCCCGCGCGGCCTCGTGGGGATGGATGCCGACGCTGCAGAACACGTTCTCCGCCTGTTCCGCAATCGCCAGCACCCCGTCGAAAGCGGTGACGCGGGTCCCGATCGTCAGCATCCAGCCCACCCCGGCCTCGCGGGCACGTGCCAGCACCTGGGCCCGCTCGTCGGTGAAGTCGTCGAAGTCAAGATGGCAGTGGCTGTCGACGAGAAGCCCGCCCTGGCTCATCCGCTTGCCCCCGGTGCCGTTTCGCGTCAGGAATCCCCCTTCCCCGCTTCCTCTTCGACGAAGCGCGGAAAGATTCCTTCCGGTTTCGGCAACGGAGTGCCCGCCGCCGTCGCGTGATCGGGCCCAAAGCTGGCAAAGGTGCGCGCCGATGTCGGCGCCGCAAGCTGGTCGAGCATGCGGCCCATGGAAGTCGGCATGAACGGCTGCAAGATCAGGGCCAGGTTCCGCACCGTCTCGGCCAGCACCGAAAGGACAGTCGCCATCCGCGCCGGGTCGGTCTTGCGGAGCGCCCATGGAGCCTGGCGGTCGACGTAGGCGTTGGCCGCCCGCACCACCAGCCAGATGCGGTCCAGGGCTTCATGGAACGCCTGCACGTCGAGGCGGCTGCGGACGTCGCCGAGCAGCCGCCCGGCATCGTCAAGCAGCGCTTTGTCCTCGTCCGTCAGGGGCCCTGCCTCGGGCATCGCGCCGCCGCAGTTCTTGGCGATCATCGACAGCGAGCGCTGGGCCAGGTTGCCAAGGTCATTGGCGAGGTCGCCGTTGAGGCGGCCGATCATCGCCTTGTGCGAAAAGTCGCCGTCGTTGCCGAACGGAACTTCGCGCAGCAGGAAATAGCGCACCGGGTCCAGGCCGTAGGTCTCGACCAGCTTCACCGGATCGATGACGTTGCCCAGCGACTTCGAGATCTTCTGGCCCTCGTTGGTCCACCAGCCGTGGGCGAATACACGCTTCGGCGGCTCCAGCCCCGCCGCCATCAGGAAGGCCGGCCAGTAGACGGCATGGAAGCGCACGATGTCCTTGCCGACCATGTGGAGGTCGGCCGGCCAGTAGCGGCGGTAAGAGTCCGATTTGTCATCGGGATAGCCGACCGCGGTGATGTAGTTGGTGAGTGCGTCCAGCCACACGTACATGATGTGCGCGTCGTCGCCGGGGACGGGAATCCCCCACTTGAAGCTTGTTCGCGAGACCGACAGGTCCTGCAACCCGCCTTTGACGAAGCTCATCACCTCGTTGCGGCGCGACGGCGGCAGGATGAAGTCCGGGTTGGCGTCGTAGAAGGCCAGCAGCCGATCGCCCCATTGCGATAGACGGAAGAAGTAGCTCGGCTCCTCGACCCACTCGACTTCGGCGCCCGAGGGGGCGATCTTCTTGCCGTCGGGGCGCGTCGTCAGCTCGCTTTCGGCGAAGAACGCCTCGTCGCGCACCGCGTACCAGCCGGCGTACGAGCCGAGGTAGATTTCGTCCTTCTCGACGAGCTTGTTCCACAGTGCCTGCACCGAGCGGTAATGGCGCTCCTCGGTGGTGCGGATGAAGTCGTCGTTGGTGTACCCCATGAAGGCGGCGAGGTCGCGGAAGTTCTGCGATACCCGGTCGGTGAAGTCCTTGGGCGCCACCCCGGCGGCGGCGGCCGACTTCTCGACCTTCTGCCCGTGCTCGTCGGTGCCGGTCAGGAACTTGACGTCGAACCCGTCGAGCCGCTTGAAGCGCGCCAGAACGTCGCAGGCGAGCGTGGTGTAGGCGTGCCCGATATGCGGCTTGTCGTTGACGTAGTAGATCGGAGTCGTGACGTAATAGGCCTTGGGCCCGGACATGAAAACCGCCTCCTGAGTGCGCCACAGGCTTGCCGGTGGGGGCCGCGCTCACGAGCGGGCAGCGTCCTCCAACATCGAGAACACGTCGAGGATCACGTGCTTGCGGTCCAGGTTCGCGCTTTCCGCCCGCGCCAGCAAGGAGGTGGTCTTTTCCCACACCTGCAGCCAGCGATCAAGGCCGCCGGTCCGCGCCAGCCGCGCGATCAGTTCGCCGTCGCCGCCGCGCGAGGCATCCGCGGCTCCGGCTGCAGCCTTGACGATGGCCGCCAGCCACCAGCCGAGGACGTCGACTGCGATCCGGTAGCGTTCGTCCGCCGCCGCCCGACCGAGACCGTCGGCGAACGCGTGCGCGGCCGGCACGTCGAGGCGGGGAAGTGATTTCAGCAGCGCGGCGACGCCCCGGAAGACCTCGAGTCCCCCCTCCTCCGCCAGCGTCAGCGCCCGGCCGATGCTGCCGCCCGCCAGGGTTACCAGGACCGACCGCGACTCAACGTCGAGCCCGGGCTGCGCCTCTCGCAGCAACTCTGCGACAACATCATCGGCAAGCGGTCGCAGCGGCAACGAGCGACAGCGGGAGCGGATGGTCGGCAGCAGCCGCCCCGGATTGTGGGCAACCAGCAACAGCAGGGAACGAGCCGGCGGTTCCTCGAGCACCTTGAGGATGGCGTTGGCGGCATTCGTGTTCATCTCGTCCGCCGCATCGACGACGACGACGCGCCAGCCTCCTTCCGCCGGTGTCAGGTTGAGAAACGATCCGACGTCGCGGACGTCCTCGACCACGATCTCGCCGCGCAGCCGGCCGCGCTTCTCGTCGTAGGCGCGCTCGACGACCATGAGGTCGGCGTGACTTGCCGCCATCACCCGGCGGAAGACGGGATGCTCGGCGGAGAGAGCAAGGCTGTCCGGGACGGGCGGCGCGCCGAACAGGCCGGTTGCGGCCTCGCGCCAGGCCAGCACGTAGCGGGCGGCGCGGAAGGCGAACGTCGCCTTGCCGACGCCCTTGGGACCGGAGATCAGCCAGGCATGGGCCATCCGGCCGCCGTGAAAGGCGTCGAGGAACGCCCGCTCCGCCGGTCCGTGTCCTTCAAGCCGCGGGTTGGCCCGTGGCGGCAGCAGCCCGGTGCTCATGCGGCGAAGCCATAGCGCAGGCACAGGACGGCGCGCAGTTCCGCCTGGACCGCATCGGCGTCGGCGGTGGCATCGACCACCACGCAGCGCTGCGGAGCCCGGCGCGCGATGTCGAGGAAGCCGTCACGCAGGCGTCGATGGAAAGCGATGTCCATGCGCTCGTAGCGATCCTCGGCGCCCGCCCGCCCGCGGGTGCGTCCAAGTCCCAGTTCCGGCGGCAGGTCGAGGATGAAGGTGAGGTCGGGCTGGAACGAATCCAGCACGATGGCATGCAGGCGGGCGACGACGTCGAGCCCGAGCCCGTGGCCGTAGCCCTGGTAGGCGGCGGTGGAATCGGCAAAGCGGTCGCACAGCACCCAGGCCCCCTGGACCAGGGCCGGCAGCACCGTCTTGTCGAGATGGTCGCGGCGGGCGGCATAGTGCAGCAGCGCCTCACAGAGGGGCGACCAGCGGCCGGTCTCGCCCGCCACCAGGAGGGCCCGGATCTGCTCCGCGCCTTCCGATCCCCCCGGCTCCCGGGTCACTGCAACTTTTTCAACGCGGCCCTTAAGAAATTCACCCAACAGCTTGATCTGGGTTGTCTTACCGGACCCCTCGCCCCCCTCGAGGGTGATGAGGCGTCCGGTTCCGCTCACGAAGACCTCCCCAGCAGGACGTACTTCATGGCGGCGCCGAAGCGCCCGAACACGCCCAGCCGCTCGACGCCGGCGCCCGCCAGCAGCGGGATCGTGACCTCGCGCACGTCGGGGGCGTTGATCACCAGCGAGGCGATCTGGCGTCCCTTCTCGATCGGGGCCTTGATGGGTGCGTCGAACACGGCCTTGACGACCATCTTGCTGCGCCCGACGCGGGGCATGGTGACGACGATGTTGTCGGCGGCCACCAAGGGCACGGTCGGCTCGGCGCCAAGCCAGGTGTCGGCTTCGGCGACGACCTCGCCCGCCTTGAACAGCACGTAATTGTTGAACTCGCGCATGCCCCAGTCGAGCAGGCGTTCGGATTCCTGGGCGCGTTCCTTCATGCTGCCCATGCCGTTGAGAACCAGGATCAGGCGCCGGTCGCCGCGCTTGGCGCTGGCGGTCAGGCCGAACCCGGAAGCCTGGGTGTGACCGGTCTTGAGGCCATCGACGCCGGTCTTGTCGTTCAGGATCGGATTTCGGTTCGCTTGTCGGATATTGTTGTAAGTGAACACTTTTTCCGAATAGAGGTGATAGAACTCGGGGAAATCCAGGATCGTACGCTTGGCCAGCAGGGCGAGATCGCGCGCCGTCGTCAAGTGATCGTCGTCGGGCCAGCCGGTGGCGTTGCGGAACACCGAGTGCGCAAGCCCGATCTCGCGGGCCCGCTGCGTCATCTTCTCGGCGAAGGCCTCCTCGCTGCTTGCCAGCGCCTCCGCGGCCACGATGCAGGCGTCGTTGCCCGACTGGACGATGATCCCGTGCAGCAGGTCCTCGACGCGGACGCGTTCGCCAGGATTGAGGAACATCGTTGAACTGCCGCTTTTGGCGCCGCCCTTCTTCCACGCGTTCTCGCTGACCGGGAATTCGTCGTCGAGCGACAGCTTGCCCTTCTTCAGATGGTCGAAGAGCATGTAGACGGTCATCATCTTGCTCATCGACGCCGGGTGCATCAACTCGTCGGCGTTCTTTTCGAACAGCACCGTGTCGGTCTGCATATCGATGAGGATCGCCTGCTTGGCGGTCGTCTCCATTGCCAGGGCTGACGGTGCCGGCGCCGCCGCGAGCGCGGCGCCCAGCAACGCCGTCGCCGCCATGCGGACCACCCCCCCGACCACCTGCCTGCGCATACCCTTCATGACCAGTCCTTCATTCCTCAATCGACAATAATTCGGGCTTCCGGATAGCCGGCGCCGATCACCTTCTCCAAGGCGGCGTCGGCTTCTTCCACCGACGCCAGCGGTCCGACCCGGACCCGGTAGATGTCGCGCTCTCGCACCAACGCATGATGGATCTTAGCGCCGTCCGAGACACTTCCCAATGCCACGCGCACGCGTTCGGCGTTCAGGAACTGCGAAAAGGCGCCGGCCTGGATATAGATCCTGCTGTCCTTGACCGGAACCGACGAGGCCACTACCGGCATCGGGGCAGGCGTGGGCGCCGCTTCCGCCGCCGGCTCGGGGGCC
Organism: Rhodospirillales bacterium; assembly: GCA_018432935.1. Taxonomy (GTDB): domain Bacteria; phylum Pseudomonadota; class Alphaproteobacteria; order Rhodospirillales; family Shumkoniaceae; genus JAHDSF01. Next base: position 20,894 of record JAHDSF010000018.1, on the reverse strand, counting down.
GTCGGGGCGAGGGCGCGTACCTGCGTCGGCTGCGCGCTGACCCGCGCACCCGGCGGGGGCTCCAGCGATTCCTGGCTGACGCCGGGTTTCGGCATGCGGTCGACGGTGATCGGCGTCTCCGACTTGGCCAGCACCGTCTGGCCGCGCATCGCGGCGGCCAGCTGGCGGCTCTCTTCGGCCATGATCTCGACCCGGACCTTGGCCGTGCCCTTGTTCTCGAACCCGAGAAGCTGGGCGGCTCGGCGCGACACGTCGATGATCCGGCCATGGACGAACGGCCCGCGGTCGTTGATCCGCAGCGCCAGGGTGCGCCCCGTCTCGAGATTGGTGACCCGCACGATCGTCGGCAACGGCAGGGTCTTGTGCGCCGCCGTGAGGTCGTTCATGTCGTAGGTCTCGCCGTTGGCGGTCAGCTTGCCGTGGAAGTCAGGTCCGTACCAGGAGGCGATGCCGCTCTCGTTGTACTCGAAGTCCTCTGCCGGATAGTACCAGACGCCGGCGATCTGATAGGGATTGCCGACCTTGTAGACGGGGCCCGCGGGCGCCGGCTTGAGGCCGGGAGGTGCCGGCTCACCCAGGCTGCGATCGACCTTCTTGGCGGTGTGCGAGAACAAGCTGAGCTCCGCGCAGCCGGACAGCAGCGCCATGGCGGCCCCGGCCGCCAACCAGACGCGCCACGCGTTGTTGCGCGCGGCCCCCCCGGACCCCCCTGTCATCGGCTCTCCCCTGCTGCTTGCAGTTGATCGGCGAGCGTGCCTACGGCCACCGCGAAAAAGTGCGACCGGTTCCATTTGAGGATGGTCCGGTAGTTGTCATAGACCAGATAGACGGCATCGCTTCGGGCGTCGGGGCGGACCAGCGAGGCCTTCAGCTCGCGTTTCGGCAGCTCGCCGCCATTCTGCCGCCGCACCCCGAGATCGCTCCACTCGCTCAGGGTCCTGGTCTGGTCCAGCGACACAAGGGCGGGATCCAAGGGCTTGGTCAGGATGACAGGGCGGCCCCACGTCTGGTCCATGCGCCAGCCGGAGCGGCCGAGGTAGTTGGCGGCCGAGGCGAGCACGTCGGCCTCGTTCTTCCAGATGTCCTTGCGGCCGTCGCCGTCGTGGTCGACGGCGAATGAAATGAATGACGACGGCATGAACTGGCACTGCCCCATCGCGCCCGCCCACGATCCCTTCATTTCGGCGACGCCGATGTGGCCCTGATCGAGGATGCGCAAGGCGTCCATCAGCTCCTTGCGGAAATAGGCGCTGCGCCGGCCGTCGTAAGCCAGGGTGGCGAGCGCAGGGACGACGGGGAAGTTGCCCGTGACCCGGCCGAAATCGGTCTCGATACCCCAGAGGGCGACGACGAAGCGAGGCTGCACCCCGTGCTTGCGGGCGATCTCCTCCAGCAGCGCCTTGTGGCGGGCCAGGCGTTCGCGGCCCTTCTGGACCCTGGCATCGGGAACGGTCCGCCCGAGGTACTCGGCGAGCGTCAGCGTGAATTCCGGCTGGGCGCGGTCGAGCTCGATCACTCGCGGAATCGGGGCGACGCCCTGGAAGGCGGCGCCCAGGGTCGCCTCCCTGATGCCGAGTCCGAGGGCCTCGCTGCGCAGGTTGGCCAGCCACTCCTCGAACGGCTGCTCCGCCGCCGCCGCACCAGCACCCGCCAACGCCGTCGCCGCCAGCGCAGCGACCTGCAACGCCCTCAGGAACCTCCCCGTCATGCCCCGGCTCTCTCCGCCCATTCGTCGGGTTTCAACCCTGCCCGCTCGGTCCCGGAAACGGCGAGTCCGAACGGCCCGTCACCCAATACATGAAAAGTCCCAACCATTCGTGAATCGCCTGCGACAAAGAACCGAGCCCGCCGCCAAGATTGAACATTGGCGAAAGGTCCTCGTCACCGCGGGTGATGTAGTCGACGGGATAAGGCACGACCGTCCATCCGGCGTGGCGGAAGGCCCCGACCGCGCGCGGCATGTGGAAGGCCGAGGTCACCAGAACCCAGGCGCTGTCGGGGCTGGGACCGGCCAGCGCCTTTGCCATGACTGCGTTCTCGGAGGTGTTGCGCGACTGGTTCTCGAACGTCACCCGCGCTGGATCGATGCCGAACTCGGTGATGAAGGAGGCGACGATGTCGGCCTCCTTGAGCGTCTGGTCGAAGGGATCGCCCGAGCCGCCGGTGAAGACCAGCCTGGCCTCCGGGAACCGTCTTGCCAGCGCGGCGAACTCGGTCAGCCGCTCGGCCGAGGCGTTGAGGGCGAGCTGGCCGCGCGCGGTGGTGACGGAGGTATCGACGACCCCGCTCAGTACCACGATGCCCTCGACGCGGTGGGCAATCTCGCCGGCCCGCAGCGGCGGGAAGCGATCCTCCAGCACGCCGATCAGCACCCGGCCGACTGGCACCACGGCCAGGAACACGGCGGCCACGGCGGCCAGGGTGACCAACCCGCGACCCAGGTTCAGGCCACGCCGGGTCCATTGCAGGACGGCGCCACCGACCAAGGCCAGCAGCAGCAGGGTATCGGGCCGGACCACGATCCACAGCAGCTTCGACAGGGTAAAGAACATGGAGGCAGTGATAGCGTTTGTGGCGGCATCTGACAACGAACGGTTCTGGCCCCGCGTGCGCGGCAGGTGATAAAGTCCGGGCCCCGGTGTTCCAGGCCAGGATCGAGGAGAGGCCGCTCATGAAGTACGCGCTCGGCGACAGACGGGTGAAGACGCACGGCGAAGACTACTGGATCGCCCCGACCGCGGTGGTGGTCGGCGACGTCACCCTGGGGCGCGATGCCAGCGTGTGGTGGAACGCGGTGGTCCGCGGCGACACCGCTCCGATCGTCATTGGCGACAACACCAACATCCAGGACAATGCCGTCCTGCACGCCGATCCCGGCTTTCCGCTCACCATCGGCAAGGACGTGACCGTCGGCCACTGCGCCGTGGTACACGGCTGCACGATCGAGGACGGCTGCCTGGTGGGCATCAACTGCGTCGTCCTCAACGGCGCCCGAATCGGCACCGGCAGCGTGATCGGCGCCGGCGCCGTGATCGGCGAGGGCAAGGAGTTCACGCCCTACTCCCTCATCGTCGGCGTTCCAGGCAGGGTGGCCCGTACGTTGACCCCCGAGCAGGCCGCCTCGTTCCGTCAGGCGGCCGGCCACTACGTCGCCAACGCCAAGCGCTTCAAGGCCGAAGCCAAGCCGGACGACTGAACGCCTCCGGCACTGCGGAAGTGGACGAGACACCGGTCCTGCGTTACACACTGGCCGAACGGCGCCGGATGGGTGGCAGAGTGGTCGATTGCACCGGTCTTGAAAACCGGCAGGGGTTTACGCCCCTCGTGGGTTCGAATCCCACCCCATCCGCCATTGCCCAGAAGTTCGCGACAGTTCGCCCTGCTGCGCCAGCGTGCTCATCGCCCGACCGCATCAGTCCGCATTCCTACAGGACCACGGGATAAGCGTCAGACGGATTCCGTGATCCGTACCAGCGGCCGGACCGTTTGTCTGGTGCCTTGCCAATGTATACTTCAGGCTTGCGATTCCGGTCGATCTGCTGAGTGGGCGGGGGTTGGTGACAATTCCATAGGCTTATCAAAGCTTTCTCGGAAAAGTACGCTCCTCTTGGACAATATCCTCCTCCATCTCCGATAGCCGCCGTGCACCTCGTCGGGACCTCGCGGCTCCGATGAACCGATCGGGTACCCGCATGCCCTCTCGGCGGCTGCGTCCTGTACCCGTCTGAGATGCCGATCGGGTTGTGTCGGGGGAGCCGTTCTTCCCGCGCTCCTAGTCCGATAGAGGGCTGGGTCGGGTTTGCTCTGCACACAATATTCCGTGCATCGGCTGACGGCGATGGACAACGACTCAAAACGAAAACTTCGGGGGAGGCGGCTCTCGTGCGCGTGTTGCTCACCGGTCACCAGGGGTACATCGGTTCCGTGCTCGCACCGATGCTGACGGAGGCAGGGCACGAGGTCGTGGGCATGGACAGCGGTCTGTTCGCGAGGTGCCTGTATGGCAAGGCCCCTCCCGCGGTCGCTGAGATCGCCAAGGACATCCGCGACGTCGAGACCGCCGACCTGGCCGGCTTTGACGCGGTGCTTCACCTGGCCGGCCTTTCCAACGATCCGCTCGGCAACATCAATCCCGACCTGACCTACGAGATCAACCATCGCGCCTCGGTCAGGCTCGCCCGTTGCGCGAAGCAGGCCGGTGTGGCCCGTTTCGTCTTCTCGTCGTCGTGCAGCAATTACGGCTCGGCGGGCGACCACATGCGCGACGAGGACAGTCCCCTCGCCCCGATCACGCCCTATGCCAAGTCCAAGGTCATGGTGGAACGGGATGTCGCGGAGCTCGCCGACGAGTCCTTCTGTCCGGTCTACCTGCGTAACGCGACGGCCTACGGGATGTCGCCGAGGATTCGTTTCGACCTCGTCGTCAACAATCTGACGGCCTGGGCGCATACCACGGGCCAAGTGTACCTCAAGAGCGACGGCACGCCATGGCGGCCTATCGTCCACGTCGAGGACATCTCGCGCGCGTTCCTGGCGGTTCTCGATGCGCCGCGTGAGGCGATCTTCAACCGCGCCTTCAACGTAGGGCGCAACGAGGAGAACTATCGGATCCGGGAGATCGCCGAAGCCGTCGCCGGGATCGTTCCCAACTCCCGCCTTTCGTTCGCATCGGACGCCGGCCCCGACACCCGCTGTTACCGGGTCGACTGCTCGCGCTTTCCGCAGCACGTTCCCTCCTTCCGCCCGCAAAGGTCGCTGCGAGACGGGATTGCGGAACTCTACGAGACCTACCGGAGCAAGGGCCTGTCGCGCGACGAATTCGAGGGGCCGCAGTTCAGCCGCATCGCCTATCTCAAGCGCCTGCTCGCCGAGGGCCGGATCGACGCCTCTCTTCGCCCTTCGGAGTTGGCCCCGCCGCGCGGGGCGGTGGCATGACAAGGCGCTCCTTCTCGGCACTAAGGAGATCCATCGAAGCCTCTGCCTCCGGGCTCGCATCGGCCTCGCAGCCGCGGGTCCTGATCTTCTCGCAACGCGGGCTGCGCGTCGAACGCTGGCAGTGCTGCGGGCTCGAGATGGAGGACGTGATCGCGAGCGTCGACGATGCCGAGATCGTCACTCCCGCACACACCGCCACGTCCCGCCACCGGCTGAAGCTGGCCCGCGCGATGTCGCGCGCTCTTCCCTCTGCGATGTTGCCGCCGACGGGCCTTTCCGTCACCCCGCAGCACGCGACGTACGAGCTGCTGTTCGCCGAGGTGGGCAACGTCGGCGAGTTGTTGGCTCTGGACGCGTTTCGCGGCTGGCGGAAGCGCTGCCGCCTGGCCGTATGCTTCATCCAGGAGATCTTCATCACCTACCTGCCAAAGCTGAGGCAACAGCTTAATATCCTGAAAGAATTCGATATCGTCTTCTGCGCCTGCGCCGCTACGGTCGGGCCGCTCTCGGAGCTGCTGGGCAAGACGATCACCTACCTGCCGTTCGGGGTCGACGCCCTGCGCTTCCTGCCGCATCGGGCCTACCATGAACGTGGCATCGACATCACGATGATCGGCCGTCAGTCGGCGGTGACGCACGAGGCATTGGTCGAGTACGCGCTGCTGAGCGGCGCCTTCTACTACAGCGATACGGCGTGGGCACCGAAGATCTGGGTGAAGCGTCACGCCGACCACCGGGAACTGCTCGCCAATCTGGTCAAGAATTCACGCTTTTTCATCGCCAACCGGGCGAACTTCGACCGCAAGGACAAGATCGCGTCGCAGCAGGAGGTCGGTGCCCGCTATTTCGAAGGTATTGCCGGCGGTGCCGTCCTGTTGGGTGATTACCCGCGCACCCAGGTCTTCGACGAGCAGATGGGCTGGGAAGACTCGGTGATCGCGATTCCCGTCGACTGCCCCGACGTCGGTTCCGTGATCGAGGACCTCAACCGGCAGCCGCGGCGCCTGGAGGCGATCAGCCGCCGCAATGTCTGGCATACCCTGAAGCGGCACGACTGGGCGTACCGGTGGAAGTCGATCCTCGACAGCGTGCAGCTTCCGCCCACCGAGGCGACGCTGTTGCGGATCTCGGAGCTCTCCAAGCTGGCGGCCGCCTACGAGGAGGGGGTGCCGCAGGCAAATCGTGCCTGAAGCGGGACGGGCGACGCCCAGTGTCGGAACTCGCGCCCGTCTCGGCGCTTCTGAGAAGGACGGAGGAAATACCATGCAAGTCGTGATCCTGGCAGGCGGCTACGGCACGCGCATCTCCGAGGAAAGCCAGGTCCGTCCGAAGCCGCTGGTAGAGATCGGGGGCCGCCCGATCATCTGGCACATCATGAAGATGTACTCGCATTACGGCCTGCACGACTTCATCGTGTGCTGCGGATATCGCGGGGACATGCTCAAGAAGTACTTCCAGGACTTCATGCTGACGACCGGCGACGTGGTGTTCGATTTCAAGCGGCAGACCACCCGCATCATCCCCCGCGAGCGCGAGCCGTGGACCGTGACCCTGGTGGATACCGGCCAGGAGACGATGACCGGCGGCCGCCTTCGCCGGGTCGCCCATATGCTCGAGGGCGCCTTCTGCATGACCTATGGCGACGGGGTCAGCGACGTCGACATCTCCGCCCTGATCCGCAAGCACAAAGAGACCGGACGCTTGGCAACCGTCACCGCCGTGACCCAGCCGGGGCGCTTCGGCGTGCTGCATCTGCAGCCGCAGGCGGATGAGGTACAGCAGTTCCGCGAGAAGGGGCCGGACGAGCACAGCCTGATCAACGGCGGCTTCTTCGTCCTTGAGCCCAAGGTCGTGGACTTCATCGACGGCGACGACAGCGTGTGGGAGCGCGAGCCGATGGAACGCCTGGTTGCGGCCAATCAGCTCCAGGCCTTCCGCCACAAGGGATTCTGGCAGCCGATGGACACCCTGCGCGACAAGATGGTGCTGGAGGAGCTCTGGAATTCCGGCAAGGCGCCCTGGAAGGTGTGGCCGACGCTGCCCTCGGCACCTGCGGCGACGGCGGCCTTGCGCGCCGTTTCCGAGTAGTGGCGGAGTTGCGATGCAGTTCGAGGACACGGGACTGCCCGGCGCCAAGATTGTCAGGCTGACGCCGTTCCGGGACGAGCGCGGAAGCTTTGTTCGTACCTGGTGCCGCGACAGCTTCGCCAGCCATGGCATCCCGATCGAGATCGTGCAGGGCAACTGCTCGGTCACGCGCGCCAGGGGCTCGCTGCGCGGCATGCATTTCCAGCGTCCGCCCTGTGCCGAGAGCAAGATCGTCCGCGTCACCCGCGGCCGCATCCACGACGTCATCGTCGACCTGCGCCAGGAATCCCCGGCGTGCGGGCGGTTTCAAGCCTTGGAACTGGGCGGTGACGACACCATGCTCTATGTTCCGCCCGGCCTCGCCCACGGCTTCCAGACCCTGACCGACGACGTCATGGTCGAATACCTGATGGGCGACCAGCCCTACAGCCCGGACCACCAGGACGGTTTCCGCTTTGACGACCCACAGATCGGCATCCCCTGGCCGCTTCCCGTGACCGCGGTCTCGGGCAAGGATCTGGCGTGGCCGCCGCTGGGCGGCCGCGTTCCCTTGCCGAGCGGCGGCGCGAAGGATGAGAGGGAATGGAGGCCATCCTGAACCCGCGGGCAGAAACGGCCCCTTCCGACGGGACGCTGATGCACGATTTCGTGCGCGAGCTCTTCCCGCTCTGCCGCAGCATCACCGGGCCGGGGCTACGCGAGACCATCCGCCGCATCGCCGGCATGATCCCGATCGAGGTCCATGAAGTCCCTTCTGGCACGCCGGTGCTGGACTGGACGGTGCCTCAGGAGTGGACCATTCGCGGCGCTTGGATCGAGGCCCTGGATGGCCGCCGCCTGGTCGACTTCCGCGACAGCAGCCTCCATGTCGTCAGCTACAGCCGCCCGGTCGAGCGGGTGGTGAGCCGCGAGGAGCTGGCGCATCACGTCCATACCCTTCCCGGCCAGCCGGACATGGTGCCGTACCGGACCGGCTATTTCGCCGAGGACTGGGGGTTCTGCCTCAGCCATGCCCGCTGGGAGGAGATGACCGACGACGCCTACCGCGTGGTCGTCGACAGCACGGTGGCGCCCGGCAGCCTCACCTACGGCGATCTCCTGGTTCCGGGACGCGTGGCGGACGAGGTGCTGATCCACGCCCACTGCTGCCATCCGAGCCTCGCCAACGACAATCTCTCCGGTATCGCCGTCGCCACGTGGCTGGCGAAGCGGATGCTTGCCCGGCCGCGCCGCCTCAGCTACCGGTTCGTGTTCGCCCCCGCCACCATCGGCGCCATTGCGTGGCTCGCCCGCAACGAGGGCGCGGTGGCGCGGATCCGGCATGGCTTGGTGCTGACCTGCGTCGGCGACCCTGGCGGCTTCCACTACAAGCGCAGCCGGCGCGGCGACGCGACCATCGACCGGGCGGTCGTGCGGGTCTGCGCCGACCGCAACCTGCCGCTGACGCTGCTGCCTTTCGTGCCCTGGGGCTATGACGAGCGGCAGTACTGCTCGCCCGGCTTCAACCTGTCCGTAGGCTGCTTCATGCGTTCGCCGGACCGCGGCTTTCCCGAGTACCACACGAGCGGCGACAATCTCACTCTGGTCCGTCCCGAGGCACTCGAGGAGAGCCTCTCCGTGCTCGAAGACGTCCTCGACCTTCTGGACGGCGACGTCGTCTACCGCCGCGTCGATGGCCGCGGCGAACCGCAGCTCGGCAGCCGCGGTCTCTACCGCCTCGTCAGCGGCCAGAATGCTGCCGCAACTCAGCAGTCGCTGCTCTGGGTCCTCAATCTCGCCGACGGCACGCGATCCCTGCTCGATATCGCCGAGCAGGCGGGGCTGCCGTTCGCTGAGGTGCGCGCCGCCGCCGGGGTTGCCGAGCGCACCAACCTGATCGCGGAGGTGCCGTGGTCCTGATGGCTGATCCCGGGGGCGAACGCCCGGTCGCTCTGATCACAGGCGCGACCGGGGGGATGGGGCGAGCCATAGCCGCCCGCTTTGCCCGGGCCGGCTCGGACTTGATCCTGGCCGCGCGTTCGGAAGCGGCCCTCGCCGAGCTGCAGGACGAGCTGGGCGGGGCCGCGACGTCCGCGGTGGTCTGCGATCTGGCGAAGCCGGAGGACGTCGAGCGGCTGGCCGCGGCCGCTTTTGGCGCACCGCGGCTCGACCTCGTGGTCCACGCCGCGGGCGCATATGCCAGCGGGACGTGGGAGAATTCGCCCGCGGGTTCGCTGCGGGCGCTGCTTGCTGTCAATGTCGAGGCCCCCGCGGCGCTGAGCCGGCGGCTGCTGCCGGCGATCCGGCAATCGCGCGGGCAGATCGTCTTCGTCAACTCCACCCAGGGACTGCGTGGGACGGCCGAGGTCGGCGCCTACGCGGCGTCCAAGCATGCGATGAAGGCGGTGGCCGAAACCTTGCGCCAGGAGCTGCGCGGCACCGGCGTACGCGTATTGACCGTGTTTCCCGGGTCGACCGCGACCCCGATGCAGCAAGCCATCCAGCGGCAGAAGGGCCGCTCGTGGGACCCGGGCGCCTTCATCCAGCCGGACGACGTGGCTGCGATGATCATGGCCGCCGTCACCCTGCCGCGCACGGCAGAGGTCGTCGACATGACGATCCTGCCCGCCGAGCGGCCACCGAACTGAGCGAAGCGGAGGCACCAGATGAGCCGAACGACGCGTTGCCGATCCTGCGGTTGCCCGGACCTTCCCGTCATTCTCGACCTCGGCCTGCAGCCGATCGCCAATGCCCTAGTCAAGCCGGAGGACGTCGGCAAGCCGGAGCCGAAGTATCCGCTGGAAGTGGCGTTCTGCACCCAATGCACGCTCCTGCAGGTGACCGAGACGATCCCACCGGAAGAGCTGTTCGGCCACGACTACCCCTACTACTCCTCGTTCTCTCCTGCCCTGTTGGCCCACAGCCGGGCCCACGCCCTCAGCCTGATCGAGCGCCGCAGGCTGGACCGCGAAAGCCTGGTGGTCGAAATCGCCAGCAATGACGGCTACCTGCTGCGGAACTTCGTCGAGGCGGGCATTCCGGTCCAGGGGATCGATCCGGCGGCGGGCCCGGCGGCGGAGGCGCGCAAGGCGGGCGTGACCACGATCGAGGACTTCTTCAACGCCGCCCTCGCCCGCCGGCTCGTCGCCGAGGGGCGTAGGGCGGACGTCATCCTGGCCAACAACGTGCTGGCGCACGTCGAGGACATCAACGCCTTCGTCGAAGGTTTCGCGCTGCTCCTGAAAGACGACGGCATCGCCGTGTTCGAGTTTCCCTACGTTCGCGACCTCGTCGAGACCTGCGCCTTCGACACCATCTACCACGAGCACGTCTTCTACTACGGCCTCGGCGCCCTGGAGCCGCTGTTCGAGCGCCACGGATTGCACCTCAACGACGTCGAGCGGATCGACATCCATGGCGGATCGCTGCGCCTGACGGTCGGCAAGAAGGCCGGCAAGTCCACCCGGCTCGCCGAGCTGCAGGACGAGGAAGCCCGGCTTGGCATGGGCACGGTCGGCTATTATGCCGATTTCGGCCGCCGCGTCGCGCGCCTGCGCGAGAACCTGCGTGCGCTGGTTTCCGAACTTCATGCCAGCGGGGGCAGGATTGCCGCCTATGGCGCCGCCGCCAAGGGAGCGACGCTGCTCAACTATGCCGGACTCGATCACGCAGCCCTCGAGTACGTGGTCGACCGCAACGTCCACAAGGTCGGTCGGTTCATGCCGGGCCTGCAACTGCCGATCCGGCCGGTCGAGACGCTGCTTGAGGACCGCCCGGATTATCTGCTGCTGCTGGCCTGGAACTTCGGCCGCGAGATCATGGCGCAGCAGCAGGGCTACGCCGCCCGGGGAGGGAAGTTCATCCTGCCGGTGCCGGAACCCATGGTGGTGTAACCTGGGTTGAAATTCTCCAATTGAATCCGTGCGTTGCCTCCCCACATTCCGCAACAGAGCCGTCTTGATGAGGGGCGCGGGGGTGGAAGTGGAGACAGGCACTTCGCAGGATTCAGAATTGCAGCCGGGGCCCATGCGCGGGCCCCCGGCCCCGGTGTTCATCGTCGGGATGAACGGATCCGGCACGACGATGATGCTCGACTGCCTGAACAACCACCCGGAACTGTACGGTTTCCCGCTCGAGACGAAGATCCTGCCCCTCTACATGCAGCGAGAGGCGCAGTACGGCAATCTCAGGCATGACGAGAACTTTCTCCGGCTATGGGACGATCTGCGGAACATCGTCTTCTTCCGCATCGTGAACGGGAGACGACCGCCTCCCCTGCCGCACGACTGGGCCGAACGGGAGCGGACTTTCGCTGGCGCGCTGGACGGGGTCTTCCGCCATTTCGCCGAGTGTGAGGGCAAGACGCGGTGGTGCGAGAAGTCACCCATGTACGCGCTCCACATCGAGGCCTTTGCGGCGATGTACCCGCATGCCCGCTTCATCCACATGATCCGCGACGGCCGCGACTGCGCGCACTCGTTCCAGCGCCGCTATGGCTTTTCGCCGCCCCGCAGCATGCTGCGATGGAAGACGGTGGTGCAGCGCGCGCGAAACGCCGGTCGGGCGATCGGTCATCGCTACATGGAGGTCCGTTATGAGGACCTGACCGACGCGCCCGAAACCCACATGCGGCGGGTTTGCTCGTTCTTGGGCATTCCCTATTCCGAGGCGATGCTGTCATTGAGCAGGGAACGACGTCAGGACAAGATGGTCGCCTCCCGGATCGTCCCCAACTCGGAGCGCTGGCGAGAGGGGTTCAGCCCGAGGCAGTGCCGGCAGCTGGAGCGGATCGGCGGTCAGCTACTGATGGAGTTGGGGTACGAGACCACGCTTCCCGATTCCGATTGGACGCCCTCGGTCCTGTTGCAGGGCTATTGGCGGCACCACGACAATTTCAGGAGTGCCTTGCGCGAGTTTCGCGACCTCTCGCGGGCGGAGACATGGCGCCATCGCCGTCTCATCCTCGAGAAAGCGGTGGCGAATGTTCGCAACAGGATATCGCTGGGGGCCTGACACTCTCAATCTCCCCCGGCAATCAAGCAACCACGATCGCCGAAGCGCCGTCGCGGGCTAGACGAGAATGTCGATGATCTGGCCCCGCTCCTCTTCCTTGCGGGGCCAGCGGAAGTCGCGCGCCTGATCGTCGCCCTGGATCGGCGTTACCGTCTCTTCCTGGCGCTGCCGGATCTGCCGGACCGCTGCGGCATCGTCCGTCGCGGCAGCGGTCTGCGCCGGCTCCTCCGCGGCACGCGGATTGACGAGCTTGCGCGCGGCCTTGACGTCCTCGGCGCTGAAGCAGAGGTAGCCGTTGATGACGAGTGGATACTGGCTTTGCGTAAGGATGGTGGAGACGCCGGAAACCGACACCGCTCACCCCCGGACATGGACCGTGCGCTACAGCTTCCATAGCACATGCCGTTGCCGATGTCACCATAGCGTGCATTGCCCACGTGACTGCAGACCCGCACAGCGAGATATGAGCAATGCGCAGCAGGTACATGCGCGCTTCGGGCTTGCCTGTGCGCCGCCCCGGTCGTAAACCTCAGCTCCGAAAAGCCCCAGGCTCTCCAAGCTCAAGTGCGTTCGCTGAGGGGCTGGCGCCGCCCTCTCTCTCCACCGCAGCAGGCGCAAGCCGACATGGTTTTCAATTCCCTTGCATCATGTGGTATGCTGCCGACGAGGCGGCGCGCGATGACGATTAGGCGGCGAGTGTCTGCGGCGACAAAGGCGCGGATTGCCCTTGAGGCGATCCGCGGTCGGACGTCGATCGAGCGCATTGCGGCCGAGCACTGTGTTCCCGCCGAGCTGGTGACCGAATGGGCGCAGGAGCTGACCGCCGGCGCTGCGCGCGCTTTCGAACCGCCTCGGAGGGCGCCATCGGCCCCCCGCAGCGAGGTCTGGCTGAACGCGATTGCGGAATCGGCTCCCGTCGGTGTGATGTTCAAGGACCGCAGTCGGCGGGTCGTTCTCGTCAACAAGAGCTTCTGCGACTTCCTCGCCCTCCCGCGCGAGGCGGTTCTTGGCAAACACTCGGACGAATTCCGGCCGCCCGAGATCGCGCGACAAATCCGCGAGATGGATCTCGACGTGCTGACCAGGGGCGTCTTCCGCTACGAGGAGTGGACGTGCCTCCATGAGGGCGGCGAGCTGCGCATCTACAGCACCACCAAATTTCCGGTGAAGGACGGCAAGGGGCGCATCCTCGGCATTTGCGGCATCGCCGTCGAAGTCACCGAACGGAGCCGGGCCGAGTTCGCCCTCAGAATGAGCGAGGCGCATCTCGCCGCGGTCATCAATCATGCGCCGGCCTCGATCTCGCTCAAGGACGCGGACGGCCGCTACCTTCTGGTCAACGAGGAGGTCGCCCGCCGCTTCGGCCGGCAGGTGTCCGACTTTCCCGGTCGCACCATTTTCGACTTTGCCGATCCGGAGACCGCGGCCAGCGTCGCCGCGCGCGACCGCGAGGCGTTGGAGCGGTGCGCGGTGACGCAGCACGAAGTGGAGGCGCTGGACAGGGACGGCGTGCGACGTACTCTGATGGTGATCCGCTTTCCGGTGATCGACCGCGGCAACCGGGTGGCCGCGATCGGCACCATCTCGATGGACATCAGCGCCCAGAAGGCGACCGAGGCGGAGCTCCGGCTGGCCAAGAACGCGGCCGAGGTCGCCAGCCGCGCCAAGACCGAGTTCCTGGCCAACATGAGCCACGAGCTGCGGACCCCGCTCAACTCGATCATCGGCTTCTCGCAGATCATCAGCGGCCAGATGTTCGGCCCCACGGGCAATCCCAAGTACCGGGAATACGCTGCCGACATCCTCCACTCCGGCCGCAACCTGCTCGAGTTGATCAACGACATCCTCGACGTGTCGAAGATCGAGATTGGCGGCCTGACGCTCGACGAAGAGCATCTGGAGGTTACGGCGCTGCTGCGGGAAGCGACCGGGATGGTCGCGGAACGAGCCGCGGAGAAGCGTCTCGATCTGCGGACAGTGGTGCCGCATGCCCTTCCCATCCTCAAGGCGGACCAGCGGCGGGTTCGCCAGATCCTCGTCAACCTGCTGTCGAACGCCATCAAGTTCACCCCGCCGGCGGGCCGGATCGAGCTGTGGGCGCGCACCGACGACGAGGGCGGCATCGTGCTGGGCGTAACGGATTCGGGCATTGGCATTGCGGCCGACAAGATCGATCTCGCGTTGACGATGTTCGGCCAGATTGAGGACCCCATGATCCGCTCCTCCGAGGGCGTCGGGCTGGGTCTGCCGTTGTGCAAGAAGCTGGCCGAGATGCACGGGGGTCGCCTCGAAATCGAGAGCACGCCGGGCCTTGGTACCACGGTCAGCATCGCATTCCCGCTCGAGCGTAGCGTGGAGAGCCGCAGAACCAGGCGGCGGGTGCGGGCATCCTGAGTTCGTACCGTCCGGCCGTACAGCCGGATGCCGAGGCGCGCCAAGCCGGAGGGCCGAGCGCCTAGTTCGCCCGGTTCTCGTTGGCTTCGGATGCCAGCAGACGTTTGCGGAGAAGCGGCGCGGTCGGGGCGCTCCCCTGCCGTAGTGGGCAACTTGAACCAAGCCTGCCAAGGACCCTGGTAATGTCCGGGCGAACATGGATGCGGGAACCGAAAGATGCGGGTCCGGACCACCAGCGAAGCCGATACCGTCGCCATCGACCTGCTACTCGAGCGCAGCTATCCGGTCCTGATGCGCAACTCCTACGATGCCGAGACTCTGGCAATCGCCCTTCCCCTGATGGTTCGCTCCAACCCGGCTCTTCTGCAATCCGGAACCTATCACCTGGCCGAAGAGGCGGGGCACGTGGTCGGGTGTGGCGGCTGGACCCGCGAACGGCCGGGCGGCGGCGAAATCGTTCCCGGGCTCGCCCATTTGCGGCATTTCGCCGCCGACCCCGCATTCACCCGCCGCGGTGTCGGTCGGGCGATCTTCCAGGAATGCGTACGCCAGGCACATTCAGCGGGTGTGACCCGGTGGATGGTGTTCCCGAGCCTAAACGCTGAGCCGTTCTACCGTGCGATGGGACTGCAAGCCGCCAACCGCCTGACGATCGCGATGACCGAGTCCGTGTCGTTCCCGGTGGTTGTGATGGAAGGCCGGGTGAGCGAGGGATAGGCCGCACGTTAAGCCTGAGTTTTCCCGTTCTCGCCGGCCGACGATGCAGCCCCCTCCTGGAACTCCTTGATCAGCTTGCGCAGGAGCCGGACGACGTCTGCCGATGCCTCCTCGACCGCCGCGAATTCCTGCTCCGCCCCTGCGCGGTCGCCGCTGTGGAACAGCTCGGCAGCCTTCTTGCCACGCTCGTGAACGCGCCGATGCGGCTCCGCGATCGCCTGGAACGCGGGACTGCGGCGCAGGGCATCGTCGGCAACTGTGTCGTACCATTTGCCAAGCCGGCACTCGTGGTGGCTGTTCAGCTCGGCCGCGGTACCGCTGCTGCTGCCGACAAGGATATCGGCAAGCCGCTTTTTCCACATGAAATGGTCGGATTGGGCGCGGTAGAGCACTG
Organism: Rhodospirillales bacterium; assembly: GCA_018432935.1. Lineage (GTDB taxonomy): Bacteria > Pseudomonadota > Alphaproteobacteria > Rhodospirillales > Shumkoniaceae > JAHDSF01. Next base: position 5,374 of record JAHDSF010000018.1, on the reverse strand, counting down.
CGAGCGGGAGCTCATGGTCTTCCAGTTCGGCGAGGTTCTGTTTGACCACCTCGTCCGCCGTCGAGACGGCGGCGATCGCCTTCTCCGCGTTGTGACGGCTGCGTTCGGTCATGGCAGTGATGCGATGGACCGAGGCCGAAATCTCACTCATTGCCGCGCCTTGTTCGGTGACGCTGGCGGCCGTCTCGCTGATGCGCCGGGTGACATTGTCCATGTTCTGCACGATCGTACGCACCGACTCGCCGACGTTTGCGATGCTTGACTGCCCGTTGCCGACTACGTCCTGGATGGCCGCCATGGCGCGGGAGATCTGGTCCATCACGGCCTGGATCGAGGCGATCTGGGCGCGGATGTCCTCGGTCGCCTTGGCGGTCTGGTTGGCCAGGTTCTTGACCTCTCCGGCGACAACGACGAACCCCTTTCCTGCCTCGCCGGCACGCGCCGCCTCGATCGTTGCATTGAGAGCCAGGAGATTGGTTTGCTTCGCGATCTTCTCGATCGAGGTGAGAATCGTGCCGATCTGCTCGGACGCTCCACACAGGTCGTTCGCCTGATGCGACAGAAGCTCCACGCTCTCGGATATGCGGCCCATGTCGCCGATCGCGCGGTCCACCGCCTGGGCGCCGTCGCCGGCCTGCTCGCGGGTGGCGGAGGCGAGGCTGGCGGCACCGTTGCTGGCCTCCGCAACCTGGTTGATGGCAACCGCCATCTCCTCGGCCGCCGAGGCAATGTTCTGCGCGTAGACATCGATCTCGCGAACGTCGCCGGTGACGAAGGAAACCGCGGTCATGGCGTCGGCCGCCTGCATCGAGGACTCCACCGTCCGTTCCAGCTGCACCATGCCCTTGCGCAGGAAGTGCCGGACAAGGTCGCGGATGGCCGCGCTCAGCGGGTCCTCCCCGGCCAGGTCGAGGACGTACCGGCCTTTCATCAGTTGTCGAAGGCAAGAGAGAGCCTCCTCGGTATCGAGGGGTTCCGTCGAACCGGCTTGGGCGGCGTTCGTGGAACAGTCGGCCTTGCTCATCGGGTTTTGCTCCTCAACGATCGACTCCGCGGCCGCGATACTCGGGATGGAATGCGACCAGCTACCACTCAACGGTTGCCGAATGATGTCGCCGTTCACATCGAACGGACGGGCCGAGCGCTCCTGCTCCCGAGATGCAACGTATGACGCTGCTTGAGATCCGCCGCATAGGCAAAGAACAAGGGGTCGGGTGCTGCCACCTGACCCCTTGCTCTGTTCTGGTCGGAGCGACTGGATTTGAACCAGCGACCCCTTGACCCCCAGTCAAGTGCGCTACCAGACTGCGCCACGCTCCGATCCCGTGCGAGGGCCGCAATATACTGGCCCGCTGCACATCGTGCAACCGCTCATGGCGAAGAACCGATCGCTTCAAGCCTGGCCCTTGCCGGCCAGGAGGTCCCGAATCTCTTCAAGTTCGCGCAGCAGTTCCCGCAACGCCTCCCTGGTCGACGCAGCCGGGGGTGTTGCCGGGCACGGCTGCTGTTGCGGCGGCTCGGCATGCAGCGGCGACGGATCGACTCCGTCCAGCAGCGAGCGCACCCCGCCCGAACGGATCAGCTTCTGGACGCCCTTGATGGTGTAGCCGTCGTCGTAGAGCAGTCCGCGGATCGAGCGTAGCAGCGCGATGTCCTCGGGACGGTAATAGCGGCGACCGCCGCCCCGCTTGAGCGGCCGGACCTGGGGGAAGCGGGTCTCCCAGAAGCGCAGGACATGCTGCGGCAGATCAAGCTCGTCCGCCACCTCGCTGATGGTGCGAAACGCCTCAGGGGCCTTGCCGCCGCTGCGCCGTTCGGGAACCTCACCCGACCAGGAATCGGCCATGTCAGACGGCCGCCTTCGGGTGCCTCTTGGTGTTGATACGGCTCTTCAGCACCTGCGAAGGCCGGAACACGAGCACCCGCCTGGGCAGGATCGGAACCTCCTGCCCCGTTTTGGGGTTGCGGCCCACCCGCTGGCCCTTCTGGCGCACCGAGAAGGTCCCGAACGAGGAGATCTTGACCAGCTCGCCCTGGGCCAGGGCGTTGGATATGTGCTTGAGGATCGATTCCAGGAGTTCGGTCGACTCGCTGCGGGAGAAACCGACTTCCTGATACACCGCTTCGCTGAGCTGCGCGCGGGTGACCGTTCGTCCAGCCATGAGCTCACCCCCGATTCCCTCGATTCGCCCAGGGTACCGGGGTGCGGGAAATGCGTCAATATCAGAGGGATGGGTGCAGCTATTAAAGCAAACGAGTGTCCGATCGGCTAGTCACCAGCGGAGCAGGCTGGCGCCCCAGGTCATGCCAGCCCCCATCGATTCCAGAAGAACCAGATGGCCGGCCTTGATCCGCCCGTCGCGCACGGCAGCGTCGAATGCGAGCGGAATGGACGCGGCGGACGTGTTGGCATGCTTGGCCACCGTCAGCACGACCTTCTCCTCCGGTAGCCGGAGCTTCTTCGCCGTGGCGTCGATGATGCGCTTGTTGGCCTGATGCGGCACCAGCCAGTCGATATCGGATTCGGTCAGGCCTGCCTCCGCCAGCGCCTGGCCGCCGACCGCCGCCATGTTGGCGACCGCGAATTTGAACACTTCCTTGCCCGCCATCTGCACGGTCCCGGTGGTGCGGGTCGAGGAGACGCCGCCGTTGGCGTAAAGGATGTCGTGCTGGCGTCCGTCGGCGTAAAGGTGGGTCGAGATCAGCCCCCGGCCCTGACGGCGGATCGTGTCCGGCCCCCCTTCGGCGGCACGCAGTACGAAGGCACCGGCGCCGTCGCCGAACAGCACGCAGGTCGTGCGATCGGTCCAATCGAGCAGCCGCGAGAACGTCTCGGCGCCCACTACAAGCGCGGTCCGCACCTGTCCCAGCCGGATCATGTTGTCGGCCATCGCCAGCGCGTAGATGAAGCCGGAGCACACCGCCTGGACGTCGAAGGCGATGCCTCGAGTCATGCCCAGCGCCGCCTGCAGCTTGGTTGCGGTGGCCGGAAAGGTCTCGTCGGGCGTGGTCGTCGCCAGCACGATGGCATCGATCTCCTGGACCGGCGTGCCGGCCGCCTCCAGGGCCCGCCGCGCGGCCTGCAGGGCGAGATCGGACGTCAACTCGCCGTCGGCGGCAAGGTGCCGCTGGCGGATGCCGGTGCGCTCGACGATCCACTCATCGGTGGTATCGACGATCTTGGCGAGATCGTCATTCGTCACCAAGCGGTCCGGGAGGTACGAACCGCTGCCGATCACTTCCGAGTGGAAACTCATTTTCCTGCCACCGCACGTGTCTGGGAGTTCGGTAAGAAGCCGATCTGCACGAGGTCCTGCTTGATACCCTCGTTGAAGCCGTGGGTGATCAACTCCACCGCGACACGGATGGCGTTCGCAAAGCCGAACGCGTCGGTACCGCCATGGCTCTTTACGCAAATACCGTTGAGACCGACGAACATGGCGCCGTTGTAGCGCCGGGGATCGGTGTGATGCTTGACCTTGTTGAGGGCTGGCCTGGCCAACAGCGCTCCCATCTGTCCCCGCGGCGAACTCATCAGCGCATCCTTGAGGACATGGGCATAGAACCGGGCAGTGCCCTCGATGACCTTGAGCGCGATGTTGCCGGACCAGCCGTCCGTCACCACCACGTCGACCGCGCCGGCGGCAATACCGTCGCCTTCGATGAACCCCTTGTAGGTGATCGGCAGCGCCGCTTCCCGCAGCACCGCATCGGCTTTCTTGACCGCGTCGTTGCCCTTGTAGCCCTCGACTCCGACGTTGAGCAACCCGACCGTCGGGTTCTCGAGGCTGAGGACATTGCGGGCGAATACCGCCCCCATGATGGCGAACTGGACCAGCATGTTGGCGTCGCATTCGACGTTGGCGCCAAGGTCCAGCATCACCGTCAGCCCGGTCTTGGTCGGGAAATGGGTGGCGATCGCAGGGCGATCGATGCCCGGCAGGGTCTTGAGCATGAACTTGGCCATGGCCATCAGGGCGCCGGTATTGCCGGCCGACACCACACCGTCGGCCTCGCCGGCAGCGACCGCGCCGATCGCCAGCCCCATGCTGCTCTTGCGCGCGGTCCGCAGGGCGGCAGCGGCGCGCATCTCGTTGGTCACCGCCTCGGTGGTATGGCGGAGGGTGGTGATCCCGGCCAAGCGCGGAAAGCGGTCCACAAGGGGACGGAGGCGTGCCTCGTCGCCGAACAGCAGAAAGTCGACGGCAGGCAACGTCTCGGCCGCCTGAGCGGCTCCCTCGACGACGATGTCCGGAGACTTGTCGCCGCCCATGCCGTCAAGCGAAATGCGGACCCGCCCGTTCAAGTACGTCCCTCGATACCGGCTAGGACGCTTCCTTGGTGGGTGCGACTTCACGCCCGTTGTAGTGGCCGCAGGCTGCACACACGTGGTGCGGCCGCTTCAGCTCGCCACAGTTCGGGCATTCAACGTAAGCCGGCGCCCTGAGCGCGTCATGCGACCTGCGCATGTTGCGCCGCGACGGGGACACCTTTTTCTTCGGAACTGCCATCTCTGTCTCTCGGTTCGGTAAGGAAGAACCCATCGGGAAGGCCGCCTTCTTAGAAGAAAACGGCCGCGGCGGCAAGCGATTCAGCGAGGCTCTTCGTTTCCCAGGCGTTTTTTCAGCTCGACGAGGCGGGCGAATGGTCCGGCATTCCCCTCCCCCTCCTCCCCGGATGCTTCGGAGGGCGGCTCGAAGACCGCTCCCGGCCTCCGGGGGAAGGGATCGATCTCAAGCCCGAGCTGCTCCGCCACCACTTCGCCGAGATCGATCCTGCCGTCGATCAGGGGGTCCGGCTCGTCCTCCTCGAGTTGCAGCTCGATCTCGGCGGGCTCCTCCGCCACGTCCGCGCGTTCCCGGAACGACCTCTCGACGGCGCCGCGAATGGTGCTGCGCATCGGCTCGAGGGTCACTACGCAAGTCTGCTCGACGATCGCCTCCACCGTGCCGCTGACCCGAACCACGCCGGCTCCGGATCCGACGACCCGCAGAGCACCCCGCAGATCGTCCAGTGCCAGCAGGTCGAAGCGCCGCGCCAGGGCCGCTCGCTCCTCGGCCGAGGCGACGATCTCAATCCTCACCTCGCCGCCGCCCAGGGTCTGGACGTCGAACGGCCGCGAAAGCTCGACGGGTTCAGACATCGCACCCCTCCCATGAACGGTGGCCGGAAACTCCAGAGGCCGCAGATATAGGCGTCTCCCGCCGGCTCATCCAGGGAAATCGCCGCTCGATGTAGCGAGCGCGTCAAGTTGACCGGTTTTTGTAGCGCATCAATTGACCGCTTCTGTGGTGGTTGCGGCTGTGGGTAAGCCGGAGGCTTATCCACAGCCGTTGCCGGTCGCCGAAGCGGCTCAGGCGGCCAGGGCATGGGG
>JAHDSF010000044.1 GCA_018432935.1 Rhodospirillales bacterium | reverse complement strand
CCTGTCGCCCGTGGAGTACGAATTGAACCTGCCGAGAGTGCGGCGGGCGGTACCGCCCGCCGCACTCTCAATCACCGAGACCTGTCCCTGAGTTGCGTGTCTCAGGCGAGGGGTGCAGTCCATGACTCTGACCCCTTTTCTGCCCCTTTCTGCCTAAGCCGGCCGGCCGAGTTCCTGCGTCTTCTGGCGCAGCTCCTGGATCAGGCCCGAGACTTGGCCGCCGTTTCGGCGGATGATCGAGGCGAACTGCGAGCGCAGCGTGGTGCTCATGCTGACGCCCTCGACCACGACGTCGGCGATCTTGAAGCCGCCGTCGACGCGGCCGACGCGCCAGCGGACGTCGATCGGCCGTTCGGTGCCCGGGCGGGGGATGATCGTCTGCACGGTCACGTAGGTGTCGTCTTCTCGCACCGCGTCGGCGATCGTGATCGAATCGCCCGTGTAGGTGGCGAAGCGGTCGACGTAGGAGTAGATCATCAGGTCCTCGAACAGGTCGAGGTACTCTTCGCGCTGGGCCTCGCTGGCGTCGTTCCAGGCGCGGCCAAGCACCCACCTGCCGATCGAGCGCACGGCGAATGCGTCGTTGAAGAGCTCCCGGAACCGTTCCACCCGCTGCGTCCGGGGCACGTCGGCCTTGATCAGCGACTGGATGGTGCGATCGGCGAGGCCGCTGATGAACTGCCTCGCTTCGGGCTCCGCCGCGCCTTGGGCGAACCCGGGGGTGCCCAGGCCAAGGGCGAGCATGGCGGCGATGGCTCCGAAGAGCAGGCGGCGGCGTCCGATCATGGCACGATCTCTCGATGAGTTGCGGTGCTTCCCGGTGGTCCGCCGTTCGTGGCGGGCGGCGTCCGATGTCACTGTCGACGCCGGAACAGCCGGCATCTTCCGTCCCTAATATGGGTGCGTGCGCGGACGGAATCCCATGCCTTCACCGGGCGATGCGGCCGAAGGGAACAAATCGCGCTGCCGCAGCGTCGTCCGAGGGCGGCCGCTCCAAGCGGCGCAGCGACTGCATTGCGCACGAGGATGTGATGAACAGACGTACCAAGGCTCGCGGAACCGGACCCCGGTTCCGCAGGATCCGCCGGGGAGCGGGCGAGCCCGTCAACCTGAACCTGGCCGGCCCGAACGAGCTTCGCGCCCTGCCCGGGATCGGTGAGCGCGAGGCCGAGCGGATCGTCGAGTGGCGCCACGTCCATGGCTGGTTCAGGAGCATCGACCAGCTCCGGGAGGTGGGAGCCTTCAGCGACGAGGGAATCGCGCGCCTGCTCGGCCAGGTGCGGGTGTGAGTCGGTTCGCGCGTCGCAGCGCTCCGAAGGGAGAACGGCAAGTCTTGACTCAGCAACGGGAGTCCGCCATTATCATATAAAGATATCTTTATGTGGCAATGGCGATGGAGCCGCTTCTCAACGCCCTCAAGGCCGCCGCCGATCCGACCCGACTTCGCATCCTCGCCCTGTGCAGCGAGGGCGAGCTCACGGTCAGCGAGCTGACGGATATCCTGGGGCAGAGCCAGCCCCGGGTGTCGCGGCACCTGCGGCTGTTGGCTGAGGCCGGCCTCCTCGACCGCTTTCGCGAGGGAAGCTGGGTGTTCCACAGATTGAGCACCAACGGCCTCGGCCGCCGTATTGCCGAGGCGGTCACCCCGCTGATCCCCGAAAGCGGCGACCCCGGACGCGACAAGGTGCGGCTGGCCGAGGTCAAGGTCGCCCGAGCCCGCGCCGCCGCCGACTATTTCCGCCGCAACGCCGCGCGCTGGAACTCGCTGCGCTCCCTTCACGTCTCGGAGGCGGACGTCGAGCGGGCCCTGCTTCGGCTCGTACCGCAGGCGGAGATGCAGGATCTCCTCGACATCGGAACCGGCACCGGCCGCATCCTCGAGCTGCTGGGGCCGCGGGTCGGCCACGCCGTCGGCATCGATCTCTCCCATGACATGCTGTCGATTGCCCGCGCCAGCCTGGCCCGGCAGAGCCTGCGGAACTGTGCCGTACGCCAGGCGGACATGATGGCGCTGCCGTTCGAGGACCGCTCGTTCGACCTTGTCACCGTGCACCAGGTCCTGCATTTTGCCGACCAGCCGGCGGGGGCGATCGCCGAGGCGGCGCGGGTGCTGCGGCCGGGCGGCCGGATGATCGTGGTCGACTTCCTGCCGCACGATCTCGAAACCCTGCGTGCCGAGCACGAGCATCGGCGGCTCGGTTTCTCCGACGCCGAGGTCGCCTCGTGGCTGGCCCGCGCACGGCTGGAACCGGGCGAGACGGTTCATCTCGCAGGCGACCCGCTGACGGTCGCCCTGTGGTCGGCGGCCAGGCCCGACGAGCGTGAAAGGAAAGCCCGGTGAGCGAGCACCAACATACGATCCGCCGTCCGGAGGAAGCCTGCCAGTTCCCCAACTGCCTTGCCGTCGCTTCGCCGCTGCCGCGCAACGTCAAGGTCTCGTTCGAGTTCTTCCCGCCGCGCACGGAGCGGATGGAGGAGGCCCTGTGGTCCTGCCTCGAGCGGCTGGCGCCGATCGGTCCCGCCTACGTCTCGGTGACCTACGGTGCCGGCGGCTCGACCCGCGAGCGTACCCACGCAACGGTGGTGCGGATTCGGCGCGAGCTGGGACTCGAGCCGGCCGCACACCTCACCTGCGTCGGCGCCAGCCGGGCCGAGGTCGAGGACGTCGCCCGGAGCTATTGGGAAGACGGCATCCGTCACGTGGTCGCCCTGCGCGGTGATCCGCCCAACGGCAACGGGCGGTACGCGCCGCATCCCGACGGCTTCGCCTATGCCGCCGACCTGGTCGCCGGGCTGAAGCGGGTGGCCGATTTCGAGATCTCGGTCGCCGCCTACCCGGAAACCCATCCCGAGGCGTTGAGCGCACGGGCCGACCTCGACAACCTGAAACGCAAGGTCGACGCCGGGGCCAGCCGTGCCATCACCCAGTTCTTCTTCGAGGCGGAAACCTACATGCGCTTCGTCGAGCGTGCGCACCGGGCCGGCATCACGGTGCCGATCGTGCCCGGCATTCTGCCGGTGACCAACGTGGGGCGGGTGGCCGAATTCGCGAAGAAGTGCGGGGCGGCCATTCCAACTTGGATGGCGGATCTGTTCGAGGGCCTGGACGACGACCCCGAGACGCGGCACCTGGTGGCCGCCACCGTCGCCGCCGAGCAGTGCCGGGTGCTGCACCGCTTCGGGGTCGAGGAGTTCCATTTCTACACCCTGAACCGCGCCGACCTGACCTACGCCATCTGCCACATCCTGGGAGTAAGGCGGCGGGCGAGCGCGGTCCCTCCTCCTTCGACTGGCTCAGGATGAGGGAGCGAGACTCGGCCTCGTCCTGAGCTTGTCGAAGGACGGGGCAGGCAGGAGGGGGCATGGCCCACCTTCTCGACGTTCTGAACGATCGCGTGCTGCTGTGCGACGGCGGCGTCGGCCAGGTGGCACTGGACACTGATGGGAGCGACATGGCCCATATTCTCGACGTTCTCAAGGATCGCGTTCTCCTGTGCGACGGCGGCTTCGGCAGCCGCGTGCAGGCGGCTCAGCTGGACGTGGACAGGGACTTCTGGGGCAAGGAGAACTGCACAGACATCCTGACCCGCTCGCGGCCCGATTTCGTGCGCGACGTCCACCGCAGCTACTTCATGGCCGGGTCCGACCTCGCCACCACCAACACCTTCGGCGCATCCCCGGTCACGCTGGGTGAGTTCGGCATCGCGGAGCAGGCGTTCGACCTCAGCAAGGCCGCCGCCGAGCTGGTCCACGAGGTGATCGAGGAGCTGAAGGGCGACGGCCGCGAGCGTTTCGTGCTGGGCGACATCGGGCCCGGCACCAAGCTGCCCAGCCTGGGTCACATCGAGTACCAGGCGCTCGAGGATGCTTTGTTCGTGCAGTGCGCCGGGCTGGTGGCCGGCGGCATCCACGCCTTCCTGATCGAGACCAGCCAGGACACCCTGCAGATCAAGGCCGCCATCAACGCCGCCAAGCGAGCACGGAAGGAGGCGGGCCGCGAGGACCTGCCGATCTTCGTCCAGGTTACGGTCGAGACCACCGGCACGCTGCTGGTCGGCGCCGACATCGCCGCCGCCACCACCACCGTGCACGCCCTTGGCGTCGACCTGATGGGCCTCAACTGCGCCACCGGACCCCAGGAGATGGCCGAGCACATCGGCTGGCTGTCCGAGAACTGGCCGGGCCTGATCTCGGTGCAACCCAACGCCGGGCTGCCCGAGCTGGTCGACGGCCAGACCCGCTATCCATTGCAGCCGGACGAGCTGGCGCGCTGGCACGCCCGCTTCCTCGAGGAGGACGGCGTCAACATCGTCGGCGGCTGCTGCGGCACCAACACCCCGCACATCGCCGCCATCGATGCCATGCTGAGAAGCCGGGCCGAGGACGGCTATCGGCCGCGGCCGAAGGCGCGCTCGCCGCACTGGACGCCGTCGGTCGCCTCGCTCTACACCCAGACCGCGCTGCGCCAGGAGAACGCCTTCTTCTCGATCGGCGAGCGCTGCAACGCCAATGGCTCCAAGAAGTTCCGCGAGCTGCAGGAGAGGGGCGACTGGGACGGCTGCGTCGCCATGGGCCGCGAGCAGGCCAAGGAGGGCTCGCACGCCCTCGACGTCTGCACCGCCTTCGTCGGCCGCGACGAGAAGGCCGAGATGGTCGAGGTGGTGAAGCGGATGCGCGGCTCCGTCGCCGCGCCGCTGGTGTTCGATTCGACCGAGCTGCCGGTGCTGGAAGCGGCGCTCCAGCTCTACGGCGGCAAGCCAATCATCAACTCGATCAACTTCGAGGACGGCGAGGGCGCGGCCGAGAAGCGGATGGAGCTGGCGCGCAAGTTCGGTGCCGCAGTGATCGCGTTGACCATCGACGAGAACGGCATGGCCAAGGACGCGGAATCCAAGGTCCGCGTGGCGAAGCGGCTGAAGGAGTTCGCCTGCGACCGCTTCGGCCTGCCGCCCTCGGACCTGCTGATCGATCCCTTGACCTTCACCGTCTGTACCGGCAACGAGGACGACCGCCGCCTTGCCTTGGAGACCCTGGAGGCGATCCGGCGCATCCGCATCGAGCTGCCGGAATGCCAGATCGTGCTCGGGCTTTCCAATGTCTCGTTCGGCCTGAAAGCGGCGGCCCGCCACGTGCTGAACTCGGTGTTCCTGGACGAGGCGGTGAAGGCCGGGATGACGGGGGCGATCGTCCACGTCTCGCGCCTCGCCCCCCTGCACACCCTGCCCGAGGCCGAGGCGCAGGCCGCGCGCGACCTCATCCTCGATAACCGCCGCGAGGGCTACGATCCGCTGCAGGCCTTCATCGCGCTGTTCGCCGACCGCACCGCCGAGGCTGCCAAGAAGAAGGAGCGGCCCGCCAACGTCGAGGATCGCCTCAGGCAGCGCATCGTCGACGGCGACCGCCAGGGCCTCGACGAGGATCTAGCCGAGGCGATGAAGAGCATGAAGCCGCTCGACATCGTCAACACCGTCCTCTTGGACGGCATGAAGGTGGTGGGCGAGCTGTTCGGCGCCGGCAAGATGCAGCTTCCGTTCGTGCTGCAGTCGGCGGAGACGATGAAGAAGGCGGTCGCCTTTCTCGAGCCGCACATGGAAAAGGCGGCCGAGGGCGGCAAGGGCCGGATCGTGCTCGCCACCGTCAAGGGCGACGTCCACGACATCGGCAAGAACCTGGTCGACATCATCCTGTCGAACAACGGCTATGAGGTGATCAACCTCGGTATCAAGCAGCCGATCGCCGACATCCTCAAGGCGGCGCGCGAGAGGAAGGCGGACGCCGTCGGCATGTCGGGCCTCCTGGTGAAGTCGACCGTGGTGATGCGCGAGAACCTGGAAGAGATGACCCGCGAGGGCTTCGACATCCCCGTGCTCTTGGGCGGTGCCGCGCTGACCCGGCGCTACGTCGAGGACGACTGCGTCAGGGCCTACGGGCCGGGCCGCGTCGCCTATGCCCGCGACGCCTTCGACGGCCTCGCCCTGATGGACAAGATCAAGGACGGCAGCTTCGACGCCTACCTGGAAAAGGCGCAGGAGCGGCGCGAAAGCATGCCGTCGCGCCGCCGCAAGCGCGAACCCGGCACGCTCCCGGACCTCGGCCCCCGGCCGATCGACTGGGAGGAGCTGAAGGTCCGCAAGACCGAGCTTCTGAAGGACGTTGCGGTGCCGCAGGCGCCGTTCTGGGGCGCCCGCGTGGTCGAGCACGTGCCCCTGCGCACCCTCACGCCGTACCTCAACGAGAGCATGCTCTACGTGTTCCACTGGGGCTACAAGCGCGAGGGCCGCAACGACGAGGAGTGGCGCCGCTACACCCGTCAGGAGTTCGGGCCCATCCTCAAGGGCCTGCTGAAGCGCTGCCAGGAGGAGGAGATCCTGCAGCCGCGCGCGGCTTACGGCTTCTGGAAGTGCGCAGCGCACGGCAACACCGTCATCCTCTACGAGGAGGACGGGAGGACCGAGGTGACGCGTTTCGAGTTCCCGCGCCAGAACAAGCCGGGGGGCCTCAGCATCGCCGACTTCTTCCGCGACGTCGACGCCGGCGAGCGGGACGTGATCGGCCTGCAGCTCGTCACCATGGGCTCCAAGGCCTCCGAGGTGGAGCGCGCCTGGTTCGGCGACAACCGCTACCAGGACTACCTTTACCTGCACGGCCTGTCGGTCGAGATGGCCGAGGCGATGGCCGAGTACATGCACAAGAAGGTGCGCGCCGAGCTCGGCATCGGGGCCGACGATGCGCGCGACGCCAGGGACCTGTTCCGCCAGGGCTACCGCGGCTCGCGCTACTCGTTCGGCTACCCCGCCTGCCCCAACCTCGCCGACCAGCGCAAGATCCTGGCGCTGCTGGGGGCGGAGAGGATCGGCGTGGCGATGGCCGAGGAGGACCAGCTCCACCCCGAGCAGTCGACCTCGGCGATCATCGTCCACCACCCGCAGGCGAAGTACTTCTCGGTGTGAGGAATTCTCCCTCTCCGCTGCTCGGGAGGGGAGGGCCGGGATGAGTTGAGGGATTCCGGGCGCTTGCGGGCGCCCACCTCGTCCCGGCGTTCGCCCTCATCCTGAGCTTGTCGAAGGATGAGGGGGCGGCTGCCCTGTCTCATGGTTCGACAGGCTCACCATGAGGTCATTTCGTACGCTTCGCGGCATTGCCCTCCCGTCCGTGTTCCGCGCCGGGCCCTCCAGGCGGGGAGGGGGCGAGCTTGATCGTCACGCCCTGTCGCGTCTTCGGCCCGTGATAAGAGCGGTCGTGGATGTGTATTGAGATTTTGCAAATAACGTGATATTTAGAAAATGATATCCCACTGCCCATCGGAGATGCTCATGGTCCGCACGCCTAACGATCCATACGACGAAGTGCCGAAAGCCGCCGCCGATGTCGTCTACGGCAACATGAACAACCCCGACTACCGCGGCCAGCCCCAGCCTTCGGAAAGCTTCTTCACGCGTGGGGAGCAGGCAAAGCAGGCGAGTTGGGTCGACAGTTTCTATCCGAGCATGAGGACGGAACATCCCAAGCCGGCTGTCCCGGCGACGCAGCTGGACCGCCGGACAAACTCGTACCGTGCCGCGCCGAACCAGTACGCCAGCGCTGCTGATGGGCCTGCCGTCGAGCTGGTGATGGCAAAGGCACCTGGCAGAAAGGCGCCATCCGCACCGGCGCAGGCACCCCACCCTGGTCCGCCGCCCGCCCCGCAACCGCCTGCGTTTCCAGACAAGCCGCTTTATACCCGAGACCGGAAATCCATCATCAACCCTGCCATTCTCGCCCTCATCGGCAAGAAGGAAAATGAGGACGCAACAGAGAAGCAGAGATACGAAGCCCGCAACGAAAAGGGCGCCGTCGGGAAGTACCAGTTCACGACGATCGCCCTCCAAGACATCGGCTACCTCGACAAGAAGGGGAACTGGACGCAGAAGGCCGCCGACCGTGGAATCCGCAGTCTTGAAGACCTACGGAGGAACCCGGCCGCCCAGGAGGTGGCCGCAGAGGAGTACTTCAACAACCAGGAGGAGTACGTACGGAATCTCGGCGAGCTCCGTCATCTCGGCCAGGAGATCACCGGGATCGGCGGCCAGGAGCATCCGGGCGTGATCGAGCCAACGTTCCCGATCACAGAGGGCGGGCTGATCGCGGCCGCCCATCGCCAAGGTGTCAAGGTCCTCAGAATGTACCTGGAGCATCAGAAGAGGAACGGCTGGAAGAGCGACTTCAGCAACATCGATCCAAAGGTCCAGGAGGCGCTGAGAAGTGAGCCGGATCCCAAGACCGGAAAGGTTATCACGGCCGAAGACCGTTTCAGGCGCATCGAGAAACGCATCCGAGAGTTTGCGCAGACGCCCTATCGTATGTGGGTGGGCGACTGAGCAAGCTGGCGACCGGTTTCCGGCATCCAATCTCCATCAGAGCGATCGGGCGACACGGAATCCGATCCATATCGTGCCCTCAGGCTTCTCGGACCAACTGGAGAGGCCGAACCACCTTGCCCATTCAGCTTGTTGGTCCCACGATCCGCCCGCGGTAAGCCGTTCGCCGCACCCGGGCACAACCCAAGCGGAGCCATCTGCAGGGACTTGCCTTCCTGGGACATCCTTTTCTCGGAAAGGGCAGTTCTCCAGCCATTCTTCCACATTGCCCACCATATCGAAGAGCCCGAAGCGGTTCGATGGGAAACTTCCGACTGGCGACGTGAAGACCCATTGATCGCGAGAATCCTCGCGCCACGAGGGGTGGCGAAAAGCGTAGGAATCTAGGTTAGCCTTGTCGTAATCGAACTCGTCACCCCACGGATATGCTGCAGGACTTCCGCCGTAGGCAGCCCACTCCCATTCCGGCAAGCTGGGCAACCTGTACGTCTTTCCAGTCTTCTTGCTGAGCCACTTGAGATACGTTTGGACGGCTGGCCAGCTCACGCACACCACGGGATGGTTGCCGTCCTGTTTGAAATGCGGGTTGCGCCAGCTCAACTTGAGTCCATCCCACGCTGACCTGTCGGCCTCGCACCACTTGTCGCCCCGATAGCCCGTCCTTTTGACGAATGCTTCATATTCGGACCGCTTCACTTCGAAGCGGCCGATGGCAAACGGCTTGGCAATCGTGATGCGCCGCGGTACTGAACTTCCCGCAGGGATGTCGCGCTCCAGTACTCCCGGAGGAATCACCACCATCTCCGGGCATGTGGGGCAGTCGCGGAATACCTGCCCGGGCTGCCAGGAGGGGGCGGATTCGTCCGCCCGCGTGACGGATGCCAGAGGCAGCAAGCCCAGCACGGCCAAGATCGCGCAGTGTCGCACGTTCATCGAGGAATCCCGTACAGGTAGTATTTCATGCGCATCATAAACCGGAAGGCGTGCGGTGGCAACAACCGTCAGGCCCGACTGTAGTTAGCTCGTCATCTGTCCGGATTTTGTAGCGCGTGATTTGTCCGGTTTCAGAATCGCTCAAAAAGGGGGGCGAGGATGGGCCGGGCGAGAGCGCTACAGGAGATCCGAATGATGCGGTTTGAGGCCTTGCTGGAT
>JAHDSF010000041.1 GCA_018432935.1 Rhodospirillales bacterium | reverse complement strand
GATCCAGCAAGGCCTCAAACCGCATCATTCGGATCTCCTGTAGCGCTCTCGCCCGGCCCATCCTCGCCCCCCTTTTTGAGCGATTCTGAAACCGGACAAATCACGCGCTACAAAATCCGGACAGATGACGAGCTAACTACACGCGGCCGCAACCTGCCTTGACTTGGCCGCCCCACCGGTCCATGTTTCTGCTCCCACGTGTTCCGGAGCGGGCCATGAGCTGCCGTGTTGCAGTCTGCGGTGCCTTCCTGCGGCGTTTCGCCGCGGGCTCCGTCGCGCGTGCGCTTCTCACCGGCCGAACCCCCTGAGGGGGGTCGATTGGTTCTCCGAAAGAAAGGTGAGACCCCGTTGCCGTGCCGCGCGCAGAGCTGCGCGCCGGCCCGCGTTGCGGGGATGTTTGAAAACGGAATGTGGAACTAGAGCGATGGTCGCGATCAGCTTGCCGGACGGCAGCAGGATGGATTTCGAAGGCGCAGTGACGGCCGCCGAGGTGGCGCGCCGGATCGGCGCCGGACTGGCCAAGGCGGCGCTGGCCGCCAGGATCGACGGGAAGCTCCGCGATCTCTCGGCGCCGGTGGAAAAGGACGCCCAGATCGCCATCGTCACCGCCAGGGACGAGGCGGCGCTGGAGCTGTTGCGCCACGACGCCGCCCACGTCATGGCGCAGGCGGTGCAGGAGCTCTATCCCGGCACCCAGGTCACCATCGGCCCGGCGATCGAGAACGGTTTCTACTACGACTTCGCGCGCGAGCAGCCCTTCACGCCCGAGGACCTCGAGAAGATCGAGGCCCGCATGCGCGACATCGTCGACCGCGACCTGCCGATCACCTGCGAGGTCTGGAACCGCGACGAGCTGGTCAAGGTGTTCCTCGACAAGGGCGAGACCTACAAGGCCGAGATCATCCGCGACATCCCGCCCGAGGAAGCGGTCACCGTCTACCGCCAGGGCGACTGGTTCGACATGTGCCGCGGCCCCCATCTGCCGTCCACAGGCAGGCTGGGCAAGGCGTTCAAGCTGATGAAGGTGGCCGGCGCCTACTGGCGCGGCGATTCGAAGAACGCCATGCTGCAGCGCATCTACGGCACGGCGTGGGCCGACAAGAAGCAGCTCGACGACTATCTGAAAATGCTGGAGGAGGCCGAGAAGCGCGACCACCGCCGCCTCGGCAAGGAGATGGACCTGTTCCATTTCCAGGAGGAGGCGCCGGGCGCCATCTTCTGGCACGACAAGGGCTGGCGGCTGTTCCAGAAGCTGATCAGCTACATGCGCACGCGCCAGGACCGCGCCGGCTATCAGGAGATCTCGACGCCCGAGATCATCGACCGCTCGCTGTGGGAGGCCTCGGGCCACTGGGATACCTTCCGCGAGCACATGTACACCTCGACGACCGAGGACGAGCGCGTCTACGTCGTCAAGCCGATGAACTGCCCGGGCGGCATCCAGGTCTTCAAGCAGGGCATCAAGAGCTACCGCGATCTGCCGCTCAAGATCGCCGAGTTCGGCAAGGTCCACCGCTACGAGGCGTCAGGCGCCCTGCACGGGGTGATGCGGGTGCGCGCCTTCACCCAGGATGACGCGCACATCTTCTGCACGCCCGAGCAGATGGAGGAGGAGTGCGGCAAGGTCGTGCGCCTGATCCTCGACATCTACAAGGACTTCGGCTTCGAGGACGTTCGCATCAAGTTCTCGGACCGCCCCGAGAAGCGGATCGGCTCGGACGAGGTGTGGGACAAGCTGGAGGCGGCGCTGAAGGGCGCGCTTGAGCATCTCGGCTACGCCTACACGCTGAACCCCGGCGAAGGCGCCTTCTACGGGCCCAAGCTGGAGTTCGTGCTGAGGGATGCCATCGGCCGCGACTGGCAGTGCGGCACCTTGCAGGTCGACATGAACATGCCGGCCCGCCTTGGCGCCACCTACGTCGCCGAGGACGGCGAGAAGAAGCAGCCGATCATGCTGCACCGCGCCCTGTTCGGCTCGCTGGAACGGTTCACCGGGATTCTGATCGAGCATTACGCCGGCAAGTTCCCGCTGTGGCTGGCGCCGGTGCAGGCGGTGGTCGCGACCATCACCAACGAGGCCGACGGCTACGCCCGCAAGGTGCTCGAGGCGCTGCAGGCGGCAGGTTTGAAGGCCGAGCTCGACATCCGCAACGAAAAGATCAACTACAAGGTCCGCGAGCATAGCGTGGCGAAGGTGCCGGTCATGCTAGTGGTCGGCGCCCGCGAGGCCGAGAAGGGCACGGTGGCGATGCGCCGGCTGGGCGGCAATTCGCAAGAAATTCTTGAACTCGAACAAGCCATAGCTATCCTCAAGGAGGAAGCCGCGGGGCCTGCGTCCGTCCGCTGACGGGCGCAGGGCCGTGGGGTTATGCACTTCGACAGGCAGAAAGGAGACCTTACATAGGTAGACCGCCGCAAAATCAGCCGCCGGCCAAATCCGGCCCGCGGGTGAACGAGGAGATCGACGCGCGCCAGATCCGCGTCGTTGGCGCCGAAGGCGAGATGCTCGGCGTCATGTCCGTGGAGGAAGCCCTGGAGATCGCCGGGGACTCAGGGTTGGACCTGGTGGAGGTGTCGCCGAACGCCGATCCACCGGTGTGCAAGATCCTGGACGTCGGCAAGTTCAAGTACGAGCTCCAGAAAAAGAAGCAGGAAGCCAAGAAGAAGCAGCGGGTGATCGAGATCAAGGAGATCAAGATGCGCCCGGGCATCGACGAGCACGACTATCAGGTCAAGTTCCGGGCCGCGCAACGGTTCCTGGAGGAAGGCGACAAGGTCAAGATGACCATCCGCTTCCGGGGCCGCGAAATGGCGCACCAGGAGCTCGGCATGAAGGTGCTGGAACGCATGCGCGACGAGCTCGGCGAAGCCGCCAAGGTCGAGCAGACGCCCCGCATGGAGGGGCGGATGATGACCATGATGGTAGCGCCGAAGTAGGCAGCGCCTCCCTCCCCCTTCGCCGGGGGAACGAGGGGGGTGCCTGCCCCGCAGCAAAGCACCCCCTCCATCTCCCCCTCAGGGGGGTTGTCCGTTACGCCGCCTTGCGGGCGGCTCCTTCCAGCACGTCCAGGAAGGCGGCGAGCCATGCCGGGTTCGCCGGCCAGGCGGGGGCGGTGACCAGCCTGCCGTCGGTCGCCGCGGCGTCGATCGCGATCTCCTGATAGACGCCGCCCGCCAGTTCCACCTCCGGCCGGCAGGCGGGATAGCATGACACCTTGCGGCCGCGGATCACCCCGGCCGCCGCCAGGATCTGGGCGCCGTGGCAGATCGCCGCGATCGGCTTGTCGGCCTCGGCGAACGCCTTGACGATGGCGATCACCTTCGGGTTCAGCCGCAGGTACTCGGGCGCCCGCCCGCCGGGGATCACCAGGGCGTCATAGTCCTCGGGCCGCGCGCTCGCGAAATCGGCGTTGAGGGCGAAGTTGTGGCCGCGCTTCTCGCTGTAGGTCTGGTCGCCCTCGAAGTCGTGGATCGCGGTCGCGACGGTGTCGCCCGCCTTCTTGTCGGGACAGACCGCATGCACCTGATGGCCGACCATCGTCAGCGCCTGGAACGGCACCATCGTCTCGTAGTCCTCGGTGAAGTCGCCGACCACCATCAGGATCTTCCTGCTCGTCGCCATCACGTCCCTCCTGCTTGATTGGTTGATAGCCTCCATGAGGTTGTCCCTGGGCAAGCCCCGGTAAAGATGTCTAGCCCGCCCCGATGATTCTCTGCAGCGCCTCGGCACGGGCGGCCGGGGCCGGGTGGGTGGAAAGGAAGGCGAACTCGCCGTCACCTTGCGAGGCCATCCTGCGCCACAACGTCACCGCCTCACGGCGGTCGTAGCCGGCGCGGCCCATGAGGCCGAGCCCGAGCCGGTCGGCCTCCAGCTCGTGGCCGCGCGAGTACGGCAGCGTCAGCCCGATCTCCACTCCCAGCCCCAGCGCGGCGGCGATCTCGCGACTGTAGGCGACCTCGCCGAGGTCGAGCGCCACCTGCAGGATCCCGAGCCCGAAGTCCTTCAGCATCGCCGCATTGAGCCGTTCCTTGGCATGGTCGGCAAGGTGGTGGCCGATCTCGTGGCCGATCACGGCGGCAAGCTGGGCCTCGCTGGCGGCCAACCCGAACATCCCTTCGTAGACGCCGATCTTACGCCCAGGCAGGGCGAAGGCGTTCACCGCATCGCCGGCGAAGACCCGCATTTCCCAGTCCTGCCGGGGCAGACCGGCGGCAGCCAACAGGCGGCCGCCGACGCCGGCCAGCGCCTCGTGGTAGCTCTGGTTGTCGGACAGCGGCACCTGGCTGCGGATCTGCTGCCAGCTCTGCAGACCCAGGCGGGTCACCTGCTCGTCACCGACGAGGTCGAACGGGAGATCGAAGTCGTCGCAGCCGGCAAGCGGCAGCGCTGCGGCGGCTCCCAGCCAGCCGACGAAACGGCGCCGAGACACGCGGCAACAGCACGTCATGGGCACCCCCCGGAGGATTCTTCCGTCAGATGGGCAGCCGCGTGAGCGGCGGCAAGCCGGGCTTAGCGGCCGACCACCGGCTTGCCGCCGGTCAGCAGCCGGGCCACCTCCTCCCGCGAGAGGGCGCGCTTGACCTCGCCCAGCGGCAGGTCGGCGGGCTCGACGACGTCGTTGTCGCGCAGGTATTTGATCAGGCGGACCACCTTCTGGATCTTCTGCGCCGCGATGTCCTGGAAGGTGCAGGCCTCCATCACCGCCTCCGCCTGCAGGCGGGTCGGGCCGTCGGTGGTACGCTCGGCAATCCGCTCCGCCAGGCCGACGATGCGCAAGGCCGCGACCTCCTGGTCGCGCATCGCGGCCTCGAGCGTCTCCACCGCCCGGTTGAGCGCGGCTTGAACCTTTTTCAGCTCGTCTGCGTCGCCGGCTTTCATAGGAAGACCCTACCCGGAGAGGCGGAAGTCTACCAGGAGGACGTACGCCGGTCCCTTATCCGAACGGACAGGGAGGCAGCGGCAAGCGTATGCCGCTACGCATAACCTGTCGGATCGGGGGTCGCACCGGCGTCTTCCAGGAAAGGCGACAAGCCGGAGAGAGCACCATGCAACGCGTCAGGCCGAACGTCACCACCTCTGGTTCGGCGGCGATTGACGAAGGATGGACGATGACCCTGAAGCTGCACTACCACCCGCTGGCATCCTATTGCCACAAGGTGCTGATCGCCCTTTACGAGAACGCCACCCCGTTCGAGCCGGTCTTCATCGATCTCGCCGACCCGGCATCCCGCGCAGCGTTCGCGGCCCTGTGGCCGGCCGCCAAGATGCCGGTGCTCGAGGATCGCGCGCGCGGCTGCACGGTTCCGGAGTCCAGCGTCATTATCGAATACCTGGACGCCTTTCACCCCGGACCGACGCGGTTCGTGCCGGGCGACGCCGAGGCAGCATGGCGGGTCCGCCTGTGGGACCGCTTTTTCGACAACCTGGTGCATGCGCCGATGCAGCGCATCGTCGCCGACCGGCTGCGGCCGGAGGCCGACCGCGACCCCTTCGGCGTGCGCCAGGCCGGGGACGAGCTGCGCCGGGCCTATGCCATCATCGAGGAACGGATGGCCTCGCGGACCTGGGTCGCCGGCCCCGGCTTCACCCTGGCCGACTGCGCGGCCGCGCCGTCGCTGTTCTTCGCCAACACCATCGTCCCGTTCGCCAGGAGCGAGCCGGCCTTGACCTCGTATCTCGGCCGACTGATGGCGAGGCCCGCTTTCGCCCGCGTGCTGGCCGAGGCGCAGCCCTTTTTTGCCAATTTCCCGTTGGAACGGAAGCCGGTCATCGGCTCGCTGATCTGAGACGAGAGGCGCCTAGCCCCAGAATCGAGAAAAGGTATGACGCTGACGGCCCGACCCTCGTGCTTCGACGGGACTCAGCATGAGGGCCTCATCCTGAGCTTGTCGAAGGACGAGGCCCGACTCCCGCTTCAGTGAGCGCGGGTACTAGCGGTGCTGGCGCCCCTCGCCGTAGAACGCCTTCTCCCACGCCTTGTGGGCCTTGTAGCCTTCGCGGATGAAGGGCGTGAAAACGGCCATCTTCAGCACCGCCTTGTTGGTCAGGCTGGCGGGAAAGCGGGTGGGCTTCTCGAAATCGACGAACAGCACAACCCGTACCTTGTCGGAGTGATTCCAGGCCTCGTGCTCGTAGGCATCGTCGAAAATCAGCGCCTTGCCCTCCTGCCAGTGGCAGATGCGGTCGGCGACGCGGATCCCGATCTTGTCGGGCTCGTCGGGCACGATCAGCCCGAGATGGAAACGCAGCACCCCGTTGTAGGGGCCGCGGTGCGGCGGCAGGTGCTTGCCGGGCTCGAAGATCGAGAACATGGCCGATTTCAAACCCGGGATCTTCTGCAGGATGCGCCAGGTCTCGGGGCACTGACGCACCGCCTCCTGCGAGGCGAGGCCGTAGCCGCAGATCAGGAAGGTCTTCCAGTCGCGGTCGGCCGAGATCGAGCGCACCTCCGACGAGATCTCGTGGAACGCCGGCAGGCCGTCCTTGCGGACCAGGATGCGGTCCAGCTCGGCTCGGATCGGCCGCCACTCCTTCTCGATCTCGCGGGCCCAGGGGAAGGCGTCGGTCGCATAGACCGGCGGGTTGCCGACCGCCGAGTATTCCAGGTTCAGCCGCTCGGCCCCGTCGACCAGCCGTTGCACCGTCCGGGCCGCCCACCCCCGGCGCGTCATCGTGTCCTCGAGCCCCTCGGTGCGCGCCTTCTGGGCGCCGCTGACAGTCTGGTTCATGCAGTCCCCCGGAATCAGGAAGGCTTACGGAGACACTACTTGTGAAACCGAGGCCCCGGCTGCCAGCCCCCGAAGGAGGGAATGGGATTGCGCTACGTCCGGCGCCGATAATGCGCAGTCATGAACTTGTGCCATTCGCCGTCGTCGCCGAGCATGCGCGACGTCAGCACCCGATGGTCCTCGCTCTCGAAGGCGATCGCGTCCTCGTAGAGCGCCATGGTATCGCCGCCGGTGGCCAAGTTGGGACCCTCGACCGCCAGGGTCAGGATCTTGCGCTCGGCGTCGAGCACGCCCTGATAGACCCACAGGTGGGTCATCATCGAGGCGATGAAGGTGCCGACGAAGCGTCCCTTGCGCGGGTCGTACCCGAGCGTGGTGATGGTGGTCATCTCTTCGCCCCCGGGCGCCCCGGCGCGGCCTTCGGCGACCACCCACAGGCCGCCCAGCGAACGGACCGTCTCGCGGCCCTCGAACCGCATCGGCGGCTGCCCCGGCTCGGCCAGCGCCTCCCAGGCGCTGCCCCATTCGCCGACCAGGCGCTGCAGCCAGCGGTGCTCCTCCTGCGGCTGCGCCGGCTCGGGGCTGGCCGGCAGCGTCGGCGTCGCCTCACGTGTCATCTCGCTCTCCGTCGGCATGTCCTCACGTCCAGATACGGCAAAGGCGCCGTGCAGCAATGCCCCGAATGGCGCTCGACAGGCAGCCAGCCCCGTCCCTGCCGAGGAGACCGGCCAACAGGTGGACGGCGCGTTCCTGCCGGAGAAGCCCGGCGCAAGGTCCACCGCGGCCAAGTCCCCATCCTGGAGGAGCCGGCTGGGCGGGGGCGCGGCCTCTTGGTCGGCGTTCACGGATCAGGTCTTGGCGGGCGGCTCTTGCTTGCCGGCGAGCGCACTGATGATGTCCATCGGCATGGGAAACAACATCGTGGTGGTACGGTCGTTGGCGACGTCCTGGATCGCCGACAGGTAGCGCAGCTCCATCGCACGGGGACCTGTGGCCAGGGTCTTGGCAGCGTCCACCAGACGCTGCGCTGCCTGGTGTTCGCCTTCGGCGTTGATCACCTTGGCGCGGCGGATTCGCTCGGCCTCCGCCTGCTTGGCAATGGCGCGGATCATGCTTTCGTCAAGATCGACGTGCTTGATCTCGACGTTGGCGACCTTGATTCCCCAGGCGTCGGTCTGGGAATCCAGGATCTCCTGGATGTCGCGGTTGAGCTTGTCGCGCTCGGCCAGGATCTCGTCCAACTCGTGCTTGCCCAACACCGAGCGCAACGTTGTCTGGGCAAGCTGGCTGGTGGCTGCCATGAAGTTCTCGACCTGGATGATGGCCCGCTCGGCGTCGATCACGCGGTAGTAGATGACCGCGTTGACCTTGACCGAGACGTTGTCGCGCGAGATCACGTCCTGGGTCGGCACGTCGAGGACTACTGTGCGCAGGTCGACCCGCACCATCTGTTGCACCACCGGTATCAGCAGGATCAGCCCTGGCCCTTTGACCCCGGTGAAGCGGCCCAGCGTGAACACGACACCGCGCTCGTACTCCCTGAGGATGCGGATGCTGAACGCCAGAACGACGAGCACGAGGACGACAAGAACGGCGTTGGCAACGATGGTCTCAATCATGACGCTTCTCCTCCCCGCGTTGCGGCGGGCTCCACCTCGAGGGTGATGCCGCGCACGGCCGTGACCGTCACCGCAGCGCCGTCCGCCAGCGCGGCGGCGCTCCGGGCCCGCCAGCGCTCGCCGGCGAGCACGACGGTTCCTTCCCCGCCCTGCCAGGACTCCACCACCGCCCGGCTGCCGATCAGCGATTCGCGGCCGGTCACCACGGCGCGATTCCGGTTGCCGAGGGCGAGCCAGCCGGCCGCGGCGAGGAACCCTGCCGTCGCCACTGCGGCGCCGATGATCACCGGCCACGCCAGCGACAGGCCGGGCACGCCGCGCGGGAACGCCAGGATCGCCCCGACGATGAAAGCGGCAATGCCGCCAATGCCGATGATGCCGAAGGTCGGCAGGAACATCTCGGCCACCATCAGGGCAAGGCCAAAACCTAGCAGGGCGAGGCCGGCGTAATCGACCGGCAGCGCCCCCACGCCGTACAGGCCGAGCAGCAATGCCAGCCCGCCCAGCACCCCCGGCGCGACCATGCCGGGGCTCAGAAACTCGAAGGCGATGCCGCCGATGCCCAGCAGGAGGAGGAGGAAGGCGACATTGGGGTTGGTCAGCACGATGCGGAGGCGCTGCAGCCAGTCGGCATCGTAGCGCACGATGGGAAGAGCGCTGGTGCGCAGCGTGCGCGACCCGCCGCCGACCGCCACCGTGCGCCCGTCGACCGCCGCCAGCAGGGCCGGCACGTCCGCGGCGATCAGATCGACGACCCGGTCCTCAAGGGCTTCGGCCGCCGACAGGCTGGCCGCCTCGCGCACCGCCTTCTCCGCCCATGTCGCGTTGCGGCCGCGCAGATCGGCAAGGCCACGGATGAATGCCGCGGCATCGTTGACGACCTTGCGCGCCATCGCATCCTCGCCGGCCGGCTTCTCGTCTTCGCCCTCCTTGCCGCGGAACAGGCCGCCGCCGATCGCTACCGGGGTCGCGGCGCCCAGGTTGGTGCCGGGCGCCATCGCCGCGATGTGGGTGGCATAGAGGATGTAGGTGCCGGCGCTCGCCGCCCGGGCCCCGCTGGGCCCGACGTAGCCGACTACCGGTACCGGCGAGGCCAGCACGGCGCGGATGATGTCGCGCATTGCCGAATCGAGACCACCCGGCGTGTCCATCGCCAGCACGATGACCTCGGCGCCGTCGCGCTGCGCGTCGGCGAAGGCCTCGAGCACGTAATCCGCGGTGCCCGGACCGATGGCACCGTCGACCGTCACCTGCGCCGCCGGACCGGCGGCCTGTGCGGGCGTCGCAACGATCCCGAGGACAAGAGCCAGCGCCTGGACAAGCTTCATGGCTTGAATCCCGAGCGGAGCGGACGCGTCATTGTAGGCCCAACCGCAAGCTCAATAAACTCGGGAAAAGAACCCCGGCGGCGGCGACTGCTACCCGGAGCGGATTACCGGAAAGCGCCCCTGCATGCCCCCATATTCGCGATTCCGTCCGCGGCGACGAATCCCCACCTGCCCTTCTCGTGTCGGAAACTCGGAGGACGCGCCTTGGCGGATGGGAGGACGGCGGAACGGGTGGCCTGGGTCGATTACGCCAAGGGGATCTGCATCGTCGCGGTGGTCAGCCTGTATGCCACCTACTTCCTCAAGGACGCCGAAGGCTCCGCCGGGTGGCTGCAATGGTGGGCCGACTTCGCCAAGCCTTTCCGGATGCCCGACTTCTTCCTCATCGCCGGGCTGTTCCTGGCCCGCACCATCGATTCGCGCTGGCTGCTCTATCTCGACCGCAAGGTGCTGCACTTCCTGTACCTGTTCGGGGTGTGGACAACCGTCTACTTCGTGCTCGGGATCGTGAGTGGGAGCGAGACGGGCCACTGCTGGGGCTACCTGCGAATGTGGGCGGATCCGTTCCACATGCTGTGGTTCATCCAGATCCTGCCGGCGTTCTTCGTCGCCACCCGCCTGCTCAAGCGCGTCCCCTGGCAGCTCGTGCTGCCAGCCGCCGCCCTGCTGCAGATGGTCCCTCTCGGCGAGGGCCAGATCGCCAACTTCTGCGAGCGCTACGTCTTCTTCTATGCAGGCTACCGCTTTGCCCCCGTGGCATTCGCGTGGGCCGACCACGTCGGCCGCAACAGGGGTGCCGCGCTCGGGTTGCTCGCCGCGTGGGCGGTCGTCAACCAGGCCCTGGTGCTGAAAGGGCTTGCCGCCGCCCCCGGCATCGGGCTCGTGCTGGGCTTCGCCGGGGCCGCCGCGGTGATCGCGGCGGGCGTGCTTCTCAGCCGGCTCGCCGCGGCGCGCGGTCTGGCCTGGCTGGGCGCGAACTCGGTGGTCGTGTTCCTCGCCTTCTTCGTCTTCACCGCCGCCTCCGGCCGCGTCCTCGATCACCTGGAGCTGCCGCTCGATCCCGGCACCCGTGGGCTGCTGGCGACTATCGCCGGCGTCGCCGGCCCGGTGCTGTTCTTCCGCCTCACCCGAGGTACGCCGCTGCGATACCTGTTCGCCCGCCCGCGCTGGGCCTGCCTGCCCGAGGCCCTGCTGCGGCGGGGGGATGCCCGGATCGGGCAGAACGCCCGCTGAACAGCCTTACGCCCGGACCCGGCGCGCGTAGCTGAGGATGTGGGTCGGCTCGCGAGTGGTCTTGCCGATCGGCAGTTCGACCGTCTCGCCCGCCACGTAATCGCGTCCAAGGAAGTGGAGGTTGACCCGGCGGGCGCCGATCGCCGGCTGCCGCACGACTGCCGCAAAGTGCTCGACGAAGCGCAGCCGCGCCTCCTCCGGCATCGGCAGCGCCCCGCGAATCGATTTGCCGGTGAGGTCGCGTCCGACCCATTCGGCGATCATTGTCCCGAACAACTCGAAATGGAGGTCGGGCTCCTCGCCGCCGACGATGCGCGCCAGCGAGAAGCGGCCATGCCAGCCGGCGAAGTCCCGGATCCCGTAGTCAGCCCAACAGGGGACGGGCGCCGTACCCCGCTTCTCCCGCCACTGGGCGATGACCCGTTCGAAGGCGCCGAATTCCACGGCCGGGCTGTCGAGGGGCCGCAGCGACCAGTCATTGATTCCGAACGGCATCACGATACTGCACCAGGGCCGCCGCCCGCCGGCCGCCGTGGCCCACCATACCCTGGCATGCGTATGGTGGCCAAGGGTCGATCCTGAATTCGCTTGAACCTGGACGCAGAACGCGGCCGCATCCAGCCCCGCGCGGGTCGGCCCGAACCGCCCCGGCGGGCAGGAGCGCGCTAGGCGGCGGTGCCCGAGCGGACCTGGGCGAGGAAGCGGTCCACCTCGGACTTCAGAGCGTCGCTGTTGCGCAGCAGCGTACCGGCAACCTCGAGCGCCTTCTGGGACGCGCTGCGGCTCTCCAGGCTCGACTTCTGGACGCCGCCGACGTTTTCCGACACCTCGCGGGTGCCCGCCGCCGCCTGCTGGACGTTGCGCGAGATTTCCTGGGTTGCCGCGCTCTGCTCCTCGACCGCGCCGGCGACCGTGGCGGTCGTCTGGTTGATCTCGCCGATGATGCTGCCAATGGTGGCGATCGCCTGCACGGCCTCCTTGGTGGCCTGCTGCACCGAGGCGATCTGGGCGCCGATCTCGTCGGTCGCCCGCGCCGTCTGGGTGGCCAGGTTCTTGACCTCGCTCGCCACCACGGCGAAACCCTTGCCGGCATCGCCCGCCCGCGCCGCCTCGATCGTGGCGTTGAGCGCGAGCAGGTTGGTCTGGTTCGCGATGTCGGTGATCAGGTTGACGACCTGGCCGATCTTGTCCATCGCCTGGGCCAGGTCCTGGACTTTGCTGTTGCTGTCGTCGACCGCCTGCACCGCATTGCCGGCCACGGCGCTGGCATGGCTGATCTGGCGCCCGATCTCGGAGATCGACGACGACAGCTCCTCCGCCGCCGAGGCCACCGCCTGCACATTGACCGCCGCCTGCTCGGTGGCTGCCGAGGCTGCAGTGCTGCGCTCGCTCAGCGCATCCGACATCCCCGACAGCCGTTCCGCATTGGACTGCACCTCGGCCGCCGACCCGGCCACCGTCGTGATCACCGCGGCCACCGAGCCCTCGAACTCCTCCGCCGTCCTGAGCGCGAGGAGCCGGCGCTCCTCCTCGGCGCCCTGCCGCGCCGCCTCCTGCTCGGAGCGCAGCCGTTCCATCTCGACCAGGTTGCCGTGGAACACCTTGAGAGCCCGCCGGAGGGCGCCGATCTCGCCGCCGGTCTCGCTCTCTGCAAACTCCAGCGTGCGGTCGCCCTCGGCCAGTCGCAGCATGTCGCGGGTCACCGCCGCCAGTGGCCGGGCGATGCCGCGTGCGATCAGGAACGAGATCGCGCCCACCACCAGCAGGATCACCGCTGCCATGCCGCCCGCCCGCAGGATCTCGCGGCGGAAGACCTGATCGATGTCGTCGATCCAGACCCCGCTGATGACGATCCACTTCCAGGGGGCGAACTGCTTGGCGAAGCTGAGCTTGGGGACGGGAACATCGGAGTTGGGCCGCGTCCACACGTAGTCGACGAAGCCCTCGCCGCGACGCCCGGCCTCGACCATCATCCGGGTGTGCGCCTTGCCGGCCTTGTCGCGGTCGTCGATCAAGTGCTTGCCGACCAGGGCCTTGGCGAAGGGGTGCATGACCATCACCCCCTCGAAATCCAAGAGGAAGAAATATTCGTTTTCCCCGTAACGCATGCGCGCGATCGCGCGCTTCGCTGCCTCCTGCGCCTGCTCCCGGGTCATCGCCCCGGACTTCTCGGCTTCCGAGAATTCCGACAGCAGGCTGACCGCGCTGTCGACCAGGCTCTTGAGCTGGGTGCGACGATCATCCATCAGCTTTTCGTGAAGGTTTTCTAGCTGTATGCCGACCACTGCGATGGTGCCGATGACGCCGGCCGCAACAACCAGCGCGAGCCTGCCTGCAATGCGAAAATCCGAGAAGCGCACGGCGGGGACCTCCTCCACGAGAACCGAAACGCAAATAATTCAAGTTTGTAATACTGTAACTTATATATCTTTCGCATAGTCCGATATTGTTGACAAGCTGAAACCGGCGGAGCGGCGTTGCTCCGCCTTGCTCGTCCCCGGTTGCGGGAGAGGACGCGATACGAACTCAGCCGCGGCGGTCGCGGCGCTCTTCGGAGTGTTTTCGGCGGGGCTTGGCGTCCGCTCGCCCGGTCGTGGCGGCGGCGGGAGCATCGCCGCGCGAGTCGCGGCGGGCGTCGCCCCGTTCCCGCCGGCGCTCCCGCACGACAGAATCATCGTCGTGCCCGTCGCGGCCGGCGATTCCCCGCCGGTCCGGCGCGCCAGAGCGGCGGTCCGGCCCGATCTCGCGGCGGCGCGGCTCTTCGGTGACGTTGACGCGACGGCGGTCCGGCGCGCGGCGCTCGATCACCACCGGGGGAGGCGGGCGTGGGGTGACGATCGTGGTGTGGCGGTGGATCACCGCAGGCGGCCTCACCGGCAGCGGCGGCGGCACCGCATAACGGTAGGACGGTGCGTAGGAGTAGCCTTGGTAGGAGTAGCCGCCGTATGATGGCCCATAGCCGTCATAAGGCCGGACGTAGCCGTCGTGAGGCGCATAAGCGTCGTAAGCCGAGCCGTACCCGCCATCGTAGCTCTCGGTCGCCGCGCACCCCGACACCGCCAGGGCCGCCGCCCACATCCCGAACGCCTTCATGATCGCCTTCCTCCCT
Organism: Rhodospirillales bacterium; assembly: GCA_018432935.1. Lineage (GTDB taxonomy): Bacteria > Pseudomonadota > Alphaproteobacteria > Rhodospirillales > Shumkoniaceae > JAHDSF01. The sequence continues at coordinate 10,713 of JAHDSF010000041.1, read as the reverse complement.
GGCCCGCGCGCAAGACGGCGGCCGCATCAAGACGGATATGTAAGGCCCAGGGAGGGGATCGGCACCTCGCCGCCCCGCCATCGGTGGGCTTCCCCCCTTTGGCCAGCCGCCGGCCTCGCGCCGTCGTGCTATAATGCCGAAGCAAACCGGGAGCCGGACGATGTCGATCCGATCGATACTGGCGCCGCTCGTCGGCAGCTCCGAGCAGCAGGTTCTGGAGACGGCGGTCGCCCTTGCCGCGCGGCACGGCGCGTGGCTCGACGCGATGTTCCTCAAGACCGTCCGGGTGATCCCCGGCGGCTCCCTCGGCAGCGCCGAGGTGATCGCCCTGGCGACCCAGGCGCGAGCGGCGGCGGAGGAACTCGAGGAGGGCTGCGCGGCAATGCGCGAGACCCTGGCGGCGCTGTGCCGCCGCCACGGCCTGCCGCTGGCCGGGGGCGCCTCGGCCGAGCCCGCCCCCGCCGCCGCCTGGAGCGAGACCGCCGGCCCCGGGGCCCTGACGCGGCTGGGCCGCACATCCGATCTGGTGGTGCTGGGCCGCCCCGCCGACAGAGACGGGCGCGAGCTGGCGGAAGCCCTGCTGCGCGGCAGCGGTCGCCCGGTGCTGGTGGTGCCGCCGGAAGGCGGCGCGACGGCGCCCTACCGCCGGATCGCCATCGCCGTCAACGACTCGCTGGAGGCGGCGCGCGCGATGTCCGCCGCGCTGCCGTTCCTCGCCGCGGCCCAGGCCGTCACCATCCTGACCGCCGAAAGCGCCCGCACCGAAGCGGCGGTGGCGGCGCGCGCCGCCGTGTTCCTGGCCCGGCACGGGGTCACCGCCGAGGTGCGGGTGTTCCCCAAGGACGACGAGCCGCCGGTCGGCCGCGCCCTGCTCGGCCACTGCCGCCAGCTCGACGCCGAACTCCTGGTGATCGGCGCCTACAGCCACAGCCGCGCCCATGAGCTGCTGCTGGGCGGCGTCACCTCGTACATGCTGGCCTGCCTCGACCGCCCGGTGCTGATGGCGCATTAGGCCACCGGCCGCCGCCCGCAGGAACGCCAGGGCTCAGCGCCGGATCGCGAGCCGGGCGACGGTGTCGAGGACGGCCGCCGTCACCGCGGCGGGGTTGGTCCCGGGCGGCCCGCAGTAGGAGCCGCCGACGATGCCGTCGTAGTAGGTCCCGGCCTGGATCACGACCAGCCGGCCCAGGGGGCGGGCGAAGATCACGCACGGCCGCTCGCGGAAGGCGGTCTCGTAGTAGGCGATGTCGCCCTGCCGCTCGATCTCGGCGGCCGGCACCCCGCCCGGCGCCAGCGGCACGTTGTCCAGCGTGTAGTCGCGGGCGACGAACGAGAACTCGCTGGCGGGAACGGTGGCGGCGAACCCGCCCGCCGTCGAGACGGTGAGCAGCACGCTGCCGAAGCCCGGCAGCGCCGTCCTCTCCTCGTAGCGGTTGGGCAGCCAGCGCGCGCTGGCCTCGCCGACCGGCAGCGGCGTCGCGGCGGGGAAGGCCAGCTTCGCCTGCGCGCGCGGCACCGGCCGCCAGACGGCGTCGCCCAGGTTCTCGCCGGTGACAGTGACAGTGCTGTCGCCGCCGCCGACCTCGCAGCCGGCCAGCAGGATGAAGGCCAGGACCAGAGCTTTCCCGCGCATGGCTCCTCGTGCCGCGTAAGGCGCCCGCCCGCAACGCTCCCCGCGGGCATCGCGGGCGCCACCAAACCAGGAAGTCGTGCCGCGACGGCCCAGGCGCAAGGAGGGGAGAGAGCGCGACGGGCGAAGCCGCCGGCGCGGTCTCGCATGCCGAGGCCCCTGGCCGGGTGACCATCGCCCGGCACGCCATCCCGGTCATGCTGCTGGCGCGCCTCGCCGTCGACAGGACGGAACAGGGCAAGGGCCTTGGCAGCGCGCTCCTCAAGGACGCGCTCCTGCGCACTGCCCGGGCCGCCGAGATCGCCGGCATCCGCGCCCTGCTCGTCCACGCCAAGGACGATGCCGCCCGCGCCTGGTACGAACCTTCGATTTCGAGCCCCAGCCCGACCGATCCCAGCCACCTGTTCCTGCTGATGGAGGATTTGGGGCCGATACTCGGCGCGCGAGCCGGGGAAACAGTGTGCCTGGTGCGGTGTCACCGCGACCCCGAATCCCGAGGGTAGTGCCCTCTCCGATGGACACACAGCCGGCCCCGTGCCACCATAGAAGGAGCGCTTTGGGGGGGAGCACAATGCCCGAAGTAACATTGGAATGCTTCGCACGCGCCGCCGCAGACACCGGAGCCCATGGCGACAACGATACGCTCCCTTTTGACATCGACACGAGGTTCGTCTTCGAAAGGCAGGATCAATTAGCCGATACTGCATATTCTCTTTTTGCCCAGTTAGGGCGGGATAGCGTCACGAATAGCCGCAGCAAAATCTCATCTCTGAGCGTCTTTAGTGAAAGGTTATTGGCTGCCACTGGTCCCGCCGGGTTCAGGATCGTTACTAAAATACATCCGTTCTGGAATATATATTTCAATGGGCTAGGTATAGCAGTAGCTAACGCTCTAGAGCCAAAGCGGGATAAGACGGTCTTTTCCTACCGATTTCTCAAGAATGGCGGACAAGAATTATTCGATAGAAACTCCTCTTGGAGACGTTTCAGGGAGGCCACTCTATCGGAGGCGACCACAGGGACATTTATCGTACAGACTGACATATCGAGTTTTTATGAGCACATTTCGCATCATCACATAAAGAACTTCGTGGATGATTTTTTTCCCGAGGACGCCCGAATTGGAACACAGATTAATGTTCTTCTCGAGAAATTCTCGGGGGGCCGGTCATTTGGTATTCCAGTAGGAGGACGATGCTCACGGGTTCTGGCGGAATTATTCTTAAGTTATATAGATCAAACTATGACGGCGAGAGGTCTCAAATGGCATAGATATGTCGATGACTATGTATTGATAGGTGGTTCACATGCCGAGGCGTATGCCGCTTTGTCGTTCTTGTCCCACAGATTATCTGACTATGGGATCAGCCTAAATAAGGCGAAAACTATAACATTAACTGCAAAGCACTATGGCGATTACGTCTTGGCCCAATTGGGTGATGATGACGATGAAGCTGCCAGGCTTAAGGAACTCGATTTGCGCTTTGACCCATATTCCGATGCTCCACATGAAGACTACGAATCGCTGCGAGATACTATAGAAAGCCTTCAGGTACAGAAACTTCTCAACAGAGAGCTTGAAAAGTCACTCCCTGACACTTTTTTGGTAACCCAGATAGGGCGGACCTTACGACTACAAAAGCCGAACGCTGCAATCCAGATCTGCAGCACGCTTCTGAACCCGGAAAACCTGCATGCGTTTCGCGCATCATGGTCCACAATCATGCGCGGCGTTGCAAATCTTCGTGAGACAGAAGAATTTGAAGAAATTGCCTCAACACTGGACGGTCTGCTTGACGGAATTCCAGAGCACTCCCCCCATTTACTTCAGGCTGAGGCGAGCCTTCTTCATTACTTACGCACTTTAAGATTCGCCAAATCTCGGGACAGGGCGCGTTTTGTTCAAAAGGTGTACGAATCGACGAGCTTCTATACAGTGAAGAGAGCGTGTATTGCCTGCTGGCGCCAATGGAAGGACCGCGCGAGCTTTACGAGTTGCCGCAATCGATGGAACGAGTTGGGACCGGAATGCCAGCGGATTTTGTGGTTGTCTTCCTTTGTGTTCGGAGATCAAGGGGAGAGCCTGAGGAGACAGCTTGCGCCGAACTTGGAAGAATCATGGCGTCTGGGGATAGAGCGCCAGGGCACGGCGAGTTACGCCACGACTTATCGTGAGTGGTGCGATGAAGCACACGACAGACTATGATCCCCGCACGGTTGCTCGCGATATACCGGGTGTCTTCGACACGATATTTCCCCAACTGACACCGGGCATCGTGGCCCACCTCAATTCACGTTGTGGAAGAATTCCGTGTCGCATAGCCCCGAAAGCGTTGGTCGAAAGAAGTAAAATTCAACGCTCTATGCTTTTTGAAATTTGCTTTGTAGCAGGAGAGAAATTGCTTGGCGGTAGCGATATTGAATTTGATGTCTGCGTTGACATTGCTTTAGAGCGTTAGAGGAGATTCTTCGACGCACGGCCTCCCAAGGAAATCTCACCAATCGACCGAGAGATAATCGAAATCGTTGCTTCCAATATGGCATTGATGATTTCGACCTTTGCAAACGAGCGGAGGAGTATCGCCACCTCGGCGCCAGCCATTCCGGGCTTTCAATGGGTATCATCCGGCTTTGGTGATTTCGCCATTTCGGATACGCTTCTTGAGGTGAAGTGCGGCAGTAAGAATTTTTCATCATCTGATTATCGCCAAATAGTGATGTATTGGCTCCTAAGCTTTGCGGCTTCTTTGGAACGAGGCGGGCGGGAATGGACGGAAGGAATCCTGATGAACCCTCGGTCGGGAGGATTCGCCAGATTTGATTTTGACAGACTTCTGGGACTGATCAGTTCGGGAAGAAGCAAAGTCGAGATCCTCCAGATATTTGCCTCGGTGGTTAGCACTCGCGACCAAGGTTGAGGGGCGACCGAACGGCACACCGTCGCGCCGCTCTGGAATTGGCTGTAGTGGCTAGCCCTATCCCCCTTGCCAACCCCCCCTCCTCCCGCTATAAACCTCGCCTCTTGTTCGGAGCGGTCCGGCGGGGCATGCCCAGCCGCTCGCAACGCTGCGTCTCCGGTTTGGTCGCCGGAACGCCTCTTTCGGAAAGGACGCGAAAATGCCCAAGCTGAAGACCAAGTCGGGAGCCAAGAAGCGCTTCCGCCTCACCGCCACCGGTCTGGTGCGCGCCAACGTCGCCTACAAGAAGCACTTCCTCCGCCGCCGCCCGCAGAAGATGAAGCGGCAGGCCCGCGGTACGATGATCCTGAGGCCCGGCGATTCGCGCCTCGTCAAGTCGTACATGCCGAACGCGTGAGGAGGAGCTGAGCCATGGCACACGTCAAGCGCGGCGTCACCAAGCACGTCCGGCACAAGAAGATCCTGACCCTCGCCAAGGGCTACCGCGGGCGCAACTCGTCGGCCTACCGGATCGCCCACCAGAAGGTCGAGAAGGGCCTGCAGTACGCCTACCGCGACCGCCGCACCAAGAAGCGCGACTTCCGCGCCCTGTGGATCCAGCGCATCAACGCCGGGGCGCGGCTGTACGGCATCACCTATTCGCAGCTGATGAACGGCCTCAAGGTGGCCGGCATCGCGATCGACCGCAAGATCCTGTCCGATCTTGCGATCCGCGAACCCGAGTCGTTTAAGGCGTTGGTGGACCAGGCGCAGGCCGCGCTCCCGAAGACCGCCTGAACGACGTCATTCGCCTTTGAGCGGAATTGAGCAGGGGGGCCGGCCGGAAACGGGCGGCTCCCCTTGTCGTACCGGGTGGCGCGGGGCCTCATCCTTCGACGGGCTCAGGATGAGGAACACGCTGAGGTCCTCATGGTGAGCCTATCGAACCATGAGGGGGACGGGGCCTCATCCTCCGACCGGCTCAGGATGAGGGGCATTGCTGAAGTGAGGGGTGAAGGAACCATGGATAACCTGTCCAGCCTGAAGGAAGAGCTGACCCGGGCGGCGGCAGCGGCCGCCGACCTTGCGGCGCTCGAAGAGGTCCGCATCGGCGCGCTCGGCAAGAAGGGGCGCATCACCGCGCTGATGAAGGAGCTGGGGACGCTGTCGCCCGAGCAGCGCAAGGCCCAGGGCGCCGCGCTCAACGTGCTCAAGGACGAGGTCGCCGCCGCGATCGAGGCGCGCAAGGAGGCCCTCGCCGGGGCGGCGCTGGACGCCAAGCTGATGGAGGAGCGGATCGACGTTACGCTGCCGGCGCGCCCGGAAAGCGTCGGCCGCATCCACCCGATCAGCCAGACCGTCGACGAGGTGGTGGCCATCTTCGGCGAGATGGGCTTCACCGTCGCCGAGGGGCCGGACATCGAGACCGACTGGAACAACTTCACGGCGCTGAACATCCCGCCCGAGCACCCCGCGCGGCAGGAGCACGACACCTTCTACCTGCCGGGCGAGGTCGACGGCCAGCGCATGGTGCTGCGCACCCACACCTCGCCGGTGCAGATCCGCACCATGCTGAAGGCGAAGCCGCCGATCCGCATCATCTGCCCGGGGCGGACCTTCCGCTGCGACTACGACGCGACGCATTCGCCGATGTTCCACCAGGTCGAGGGCCTGGTGATCGACGAGACCACCCACATGGGCCACCTGAAAGGCTGCCTGATCGAGTTCTGCCGCGCCTACTTCGGCGTCGACGACCTGCCGGTGCGCTTCCGCCCCAGCTACTTCCCCTTCACCGAACCCTCGGCCGAGGTCGACATCGGCTGCGAGCGCAGCCCGGCGGGGCTGAAGATCGGCCACGGCTCGGACTGGCTCGAGATCCTCGGCTGCGGCATGGTCAACCCCAAGGTGCTGGAGAACTGCGGCATCGATCCGGCACGCTACCAGGGCTTCGCGTTCGGCATGGGGCTGGAGCGCATCTCGATGCTGAAGTACGGCATCCCGGACTTGCGCACCTACTTCGAATCCGACCTCCGCTGGCTGCGCCACTACGGCTTCGCCAGCCTCGACATGCCCAGCCTGGTGGGAGGGTCCTACTCATGAGGTTCACGCTTTCCTGGCTCAAGGAGCACCTGGAGACCGAGGCCTCGCTCGCCGAGATCGCGGACAAGCTGACGATGATCGGCCTCGAGATCGAGGAGGTGGTCGACCGCTCGCGCGGGCTGGAGGCGTTCGTCGCCGCCCGCGTGCTGGAGGCGAAGCCGCACCCCAATGCCGACCGCCTGCGGGTGTGCAAGGTCGACGACGGCAGCCAGGTGTTCGACGTCGTCTGCGGCGCCCCCAACGCGCGTTCCGGCATGATCGGCGTCTTCGCCACCGCCGGCATGTACATCCCCGGCATCAAGGTGACGCTGAAGAAGGCGAGCATCCGCGGCGCCGAGAGCAATGGCATGCTGCTCTCGGGCGACGAGATGGGCATCAACGACGACCACACCGGCATCATCGAGCTGCCCGAGGGCACGCCGATCGGATCGCCGGCGGTCGAGGCGATGGGGCTGTCCGACCCCATCATCGACGTCGCCGTCACCCCTAACCGGGGCGACTGCCTGGGCGTGCGCGGCATCGCCCGCGACCTCGCCGCCGCCGGGCTGGGGCGGCTGAAACCGCTCGACGACAGCCCGGTCAAGGGCGCCTTCAAGAGCCCGATCGCGGTCAGGCGCGACCTCGACGAGGCGCACGCGAACGCCTGCCCGATGTTCGTCGGCCGCTACTTCCGCGGCGTCACCAACGGCGACAGCCCGCAGTGGCTGAAGGACCGCCTGGTCGCGGTGGGCCTGCGGCCGATCTCGGCCCTGGTCGACATTACCAACTACTTCACGATCGGCCTGGGGCGGCCGCTGCACGTGTTCGACGCAGACAAGGTGAAGGGCGACATCCATGTCCGCATGGGGCGCCCGGGCGAGAAGCTCGCCGCCCTCAACGGCAAGGAGTACGAGATCGACGGCGAGATGACGGTGATCGCCGACGACGAGGTGGCCGAGGGACTGGGCGGCGTGATCGGCGGCGAGCCCTCGGGCTGCACCGAAACGACCCGTAACGTTTTCCTCGAGACCGCCTGGTTCGATCCGGTCCGCACCGCCGCCACCGGGCGCAGGCTGAACCTGCAGACCGACGCCCGCTTCCGCTTCGAGCGCGGCGTCGACCCCGCCTTCCTGGTCGCCGCGACCGAGCTGGCGACCAAGATGATCCGGGAGTTGTGCGGGGGCGAGGCCTCAGAGCTGGTGATCGCCGGCGAGGAGCCGGCGTGGCGCCGCCTCATCACCTACCGGCCCGAGCGCACCGCAACGCTGGGCGGCGTCACCCTGGCCGAGCAGGACCAGCGGCGCATCCTGCAGACGATCGGCTGCGAGGTGTCGGGCACCGCCGAGGCCTGGAGCGTGGTGCCGCCGTCGTGGCGCGGCGACATGGTCGGCGAGGCCGACGTGGTCGAAGAGATCCTCCGCCTGCACGGCTACCACCACATCCCGTCGGTGCCGCTGACCCGCGAGCTGACCCTGCCCGGCGCCGCCCGCACGCCGGAACAGCGGCGCGCGTCGATGGCGCGGCGAACCCTCGCCTCACGTGGTCTGGTCGAGGCGGTCACCATGGCCTTCGTGCCGGCGGCCCAGGCGGAGCTGTTCGGGGGCGCCAAGGAGAGCCTGCGGCTGGTCAACCCGATCAGCGCCGACCTCGACGCGGTGCGGCCCTCGGTGCTGCCGAACCTGGTGAGCGCCGCCGGGCGCAACGCCGACCGCGGAGTGTCCGATCTCGCCCTGTTCGAGGTCGGGCCGCAGTACGCCGGCGACCGCCCCGAGGACCAGGCGCTGGTCGCTGCGGGGGTGCGCGCCGGCAAGGCCGGGCCGAAGCACTGGGCGACGCCCGCGCGGCCCGTCGACGCCTTCGACGCCAAGGCCGACGCACTGGCGCTGCTGGCCGCCCTCGGCGCCCCGGTCGAGAACCTGCAGACCACCGCCGACGCCCCCGCATGGTATCATCCGGGACGCTCGGGCGCCCTGCGACTGGGCCCGAAGGCGATTGCCCTGTTCGGCGAACTCCATCCGCGGATCGCCCGCAAGCTGGGCGTCAAGGGCCCGGTGGCCGCGTTCGAGGTGTTCCTCGATGCTCTGCCGCGACCGAAGGCAAAGAAGGGTGCGGCCAAGCCGATGCTGGTGCTGCCGGCCTTCCAGCCGGTCGAGCGCGACTTCGCCTTCGTGCTCGACGAGGGCATCGCCGCCGAGGCGGTGGTGCGCGCGGTCCGGCAGGCCGAAAAGCAGCTGATTGCCGAGGTCCGCGTGTTCGACCAGTTTGCCGGACCCTCACTGGGCGAGGGCCGGAAGTCGCTGGCCGTGAACGTGGTCCTGCAGCCGGTCGAGAAGACCCTTACCGACGCCGAGATCGAGGCGGTGGCCAAGCGCGTCGTCGACGCCGTCGCCAAGGCCACGGGCGGCACACTCAGGACCTGATGCCCTTTGCCCCTCGCCCCCGATCGGGGGCGAGGGCTCTCCTCGACGAAAGTCCCGCCCCGTTGCCTCATCGGGGTATTCCTGGTTGCACCCCGCGGTACCCGTCTGCGTCCTCGCCGGGGGCCGCGCAATGCTGTAAACGAGGCCTCCCAAAACGTTTTGGGACTCATTCGAGAAGCTCAGGGAAGGCGGGGGCCGCCGCACCGGGCACCGGGCCTACGGTCCGCAAGCCCTGGCGGGACTGCTCCCGAAGGACACCCCCAGAAATGTCTCCGGGTAACGGAGATGCGTTGCTAGCCCACGGATCGTGACGGAAATGGGGCGGAGACCGCCCTTTTTACGCCTTCGACCGTGCATAGGATCAACGGTGGTTAGGGTGGTGGAGGACAGGACGATGCGGAATGGTTGGGAGTTTTTCCGGTCGGTCGCGCGGGTGTTCGGGTTCAAGGTGCGGCGCCGTCGGCCGCTGGTGATCGTGCTGCCGCCGAACTCGTGGTAGGGAGCTTTTTCAGGTCTTGCCGGCTTCGGCCGGCCACACGCCCTGCGGGCAGGCGCGGGGCGGAACAGAGGCAAGGGGCGAGGACCACATCGGGGCCTTCGCCCCTTTTCTTCGCCCGAGCGGGCGGGGCCATGCCTTCACAGACGTTTTCTTAGCAATGGCTACGCCCAGGCGAGCATGCGCGCTGGCGAGGCCCTAATCCACCGGGGCTGCCGGCTCTTCCCGCCGACAGCGGGTCACGTAGTAGCGGAAGTAGCTCTCGGCATCGTACTGGTCGGCGAACACCTTCTCCTGGCGCGCCGGTCCGCGGACGACGTACGAGGCCTTGCCGTCCTCCCTGAAGCGTCGGAAGAGCGTCATCCGCGCTTCCCGCTTCAGCTCCTGCACGGTCGTCATCAGGTGGCGTCCCCTGCCCTCTTGGCTGCCTTGAGGTCCGGCCTGACGGATACCGGCGGCACGCCCCCCCTGGCGAGTGCCGGCCGGTAGCCGTGCGCACGCCAGACGGCGAGCCTGCTGGCGATCTCGGTCTGCTGCGCCAGCCACAACAGCTCGGCGACCTCGGCAACGATTGCCTGGGCCTGCAGCGAACGGGGGCGCAAGGCCTCCGCCTGCTCGGCCAAGTCGGCGAGCGCGTTATCGGTCTTCGCGTCCGGCCATTCCGGCGGCGGGACAAAACTGGCCACGACTTCCCTCCTCTGCGCGATTGAGGCGCCTGATCCGGGAGCCGACGGCCTTCACGGCCGGTCGGCCCCTCCCCGGGCGACCCTCTTTTCATACAGTGAGAATGTGAACTCCGTGTGGCAATGCGCCGAAGAAAAGAAATCTGGCCTTTGGGAGAAGGATTCTCGAGGCAAGCCATCTCCGGTTGGGGGTCGACCCTGATCGACATCGGCTATTCTTTCGGGTAGCATAAAGCAGCATGCCGATGTGTGGCAGGTTAGTCGGAGTGGAGCCGGCAAATCCAGCCTGGGGAGGCGCGGCGTGAGACAGACGTCAGAAGCCGCGACCGTGCAGCAGCCGGTCGCTTCGATCGTTCGGGCGGCCGGCGGGACGGTTCGTCTGCCGGAAGGGTTTGCCCTGGCGGCTGCCGAGTTCGGCCGCGCCGGCCCAGACCTGGTGCTGACCGCCCCCGACGGCACCCAGGCGGTGGTGCGCGACTACTTCGCCGCCGCCACGCCCCCCGACCTT
>JAHDSF010000040.1:7500-16543 GCA_018432935.1 Rhodospirillales bacterium | reverse complement strand
CTGGCAAAACCGAACAGGGCCGGGATACACTCTGTGGGCATCGGGGAACTCCTCTGATCCGAGTTAAGTTGTTGCGGCACAACAATTTTCTCAGAATCAGAGCCCCGATGCACCTACATTGTTTGAGAGATTCGGGCTAGCCCCGCGCCTGCAGCGGAACCGCGGGCGCCGCATCCCGCTCGTCATCCCGATCCTCCAGCCGCCGCAGCGGCCGGTTGCCGCCCAGCGCCCGGATCAGGACATAGAACACCGGCGTCAGGAAGATCCCGAACGCGGTCACCCCGATCATGCCCGAGAAGACGGCGACGCCCATGGCGTGGCGCATCTCGGCACCGGCGCCGGTCGAGACGACCAGCGGCACCACGCCCATGATGAACGCCATCGAGGTCATCAGGATCGGCCGCAGCCGCAGCCTCGCTGCCTCGACTGCCGCCCACAGCGGCGGCTTGCCCGCGTACTCGAGCTCGCGCGCGAACTCGACGATCAGGATCGCGTTCTTGGCCGACAATCCGACCAACACGATCAGGCCGATCTGGGTGAACACGTTGTTGTCGCCGCCGGTGATCCACACCCCGGCCATCGCCGCCAGCAGGCTCATCGGCACGATCAGGATGATCGAGATCGGCAGGGTCAGGCTCTCGTACTGGGCGGCCAGCGCCAGGAACACGAGCAGCACCGCCAGCGGGAACATGATGAGGGCGGAGTTGCCGGCAAGGATCCGCTGGTAGGTCAGCTCGGTCCATTCGAAGCTGATGCCCCTGGGCAGGGTCTCGGCGGCGATCCGCTCGACCGCCGCTTCCGCTTCGCCGGACGAATACCCCGGCGCCGGGCCGCCGCTGATGTCGGCGGCGAGGAAGCCGTTGTAGCGCATCGCCCGTTCCGGTCCCGCCGCCGGCTTGACCGTCAGCAGCGCCGCCAGCGGCACCATCTCGCCGGAATTCGAGAGCACCTTCAGCTTGCCGATATCCTCGGCACGGGCGCGGAACGGTGCGTCGGCCTGGACCCGGACCGAATAGGTGCGGCCGAAGCGGTTGAAGTCGTTGACGTACAGGCTGCCCAGGTAGATCTGCAGGGTGTCGAAGACGTCGGTCACCTCGACCCCGAGCTGGCGCGCCCGGGTGCGATCGACGTCGGCATAGAGCTGGGGCACGTTCACCTTGTAGGAGGAGAACAGGTTGGCCAGCTCGGGGGCCTGGGCGGCCTTGGCCATGAAGGCCTTGAGCGCGCCGTCGAGAGCCTCGTAGCCGAGCGAACCCCGATCCTCGAGCTGCAGCTTGAAGCCGCCGGTGGTGCCGAGCCCCTGCACCGGGGGCGGCGGCAGCATGACGACGAAGGCGTCCTGGATCGCCATGTACTGGCCATTGAGGCGTCCGGCCACGGCGGCGGCGCTGTGCGCTTCGCCGCGGCGTTCCTCGAACGGCTTCAGGGTGACGAAGACGATCCCCGAATTGGTGCTGTTGGTGAAGCCGTTGATCGACAGCCCGGGGAACGATACCGCGTGCTCGACGTCGGGGTCCTTCAGCGCGACGTCGCCCATGCGACGGATGACGTCCTCGGTGCGGTCGAGGGTGGCGCCGTCGGGGAGCTGGGCGAAGCCGATCAGGTACTGCTTGTCCTGCATCGGCACGAAGCCGCCCGGCACCGCCTGGAACAGCCACCCGGTCACGCCGACCAGCCCCAGGTAGAGCCCCATCATCAGCGCCTTGTGGGAGATCGCCCGGCGCACCCCGCCGCCGTACAGCGAGGCACCGCCGCGGAAGAGCCGGTTGAAGCCGCGGAACAGCCAGCCGAACGAGAAGTCCATGGCCCGCGTCAGCCAGTCCCGGGGCGCGTCGTGGCCCCTGAGCAACAGGGCGGCCATGGCGGGGGACAGGGTCAGGGAGTTGACCGCCGAGATTACGGTCGAGATCGCGATCGTCAGCGCGAACTGTTTATAGAACTGGCCGGTCAGCCCGCTGATGAAGGCGAGCGGGACGAACACCGCGACCAGCGTCACCGCGATCGCCACGATCGGCCCCGAGACCTCGCGCATCGCCTGATAGCTGGCATGCCTGGGACTGAGTCCGGCCTCGATGTTGCGCTCGACGTTCTCCACCACCACGATCGCGTCGTCGACCACGATGCCGATCGCCAGCACCAGGCCGAACAGGGACAGCGCGTTGATCGAGACGCCGAGCAGGTGCATGACAGCGAACGTGCCGACCACCGACACCGGCACCGCCAGCAGCGGGATGATCGAGGCCCGCCAGGTCTGCAGGAACAGGATCACCACCAGCACCACCAGGGCGACCGCCTCCAGCAGCGTGTGCACCACCGATTCGATCGAGGCGCGCACGAACTGGGTCGGGTCGTAGACGATCTCGTAGTCGACGCCTTCGGGCATGTAGCCCTTCAGCTCGGTCATGGTGGCGCGGACCGAGTCGGAAATCTGGATGGCGTTGGACCCGGGCGCCTGAAAGATCGGGATCGCCACCGCCGCCTTGTTGTCGAGCAGGGAGCGCAGCGCGTACTCCGCCGCACCCAGCTCGATCCGGCCGAGGTCGCGCAGCCGCGTCACCGCGCCGTCGCGGCCGGACTTGACGATGATGTCGCCGAACTCTTCCTCGCTCTCCAGCCGCCCCTGGGCATTGACCGAGAGCTGCAGGTCGACGCCCGGCAGTCCCGGCGAGGCGCCCACCACGCCGGCGGCGGCCTGGATGTTCTGCTCGCGGATCGCCCGCACCACGTCGCCGGCGGCCAGTCCGCGCTCCGCCACCTTCTGGGGATCGAGCCACACCCGCATCGAGTAGTCGCCCGAGCCGAACAGCTGGACCTGGCCGACCCCCTCGATGCGCGCCAGCCGATCCTTGACGTTGAGGAGCGCGTAGTTGCGCAGGTAGGTCATGTCGTAGCGGTCGTTGGGCGACAGGAGGTGCACCACCATCGTCAGGTCGGGCGAGCTCTTGACCGTGGTGATGCCGAGCCGGCGGACCTCCTCGGGCAGCCGCGGCTCGGCCTGCGAGACGCGGTTCTGGACCAGCTGCTGCGCCTTGTCGGGGTCGGTGCCGAGCCGGAACGTGACGGTCAGCGTCATCACCCCGTCGGTGGTCGCCTGACTGCCCATGTAGAGCATGTCCTCGACCCCGTTGATCGACTCTTCGAGCGGCGTCGCCACGGTTTCGGCGATCACCTTGGGGTTGGCGCCGGGATACTGGGCGCGCACCACCACCGTCGGCGGCACCACCTCGGGATATTCCGAGATCGGCAGGTTGCCGAGCGCCAGCAGTCCGGCAACGAAGATCAGGGCCGACAGCACGCCGGCGAAGACGGGGCGGTCGATGAAGAACTTGGACAGGTTCATGGTCGCTTTCCGATCCGACGGCCCGGCAGGCCGGCCTTGGGAGTTTGATTGTCGTCTCCGGCGGCCCCCTCCCGCCTCGGGGAGGGGGCTGGGGGCTCAGCGCCGCGCCAGCTCGCTGCCGCCGTCCTGCGCCATCGAAACCATCTGCGGCTCCACCAGCGCACCAGGACGCAAGCGTTGCAGACCGTTGACGACGACCCGCTCGCCCGCGTCGAGACCATCGGCGACGGTGCGCAGGTTGCCAACGGCGGGCCCGAGGACGATCGGGCGGTATTCCGCCTTGTTGTCGTCGCCGACCACCAGGACGAACTTCTTGTCCTGGTCGGTGCCGACGGCGCGCTCGCTGATCAGCAGGGCCGGTTCGCTCTGCGCCTGGCCCATGCGGAGGCGGGCGAACTGGCCGGGCATCAGCAGGCCGTCCGGGTTGTCGAAGACGGCACGGACCCTGACCGTGCCGCTGCGGGCATCGACCGCATTGTCGATCATCTGCACGTGGCCTCGGAGCGCCGGCGCGCCGGGCGAGAACGCTTCCATCTGCACCGGGATGCGATCGACGCCGAGGCGACGGCCCTGCTCCTGGCCCAGGGTGTCGAGGGCGCGGATCACCGCCCGCTCGTCGGCGTCGAAGCTGGCGTAGATCGGGCTCACCGAGACCAGGGTGGTCAGCACCGGGGCAGCCGCGCCGGCGGACACCAGGTTGCCGACCGTGACCTCGGCCCTGCCGATCCGGCCCGCCACCGGGGCCCGGATCTCGGTGTAGCCAAGGTTCAGCCGCGCCGAGTCGAGCGCCGCCCGGGCGGCGCGGACGCTGGCCTGGGCCTCCGCATAGGCGTTGTTGCGGCTGTCCAGTTCGCGGACCGGGATGGTGCCCGAGCCCGACAGCCGGCGAGCCCGCTCGTGCTCGCGCTTGGTGAAGGCGAGCCTTGCCTCGGCCGAGGCGAGCTGGGCCTCGGCGCGGGCGACCTCGGCGGCGAACGGCGCCGGATCGATGGTCACCAGCAGATCGCCGCGCTTGACCAGCCCCCCCTCGCGGAAGTGGATGGCCTGGACCTGGCCGGGGACGCGCGAACGCACCTCGACCCGGTCGACCGCCTCGAGGCGGCCCGAAAACTCCTGCCACGGAACCAGGTCGCGCTGCTCGACGACCGCGACCGAGGCCGGGATCGCCTGGGATGGCGGGGCGACTTCAGTGGCCCGGGCATCCTGCCCCGGCCCGTTGAACACGACCGCGCCGCCGATGGCGGCGGCGGCCACGACAAAGGTGGCGCCCCAAAGGGCGCTGCGAAGGCGGCTGTTGCTCATTGATCTCTCCCCCGGCTTCACGCGATGCCGGTGTGGAAGGCGACGCGGGCGGCGCGGCGCCCGCAGTTCCCCGTCAGGACTCGTGTCATGGGATTGATCCCACTCCCTTGTGTACCGATTGGTAGGGATGTGGGCCTGGACAGGAGACTTTCAACGACATATTTATCGATAAGTACAGAAAGTCGTGTTCACAAAGAGGAGAGCGGATCTTGGCGATCGGTCGACCGCGCGCGTTCTGCACGGAAACCGCGCTCAACGCCGCGCTGAACGTGTTCTGGCGCAAGGGCTACGAGGGTGCGTCGCTGACCGACCTTACCGAGGCGATGGGCATCAACCGCCCCAGTCTCTACGCCGCTTTCGGCAACAAGGAGGAGCTTTTCCGCAAGGCCCTCGATCGTTACGTCAACGAAAAGGTCTCGTTCGCCAGCGAGGCGCTGGAGGCGCCGACGGCCTATCAGGTCGCGGAACGGCTGCTGCTGGGCGCGGCCGAGATGCTGACCAACCCCGATCACCCGGTCGGCTGCCTGGCGGTGCGGGGCTCGCTGACCTGTGGCGAGGAATCGCAATCGATCCGCAACGAGATCGCCCACTTGCGCTCGGAATACGAGGCAAACCTGCGCGGCCGCCTGGAACGGGCGCGCGACGAAGGTGATCTGCCTGCCGACGCGCAGCCCGAGCACCTCGCCCGCTTCATCACCACCATCTTCCAGGGCATGGCCGTGCAAGCGGCGGGGGGCGCAGCTCGCGAGGCGCTGCGCGGGGTTGCGGAGACCGCCCTCAGAGCTTGGCCGAGGGCCCCTGCGGCCCGCCACGGCCCAAGCGCGGACACGCTTGCGGTCTCGGACGGCGACTGATCGGGCGATCACGATCGGCAGAGCGCCCGCACGAACGCCTGCGCGAGATCCGACAATGCCTGGTTCTTCGGCCGGACCACCGAGATGACGCGGCTCGGCGAGAAGCCGGGGACGCGAACCTCGCGCAGGCTTCCGAGGGCGAGTTCCTTCCCCACCGCACGCCTCGACAGGACGGCGAAGCCCAGGGTCTCGCGGAGCGCCGCCTTCACCGATTCGATGCTGCCGAGGACCCGGATGTCCTTCGGCTCGATCCCGCCGCTGCGGCGCAGGTAGGCGAGGGTCGACGACGAGCGGTTGGTGATGAGCAGGATGCGATCCCGCAGCCAGTCGAGCACCGGAGTCCCCGCGGGATCGTCACCCGGCCCGACGACGATGCACAGGGGATCGTCGATCGCCGCCTCGAGCGTCAGATCCGGGTGGAAAAACCCTTCCGGCTGAGAAACAATTCCGAAGCAGGTCGGCGACCCCTCGCGGCGGACCCGGTCGAGCACCTCGTGGGTGTAGTTGACGTGCGTGTTCACGATCGCGCTGGGATGGGTGCGCCCGAACTCGGCCAGAACGCCGGGCAGCACGAACAGACCCGGAGTGTGGGATGCGAATACCGCGATCTGCGCGCGTTCGAGGCGGCGCTCGGCGGCGAACGCCGACCACGCGGCGCCAAGCTCCGCCATGGCGATCTCGATCTTCGGCAGCACCGTTGCCCCGGCCTGGGTCAGCGTGACCTCCTTGCGGGTGTCACGCGAGCGCTCGAGGAGCCGGGCGCCGATCCAGTCCTCGACGCGGCGAACCCGGAGCGATGCCGTCGACTGCGTGCAGTGAAGATTCTCGGCAGCCTTGCTGAAGCTGCCGCAGCGGGCCACCTCGCACAGCGTCCGAAGATCTTCGAGCTTCACGCGGCCCTCCCCCGCGGCGCCGGAACCCGCAGCCTAAGCGCACGGCAGAGACGATGGCAAGCGGCCCTGTCAGGCGCCCAGGGCAACGAATCCAGGTTAACAACTCCTTCCCAGGTCCCCGGACGGTATGCGCTCGCCCCCTCACCCCGACCCCTCTCCCCCATTTCATGGGGGCGAGGGGACCGAAGCATGAGCCCCTCGCCCCGCTTCGGCGGGGAGAGGGTTGGGGTGAGGGGCTTCTTTCGGTCGCCCTCAAACATCTTTTAACCCGAGTTCGGAGCCCTGCTCAGGCGCCCCGCTTCGGCATGAGGTCGAGCTGGTCGAGCTGGATGCGGAAGATGTCGGTGGCGGACAGCCCCGACAGCGAGCCGGCGCGAAATGCGCTCTCGCCGACCTCGGCGATCCCGTCACGCCTGACGGTGGGTCCGGAGACGAAGGTCGGCACGGGGTCGCCGGAATGGTCGCCCTTCTCGCACGGCGTCGAGTGGTCGGCGGTCAGCGACACGATCATGCGCTGGAGGTCGAGCTCGTGGCGGAACTGGCCGAACATGGCGTCGATCTCTTCGATGACGCGGATCTTGTCGCTCGGGTTTCCGTCATGGCCGCAGAGATCGGGCCCCTTGACGTGAACGACGGTCCAGTCGAACCCCTGGCGAACGCACGCGACGGCCTGCCGCGCCTTGCCGGCAAGATCGGATCGGGTGCCGCCGCTGAAGGCCGGGTCGTGGAAGGTCTCGAGGCCGGCCAGCCGGGCGATGCCGAGCACCGTGAGGTCGCCGGCGACGCAGGCGCAGCGGATGTCGAACTGGCGGGTGATCGGGGTCACCTCGCCGGTCCGCCCGCAACCGCGCAGCAGCACCATGTTGGCGGGCGGCTTGCCGGCGGCGCGGCGCTCCAGGTTGACCGGGTGCTCTTCCAGCCGCTCCCGGCAGAGGGCGGTGAACCCGTTGACCAGCGCCGCCGTGCGGGCGGCCGCTTCGTCGCGGGGCCGGCAGACGGACAGCGGGAGACCGGCGGCGCCGGGATCGGTGGGCGACACCTCGGGCGACAGGCCGCGTCCCCGGAAGACGATCGCAACCCGGTGCTGGGTGAGCGGCTTCGCCAGCACCAGGGTGCCGCCTAGCGTGGCGCCGTCGATCGCCGAGGCAAGCTCGCCCGTCCTCTCGGCGATCCGGCCGGCGCGCCGGTCGAGGACTTTCAGGGAGGCATCGACGGTCGCGAAGTTGCCGCGGAACGCAATGTCGCCGGGTTCCATCGCCACCCCGGCGCTGTAGGCCTCCAGCGGGCCGCGGCCGGGGTAGACCCGGTCGGGGTCCAGCCCGAAGATGAGCAGGTGCCCGACATCGGTGCCGACCGGGATCCCCGGCCGGTAGGGATGGACGTTGCCGCACATCCCCCGGGCGGCAAAGAAGTCCATGTTGGGGGTTGCCGCCGCCTCGAGCGGGGTTCGCCCCGCAAGCGAGGGGATCGGACGGTCGCCGAGGCCGTCGGCGATCAGCAGCAGCCCCTGGCGGCGTCTCATGCCGGGCCGGCCACGCCGGGGTGGCGTTCGAGGTGGGTCAGCCGCAGCAGGACGCCGCGCCGGACCCATAGCCAGAACGCCGAGACCAGCACGATGATGCCCCACAGGACCGCGTTGAAGACGCTCGGCTTGCGGTAGGTGGAGAACTTGACGGCCACTTTGTCGGTCGCCAGCACCTTCGCCTTCTTGAGCAGGAACTGGTGCGTCCCACCCTCCTCGACCATCTTGGCGTCCTTCGGAATTCCGCCCAGTTGCAGGCCCGCCGGCATGACGATCCGCAGCTCGTAATTGGCGATCGCGGCGGGCGTGCCGTTGGTGAAGGTGTAGGAGACGGTCTCGATCTGCCCCGGATAGCTGCTGTCGCCGCCGCCGGCCGGCTTGCCTTTGAAGAAATCCTTCACCGTTCCGGCGAAGCTCATCGCGACCTCTTGGCCGCCCTTGTCGAAGCGGTAGACCAGGGCTTTCTCGCCGCCTTTCGGCTTGCCGGGCTTGTCGGCGACGAGGGTGCCGCCGGCCTTGACCAGATCGATGTCCTGGGCGAGCGCCGGCACGTAGAGCTCGCCATCCTTGTTGGTTTTGCCTTTCAGCGCAATCTCGAGCCTGGCGTCCGGACCTTGGCCGGTGAACTTCTCCTGGTATCCGAGGATGTCGCCGTAGTCGCCCGCCATCGCGCCGCCCGAAGCGAGCCACACCAAGGCGCACAGCCAGATCCTGTTCGACATGATGCCCTCCGCCATCAGGTGATGTTCAACAGCTTGAACCAGGTGAACGCCGCGACCAGCATCAGCGCCCATTTGATCAGGAGGACACCGACCCCGTAGAACAGCTGGTCGAGCACCGAGAAGAAGCCCGAGCCGTAGTAGATCAGGTTCGGCTTGCAGTGCGGCGGCAGGGTGATGGTATCCGACAGCGTGAAGGCGACCGGCAGCGCCAGCGCGATCGGGTTGACCCCGGTCGCCTTGGCCAACGCGATCACGGTCGGGATCAGGATCACCGTGCGCACCGTCTTCGAAGTGAAGGAGAAATGGCTGAAGCTGCCGATCAGCATGATCACCGCGAACAGCACGGGGAAGCTCATGCCGGTCACGCCCAGCGTTGCGAACAGCCCGTTCAGCGCCCAGCTGGCGACGCC
>JAHDSF010000038.1 GCA_018432935.1 Rhodospirillales bacterium | reverse complement strand
TCCTCAAGAAGACAGCCGCTCGAACCAAGCACGACCTGTGGCAGACCATCGGACGCGGCATCGACACCTTCACCCCCCCAGAATGCGAGAACTATTTCGCCGCTGCCGGTTACGACCGCGAATGACCGGAAAATGCTCTAGACGGCCGCTTCGTCGAGGGAATAGCCGGCGGCGCGGACGGTGCGGATAAGGTCGTTGTCCCCGTCGTCGTTGAGCGCCTTGCGCAGACGGCGGATATGGACATCGACGGTGCGCAGCTCGACGTAGATGTCACGGCCCCACACGCGGTCGAGCAGCTGCTCGCGCGAATAGACGCGGCCGGGCCGCTCCATGAACACCTTCAGCAGACGGAACTCGGTGGAACCCAGCTTGACCGGGCGGCCGTCCCTGGTCACCCGATGGGCGGCAAGGTCCATCACCAGGTCTCCGTAGCGCAGGGTCTCCTCGGACAGCCCTGGCGAGGCGCGCCGCAGCACCGCGCGCACCCGGGCGACCAGCTCGCTTGGCGAGAACGGCTTGACGACGTAGTCGTCGGCTCCGCTCTCGAACCCCTGGACGCGGTCGCTTTCCTCGCCGCGTGCGGTGAGGATGATGATCGGCAGGGCGGCTGTCTCGGGACGCCGGCGCAACTGCCGACAGACCTGGATGCCCGACAGCCTGGGCATCATCCAGTCGAGGATCAGCAGATCCGGCGCCCGGTCCTCGGCGAGGGTGAGCGCGGTTTCGCCGTCGAGGGCGACGATCACCTCGAAGCCCTCGCTCTCGAAATTGTACTTCAGCAGCTCCACCAGTGCCTGGTCGTCCTCGGCAATGAGGATCAGCGGCTTCACGGTCACCTCCTCATTCCTGCTCCGGGATGTTGTCGTCCATCACCGTCAAGCTCGACGTGTCGTTCTTAAGCCGCTCGTCTTCGGGGTTCTCGCCGCGCACAAGGTAGTGGACGGATTCGGCGATGTTGGTCGCGTGATCGCCCATGCGCTCGATGTTCTTGGCCACGAACAGAAGATGCGTGCAGGCGGTGATCTTCTTCGAGTCCTCCATCATGTAGGTGAGGAGTTCGCGAAACAGGCTGGTGTTCAGCGCATCCACCTCGACATCGCGGCGACGCACGTCGTCGGCCTTTTCCGCATCGCGCGCGATGTAGGCGTCGAGCACGTTCTTGATCATCTCCTGGACCACGCCTGCCATCCGCGCGACCGTGTGCGTCGGCTCCATCGGCGGCATCTGCGACAGCGCGATGGTTCGCTTGGCGACATTCTTGGCGTAATCGCCGATCCGCTCCAGCAGCCCGGAAATCTTGAGCGCCGCAAGTACGCTGCGCAGATCGGCCGCGACCGGCTGCCGCAACACCAGAAGCCGCACGGCCAGGCTTTCGACCTTGCGCTCGAGGGCGTCGATCTGCTTGTCCCCGGCCGCCACCAGCGCCGCCATGTCGCCGTCCCGCCGGACCAGCGCCTCGATGGACTCGGCAAGCTGCGCCTCGGCCAACCCGCCCATTTGAGCGATCACGTTGTTGAGCTTTTCCAGCTCTTCGTCAAAGGACTTGACGATGTGGTCCTGGGCCATGAACGCCCCTCCCATACTTCAGCAATGCCGGCAGGCAAGCGCCCCGCGGCCCGAGGTCCCAACTGCGGCGTCGGAGCCGGCGGCGACTGAGCCTAAAGGGCCTTCGCGGCTCCATTATGACATTTTTATTACAATTTCGCGACATGCTCCGCCCGCTCACTTCGACCCGCTCCTTTGGGCGGTCCGCAAGTAGACGGTGAAGACGCTGCCCCGCCCGACCACGCTGTCGACCTTGAGGCGGCCACGGTGCCGGTTGACGATGTGCTTGACGATGGCCAGACCCAGGCCGGTCCCGCCGACGCTACGCGAGCGCGCCTTGTCGATGCGATAGAAGCGCTCGGTCAGGCGCGGGATGTGCTCGGCAGGAATGCCCTCGCCACGATCGCGGACAGCGACCGCCACGCCGCGCACGCCGCTCTCCGGGATGCGTTCGATCTCGATCGCCTCGATCTCGACCGCCGAGCCCTCGCGGCCGTACTTCACGGCATTGTCGACCAGATTCTGGAATACCTGCGACAGCTGGTCGGCGTCCCCCGCCACCGCAGGCAGCGTCTCGGGCACGCTGACCCGGATTTCCATGTTGCGGGCTCGGGCCTGGCCGGACAGCACCTCGGCGACGGTGCACAGGAGCGTGCCCAGGTCGACCGGCTCCCGCGGCTGCACGTGCTCGTTCACCTCGACGCGGGTCAGCGACAGCAGGTCGCCGATCAGCCGCGACATCCGCTCCGCCTCGCTTTGCATGATGTCGAGGAAATGGTCGCGCGCCGCCGCGTCGTCGCGCGCGGGTCCCTTGAGGGTCTCGATGAACCCGACCAGCGCCGCCAGCGGCGACCGCAGTTCGTGGCTGGCGTTGGCGATGAAATCGGCGCGCATCTGCTGGGCATGGGTGGCCAGCGTCATGTCGTGCAGCACCAGCACCACCCGCGGCGCCGCCGTCTTGGCATCGGCCAGCCCGACCGCATGGACCTCGAAGCTGCGCCGGACCGGCACCGGCAGCGCTATCTGCGAGCGCTTGGCCGGCTGCCCGTTCAGCACCGCGTCGACGCACGACAGCACCTCGGGGTGCCGCAGCGACATTGCCAGATCGGCGCCGACCATCTTGGGATCGAACAGCTCCCGCGCGGAGAGATTGGCCGCCTGCACCTCGCGTCCCTTGCCGATCAGGATCACCGGATCGGGCAAGGCGTCGAACACGGTCAACGGGACACTGGCAGAGCTCTCCTCGGCCGATCGTGCGCCACCCGCCGTCCCGGCGACGCGCCGCGCCGACCAGTCCCACAGGTACCCAGCAACAAGCAGCGCCAGCAAAGCCAAGCTGGCCAACGGGTCCATCAGTCCGCCAGACACCAGTCCGGCCATCGCGACCGCCGCCCCGGCGGTCGCGACCGCGTGCGGGACCGTGCCTGCCGCCCAGGTCCTGCCCGGCACCGTTTCCATGCCCCCTCCGCCTTCTGCAGCCGCCGCGCCGCCGGCCGGGATCATCCGAAACGGCCGGTGATGTAGTTCTG
This sequence comes from Rhodospirillales bacterium, assembly GCA_018432935.1. Taxonomy (GTDB): domain Bacteria; phylum Pseudomonadota; class Alphaproteobacteria; order Rhodospirillales; family Shumkoniaceae; genus JAHDSF01. The sequence continues at coordinate 24,885 of JAHDSF010000038.1, read as the reverse complement.
CGTCCGCTCGTCCCGCGGCGACGTGAACATGCGACCGGTGGAATCGAACTCCACCAGCTCGCCAAGATACATGAAGGCGGTGAAGTCGGAGACCCGCGCGGCCTGTTGCATGTTATGGGTGACGATGACGATCGTATAGTCCGCCTTGAACTCGTCGATCAGTTCCTCGATCCGCGCGGTCGAGATCGGGTCCAGCGCCGAGCACGGCTCGTCGAGGAGAATCACGCTCGGCCGCAGCGCCACCGTACGGGCGATGCACAGTCGTTGCTGCTGACCGCCCGACAGGCTGAGACCATTGGTCTGCAGCTTGTCCTTGACCTCGTCCCACAGGGCGGCGCGGCGCAGCGCGATCTCGACGCGGGCATCGAGCTCGGAACGGGGCAGGCGCTCGTAAAGCCGGATGCCGAAGGCGATGTTCTCGAAGATCGACATCGGGAACGGCGTCGGCTTCTGGAACACCATGCCGATCCGCGAGCGCAGCAGGTTCACGTCCTGGTCGGGCGACAGGATGTTCTGGCCGTCGAACGTCACCTCGCCGGTGGCCCGCTGGCCCGGATACAGGTCGTACATCCGGTTGAGCACGCGCAGCAGCGTCGACTTGCCGCACCCCGAGGGGCCGACGAAAGCGGTCACGGCGTTGGCGTACAGCGGCAGGGTGATGTCGCGCAGCGCCTGGGATTCGCCATAGTAGAAGCCGAGGTCGGCAATCGAGATCCGTTCCGCCAGACCGGCCGCTTCGACCGACGTTTGGCTGACCTCGGGGGCAGGAATCGAGTTCGCATTCATGACATCTTCCGCGATGCTGCAAGCGCGCGCGCACCGATGCTGAGGGCGAGCACGGCAAAGGTGATGATGAGGGCGCCGGTCCAGGCGAGCTGCTGCCATTCCTCGTACGGGCTGAGCGCGAACTGGAAGATCACGGTCGGCAAGCTGGCCATCGGCGCGTTGAGATTGGAGCTCCAGAACTGGTTGTTCAAGGCGGTGAACAGAAGCGGCGCCGTCTCGCCGCTGATGCGCGCCACCGCCAGCAGGACACCGGTCAGCATGCCGGCCCGCGCCGCCGGATAGCAGACATGGCGTATCACGTAGGCGCGCGGCAGCCCGATCGCCGTGGCGGCTTCGCGCAATGGGTTGGGCACCAGCAGCAGCATGTCCTCGGTGGTGCGGACGACAACCGGGATCACGAGCAGCGCCAGGGCGACGGCGCCCGCCCATCCCGAGAAGTGGCCCATCGGATAGACCATGATCTCGTAGACGAACAGGCCGATCACGATCGACGGCGCGCTGAGCAGGATGTCGTTGATGAACCGCACCACGCCGGTCAGTTTCTCGTAGCGTCCGTACTCGGCCATGAAAGTGCCGGCGAGGATGCCGATCGGGGTGCCGATCAGCACCCCGATCAGGGTCATGGTCAGGCTGCCCATGATGGCGTTGAGGAGGCCGCCGTCGGAGCCCGGCGGCGGCGTCATCTCGGTGAAAACCCGCAGCGAAAGACCGCTCACGCCCTCCCACAGCAGGGTGCCGAGGATGAGCGCAAGCCAGCCGAGGCCGACCAGGGTCGCGGCGATCGCCAGGGCGACGGCAATCCCGTTGCGGCGGCGGCGGCGGGCGTAGAGCTTTTCCATAACCATTACGCGACCTTCCGCTCGATGCGGGCCAGCAGGTAGCGCGCCGCAGCCAGCACCAGGAACGTGATGACGAACAGGATCAGGCCGAGGGCGATCAGCGACGAGGTGTAGAGGTCGCCAACCGCCTCGGTGAACTCGTTGGCGATCGTCGCAGAGATGGTGGTGCCGGGGGCGAGGATGGAGCCCGAGATGCGGTGCGCATTGCCGATCACGAAGGTCACCGCCATGGTCTCGCCGAGCGCCCGGCCCAGCCCCAGCATGATGCCGCCGATCACGCCGACCCGGGTATACGGCAGGACGACGTGGCGGAACACTTCCCAGGTAGTGCAGCCGACGCCATATGCCGCCTCCTTCAGCACGGGGGGAACGGTGTCGAAGACGTCGCGCGAGATGGAAGTGATGAAGGGCAGGACCATGATGGCCAGGATCAGGCCGGCGGTAAGGACGCCGATGCCGTAGGGAGGTCCCGCGAAAAGAGTCGACAGCACCGGGACGGGCTCCAAGCTGTCGATCAACAGCGGCTGCACCGTCTGCTGCAGGAACGGGGCGAACACGAACAACCCCCAGATGCCGTAGATGATGCTGGGAATTCCCGCCAGCAGCTCGATGGCGATGCCGATCGGACGGCGCAGCCACATCGGGCACAGCTCGGTCAGGAACAGGGCGATCATCACTCCGACCGGCACCGCGATGAGGATGGCGATGAGCGAAGTCACGATCGTGCCGTAGATGGGAGCCAGCGCCCCGAACCGCTCGGTGACGGGGTTCCACTGCTCGTGGTACAGGAAGCCGAAGCCAAAAGCCCGCAGCGCCGGCAACGAGCCTTCAACCAGCGCCAGGATGACGGCGCCGAGAATGACGAGGACGGCGATCGCCGCCGCCCTGGTAAGAATCCGGAACACCGTGTCGCTCGCCCGCAGACGGCCCAGAACCGCCATCCGCGAGTGGACCTCGGGCTCGTCATGAACCGCAGCGTGGATCAAGGGCGGCCTCCGCCTGCCGGCATCCAGGCGGACGCCTGGGATCTTCGGGTCAGCGCCATTCAAGAATTCCGTCGCCGACCATACAAGCCCGGACGGACACGAGAAAGGGCGCCGGGGTACCCGGCGCGCCTTCCCCTCGGAAGATACGACGTCACTTGCTGGCCGTGTAGAGCGGCTTGCCCTCCGGCCCCTTGATCTCGGAGGCCCAGGTCGCCTGCACGTCCTTGACCACGTTCGTGGGCATCGGCACGTAGTGCAGCTCTTCCGCCATCTTGTCGCCGTTGGCGTAGGCCCAGCCGAAGAACTTCAGCGCCTCGGCGGTGGCCGCCGCATCCTGCGGGGTCTTGTAGACGAGGATCCAGGTGGCGGCGGTCATCGGCCAGCTCTTGTCGCCGGGCTGGTCGGCGAGGATCACGCCGTAGCCGGGCTTCGACTTCCAGTCGGCGTTGGCAGCCGCGGCCTGGAAGGTCTCCGACGTCGGCGCAACAACCTTGCCGGCCTTGTTGACCATCTTGGTATAAGTCAGCTTGTTCTGCAGGGCATAGGCGTATTCGACGTAGCCGATCGCGCCCTTGGTGTTGCCGACGTTGTTGGCGACGCCCTCGTTGCCCTTGGCGCCGATGCCGGCCGGCCATTGGAGCGACGTGTTGACGCCGACATTGGTTTTCCACTGCGGGCTGACCTCCGCCAGGTAGTAGGCGAAGTTGTAGGTCGTGCCCGAACCGTCCGAACGGTGGACGATGGCGATCGCCTGCGACGGCAGCTTGACGTTGGGATTGAGCTTCTTGATCGCGGCGTCGTCCCACTTCTTGACGTCGCCGACGAAGATCTGGGCAAGCGTCGGGCCGTCGAGCACCAGTTCACCGGGCTTCACGCCTTCGAGATTGACGACGGGAACGATACCGCCCATCACCATCGGAAACTGCACCAGGCCGGTCTGCGCGAGGTCGTCGCCCGAAAGCGGGGCGTCGGAAGCGCCGAACGTCACGGTCTTGGCTTTGATCTGCTTGATGCCGCCGCCGGACCCGATCGACTGGTAGTTCATGCCGATGCCGGTTTCCTTCTTGTAGGCGTCGGCCCACTTGGCATAGATCGGATACGGAAAGGTGGCGCCGGCCCCGGAGATCTCGGCGGCGTTCGCCGAGCCGAGACCCGCCAGCATGAGGCCGACGGCCGCGAGTGCCTGAATGTGTTTCACTGTACCCTCCATGTTGCGGACAAGCCGAAAGATGCTTCGCAAGTCGTAAGCCGCGGCGACACCGTGCGGATCTCAGCATCCGAGGCCCCGCCTCTTGGTTGCGCGCACTGTAGCCGCAGCCAATTGTTCTTTCTTGTCAGTTTCGTGACATTCATGTGACGATCGGCTGCGGTACCCCGAGGGGAGAAAAGGCTTTGCCGCAGGGGTTGCCGCCGAGGTATGAAACACAGGCAAACCCCTTGCTGCACCCCTCGTTCCGACGCACTGCTCTCGCCATGGACGCCCCGCTGCCGAACGCCAATGCCGTCGAGCCGGTTCCCGAACTGGCCGTGGTGGTCCCCGTCTACAACGAGCAGGACAACGTGGCCCCGCTCGCCCGCGAAATCTGCGCAGCGCTGGCCGGCCTCGATTTCGAGATCGTGTTTGTCGATGACGGCAGCACCGACGGCACGGCGGCAGCCTTGCTCGCCCTGCGCTCCGAGATGCCTGCCCTGCGCGCGGTGCGGCACCGTCGCTGCTGCGGCCAGAGCGCGGCCATCGCCACCGGCGTCAAGTCGGCGCGCGCGTCCTTCGTGGCGACGATCGACGGCGACGGCCAGAACGATCCCGCCGACATTCCCGCCCTGCTGCAGCGCCTGCGCGAGGCCGCGGATCCCGATTTGCTGATGGTGGCCGGCCTGCGTGCCAAACGCCGCGACACCTGGGTGAAGCGGATCTCGTCGAGGATCGCCAACCGGGTCCGGGCAGGCCTGCTGGGGGATGCCACCCCGGATACCGGTTGCGGGCTCAAGGTTTTCACCCGCGCCGCCTTTCTCGACCTGCCGCGCTTCGACCATATGCACCGCTTCCTGCCGGCTTTGATGCTGCGGCGCGGCGGCAGCGTCGTCTCGGTGCCGGTCAACCATCGGCCGCGCGCCCGCGGCGTCTCGAAGTACGGCACCCTGGACCGTCTGCTGGTGGGGATCACCGATCTGCTCGGGGTCATGTGGTTGCAGAAGCGCGGCAAGGTGCCGGTCGTCGAAGGCGATCCGGACAGCAGGTCGGGCTCTTGAGCGGAAACTCCGGCAGCAAGGTGGCGAAGGGCCTGGTCCGTGGGCTGGTGTTCCTGGCGAGCCTGGTCGCGATCGCCTTCCTGATCCGCGCCCTTCAGCTGCCGGGACTGCTCGACACCGCGTGGGTGGATGCCCGCATCCGCGGCCAAGGCCTCTCGGGAGAGCTCTTGTTCCTCGGCGCCGGCGTGCTGTTCACCGCCGCCGGTCTGCCGCGCCAGGTGGTGTCGTTCCTTGGCGGTTACGCGTTCGGATTCGTGGCCGGAACCCTGCTGGCGCTGGTGGCCACGGTGGGGGGCTGCGTCGCCACCTTCTATTACGCGCGGTTCCTCGGCCGCAGCTTCGTCGCCCAACGGTTCCCCGCCCGCATCCGCCGGGCCGACCAGTTCCTGCGCGAGAACCCGTTCTCGACCACTCTGCTGATTCGTCTGATCCCCGTCGGATCGAACGTCATCACCAACCTTGTCGCCGGGGTCTCCAGCGTTCCTGCCGGAGCGTTCTTGCTGGGCTCGGTCGTCGGCTTCATCCCCCAGACGGTGGTGTTCGCCCTGGTCGGAAGCGGCATCGAGGTCGCGCCAGTCTTCCGCATCACCCTGGGAACGGCGCTGTTCGTCGCCTCGGGCGCGATCGGAATCTTTCTCTATCGGCGGAACCGTTCCGCCCGCGCGGTGGTCGAGAACGACGGCGACGCCGGCTGATCCTTTCCTCGCGCCCGCGTTTCTTTTCCAGTCCCCGGACGCGGCCGCTGCTATGATTGCCGATACGGAACGGCAGCCTGAGGTGCAGTCATATGACGGTGGAGGGCAGGCAATCCGGCGCCGAGGAAGGGGCGGCCTCGTGGTTGCGGAGCGCATTTCTCAGCGTGTTGCTGACGGCGCTGGTGGTGGCGGTGGCTATCGTCGTGGGCGGAGCATGCGCCCAGTACCTCGGCCTTACGATCGGCTGGAGCTTCGCGATCGCGGCACTGGCTGTGGCCGGCGAGATCTGGGTCGTGCTGACGACGATCCGCGGGATGCGTCGAGGGTGAGGCGGAACGGTCCCGGGAGAGAACGCCCCCGGGACCGTCGCTGCATCAGGTCGAGGTCGGCGCCGAGGCGCCGCCGAGGGCCTTCTCGGTGCCAAACGAATTGGCCCGGCGCAGGATGCTTTCCCAGCTTGCGCCGATGCCGCTGGCGTTGATCACCGACATCGCCACCGCCGCGATATAGGGCAGCGTGAGCACGCATAGCGCGGCAAGCCACAGACGCGCCTCAAGGTCGTGGAACTTGCCGTGAACCAGGAAGGCCGCGATGATCGCCAGCTCGACGAACAGGATCGTCGCCTCGGTGCGCGCCATCGCCAGCGCCCGGTACCAGTTGGGGCGGTTCTCGCACTTGGGCGTGCGCAGGAACGGGCGCCCCGCCGTAAACAGCCCGATGATCATCGCCTTGCCCACGGTGTGGGTCAGCGCGAGACCGGCGATCATCGCCGCCACCGAGTCGGTGAGGGTCGCGTTCACCCGCACCCGGTACAGCAGGACGTCGCGCAGCACCTTGAAGACGACGACGCCGAGCGCCGGCATGACGAAGCTGATCTCGGGGTACTCGATGTACTTGGGCCAGATCATCGAGGCCACCGTCCACAGCAGCGCGAAAGCCCCGAACACCAGCCCCGCGGCATCGGCCCACCACGGAACCCACCCGGCAACGAAATGGTAGCGTTGGGCAGCGGTCAGGCGCGAGCGCGGCGAGATCAGCTGGCGCCAGTGGCGCTTGAGGATCTGAACCGCGCCGTAGGCCCAGCGGAAGCGCTGGCGGACGTAGGCGTCGAGCGAATCGGGCATGACGCCACGGCCATAGCTGCGCGGCGTGTAGACGCAGCGCCAGCCATCCTCGAACAGGCGCAAGCCGAGCTCGGCGTCCTCGGTGATGCACCACTCGCTCCAGGCGCCGACCTCTTCCAGGGCGCGACGGCGGACCATGGTCATCGTGCCGTGCTGGATGATCGCGTTGTCGCGCGCCCGCTGCACCATGCCGATCTTGAAGAACCCGACGTATTCCCAGAAGCAGAACGCCTTGAACAGGTTCTCGGCGCCGTCGCGGTAGTCCTGCGGCGCCTGCACGATGGCGACGTCCGGCTCGTCGAAGCTGGGCACCAGCGCCCGCAGCCAGTCGGGCGTGACCTGGTAGTCGGCGTCAATGACGGCGACCACCTCGGCGTCGGCGGCGGTCTCCTTGAGGGCGAAGTTCAGCGCCCCCGCCTTGAAGCCGGGCCACGGCTCGAGGTGGAAGAAGCGGAAGCGCGGCCCGAGCTCGGCGCAAAAGTCCTGCACCGGGCGCCACACCGCCGGATCCTTGGTGTTGTTGTCGACGACTAGGACCTCGAAATTCGGATAATCGAGCCGCGCGAGGGCCTGCAGAGTCTCCTTCATCATCGCCGGCGGCTCGTTGTAGGCGGCGACGTGGATCGACACCTTGGGCCACGGCGCGCTGCGCGGCGGGCGGGAGATCTCGGATTTGCCTCGGAAGGCGACGACGTCGACGCACTCGATGGCGTCAATGACCATCAAAATGAAGAGGAAGCTCTGCGCCGCGAACAGAGCCGCCCACACGCCACCGGCAAGCGGATCCATGTAGCGTTCGAACGGCAGCAGCAGGGTGAAGGCCATCGCCGAACCGGCGCCCTGGCATAGCAGCGTGAACGCGAACTTGCCGCCGGCGGCGATGTCGTCCCGCCGGCGCAGGTAGGCGAAAGCGGGCAGCAGGCCGAAAGCGATGGCGATGCCGGCCCACACCTCCCAGCCGATACGACGGACGATCGGCCCGGCCCAGGTGAACTTGGGCTGGCGCTCGAGGTCGAACATCCCCCAATAGCCGCCCGCCTGACCCTCACCCGAGGCCTTCCAGGGCTGGTCATAGGCCTCGACGATGAAGTAGTCGAGCCGCTTCGCCTCGGCGCGGGAGACGAACTCGCGAAGGAACCATGCCTGGGTGGCGGGGGAAGCGACGGCGGCGCCGATCTTGCGCCCCACGCTCGGCCAGCCGACCTCGGTGATAACGATGGGTTTGCCGGGGAAGGCGGCGCGGAGGTCCTTCATCCGCTCGAACACGGCGTCGACCGAGTTGGCGACCGGAATCCCTTCCCAGTAGGGAAGAATGTGGACGGCGATGAAATCGACGGCGGCGGCCAGCTCGGGATGCTTCACCCACACGTGCCACGGCTCGGCAGTGCTGACCGGCTTGCGCACCTGGCGCCGCACCGCCTTGATCATGCGCACCAGTTCGCCGACCTTGACGTCCTCGCGCAGCACCGCCTCGTTGCCGACCACCAGCCGCTTCACGTTGGGCTTGCGCGCCAGGCGGATCAGGGCGCTGATCTCCTCTTCGTTGCGCACCGTGTCCTTGTCGATCCAGGCGCCGACCATCACGTCCATGCCCTGTCGGGCGGCGAGGTCGGGGATGTTCTCCTGGACGTCGGTAGCCGAATAGGTCCGGATTTCCGAAGTCAGCCCGCGCAACTGCTGCAGGTCCTCGGCGATTTCCGCTTCCGACGGCTGGCGGTTCTCGATAGGCGATTGGCCGGATCGGTACGGAGAATAGGAAATCCCGTCGACACGGCCGTCCGTGTAGGCCCCGGTTGCGGGCTGGTGGAACTGCCACCACGCCGCGTAGTTGATGCCGGCCGCGACCACGAAGATGGCCAGGCTGACCCAGCTTTTCATCGAAAGCGACTCCGAAAGATGCCTTGATCCCATCACACAAACGCTTCGCGTCCGAGGACACGAAGCGTACTCCGGTTGGCGGAACTCAAGAGCGCCGCCTGCTCCGGTCTGTCTGCGAGTGGTCCTTTCCCCTCGGGGCTGTTCCGGCGGCCCGGCCGGAGGGCGTCCAACCCGGACGTCGCAGAATTCTACCGTGCCCCGGCCATATGATTGCAAGAGGGGAAGTTTTCAACGCGATCAAAAAAAAGCTTGCACATTTCGCTACCGGAACGTTACCCGCACGAGCCCTCTCAACAGCTGTGCGGGCTGGTTTCCGGGCCTCGCGAAGGTCGAGTCGCCACCCCCTAAAGGCGGACGGTGTACTCCAAACCCGGATCCGCCCACTCCGTCCCGGGCGCGATGGCGTACCACTCGGGACGGGCGGGGTCGCGGTCGTACGGGTAGCCCCCCAGCCGCTTGTACAGCTCCGCGTACTCGCCCAGCTTGTCGCGATCAAGCTGCACACCCAGACCGGGTCCATCGGGAACGCGAATGGCGCCCCCTTGGTACCGCATCAGCCCCCCCTTGATGACGTCGTCGGCAAGGTGATGGTAATGGGCGTCGGCGGCATGGGACAGGTTCGGAATGACGGCGCCCAAATGCAGCATCGTCGCCAGCTGAATGCCGAGTTCACCGGATGAGTGAACGGCCACTCCCAGCTGGAACGTCTCGCAGACCCCGGCTGCCTTGATGCACGGCCGGATGCCGCCCCAGAACGTCGTGTCGAGGAGGATGACGTCGATCGCCGGGTTGAGCACGTTCGCCGAGAGCTGCTCGAAGTTGACGACCACAGTGTTGGTGGCGGTCGGAATGTTGACCGCCTCGCGCACCCGGCGCATGCCGTTCAGGCCCCAGGTCGGGTCCTCGAAGTAGTCGTTGTTCAGGGGCTCGATCGCCTTGCCGAAGCGGATTGCCTCTTCCATCGACCACTGGGCGTTGGGGTCGAAGCGCAACTTGTCCTCGGGGAAGGCCTCGCCGAGGGCCTCGTAGCAGGCCAACTCGTGGTCGGGCGAGAAGACGCCGCCCTTCAGCTTGTGCGAGCGGAAGCCGCATTCCTCCTTCAGGCGGGTCGCCTCGGCAACCAGCTGCTCCGGCGTTCGCACGTCGATCGCCGCGCGCCGTCCTTCGACCGGGTAGGTGAAGAACAGGTAACTGGCGAATTCGACGCGCTCGCGCAGCTTGCCCCCCAGCAGGTCGTAGACCGGGACACCGAGCGCCTGACCGCAAATGTCGAGACAGGCGAACTCGATCGCCGCCAGCAGCTGGGTCCGGTTGTTGTAGAGGCTGGCCGTCGGGTTGGCGATCTTCCACCTCAGCGATTCGACCTCGAACGGATTGTGGCCCTTGAGGTACGGCAGGAGGCCCCGGAACATCGCCTCGGCGCTTTCCCCGCCGCCGCCCATCTCGCCCAGGCCGATCAGCCCCTGATCGGTCTCCACCTCGACGACGGTACGGACAAACCGCCCCCAGTGGCAGCCGTTGGAGTGGCGGAGCGCCGAGGTCAGCGGAACCGTCACGGTGGTGGGGCGGATGTCGACGATGCGTTGGGCAACCATGGAATTCTCCTTGTCGGCCTTCGCAGACCGTTCTCAGGCGCCGTTCTCGGTTTCGAACAACTCCGGCATCTCGTGCTGAAAGCGCTCCAGCACGAACAGGATCTCGGACAGATGGGTTCGCACGTCGGCCTCGCAGGCAGCGAAGTCCGTCCGTGCCAGAGATTCGACAATGGCCTCGTGCTGACTGACGAGATGCATCATCGGCGACGCGCCGGGCAGGCTGAGGTAGCGAACCCTGTCCATGTGCGCCTTCTCGTTCTCGATCACGCGCCAGGACCGTGCACGGCCAACCGCCTCGGCCATGGTGCGGTGGAACGCCTCGTCGTGATTGAGAAAGGTGTCGAAGTCGACCGCGTCGGCCGCCTCCCGCTGACGCCCGATGATGACGCGCAGGGCCTCGACCAGGCCGGGGACCGGCTTCAGGCAGGCCTCCCGCACGATCCCGACCTCGAGGCAGACACGAATGAACTGGGCGTCGCGCACCGCGCGCGGCGAGATCTTGACGACGTAGGTCCCCCGTTGCGGCTGGACCTCGATCAGTCCGGTCGCCGCAAGCCGGATGAAGGCCTCCCGCACCGGGGTTCGGCTGACGCCGAGCCGGACGGCGACCTCGTTCTCCGACAGGGCCTGGCCGACCCCGATCTTCAGCTTCACGATCGCGTCGCGCAGCGCGCCGTATACCTGCGGGGCTGTCGGTAGCCGTCGATCGATGGTCGCGATCAGCGCATCCATCGCCATGTCACGTCCGCTTTGCATCACATCAGGAGATTCGGGAGGAACAGTACGACGTCGGGAATGAAGATCAGGATGCTGACCAGAATGATGATCGTGAACGTGAAGGGCAATGCCTCCATCACGTATTCGTGGGTCGGGCACTTGAGGATCCCGCACACCGTGAACATTGCGACCCCGACCGGCGGCGTCATGCTGCCCATCGTCACCAGCGACATCATGAGGATGCCGAAGTGAACCGGATCGAAGCCAAGCTGGGTGATGATCGGCACGAAAATCGGAGTGAGCAGCAGCACTAGCACCGTGCTCTCGACGAACATTCCGGCGATCACGAGGAACCCGAGGATCAGGATCATGACGACGGTGCTGTTGTTGGTCAGGCCCAGCATGAAAGCGGCCATGTTCTGGGGCACCTGCTCGAAGATGATCGCGTATCCGAGCATCGAGGACAGCATGATGATCAGCATGATCATGCCGACGTCGCCGACCGTCTGCTCGAGCACGTCCCAGATCGACTGCCAGGTCATCTCCTTGTAGATGAACAGCCCGACGGCGAGAGCGTAAAGAACGCAAAACGCGCCCGCCTCCGATGGCGTGAAGACCCCGAACCGGATGCCGCCGATGAGGAACACCGGGAACAGGATCGCGTACTTGGCCTCGTTGAGCCCCCGCAGCACCTCGCGCGCCGGCGGGATCTCGCTGAGCTCCGGCTTATAGCCGCGGCGCTTGGCGATGAAATACGCGGTCGCCATCAGCGCCACGGTCATCATCACGCCGGGAACGATGCCGGCAATGAACAGGCGCCCGATCGAGACCCCGCCCACATAGCCGTAAAGGATGAGCCCGATGCTGGGCGGAATGGTCGCCGTGATGAGCGAGCCCAGCGCGATGACACCGCACGTGTAGCCCTTGCTGAAGCCGCGCCCGATCATGGTCGGGCCCAGGATCCGCGCCTCCATCGCGGCATCGGCAACCGCCGCCCCCGACACGCCGCCCATGATCGCGCTGAGCAGGATGCAGACGTGGGCGAGACCGCCGGCGATCCAGCCGGTGCACAGCGTCGAGAAGCGGATCAGCCGCGACGTGATGCCGGTCACGTTCATCAGGTTGCCGGCCAGCACGAAGAACGGCACCGCCAGCAGCGGGAACGACTGCGTGGCACCGGCGATGCGCTGCACGGCGATGTTGATCGGCACGAAGTCCGACTGCATGAAGAACAGGAAGCTTGGCAGCCCGATTGCGAACGCCGCCGGCATCCCGGTCAGCAGCAGGAACAGGAAAAGGATGACGATGAGGGTCATGGCGGGCTCTCAACCGGCGGGGTTCGCGCGCTCGCCACGGACAAGCCGGACGATACGGAACAGGATGGTGCAGAACAGCAGTGCCGACATCGCAGGAACAGCGACCGTGACCCAGCTGTAGCTGATCGGGGTGTCGCTGAACTGCCGCTCGACGTTGAGAAGCGTGAGCTGCATGCCGTACCAGGAAATCGCAGCGAGGAATGCCTCGATCAGCACGAAGTGGAAGACCATCACCCAGTCGCGGGCGCGTGCCGGGAGTTTGAGCAGCAGCAGGTCGACGCTGACGTGCTGGTCCCGCCGCATCGCCTGGTTGGCGCCCAGCGCGCACACCCACATGAAGAGCAGCTGCGCGATATCGACCGACCAGATGATCGGATAGCCGGACCATCGCCCGAGGGAGGCGACGACGACCAGCACCGTGCAGATCCCAAGGAGCACGCGCGAGGTCGCCTCCTCGCACTTGATGAGAAACCGGACCATGCGAAGTCCCCAGAAGCCGAAAGAAAGATAAGGGAGCGCCGCCGGGACCCAATGAACGGAGGCGCTCCCAGTCTAGGCTAGCGCCCCAGGATCTTGTCGACCTGGGCCTTCGCCGCCTCGAGATTGACCTTCGCGTAAACGCCCTTGGTGGCGTCCTTGAAGGGCTTCAGGTCCGGCTCGGAGAAGGTGACGCCCGCGGCTTCCATCTTCTTCTGGTAATCGGCGAGAGAGTCGATGGTCGCCTTCGACGCCCAATCGCCGGCCAGGAGAGCCTGCTCGCGAACCGCCTTCTTCTGGGCGTCGGTCAGCGAGTCGAACCACTTGGCGCTGCCGACCAGACCCGTGATCAGGAAGAAGTGACTGGTCTTGGTGATGTACTTGACGACCTCGTACAGCCGCGCGCCGTACACGGCCGGCAGCTGTGCCTCGCAGCCGTCGATCACCTTTTGCTGGATGGCGGGATAGACCTCGGTCCAGCCCATCGGGGTCGGGGTGGCGCCCATCGCCCGTACCGTCTCCATCCACACCGGCGCGCCCGGGGTCCGCATGCGGATTCCGGCGAGATCGGCAGGAACCTTGACCGGCTTGTTGGTCAGGAGGTGACGGGAGCCCTGATACCAGTTGAACGAGAAGATCTGGTGGCCCGAGGCCTTGCGAAGCTTCTCGCCCCATTCGTCGAAAACTGGCGAGGTGGTGAATTTCCGCGCCTCGTCGAACGTGTCGAACACATACGGAGCGGCGGTGACGCCGAGCTCGGGCACGAACAGCCCGAGACGGCCGCCGTCCACGATCACCGCCACGGCGGCGCCGGCGCGGGCCTGCTCGAGCACGTCTTCGTCCTTGCCGAGCTGCGAGCCGGGGAAGATGCGGACCTTCACCTCGCCGTTCGTCGCCTTGTCGACGCCGGCGGCGAAGCGCTCGAGACCCTTGTAGGTCGGGTCGTCGGTGGTCAAGGCCGTGTTGACGCTGAGCGTCGTCGCCGCGAACGCGGCACCTCCGAACAGCACCGCGGCAGAGGCCGCGGCGGAACGCAGGATCGTCTTCATCATGATTCTCATTCCTCCTTGCCAGGGCTTTACTGTAGTTCCGACCCCATTGGCGGAACACTACCATACAAGTGTTCAAGCAGTCCAGAGGACATGGGGTTCCCGGAGGGGCGGAGCGGTGGTTAAATGACTACGTGATGCGACGGCATGGCCAGACAAGAGGTGAGACGGTGCCCACGGCGCTCTCGTACGCGATCATCCCGGTCACCCCTTTTCAGCAGAATTGCGCCCTTCTCTGGTGCAACAAGACGAAGGCCGCGGCGGTCGTTGACCCGGGCGGCGAAGCGGACGTGATCCGCGCCGAGATTGCCGCCAGGGCGCTCCTCGTGGAGAGGATCCTGGTGACGCACGGGCATGTCGATCATGTCGCGGGGGTGGCCGAGTTGGCCGAGTCGCTGAAGGTGCCGGTCGAGGGGCCCCATGTCGCCGACCGATACTGGCTCGAACTGGTCGAAGAACAGGGTCGGCAGTTCGGGATCGCCGGAGGGCGAGCGTTCACCCCCGACCGCTGGCTGCAGCACGGAGACGAGGTGACCTTCGGCGAAATCCGGATGAACGTGCTCCATTGCCCGGGGCATACGCCGGGGCACGTCGTCTTCCACCATCCCGGCGACAGGCTGGCTTTCGTCGGCGACGTCCTGTTCCGCGGCTCCGTCGGCAGGACCGATTTCCCGGGAGGCAGCTTCGAATCCCTGCTCGGATCGATCCGGGGGCGGTTGTGGCCGCTCGGCGACGACGTCAGCTTCCTCCCTGGGCATGGCCCGAGCTCGACCTTCGGCCACGAACGTCGAACCAATCCCTTCTGCGGGGATGACGCGGCGGACTGAAGATCAGGGGCGCGCCCCGGCACGACCGCGCGGGCCGAAGATCAGCCACAGGATCAGGCCGAACAGCGGCAGCAGAATGATGACCACGATCCATACCACCTTGCTGGTGGTCGAAGCGCTGCTTCCAATGATGTTGATGATCGCCCACACATCGACGATCAGGACCAGCAAGCCGAAAATGCCACCTATTTCCATGGCCGCCTCCGCAAGGGAGGGCGGGCTGCCGACGCGGCAGCCCCCGCCCTTTTCCTTTTTTAGTCGGTTTCGTCCTCGACCGCGTCTGCGGTCTGGTTGATGTCGCGGCCCATCCCGCGAACCGTGTCGTCGCAAGCGGAAAGAGCCAAGGTGACCAGGCCCGAAACGAGGAGAGCATAAATCAGCGAAATTCTTCTCATGACCGAACTCCGTTCTTTGGTCGCGTTGCGATCATTGGACGGGTCGGGTGGACGATTATTCCTTTCTCACCCCTCACCCAGGACCTTCTTCCTTTTGCAACAAGGTCCGTTCACTCTTCCTCGCTGGCAGAGCGTCCATCCGCTTCCCACATCAACCCTGTGATCGCATGGGAAGGAGGTCAAGTTGGCCGATCGCCCGAATCCGGCCGGCGGAACCCACGCGGCGGGGCGCGGACCCAAGCTGCGACGTCCAAAGAGGGCTCGAAAGGCCCTCTTTCTCGTCAATCCGCAGGCCCGCAGCGGGGACGCTCTCGATTTCAACGCCTTGCGCGAGCGTCTTGCCGACGCGGGGATCGCCGCCGAGCAGGCCGCCCTCGAGGACAGCGCCTCGGCCCGCGGGCTGGTCCGCGCGCGGGCCGAGGACGTCGATCTCTTCATCGTCGGCGGTGGCGACGGGACGCTGAGCCGGCTGATCACGCCGCTGATGGCGGCAGGCAAGCCGGTTGCGGTGCTTCCGCTCGGCACCGCCAACGATTTCGCCCGCAGCGTCGGGATTCCCCTCGATCTGGATGGGGCCCTCGGGGTGGTTGCCGCCGGCTACGTACGTCGCGTCGATGTCGGCTATGTGAATGAGCGGCCGTTCCTGAACGTTGCCACCATCGGTCTCGGCGCGCATGTCGCCCGCGTTCACGGCGGCTGGCGCAAGCGGCTGCTGGGCGTCGCCGCGTATCCCCTGAGCTGGTTCGAGGCCTGGCGGCGGGCGCGGCCGTTCCGCGCCCGCATTATCGCCGACGGCCGCGAGATCGGGATGCGATGCTCGCAGATCACGATCGGCAATGGCCGCTACCATGGCGGCGGGATGGCGGTGGCCGAAGAGGCCTCCCACGACGATGGCCTGTTCCACCTCTACTGCGTCGGACCTGTCGGCCCCTGGCGTTGGCTCCGGCTGCTGCCGGCCTTGCGCGCGGGAGCTGCGGGACGGCAACTGGGGGTCTTCAAGACGCAAGCCCACTCGGTCGTCGTCGAAACCCGCCGCCCCGAACCCATCAACGTCGACGGCGACATCGGCGGTGCGACGCCGGCCAGCTTCCGCATCGCCGAACGGGCGCTGCGCGTGGTGGCTCCTCCGCTGCTGAGGGAAGCCCCATGAAGATCGTCCGCGACGACATCACCGTCGCCCTCGACGACCTGCTCATCCTTTGCCTGGAGGCGAGCGAGATCTATCGCACGGCGGCGGCCGCCGTCGGGGACCGGCGGATGGCGGCAACCCTGACGTCGATGGCCGACGACCGTCGGGAAGCGGCCGAGTTCCTGGCCGAGGAGGTGCGTCGACGCGGCGACGCGCCCGACACCGAGCCGACCGCCGAGCGCGTCATACTGGAAAAAGCTGCGGTACACCTCAAGGCACTGGCCCCCGGGGCCAGCGAGGCCGCCGTTCTGGATGGCTGCCTGGAGCAGGAGAAGAGAATCGTGGACGGCGCCGATGGAGCGCTGAGTCTGCCGCTGCAGGACGGCGTCCGTGACCGCCTGCTGCGTCTTCGCCGGGACGCCTCGGCGCGGCTCGACCGGCCATAGCCGGGCCGTCCGACGCGGGCCGACCAAGCCGGCGCCGCGTCGAGACTATGTGCCGCAGCGTCAGCTTCCGCTGGCACCGCCACTTGCGCTTCCGCTCGAGCTTCCGCCGGCGGCACCCGCGGAGCCACCGGTGGCGCCCCCTACTCCGGCCCCTCGGGTCGGGTTCGTTCCACCAAGACCCGGACCAGTACCTTGGGCGCCAGAACCGGCCGCCCCAAAATTCCCGGTGGCGGTCCCGGCGTTGTCATCGCTATCGTTGTTCTGCGACGTGGTACTCGGCGGCGTGACGTTCGCCCCGGAAGAACCCGAACTGGACCGGTCCATGGTGTCGCAGCCGGCCAGTCCGAGCGCGGCAACTCCGGCGACTAGAAGGGCATGCAGCTTCATCTCATACCTCCCGGCTTGTATGTCGTGAAGGGTTGACGCGAAGCCGGTAGGCGTATTCCGCTGACGGGCTCTACCCGGACGGTTAAGCCGCTTTCCCCAACGCCCTCTGCAACCGGTTGAGGAGAGCGCGTCTGACCTTTTCGTTGGGGGTCTTGCGGAGAAGCTCCTTAAGCTCGATCGAGAAGCGGGCGAACTCGTTGTGGGAGTCCGGACCGGCGACCTCCTCGGGCGGCAAGCGTCGCGGCAAGGCGCGCTCGAGCACACCTCCGCCCTCCACCAGGTCGACGGTGTCGTCGAGCTGCGGAATGATGAGGCGCTGCCGGTCCAGCCCCTCGGCGAGCATGGCATCGCGCAACGCGTCGAGGCCCTCCGTTTCGCCGTGGACCAGGAACACCGCGCGTTTGACGGGCAGACGTGCCTTCAGCCATTGCACGAGCTCGGACCCGTCGGCATGACCGGAATAGACGTCGATGCGGCGGATCGCTGCATTGACGCGGATCTCCTCGCCCTGGATTCGCACCGTTCGAGCGCCGTCGAGCAGGATTCGACCGAGCGTTCCCGCCGCCTGGTAGCCGACGAACAGCACCGAGGATTCCGCGCGCCACAGGTGGTTCTTGAGGTGGTGCCGGATGCGCCCGGCATCGCACATGCCGCTCGCCGAGATGATGATTGCGCCGCCCCGCACGCGCTCGATGCCAAGGCTCTCCTGGACCGTCTCGGTGAACCGCACGTTGGGCCGGTTGAACGGGTCCTTGACGCCCTCGGCGCCGACCAGACTGGCGGCGTGCTTGGCGAACACCTGAGTGGCGCGAATGGCAAGCGGCGAATCGATGAACACCGGCACCTCGCGCAGCCGCTTGCGGTCGAAGGCGATGGCAAGATCGAGCAGCAGCTCCTGGGTCCGTTCCACCGCGAAGCCGGGGATCAGAAGGTTGCCGCCGCGGGCCAGCGCCGTCTCGACCTCGGTGGCCAGGATCTCGCGCCGCTCGTCGGTGGTGACCCGCGGCCTGTCGCGCCCGCCGTAGGTCGACTCGCAGACGACGTAGTCGAGGTTCTCCGCCGCGTCGGGCGACGGGTGGAAGAGCTTGTTCTCCGGCCCGATGTCGCCGGAGAACAGCATGCGCAGAAGCCGGTTGTCCGGGCGCGCTGTCGCCAGCTCCATCTCGAGCGAGGCCGAGCCCAGGATGTGTCCGGCATTCCAGTAGCGGGCGCGGACGCCGTCGCCGGCCTCGATCCACTCGTCGTAGGCGACCGGCCGAAACAGCTCGAGACAGCGCTCGGCGTCGTCCCGGGTGTAGATCGGCGTCACCGGCGCCAGTCCGCGGTGACTGTTGCGGCGATTCAGCCGCTCGACTTCGAACTCCTGGATATGGCCGCTGTCGGGCAGCATGAACGACAGGAGATCGGCGGTCGCCTCGGTGGCATAGATGGGGCCGCGAAACCCTTGGGCGTAGAGCTTCGGGATCAGGCCCGCATGGTCGATGTGAGCGTGGGTCAGGAGAACGAAGTCGAGCTTGCGGGGATCGAACGGGAACGGGCCGTAGTTCAGCTCCTTGATGGTCTTCGCGCCCTGGAAGAGGCCACAGTCGACGAGGAAGCGGCTGCGGGAATTGCGGACCCAGTGGCACGAGCCGGTCACGGTCCCGGCGGCGCCGCAGAAGCTCATCAGCACGCTCATCGTCCATCCTCCTCCGCCATCTTCCCGGGAAACGATAAACGCACCGCCTATGGTGGCGCAACCAAAAGGGGTCGGAGTCATTTTCGCCCGAAAACGACTCCGACCCCTTTTTTCAGTGCTGCAGGATCTTGGACAGGAAGAGCTGCGCCCGTTCGCTGCGCGAGCGGGTGAAGAAATCGTCCTTGGTGGCGTCTTCGACGATCTCGCCCTGGTCCATGAAGATGACGCGGTCGGCGACCCGCCGGGCGAAACCCATCTCGTGGGTCACCACCATCATCGTCATGCCCGAGCGCGCCAGCTCCTGCATCACGTCGAGCACCTCGTTGATCATCTCGGGGTCGAGGGCGCTGGTCGGCTCGTCGAACAGCATGGCGATCGGGTCCATGGCGAGCGCGCGGGCGATCGCCACCCGCTGCTGCTGGCCCCCCGACAGCTCGGCCGGATACTTGTAGCCGAGCTCGCCGAGACCAACCCGCTGCAGCAGCGCGTTGGCCCGATCCTGCGCCTCCGTCGTCGAGCGACCCAGCACCTTGGTCTGGCCGAGGCAGATGTTCTGCATCGCCGTCATGTGCGGGAACAGCTCGAAGTTCTGGAACACCATGCCGATGTGCGCGCGCAGCTTCGAAAGGTCCGTGCCCTTGCCCCCGACTGAGATGTCGTTGACGGTGATCGTGCCTTCCTGGAACGGCTCCAGTCCGTTGACGCACTTGATCAGCGTGCTCTTGCCGGACCCCGACGGCCCGCAGATCACGACCACCTCGCCCTTGGCGACCTGGGTCGAGCAGTTCTTCAGCACGTGGAACGAGCCGAACCACTTGTTGATGTTGGAGATCTCGATCATCGGTGGATCTTCTTCTGCAATTGCTTCACGTAGGCCGAAGCGCCGTAGCACATCGCGAAATAGACCAGCGCGGTGAAGGTGTAGAGCTCGAGCAGGCGGGAATCCCGCTGCGCCACCGTGACCGCGGAGGTCATGAAGTCGGCCAGCCCGACCACGAACACCAGCGAGGTGTCCTGGAACAGGATGATGGTCTGGGTGAGCAGGATCGGCAGCATGTTCCGGAACGCCTGCGGCAGGACAACGTAGCGCATCGTCTGCGAGTAACGCAGCCCCAGGGCGTAGCCCGCCCACGCCTGCCCGCGCGAGATGCTGAGGATGCCGGACCGCATGATCTCGCAGTAGTAGGCTGCCTCGAACAGCACGAAGCCGATCAGCGCCGAATTGAAGGCGTCGACCTGCCGCTGCACCACCATCGGCACCAGGAAGTAGAACCAGAAGATGACGAGCAGCAGCGGCAGCGAGCGGAAGAAGTTGACCCAGGCGGTGCCGATCCACTGGAACAGCCGCACCCCCGACAGCCGCATCAGTGCCAGGATGGTGCCCAGCACGATGCTGCCGGCCGCCGCCAACCCGGTGAGCAGCAGGCTCAGCTGCATGCCCTGCCACAGGTACGGCAGGTTGCGGATGATGGCGTTGAAATCGAAGTCGATCATCGCTAGCGCCCCTTCCGCACGCCGTAGCCGGGAATGCGGGTCTTGACCTCGACGCGGGCCATCACCGCCACCACCACCAGGGTCACGGCGACGTAGATGATCGTGGCCGCGGTGAACGCCTCGAAACCCTGGAAGGTGTAGTTCTCGATCTGGCGAGCCTGCATCAGCACCTCGCCGACGCCGATCGTCAGCGCCAGCGACGAGTTCTTGAAGATGGTCAGGAACTCGGACGTCATCGGCGGCACGATGATGCGGTAGCCGACGGGGATCAGCAGGTAGCGGTAGACCTGCCACGTCCGCAGGCCCATCGCCAGCCCGGCCATGCGCTGGCCGCGCGGGATCGACTCGATGCCGGCGCGCACCTGTTCGGCGACACGCGACGCGGTATAGGTGCCCAGGCACAGGATCGCGCTGGTCGCCTCGGGGTACGGCATGTCGCGCTTGATCCAGCGCCCCAGATCATCGGGCACCAGCTCGGGCATGACGTAGAACCAGATGAACATCTGCACCAACAGCGGGACGTTGCGGAACAGCTCGACGTAGGCGGCGCCAATGGCGCGGGGGAGGCGTTGGGGCAGCGTCCGCATCACCCCGACCAGGGATCCCAGCGAGAAGGCCAGGATCCAGGCCAGCGAAGAGACGATCAGCGTCCATTCGATGCCGGTGATCAGCCACTCGAAATACGGATCTTGGAAGAGGATCCCCCAGTTCCAGTTGTACCTCATTTACGATGTCCGTCCGGGGGTTGAGACCAGAAACGTCGGAGGCCGCCCACGAGGGGCGGCCTCCGGAAAAGCGCGACGGCTACTGCGGGAAGGCCTGGACTTCGAAGTTGGCCCTCAGCAGGTCGCTCAGCGGCACGTTCAGGGCCTTGCCGCCGGGGATGTCCTGGGTGAACCACTTGGCGTAGATCTTCTCGATCTCACCGGTGCGGAACAGGTCGGCCAGCGTACGGTTGATGACCAGACGGAAAGCCGAGTCGTCGCGCGGCAGCATGATCGCATACGGATCGAACGACAGGAACCGGCCGACGACCTCGTAATCGCCCGGGTTCTTGGCCTTGGCGATCAGCCCGTAGAGCTGGATGTCGTCGGTCGAGAAGGCGTCGACGCGGTCGGTCTCGAGCGCCAGGAAGCCCTCGCCATGATCCTTGACGTTGAGCACCTTGACGTTCTGGATCTTGAGCTTCTCGATCGCCTCCTTGATGGCGCGCTCGTTCGTCGTCCCCTGCGAAAGGGCGATCGCCTTGCCGGCCAGGTCCTCGACCTCCTTGATCTTCGAGGACTTCTTGACCAGCAGCTTGGTCCCGGTGAGGTAGGTGGTGTAGGCGTAGTCGACCTGCTTCTGGCGCGACAGCGTGTTGGTGGTCGAGCCGCATTCCATGTGGACGTTGCCGTTGGCGATCAGCGGGATACGCGTCTGCGGCGTCACCGGAACGTACTTGACCTCGAGCTTGTCGGCGCCAATCTCGGCCTTCACCGCGTCGACGATCTTCGCGCAGATGTCGAGGGTGTAGCCGACCGGCTTGCCGTCGGGGCCGATATAGGAGAACGGCAGCGACGTCTCGCGGTGGCCGATGACAATGGTGCCGCCTTCCTTGATCTTCTTCAGCGTACCGTAAAGCTCCTGGGCCGAGCCTTCGGTCGCAGCCAGCACGGCAATCGCCGCCGCGGCGACCACGATCTTCTTCATCATGCGAGTGTTCCTCCTGTCAGCATTCACAATGGTCGAGACACCACCCCCGCCCGGGGGTACCGACCACGGCCGGCACTGGATTTGGCGCCCCGCTTGTCTCGGGGATGCGCTTTTTTTCTGCATACTCTGGAACAAAGCCGCGGCGCAAGCAGTACCTCAGCGCGCGGGCAGCGGCTCCCGGTAGCGGGCGTAGGCGACGCACCGTCGCGCCAGGACGTCGGTGGAATCGATGACCGGAGCCGCGAGATCGCCGTCGCTCAACACCAGCGGCACTTCAGTGCAGCCGGCGATGATCGCGGCAGCGCCGCGCTCCACCAGCCCCCCGGCGAGTCCCCGCATAGCGGCACGCACCGGCGCGGCGCGGTCGCCGGATTTGATCGCATACAGGAGCTTCATGAAGCGCTCCGTCTCGGCGGGCACCACGACCTCGATCCCATGCCCCGCCAGGGCCTTCTGGTATAGCCCCGCGTCGAGGCAGCCTTTGGCGGCCAGCAGTCCGACCGAGGCCGCGCCCCCGACCCGGCGCAGCACCTCGTTGCAGGTCTCCTCGATGATGCTGACGAAAGGCACCGTCAGGGCCGCCCGCACGTCCGCCTCGAAGGCGTGCGCCGTGTTGCAGGCCATGACCACGAAGTCGGCTCCCGCCCGTTCGAGCCCGCAAGCGGTGGCGGCAAGCCGGGGGCCGACCGACGGGATCCGGCCGGCAATCGCATCGTGGCGGTTCGGCACCTTGGGGTCGTTGTCGATGATCAGGCGCAGATGTTCCTGGTCGGTGCGGGCCGCGGTGTGCCCCAGAATCTTGGCGAACAGGTCAAGCGTCGCCTCGGGTCCCATGCCGCCGACGATGCCGACGGTCAGATCGTCCTTGTCGCTCACGGCCGTTGTCCTTCCGCCCGGCAGCTTGATTCGGACGCCACTGTCGTCGGAGCCGCAGGACGAAGTCAACTCGGGGCGTCACGCGCCGGGCTGTGCCGAGTTCGGAACCCTGCGTCACTCGCCGCCGAACGCCTGCGGGCTCGGGACGTCGTCCGCGGCATCGGCCGCCGGATCCATGCCTGTCCGCTGCCCCCGTTGCGTACCGCGCGGGCAGGCTACGGCGCCCCAGCCGCCCCAGGATGCCCCGACCGGACGCGGAACGCCGGTCCGGGCCCGCGCCGCCGCAAACGCGATCCGGGCATCAAACCCCTTGCCGTCGGACATATCCCCCATTTCCAACCTCGTCAGAAGTATGCAAGAACCGAGTTGCCGGTGGGATCAAAATCATCTTTTCCTACCGCGATTTAAATCGAGTTTATCTCCGCCGCATTGTGAGCTATTCTCACAAACATGCGCCGCCGCCTGCCCCCGCTGAATGCCCTCCGTGCCTTCGAGGCTGCCGGCCGGCTCGGCCGCTTCACCACGGCCGCCGAAGAACTCCTGGTCACCCACGGCGCGGTCAGCCGGCAGGTGAAGCTGCTGGAGGAGGCGCTGGGCACCGCGCTGTTCGAAGGGCCGAGGAACCGCCCCCGCCTGACCGAGACGGGGCGTCGCCTGCTTCAGGTGCTGACCGGGGCCTTCGACCTTATCGAGCAGGGGGTGCGCGCCGCCGCCGGACGTCGTGACGGCAGCCTTCAGGTGTCGTGCTACGGCACCTTCACGATGCATTGGCTGATTCCTCGTCTGCACCGCTTTCAGGCGCGCCAGCCGGACGTCGACGTACGCTTCTCGGCTTCCGAGGTCCCGCTCGATTTCGCCCGCGCGCATGTCGACCTGGCGATCAGAGTCGGCCGTCCGCCATGGCCCGACGGGGTTGAGGCGACGCCGTTCCTGACCGAGTATGCGGGCCCGGTTCTGTCTCCCCGATTCGCGACCCGCCTCGACATCACCGACGCCGAGGACCTTCGTCCCCTGCCACGCCTGCATACTGCAACCCGGCTGCACGCCTGGCGCGACTGGCTGCGCGTCCATGACCTTTCGTGGCCGGACGCCGAATCAGGAACGGAATTCGAGCATTTCTATTATCTGCTGGAGGCCGCGATCGCCGGCCTCGGCGTCGCCATCGGCCCGTGGCCGCTGGTTGCGGGCGACGTTCGGGCCGGCCGCCTTTGGGCACCGCTGGGCTTCCATCCGAGCGGCCTCACCTATGTTGTCTACCTGCCGCGCCGAGAGGCTTCAGACGCGGCAGCGGCGTTCCGCGACTGGCTGGTCGAGGAAGGCCGCCGGGAACGGATGGGATCGGGACCCTCGGCCCTGCGGTAGCCCCTCACGCGGCGCGGACGGTGGCGAGGAACTTCTCGACCTCGGCGCGCAACGCCTCCGACTGCTGCGACAGGGAGGTCGCGGCGGTGCGGATCTGGCTCGCCGCAAGCCCGGTGTCGTTGGCCGCCCGGCTGACGCCGCTGATGTTGTTGTTGACCTCGCTCGTGCCCACCGATGCCTGTTCGATGTTGCGCGCGATCTCCTGGGTTGCCGCCGACTGCTCCTCGACCGCCGCCGCAACCGCCGACGAGATCTTGTCGATCTCGGCCACCGTCTGGGTGATCGCCGCGATCGCCGCAACCGCCTCCCGGGTCGAGTTCTGCACCCCGTCGATCTGCGCCGCGATGTCCCCGGTCGCCTTGGCCGTCTGGTTGGCCAGGTTCTTCACCTCCGAGGCCACCACCGCAAACCCCTTGCCCGCCTCCCCGGCCCGCGCCGCCTCGATCGTCGCGTTCAGCGCCAGCAGGTTGGTCTGGCTGGCGATGTCGTTGATCAGGCCGATCACCTCGCCGATCTTCTGCGCCGCCGCCGACAGGCTCTGCACCTTGTCGTTGGCCTCCTCCGCCTGACGCACCGCGCCGCTGGCCACGTTCGATGCCTGCGTGATCTGGCGGCCGATCTCGCCGATCGACGCCGTCAACTCCTCGGCCGCCGTCGCCACCGTCTGCACGTTCACGCTCGCCTGTTCGGACGCCGCCGCCACCGCCGTCGACTGCCGCGACGTCTCCTCCGCCGCCGCCGACATCGATGCCGCCGAGCCGTTCATCTGGGTCGAGGCCGAGGACACCTGGCTCACCACCATCCCGACGCTGGCTTCGAACTCCGACGCCATCCTGTTCAGCAGCGCCTTGCGATCGGCCGCGGCCTTGCGCTCCTGCTCCTCC
>JAHDSF010000003.1 GCA_018432935.1 Rhodospirillales bacterium | reverse complement strand
GCGCCGCGATCGGCGAAGGCCGCTTCGCCACCGCGCGCGGCATCGCGTTCACCGCCGACGACCGGCTGCGCCGCGACATCATCGAGCACCTGATGTGCGAGCTCTCCGTCGACCTTGCCGCCGCTGCCGCCCGCCATCCCGCCGCCAACCCCGACTTCACCGAGGAGATGCGCCGCCTCGCCCCGCTCGCCGACGACGGCGTGCTCAGCATCGAAGGCTCCACCCTTACCGTCGGCGAGCACGGCCGCCAACTGGTCCGCGTCGCCGCCGCCGCCTTCGACACCTACCTGAGACAGGGCGAAACAAGGCACTCACGCGCCGTGTAGGGGGCGTTGGCCGGTCAGTCGGCGTAGGTCACCGGCAGGACCGTGGTCGAACGGATCGTCTCCATCGCAAACATCGAGGACACGTCGGCCAGCTCGATGCGCTCGATCAAGCGCTTGTAGACCGAATCGTAGGCGGCGATGTCGGGCACCATGGCGCGCAGCAGATAGTCGATGTCGCCCGCCATGCGATAGAACTCGACGATCTCCGGGATGCCGTCGACCGCGGTCTGGAACTTGTCCAGCCACTCCGCCGAGTGGTGGTTGGTGCGCACCGCAATGAAAACGGTGACCCCCACGTTCATCTTCTTGGGATCCAGCAGCGCGACCCGCCCCCGGATGTAACCCGCCGCTTCGAGGTTCTGAATGCGGCGCCAGCAGGGGGTCGAGGAGAGCCCGACCTTGTCCGCGACGGCGGCGACGGAGAGCGTCGCATCCTGCTGCAGCAGGGACAGGATTTTTCGATCGATTTGGTCCATGGGGATCCTCCAGCGGAATGCCGGGGGCGCAGGTCGCGTCCGAGAACATCTTTCATCATCCTACGCCCTCGGGGGAATTTTCGTCTAGTGCGGGTCCTGCCGCTAGGACGTCCGTACTGAATTCGAGCAGCGAGGCGAGGCATCAAGAAGGCGGGGCCAGTCGGCTTGCCATGAAAGCGGCATTGTTTCGGCTTTCGCCAAAAACGCTAGATAGAGAACAGAAAACCACGATACACAGTCATCATGGTATGACATGCTCGCAAACGCGATATCAGCGGAAAAGGTTGGAAGCACGAACCATACTTGAGGTGCTACGATTGAGAGTTGAAATCACTTGCCATGGAGTGGTCATGAAGCTCTCGACCCTGTTCTCCGAGCACCCCGCATCGGTCGGCGAGACCTACGGCGAGCATTTGGGTGAGGCGCTGTCGTTCGCTGGCCCCCTCCTGGCGGCGGGTTGCGCCTGCTTCGTGCATGCCCTGCTGCCGTTCCTGTTCACCAGCACCGGCAGCCGCACCGTCGCCGCCCTTCACCAGCGAATGGTCGTCGCCCGCCGCCGCCAGCCCATTCTCGAGTCTGCCGCGGAACGCGTCTAGCCGAACCCATGGCCGAGAGTCTGCGGAGAGATCAGGCGGCGTCGCGACAGAAGGCCTGACTGGACGCGCGGCGGTCGTAGTCGTCGGCCAACGCCCGCAATGCGGCGGCTCCGTCGCCGCGGAACGACGGGCCGTGCATGAGGGCCAGCGTGCGTGGTGCCAGCGTGGCCAAGCTGCGGATCGTCATCCCCATGCCGGGAGCGAGGCTGGAATACTGGAACAGGTCCTCGGCCGCAATGGCAGGTCCGACGACGTCTCCCTCGGTCAGCGCCCCGGCGTCGCCGAGCTGGGTGAACAGATCGCCGCACAGCAGCGTGCCAGTCGACTCCTCGTACAACACGCCGGCGTCCCAGCCGTGCGGCGTGTGGGGGGTGTCGATGAAGCGGACCCGCTTGCCGCCGCCGAGCTCGACGATCTCGCCATCGGCGAGAACCCGCGGCGGGCGGTCCGCGAAATCGTTGAGCGAGACCAGGCAGCCGGTCTGGCCGTGCGTCGCCGTCGCCTGCGGGGCAGCAGCCAGCCATTCGTTCATGGCGCCGCACTCGTCGGCCTCGAAGTGGCCATAGGCGATCCAGCGCAGGCGCTCGGGCGGGATGATGCGGGCAACGGCGCCCCGGTTGAGCGGGAACATCTTGCGCAGGCCGGTGTGGAACATCAGCGGCTCGTCGCCGAGGACGAGGAACTGGTTGAAGGTGAAGCCGGCCGGCGGGGCGATCTCCGCTACAAAGGTGGAAAGCCGGTAGATGCCGTCGGCGATCTCGCTGATCCTGGTCTCCATGACGCGCTCCCTGCGGTTCTGGGATTGTGGCCCCACCGGAGCGGCGGCTGCCGCCGGTGGACGCTTCTTACATTTCGTGATACACTCGTGTGTAGCCAATTTGCGAGCTGGTGTCAATATAAATGCACATGACTGTGCAATTAAATTTGAGATGACCCGCACCTACACCCTCAGACGCCGCGCCGAGCAACAGGCGGAGACCCGACGGCGCATCGTCGAAGCCGCCGTCGAACTGCATGGCAGCGTCGGCCCCGCGGCCACGACTATCAGCATGATCGCCGATCGTGCCGGCGTGCAGCGCCACACCTTCTATGCGCACTTCGCCGACGAGCGCAGCCTCGGCCTCGCCTGCTCGGGACTGACGATGGAGCGCGATCCGCTGCCCGATGCCGCTCCCTGGCGCGCCATCGCCGATCGGCGGGAGCGGCTTCGCACGGGGCTGCTGGCGATCTATGGCTGGTACGAGCGCAATGCCTCGCTGGCCGGCTGCGTGCTGCGCGATGCCGAGCACCATGCGCTGACCCGCGAGATCGT
The DNA here is from genome assembly GCA_018432935.1 of Rhodospirillales bacterium. Lineage (GTDB taxonomy): Bacteria > Pseudomonadota > Alphaproteobacteria > Rhodospirillales > Shumkoniaceae > JAHDSF01. The sequence goes on along the minus strand of JAHDSF010000003.1, from coordinate 60,250 downwards.
CGGCCTCCGGTTCGGCCCGTATATCGCGGCGTATCACGAGGTTCTCGGCGCGGAGTTGAGCCAGAAGCAGGAGGCGATGCTGACGCTGGCGATAAGCTTCTTCACCTGGCGGACCCTGGTCCGCGATTGCGGGTTGCAGACGGCCGGTGCCGTCGACGCCATGGTCGAGGCCATCGCGGGCTGACCTGGTCTCGGACCGACGGGGTGGGCCGGATGTGCTGCGGTCCGTTCCTCGCGTTTGGGCCACGGCAAGAGGGCGCCGCTCGCCGCCGCTCGGTCGGGCGCTTCGGATCATTAGCAGGAAGGCGCTTGCCCCGGCCGCGTCGGCCCATATCTGCTCGGGATGGCGCGGAGCGATCCGTGCCGACCTAGGACGGTCGGCACCAGGACGGCGAGGGCGTCGCCGCCCAGGCGGCGCTCTCGTCATGGATGGTGGTAATGCCGAAATCGACGTGGAACGGCCTCAAGCGAGGGTTGAGGGCGGCGCTCCGGCTTGCCGCCCGACCCGTCCGTTCGACCTCCGGAGGCGCGGGCGGGCTGGCCATCCAGGCGTTCCGCGGCTGCGCCTCGAGCAGCGAGGCGCTCGTCGTGGGGCGGGTCTTCCGCCAGCCGGGTCGCCCCATGCGGCCCGGCACCCGGTCCGGCCGCGATGCGATCGATCTGGTGCGGCGGATCGTCCGGCGCGGCGTCGGCGGCGCCGTGGTGCGGGCAGCCTTCGCCGGTGCCGAGACCCTGGCCGAAGCGGACCGGGACGGCTATTTCCGGGTACGGCTGCGGCTCGACCGGCCGCTGATCTCCGACCGGGCTTGGCACAGCATGCGACTGGAACTGGTCGGGCCGACGGCGCCGGTCGCGGAATCCCATGTCTTCGTCGCTCCTCCGACGGCGGAATACGTGGTCATCAGCGACATCGACGACACCGTGATCGAGACCGGAGTGTCCAACAAGCTGGTCATGATGTGGCGTCTCTTCGTGGCGGGTGTGGAAAGCCGGATCGCCTTCCCGGGCGTGGCCGCGTTCTACCGCGCCCTCTACCATGGCGGCGGGGCGGAGCCGACAGAGAACCCGATCGTCTACGTCTCGCGCGGGCCGTGGTCCATCTACGACATCCTCGACCGGTTCTTCCGCCTGCACCGGATCCCGATCGGACCGGTGGTGTTCCTGCGGGAATGGGGCATGACGCTGCAGCGGCCGCTGCCGCCGCCGGCGCGGGAGCACAAGATCGAGCTGATCCGGCTGATGCTTGACGTCTACCGCGACCTGCCGGTCATCCTGATCGGCGACAGCGGGCAGCGCGATCCCGAGATCTACGCCAGGATCGTCCACGAGCACCCCGACCGGGTCCGCGTCATCTACATCCGCCATGTCGCGGCCGCCGGCGACGAACGGCGGCAGGCGATCGCCGCCTTGGCCGCCGAGGTCGCCCGGACCGGTGCCGAGATGCTGCTCGCCGACGATAGCTTCACGATGGCTCTGCACGCCGCCGAGCGGGGGTTGATATCAAATGCGGCCCTGCGGGAGGTCCTGCGCGAAAAGGTGGTCGCCGATCCTCCCGGATGACGAGGACGCCGCGTCCTTTCGGATCAGGAAGCCTTCAGAAGCTCCCGTGCACAGGCATCGGCTACCTCGTCATCGGGCTCGTTGCTGCCGGGCATCGTCGCCCACCCGTGCTCCTCGATGTAGTCGCCGCGGAGCCACGAGCTTTGGTCTTCCAGGGCCGCAAGATGGGTCTGCTGACTGTCCTGGGCGGCCTTCTTGAACTGCGCCACGCAGACGGGCGTCAGGGCCGCGATCACCGCCTGGTCCGCCTTGGCTTCGGCCTGCTCCGAGGCGGATGCGGTGGTAACCACCCAGTCGGCGCTGAAGCCGACGATCGTAATCGCGACGGCGCCAAAGATCCCACCCCAAACCGCGGGCTTGATCCATTCGGGAATCCTCATGATCGTCTCCCTTCATCTCTTCTCTTTGCTCATCAAGACTCTACTTGGAGACTTACCACACGGTTTTCCAGGATGCGGGAAGGGAGATTATCTTTGGGAGGTCGAGCCGTTCAACGGCCGGCGACGAACCACACGTTCATCGGATCGTGCGCCAGGGTGTGACGGCGGACCTCCCGGAACCCGGCCTCTCCCAGCATCTGCTCGGCGGTCTCCCAGCCCCACATGGTGCCGAGGCCCTGGCCGCCCTGGCCCAGCGAAATCGGCGTGCAGTGGACGCAGGAGACTGCGTACAGCAGCGATGCCATCGGAAAGTCGAGGTTGTTCTCCAGCCGGGCCGAGCCGCCGATGTCCTGCATCAGGTAGACGCCGCCGGGGCGCAGGGCGCGCCGCAAGCTGCGGAGGAGTTCCAGCGGGTCCCTCTGATCGTGGACGGCATCGAAGGAGGTGATGAACGCGTACCGCTTCTCCTCGTCGAAGCCGGTCAGATCGCGCACCTCCAGGTGAATGTTGCCAAGGCCCTTTTCACGCACAGTCTCAGCAGCGAATGCGATCGCGTCCTGGCACAGGTCGTAGCCGGTGAAACGGCTGCGCGGGAAGCGTTCCGCCATGGCGATGAGCGCCGAAGCCCGTCCGCATCCTGCGTCGAGCACGTCGATGCCTTCCGAGAGGCGGGCCTCGATCCCTTCGGCCAGCGGCAGGATTGACGTGAACAACCCCGCGGTGACGGTTTGGCCGCTATCCTCGCTCATGATTTGATGGAAGCAGGGATACTCGCCGTACGAGGTTCCCTGGCCGGTCTCGAAGCAGGCCTGGACCCGGTCCTGAACCGCACCCATGATCGCGATGTGCTGGGCGTAGACGGCAAGGTTGCCCAGCGGCGCGTTGCGCGTCAGGCAGGCCGCGTGCTCGGGCGGCAGCCGATAGGTGCGGCGCTCGGGATCGTAGGTGACAACCCGCCCCGTCACCATGGCGGCAAGCCACTCGCGGACATAGCGCTCCGACAGAGCGGCGGCAGCGGCGATCTCGCCGCTGGTCGACGGCGGCATCCCCGACATCGTTTCGAACAGGCCAGTCCGGTGGCCGATCGACATCATCACGGCGACGGCCCCGGCGTCGAGCAGGTCGCCCACCTTGCCGGCAAACGCCTCGGCAGCGGAATGATCGAAGCCGTGCTCCTTTTCCAAGATCGCAGTCATTGCCTTTCCCTTTCCTCGAACAGACATGGAAACAACCGGACAACTGGCGGCCAACGCCGGATTCCGCGAGTGGCACAACGGTCGGCAACGGGGTTTTCATGCCAACCTCGCCATCCAGACCGAGGCCGGGCGAGCCTCCGGTTTCGATTGCGCTCATGGCGCTTCCCGAGAGCACGCCTGGGACTCTCTACAGCCTGTTCGAGGTGTTTGCGGCAGTAGGCGTGGCATGGTGCCGCCTGACCGGAGAGGAGACGCCCGCCCGCCGCATGGAGGTGCGGATCATCGCCCGCGACCGCTCATCCTTTCGCTCTGCTGCCGGGCCGCCCATTGCGGCCGACACGGGACTGGCGGATGCGCCGGCCGCCGACGCGGTCGTCGTGACCGACCTGGAACTGACAGGCGACCCGCGTGGCCGCTGGGGCGCGGAAGCGGAATGGCTGCGGGGGCAGTTTGCGCGGGGCGCGATGGCATGCTCGGTGTGCACCGGATCGCTATTCCTGGCGGAAAGCGGCATCCTCGACGGGCACGAGGCGACGACGCACTGGAGCGCTACGGGGATCTTTCGCGACTGCTACCCGGGCGTCCGCCTGCGGCCGGAGCGCATCCTTTGTCCGGCCGGTCCCGAGCACCGGATCGTCACCAGCGGCGGTGCGGCCTCGTGGGAGGATCTCGCGCTCTCCTTGATCGGCCGCTTCTGCGGCGAGGCCGAAACCGTCCGCATCTCGAAAATCTTTCTTCTCGGCGACCACAGCGACGGGCAACTCCCGTTCTCGGCGATGGGGCGACCGCGGCGGCACGAAGATCCCGTCATCGCAGAATGCCAAGCCTGGATCGCCGACCATTACGACGCCGACTGCCCGGTCGCCTGCATGGTGCAACGTTCGGGCCTGTCGGAGCGTACCTTCAAGCGCCGCTTCAAGCAGGCAACCGGCTATGCTCCGATCGATTACATCCAGTCGCTACGGATCGAGGAGGCCAAGCAGATGCTCGAGACCAGCGTCGCTCCGACCGATGCCGTGGCACGGGTTGTTGGCTATGACGATCCGACCTTCTTTCGCCGGCTGTTCAAGCGGCGCACCGGGGTGACGCCGGCCCGCTACCGTCGTCGGATCATGGCGGTGTCGTCCCGTGCAAGGGGCGCGCGGTTATAGACCGTTCAGAAGAGCATCCCGATCGCGTCGCCGAAACCGACGTTCTCGCGCGCGTTTGACAGTTCCTTCAGGGTGACTCGGCCGTCCCCGTCCTGGTCGGCGAACTGCAGGTCCTTCTCGATCTGCGCATCCCATTCGGCGCGCGAAAGCTGGCCGTTCCCGTCTACGTCGAGCAGTCCGAAAAGCCGGCCCAGCGCCTTGGCGTCCGGCTTCGAGCGGACCACCTCCGGCGGCAGGTCGGCTGCGACGAACTGGCTTCGGCTGACGGCGTTCCCCCCGCCGAGAGCGTTGAAGATGCGGTCGCTTGAGCGGCGGATCTCCTGCAGGGTGATCGTGGAATCGTCGACTACCGTCCCCGGGAGTTCTTGGCCGGAACCGCTTTGCGCGAGGGCCGAGGGGAGCGGAAGCAGGAGGGCGCCGATCAGCAGGAAGACCGGGGTCATCGGCAGCCCCGGGGCTCAGAAAATGAGATCGATGACACCGAACACGACGAGCAGGCCGATCAGGAAGATGATCCCGACGGTCCAACCGAGAACTTTGAGCATCGGGCTGAATCCTTCCGCAGGTTTTCAGCGGGTCGGGTGAGCGCGGTCGGCCCTCTCGGCCGACCGCCCCCTCCGTCGGCTGGGATCACCGCCAGACCGGCTCCCCGAGGTCGATCTGCTCTTCGTTGGTGAGGGCTCCTGCGGTGGCACCCGCGGCGCCGCCTACCACGGCTCCGACAGGGCCTGCGACCAGCCCGAGGCCGGCGCCCATTGCACCGCCGCTGACCGCCCTATCGGTGTCGTTGCTGCCGCATGCGGAAACGGCGAGGAGGGCGCCTGCGAAGATCGGAAGCATCCACGGTTTCATGAGCATCTCCTTTCATGGCTTGTGGGCAAGCGAGCCCGATCGCGTCATGAAGCGCTTGAGGTGGGGGCAGATAGCGGGACGGCAACGCCTGCCTTGCTAATGCGGCGCGTCAATCTCGACCCTGGTACGGCACGGACGCCAATCAAGGTGAAGCGGGGGAGCGCGTCGCCGCTCTCCAACCCCAACCGGGGCGATGCCGCGGCTCCCGCGTTACCCCTTTCGTGCGCCGAAACCCGCCATGGAGCGTCGGTGGACCCGCCGTCCGGGTGGCAGCGCCACTCGGTCCTTGGGGCGATTGCGTAAGAGAAAGGGTGGAGTGGGCAGCGCGCCGTCACACCGACCGATTATGACCTATTCCAATCATCCACAGGTCAGCCACGATAATAATGTATTCCAAGAAAGTGCTATAATACGCTGAGATAGAACGAATATATGTGCGATCTCGCTTCCGCCAGCATCCGATTGACGCGAGCGAAATCGATCGTATAATGACCGAATTAGCTCATTCGGGGGCGCGCATGGTCGACATGGAAACACCAGACGAGCCTGCTGCGACCGACGACTTCTCCGCGGGCATCGGGCTGGCCTACCGTCAGGCCCCGCAGCGGCAGGCGCAGCTGCTGGGCCACTTGCGCTCTCAACTGTTCGTCGATGTCCAGGCGCTGACGGAGAAGCTTGGGGTCTCCATCTCGACGATCCGGCGCGATCTTGCCGAGCTCGAAGGGCAGGGGCTGCTGCGGCGGACCCATGGCGGCGCGGTAGTCGTCAACCAGGTGACGCGCGATCCCGAGGCCGCAGTTCGCGAGGTGATGAACGTCGAGGAGAAGTCGCGCATCGCCGAAGCGGCGGCGGCGCTGATCGTCGACGGCGACACGGTGATGATCGACGGCGGCACCACCTCGCTTCAGGTGACCCGGCGTCTCGTCGGCAACGGGAGCCTGACCTTCGTCACCAATGGCAGCGACGTCCTCGGCGCCCTGGTCGCCGGCGGGGCGCGCAACGTGCACTGCATCGGCGGCGAGTTCGTCCCCATCAACCACTCGCTCGGGGGGATGATGGCGGCCGAGATGGTCCGCCGCTTCAACGTCGACAAGACGATCCTGAGCGTGACCTCGGTCGATCTCAAGCGCGGCGTGATCTGTACCAACAGCCCGCTCTGCGCGTGCGTTCAGCAGGCGATGATCGAAGTCGCGCAGACGGTGATCGTCGTCGCCGACCATTCCAAGTTCGGCCGCACGGCGCTGAACGTCGTCGCCCCGCTCGAGGACATCGATTACGTCGTCACCAATTCGGAGACGCGACCCCTCGTCTCCAACGCTTCGGAAAAGCTGAGAAAAAAGATCGTCTTCGCTTGAATTCCTGCCGGGAGGCCAGAGTGTCGGGGATCAGGGTCGAAAATCTCGTCAAGGTGTGGGGCGCGTTCCGTGCCCTCGACGACGTCAGCTTCGAAACCGGCGATTCGGAGTTCGTGGCGCTGCTGGGGCCCTCGGGTTGCGGCAAGTCGACGACTCTGCGCCTCATCGCCGGTCTCGAGTTTGCGACCTCGGGCAGGATTTCGATTGCCGGCCGCGATGTGACCGGCCTGGCGTCCTCCAAGCGCAACCTGTCGATGGTGTTCCAGTCGTACGCCCTGTTCCCGCACATGACGGTGGCGGGCAACATCGTGTTCGGCCTGTCGGTGCGCGGCGTTTCCAAGGCCGAGCAGCGGGAGCGGCTGGCGCGCGTGGTCGATCTTCTCGGGCTTTCGCAGCTTCTCGACCGACGGCCGAGCGAGCTTTCCGGAGGCCAGCAGCAGCGGGTCGCCCTCGGCCGCGCGCTGATCGCTGAAACGCCGGTCTGCCTGCTCGACGAGCCGCTGTCCAACCTCGATGCCCAGTTGCGCTCGGAAATGCGAAACGAGATCCGCTCGCTGCAGCAGCGGCTCGGCATTGCCATGGTTTTCGTCACCCACGATCAGACCGAGGCCATGAGCATGGCCGACCGCATCATTCTGATGCGCGCCGGCAAGGTCGAGCAGAGCGGGCTGCCGCACGAGTTCTACGAACGGCCGGCGACCACCTTCGCGGCCCGCTTCATCGGGACCCCGCCGATGAACGTTCTCGACCTTGCCCCAGGCGCGGACGGACTGGTGATCGAGGGCGGCGCTGGTCCTGCCGTGCTGCCGGCTGGTTCCATCCCTCTGCAGCTCGGCCTGAGGCCGGAGCAGGTCACCTTTGCCTCGGCCGGCCAGCCCGCGGTCGTCGAGACCACCGAGTACTTCGGCGCCGACACGATCACCGCCTGCCGCATCGGCCGGCAGCGGCTCATGGTGCGCGCGCCGGGTCGGCCCGGCCTTAAGGCGGGCGACGCGGTCCACCTCGCATGGGAGACGTCGGTCCAGCACTTCTTTCACAAGGAGAGCGGGCTGCGATGCGAGATCGATCCGGCGGCGCCGGCGAAGAAGACACGGGTCGCGGAGACGACACCGCAGTAGTCGACGTGCGTACCGAACCAGACGCGAATCCGAACCGGCAACTCGCGTCGCCAACACTTGGAGGAAAGAACATGCTGCCATGGAAGAGAGCGACGATAACCGCCGCTCTGGCCGCCTCGACGCTCGCGCTGGTCGGGGGCGGAGCCTGCGCCAAGACGCAGGTCACCTTCTTCTATCCGGTCCAGGTCGGCGGCCCGCTGACCCAGACCATCGACGGCTACGTCGCCAGGTTCGAGGAAGCCAACCCCGACATCGACGTGGTCCCGGTGTACTCGGGCAACTACCTGGACACCACGACCAAGGCCCTGACGGCGGCGAAGAGCGGCACCCCGCCGACCATCGCGGTGTTGCTGGCGACCGACATCTTCACCCTGATCGACGAGGACGCGGTTCAGCCGATCGACGAATTCTTCAAGACCGCCGAGGACAAGAAGTGGGTAGAAGGGTTCATGCCTGCCTACCTCGCCAGCGCCAAGGTCGACGGGCATCTGTGGGCGGTTCCTTACCAGCGCTCGACCGCGGTCCTTTACTGGAACAAGAAGGCGTTCGCCGAGGCCGGTCTCGACCCCAACAAGTACCCGAAGACCTGGGACGAGATGGTCGCCTATGGCAAGGCGGTGACCAAGAAGGACGCCTCGGGCCGCGTCACCCGCTGGGGCGTCGGCATCCCGGGCAACGTCGGCTCCGCGCAGTGGCTGTTCGGCGCGCTCGCCATCCAGAACGGCGCCAAGCTGATGAACGACGCCGGCACCGAGACCTACCTGACCGATCCCAAGGTCGTCGAGGCCCTGAAGTTCTGGGTCGACCTCAGCAAGGTCCACGGCGTTCATCCACCGGGAATCCAGGAATGGGGCACCACGCCGTCGGACTTCCTGGAAGAGCGCATCGCCATGGTGTGGACCACCACCGGCAACCTGTCGCACCTCAAGGCGAACGCCAAGTTCGAGTTCGGGATGGCGCCTTATCCCGGCAAGGTGAAGCCGGGCTCGGTGCTGGGTGGCGGCAACTTCTACGTCTTCAAGAAGGCCCCGCAGGCGGAAAAGGAGGCCGGGTTCAAGTTCGTCAAGTTCATGACCTCGGACCCCATCCTTGCCGATTGGTGCATCAAGACGGGCTACGTCGCCCCGCGTGACGGCGCCTGGGAGCAGCCGGCCCTCAAGGAATACGTGGCGAAGGTTCCGGAGGCGACCGTCGCTCGCGACCAGATCGCGATCTCGGTGCCGGAGATCTCGACCCACGAGAACTCCCGCACCTCGAAGGTCCTGAACGATGCCATCGCCGCGGCGCTTACCGGCACCAAGACGCCGGAAAAGGCGCTGGCCGACGCTCAGGCCGAGATCGACCGCATCCTCAAACCGTACCGCTGATCCGCTCGAGGTCCCGCGGAAGGGGTGTCCCCTTCCGCGGGACGCGGCCAAGGAACCCGACGATGAAAGCGTCACGCAACGCGCTCTATGGCGGCCTGCTGCTTCTGCCGGCGGCGGTCCTTCTGTGGACGTTCACCTATCAGCCGATCGTGACGACCTTCATCGATAGCCTGTACTCGACGCCGCGCGGGCGGCGCCCGGCCGCCTTCATCGGCTTCGACCAGTACGAGACGATGTTCGCCGACCCCGTGTTCTGGAAGGCGATGCTCAACAACTTCATCTACGCCTTTGCGACCATACCGCTGTCGATGGCGATGGCGCTGGCCATGGCGCTGCTGGTGAACTCGAAGCTGCGCGGTCAGGCGGCGGTCCGGATGGCCTACTTCACGCCGACCATCCTGCCGATGGTCGCGGTAGCCAACATCTGGCTCTTCTTCTACGCGCCCGACTACGGGCTGGTCGACCGGGTGCTGCAGCTGTTCGGCCTCGGCGGACAGAACTTCCTCGGCCAGCCGGACACCGCGCTAGCCGCCCTGATCGTCATCACGATCTGGAAGGAGGCCGGCTTCTTCATGATCTTCTACCTTGCCGCCCTGCAGCAGATCTCGCCGACGCTGATGGAGGCGGCGTCCCTGGAAGGGGCGAGCTTCTGGCAGACCCTGCGGCGGGTGACGATCCCGCTGTTGATGCCGACCACGCTGTTCATCTCGGTCAACGCGGTGATCGGCGCCTTCCGCCTGGTCGACCACATCGTGGTCATGACCAAGGGCGCGCCCGACAACGCCACCACGCTGTTGCTGTTCTACATCTACCAGGTCGGCTTCGGGTACTGGGACACCGGCTACGCCGCCGCGCTGACCATGGTGCTGCTGGTGATCCTGGCGGTGATCGCGCTGGTCCAGTTCGGCTACGTCGACAAGAGGATCCATTACCGATGAACGCCGATTTCCGCAGTCACCCCGTCGCGGCTTTGACGACGTTCGCCGGCTGGTTCCTCGCCGTCCTGTGGGTGTCGCCGCTGCTCTATGCAGTGTGGACCGCGTTCCACCCCGCGGCCTATGGGGCGCGCTTCGATCTCTTCATGCCGTTGACCCTTGAGAACTTCGTCCGGGTCTGGAATGCGGCGCCGTTTGCCCGCTACTTCCTCAACACCTTTGCCCTGGTGACGGTGACTCTGGTCTGCCAGTTCATCGTCTGCACCATGGCCGCTTACGCCTTCGTCTGCTTCCCGTTTCGCGGTTCGAACGTGCTGTTCATGCTGGTGCTGGTGCAGCTCATGATCATGCCCGAGGTGCTGCTGGTCGAGAACTACCGCACGCTGTCGCGGATCGGGCTCCTGGACACCATCGTCGGCATCGCCATGCCGTACCTCGCATCGGCGTTCGGCATCTTCCTGTTCCGCCAGACCTTCAAGAGCATCCCCAAGGAGCTGGAGGAGGCGGCGCGGCTGGAGGGCGCCAACGGCCTGCAGGTATTGGTGCGCGTCTTCGTGCCGATCGCCAAGCCCACCTACATCGCCTACGGCCTGGTCACGGTGAGCTACCACTGGAACAACTTCCTGTGGCCGCTGGTGGTCACCAACTCGGTCGAGACGAGGCCGATCACGGTCGGGCTGCAGGTGTTCGCCACCATCGAGCAGGGCGTCGACTGGAGCCTGATCACTGCGGCAACACTGCTCTCCGTGGCTCCGCTGCTGGTCGCCTTCCTGCTGTTCCAGCGTCAGTTCGTGCAGAGCTTCATGCGCGCCGGCATCCGCTAGATCGTAGGATTCCCATGCTGATCGCCCACATCTCCGACTTCCATATCTTCACCGAGACGTCCGAAACCTCGCTGGTGCGACCCGACATCATCCCGGTGGTGCGGAGGATCATCGACGACGTGGCGGCGTTCCGGCCGGCAGTCGATGCCGTGATGCTGACCGGCGATCTGGCGGACGGCGGGACGATGGCGGACTACGCCACGGTGCGCGAGCTTCTGAAGCCGCTGCCGATGCCCTTCTTCGCGGTGCCCGGCAACCATGACAAGCGCGAGGCCTTCCGCGCAGCCTTTGCCGACCTCTTTCCGTTCGAGGATGGGCGGTTTGCCCTCTACGAGACGGAGTTTCGCGGCATCCGCATCCTCGGCTTCGACACCCTGACCGAGCCGGGCCCCGGCGGCGCCCTCTGCCGCGAGCGCCTGGCCTGGATCGAACGCAAGCTGAGCCAGCCTTGGGAAGGCGCCACCATCCTCCTCATGCACCATGCGCCGTACCTGACCGGGATCCGGTTCCTCGACGGCATCGGCCTGGCCAGCGGTCGCCGCGAGCTCGGCGAGATCGTCGCCCGCTACAAGGGAGAACTCCGCATCCTTGCCGGCCACATCCATCGCCCGTCGCAGTGCTGCTGGAACGGTGCGCTGGTGACGATCGCCGGAAGCGCCGCCTTCAAGATCGAGCTCGATCTCCATCCCGATCACGGAAGTCTCGAGCCGCCGCAGGCCGACGAGCCGTACGCCTACTTCATCCATCACGTGGATGTCTCGGGGGACGTCGCGGTGCATCCCCGGTATGTCCGCCTTCCGGAACCGGGTAAGGGGATTTCCCATGCGTGATGCCGTCGAACGGCTGGCCCGCGAGGCGGGCGAGATCGCGCTCCGGCATTTTGGCCAGCTCGCCTCGCTTTCGGTCTCGTCAAAGCATCATCTCGACCTTGTGACGGCCGCCGATCGGGAAATCGAGGCCTTCCTCAGTCGCCGGCTGCTGGAGCTGTTCCCCGACGACGGCGTCTACGGCGAGGAAGGTGCCGCCAGGACCGGCCGCTCCGGGCGGGTGTGGGTGCTGGACCCGATCGATGGTACCTTCAACTTCGTGCGCGGCGCCGATTCGTGGGCGGTCTCGATCGGCCTGTACGGCGGCGGCCGCCCGGAGTTCGGTGTGGTCTACGCGCCGGCTCGGGGCGACATCTTCTCGGGCGGCAATGGGCATCCCGCCCTGTGCAACGGCGAGCCGCTGGCGACGCTCCGTCCGGTGGAGCCTTCGCGGGCCGTCACCGGCATCGGCTTCCACATCGATATCCCGATTCCGACTCGCCTCGACGTGCTGCGATTCGTGATGGAAGGCGCTGCCATGACCTTCCGCCACAACGGATCGGCGGCGATCTCGCTGATCGAGATCGCCAACGCCAGCAGCGACGGCTACATCGGCCTCGGCGAGGCGACCTGGGACGTGATGGGGGCGCTGCCGATCCTGGCCGCGATCGGGGCCGAGACCACGCTCGACTGGAACCGCATCGGCCTGTCGTCGCGGCTCGACTTCGCCTGCGGCTCGCCCCAGTTCCTCGACATCATGGCGCCGCTGATGTCGAGGGACGCATAGGGAGGGCGTTCCTGCGGTTGTCCTGGAGCCGGCACGCATGACTCTGAAGCGACTCTCGTCCCGCGAGGTCTACCGCAACCAGTGGATGACGGTGCGGGAGGACGCGATCCGGCGTGCCGACGGTTCGGACGGCATCTACGGCGTCGTCAGCAAGCCCGACTTCGCGGTCATCATTCCGTTCACGGGCTTCTCCTTCCACCTTGTCGAGCAGTTCCGGTACCCGGTCGGCGGCCGCTATCTGGAGTTTCCGCAGGGCTCGTGGGAGACCGCTCCGACCGCCGCCCCCGAGGACGTCGCGCGCGGCGAACTCGCCGAGGAGACCGGCCTCGGCGCCGGCCGGATGACGCATCTCGGACGGCTCTTCGTTGCCTACGGCTACTCCGACCAGGGCATGCACGTCTTCCTGGCCGAGGATCTTCGGCCGGGCGAGCAGAATCTGTCGCCCGAGGAGGCCGGCCTGACCTGCGTCGAGGTCGGCCTGGACCGCTTCGAGTCCATGGTGCGCCGCGGCGAGATCAAGGATGCCGCCACTTTGGCGGCGTACACCCTGTTCAAACTGGCCGCCATGAGGACGGTCTGAGCCCGGCGGCGTTCGGTTCGCCGCCGCTTCCGGACGTTCCCGTTCACATGTCGCGGTGGCGGGCGGCGGTTGTCATCGTCGTCGGGATGCCGTTCCTGATTCCGCTCCACCGCCTCGTGTGGGCGAGGCGTCCCGGCCGGACTCTGTCGTCAGGCGTCGCTGCTACATTATCCTTGATCATGGATCCAAAATTTGACAGGTTGAGCGCATGAACCGTCCGCCACGCCACAGAACCGCTGTCGAATTCGCGATCGACGAGATCAAGCGCCGCATCGTCGAGCAGGAACTGCCGCCCGGCACCCGCATCGATCAGAACCTCACCGCTGACATGCTGGGCTTGAGCCGAATTCCGGTGCGGCAGGCCCTGGCCGATCTGGCGGCGCGTGGCTTCGTGATCTTGCAGGCGCACCGCTCCGCCGTTGTCGCGCCGCTCTCCGGGGCCGAGCTTCGCGACGTCTACGCTCTGCGCTGCCGCATGGAGCCATGGGCGATGGAAGAGGCGTGCCGTCGCTTCACCGAGAAGGAATTCGCGGAACTCGACAGGCTGATCGAGAGAATGGTGCAGGCGGCGGGCGACCATGATCTGGCCCGCTACATGGAACTGAACCGGGACTTCCATTTCGCGCTATTCGCAGGGACCGAGAATCCGCACTTGCTCCGCATCCTGCAGGGGCTCTTCGACACGTCGGAGCGCTACCAGTGGGTTTATGTCAACTCGCACGGCAGCATGGAGCGGTCGATCCAGGACCACCGCAGCATCGTGGCTCTGATGCGTGCCGGCGACGACAAGGGCGCGATCGCGCTCTGTCTTTCACATACCCAGAAGACGGCCGAGTGGCTGCGCGGCAACGTGATCACGGAGGGAGGCGCGAAGACGCTGCACGCTGCGGCCGGGTAACCGGTGATTTGAACATCACCGGATCGCAAGAATCCAAAACAGGAGGAATGTTCCATGCGCGCATTCAAGTATCTGGCCGCAATGGCGGCCGCCACGGCCATGCTGTCCATGCTGCAAACAACGGCGATGGCCAGGGAACTGCGCCTCGGTGGCGTGCATTCGCCCACCAGCTTTGAGACCAAGGGATTGGAGAAGTTCGCCGAGCTTGCCGCCCAGAAGAGCGGCGGCGCGGTGACGATCAAGGTGTTTCCCGCCGGGCAACTCGGCGACGCGGTCAGCATGATCGAGAACGTCATGATGGGCGCTCTGGACATGTTCGCCAACGTGGCGGACTGGAACCAGAACGTGGTGAAGGACTACGGCATCATGGCAATGCCCTTCGCCTTTCGCGACCAGGAGCACATGAAGACCTTCCTGGCTAGCGACCTCTACGGCGCCATGAAGAAGGAGATGCTCGAGAAGAAGAAGCTTCGGGTCCTCGCCGACAACTGGTACCGGGTGCCGCGCGTCCTGGTCACCAAGTTCCCGGTGGCTTCGGTCAAGGATCTCGAAGGCCGCAAGTTCCGTCTCGCCAACATCAGGGCCTACGTCGAAACCTGGAAGGCGCTGGGTATGAAGCCGACCATCCTGCCATGGTCGGAATCCTATCTCGCGCTCAAGACCGGGGTTGTCGATGGCATGGACTCCTCGTTCAGCTCCGTCTTCCCGGAGAAATTCTACCAGGCCGCCCCCTACATCACGATGACCAACCACTCGGTGGCGCCGTTCAACATCCTGATCAGCGAGACCGTGTTCGCCAAGCTGCCGAAAGCCCAGCAGGACGCGATGCTGGCGGCCGGCAGCGAAGCCGGCGACTTCTACACCAAGGCGATCGGCGCCGAGTTCGAGAGCCACAAGGCGAAGATGACCGCCGATGGCGCCAAGATCAGCGACATCGACGTCAAGCCGTTCGTCGAGAAGGCCCGCCCCGTCGCGGTGCAGCTGGAAAAGGACGGCGACTGGACGCCCGGCCTGTTCGACAAGGTCAGCAAGCTCTAGCCACTGTTTCCGGACCAGGGGAGGCCGTCGTGATCGCGTTCCTCAGACGGGTGGACTCTGCAGTCGGCCGGGTGGAGATGGCGTTCTGCATGGCGTGCATGGTCGTGATCGTGGCCGCCACGTCGCTCGGCATCACCTTCCGCTACATTCTGGAGAGCCCGCTCATCTGGGCGAACGACGCCAGCGTCCTCGCCCTGGTGTGGGCCACGTTCATCGGGGCGGCCGCGCTTCTCAAGGAGGCCGGCCATGTCGCCATCACCGGCCTGGTGACGCGGCTGCCCCGAGGCTGGCTCTTCGCGCTCACGCTCTTCTCGGCGGCGGTCATAGGGGCCAGCATGGTCACGGTGGGTTGGTTTGCGGTTCGCGCGGCCCAGGTGCAATGGGGTCAGGAGATCGTCGCCCTCCGCCTGTCACGCGCGTTCTATTCGATTCCCATCGTCTGGGCCGCGGCATCCTCGACCCTGAGCGCCTTGGTGATGGCGTTCAGCGTGTCGTCCGACCACGCCCGGGAGGGCTGAGCCATGGCTCTGACGCTGCTTCTCTGCGGTTTCGGGGCGTTGCTTCTGCTCGGTGTCCCCGTCGCCTTCAGCTTTCTCGCTGCATCGCTCGTCTATCTGGTGGCCGCCGAGACCCCCCTGACCATCGCCGCCCAGCAGTTGTCCAGCGGCGTGCGCAGCGAGACCCTGCTTGCGATCCCGCTTTACATCCTGGCCGGCGAGCTGATGAACACGGGCGGCGTGACCCAGCGCATCTTCGAGTTCGCCAACAGCCTCGTCGGGCACGTTCGTGGCGGCCTCGGGCACGTCAACGTGCTTGCCAGCATGATCTTCTCGGGAATGTCGGGATCGTCGTCGGCGGATGCCGCCGGCCTCGGCCGGGTCGAGATCGAGGCCATGCGGGCCAAGGGTTATCGCCCCGAGTTCTCCGCTGCGATAACGGCGGTGTCCTCCACCATCGGCCCGATCATTCCGCCCAGCATCCATCTGGTCCTGTTCGGCGCGATGGCGGAGGTCGGGATCGACGCGCTGTTCCTGGCCGGCATCGTGCCCGGGGTCATCATGGGCCTTTGCCTGATGGCGGCGATCTACGTCCAGGTCCTCACGGGCCGCGAGAAATGCCCGGTCGACCCATGGCCAGGCCTGGTGGCGATAGGTCGTGCGTTCTGGCGCGGCATCCTGCCGCTCAGCGCTCCCATCATTATCGTCGGCGGCATTCTGACGGGCGCCTTCACGCCCACCGAGGCGGGTGCGGTGGCCGTCCTCTACGCTCTGTTCCTGGGCGCCATCTATCGCGAGTTCACCCGGGACGCCCTCAAGGGGGCCACGCTGCGGGCGGTCCGCTCCACCGTCGTCGTCATGTTCATCCTGGCGACCGCCAAGGTGTTCGCCTGGGGAATCACGGTCGAGCAGGTGCCCGAAATCGTCTCTCATGCGCTGTTCAGCCTGTCGACGGACCCGGCCACCGTGCTGCTTCTCGTCCTGGCCGGGCTGCTCGTTCTCGGCACCTTCGAGAGCGCCACGGCCAACCTGGTCATCATTACGCCGATCCTGGTGCCCATGGCCCCCATGCTCGGCCTCGACATCGTCCATTTCGGCGTCGTCATCGTGCTGGCGCTGATGATCGGCATCATCACGCCACCCGTCGGCATCTCGCTCTACATCGTCGCCGACATCACCAAGATCCCGTTCGAGCGGGTGACGAAGGCATGCTTCCCGTACCTTGTCGCGCTGATCATCGCCCTCTTGCTGGTCGCCTACCTGCCGGATGCCGTCATGTACATCCCCCGCCGTTACGGATACGCGTCATGACCGGGGATGCGAGCATCGAAAAAGAACAGATGGAAGGATAGTCATGCGGACCCACATCCACACGCAACGCGTCGACGTGCTGGTCGTCGGAGCCGGCGCCGCGGGCGTCGGAGCCGCCATCGGGGCGGCTCGCAACGGCGCCAAGACGCTCCTCGTCGACGCGGGGCCGACGGTCGGCGGAGAGCTGCTGACCGGCATGACCATCGACGGGGCGGTCAACGCCCGCGGCGAGCTCGTCGTCGGCGGCGCGCTCACGGAGATCATCGACGAATGCAAGGCGATGAACGGCTTTGTCGGGATCCTGAATGACTACCGGCTGATCCGCTACGTCTGCTACGACCCTGAAGTGATGAAAATGGCCATCGTCAAGGTGATGGCGCGTTACGGCGTGAGGCTGCTGCTCCACACGTTCGCCGAGGACGTGGTCGTCGACGGCGAACGCGTCGCCGGGGTAATGGTGCGCAACAAGACGGGCCATACGCTGATCCAGGCCGACAGCGTGATCGATTGCTCGGGGGACGGCGACGTCGCGGCCATGGCCGGCGCCGCGTTCGAGATGGGCGCCGAGGACGGCGACCTGCAGCCGGTCTCGATCATGTTCCGCATGTCCGGCGTCGAGGCCGAGCCGCTGCTCCGCTTCGTTCGCGAGCACCCCGAGTACGTGGCGGTCGGCGAAAGCGACGTCATCCGCGGCGGGCGCACCGACAAGCAACTCGTCGAAGCCCTCTACGAGCAGGGTCAGCCTTGTGTCTTCTTCAAGGGCGAGGGGCCGTTCCTGGCCGACGCGATCGATCGCCAGGAGATGTTTCCCACGGCGCTGATCATGATCCAGCCGACCTCGACCCCGCGCAAGGAGGTCTGCGTCAACGCCACCCGGGTCTGGAACGTCGATCCCTTGAAGACCGATCAGCTGAGCGCCACCATGCCGCCGCTCTACGACCAGGTCTGGACCTGCGTGCAATTCCTCCAGCAGCGCGTTCCGGGGTTCGAGAACGCGCATTTCTCGGCGATTGCGCCGCGCCTTGGCGTTCGCGAGACGCGGCGCATCATCGGCGAGTACGTGCTCGGCGATGAGGACGTTGCCAAGGCCCGCAAGTTCGAGGACGGCGTCGCCAAGGGATGCCATCATATCGACATTCACGGGCGTGGCCGCGAGCAGGTGCGCATTCCCGTGGCCGACGGCGGCTCCTACGACATTCCGTTCCGCTGCCTGGTCGCCAAGGGGCTGGCCAACGTGCTGGTCGCTGGGCGCTGCATGTCGGCGACCCGGGTGGCCCAAGGCACCGCCCGGACGATGGGGCCGTGCCTGGCCATGGGGACCGCCGCCGGTACCGCCGCCGCCTTGAGGCGGACGGAAAACGCCGACGTACCGTTCCGCGACTTCCCGGTCGCCCGCCTGCGCGAGACGCTGAAGGCCCAGGGCTCGATCATCGACGGCACCCACTGACGGCGGGGCGGCATCGATGAAGGTGGTTGCGTTCAACGGCAGCCCCTGGCCGGGAGGCAACACCGCGACCCTGATCGGTTGGGTGTTCGATGCCCTCCAGGCGCAGGGCGTCGAGACCGAGCTCTGCGAGCTGGCAGGGCAGGAGATCTGCCAATGTCCGGTCTGTCGCGGCTACGAAGGGTCGCCGGACGGCGCCTGCCCGGATGGCCTGCGGCGCGTAGATTCCTGGCTTGGCCGCATGGTTGAAGCCGACGGCATCCTGCTTGCGTCGCCGGTCCACCACGCCACCGTCAGCGACGAACTCAAGGCGGTGATGGACCGTTGCGGCCGCGTCGAACGCCTTCGCGGCAATCCGCTTGCGCGCAAGGTCGGAGCAGCCGTGGTGGCGGCGCGGCGGGCGGGGGCGATCCAGGCGCTCGATGCCATCGACCGCTTCTTCCTAATCCACCGCATGATCGTTCCCGGCACCTCGCAGTGGAACATCGGCATCGGCAAGGCGCGGGGTGATGTCGAGCGCGATGCCGAGGGCCGGCGCGCGATGGGCGAGCTCGGCGATGCGATGGCTTGGCTGATGCGCCGCGTGGCGGCGTGACGTCCGCCGTCAGTCCCGGCTGCAGCGCTCCCGTTCCGGATCGCAGCCGAGCAGTCGCAAGGCGTTCAGCGTCACCAGCACGGTCGCGCCGGTATCGGCGAGGATCGCGGGCCACAGGCCGGTGAGGCCGGCGACGGTGGTGACCAGGAACAGGCCCTTGAGGCCGAGTGCGATGGTGACGTTCTGGCGGATGTTGGCCATCGTCGCGCGGGCCAGCCGGATCGTCGCCGGGACGTCGCTCACCCTGTCGCGAAGCAGGGCGCCATCGGCGGTCTCTAGAGCGACATCGGTGCCCGAGCCCATGGCCACCCCGACATGGGCGGCGGCCAGCGCCGGCGCGTCGTTGATGCCGTCGCCGACCATCATCACCCGTTCGGCGGCAGCGAGATCGCGAATCGCTGCCAGTTTGCCGTCTGGAAGCAGCTCGGCACGGTGCTCGATGCCGATGGCTCCGGCGATGGCGGCGGCGGTGCGGCCGTTGTCGCCGGTCAGCATCAGCGAGCGCACGCCCAACTGCCGCAGCGCGCGGACGGCCCTGCCCGCGTCCTCACGGGGCTGATCGCGCAGGGCGACCAAGCCCAGCGCGCTGCCTTCCCGGAACACCACTACCACCGTCTTCCCCTCGGCCTCCAGCGACGCGGCTCGCCCCTGGGCTGCGTCGCTCAGGACACCTTCGCTGACGGCGTAGCGGGGCGAGCCGACGGTCACCGTCCGTCCCTCGACCTCTGCCCGCATTCCGCGGCCCGGGACGGCAACCTGCGCCCGCGCGGCCGGCAGGCGAACGCCCTGGGCCGTCGCCGCCGAACCGATGGCGGCGGCCAACGGGTGGCTCGACCCGGCCTCGACCGCGGCCGCCAACGCCAGCACCTCGTCGCCACCCGCGGCCAACGGCTCGACGTCGGTCACCGTCGGCCGGGCGGCGGTCAGCGTGCCGGTCTTGTCGAAAGCGACCAGCGTAGTCCGGGCGGCGTTCTCGATCACCGCACCGCCCTTCAACAGGAGGCCGCGGCGGGCGCCCGCCGACAGCGCCGAGGCGATCGACGCCGGCACCGAGATGACCAGCGCGCATGGGCAGCCGATCAGCAGCAGGGCAAGGGCGCGGTAGGTCCAGATCGTCCACTCCTGTCCGAGGGCGAGGGGCGGAACTACGGCGACCAGCATCGCCAGCCCGACCACGACCGGCATGTAGTAGCGGCTGAAGCGGTCGATGAAGCGCTCGGTGGGGGCTCGGGCATCCTGCGCCTCCTCGACGAGCCGAATGATCCTGGCGATCGTGTTGTCCTCGGGCGCCTTGGCGACGCGCAGCGTCAAGGCCGCCTCGGCGTTGATCGAGCCGGCGAAGACGGTATCGCCCGGATGCTTGGCAACCGGGATCGACTCTCCCGTCACCGGACTTTCGTCCACCTCCGAGCTGCCGTCGACGATCTCGCCGTCCGCGGGGATACGGTCGCCGGGGCGGACCAGCACGATCTGACCGATTCTCAGCTCCGCCGCGAGGACCTCGCGGACGGTGCCGGCATCGACCAGGCGGGCGGTCCTGGGCACGAGGGCGCCGAGGGCGCGGATCGAGGCGCGGGCACGCTCCGCGGCGACCCCTTCGAGGACCTCGCCGACAGCGAACAGGAAGACCACCAGCGCCGCTTCCTCGGCCGCCCCGATCACCAGGGCACCCGTGGCGGCGATGGTCATCAGCATCTCGATGGTGAACGGCTGGCCGGCGGAGCACGCTGACAGGGCGCGGCGGCTCACCGGTATCAATCCGATCACGCAGGCGGCGAAAAACCCCCACGAACCCGCCGCTCCCGGCGCCAGGATCTCCAGCGCCCAGGCCGCAGCAAGGAGAGCGCCGGTGAGGATCACCAGCCGGCCCCGGGTTCCCGCGAACCACGGCGTCGGCGCCCTCCGGCGCTCGGACTCGGCGCCGATGCTCACTGACCCGGCCGCGGCGTGTTCCTCCTCTTGCCCTGAGCGGCAGGATACCTCGTAGCCCAGTCGTCTCACGCGCTCTTCGATCTCGGCGGGGGAGGGGGCTTGGTCGTCCAGCGTCAAGCTCAGCGACTGCGACACGACCGACACCGAGACCTCGCTCACGCCGGGCAGGCGTTCGAGCGCGCGCCGGATCTTGGCGGCGCAGCCGCCGCAATCCATGCCGGCTACCGACCAGGCAAGGGTTTGGCGGCGCGGCGATTCTGTCTTGAGAAACGTCATCGGGAACTCCGTCGCGCAATCGATCGGATGTCACCCTAAATGCTATAGCTACTGGAGCTTCAAGCGAAAAAAAGGAGACGAGATGGCTGCAAACCTGACCATCGGCCGTCTCGCCGAGGCGGCCGGATGCAAGATCCAGACGGTCCGCTACTACGAGCAGATCGGCATGCTTCCCCGTGCCGCGCGATCGCAAGGCAACCAGCGTCTCTACGAGCGGTCCGACGTCGAGCGGGTAAGATTCATCCGTCATGCCCGGGAACTCGGCTTCCCGCTGCCGGCAATCCGGGATCTGCTGAGCCTTGCCGACGACCCGGAGCAGTCATGCCAGGCCGCCGACGAGATCGCCCGGACTCAGCTTCACCAGGTCGAGAACCGCATCGCAAGGCTGCTAGCCCTCAAGGCGGAGCTCGAACGCATGGTGCGGGAGTGCTCGGGAGGCCGCATTGCCACCTGCCGGGTGATCGAAGTGCTAAGCAATCACTCGCTCTGCCAGGCAGAAAGGCACGGGCCGGCGGAAAGCGACCCCTGAGAACCGCGGGCACGGGCCTTTGGCAACCCTCGAGCACATCACCTTGCCGGAGACAGCACAGTCGCGCAATGCTTATAGGACGACTTCTGCATCGCAGGCTTGGATTTCAGCCGCTTTAGCGGGCGCCAGGATAGCGGATGAAACTCGGGGAAGCTGTCAAGAAATCCAGTAGCGCCATCTTTGCCGGTTGACTTGGCAGATCTCGCTCCCATATTTGAGCCAGTCGATAGACGGCCGGATGAATTTCCGTGCTGCTGGTGATTCCAGCGCCACGCTGACGATTTCCCCCGAAAATGCGACTGCGGCTGCTCGCAATCATGCGGGGGCTCTTGTCTTTGGAAGGTTGTGTTATGACGACTGGTATCGTGAAGTGGTTCAACGCGCAGAAGGGCTTTGGCTTCATCATGCCGGATGACGGCAGCAAGGATGCCTTCGTTCACATCAGCGCGGTAGAACGTTCAGGTCTGGGGGATCTACGTGAAGGCCAGAAGGTAGGCTTTGATCTCGTGTCCGACCAGAAGAGCGGCAAGCTGGCGGCAGAGAACCTCAAGCTGCTGGGTTGAGTATAGCGTTGCTGGAGTGGGAAATCTTCTCTTCCCGCGACAGCGGTAGCTGCATCGGACGGCCAAATCGACCACGGATGTACTGGCGGTTCAGCCGACGATGCGGCGAGCTTTCAGGGCACGCGATCGAGCGGGGAGAAGCGCGGCTTGAGCCCAAGACGCCGCGGGGATGAAGCCGAGTTCAGCGCCGATCGCATCGTGCACGCCCTCGGCTTGGTTCTTGGCGTGATCGGAACGATAGCGGCGGTCGCCCAAGGGATGCGGGCGGGGAGCAGTACGCCGTTCGTCGGCATAGCATTGTACGTCGTCGGGCTGATGGCGATGCTTGGTTGCTCGGCTGCCTACAATCTGGCTCCTCCGTCAGGGAGACGGGATCTGCTGCGGCGTTTCGACCATGCCGCCATCTTCATCATGATCGGGGCGACCTATTCTCCGTTCACGCTCGGGCGCATGGATGGGCCGTGGTTGACCTGGCTGGCCGTGACGGTATGGACCGTGGCGATCCTGGGTGCCTTCGCCAAGATCGCGTTTCCCCAGCGCTTCGAGCGGCTTGCGATCGTGGCTTACCTGGTTCTCGGATGGTGCATCATCGTCGCGTTCAAACCGATGCTTGCCGCATTCGGGCTAACAACGATGCTGCTGATTGCGGTCGGGGGTCTGATCTATTCGGTCGGGGTCGGGTTTTACCTGTTGGAACGGCTGCGGTTCCACAAGGCGATCTGGCACGGCTTCGTGCTCTCCGCTGCCGTCTGCCATTACGTTGCCGTCTTCATCAACATCTGAGGACGGGTTGAAGCCCCACGTACCGGTCAAGGAGAGACTGATTGCCATGCCCGCAAAGACGACAAGGATGCGCGCAACCCTACCGTCGCTTTCGTCCCGGAAAGGGGTCATCGCCCCGGTGACCGATCACAAGTTCGCGGTCGGCCAAGCCGTGCGATTGTTATTGCCCCTCGCCGGGATCGACAGGTCCCCGGACACCTACCGGATCGTCAAGCTTCTGCCCAAGGACGTCGAGGGCCATCAGTACCGGATCAAGTCCGACTCCGAAACGTACGAACGAGTGGCCCGCGAAAGCCAACTGAAGGCCAGGAGTTGAGAGCGGCTTCATGGCCGGTCAATCCACGCCGTCCGCCTCCGAGGTTCCCCGTCAGCGGACGCATGCTTCCCCGACCCTTCGGTAAGGACGGTTGCAGTCCCATCTGCTGCCCGAATAGTCGATGTGCGCATTTGCTGGCACTTGGAGAGGCGCGCATCCGGTTGCTGAACGTCTGAAGCCTCTCTCGCACTTCCAGTCGTTGCCTTCAGCGTCGAGGTAGCCGTTGGCAGGGATCGTCACGGCCCGACAGGTGTCGCCATCCTCCCGGAAGCCCCGATTGCATGCCCAGCCGCGTCCATACTGCGTGTCGATAAGATGGCCGTTCGCCGGCACCTCGACCGCCACGCAGGCCTCGTCGAGCTCGCGGTAACCCCGCTCGCATTTCCAGCCCGTTCCCGCCGTCGTTTCAGACACATAGGCGTGAGGCGGCACCTTGACTGCGAGGCAGGCATTCCCGGATGCGACGAATCCTCGGTTGCATTTCCAACCGCTGCCGAAGGTGGTTGCGACGAGGAAGCCGTTCGCCGGAACCGGGATCGCGACGCAGGCCTCGTCGACGACCCGATAGCCACGGTCACACTCCCATCCTCGCCCCATCGCGGTATCCAGGAGATAGGCATTGGCGGGAACCTTGATGGCAACGCAGCCGTCCTTGGCGGCTTGGAAGCCGTAATTGCAGTCCCAGCCGCCTCCGTAGCGCTTCGGGTGCGCGTTCGGCGGTGTTTCGCCGGAGCCTTGTGCCCAGGCGCTGCCGGTGGAAAACGCCAGCATGGCGAGGAGAGAAAGCCCCCGAACCCAGAATTTGGCGGTATCGTACAATGTTGGCCTCCTTGCGTCGCGTCCTCCCGGGACCGGGAGGGGATGTCGTCAGCGCCTTCCCTTTTCGTCGCCATGGATCCGAGTGGCCAGTTCATCGGCGATCAACTTGTCCGTGACGATTGGCCGTCCCTGGGCGATGGCTGCTCGCATCAGCTCGTTGACACGTTCGCCCGGGCGCTGATCCCAGTAGGATACGGTGAACGTGTGGCCGAACGCGGCGATGTATTGCCGCATCAGTTTCCGATCCAACATCACGTTGCTCCAGAGGGGACGAAAGCCGCCTGATTGGAGAGCGGGCGCCGCAGTCCCGTCTGAAGACTCAGTCCGATCAGGTCTCGTCAACCAAAGTGCCTATCAGGCGCAGCAACTCCTGCTTCTCGGGTCCCATGCCCCCCTGGGACAGAAAAGATCCCACTTCAGAATCGGAAACCCTGCCTCCCGAGGGGAGGTTGGCCTGGTGCCGGACGAATATCCGTCCGTCGGCCGCATCGCGGACCAAGCACCAGAGATCGCCGCTGCTGCTGCGGTAAAGTTCCCTGATTTGAAGAGCCACATATCCTCGCTTTTTCATGAAGCTGCATGCTTGCACGCGCGAAGCGGGCCGCGTGACCCGTAGACGCCACCGGTCCCGGCCGACGGCGCCTGGCATGCTGCGATTCTGACGATGCCCACCCCAGGACTCGGAAGTGTCACTTGTCTCCTTGCGCATGGCCGGCGGGTGCCGCCGTCGCCTCATCGTGCCGGAAGTCGGCGGCAGAACCTCGGCGCGTGATGGGCGTCGCCTCCGGGATGGACGTGCCATCCGGTGTCGGAGTGCCTCGCCGGACCGCCGCGGACGCTCGCCGCGGTGTTCGAGCGTTGAACCACTGCTGGGTTTCGAGCGTCACGGGATGCTCCGCTGTCAGGAGGGAACCGCACCGGCAAAGACGGAGCGTCACCATAGAAATGGGCTCTGCGAATAAAATTATAAGATGTCTTGGAAACTTTATTTTAGAGAGTACAATAATGCATATACGACTGATATGATACTCGATAAAACCACGCTACTACGATTCTCCTCGTTCATCTCCAGCTTTTCAACGAAGAGGCGATGCCCGTGGCTAAAAACGCGTGAGATCGTTCCCACTTGATAATTGGCGGACCTCGCGGAGCTAAATATTCCGCGGCAGATTTCTAACCGCGACAAGTGGTTTCTAAGCGCCGTTCCGGCCTTGGCAATATCCTTTTGTCCCCTTGTCTTGCCAATGCTGCGGGTGCCGCAATCCCACGAGAAAGGAACCGCCATGGATGGAGCGAAGGAAGTCTTGAGGTCGGTTCACCCCTCGGATTGGCGGGCAAGCTACGACATGTCGAGGAGGCTTTCTGCGGACATTTCGAACCAGGGGTGGCCGGAGCGCTGCCGGAGACTCAGCGACGAGATCGGCAGAATTGTCCACGAAGGCCTGGGACCGCGTGGCGTGATCGCAATTGTCGGCGGTCGAAGGAGCGATAGCCGCCGCTCGATCGGGGGCATCGCTCCGGTGAGTGGCATCGAACAGACCGCCCTTTTCGGAAAAGCGATGGTTACCGCCGTCCTGCTTCAGCTGACTGGACCCGAAGGGGTGGACATCGGGGTCCCGTCGACGGTCGAGCACGCGTTGACGCTTTCACTGACGCTCGTCCCGACGTGGGGACACGCGGCGCAGGCCTTGCTGGAGAGGCGGGACCACGAGTGCGACGATGTCCTGACCACGCTGCCTGGCTACATGCTGCTCATGCTGGCCGACGATTACGGCAGGTTGACCACGCGAAGCGACCGGGTTCGCAACATCTGGATGCGCGGACTGTCGGATCTGAACCGTACCGGACCGTTCTCGCTCACGATACACTGAGGCGGTACTGCGATCCCGTTCCCGGGGCGGGCATCGGTCTGGTGCCCGTGGCCAATGACACCAGCGGCTCGCCGGGGGCGAGCACCTACGGACGTATGAGTGGCGACGACCCGCCGATTCCGTCCGTCCTGGCCCCGCCCCGGTCTGGATCCGGGGCAGGGGACGCGTTCAGGCTCGGACCGGATTGGCGACCTCTCGTCCAGCCGCGCGGTGCGACGCAATCAACGCCTCCTTTGCGCGTTTGGCCTCGTCTTCCGACAGGTTCCAGCCGACGACGCGAGAACGGAAACCCTCCCCGCCGCAAGAATCCTTCCAGGCGACGAACGCGGGCCAGTCCGCCGCCGACACACCGGCGGCTCGCGCCGTGGTTCCGGCAACGGGGTCGGGCCTCAGGGACCCTTTCCACGTATGGACGAAGACGCTGCCGGAATCGTGGTGAAGAACCTCGCCCAACATAAGCTCACCCCAGGTTCCGGACGCCCGGCGGGAGGTCTCCTCGGCAATGCGAAGCTGGCGCAGTTTCTCCCATTTCGCGGTTGTGTCCACGACCTTGTTCTGCTTGGCTTGCTTGGACATGCTTTCTCCTCTTGCCTGATCCCGTGCGGGGCAGCACCACGCCTCATCCAGTGGAAGGAGAGAGGCCATGCGATGACCCCTCTCCGATCGGAAGCCCTAGACTGCCTTGAGGCTCTCCGCCGACACCTTCCCCCGCTTGGGATCACGCTGCTCCTCGTACGAGATCTTCTGGCCATCCACCAGTCCGCGCAATCCGGCTCGTTCGACGGCGGAAATGTGGACAAAGACGTCCTGTCCACCATTCTCAGGCTGAATGAAACCATATCCCTTGGCGGCATTGAACCATTTGACAGTACCGATCGGCATGTTGCTCTCCGGTGTGGGTTACCGCCGCGCGGTGACGCGGCGGATCAGACTGGTTTTTTGGGAAGAGCGGTGGAACACCCGAGGGTGCAGCGCGATCATCCAACGCAGACTGATTGGCCAGTTTAGCTCATTTGCGGCAGAAAGATCCGACGATTTAGGGCTCTCCCGATTTCCGGGCCCGGTGCGACCGTGACGCCAGGGAACGCTTAGCGTTCGCCCTGATCCGCCCCTGTCGAAGCATGCTGGCGCGACCCCGCGCCCGCGATGAGCCTTCGAAAAAAAACCCCGTCCAAGGACGGGGTTTGTCATCGGTCTGAGAGAGGCCGCATTCCGCGGCCCCTTCAATGTGCTTCGGAAACCAAAGACTCACGACGAGTAGTACATCTTCCATTCGATCGGGTGCGGGGTGTGCTCAAAGTTGTAGACCTCTTCCCACTTCAGCTGGATGTAGCTGTCGATGAGATCGTCGGAGAACACATCGCCCTTCTTGAGGAACTCGCGGTCGGCGTCGAGGCTGAGCAAGGCCTGGCGGAGAGAACCGCACACGGTCGGCACTTCCTTCAGCTCCTCCGGCGGCAGGTCGTACAGGTTCTTGTCCATGGCCCCGCCGGGATGGATCTTGTTCTGGATACCGTCGAGACCGGCCATCATCATCGCCGAGAACGCGAGATAGGGGTTGGCGAGCGGGTCGGGGAAGCGGATCTCGACGCGCTTGCCCTTGGGGCTGGTGGAGAACGGGATGCGGCACGACGCCGAGCGGTTGCGGGCCGAGTAGGCGAGCAGCACCGGCGCTTCGAACCCCGGGATCAGCCGCTTGTAGCTGTTGGTGGTCGGGTTGGTAATGGCGTTCAGCGCCTTGGCGTGCTTGATGATGCCGCCGATGTAGTAGAGCGCCATTTCCGAAAGGTCGGCGTAGCCGGAGCCCGCGAACAGCGGCTTGCCGCCCTTCCAGATCGACTGGTGGGTGTGCATGCCCGAGCCGTTGTCGCCGGCGATCGGCTTCGGCATGAAGGTCGCCGTCTTGCCGTAGGTATGGGCGACCATCTGCACCACGTACTTGTAGAGCTGGACGTTGTCGGCAGCCTTGATCAGGTCGGCAAACACCAGTCCGAGCTCGTGCTGGCTGGGCGCCACCTCATGATGGTGCTTGTCCATGGTGACGCCCATCTCGAGCAGCGTCGACACCATCTCGGCGCGAAGGTCGGAGGCCGAGTCGACCGGCGGCACCGGGAAGTAGCCGCCCTTGACCGGCGGGCGGTGGCCGACGTTGCCGTCGGGCAGGATGCGCCCCGACACCCACGGGCCTTCCGAGGAGTCGATCTCGTAGGTGCAGTGGTTCATGGCGACGTCGAAGCGGACGTCGTCGAAGACGAAGAACTCGGGCTCGGGGCCGCAGTAGACGGAGTCGCCGACGCCGGTGCTCTTCAGGTACTCGACGGCCTTCTTGGCGATCGAGCGCGGGTCGCGGTTGTAGGGCTGGCCGGTCGACGGCTCCAGGATGTCGCAGAACAGGACCAGCGAAGCGGGCCCCGAGAAGGGGTCGAGCACCGCGGTGGTGGCATCCGGGATCAGCGCCATGTCCGATTCATTGATCGCCTTCCAACCGGCGATTGAGGAACCGTCGAACATGATGCCGTCCTCGAACGCAGATTCGTCGAAGGCGCCGGAGCAGATGGCGAGGTGCTGCCACTTGCCGCGCGGATCGGTGAAGCGGAGGTCGACATACTCGATTTCGTGTTCCTTGATGACGCCGAGCACGTCGGCCGGGGTCTTGCAGTTGAACGGCATTGCCGGGTTCCTCTTCGCAACTCGTTTGGTGATGGTTTTGGTTTGGCGGCTCAGATGGCGTCGGTACCACGCTCGCCGGTGCGGATGCGGATCGCGTCGTCGATGGTGCTGATGAAAATCTTGCCGTCGCCGATCCGGTCGGTGTGGGCGGCGCGCTGGATCGCCTCGACGGCCGCTTCCAGCATGCTGTCGTCAAGGACGACTTCGATCTTCACCTTGGGCAGGAAATCGACCACGTACTCGGCACCGCGGTAGAGCTCGGTGTGGCCCTTCTGACGGCCGAAGCCCTTCGCCTCGATGACGGTGATGCCCTGGAGTCCGACCTCCTGGAGCGCCTCTTTGACCTCGTCGAGCTTGAACGGCTTTATGATCGCTTCAATCTTCTTCATGCCTCCGCCTCGCTGTGCCTGGGCTTTCGCGAACGCAGCGTCCCTCAGGCCGCTTGCAGGCGGTATTTGCACGAAGCGTGCCACGCCGCAACCCGGCCCCGGCGGGCGGGGTTGCCCGCTGTTGCCGGTGTGCCGCGCGCCCATTTCCGTGGCAGCTGCCTAATCGGAATGCATCGGCTCTTGCCTGACGTGCATGGCTATGGCTCGATGAGGTAGGGCCGTGTCCGCGGCCGCCATTCTCAACGCGGGGGAAAGCGATGCCGTACCGGGATCCGAACTGCGCCTATTGCCCGCCTTCGATCCGGGCCTGTCGACGGGGAGAGGAGGCGGAGAAGGGACCGGGCTGGTGCCCGACCAAGGTCGATCCGGAGGGCGTGGCCGAAGGAACCGCCGCCTACGACGATCCAGCGCTGGCCAAGATCGCCAAGGTTGCAGCCCTCATCGAGGCTGAAGGCTATTGCCGATGGACCCGCGTCGAGGAAACCTGCGAGTTCGCCAAGCGCATGGGCTTCCGCAAGGTCGGCATCGCCCATTGCATGGGCTCCATCGACCTCGCCAACGTCTTCGCGCAGGTGCTGGAAAGCCATGGGCTTGAGGTGGTGTCCGTCTGCTGCAAATGCGGCGGCGTACCGAAAGAGCGGGTCGGCGTCGCCGACGCCCAGAAGATCCGACCCGGCCAGCACGAATCGATGTGCAACTCGATCGCCCAGGCGAAGCTGCTCAACCGAGCCGGTTCGGAGCTGAACGTCCTGGTCGGCCTCTGCGTCGGTCACGACGCCCTGTTCGCCAAGCACTCCGAGGCGCTGGTTACGACGCTCGTCGCCAAGGACCGCGCGCTCGGCCACAATCCGGCAGCGGCGCTGCTCTACGCCAACGGTTATTCGAGCCGGATCTGGGGGCCGCACCGGCCGGCGGAGCCGCCGACCAAGCCGGCAGAGGGCCGGTCGGGAGGCAATCGGTAAAGGTGATCCCGCTCCGCCCCGGGGGCGGAGCGGGACACAACCTCACTTCGCCAGGCAGTCGCGTATGCGGCGGATCGCCTCGCGGATGTTCTCGATGCTGTTGGCATACGAGAAGCGCAGGTAACCCTCGCCGAAGGCGCCGAAGCTGGTGCCCGAGATGAGGGCGACCCCGGCCTCGGTGAGAAGCTTCTCCTGCAGCTCGCGCGACGTGATGCCGGTGCCCTCGATGTTGGGGAACGTGTAGAAGGCGCCGCCCGGCATGATGCAGCGGAAGCCGGGGATCCTGTTCGTCTCCTCGACGATCACCCGGCGCCGCTCGTCGAACGCCCGGACCATTGCTTCGGGCTGGTCCTGCGGCCCCGTGAGGGCCTCGATTCCGGCGAACTGGGCGGCGGCGTTGACGCACGAGTGGCAGTTGATGGCCAGCCGCGTCGCCTGGCCGATCAGCGAGGCCGGCCACACCGAATAGCCCATCCGCCAGCCCGTCATGGCGTACGTCTTGCTCCAGCCGTCGAGCAGGATCAGGCGGTCGCGGATCGAGGGGTAGGCCATCATGCTGGCGTGCTTCTGGCCGTCGTACAGCATGCGGCTGTAGATCTCGTCCGACATGATGGCGACCTGCGGGTGCTTCTCGAGGCCGGCGACCAGCTTGTCCAGCTCGGACTTCGGTACCACGCCGCCGGTCGGATTGGCCGGGCTGTTGAGGATGATCAGCCGCGAGGCGGGCGTGATCTTCGACAGCACCTCGTCGGCACTGAACGAATAGCCGGTCTCCTCGTAGAGCGGGATCGGCACCGGCTTGGCGCCCGAGAAGCGGATGACGGACTCGTAGATCGGGAACCCCGGATTTGGATAGAGGATCTCGGCCCCCGGCTCGCCGAACATCAGGATGGCGAAGAACATCGTCACCTTGCCGCCGGGCACGATCAGCACGTGGTCGGGATTCACCTCGACGCCGCGGTACTTGAGGATGTCGGCGGCGACCGCCTCGCGCAGGGGCAGGATGCCGTTGGCCGGGGTGTAGCCGTGGTGGCCGTCCCGCAGCGCCTTGACGGCGGCCTCGACGATGTTGGCCGGCGTCTGGAAGTCGGGCTGGCCGATGCCGAGGTTGATGATGCTGCGGCCCGCCTGCTCCAGGGCCTTGGCGCGGGCGAGGACGTCGAACGCGGTTTCCGTCCCCAGGCGGGACATGCCGGCGGCCAGAGTAAGCTTTGCAGTCATGGAGGTTTCCTTCAACGATGACCCGAGATTCGATGCCCGGGGCGGCGGCCGACCGGGCTCTTGCACACATCTGTGGATAGTCTACACAATTTTGTGAGCCGCGGGCAGAGTTTTGTGCGCCGGCGCCCTTGACGGCGACCCGCGGCAGGGATTACACAATGGCCCCTCGCGCCTCCCCTTGGGCAGCGGCGAGGCTTTGTTGGTGGGAATAGCTCAGCTGGTTAGAGCATCGGATTGTGGTTCCGGGGGTCGGGGGTTCGAATCCCCTTTCCCACCCCAGACAAAAAGGCCGCTAGGTTCAATGCCTTAGCGGCCTTTCTTCTGACTACGGATTTGCCGTCCCGTGGACAATCGTGCGGCCTCGTCGACGCTCCGCCGTTGGCGATTTGTTAATCAATATCTGATAAAAAAACAGCGAGAAGCCACCAGTAATGGTGAGCATGGGCGGGAGGGCGCGATGCGGCGGTGTCGTTTCGACGTCGTGTACCTGACCGACGAGCCGCGCAGAGAAGTCGAGCGGCGGCTGCGGTCACATTGCCAGGGTGCTTGGACACTGCGTGCCAACGGCCGGAACAGCGAGGCCGGCCAAGTTCATTATACCGTCATGTTCGAACGTGAGAGCGACATCGCGTCACTCTGCCGACCCAATCCCAGGCCGCAATAATCCTCCTCGTGGCGTGACGCAGTGGACTGCGGGGGCATGGGCTCCCGCTCTCTTTTTGCGCCTTACGCGCCGCCTTCCAGCTCTTCCTTGAGGATCTCCAGATCGATCTGCTCATCCTCGGCCGCCGCCAGATCGGCCTTGGCGGCCTGGAGCCGCGCCGCCTTCGCCTGGAACCCGGCGGGGTCCCGCTCGAAGGCCCGGGCGTCGGCGAGCGCCGCCTCGATTGCGGCGACTTCCTGCTCCAACGCATCGCGCACGCCAGGGAGTTCGTCGAGGCGGCGTTGCTGCTTGTAGCTCAGCTTCGTCGCGGTTCGCACCGGCTTGCCGGGGGCATCGCGTCCCGGCGCCCGTCTCGGCGTCGCGGGACGAGCGGTTGCCGCCTTGCGCTGCACCAGGTAGTCGGAGTAGCCGCCGGCGTACTCGGTCGCCTTGCCGTCGCCCTCCATGGCGATCGTCGAGGTGACGACGCGGTCGAGGAAATCGCGGTCGTGGCTGACCAGCAGCAAGGTGCCATCGTAGTCGGCCAGCATCTCCTGCAGCAGGTCGAGGGTGTCCGTGTCGAGATCGTTTGTGGGCTCGTCGAGGACCAGGAAGTTCGACGGCGTCGCCAGCGTCCTGGCCAGCAGCAGGCGGTTGCGCTCGCCGCCCGACAGCGCGCCCACCGGCGTCCGCGCCTGGTTGGCGGCGAACAGGAAGTCCCGCAGGTAGCTTACGACGTGGCGCGGCCGGCCCTGCACCAACACCTGGTCGCCCCCCATGTCGCACAGGGTATCCCACAGCGTCCTCGCGGGATCGAGCGCGGCGCGGCGCTGGTCGAGGTGGGCGATGCGCAGGTTGGCGCCGAGACGGACCTCGCCCTGGTCGGGGGCCAGGTCGCCGATGAGGAGGCGCAGCAGGGTCGTCTTGCCGGCGCCGCTGGGGCCGATGATTCCGACCCGGTCGCCGCGCAGGATGCGGGTCGAGAAGCCGTCGATGATCGCGCGGCCGTCGAACGCCTTGGCGAGGCCGTTCGCCTCCACCACCAGCTTGCCCGACATCTCGCCGCTGTCGGCCTCGAGCCGGACGCTGCCGGTGCGGGCGATCATCTTGGCGCGGGCGGTGCGCAGGTCCTTCAGGCGGCGCATCCGGCCCTCGTTGCGGCGGCGCCTGGCGGTGATCCCCTTGTGCGACCAGTCGGTCTCCTGGGCGATCACCTTGTCGAGCTTGCGCTTCTCCTCGTCCTCGCGGGCAAACACCTCTTCCGACCATCCCTCGAAGGCGGCGAAGCCCTGGTCGAGGCGCCGGACGATGCCGCGGTCGAGCCAGCAGATCGTGCGCGTGAGGCGGTTGAGGAAGGCGCGGTCGTGGCTGATCAGCACGAATGCGGCGGACTGGCCCTGAAGCCACTCCTCGAGCCACCGGATGCTGGCGAGGTCGAGATGATTGGTCGGCTCGTCGAGCAGCAGGATGTCGGGCTCGGAGACCAGGGCGCGGGCGATGGCGGCGCGCCTCGATTCGCCCCCGGAGAGGACGCCGGCATCCGCTGCCGGGTCGAGCCCAAGGGCGTCGACCAGGGAGGCCACCCGGTGTTCCTCCCCGCGCTGGTCGAGCCGCAGGCCGCCGCGCACCACCTCGGCTACCGTGGTGCCCGGCTGGAACTCGGCCTCCTGCGGCAGGTAGGAGACGCTGATCCCAGGCTGCAGGAAGCGCTCGCCGGAATCGGGCTCGATCGAGCCGGCTGCGACCTTCAGCAGCGTCGACTTGCCGCCCCCGTTGCGGCCGACCAGGCAGATGCGGTCGCCCGGCAGCACCGCAATCTCGACGTGCCGGAACAGCGGCTCGCCTCCGAACGACAGCGCGACGTCGCGCAGGGCGAGGAGGGGAGTGGCCACGGCAGTTCCTTCTCCAGCATCGGCTCGGGCGAAGGTTGATGACTCATCCCCGGGCCGGATGCAAGGGCAGGGCGCCGAACGCCGGGTGAGGGGGCGCCCTCACCGCGTCCGGACGGGGGTTGCCAACCTGGATCCGCGGTCCTGGCGAACGGGTTCAGTCGGGCCAGGCGAGGGCCGCTTCGTCCTGGCGGCGCAGGCGCTCCGGCAGGCTGATCCTGCAACCGTCGCCGGCAGCGATCGCGGCCTGCACTTCGGCGGCGATTCGTTCGGCCACCACGTCCGCCTCGTCCGGCAGCACGTTGCAGGGATCGAGGAAGAAGTGGCCGTGCTCGACGAGATCGTCGCGTACGTGCACGGCGGGGTTCCCCGCCGCCAGCCGGTCCGCCAGCTCCCAGGCGTAGAGGCCCGCCTCCGTGGGGGACACGGAGACCTTCAGGCGATCGATCGGGTTGCCGGTCCAGTCGTGGTGGACCTCGAGCGCAAGCCCGGGAACGCCGGCGAGCCGTTCCTGCCAGAGACGCACGAACCCCGCCTCACGCTCGCGCGCTGCGGCGTGGTCGCGCCGTTCCCACGCCTCGAGGGCGGCGATGGTGCCGGCGATGCCCTCCTTGCCGACCTTCATGGTGCGGCCGATGCCGCGGTTCTGCAGGTAGGCGGCCCGCACCAGCTCCTTGGCGCCGGCAACGATGCCGCCGGTCGGACCGCCCAGGAACTTGTGGCTGCTGTAGATGGCGATCGAGGCGCCGCGGGCGAGGGGGCCGCGCAGGTCGTACTCGCTGGCCATGTCGACGATCACCGGCACGCCGTGGGCCCGGCAGACGCGCACGAAGTCTTCGAACGGGATCTGCCCCTCAGGGACCACGTGGTGCGAGACCACGAACAGCCCGGCCGCGGTCCGCTCGCCGATCCGGTCCTCGAGGTGGAAGGGACGCACCCTCCCCGGGCTGCCGAGCGGCACGACCTTGGCCCCGGTCAGCCGCACCGCCTGGTCGATCGGCGCCCCGTAGTGGACCAGGTGGCCGGCGGGAACCACGACCTCGTCCCTCAGCCCCTCGGTGTCGGGCAGGCGCTCGATCCGGCCGAGGTTCGGTCCGGTCATGCAGCCGGCGACCGAAAGAGCGATCCCGGCGGCGCTGCAGGCGGTGACGAACCCGGCCTCGGCGCCGGTCAGCCTGGCGATGGTACGGCTGGCGCGGGCCTGCAGCTCGCCGATGCGGACGAAGTGCGACTGGATCTCGGCGCCGTCGGCGATTGCCTGCGGAACAACGCGCGAAGCGCCGAGCACGGTCATGGTGCCGGAGGCATTGATGACCGGGGTGAGACCGAGACGGGAGAAGAGGGGGACTGTGGTCATGCGCGGAACGAGCTGTTCTGGATGAACTCGGCGAGGCGGGGCGTGCGCGGGCGGATGAACACCTCTGAAGGCGGGCCCGCCTCGTGGATGCGCCCCTCGTGCATGAAGATGACGGTGGTCGAGACGTCGTAGGCGAAGCGCATCTCGTGGGTGACCAGCAGCATCGTCATGCCGTCGCGGGCGAGGTCCCGGATGACGTTCAGCACCTCGTTGACCAGTTCGGGGTCGAGGGCCGAGGTCACTTCGTCGAACAGCATCAGCTTGGGGTTCATGGCGATGGCGCGGGCAATCGCCACCCGCTGCTGCTGGCCGCCGGAAAGCTGGCTGGGATAGTGGTCCTGGCGGTCGAGCATGCCGACCCGGTCGAGCCAGCGCCGCGCGATCCCCACCGCCTCGTCCTTCGCCAGCCCGCGCACCTTGACGAGGCCCAGGGTCACGTTCTTCAGCGCCGTCAGGTGGGGGAACAGGTTGAAGGTCTGGAACGCCATGCCGGTCAGCGCCCGCTGCCGGGCGATGGTCGAGTTCGGCAGCCTTACCCGCTTGCCGTCGTGGCGGGTGTAGCCGATTTCCTCGCCGTCGATCAGGACGCGGCCCTCGTGGTAGTCCTCCAGCATGTTGACGCAACGCAAAAGCGTCGTCTTGCCGGAACCACTGGAGCCGATGATCGAGACCACGTCACCGCTGTCGACGTTGAGGTCGACGCCGCGCAGCACCTCGGTGGCGCCGAACGTCTTGTGCAGGTTCTCGATGACCAGGAGGTGTTCGGCCATGCAGGCGTCCTTCACGAATAGGCCAGCTTGCGCTCGACCCAGCGCCCGAGGCGCTCGATCGAGAAGTCGATCACGAAGTAGATGAAGCCGGCGAGGAAGTAGAACTCGAGGCTGAGGAAGTTCCGCGAGATGATCTGCTGCGTCGCCAGCAGCAGCTCCGCCACCCCGATCACCGATAGCAGCGTCGAGGCCTTGACCATCTCGGTGGCGGCGTTGACCCAGGTCGGCAGGATCTGGCGCAGGGCCTGCGGCAGCAGGACGTACAGGAAAGTCTGGCGGAAGGTCAGCCCGATCGTCATCGCCGCCTCGGTCTGCCCGCGGTGGATGGCGGCCAGCGCGCCGCGCAGCATCTCGCCGACGTGCGAACTGCAGAAGACGGTGATCGCCAGCACCCCGGCCTGGAATGCCGTGAGGTCGATGCCGACCACCGAGAGGATGTAGAACGAGGCCAGAACCAGCACGAACACCGGCGTGCCGCGAATGAAGTCGACGTAGAGGCGGACCAGGAATCGCAGCGGCCGCCATCCGTAGACGAGGGCGATTCCGACGAACAGGCCGAGCACGGTACCGAGGACGATCGCCAGCGCCGAGATCGCGACCGTCATCACGAAGCCGTCCCAGATCGCGCCGCGGGAAAGCCAGGCTTCGTTGAGGAACTGGGTGAGCTCCATCGCCGTCCCTCCTAGCGCGGAATCGCCAGCCGGCGCTCGAGACGGCGCAGGGCGGCGGCGATCAGGTAACAGGCGGCGACGTACATCAGGCTGGCCACCATCCAGGTCTCGATGACGCGAAAGGTGTTCACGTTGATCTGGCGCGCATAGAAGGTCAGTTCGGGCACCGCGATCGCGGCCGCCAGCGAGGTGTCCTTGAACAGCGAGATGAAATTGTTGCTGAGCGCCGGCAGGACGTTGCGGATCATCACCGGAATGACGACCCACAGGTTGGCTCTCCACTCGGTCATGCCGAGCGCGAGGCCGGCTTCACGCAGCCCCCGCGGCAGAGCCATCAGGCCGCCGCGGAAGACCTCGGTCAGGTAGGCTCCGGCATAGACCGTGAGGGTGAAGACGAACGATTCGATCTTGTCGAACCGCACGCCGAACTGGGGCAGGGCGAAGAAGGTGAAGAAGATCAGCACCAGGATCGGCGTGTTGCGGATCGCCGTCACGTAACCGACCGCAAGCCCGCGCCAGAGCCTGTTCTTCGATACCATGGCAAAGGCGGCGACCAGTCCGATCAGGCTGCCGAGGAAGATCGAGACCACCGCCAGCGCCAGCCCGAGCCCCAGCCCGGACAGCAGCAGGTCGAAGTTCCGCCAGACGGCGTCGAAGTTGAGCTGATAGCCCACGGGCGCTGCCTCCGCAGCCCCTCCCTCTCCCGCGGGGCGGGAGAGGGAGGCAGGAACCTCACTTGTACTCGACCGGGAACCCGATCTGCGGCTGCGGCAGGTCGACGCCGAACCACTTCTTGAACGAGGCTGCGTAGGCGTCGAACTCGACGCCGGTCATCGCCTCGTGCAGGGCGGTGTTGACGAAGTTGAGCCACGACTGCTCGCCCTTCTTGACGGCGCAGGCGTAGGTTTGCGGGTTCCAGCCGTAGCCCGCGTCGAGGTAGCGGCCGGGGTTCTGCTGCATGAACCAGCGCAGCGCCGACTGGTCGGTGGCCGCGGCATCGGCACGGTTCGAGTTGAGCGCCTGGTAGATGAGGTCGACGCTGTCGTACTGGTCGACCTTCGCCTGCGGCAGGGCCTTCTTGACCATCTCCTCGGCGTACACGTTCTGCAACACCGAGACGACCACACCGCTGCCGGCCTTCTTGAGGTCGTCGTAGCTCTTGTACTTGCCGTTGGCGAGCAGCAGCAGGCCGACGCCTTCGCGGTAGTACGGGATCGTGAAGTCGACCTGTTGCGCGCGGCCGCCGGTGACCGTCATGAACTGGCAGGTGATGTCGACCTTGTTGGTGGTCAGGTTGGGAATTCGCGAGTCCGACGACTGGTTGACGAACTCGACCTTCTCGGCGTCCTCGAACAGCGCCTTGGCGATGATCTTCGCTACGTCGACGTCAAATCCGACCAGCTGTCCGCTCTGATCCTTGAAATGCCAGGGGGCGTTGGTGCTGCCGGTGCCGACGACCAGCTTTCCGCGCTTGAGGACCTCGTCCATCTTGTTGCCTTCGGCATGGGCGGCGCCCACGGCAAGCACCGCGGCGGCGCTCAGGAGCGCGAGGACGGACTTCATCATGGGGGCCTTCCTCCTTCTGGGTTTGTCCGTTATTTCGGACACGATTGCGCCATATCGGACATCGGGAATTGTCACCAGCCGTCCCCTTGGTGTCAATTGGCGAAGCGGAACCTCTCCCCAAAGGATTTGCCGTTTCGGACCCGCCGGGTTGGGGCCATACTCACGTCCGCCGCTGCTGGACCGACGGGGGAGACGATGGGGAACGGGGCCGAGATCATTGCCGCGCGGTTGCACGAGATCGGGTGCCGGTGGGCGTTCGGGATGCCGGGCGGCGAGGTGCTGACGCTGGTCGACGCCCTGACCCGCCAAGGCATCCGCTTCGTGCTGGTGAAGCACGAGAATGCCGGCGGGTTCATGGCCCAGGCCTCCTGCCGCGCCACGGCTGCGCCGGGGATCCTGGTGGCAACCCTGGGGCCGGGCTGCACCAACGCGGTCAACGCGGTCGCCTGTGCGCTCCAGGACCGGGTGCCGATGATCGTGCTGACGGGACGCGTCGACGATGCCGACGCGGCCACCTACACCCATCAGGTGATCGACCAGGCGGCGGTGTTCCGGCCGGTCACCAAGGGCAGCTTCACGGTGGTCGACGGGGCGGTGGCGCCCATGATCGACAAGGCGATCGCGCTGGCGCTCGAGGGGCAGCCGGGGCCGGTGCACGTCGACGTCCCGGTTCAGGTGGCGGCCGCGCCGCAGCCGGACCGCCCGCTGCCGCCGCTGCGCCGGCCGGCGTCTTCGTCGCCTGCCCAGGGAGCCGAACTGCGCGGAGCGCGCGAACTGCTGGTGGCAGCGCGGCGACCCATCGTCATCGCCGGCCTCGACGTGCTGAACGACGGCAGCGCCGAGGACGTCGCGGCGTTCGCGATCGCGATGCAAGTTCCCGTCGTCACCACCTACAACGCCAAGGGTGTGCTGTCGGAGGCCTATCCGATCAGCATCGGCGCGGCCGCGCTCTCGCCCAAGGCCGACAAGATCTTGCTGCCGCTGTTGGCAAGGAGCGACTGCATCATCTGCATCGGCTACGATCCGATCGAGATGCGCGTCGGCTGGCGCGATCCCTGGCCGGTCGACGCGCCGGTGATCGAGATCGGCGCCGCGCCGCGGCTGCACGGCATGCACCACGCCCGCTACAGCTTCGTGTGCGATACCGGGGCGGGCCTTCGCGCCCTGCGCGACGGCATCCCGCCGCGCAGCTTCTGGCCGGACGGAGAGCCGGCGGCGGCGCGCGAGGCGCTACGGCGTGCATTCTCGGATACCGGTGAATGGGGGGCCGCGGCGGTGGTTCATGCCGTGCGAAAAGCCCTGCCGCCCGAGGGCGTGCTGGCCATCGATACCGGCGCCCATCGCATCCTCGCTGCCCAGGCCTGGGAGTGCTACCGCCCGAACACGATGCTGCAGTCGGTCGGATTCGGCACCATGGGGTGCGGGCTGCCGATGGGCATCGGCTACAAGCTTGCCCATCCGGAGACGCCGGTGGTGGTGATGACCGGCGATGGTGGGCTCGAGATGTTCCTGGGCGAGCTCGCCACCGTGCGCGATCTTGGTCTGCCGGTCGTGATCGTCGTCTTCGCCGACCGTTCGCTGGCGCTGATCGAAATGAAGCAGCGCTCGTCCCAGTATGCCCGGGCAGCGGTCGACTTCGGGCCCACCGACTTCGTGGCGGTGGCGCAAGCCATGGGCGGGGTTGGTGTGGAGGCGGGCGACCGCGAAACCCTGCAGGCGGCGGTACGGGATGGCCTGGCCCGCCGAGATGTCTTCACCCTGATCTCGTGTCCGATCCCAGAACGCGCCTACGACGGCCGCATCTGATACCCGCTTGATCCGACTGACGTATGAGCCTCAGTAGGGGAGGGCGGAGGAGATCGCGTGGGCGAGGGCCAGGGTCGCAAGCACGATGCCGAGCGCCACGCCGGCGGTGACACCGAGGGTGGAGTACAGGATTTCCATCGTTTGCCGTGTCATGGCGCCAGCCCCTGTTCACGTCTTGTTAAGCATGAACAATGAGGCAGGCGGCGGCGATCGGCAGTGATTGCCGTCACAATGCGTGCGGTTTTGCACGAATGTCGACGAAATCCGGATCGATTGGTCACCCCCGAAGGATCAGGTCTCTTCCGCGAGTTCCTCGAGAAGGTCCGGGGGCGCAGGAGGTTCGCGACGCCGGCGGCGGCGAATGACGACGAAGGCGATGGCGCCGCCGAGAAGGGTGGCAACGCCGAAGAAGGTCATCCCGAAGGCGATCTCGTGCGCTTCGAGAGGCGGCTCGGGGCTCTTCGGCTTTGCTGGCGGCAACGCCGACGCCTCCTTTTCCTTCAGCTGGGCGGCAAGATTCGGGATCCGGAATGGGACCACGAGGGGTGGCGCCGCTTCGACCTGCGTTCTGGAAAAGGTCGACTCTCCGAAACAGAGCCGGGCGATGGCCGTCCCGTCCTCGATGCCCAGCCCATGTACCGTGCTGGCCGAAAACATGCCGGGCCGGGCGTGATAACGGACGATCAGGGCGCCCGCTTGGGCGGATTCGAGTATGAAGCCGACGTTGTCGACGACGTTGTCGCCATTCTGATCGATCGTGAAGATACGGGCCAGGTGGTAAACCTTGCCGTCAACGAGGAAGGCTGCCGGGCGCCAGTAGTCCGACAGAGGCGCGCAGGTGGTTTGGCGCCACGGGACCGGATAGGAGGGAAGAGATTCCGAAGGCGGGCTTCGGGTCTCGGTCGGGAACCGGGGACCGGTCGGACGAACCTCGGCCGGGGCCGGCGGACGCTCCCGTGCGACCGGAGGCGGAGCCGTCTTCGTCGAGGGTCTGGCGGGCGTCGATTGGACGGCGGGTGCGGGCGCCGGCGTCTGCGGGCTTGCCTCGGGCGGGGCGGGAAGGGGCTCGATGGTGGTTGGCCTGCGGGCGGCGGGCGCATCCCACCGTGCCCAGTCGCCAAGGGTCTCCTCGCAAACGCCGCCGGGAGTGCGGATCTTCACCGTGCCGTCAGATGCGGAAATCCCAACCTCCAGAACCTCGCCGGCTTCGATGGCGAGGCGGGCGGATTCGTCGCAGGCGGCAGAGGCGGGCAGAGGGGGGAGGAGGCCGAGCAACCCGAAAAGGATCACCGGGGCCGCGAAGCGCCGACACGTTCTGCTACCGGCCTGCATCCTGCGCAACCTGCGCTGCAACTCCTAAGTTACCAAATTTACTCCAGCAACCGCTTGAACGTCAAAGCGGATGTGGACGAACGAAAAGCCCGGCGGAAACGCCGGGCTTTCGCCACGAATACTGTGGGGAAGATCAGTGCAGGCGCTCGTACTTGGCCTGCAGCTCT
The DNA here is from genome assembly GCA_018432935.1 of Rhodospirillales bacterium. GTDB lineage: Bacteria > Pseudomonadota > Alphaproteobacteria > Rhodospirillales > Shumkoniaceae > JAHDSF01. The sequence continues at coordinate 19,024 of JAHDSF010000003.1, read as the reverse complement.
TCCTTGCTCTCCTTGTGAGCGGGATCGGCAACGATGGCTTCCACCGGGCACACGAGCTGGCACTGGGGCTCGTCATGAGCGCCGACGCATTCGGTGCAGCGATCGGGATCGATGACGTGGGTGGTGTCGCCCTCGCTGATGGCTTCGTTGGGGCACTCGGAGCTGCAGGCGTCGCAGCTGGTGCATTCGTCGGTGATCATCAAGGCCACGGTTCAGACTCCTTATCTCTCGGACGGGTGCCACGAGGCCCCGGCTCGTCTCGCTTCCGCCCAAGCCGGCGTGGTCGACCGGTCCAGCGCGAAGAGGCGCTCCGAGAGGAGCGGTGTAGGCAGCCGCTTCACTATACTGGTCTTCCTACCGCCAAACTCTTTCCGAGGCAACCGTGGAATTGCGATGGCTTCTGGGAATCTTGCTGCGAATGCGAGTTAATACAGCGGTTTCGGCAGAGATCTTTTTTCGGAGGACATGGGTGGTGCGCGCGCGGATGGCACGCCAGAAGGCCGGGCGGTCTCTGGCTCCCATGAAGGGAGCGCAGAGACCTGGTGGAGGAGGGGCTACTCGGCCGCCTTCTGGCTGACCTCGTATCCCTTCTGATTGACGCCGGAAACGGCGATCTTGTTGAGCTTCATGTCGGTCTGCTTCTCTTCCTCGAGGGTCTTCTCGAGAAGATCGGCGACCTCGTTCAGGCCCATGATCTTGGCATGGTCGCGGACGCTGCCATAGGCGGCGATCTCGTAATGCTCGACCTTCTGGGCGCCGACGATGAGCCCGACGTCGAGGACCTCGGGCTTGAGGCCTTCCTGCATCAGGTCCTTGGCCTCCTCGATGAGGCCGGCGATCGCCTCGCACTTCTTGCCCCGCCGCGGCGTGTCCATCTTGTCGAAGATCTCCTCGAGACGTTCGCGCTGCTGCCGCGTCATCTCAAGGTGCTCCTCGAACGCCGATCTCAGCTCGTCCGACGTGGCCGACTTCGCCATCTTCGGCAAGGCCCGCTCGATCTGCTTCTCCGCGTCGTACAGATCCCGCAGCTCCTCGATGAGAAGATCGTGCATGGATTTCTGGCTCTGCTTGGTAGGCATGTGTGGATCTCCTCCAGGATTGTCCCATAGGCCGCGCGTCGGCGCGCGGGCGCGAGATGTCCTCGCTGGTGTTAAGGACGCGGGAGGCGACGGCTCAATCCCTGCTCATTTGGGGAGTCGGTGCTTTCGACGGTCGAGCCCGGACGGTACGGGGCCGGGGTTGCGACAATCGCTTGGCGCGTGCGCACCGGGGTGACACACTCTGCGCAAGTCCCGCCAGCGAGAGCCCCCCGATGAGACTTCGCGAACTTGAAATCTTCCGCGCCATCATGCTGGGCGGTTCGATCAGCGAGGCCGCGCGCATTCTCAACGTGTCGCAGCCCGCGGTCAGCACCGCCCTGCGGCACGCCGAAGATCGCATGGGAGTGTCGCTGTTCCTCCGCGAACGGGGCCGCATCATGCCAACCCCCGAGGCGCTCAAGCTGTACGCCGAGGTCGAAAGCCTTTTCGAGAAACTCAACGCGATCCAGAAGCTCGCCGAGGGGCTGCGGGATACGGGGTCCGGGATCATCTCGATCGCCAGCACCCCGACCCTGACCTATGCCTTCCTGGCCGGAGCGGTGGCGCGCTTCCGCGCCACCCGACCGGGGGTAAGGGTGCTACTCGAGGTCACGCATACCCAGCATACAGTCGAGCTTGCGGCCGCCGGGCAGATCAACCTGGGCTTCATTCACGCGCCGATCGAGAATCCGGCGGTGCAGTCGGAGAAGCTGGTGACGTCCGAGATGATCTGCGTGCTGCCGCGGGAACACGAACTGGCGGGGCGCAGCGTTCTCGAGCCGACGGACCTGTGCCGCTACCCGATCATCACCAACATGCGCAACTCAATCGCGCCGCGGGTCGAGGAGGCTTTTCGCGCCGTTGGCGTGGAACGGGATTTCGCGGTCGCCTGCAACCACACCATGACAGTGTTCATGCTGGTCGAGGCCGGCGCCGGCATCGGGCTGGTCGATCCCTGGGTACGGGGCGAAATGTTCCCCTCGCTCGTGCGCAGGCCATTCCGCCCCCGGATCGCGCTCAGCCCGCGGGCGATCTTCCCGCGCTCGCAGCCGCTGTCGCCGCTGGCGCGGGAGTTCCTCGAGGCGGTCCGCGAGCAGGCGGCCGGCGACGACGTCAGCGGAACATCTCGGCCATCGTCTTGCCGATGATCCTGCTGGACAGGAACACCAGAAGCAGCGTCGCCAGGATGGTGATCGAGCCGATGGCGCTGGCGTTCATCAGATCGTCCGAGATGATGTACTCGTAGATGGCGACCGAGATCGTCTTCCACTTGGCCGAGTAGAGCAGGATGGTAACGCTCATCTCGCTGATCAGGGTGGCGAACACCAGGATCGCGCCCGAGATGATGCCCGGCGAAACCAGAGGGAAGGTGATCTTGCGCATGGTCCACCACCAGGTCGCGCCGCAGATCGAGGAGGCCTCCTCGAGCTTGGTGTCCACTTGGCCGACCGCCGCGCTGACGGTCCGGAACACGTAGGCAAGCCGCCGCACGAAGTACGCCAGCACCAGGATCGCACCGCTTCCGCTGAGTACGATCAGGCCGCTGTTGAAGGTGGTCAGATAGGCGACGCCGGTGACGATCCCCGGCAGGATGAACGGCAGCATGATCGTCAGGTCCAGCGCCCACTTACCGAAGAACCGCTTGCGGACCGAGGTGTAGGCGGCCAGCGTGCCGAAGACGATGCACATCGCGGTGGCGGCGCAGGCAAGAATGATGCTGTTGGTGAAGGGAGCCCGCACGTTCGCCAGTACATTGACGTAGTTCGCTAGACCGTAGGCGGTGGGGAACACCGTGCCGGCCCACTGCTCGGCGAACGACGAGTAGATGACGATCATGTGCGGCAACAGGCCGAGGGCGAGCAGACCCCAGCAGTAGGTGTTGGCGAAGATGCGCGCGCCGAGGCCGGTAAGCTGGGCCGAGCGGCGGGTGCCGCCGGTCACCGTGACGTAAGCCCGCCGCTTGTTGACGCGCACCAGCACCAGGATCGCGAGCAGGGTCAGCAGCACGTTGACCAGCGCGATCGCCGAGGCCCCGTTGAGGTTGAAGTAGCCGTGCACCTGGAAGTAGATCAGGGTTGGCAGGACGTAGTACTCGCCCCCCAGGATCGAGGGCACGCCGAAGTTCCCCAGCGCCTTGATGAAGACGATGATGGCGCCGGCGGCGATCGATGGCAGGACCAGGGGAAATGTGATCGTCCGCAGCACCCGCCAGCGCGACGCGCCCATCACGAACGCGCATTCCTCGATGAAGGGGTCGGCGGCGGCAAGCGCGCCTTGCACGATCAGCAGTACGTACGGAAAGAAGCTGAGCGAAAGGGCGACGATCACGCCGAAGCCGCCGTAGATCGACGGCATCTCGATGCCGAACCAGGTATTCAGGTAGTGGGTGACGATACCGCTCTTGCCCAGCAGGGTGACCCATGAATAGGCGCCGATGAACGGCGGCGATACCAGAGGGATCACGGACAGCGACATCAACAGGTTGCGGAACGGCATGGCGACTCGGCTGAGGGCGAACGCGGCGGGCAGCGCCAGCAGGGTCGCCACCAAGGTCGACACGCCGCCCACCACCAACGAGTGCACGAACGCCCTCTGGTAGCTGGCGCTGGTGAAGAACTTGGCGAAGTTCGTCAGGGTGGCGTTGGCAATCTCGAGTTCCTGGCCGTTCTTGACGAAGCTCGACAGGATCGTTTTGGCGATCGGGAACAGCAGAAAGGCGAACAGGACGAACACGGTCAGGGCGCCGACCGCGTACGGCAGCCAATCGACCTTGCGGCGAAGCGCTTCGGCCGGGGAGGCGGGGGCCGTCATCGGCCGGCTCCGCTGAACAGGATGGCGTCCTGGTGGTGGACGATCAGGGACGCCTGGTCGCCTTCGGCGATGCCCGGCACCCGCCGCGCCATGTCGACGAACACCTCGCGCCGGGCGTCGGCGCAGGCCACCATGTAGCGCGTGTAGTTGCCAAGGAAGAGGATGCGGCGGACCGAGCAGGGTATCCCCGGCGTCCCCGCGGGGGCCAGACCGAGATGCTCGGGCCGGACCACGATCATGGCGTCGAAGCCGGCGTCGAGGAGCGCGCCCTCGTCCGCCGGCAGCGGCCGCGACAAGGGCATTTCCAGCTCGCTGCCGCGACCGAGGGCGACCCGGGCGCCTTGGCCGTTTCGAAGCGCGGTGCGGGCGGGAAAGAAGTTGGCCCGCCCGATGAAGTCCGCCACGAACAGGCTGTTCGGGCTGGCGTAGACCTCGTGCGGCGCCCCGACCTGGATCAGCTTGCCGTGATTGAACACCGCCACGCGGTCGGAGACGGACATTGCCTCTTCCTGGTCGTGCGTGACGTAGATCGACATGATGCCCAGCTCTTTCTGGATGCGGCGAATCTCCTCCCGCATCTGGACGCGCAGCTTGGCGTCGAGGTTGGCCAAAGGCTCGTCGAGAAGCAGCATGCCGGGGTCGTAGACCAGGGCCCGGGCGATCGAGACCCGCTGCTGCTGGCCGCCGGACAATTCGGGCGGATTGCGGTGGGCGAGCGCCGACAGTCCCAACAGCTCGAGAATCCGGCTTACCCGCACCTTGATCTCGTCATCGCCCATCTGGCGGATGCGGAGACCGTAGGCCGTGTTCTCGAACACGGTCATGTGCGGAAACAGGGCATAGGACTGAAATACCATCCCGATGTTGCGCTGGAAGGTCGAGAACTTGGTGAAGTCCTGGCCGTCGAACGCGATCGTCCCCGAGGTGACCGATTCCAGGCCGGCGATCATCCGGAGCGTGGTGGTCTTGCCGCAGCCCGAGGGGCCCAGCATGGTGAAGAATTCGTCGTCGACGATGTCGAAGCTGACCGAATCCACGGCCGTGACCGCGCCCTGTTCCGCCTCGAAGGTCTTGGTGAGATCACGCAGCTGGAGCGTGTGGGATGGCATGGGGTGTTCCTTCGTCAAGAGCGGCGCAGGATGAGGATGGTGCGGTCGTCGGTGAATCGGCCGTCAACGGAGCCCTTGGTGCTGGGGCAGGTGCCTACCTTGTCGGGATCCTCCGCTTCGATGCGCCGGATGCGCTCTTCCCAGGCCGCGATCTCGGGCGTTGCCGCGCAACCGAAGTAGCCGTCGCTGAACAACTCGATGGTGTCGATCATGTCCTTGTCGCGGTCGAACTGCACGAGGAATCCGGGCGGGATCGGAAAGCCGTTGATGCATGGAAATCCGAGCGGATGAACCCGGTTGACGTAGCTGCTCTGGTCACGAAGGCCGCCCCGCAGGGTCTGACGGACAAGGTCGGGATCGAGGTGCGGGACAATCGGCTCTGCCAGATCGAAGGCGGCCGCGCGCAAGCTCTCCAGGTCCTCTGCGCCGATCCAGCGCGTCCCTTCCGGCAGGACGCTGTCGAGGCCGGCGATGGTGTAGGCGCGGGCGACGTCGTTCTTGACCAGCCGCGGCAGTTCGAAACGATCGAGGTGTCGCCAGACCACGCAGCGGATGGCGGCGCAGATGTCGTCGATCTCGTGATGCGTCGTGAACACTTCGCGGCCATTGATGCGCAGCCCGGAATCGCCGATCACGATGAAACGGAAGCGCGATGGGCCTTCGAGCGCCAGGACGAGCTGTGCACCGAGCCGGATGTTGGCGGGGATCTTGGAATCTCGGGACCCGGCGAGCACGGCCTGGAACCGCTGCTCGAACTGCCGGCAAAGACCGGCCACCTCGATGCGCTCGGGGGCTCCGGAATCGCAGGCCTCTCGAATCACCTCTTCGATCAGCATTCCGGCAAGCTGGCCACCGGTGAAGCCGTCAAGTTTGAACCCCGTCTTGTCGCTGACGCCGTCGATGACCGCATAGGCCCGGCCCGGAATGACGACATGACGATCCTCGTTCCGGGCCGGATCGTTCGGATCCTTGGCCGCGGTGTACACTTCCACCTTCATCGTCGAACCTTGTCTGCGGACTGTCCCGGAGAACGTTCGGTTGGATCTGCCCTGGCCCCGAGTTCGTTGAAGGGCGAGGGGGGCTGGCCGTTGCGACCTCATGGCTTGTCTCGCTCGCCATGAGGTCGCTTCAAGCGCTCCGCGGCCTCTTGGGGGTCGCGGGTCTATTTCTTGCTGAAGTATTCCTCGAACTTGGCCAGGTTGGCGTCGCGATTGGCCGCGGCCTTCTTGGGATCGTACGGGAAGGTCGGGACGTTGGCCGTCGGGATCTGGCCCTTGGGGGCGGTGACGTCCTTGCGTACCGACCGCCGGCTCGACTCCTGGACCATGATCTCGTGCGCCTCGGCAGTGTTCGCGTAATCGACGAAGATCTTGGCGTTCTCGAAGTTCGGCCCGCCCTTGATGATGCCGATGGCATCGAACCGCAGACCGGTGCCCTCGCTGGGATACACGCAGTCGACCGGGAATCCCTTTTCCTTCATCTCGGCAATGGTGTAGTCGCCGGTCACGCCGATCGCCATCTCGCCCTTGGCAACGTTCTGGTACACCAGCTTCGACGAGGTGACGTAGGTGGTGTTCTGGACGATCTTCTGGACCAGGTTCCAGTCATGCAGCTGCAGCATCTGTGCGAGCTGCGCGTAGGACGACCCGGACAGCGCGGGATTGGCGAGGATGATCTTGCCCTTGTACTGGGGGTCCGCCAAGTCCTTCCAGCTCTTCGGACCGCTGTCGCCGGGCAGCAGCTTGCGGTTGATGATGAAGGCTTGCAGCGGCATCGAGAAGCCATAGTACTGCTGGCCCGGCGCCACCACGGCGCGGTCGAACTTGGCGTCCTCTTTCGTCTTGTAAGGGGCGAACAGCTCGATCGCGGAATCGAAGGCCTCGACGCTGGCGCCGAAAAATACGTCGCCGCGTGGCCTGGCCTTCTCGCCTTCGATGCGGGTCATGAGCTCGCCGACGCCGCTGTTGATCATCTCGACCTCGATCCCCGGCACCTTCTTCTTGAAGCCGGCGACGACCTTCTGTGCCATGTTCGGTTCGGTCGCGTTATAGATGACGACCGTCCCGGCCGCGGCGGCGGATCCGGCGACGGCCAAGGCCAAGCCGGCTGCAATCAGCGGAAGGGCGTAACGGGTAGCCATCAGATTCCTCCTCGACGGTTGTTGTGGCACGGCGATCGACCGGGGGCGCGGTTCCACACCGCAGAGGTTCCGCGGCTCGCGGCCTGGGAACGGCGGATGCGACCGGAAGGACCCGCTCGAGAGGCTCACAGTCTTTCATCTGCGAGCGCCAGAAATCCAATTGATTTGTTTCGGTGCCCTATAACCTGGATTTATGGCTTGGGCATAAGGTGCGGGTCTGCCCCCGCGCGGAGGCCGTCCGGGAGCGGCTAGCCTGGATCGTCAAGACCAAGGCGGCAGGTGAAGAAGAACGTGCTTCCCTTGCCGAGCCGGCTTTCCGCCCAGGCCTTGCCCCCCATCAGCCCGACCAACTGGCGCACGATGGCCAGCCCCAGACCGGTACCGCCGTGCCTGGCCTGGTCGGCGTTGCTGGCCTGGGTGAAGCTGTCGAACACCTTGGCAAGCTGCGAGGGCGGTATGCCGACGCCGGTGTCGCTGACGGCGAACTTCACGCAAACGGCACCGCTCTCGCTGGCCTCGCTGGACACCGTGACAGTGACGTCGATGCGCCCGCTGTCGGTGAACTTGACCGCGTTGCCCAGCAGATTGTTGAGCACCTGGCGCAGGCGGTCGACGTCGCCGACCACCTTGTCCGGCACGTTCTCCGCCACCGAAAGCTCGAGCGCCAGCCCCTTGCCGGACGCGGCATGGAGGAAGGGCAGCACGGCCGCCCGGAGCTCCTCGCGCAGGGCGAACGCACGGCACGCGAGTTCCAGCCGGCCCGCCTCGACCCGGGCGAGATCCAGGATGTCGTTGAGAAGTTTCAGCAGATTGTCGCCGGCCTGCCGGACCAGGGTGATGTATTCGGCCACCCTTTCGTTGGGGTTGAACATCAGTGCCAGTTCGGACATGCCGAGGATCGCGTTCATCGGAGTACGGATCTCATGGCTCATGCTGGCGAGGAAACGGCTCTTCGCCTGGCTGGCCTCGATCGCCCGCTCGCGCGCCCGCTGCAGCGGCGTGACGTCGATGAAGACGCCGATCGCCCCCCGCAGGGTGCCGTCTTCGCCGCGGATCGGATTGCCGCTGGTCAACAGCGTGGTGCGCCGGCCGTCGGGATGGATGACCAGCATCTCCTCGCCCTCGACGACTTCGCCGTCCAGGGCGGCCCGAACCAGCGGCAACTCGCGAGCGGGATAGATCGCCCCGCCGGGAGAGCGAAGCTCGAGCGCGGCCAACGACTCGTAGGTCTGGTTCAGAGGGGCCGGGCGGCCCCACAACCGCTCGGCGGCGGGATTCGCCATCAGCAGCACTCCGTCTGCGTCCATGTAGTCGATCCCGACCAGCGCGTTGTCGAAGATGGCGCGGAGCTTCGCGCGCTCTGCGCGGAGCTCGGCGTTCGCCCGCTCGAGCCTGCGTTCCTGGGCCTTGCGCGCGGTGATATCGCGTACGGCGACCACCATGCACGCGTGCCCGTCCAGCTCGACAACCTGCGCCGAGGCGAGAACGATCAGCGGCTCGCCATCCTTGCGGCACTGCGAGATCTCTTCGTTGAGGAAGTGGCCGCGCTCGCGCAGCAGCCCGACCAGCCGCGCCCGTTCGGCAGGGTCGCTCCAGGCGCCCAGGGTAAGGGCGGAACGGCCGACCAGCTCTTCCCGCGTCCAGTCATAGAGGGTGGCGAAGGCTTCGTTGACGTCGATGAAGACGCCGTCGGCGATCCGCGAGATCGCCATCGCACCAGGCGAGGCGTGAAACAGGGTGCGGAACCGCTCCTCGCTCTGCCGTCGCGCCTCCTCGGCGCACTTGAGGTCGTGCACGTCGGTCGCCGAGCCATACCAGCGCACGATTTGGCCGCTCTCGTTCCTAGCCGGGACGGCTCGGCTGATGTGCCAACGGAATGTACCGTCCGCCTGCTGGATGCGGTGCTCGATTTCGTACGGCTGTCCAGTCGCGATGGCTGCACGCCAGGCATCGACCGTCGCAGCGGTCTCGTCAGGGTGGACAACCGGCGACCATTCCCAGGTCCCGTCCGGATTCCGGCAGAAGCCGGAGTACTCGGTATGGCGACGGCTGTAGAAGTCTACGGTGCCGTCGCCCCGGGCCGACCACACCAGCTGTGGCACGGCGTCGGCGAGGGCCCTCAGGCGGGCCTCGCTGCCGCGCAGCCGTTCGTCGTTGCTTTCCTGCGCCGTGGTTTCGACAACCGTGGCCAGTACCCCGGCAACGGCGCCCGTCTCGTCGTGGAGCGGACTGAAATTGAGATCGAACCAGGCATCGGCGGGTGAGCCGTTGCGCTGCAGGCGAAGCCGCGTGCTCTTAAAGCTGCGACTCTCGCCCCGGAACACGGCCTCGAAGATGGGCGCGTTGAAATCCCAAACCTCTGGCCAGCATTCCCGCGTCGGCTGCCCCAGTCCGGAGGGATGCTTGTCTCCCATCAGAGAACGGTAGGCGTCGTTGTAGATCTGAACCAGCTGCGGTCCCCAAAGCACGATCATCGCGAGCGGGGAGTTGAGCACGAGGTCGACGATGGTCCTGAGGCTGTGCGGCCAGGCGGCGATCGCTCCGACGGGGGTACGCGACCAGTCGTGACCTCTCACCAGGGCGGCCATGTCGCCGCCACCGATGGGAAACGCCGGGCTGGCATCGGCCGCTGACTGGGGAGGAGTGGGAACAGAACTCATGCCAACGGCGCCTTCGCCGGTGGTCTGGCGCATGCGCCGGTCATCCCTGGACACGGGACCTCACGTCTAGCGATCGGATTGCCGGTGGGGGCGCATCCTAGGCGTCGCCGACGGCCGGCGCATACAATAGCATTTGGTGGGGTAGATCAATCGATTTCTGTGCCGGCAGCGGACGAGGGGGCCGTTCCCGTTCAAGGGAAGCCCGCCGGTTGCGTGGGGCGATCGATGTCGCCCCGCTGCCGTTCGCGGCCAGACTTAAACAGACCGCCATTCCGGCTACCGCCGGAATGGCGGTTCAGCGTGATTGGGCACTGCTCTAAAATGGTTATGTATACCAGGGAACTGTCAATTTGTGTGTGTCAGTCACGGATTTCGGGCGATTGAGCTGCTGTGCCATGCCCTAGCCTTTCAAAATTTGTAAACTTCTGGGCGATTTCTGGTCCAAAAGAGATCAATTGTTTACAAACCTATTATAGGCGCGAGGGGACGGGGACGCAAACGTCGCCGCACGGGTTGGCAACCGCTCGGCGCGCCAGGTGCTAGCCAGCCCATCATCACAGGGCAGACGACGTTCGGCCCGGCGGGATCGTCCCTTGGGACACCGATCACATGGCGGCTCCATGGCTTCGGGCCAGCCGGGGCTGCCCCTGCTACATCAGGGCACATTCCGAGTGTAGGTCCGCCCCCACGACCGAGCGGGCGATGGCGAGGAGGTGCGGATGGTGGGTGAAGAACAGCACCTGCGTTGATCGCGCCACGTCGACCAGCACCCTGAAACCGGCTTCGGCTCGTTCGTCGTCGAAATTGACGAACAGGTCATCGGCAAGCAACGGCAGGGAGATGCCCGATTTTACCGACTGCTCCAGGGCAGCGAGCCGCAGTGCGAGGAACAGCTGGTCAGTCGTGCCGTCGCTCATATGCTGGACCTCGACCATCGTGCGCCCGTCCTCTCGCATACCCAAGAGCCGCGGCGTCGGTTCTTCGCTATCGACCCGCAGCGTTGCGTAGCGGCCCACGGTGAGGATCGAGAACAGCTTTCCGGCTCTGAGAAGCAGCGGATCCTGGTGTCTTTCGCGATACTGCTCGATTACCCACTTTAGGGTGACCGCCTGAGCCCGCTTCAGGATGTAGTGCTCTGCCAGAACCTCCAGTTCGGAGCGAGCCTGTTCGGCGTCCGCTGCGGCGTCGACGGCCGATGTCGTGTCGGCGTCGACATCCGTGAAGGTCCGTCTCGCGTCACCATGTGCGATCGCCGCCTCGTCAACCTCCTTGTTGAGTTGGGTGAGCTTCGAGTTGAGCGAGGAGACTCGTCCGGCGAGCTCATCGGGATCGATGTCGGAGACGGCGGCGACGAGATCGTGGAGGGCGAGGCCGTCGCCGTTGGCGATGATGAGCCTCTCTGTTTCGGCGAGCGCCTCAGCCAGCGACCGCTTGGCGCTGGACCGTTCGATGGCGACCGCGAGAGCGGATCGATCAGCCGAAACGGTCTCAGCGATGAGCGGCGCGAGCGCTTCGTCCGCCGCGCGCAGCTTGGCGTCCGCCTCGTCAACTTCGCCGCGTCGGCGCCCCTCTTCGACCTCGAGCGTCTCGAGGACCTTGGCACTAGCGCGGGCTACGGCCAGCCGTTCGCGCAACACGCCTAGGCGTGTCATGGGGTCGGAGGGCGGTAGTCCGAGGCGGTCGGCGAGCACGTCGACACGAGAGGCGTGATCTTGTGCGTCGCGGCTGATGCCGTCAATCCGACGACGAAGCTGCGCTTGGCTCGTAGTTGCGCCGCGAAGGTCCTCGATCAGGTCGAGGACCGGACCGCATGTCATCACGTCTAGGTCGAGACCCGCCTCTGCGAGCGCGCCGGTCCAGGCGGTGGCATACTCGGCAGCTGCAGCATCGATGCGTTGGGCGCGACGGTCGAGCCCGGCGGCATCGCTCTCGATCTGATCCAGCTCTGCCTGCGCCAAGCGCCGCTGCTGGACTGCCTCTTCTCCCTTCCGACGCTTGCGTTCGGCGAAGGTAAGGATCGGCGCGAGGGCAGATGCGTCCGCCGTTTCAGGGGTCCCGAGCGCGGCGGACAGCGCAGCGCGCACAACGTCCCTGCGAGCTGCCGCCGTATCGGCCTCGCCAGCCAGCCGGTCGTACTCTACCTGGGCTCCCTCGGCGGCCTCCCGGTCGAGCTGCCAGGCGTGGAATCGCACCGGCTCGAGTTCTGGAAGGCCAGCAGAGGAGAGCCGCTTGCTCCACCGGTCCAGAAGTTCCTGCCGACGGCGGCCGGCATCTGCGGCGCGGGCTGCAGCTTGGTCGCCTTGAAGTTCGTGCGACGTCTTGGTCTGCTCCAGCAGGGACAGGCGGCTCGAGGCGTCCGCGAGTGCGAAGCGGCGCTCCATCCTCTCGTCGACCAGCTGGATGGTTGCCTCGAACTCGGCGACGGCATCGGTGGGGGAGGGAAGCGGGACGCCGGTGAGAGCATGTTCCCTTATGGGCAACCAGCGTGCCTTCCGGTCCTCCTGCGCGGACGCAATCTCCTCCGGCGAGACTGCCGATCCTGGGTCGACGCCGTTGATCTTGAGCGACAGCGCAGCCGCCTCATCGCGCGAGCGTTGAGCCTGCTCCTGTTCGCGAAGCATCTCGGCCGCTAGCTCCGAAACTTCCTCGCGCGCCTGTTCGGTCTCGGCGGTGGCGACTCTTGGTAGGCGGCGTAGATCCTCGATAGTACCCGTCCATGGCGCCAAGCGGGCGAGCGCGAACGGAACGGTGCGCCCTGCGGCGTCTGCGGCTCGGCGGGCCGTCTCGCATCTGACATCCGCGTCAGCGCCGAGGGCTCGGCCTGCGTCGACGGCGTCGATGAGCGCTTCGGCCGCCTCCTCCGTGCCGGCGGCCTCGAGTCTGACCGTCGCCAGTCGCCGGCGCTCCTCAAGTTCAGTGCGGCTCTCCTCGATCTGCGCCTTGGCCGCCGTGGTCTCGGCATGCTTCTGCGCCAAGTCTCGCAGACGGGTTGCGATCACTCTCGTCGGCGCCGCATCGGCGTTCGGACCGGCCTCAGCTCGCAGATCCTGGATGGTTTTCTCGGCCGCCGCATGCTCGGCCTCGAGCCGGACAACGTCGCGCGCCGCCTTCTCACCTGCCCCGGATCCCGAGACGAGATCGTCAATCTCGTCGGCCTCGGCGAGTACGCCCGGGTCGGCCACAACTTTCGCCTTCCGATCGCCCAAGTCGTGCAGGAGCTGTTCGGCCGCGGCCTTGGCGCGCTGGGCGGCGTCTGCGTCGAGGATGATTGCCTCGGCCGAATCCTCCCGGGCCTTTCCGATGTCTAGGACATCTCCGTGGGTCTGCAGCTGCTCAAGCTGCTCATCACGCCGTCGGACGAGGGGTGCGAGCCGACGGATGCGTTCCGCCGCTCCGAGCTCGGCCTGTACCTTGTCGCGTTCTCCGCGAGCCTTGTCGAGAACTGCCTCGGCACTCTCCATGGCCGCCTTCGCGTCCGACCATGTTTTCGGCTTGAGGACGGTGTTGCGGACGATCCTCATACTCTCTGTGAGATCTCGCTCAGCCTGCGTGAATGAGCGGCGTGCGGCGGCTTGCGGACCCCAGATGGCGTCGGCCTCGGCCTCAAGCTTCCTCAGCTCGTCCGAAATGCCGGTAAGCCCGGACCCCGCCGCGAACAGCGTACGCCCGAGATCGTTGCGTGCCTCGACCATGGCTTTTCCGCCCGAGCGCAGCGCATCCTGGTCCAGGCTGAACGAAAGCCCGAACGTCTCGCGCGTCTGGCCCTTGAGCATGACTCTCAGGGGCGCCTCGTCGATGATGGCATCCTGCGCGTCGAGCAGCGTTCCGCTCGTCCCCTTCTTGCGCCGGCACTCGAGCGTTCGGCCGCCGTCTTCCAGCACCGCCCCTACACGAAGCAGGGCGTAGTCGAACAGGAAATTGTAGGGCGAGCGCTGGGGGAAACCGAACAGGAGATCCGAAACGGCGGCCAGTGACGTCGTCTTTCCCGCCTCATTGGCGCCGTAGATGATGTGGAGGTCAGGGACGCCCGGTCGAAAATTGAGCTGGCAGCCCTCGAAGCACCCATACCGCTCAAGTGAAAGGCTGGAGAACCGCATGTCTCAGACCTCCCCGGTGAGGCGCGAGCGGAGCGCGATAGCGGCAGTCCGCAAGACGGCGGGCCAGTCGCCGTGGGCGGCTGAAAGGCGCAGCTCACCCTCCTCGGGCGGACCGAGGTTCGACTGGACGGCAAGCATGAACTTCTCGAGCTCTGCGCCGAGGATCTGTGACAGTCCGGGATCACAGCCCGCCTGCTCGATCAGGGCGGAAAGGTCGTCGCCGATAAAATGTTCAGTACTGGTTGGCTCACTCACGGCGACCTTCACCTTCTCCACGTGGAGATCGGGCGAGATTGAGGTCGCGATGGCGCGGGCGTCGTCGCGCCATGCCGCAGCGCGATCATGCAGCGCCCCGGCGGCGTGGGTCGGACCTACGAGCGAGATTCGCACTATGAGCGGTAGGCCAGACCCGTTCTCCCCATGGAGCCGCGTGAGCACCGTTCTTATCCGCTGGGCGACGTCGCCGGGGTGGGCGCCGGAGCAGTCAACCTCGGCTCGGATCCACCGGACCACGTCCAGATCGACGCGCTCCAGCGAGGTCACGGCGCGATCCGAGACCGATACGATGACGGCGCCCTTGGCGCCCGTCTCGCGAATCGTGCGTCCCTGGATGTTTCCAGGGAAGACGGTGTAGGGATCGGTGCAGGGGATCTCGAAATCGTGGACGTGCCCGAGAGCCCAGTAGTCATAGCCCTTGGCCCGGAGGTCGTCGACGCTGCACGGAGCATAGTCGGGGTGCCCCGCTCGCCCCGCCAGCGCGGTGTGGAGCATGCCGATATTGAAAGCGTGGAGGGCGGCTGCCGGATATGCGGGCACGAGATTCTCGGTGATGGCTGGCCTGGAGAAGCTCTGGCCATGGATGGCGACCCCCAGATCGGGAAGGAAATGCGTCTCTGGACGCCTGCTGCCGAACTGCCGGACGTTCTGCGCCCACGGAACGGTCCGGGTGACGACGGAGGCCGCGTCGTGGTTCCCGGACAGGATGAATACCGGGATGCCCGCCTGATCAAGTCGCCCCATGGCCCGGGCGAAGTACAGGCCGGTGCCCATATCGCGCCATTCCCCATCGAAGAGATCGCCGGCGATAAGCACGAAGTCGACCGACTCTTCGATCGCGCGCTGCACCAAATTGTCGAACGCCGCCCGTGTGGCGCCGCGGACTTCGTCGACCGGCAGGCCCTCGTATCGCGAAAGTCCGTGGAGCGGACTGTCGAGATGGATGTCCGCGGCATGAAGGAAGCGGAAGTCGGTCATTGGTGGGTCCCCCCCCCGGGGAACAACGGTGAATTCCTCAATTCCCGCGATCTCTTGGCCATCATGCAGCACGGCCCGGGCCGCCGCAACAACGTCAGATTCATCCAGACTGGCACACTCGCAGGTTGACCGACGGATCCCATCTAGCCCGCGAGAGGGTCGGGCTGGGCAGGCGCTTCGGGCTCACTGGCGCATGCTCGCTGCTACCTACAAAGAGATCGCCTTTTGGTCGGTTTAGGAGTATGAGTTCGACTCTAGGTCGCGAAAGCTGTCTTGCGCCGGGGTATCGATGCTGGTCAAGAGCGCAGCCGAGGTCGCGCAGGAATTTGCGCAGGCGGCACTCAGCAAGGCCCCTGTCATCATCCTAGGCAGCGGCGCCTCTGCGGCCTACGGATTGCCGGGGATGGGGGCATTGGCCGCTCATCTTGCTGGAGCAACTCCCCCGACAAAGTGGACCGCCGAAGAAAAGGGCGAGTGGGCGAAGTTCCTGACTTCCCTCACGGCCGGCCACGATCTTGAAAGCGCGCTTCAGGCGGTGCGTCCCAGCGAGCGCCAGACCCACTTCATTGCCGCCGAAACCCGGCGTTTCCTCTTGCCGTCGGATCTGGCTGTGCTGCAGTCGCTTCTCGCGAACCGCCGCTCGCTACCGCTGTCAAGGTTGTATCGCCATCTTTTCGACAGCACCCACAACGACCTGCACGTGGTGACGCCGAATTACGATCGCCTTGCGGAGTATGCGGCCGATGCGGCGGACTGCAGTACTTTCACTGGCTTCAACTATGGATATTTGCAGTCCAGGGTCCGGCACATCGATACTCGGATCGTCGTAAATCGGCAGGTCACGCGCACCGTGTCTGTGTGGAAGGTCCACGGCTCCCTCGACTGGTTTCAAGATGCGGCCGGTCAAATTGTGGGGGTCCGCAGCGCCCTGGATATTCCCGCGGGTTACACGCCGTTAATGGTTACGCCCGGCATCGACAAATACCGCCTGACGCACGGCGAGCCGTTCAGGACCATCCTGACTTGCTCTGACCGCGCTCTAGAAAACGCCCGCGCCTACTTCTGTGTTGGTTACGGGTTCAACGACGAGCACGTGCAAACGAAGCTCATCGAGGGTTGCCAGGATTCCGTGCCGCTCGTGGTCGTCACCAAGGAATTGACCCCCGCGGCCAAGGCCTTTCTCAACGGCGGCCGCTGCCTACGCTATCTCGCAATCGAGGATGGTCCCGCCGGTGCTCGCGCCTATACGCACAATTCGCCGAATGGCTTCGACCTGGACCAGCCGCTCTGGCAGCTCGACCGGTTTCTCGACCACATGATTGGGGTGACCGCATGAGCATTCTGGACTTCGCCGACGAAGAGGCACTGGGACGTGTGCAGTCGGTGGACACCGCGACAGTGATCGTTCGGGTGGACGACGTCGAAGCCCTGCGCGCACTTCAGGTGAACCGTCTTGTAGCCCTGCAGAGCAGCCTCGCCGGACACAAGCTGATTGGTGTGATCCATAAGATCACCCGCACCGCCGTCGAGGACGCAAAGATCGCGGAGGTGGAGCGGGGGGAAGAGGCACACCCCGAGGTCAACCTCGTAAGGATCACCCTGATAGGCACTCTCCTCGAGCGCGACGGACCGCACGCGAGATTTCGGCGCACCCTCGAGACTGTCCCGGAGATCGACGCCTGCTGCTTTGCCTTGGAAGGCGAGCGGCTGACCAGATTCATGAGCGTGATCTCGGAGGTGACCGCTAGTGCCCAGCGCTTGTCGCTCGGTGCTTACACCCTGGATCCGAATGCGCAAGCCTTTGTCAATGGCAACAGGCTTTTCCAGCGCCATGCGCTGGTCGTGGGCAGCACGGGTTCGGGGAAGTCCTGGACGACCGCACGGCTCCTTGAGCAGGTGGCAGAGCTCAAGAACGCCAACGCCATCGTCTTCGACATGCATGGCGAGTACGCGTCCATGGCGGGCCAAGGCTTCGCCCACCTGCGCGTCGCGGGGCCGGGTGACCTCGAGGCGGGCAAGTGTTTGGCCGATGGGGTGCTCCATTTGCCATACTGGCTGATGAGCTATGAGGGCTTGGTCTCCATGTTCGTCGACAGATCGGACCAGAATGCCCCCAACCAAGCCATGGTGATGTCGCGGGCCATTGTGGAGGCGAAGACGGGCTTTCTGAAGGCCGGCGGGCACGGTGATGTGCTCGTCAACTTTACGATCGATAGCCCAGTTCCGTTCTCGATCGACGACGTGCTTGCCGAACTAAACCGGCTCAACGTCGAGATGGTGCCTGGCGCCCGGACAGAAAAGCAGGGCGACTTCCACGGCAAGCTCAGCCGTCTGATTCAGCGCCTTGAGGGGAAACGCACGGATCGCAGGCTGGGGTTCCTGTTCCCTGCCGGTGGAGTGGCCGACAGTTACGCGTGGCTCGACCAGGCTGTGACACTCCTCGTGGCGGGCCGGGCGGCGAAAGGCGGCCGGGGAGGAGTCAAGATCATCGACTTCTCTGAGGTGCCGTCGGACATCCTACCGCTCATCGTTGGCATGGTCGCCCGAATGGTCTTCTCTGTGCAGCAGTGGAGCGCCCAGGGCACCCGCCACCCGGTGGCGCTGTTCTGTGATGAGGCGCATCTGTACATCCCACAGGAAGCGACCTCCGGCGCGGCTGAGAACGCCATCGTGACCTTCGAGCGGATTGCCAAGGAGGGGCGCAAGTACGGGATCGGACTGGTAGTGATCAGCCAAAGGCCCGCCGAAGTGAACCGTACCGTTGTCAGCCAGTGCAACAACCTGATCGCGATGCGGCTCACGAACGGGGAGGACCAGGCGGTCGTCAGGCGGCTCCTACCGGACAGCCTAGGAGGATTCGGCGACCTCTTGCCTATACTCGACATTGGCGAAGCGCTCGTGGTGGGCGACGCCATATTGCTGCCCACCCGCATACGCATCGCGAAGCCGGCTAACGAGCCCTTGAGCGGAACGGTCGCATTCTGGGATCGTTGGGCAGATGCCTCCGCCTCGGCCGCTCTCGACAAGGCGGTCGAAAGCTGGCGTCGTCAGACCCTCGTCAAATAGCAGGGATCCGGGAAGGTTTGTGCCGTGGTGGCAGACACGGGTATGTTGTCTGCAACCAGAGGGGGAAGGTGGGATTGCTGAGTTGGCTGTTCGGCGGGGACAGGCCGAAGGATGAAGACCGGGGCGTTCTGACCGGCCTTCCGTCGAACATCTGGGTGTCCGTCCCGTCGGCGACTGCCGACGTGGCGTACGTGCTCAAGCAGGAGATCATCGCGGCTGCGCGTTGCGCTACTTTCGTCGACGAGCATTTCTTCGACGACCCGGACGCAAGATGGGGGTTGCTAGTTCCCGTATTTGGAATGGATGTCCCGAGCCAGTTCGTTCGGGAAGGTGCGGTACTTGGCGCCATGGGAGCCACCCGCCAGGCCATCAGGGCCGTTCTGCATAAGGAGACGCTCGAGGCCTTTAAGAAATTCATGTTGAAGTACTTCGGCATCAAGGTAACGCAGAAGGGAAATCATCACGAAAACGCTTCCGATCGTGGGCGGCATTATCGGAGGAGGATGGAACTGGATCGAAGTCGGCATCGTGAGGAGGCGTACGATCCGATATCTGTCGCCGGCGGCTTCAACATCGGAAAGCGAGGATAGCGAAACGGCTGCGGAAGCCGCCAAGAGCTAGTTGGGACTCCTCACGTCCCTGCGTCGCCAGGGCGGCTTAAGATTTCGTGTCGGCCGACAGGCAAAACTGACCCCCTGACGACAGCGAGAATTGACCCTCCTGAACAGCAAGGAGGAAGTCATGGAATCACGGACTGACGCACCGAAGTCTCTGCGGGTGGGGGATCCGCGGAGGGAGGCGATGCTGG
>JAHDSF010000014.1 GCA_018432935.1 Rhodospirillales bacterium | reverse complement strand
GCGGCAACCAACCGCTCGCGCAAATCGTTTGAAAGAGGTCTCGTCATACGAGCTGGCCTCCTTCACCAGCTCGTATCTTGAATCAGATTTCGGCTCCCAAGGGAATCCCCCGCGATTCGCTCAGAGCGGAAAATGCTCTAGGCCTGCCGCCCGGCGTCGCGCTTCGGCCGGGCACATTCTGTCGCAAAGCTCCTGCATCGGATCGCGTCCGGCGTTGCGTGGCGCCGCGATCGGCGGTAAGGCTTCGACGAAAGCCGGAACCGGATCGTGCCAGCCTCGACCTTCATCCACGCCGCGCGGAAACTCCTGCGCAATGACCAGCTTCTCGTCTCGTTGCTGGCGTTCGCGGTCGGCGCCGTGGCGGGCGCGGCGATCATCGTCTTCCGCGAAGGCTACGTGATGATTCAGGCGCTGGTCTACGGGACCGACGTCGAGCATTCGCACATGGCGGCGTCTGGCCTGGCCCTATGGCAGCGCTTTCTGATCCCCTGCCTGGGCGGCCTCGTGGTCGGCCTGATGATCCGTTACCTGATGCGAAGGAAGCGATCGCAGACGGTAGCTGACGTGATCGCCGCCGTGGCCATGCGCGGCGGCCGCATGTCGCTGAAGCGCGGTCTTGCCGCGGCGCTGACCGACTGCGTCTCGATCGGCTTCGGCGCCTCGGTCGGACGGGAGGGCCCCGCGGTCCACCTGGGCGCTTCGGTCGGCGGCTGGCTGGCCAAGCGGCTTCGTCTCAGCCGGACTCTGGCGCGTACCCTGCTCGGCTGCGGCGTCGCGGCGGCGGTGGCCGCCTCGTTCAATGCGCCGATCGCCGGCGCCCTGTTCGCCAACGAGGTGGTGATCGGAAGCTACGCGCTCGGCACCTTCGGGCCGATCGTGTTCGCCAGCATCGCCGGGACCCTGGTGTCGTGGAGCTACTTCGGACGCTACCCCGCATTCGAGATCGCCGAGTACGCGCTCGGCTCGTGGTGGGAGATGCCGGCCTTCGCCGGGCTCGGCCTCGCCGCGGCCCTGTTCGCCGCAGTCTTCATCCGCGCCACCATGGCGCTGCAGGAGCGCACCGCGCGAATCCCCGGCCCGCTGTGGGTCCGCACCACGCTCGGCGGTGCGGTGCTGGGGATCATAGCGATGGCGGTGCCGCAGGTGCTGGGGATCGGCTACGGCGTTACCGAGGCGGCTCTGCTGGGAGACCTGCCGTGGGCAACCCTGGCGGTAGTGGCGGTGGCCAAGACGGCGGCCACCGTCGCCTGTCTCGGCTTCGGCATGGCCGGCGGCGTGTTCAGCCCGTCGCTGGTGATCGGCGCCACCCTCGGCGGCGCCTACGGCATCCTGGTAAGCGAGCTTGCGCCGGCGCTTTCGTCCGGCGCCGGCGCCTACGCCGTGGTCGGCATGGGAGCGGTGGCGGCCTCGGTGCTCGGGGCGCCGATCTCGACCGTACTGATCATCTTCGAGATGACCGGCAACTACGGGCTGACGACCGCGGTCATGCTGGCCGTCGTCGTCGCCTCGGCGACGACCCGGCAGTTCGCCGCGCCTTCCTACTTTGTCGCCAGCCTCGATCGCCGCGGGCTCGACCTCCGCAAGGGCTACCGTCGGTCCCTGCTGCGCGAGATCCGCGCTCGCGACGTTATGGCGAAGGAGGCTGCCACGGTGCCTCCCGAGGCGGCCCTCGGCGAGGTCAGACATGCCTTGCAGGAGGCGGTCGCCGGCGAGGTGTTCGTGGTCGAGGACGATGGTCGCTTCCTGGGTACGGTGACGCTGGCCGACCTCAGCGAGGCGGCGTTCGACGATTCGTTCGATGACATTATCAGGGTGGCCGACGTGGTCAGGGCCCGAGTCCCGGTGCTGCTGCCGGGCGACGACCTGGAAACCGTGCTGGATGCATTCCGGGCGTGCGGCGAGCCGCTTCTTGCAGTGGTCGAGAGCGAGTCCGGCCGCCGCTTCCTCGGCTATGTCCGCGAGCGGGACGCGATGGCCGCCTACAACCGCGCTCTCGAGCAGGCGGCGAGCCCCGGTCCTAGTAGCCGCCGCCCAGCTTCAGGAACTCGTAGCGGCTCTGCGACTTGACGACAATACGGCGGAGCGGCGCCTCGGTGTCGGTCACCGATCCGACGTCGAGCGGAACGTCGACGCCCGCCTCGCCCAGCGCCCACAGCTTGCGCAGGAAATCCTCCATGCCCCTGACCTTGTCGCCGTTCACCGCCACCAGGACGTCGCCACGGGTCAGGCCGGCCTTGGCGGCGGGGCCGCCGTCGGCGGCCGAGGTCACCACCACCGTTCCCATGAACTCGTTCGTGTAGACGCCGATCCAGGGCCTGTCCGGTCTCTGCGCGCGTCCGCTGTCGAGGAGGTCGGCGAGGATCGGCGGCAGCTCGTCGATGGGGACGAACATGTTGCCGAGTCCGATCTCGGCGCCCGGCATCGGCTCGCTGACCAGAAGGGAGCCGATTCCCAACAGCTCGCCTTCCGCGTTGACCAACGCCGCGCCGCCATAGGCTGGGTGGGCGGGGGCGGTGAAGAGCGCATTCTCCAACAGGTATTCCCAGTAGCCGGTGAAGGTGCGCCGGGACACCACCTTGACCGGCATCGCAACCACCTCGCCGGCGTGGCTGACCGCCAGCGCATCGTCGCCCGCCGCGACCTCGTCGGACTTGCCGATGCGCAGGGGTTTGACGTCAAGCGGGACGGCGGCGCGGAGAAGGCCGAAACCGGTCTCGTGATCGTAGGCGATCACCGCCGCCGGAACCGTCTTGTTGTGGGCGTCGGTGAGTTCGATCTTGGTTGCTTCGACGACCAGGTAGCCGATCGTAAGCACCAGGCCCGAGGCGTCGATGACCACCCCGTTGCCTTCGCGGATCGGGCCCAGGGTGTCCGCCGTGCGTGCCTCGCGCGGGACTTCCGCCACGACCCGGACCATCGCCCCCACCACCAGCGCCGCCATATCGGACGACAGATGCGAGGCTTGGGCCGGCCTGACGAGCAGCGTCGCGAGCGAAAGGAGGAATGCCGTGAGAACGCCCTTTCCGCTTGCGCAGGCGACACGGGCGAGGCGGGAGCCGATAGCCATGGCGAGGTGACTCCAACGGGGTAGTGAGAGGCTTTCTCATGTAGGGTGCGCAGGAGGTGCGAAAAAGCCCTGCCGGGGCGGTTGGGGGGACATGGTGTCGACCGATTTGCATCACCGCCTTGTGGGAGCCGTCCGGGGTCGGATAATGTGACGGTACGATGACAACCGATGGCATGTCGCCCCGTCGTCTCGTCGTGACGTTGTGCACGGCCGAGATCCTCACCATGGTGGCGGCGTTCACGTATCCCGCGCTGATCCCCCGCTTCATCGCCGAGTGGTCGCTGACCAATGCGGAGGCGGGGTGGATCGGTGGCGTCTACTTTGCCGGCTACACGTGCGGGGTGCCGCTGCTTTCGGCGCTGACCGACCGCGTCGACCCGCGGCGGGTCTACCTGGTGGGAGCGTCCCTCGGCGCCGCGGCGGCGTTCGGTTTTGCCCTGCTGGCGGACGGCTTCTGGACGGCGATCCTGTTCCGCACCCTGGCAGGGCTGGGCCTGGCCGGCACCTACATGCCCGGACTGAAGCTGCTGGTCGACCGCTACCGGGGCGAAAGGCAATCGCGCGCGGTGGCCTTCTACACCTCCAGCTTCAGCCTGGGGACGGCGGCGTCGTTCTTCCTCGCCGGACACGTGGCCGGCACGGTCGGATGGCGGGCTGCGTTCACGGTCGGGGCGGTGGCGGCCCTGGCGGCGGCGGCACTTGTAGGGCTTGCGATCCGCCCGCAGGCGTTCGAGGCGGCACCGTCCCGTGGTGCTGCCACCTTCGACGTGCGGCCGGTGCTTCGCAACCGTGCGGCGATGGGCTTCGTGGTCGCCTACGGGGTGCACAACTGGGAATTGTTCGTCTTTCGCACATGGCTGGTGCCGTTCCTCGCTTTCAGCATCGGTCTGCAGGCGGCTGACGCATGGACGCTCGAGCCGACCGTGGTGGCGACGATCGCCGCTCTGGTCTCGGTGGCGGCCAGCATCAGTGGCAACGAGCTGGCCGTCGTCTGTGGTCGCGAGCGCGTAGTCTCGATCGTCATGATCGCGGGCGCAGCGTTCTCGTGCGTGGTCGGCCTGGCGGCGCCGCTGCCCTACGCGGTGGTGGTCGTCGTGCTGCTCGTCTACAACGCGCTGACGGTCGCCGACTCTGCCGCAATCACGGCGGGGGCGGTGGCATGGGCCGAGCCGGAACGCCGCGGCGCCACCCTGGCGGTGCACGCCGTCAGCGGCTTCGGCTTCGCCTCGGTCGGACCGCCGCTGGCCGGCTGGGTCCTGGACCTGACGGGCGGCGGCAGCAGCACGGTCTCGTGGACGCTCGCCTTTGCCGCCGGCGGCCTCATCTCGGTCGGCGGCCCGGTTGCGCTCCGCCTGACCCGGCGGGCGCGACGAGCGACAAGCGGCGCGGCCTTCTGAATCTCCCCATTCCGGCCCGCGAGGAGAAGCTTCTCTCCATCCGTCGAGGGAGGACCCCTACGTGATAGGTACCTCCGCAAGGCGAAGACGCCGCGCATGACATAGCGCTAATGTAAGTGTGGTCTTCCAAGAACAAGAAGCAGGTTTTTCGTCAGGGAGGAAGCAATGGGAGAGGCGGTTTTTATAGCTGCCGCCAAGCGTACGGCCGTCGGAAAATTCTCGGGTACTTTGGCGGGGAGCCATCCCGCAAGACTTGGTGCTGCGGTCATTGCCTCTTTGTTCGAGCAACACGACAAAGCCTCGGCGGCAGTCGCCGAAGTGGTGATGGGACAAGTGCTGCAGGCCGGTACAGGGCAGAATCCGGCCCGTCAGGCGGCGGTCTGGGCAGGGCTGCCGGAAACGGTCCCGGCGATGACCCTGAACATGGTATGCGGCAGCGGCATGAAGGCGGTCCACGTCGCCGCCATGTACATTCAGGCCGGAGAGGCCGATGTCGTCGTCGCCGGCGGCCAGGAGAACATGTCTCAGGCGCCGCATGTGCTGACCAACTCGCGGACCGGCCATAGGCTGGGCGACTGGACGATGATCGACACGCTGCTCAGCGACGGGCTGACGTGCGCCCTCAGCAAGCAGATCCACATGGGCATCACCGCCGAGAACCTGGCCGAGAAGTACGGCTTGAACCGGGAGGATCAGGATCGCTACGCGGTCGCCTCCCACGCCAAGGCCTCGCAAGCGCAGAAGGCAGGGAGATTCCGCGACGAGATCGTGCCGATCGAGATCGCCCAGCGCAAAGGTCCGCCGATCGTCTTCCAGGACGACGAGGTGATCCGCCACGACGCCAACTTGGCGGGCATGGAGAAGCTGCAGCCGGTGTTCAAGCAATCCGGAACGGTGACGGCGGCCAACTCCTCCGGCATCAACGACGGTGCAGCCGCGCTGCTGCTGGTGAGCGAGAAGGCGCTGAAGACGTACGATCTGGAGCCGATGGTTCGCATCGTCGCCTTCGCGTCCGCCGGCGTCGACCCCACCATCATGGGGATCGGTCCGGTGCCCGCCTCGCGCGCGTGCCTGGATCGCATCGGCTGGACGCTGGACACCCTCGATCTGATCGAGGCCAACGAGGCTTTTGCGGCCCAGAGCATGGCGGTCAACGCCGACATGGGCTGGAACCTCGAGCGGGTGAACGTCAACGGCGGGGCGATCGCCCTGGGCCATCCGATCGGCGCCAGTGGCGCCCGGATCCTGGTCACCCTGGTCCACGAGATGCGACGGCGCCGGGCCAGGCGCGGGCTCGCCACCATGTGCATCGGCGGCGGTCAGGGTATCGCCACGGCGGTCGAACTGCCTTGACGCTTGAAGTCGGCGAGCCTCCCGAAGAGAGGGTGCCGGCGCAATCCAATGGAGGGAGAGGCACGCATGAGCAGGCTGGCCCTGGTAACCGGCGGCATGGGCGGTATCGGCACGGCCATCTGCCGGGCCCTTGCCGACGATGGCAGCCGCGTCGTTACGACCGAATTCAAGGAGGCTGTTCCGCCCGAGGAGTGGTTGGCCCAGCAGCAAGCGGCCGGCTACCAATTTGAATCGGTGGCCATGGACGTGTCCAGCTTCGAGGACGCCGAACGCGCTGCCGGGCTGATCAAGGAGCGGTATGGGGTCCCCGACATCCTGGTCAACAATGCCGGGATCACCCGGGACGCTCAGTTCAAGAACATGACAGCTGCGCAGTGGCGGGCGGTGCTGGGGACGAACCTGGACTCCGTATTCAACGTCACGCGCCAATTCATCAACGAAATGCTGGCCAAGGGCTGGGGGCGCATCGTCAACATCGCTTCCATCAACGGCCAGAAGGGGCAGTTCGGGCAGGCCAACTATTCCGCCGCCAAGGCGGGGGTGCACGGCTTCACGATGGCCCTTGCCCAGGAGACGGCCCGCAAAGGGATCTCCGTCAATACGGTGTCGCCAGGCTATACCGCGACACCCATGGTTTCGGCGATGCGCCCGGAGGTGCTCGACAAGATCGTCGCCCAGATCCCCCTCGGGCGGCTGGCCCACGTGGACGAGATCGCCGCCGTCGTTCGCTTCCTCTGCAGCGACGCGGCCTCCTTCGTCAGCGGCGCCAACATCCCCGTCAACGGAGTCCAGTACACGTCGCATTAGCGCGCGTCTTAAGAAAGGAAGAACCGCGATGACAGCCACGGACAGCCCTTTCGAGGCTTGGCAGAAGCAGCAGGAGGTGTTCTGGTCGGGGCTTCTCGGCGGTGACGGGCAGGCGGCCGCCCGCGAGTGGTTCGCGCAGTGGAGCAGGATCGCCGGCGCGCCGGCCGGCTTTGCCCAGACAAGCGTCGCCGAAATGGTTGCGGCACCGTTCCGGGCGGCGTTCGGCAATGACGGCGACCTGCAGCGGTTCATGTCGTTTCACGATGGCGTGGCGACGTTCGGCCACCGTGAAATGGGTGAGGAGGACGTCCGGCGGTTGTCGGACTACTGGGTCGGGCTTCTTCATCTGCCGACCAGCCGCTTGGCCGTGGAGCAGGCGCTGATCGGGTTGGCCGGAATGCGCACCGCGGTCGAGGTGTGGCGCGCGAGCCCCTTGGTTCCGCCGAGTTCTTCGGAAAGCTGGGAAAAGATCTATGCCGGCTGGCAGGCGACCCTCCAATCCTACAAGGGGCTGCTCGATCTGTACGAGGGCTATGGCAGGCGCGTGGCGGAGCGCCTGATCGCCGATCTCGACGGCTGCGACGACGAGGTGAAGAGCCTGAAAGAGCTGTTCGACCATTGGGTCCGCGCGGCCGAGGGGGTCCACGACGAGATTGCTGCAACCGGCGACTACCAGCAGGCTTTCGGGCAGTTCGTCAACCACCTTTGCCTGACCATCAAGGTCCAGCGGGAGACGACCGACGGAATCCTCGAGAGGATCGGCGTCCCGACATACTCCGAGCTGACCGACGTTCACGCGCGCATCGAACGCCTGCGCAAGGAACAGCGCCGCCTGCGCAACGGTGCGGCCGATCTTGCCGGCCTGCTGACCGCGGTCCGGGCCGATCTGGAAAAGCTGGGACAGCGGGTCGAGGACGATGCCGGTCTCGGCGACGAGTTGCGGCGGCTTGGCTCCGAGCTCGGGAACGTGGCGGCCGGCATGGCGGCGATCCGATCCGAAGTCGGATCCCTGCGCGAGGTCGCAGAGTCGGCGGTGGGGCTGGGCGAAAGCGTTGCGGCAGCCCAACAGGAGATCGCGCAGCTTCGCCGGGAGATGGAGAAGCTGGCGCCGGTCGCAGACGCTGGCGCACCCGTCGATGCTTCGCCGTCAGGTGGTGCTCCGCGAAGGGCTGCCAAGCCGAAGAGGAAGGAGCCATGAGACCGATCAAGCTGGATCCCGACGCGACCCTAGCCGAGGCTTCGCTCTGGTGGGGGCAGTTCGAAAAGTCGCGCCGCGCCCTGGGCGAACTGGCAGCGGCCCAGCCAGGCTCGACGCCGACCGAGGTGCTGCTCGAGGTGGATAGGTTCCGACTGCTGAGGTTCGTCTGGGACACGCCGCCGCGCCACAAGACCCCGCTGCTGATCAGCTATGCCCTGGTGAACCGGCACACCGTGGCCGACCTGCAGGAGGACAAGTCCCTGGTTCGCCGTCTGCTCGAGCGGGGCTTCGCGGTATACGTGATGGACTGGGGCTATCCGAGGCCGTCCGACCGCATGCTCGACCTCGACACCTACATCAACGAATACATCGACACCGCGGTCGACCACCTGCGGACCCGATGCGGGGTGAAGGCGGTCGACCTGCTGGGAATCTGCCAGGGAGGCACGCTGGCGCTGACCTATGCGGCGCTGTACCCGGAAAAGGTGAGGCGGCTGGTCACGATGGTGACGCCCGTCGATTTCCAGACCGAGGGCGACCGGCTCAGCCACCTAGTGCAGGAGATCGACATCGATGCGGCGGTGGCGGCGCTGGGCAACCTTCCCGGCGTGGCGCTCAACGTCAATTTCAACGCCCTGCAGCCCCTCAGCCTCAACATCAAGAAATGGCTGGATTCGGTCAAGGCGCTGCAGGACGCGACCTCCGGCGCGTTCTTCGTGCGGATGGAGCGCTGGATCAACGACAGTCCGGACCAGGCCGGGCAAGCCTACCGCGAGTTCATGACGCAGTTCTACCAGCAGAACGGGATCGTCAAGAACACCGTGACGATCGGCGACCGCGCGGTCGACTACAGGGCCGTCCGCTGTCCGGTTCTCAACATCTTCGGCAGCCAGGACCACCTAGTGCCGCCAGCGAGCTCGCGCGCATTGAAGAACGTGATCGGCAGCGACGACTACAGGGAGATCGAGGTTCCCAGCGGCCATATCGGGATGTATGTTTCAAGGGCGGCGGCCAAGGTGCCGGAGGGGATCGCCTCCTGGTTGAAGGCGTAGCCCGTTCAGGACCCGGTCGCGTGATGCCGGCGGGGTCCCGATGTGAAGACGCATACGATCAAGCGCTATCCGACCCGCAAGATGTACGACTCCCTCGAAGGACGCTACGTCACCCTCGAGGACATCTCGAAGTTCGTCCAGCGATTCGAGCAGGTCCAGGTCGCCGACTCGAAGACCGGCGAGGACATTACGATTCAGGTCCTGTTGCAGGTCGTGGGCGACCAGAACAGCCGTGGCGGCAGTCCGCTGCTCACCGAACAGACGCTGCTGCACCTGATCCGTCTCAACCAGAGCCCGCTTGCGCTTTATTCGGCGCAGATGATCGAGCGCACGCTGGCCGCCTTCGCCGCCCAGATGCAGGCGGGAGCTGGCCAGGAGGAGATCATGCGCGCCTTCAATCCCTTTGCGTTCTGGGGGATGGGGCCCGGGGACGGCAAGAAGGGCTGAGCCGGCAAGGCAAGGGGGAGCCGTGCGGGCTCCCCCCCAGGGGTGGCGGAAACCAGACGACGTCAGGCGCTGGCCGCCCTCTTGGCCAAGTCCTGCATGTCTTTGGTGATCTTCTGGGCCTGCGAGATCGCCTCGCCGGCCTGCTCGGCCGCCCGGCGGGTGGCGCGAGTCCCGGCGGCCACCGTGGTCTCGATGGCGCCGGCCGGTGACTTCGCATCCTGCAACTCGCGAAGGTACTGCATTGCCAGCTCCGTGTTGGCGGCGACGGCGTTCTGGACGATCGTCCACCCGGCGTCGAGCGCGCTCTTCTGGAACTCGAACACTTCCTGGCCCAGCTTGACATTCCGCTCGAACATTTCGGACAGGGTCTGCATCGAAGCCTCCTCAAGTTTGCCGCAGCGCGTCATTCTCCATATCTACGCCCTTTGACGCGGTGCGTCAATTACCCAAGAGGAGACTGCCTCTCAAGCCGGTCCTCGCGAGCCTTCAAGAACTCTGGCGGCCCCTGACGGCGGCGCAGGCGGATGGCCGACAGCCCTCTTTTGGCCGTGTGGACGCTTATCTTTGAGGCAGCGTGTCGAGCCAGCGCTGCAGGATACGGCGGCCGCGCCGGCCCGTTTCTTCGGCGTGGCGCCGCGTATCCTCGCGGAGCTGGTCGACGGTGACGCCGGGCGAGGCGCCGATCTCGTGGGCATGGCCGACAAACCAACGTTCCAGGCCCTCGCGGGTGACCTCGATGTGGAACTGCAGTCCCAGCACTGCGGGACCGGCGTCAAACGCCTGGTTCAAGGTGAGCTCGGTCGAGGCGAGGCAGCGCGCCTCGTCGGGCAGGTCGAAGGTGTCGCCGTGCCAGTGCAGGACCGGCTGGGAGCCGATCGGCTCCAGGCATGACGAAAGCCCGGCGTCGGTGAGCCTGAGCGGCGACCACCCGATCTCCTTGCCGGCCGCCGGGTAGACCTTCGCCCCCAGGGCGCGCGCCACCAGCTGGGCCCCTAGGCAGATCCCCAGCACCGGCAGGCTGAGGCGCAGCCTCGCCTCGAGCAGTGCCAGCTCCTCCCTGATGAAGGGGTAGGCGGCATCCTGGTAGACCCCGATGGGGCCTCCCAGGACGATCAGCAGGTCCGGGCCGTCGGCGGTGACCGACGACACGCCGCCGGCCGCCGCTTCGACGTATTCGATGGTCGCGCCCCGCTCCTGCAGGACGGGGGCGATCAGGCCCAGACCTTCGAAATCGACGTGCCGGATGGCGGTCACGTGGCCGATGGTATCCATGCGCCTCCTGTCAGAGCATGTACGAGAGGTTCGACCCCATCGTCGGATAGGCGAACGGTATCTCGCGCAGGTCCGACGCCACAATGCCATGGCGGATCGCCAGGGCGAAGATGTTGATGACCTCGGCGGCGCCGGGTCCTAGCAGGTGCGCGCCGAGAATGCGTCCGCTCCCCCGCTCGACGATGGTCTTGAAGGCGGACGCCGGTTCGTGCTCGGTCCGGCTCGAGACCCAATCGTCGCTGACCTGATAATGGATGTCGACCGGCCTTTCCAGGCTTCGCGCCTGTTCCTCGGAAAGCCCAACCGCCGCCAGCGGGGGAATCGAGAACAGCACCCGGGGCACCGTGCCATGGTCGGCAATCCGCGTGTTGCCGTCGAGCAGGTTGGCGGCGACCACGGCGCCGTCGCGGCTGGCGACCGGGGTGACTGCGGGGCCGCGGCCGGTCGCGTCGCCCGCGGCGTAGACGGCCGGATTGGATACGCTTTGCAGGAACTCGTTGAGCTGAAGCCGGCCGTCCTTGACCGCCACGCCGGCACGCTCGAGGCAGAGCCTGCCGAGCGGCGGCTTACGGCCGGCGGCGTTGACGACGAGATCAGCGTCCAGGGTCGATTCCCCGACCCCGGAATCGAGGTGGCAACGCACCTCTTGGCCGTGGCGTTCGGCGCTGCGCAGAGTCACGTCCATGCGGACGTCGATGCCGAGATGCCGCGAACGGGTAACCAGCCGGTCCACCAGATCGGGATCGAACCCGGTGAGCACGCGGGGCCCCCGCTCCAGGACGGTGACCTGGGCACCGGCCCGCGCCGCCACGTGGGCGAACTCGAATGCGATGTAGCCGCCGCCGACCAGCACGATGCGGCGCGGTAGGGCGTCGAGATCGAGGAAGTCGTCGCTGGTTGCAAGCAGCTCCTCGCCGGCGATGCCGAGGTGGACCGGCTCCGAGCCGACCGCCAGCACGATGCGTCGGGCCTCGATGATCTCTCCGCCCGCGGTCAAGGTGGCAGGACCGGCAAAGGCCGCCTCGCCGTGGACGATCTCGATGCCTGCCTCGCGGTATGAGCTCTCGCGCGCGGCGGGCACCGGCTCGGTGAAGGTGCGCTTGAAGGCCATCAGGCGCCGCCAGTCGAGCGAAGGCATTCCCGCCACGCCGTCTCCGGACGCGCGGCGGACGGCATCGACCGCGGAAGCTGCGGTGACCAGGACCTTCTTCGGCACGCAGCCGCGCAGCACGCAGGTGCCCCCGAGCGGGCGCCTGTCGATCATGACGACCGACCAGCCATGCTGGCGGCATGCACCGGCGACCGTGGCGGCGGCCGAACCGGAACCGATGACTGCGAGGTCGAAGCGCTTCATGGCCTTCACCGAATCGTAAGATCTCTCCGACAGGCTGCTGGAGGTACGTCACGCCTTACCGTCCGGAAGCCCCCCTGATGCCGATCGTCGTCGTTTCCCTGCTGCTGTCCGCGCTGTCGCGGACCCTGCCCTACATCGTGATCGCCCTGGCCACCGTGGTCATCTTCGGCTCACCCGCAGAATCGTTTCCCCAGGCCGTGCAGCTTGCCTGCATCGCCTCGGCCCTGTGGCTCAGCATGAAGCAGATCCTCTCCGGCGTGCTGGAGGGACCGTTTCCGCAGCCTGTCGATCTTGCGGCGATGGCGCTCTCCTGCCTGCTGACCGCGCGCCTGGTCGCTGTCTTCGTCGGCTAGACGGCGCCGTCACGCCGCCCCGGCCATGATATCCATGATCTTCTGAAGCATCGTCACCGCCTGCTCGCGCGGCCGCTGGAAGCTGTTGCGGCCGATGATCGAGCCGCTGCCGCCGCCTTCGCGGATGGCGCGGATCTCGTCGTAGACGGCGTCGATGTCCTCCTTCGCCGCGCCTCCCGAGAAGATCACGATGCGGCGCCCGTTGAAGCACGCCTGCACGACGTGGGCGACCCGGCGCGAGAGGGTTGAGACATCGACCTTGTAGCCCTCGTAGGCCCGCTTCGCCTCCTGCTGCTCGAAATGGTCGGTCGGCAGCTTCACCTTGACGATATGGGCGCCCAGCAAGCACGCCATGTGGGCACCGTACGCGATCACATCGATCGCCGTCTCGCCGGCCGAGGACAGCGCCCCGCCGCGGGGGTACGACCATACCACCACCGCCAGGCCGGCGGCGCGGGCCTCGGCCGCCAGCTCGCGCAGGTCCTCGAACATCATCGCCGCGTTGTCGGATCCGGGATAGATGGTGAAACCGATCGCGCTGCATCCCAGCCGCAGCGCATCCTGGACCGAGCCCGTGATCGCCTGGGTCGCTCCCTCCTTGTCCCGCATCAGCGAATTGGCGCTGTTGACCTTGAGGATCAACGGGATCTGGCCTGCGAAGGTGGCGGCGCCCGCCTCGATCATGCCAAGCGGCGCGGCATAGGCGTTGCAGCCCGCCTCCAGCGCCAGCGAGAAATGGTAATGCGGATCATAGGCCGGCGGATTGGGGCCGAAGCTGCGCGCCGGCCCGTGCTCGAACCCCTGATCGACCGGCAGTATCACCATCTTGCCGGTTCCTGCCAGGCGCCCGGACATCAGCATGCGGACGAGCGAGGCCTTGGTGCCAGGATTGTCGCTCTCGTAACAGGTCAGGATTCGGCTTACCTGTTCGGTGATGCGCATCGCGGGTCCCTCCATGCCTGGAAGACTGCTTGGCAGATGGAAACCCGGGTGCTGGGCCGCAATACCATCACAGGGATGCATCTCCTGTGGTCGGGTTGAAGTGTACTAGTATTCCAGCTACAGTCGCAGTTCGGCCCGGCTAGGCCGACCAGGCCCGGCTGCAGTGCAGAAGGGCGTGAAAAAGTCAGGAGGAACAACACATGGCAGGTCTTTCGGATCGGAGCTCCGGCATCGGCCGGCGCGATTTCTTCAAGACGACCATGGCAGCGGCAGCCGCGACCACCGTCATCGGGGCGCCGTTCGTCGCCCGTGCCAAGGACGAGTTCCTGATGCGCATGGGCCATGCCGAGGGCATCGGAACCCCGATCACCCTCGCCTTCGAGAAGTGGGCCCAGGTGCTGGGCGAGAAGAGCGGCGGGCGCATCAAGGCGCAGCACTTCCCGGCCGGCCAGCTCGGCAATTACACCCAGCTCATCGAGGGCAGCCGGATCGGCACCATCCAAGCGACTGCCGGCGGCCCCGACACCGAAGAGGCCGTGGCGCCCGAGATCGCCGTCACCGGTGGCGCGCCTGGCTTCATCTACAAGGATGAAGCCCACGTCGACAAGGTCCTCCAGGGCCCGATCGGCGAGGAGGTGTCGAAGATCGCGCGCGAAAAGACCGGGGTCGAGTTCGTGGCCTGGTCGGAGGTCGGCTTCCGTCACCTGCTGTCAAAGCGCAAGGTGACCAAGGTCGAGGAACTGGCGGGTCTGAAGATCCGAGTACCCGAGTTGAAGGTGTGGATCGGCTTCTGGCAGAAGCTCGGCGCCAACCCGACGCCGCTTGCCTACGCCGAGCAGTACAATGCGCTATCGACCGGCGTCATCGATGCCGTCGAGGCGGACTTCTTCTCGATTCAGAGCTTCAAGTGGTTCGAGCAGGCGAAAAACCTGACCCTCACCGGGCATTGGTTCCTGCCCAAGGCGGTGCGGGTCAACGCCAAGTGGCTGGACAGCCTGCCGGCCGACCTCAGGGACCTCGTCCGCAGCAGCGCCAAGGAAGTGTTCGCCGAACAGCGCAAGATGAACCGCGAGCAGACCGGAAAGGCCTTGGAGGGGCTCAAGGCGGCCGGCGTCCAGGTCTTCAAGATGGAGAACCCGGAAGCCTGGCTGGCCCGCGCCGACGCCGCGTTCAAGGAATACGGCGCCGCCAATCCCTCTGCCAAGCCGATGATCGACAAGATTCTGGCTCTGCGCGGCTAGTGTCTTGGGTGGGGGTGGGAGGTTCTCCTCCCACCCCACGTCCGCTCCTGTCTGCGAGTCCGCTCCATGGCTGACGAGTCCCGTTTCCGCGCCCGTCCGGAGGGTGCGCTCCGGTGCCTTTTCCGCGGCTTCGACCACGGCCTCGAATGGGTCTGCATGGCCCTGCTGGTGTCGACGGCGGCGGTCACCCTGCTCCAGGTCTTCTACCGCTACGTCCTCAACGCGTCCCTGGCATGGCCCGAGGAGGTCGCGCGGTGGGCGTTCGTCTGGGCCGTATTCCTGGGAATGGCCGTCAACGTCGGGCGGAGAAGCCACATCGCCATCGACCTGGTGACGCAGCATCTGACCCCGCGCATCAGGCCCTGGCATACCCTGCTGGTGAACGCCACCATCACCGGCATCAGCCTGGCCCTGGTGGTTCACGGCGGTGATCTGGTCGCCCGTTCGACCTATGTCTCGCCGGCGATGGGCTGGCCGTTCACGTACTTCTATCTGGCGCTTCCACTCGGCGCGGCGCTCAACATCTTCTACCTCCTGCGCCAGCGTGACCCGGGCGAAAGCTGGCTGTTTTCCGGCGCCGCCGGGGTGGTCCTGGGGGCTTGCGTCTACTTCGCGCTGATGGCGTGGGGCGAGGACCTGTTCGGCGATTTCGCGACCTCCAGCACCCTGATGGTGGTCGCCCTGGTGATGATCGGGCTGGGGCTGCCGATCGCGTTCGCCCTGGCGTTCGCTTCGTTTGTCTCGTTCGTTCCCGAAGGCGATCTTCTGCTGATGACGATCTCGCAGAACATGACCTCGGCGCTCGATTCCTTCACCCTGATGGCGATCCCGTTCTTCATCCTCGCCGCCAACATCATGAACGTCGGCGGCATCACCCACCGCCTGGTCGCGCTGGCGACCACCCTGGTCGGGCACCTGCGCGGCGGGCTGGCGCATGTCAACGTCCTGACCAACCTGATGATGGCGGGCCTGTCCGGCTCGTCGGCGGCCGACGCGGCGGCCATCACCAAGACGATGGTGCCCGAGATGGAGGCACGCGGCTATCCGCGGGCGTTCGGCTGCGCGCTGACCTCGTCCTCCGGCGTGCTCGCCAACCTGATCCCGCCCAGCATGGGGCTCATCATCTACGGGGCGCTGGCGTCGGTATCGGTGGGCGCGCTGTTCGTCGGCACCATCCTGCCCGGCCTGGTGATGGCGGCATCGCTGTCGCTGGTCGTCCACGGGCTGTCGATCCGTCGCGGCTTCGGGCGTGACACCGAGCGGGCCTCCGGCGGCGAGCGGATGCGGGCGCTGGTGATCGCGATGCCTGCCCTGATGTTGCCGATCCTGATCGTCGGCGGGGTCCGCTTCGGCGCTTTCACGGCGACCGAGGCCGGCGCGGTCGCGGTGATGTACGCCTTCGTCTGCGGCATCGCCTTCTATCGCCAGATCACGCCCGGCAACCTGCTGGTGTCGCTGCGCGAGGCGTTGTGGGACACCGTCGCCATCATGGTCATCATCGCCGCCGCGGCGCCGTTCGCCTGGGTCCTGGTCACCGGGATGGTGCCGCAGACGATTGCCGCCAGCCTGGGTCCGCTGGCAAACTCGCCGACCCTGCTGCTGATGGTCATCAACGTCCTGCTGCTGTTGACCGGACTGTTCATGGAGATGATCGCGGCGATGGTCATCCTGGTCCCGATCCTGGTGCCGATCGTCAAGGCGGCGGGGATCGACCTCGTGCATTTCGGCATCGTGCTGGTGGTCAACCTCGTCATCGGGGCCCTGACGCCGCCGATGGGGATGCTCATCTTCACCACCGCGCGGGTCGGCCAGGCAAGCGTGACCGCAGTGTTCCGAGAGGTGATGCCGTTCCTGTTCGGCATGATCTTCTCGCTGATCCTTATTTCGTACATCCCGTGGCTGAGCCTGATCCTCACCAGGATCATCGGGTCGTGAGCGGGAGGAGGGGATGAGCTTCGAGTTTGCGCTCGACATGATCGCCCTGCCCGCGGGAGCGTGGGCGGGAAGCCACCGGCGCAGCCTGCGCTGGCGGGGTCGCGACGTGCTGGCGGTGACTCAGGGCGCGTTCCGGTCCTACCTGTTCCCCCTCTACACGCCGGCCGGCTTCGCGGCCACGACCGAATCGCCCGCCGATCACCCCCACCACAATTCCGCTTGGATAGCCGCCGATCACGTCCACGCCCTGATGGACGTCGGCGGCGGCCGCCACGAGGAGTACACCTACAACTTCTACGTCAACGACGTGTTCCAGGGCCGCGCCCCGGGCCGCATCCTGGAGGCTGCCGTCATAGGCGAGGAGCGGGGTCCGGACCGGTTCCGGATCGTGCAGACGTTGCGCTGGACCGGGCCTTCGGAGTGGGCGGCTCCCGACGGTCGCGTGGTGGCGGAGGAGACTCGCACCATCGACGTGCGCTGTGGCGATCGCTGCCACGTCATCGATCTGCGCTCGGCGGTGCGGCCGACCGAATGGGATCTGAGGCTGGGGCCGACCCGCCACGCCTGGTTCAACCTCCGCGCCGCCGAATCGATGCGGGTCGAGCACGGCGGCCGCCTGCGCGATGTCGACGGCCACGAAGGCGGCGCCGCCGTCACCGCCGGCCATGCCGCCTGGGTCGACGCCTGCGGGCCGGTCGGCGGCGGTCACGTCGCGGGGCTGACCCTGGCGGCAGGCGAGGGCGTCGGGCAGCCGTCCTGGTTCGCGACCGACTGGGGGGTGGTGACCCTGCAGCCGTTCCGCGACCACGGTCGTCTGGTACGCCGCGGCGATGCCCTCGAGATCGCCTGCAGGATCATCGTACGCGACGGCGCGGAGCTGGATCCGGCCGCCTTTGCCGAGGAGAACGAAGGATGAGGATCGCGCGCTATCTGGCGAACGGAAAGCTCTGCTGCGGCGTTCTCGAGGGCGACCGGCTCACCCGCCTTGCCGGCTCGCCGTTCGAAAGCCTGGCCACCACGCGCGAAACCGACCTCCTGGCCGATGTGCGGCTGCTGGCGCCGGTCGAGGCGCCTCGGGTGTTCGGGGTCGGCCTCAACTACAAGGCCCACATCGAGGAGTCGAAGCACAAGGCGCCGACCATCCCGATGCTGTTCATGAAGCCGTCGACCGCGGTGATCGGCCCCGAAGAGGCGATCGTCTATCCGCGCGAAGGCAAGGAGGTCCACTTCGAGGGCGAGTTGGCGGTCGTCATCGGGCGCCGGACGCGGCGCATCTCCGAGGCCGACGCGCTCGGCTGCGTGCTTGGCTACACCTGCGCCGACGACGTCAGCGAGCGCCCGATCCAGTTCGCCGAGATGGACATGGGCTGCCTGCTGGTGGGCAAGGCCTTCGACACCTTCTGCCCGCTCGGACCCGTCATCGCCACCGATCTCGACCCGACCGACCTCGATCTGCGCTCGCGGGTCAACGGCACACAGCGGCAGTCGACCAGCACCTCGGACCTGCTGTTTCCGGTGGCCGGGCTCGTCTCCTATCTCAGCCAGGCGATCACGCTGTTGCCGGGCGACGTCATCATCACCGGCACCCCGGCAGGCGTCGGCCCGGTCCACCCAGGCGACGTGGTGGAGATCGAGATCGCCGGCATCGGCACCCTGCGCAACCCCGTGGTCGCCGAAGGCTGAGATGTCCGAAGCCGCCGCGGCGGAGGTTCTGTCCGCCCTGCGCAGCCTGAACCTGATCGGGCCGACGCAGGCGCCGCCGGCCGAGCAGCTGGCGGGCGGCGTGTCGTCCGACATCTGGCGCGTCGACCTGCCGTCCGGTCCGGTCTGCGTCAAGCGGGCGCTGGCCAAGCTGAAGGTCGCCGCCGACTGGCGCGCCCCGGTCGAGCGCAACGCCTTCGAGGCGGACTGGATGCGGGTGGTCGCGGCGGTCGAGCCCGACGCAGTCCCCGAACTGATCGCCGAGGACCGCGCCGCCGGCCTGTTCGTGATGCGCTTCCTGGACCCGAAGAACCATCCGCTGTGGAAGGCGAGGCTTCGCGACGGCGATGCCGATCCGGCGGTGGCGGCGGCGGTCGGAAGCCGTCTCGGCCGCATCCATGGCGCGACCGCCGGCGACGCCGGGATCGCCGCGCGCTTCGCCACCGACTACATCTTTCATCCCATCCGCATCGAACCCTACCTGCTGGCGACCGCCCGCGCCCATCCCGACCGGGCGGCGGCGCTGCAGGGGCTGGCGGAAGCGACCGGAAGCGTCCACCGCGCCCTGGTCCATGGCGACGTCAGCCCCAAGAACATCCTGCTCGGCCCCAGCGGCCCGGTCTTTCTCGACGCCGAGTGCGCGTGGTACGGCGACCCGGCGTTCGACCTCGCCTTCTGCCTCAACCATTTGCTTCTCAAGTGCCTGTGGACGCCGGGTGCGGCGGCTGGCTTCCTCGCCTGCTTCGACGCCCTGGCGCGGTCGTACCTCGACCTGGTGGCGTGGGAGCCGGCGGCGGAGCTGGAGGGGCGCGCGGCGCGGCTGCTGCCGGGGCTGTTCCTGGCCCGCGTCGACGGCAAGTCTCCGGTCGAGTACCTGACCGCGGAGGCGGACAAGGAGCGGGTGCGCCGGGTCGCCCGCGGGCTTCTCGCCGACCCGGTGAACGCGCTGGGCGCGGTACGCGCCGCTTGGCAGAAGGAGATTGCGGCATGACGAGGATCGTCGGCGTGCGCGGACGCCGGGTTTGGGATTCGCGGGGGCGTCCGACCGTCGAGGCCGAGGTCGCCCTGGCCGACGGCGCGGTCGGACGGGCGATCGCCCCGGCCGGGGCCTCGCGCGGCAGCAACGAGGCGGTCGACCTGCGCGACGGCGGCAGCCGGCTCGGCGGCTACGACGTGGCCGGCGCCGTCGCTCACGTCAACGGCGAGATCGCCCGGAGGCTCGTCGGCCTGGCCGCCGCCGACCAGCGCGGTATCGACGAGGCGCTGATCGCCCTCGACGGCACCTCCAACAAGGGTCGGCTCGGCGGCAACGCGACCATTGCGGTGTCGATGGCGGCGGCGCACGCGGCTGCTGCCTCGGCCGGCCTGCCGCTGTGGCGCCACCTGCTGGGCGGGGGCGGGAACGCGGTGCTGCCGCTGCCCGAGATCCAGATCTTCGGCGGTGGCGCGCACGCCCACACGCGGATCGACATCCAGGACTACATGGTGGTCGCCCCAGCGGCCTCCAGCTTCGCCGAGGCGCTCGAATGGACGGGCGAGGTCTATCTCGCGGCCGGCGCCATCCTTGCGGAATCCGGCCGTCTCCAGGGGGTGGCCGACGAGGGCGGGTACTGGCCGAACTTCGACGACAACGAGGAGGGGCTGGCGCTGCTGGTCCGCGCCATCGAGCGGGCGGGCTACGTTCCGGGCGAGCAGGTCGCGATCAGCCTCGACATCGCCGCCTCCGAGTTCGGGCGCGACGGGCGCTACCGCCTGGCGCTCGAGGACCGCGAGCTCGATTCCGACGGCTTCGCCGAGGTGCTGTGCGGCTGGCTAGACCGCTACCCCGTCGTCTCGGTCGAGGACCCGCTGGCCGAGGACGATGCGGACGGCATGGCACGCTTTTCGGCGGCGGTCGGCGACAAGGTGCAGATCGTCGGCGACGACTTCGTGGTCACCAACGCCGAGCGGATCCGCGGGGCGGCGGGCTTGGGCGCCTGCAATGCCGCGCTGATCAAGCCGAACCAGGCGGGCACGCTGTCGGAGACCAGGGACGCGGTCGAGGCGTCGCGCTCGGCCGGCTGGGGCGCCATCGTGTCGGCCCGTTCCGGTGAGACCGAGGACGTCACCATCGTCCACCTCGCCGTCGGCTGGGGGGTGCGGCAGCTCAAGGTCGGCTCGTTCGCCCGCTCCGAGCGGATGGCGAAATGGAACGAGGCGGTGCGCATCGAGGAGGGGCTGGGCGCAGGCGCCGCGTTTGCCGGATGGGAGCCTCTTTCCCGCGCTGCCGTCGACCGCTGACGCGCAGCGCCCCATCCTTTGACCGGCTCAGGATGAGGCGTCGTGCTGAGCCTGTCGAAGCACGATGGCTGCCACGCGCCGAGGGTCAGCGCTTCCTCTCCCGCGCCGAGAGTCGCGGCCAGTCCACGAACTCGGGGGGCTTCCGGCGCACCCAGAAAATGAAGCGCGCGATCTCGGGATGGGCGCGTACCGCCGCGGCGTCGGGATAGCCCTGCGCCAGCTCCCTCTCGCCGAAAACCCTGTGGATCATGCGGTGGCAGACGCAGTGCAGCCACTCCGCCTCGCTGCCGCCCTCGCATTTGGGGACCCAGTGATGGCGGTCCACGCTCGGCCCCTCGATCATCACGCGCCCGCAGACGGGGCAGGGACCGAGGTCGCGCGGCATCTCAGTCGGCGTGGCCGAGCGCGCGATCGAGATTGAATGCGGCGCTGATCAGGGCGAGGTGGGTGAACGCCTGGGGGAAGTTGCCGAGCGCCTCGCCGTGGAAGCCGGTTTCCTCGGCGTACAGGCCGACGTGGTTGGCGAAGCCGAGCATGCGTTCGAACATCAGGCGGGCCTCCTCCAGCAGGCGCGGCTCGAACCGGCCGGCGCGGGTCAGCGCCTCCACCAGCCAGAAGGTGCAGATGTTGAACGTGCCCTCGCTGCCCGGGACGCCGTCGTCTGTGCGTTCCGGGTCATAGCGGTAGACGAGGTTGTTCGCAAGCAGGCCGCCGCGGTCCAGCGGCCGCATCGTCGCCTCGATCGTCTTCAGGATGCGGGGGTCGGCGGGGGCGACGAAGAACGTGAGCGGCATCATCAGGTTGGCCGCGTCGAGCTGGTCCGAGCCGAAGGCCTGCACGAAGGCCTGCCGCTCCTCGTTCCAGCCCTCGGCCATGATCGCCTCGTAGATGGTATCGCGCACCGCGTACCAGCGCTCGCGGTCGGCCGGGAACGAGCGCTTCTCGGCCAGCCTCAGGCCGCGATCCACCGCCACCCAGCACATCAGCTTCGAGTAGGTGAAGTGCTGGTGCGAGCCGCGCACCTCCCAGATGCTGGCGTCCTCGCGCTGCCAGTTGTCGCACACCCAGTCGACCAGCTTGCGGACCCAGCGCCAGTCCTCGTACGAAAGCGGCGCGCCGTGCTTGTTGTAGAGGTATACCGCGTCCAGCAGCTCGCCGTAGATGTCGAGCTGAAGCTGGCGGTAGGCGGCGTTGCCGATCCGCACCGGCTTCGAGCCCTTGTAGCCATCGAGATGGGTCAGGACCTCCTCCTCGAGGTGGGTCTCGCCGCCGATGCCGTACATGAGCTGCAGCGGCCCCACGTCCTCGTGATCGCAGACGTGACGGGACAGGAAGTGCATGTAGGCCCCGGCTTCCTGCGAGAACCCGAGCCGCAGCAGCGCATAGACGACGAACGCCGCGTCGCGGATCCAGGTGTAGCGGTAGTCCCAGTTGCGCTCGCCGCCGATCTCCTCGGGCAGCGAGCAGGTGGGGGCGGCGACGATCGCGCCGGTCGGCTCGAAGGTCATCAGCTTGAGCGCCAGGGCCGACCGGTAGACGATCTCTCGCCAGCGGCCGCGATAGGGGCACTGGGAGAGCCAGCCGCGCCAGTACGAAACCGTCGAGCGGAAAGCGTCCTCCGCCTCCTGCTCCGACAGGGTCGGCTCGAACGACGCCCCTATCGGCCGATCGCGCAGCACGAAGACGGCGGTTTCGCCTTCCGCCAGGGTGAACTGCGCCACCGCGCTGCCGTCCTGCTCGCTCAGGGGGATCTGGCTCGCCAGGCCGAGGTCGAGCTTGGGCGAAGCGAAAATGGCGCCGCCCTTGACGACGCGGGTGGTGTGGGCGTCGCGGGCGTAGTTGAAGGCGGGCCGGCACTCCATGCGGAAGGTGATGCGGCCGCGCAGCACGGTGAGCCGCCGGATCAGCTCATGACGGCGGGGACCGGGACGGCGCGCCGCCCCGACCGGCATGAAGTCGGTCAATTCGGCGGCGCCATGGTTGGCCAGGAACCGGGTCACCAGGACGTTGGTGTCGGGCCAGTAGAACTGCTTGCATACGGCCTCTTCGCCGGGCAGCGGGGCGAGCGCGAAGAAGCCGCCCTTCTGGTCGTCCAGCATGGCGCCGAACACGGTCGGCGAATCGAAATGCGGAATGCACAGCCAGTCGATCGTGCCGCCGGTTCCCACCAGGGCTACGGTGTGCATGTCGCCGATCATGGCGTGGTCTTCGATCGGAATATAAGGCACTTCAGCCCCCTTCGCGGAATCCCGGATAGAGCAGCATGCCGCCGTCGACGTAAAGCGTGGTGCCGGTGACGTAGTCGGCGTCATCCGAAACCAGCCACACGGCGGCCTTGGCGATATCGGTGGGATCGCCGATGCGGCCGTAGGGAATCAGGTTCCGCAGGGCTGCGGCGGCTGCGGGCGTCTCCCAGGCCGAGCGGTTGATCTCGGTCCTGATGGCGCCGGGCGAGATCGCGTTGACCCGGATCCGTTGCGCCGCCAACTCCTGGGCCATCGTCTTCATCAGCATCGTGATCCCGCCCTTGCTGGCGGCGTAGTTGGCGTGCCCGGCCCACGGGATGACGTCATGGACGGACGAGATGCAGACGATCTTGCCCAGCGCCGACGACAGCCCGGGATCCGGCCCGCGACGCAGGAACTCCCGCGCCGCCGCGCGCGAGCACAGGAACTGGCCGCGCAGGTTGACGTCGATCACGGCGTCCCACTGTTCGGCCGTCATGTCGACCAGCGCGGCGTCCCGCTGGATCCCGGCGTTGTTGACCAGGATGTCCAGGCTGCCCCAGGCGGCGACGACCTCGGCGAACATCCGCTCGACCTCGGTTTCCCGGCTGATGTCGGCCTGAACGGCGATCGCCTCGCCGCCTCCCGCCACGATTGCGGCAACCACCGCATCGGCCGCAGCCCGCTCGCCCGGGTAGTTGACGGCGACCCGCGCGCCCGCCGCAGCGAGGCCGTTGGCGATCTCTGCCCCGATCCCGCTCCCGCTGCCGGTCACGATGGCGCGCTGGCCCCGGAGCGGCTTCGCGGTATCGTGTGCCATCGGTGCTCTCCGCTGCGGTGGGGCTGCTCGTCATGTAAGGGTTGCCGCCGCCGATTGCATCGCGCGGCGGAGTGTCATACATGCGGGTCTGGCAGACAGCGGAGGGGGAGATGGCGGAACGGCGCTTTGCCGCATCGGCGCTGCGGCAGTTCGCGGCGGCGGCTTTGGAAAAGAAGGGCGTGCCCGCGGAGCGGGCGCGTGCAGTGGCCGAGATCCTGGTCGAAGGCGACCTGCTCGGCCAGACCACCCACGGCCTGCAGTTGCTGACGCCGTATCTCGAATCGATCGATGCCGGCGGCATGCTGCTTCAGGGCGAACCCGAGGTCGTCGCGGATCGCGGCGGCACGTTCGCGTGGGATGGCCGCTATCTGCCCGGCGCCTGGCTGGTGCTGAAGGCGATGGACGAGGCGATCCGCCGCATTCCCGACCACGGGGTGGTCACCGCGACGCTCCGCCGCACCCATCACATCGGCGCCCTGCAAGCCTACCTGCGGCGCGCCACGGACCGCGGCCTAGTGATGATCCTGACTTCGTCGGACCCGCGCGAGGAGAGCGTGGCGCCGCACGGGGGTACGGTCGCGCGCTACAGTCCCAACCCGCTCGCTTTCGGCGCCCCGACGACCGGCGAGCCGATCCTGATCGACATCAGCATGTCGACCACCACCAACGGCATGGTCGGGCGGCGGCACCGCGAAGGCCGCCCCTTCGATCACCCCTGGCTGCAGGACGCGCAAGGGCAGCCGACGACCGATGCCGGCGTCCGTTTCGCCGATCCCAAGGGGGCGATCCTGCCCCTGGGCGGGCCGAGCCTCGGCCACAAGGGTTTCGCGCTGGGCATCATCGTCGAGGTGCTGACCTCGGCGCTCGGCGGCCTCGGCCGCGCCGAGCGGCCGACCGCCTGGGGCGGCAACGTATTCCTGCAGCTTCTCGACCCGGAGGCGTTCGGTGGCCGCGCCGCGTTCATCCGCGAGACCGGCTTCTTTGCCGACTTCTGCCGCGAGACTCCGGTGCCGATCGGTGCGCCCGCGGTGCGCCTGCCCGGCGACGGCGCTCTTGCCCGCCATGCCGAGCAGTCCGCCCACGGGGTCCGGCTCTACCCCGGGATCGAGGAGGC
The DNA here is from genome assembly GCA_018432935.1 of Rhodospirillales bacterium. Classification (GTDB taxonomy): domain Bacteria; phylum Pseudomonadota; class Alphaproteobacteria; order Rhodospirillales; family Shumkoniaceae; genus JAHDSF01. The sequence goes on along the minus strand of JAHDSF010000014.1, from coordinate 33,052 downwards.
GCTGGCCGGCTGGGCGGAGAAGCTCGGGGTGCCGATGCCGACCCCCCGCGCTTGAGCCGCCGCGGCGTCGCCGAGCCTCACCGCGCGACGCCCGCCCGTTCCAGGACTACCTGGAGCAGCACGTCGCAGCCCGCCGCGAGGTCGTCGGGCTGGGCGTTTTCGTTTTCGGCGTGGCTGATGCCCTTCTCGCAGGGGACGAAAACCATCGCTGTCGGGGCCAGGGCGGCCAGGTTGCAGGAATCGTGGCCGGCGCCCGAGAACATGTCGCGCTGCGAAAACCCGAGGCGGTCGGCGGCGTCGCGGACCGCCTGCACCAGCGCGGGATCGAAGGTGACGGCCTCGCGCTCGGCGGTCTGCTCGATCTCCACCCCCACCTGAAGGTCGCGGGCGATGTCCCCGCATGCGGCGCGGACCGCGGTCCCCAGCTCGGCCAGGACGGCGGTTCGGGGGTGCCGAGAATCGATGGTGAAGACGACCTCGCGCGGGATCGTGTTGCGGGCGTTGGGGACCACGTGGACGGCGCCGACGGTGACCACCGGGTGCGGGTCGAAGCGCCAGGCGAGCCCGATCACCGCCTCGATCATCCGGGCCGCCGCCCGCATCGCGTCGCGTCGCATGGTCATCGGCACGGTGCCGGCGTGGCCCTGCTCGCCGCGCACCCGGATCTCGTAGTTCTTCTGCGCCTGGGCGCCGACCACCGCGCCGATGGTACGGCCTTCCGCCTCCAGCACCACGCCCTGCTCGATGTGGCATTCGAGGAAGCAGTCGATGGCCCGTCCGCCGACCGGCTCCGGCCCGGCGTAGCCGATGCGGGCCAGCTCGGCGCCCAGGGTCAGTCCCTGGGGATCGGCAAGCGCAAGCGTGGAGTCCAGGTCCTGGGTGCCGGCGAACACCGCCGAGCAGCGCATGCCGGCCGAGAAGCGGCAACCTTCCTCGTCGGTCCAGGCGACGATCTCGACCGGCGCCGCGGTGCGCACGCTGGCGTCGTTCAGGGTGCGCACCACCTCGAGCGCAGCCATCACCCCGTAGGCGCCGTCGAACTTGCCGCCGAGCGGCTGGGAATCGAGGTGGCTGCCGGTCATCACCGGCAACCGTGCCGGGTCGTTGCCGGGCCGCCGCGCGAAGATGTTGCCGAGACGGTCGACGGTGACTGCGCAGCCGGCCTCGCGGCACCAGCGGACGAAGACGTCTCGGGCCTCGCGGTCGGCGTCGGTTCCGGGCAACCGGCCGACGCCACCGCCGGGTGTGGCGCCGATCCGCCCCATCTCCATCAGGCTCCGCCACAGGCGGTCACGGTCGATACGCAACGTCATGGTTCACCTCGCGAACGTCTCGGTCTGGTCTAGCGTGCGAACCCCGTCAGGTCGGGGGACTTGGGCCGGCCGACAACGGTCTCAACGGCGCAGGCCAGCGCGAGCAGGGCCTCGTCCTCGCCTCCCGGCATCATCAGCTGGAGCCCGACCGGCAGCTGGGAGCCGAGCTGGTGGATCGGCAGCGAGGCGGCGCACATGCCGAACATGTTGGCGGGTTGGGTGTTGCGGGTCGCCAGTCCGGTCAGGGCCAGCCCCTTGCCGATATCGGCGAAGCTCGCCACCGGCCGGGCGACGATCGGGGTCGTCGGCGCGACCCAGACGTCGATGTCGGCGAACCTCTCCTGGGTCAGCCGGATCAGCTCCTGGTGGCGGCGCAGCGCCTGCAGCACCGCGGTGGCGTCGGTGTCGAGCCCCGCACCGGCGCGGGCCGCCACCACCGGGTCCATGCGGCCGCGCTCGGCCAGGAAGCGGTCGCGGCCCAGGGTGACGATGCAGTCGGCGGGCAGCAGGACGGGGAAGAAGCTGCTGCGCTCGGCTGCTTCCGGCACCTCGACTTCGACGATCTCGGCCCCGGCCTGCTCAAGCTTGCCAAGGGCAGCGTCGAAGCAGGACGCGACGTCGGCGTCGAGGTCTTCGAGGAAGAGGCCGCCGGGACGCCCGATGCGGATGCCGTCGAGGGAAGCCGGCTCGGCTGCCGCGGTACCGGCGAGGGCGGCGTGGATGAGGGCGGCGTCCTGGGCGGACCGGGTCAGCGGCCCCAGGGTGTCCAGCGTCGGGCAGAGCGGGAAGACGCCGTCGATCGGCCACAGGCCGGGCGACGTCTTGTGCCCGAACACGCCGCAGAAGCTGGCCGGCAGCCGCACCGAGCCGCCGGTATCGCTGCCGACCGCGAACCCGCACAGCCCGGCCGCCACCGCCACCCCGGGGCCGCTGCTCGAGCCGCCGGGGATGCGGTGCACCTTGGCGTCGGCCGGGTTCCAGGGGGTGCCGCGGGAATGGTTGATGCCGGTCCCGCCGAGGGCGAACTCGACCGTCTCCGCCTTGCCCAGGATGACGCAGCCGGCCCGCCGCAGCGCCTTGACGAAGCTGCCCTCGTCGCCGGCGAGCGAGGCGGTGTCGAGGTTGGAGCCGTTGGTGGTCGGCATACCGTCGACCGCGATGATGTCCTTGATCGCGACCGGCACGCCCATCAGCGGCCCGAGGTCGGTCCCGGCGGCGAGCAGGGCGTCGATGGCGCGTGCCGCGGCCAGCGCTCCTTCGGCGGCGACGAACTCGAAGGCGCCGAGCCGCGCATCGAGCACGCCGATCCGCTCGAGGAAGGCCGCGGTCGCCGCCTCGCTGGAGGTCTCGCCACTGCGCAGGCGAACGGCAAAGGATCCGATTCCGCCCTCGGCAAACGGGTCTGCAATCAGCATGGCGCACCTCCTCCCAGGAATTGACGGGAGCAGTCTATCCTCCGGTCGAGGAGCCGACTACCCGAAGATGCGGTCAGGTGGTCTTACCAATTTCTTGACTCCGACCGCCTCCTCTCGGTAGTATCGGTGCCTGAATAATCGCGCGGACGGCAAGCTCCGCGTCCGCTCTGGAGGGGAAACGCATGCATCCATGGCTTTCGCGTACCGCGCTGGCGGCCGTGTCGATCTTCGCCGCTTCCGCGACGGCATTCGCCGCCGACTACGTCGACCTCAAGAGGGAGAACTTCCAGAAGGAGATCGACGGCAAGAAGGTTGACCTCTACACGATCAAGAACAGCAAGGGCACGGTCGTGGTGCGCGCCACCAACTACGGCGCCAAGGTCGAGCAGATCCTGGTTCCCGACCGCAACGGCAAGCTCGGCGACATCGCCGCCGGCTATGATTCGATCCAGGGAGCGCTCGACGGCCAGGGGTCGATGGGCGCCTTCATCGGCCGCTATGCCAATCGCATCGGCGGCGGCAAGCTGACGGTCGACGGCAAGACGTACCAGCTCGCCAAGAACAACGGCGAAAACAGTCTGCACGGCGGCAACAAGGGGTCCCGGTTCCAGGTCTTCGACGCCAGGCAGCTCGGGCCGTCGGCGGTCGAGATGACCTACGTCTTCAAGGACGGCGAGGAGAACTATCCTGGCACGGTGCCGCTGCGCGTCGTCTACAGCGTCACCGACAGGAACGAGTTCGCGATCGACTACACCGCGGTCGCAGCCGACAAGAGCACCGTCGTCAACTTCACCGGCCATACCTTCTTCAACCTGTCGGGCAAGCTCGGCACCGAGATCCTCGACCACGTCATCACCGTCAACGCCGACCGCTTCCTGCCGGTCGACGCCACCCTGATCCCGACCGGCGAACTGCGCCCGGTGAAGGGCACGGTGATGGACTTCACCAAGCCGATCGCCTTCGGCGCCCGCATCGGCCAGGCGGACGAGCAGCTCAAGCTCGGCAACGGCTACGACCATCATTTCGCGCTCAACAAGAAGCGGCCCGGCACGCTGGAATTCGCCGCCAAGGCGGTCGACCCCAAGTCCGGCCGGGCGATGGAGGTATGGACTACCGAGCCCGGCATGCAGCTGTTCTCCGGCAACAACCTGGAGGGCAAGCAGCCGCGCGACGTGGCCAAGGGCGGTAAGCTGATGACCTTCCGCACCGCCTTCTGCATGGAGCCGTCGCACTTCCCGGATTCGCCGAACAAGCCCGGATTCCCGCCGACCCTGCTCAAGGCGGGGGAGTGGTATTCCGGCCGGATCGTCTACAAGTTCTCGGCGGAGAAGTAGTTTCTCTCGGGTGGTCGAAACCCTCGCCCCGTCCTGGGGCGAGGGTCTTTTTCACGCCTGCTGCGGTTCGGCCGGCGGCGTCAGCACCTCCTCGCAGATCCGCTCGACGAGAAGCTGCCGCGCCCGCTCGGCGATCTCGTCCATCGAGGGGGTGAGGACGAACATGCGCGCGGCACGGGCTTTGAGGTCGGTCGCCGTCGGCATTGCCGGGACCCGGTGTGCGAACTCCGCCAGCTCGCGGCGGGCCGACTCCAGGTTGCCGGCCAGACCGTCATGCATCTCGCCCAGCGAGGAGCCGAGGCGGCTCCGCAGCTCGGCGATCATGCGGTCGCGCTCGGCGTGGAAGCTGGCGGCGAGGTGGCGTGCCGCCCGTTCGACCACGGCGCGGTTGGGCGCCCCTTCCGGGTGCACGACATGGGCGGGCGGCGTGCGTAGGTCGCTGACGAGGCCGACGGCGCCCAAGGCCTTCAGGACGTAGAACGTGAGGTCGACCTCGTACCAGCGGAAGCCCTGGCAGGTGGCGCCCTGGTAGTGGTGGTGGTTGTTGTGCCAGCCCTCGCCGAAGGTGAGCAACGCCAGCCACCAGTTATTGCGGGAGTGGTCGCCGGTCAGGTAGCGCCGCCGCCCCGAGACGTGGGCGACCGAGTTGATGGCGAAGGTGGCGTGCCACAGGGCGACAGTCGACCAGAAGAAGCCGACGATCAGGCCCGAGATGCCGAACACCGCCCATACCGCCACGCCCAGGGCGACGGCCGGGAAGTAGGGGTGTCGGTCGAGCCAGCGCAGTTCGGGGTACTTGGCGAGGTCGCGCACGGCGGCCAAGTCGGTCCGGTCGTTCCGCGCGTCGAAGACCCAGCCGACGTGCGCGTACCAGAAGGTCCGGAGCACCGGCGAGTGCACGTCGTCCTCGGCATCGGAGTGGCGATGGTGATGACGGTGGTTGGCCGCCCACCAAAGAATCCCGCGCTGGGCCGAGGATTGGGCAAGGACCGCGAGCACGAACTGGAACGTCCGTCCGGTCTTGAAGGTGCGGTGCGAGAAGTAGCGGTGGTAACCGGCGGTGACGCCGAACATCCGTACCGCGTACAGGGCCGCCGCCAACGCCAGGTCCGCGGCATGCACGCCGGTCCAGATGGCGCCGAAGCAGGCGAGGTGGACGAGCACGAACGGCACGGGTTCGGCAAGCCGCCGCGCCACGGCACGGAAGGAGGGCGGCGCCGCGGCAAGCGGGAATGGTCGCAGCATCAAGGTTGCTCTTTCACAGTTTGCGGGAATTCGAGGCGGCGGATCACGCAGGCTACTGCCTCATCTCGACGCCGAGCTCGATCTCCCTATCCAGATGGGGTTCCGTGGGCCGGTTTCCCATCAGCCGCTGCGTGAAATCAGCTCCGCTTCTGAAGCCGTCGCGTGCGCACCCACCGGCGCCATAGTAATATCCCGTAGGGGGCAACCAAAAAGGGGGAAGTGGGGATGAAAGCCAGACTGATCCTGCTTGCCGCATTCGTGCTGACGGCATGCCAAACCGACGGCCCGAGAGATTCCGGAGGTACGCTGATGTCTTACTCGGAGTGGCAAGACATCAGCACGAAGGACGCCGACTTCAACATTGCGGAGCACCTGCCCGCCGGCATCCTGTCGCGAGCCGAGAAGCGGACGCGCGACAACGCTCTCTCGCACAATCGTTTTGTCCTTTCGGGACCCGGCGGAACGGGATCAATAACGACCGAGTACGTGCCCATCGGATTCTACAGCATGCGCGTCAAAGACCAGATAAAGAGCGAAACGGGCTTTGCCGAGGACATCGAGAAGAACTTCGGCAAGCCGCAGGAGATTTTCCCGATCTACTGGCGCAACAACCTCTCCGGTTACGGAGCCGTGGTAACGGCTTCGGGCAACCGGTTGTGCTACGTCGCAAGGACCGGCTACAAGTTCAACACGGGGTCCTACGACAACGACTTCGGCCAGTTCGATACCACCGTGTCCGCTTTCTATTGCGGCACCAAGGTCGAAAAGGAAGATTTCGCGGCGGTCTTCGCCAACATCGCCAAGAACCGCCGCTGACGGAAACGCCGGATACGGCAAGCCCCTGTAACTCGAGGGGGCGAGCACAGAGGATGTGAGCCTGGATTCGTCGCCCTGGTCGGGCGGGTTTGTCAATTGACGCCCGGCGCAATTGCTCTTATGCCAACGGCAACGAAAAACTCGGCTTGAGGGACTGTACCATGGCGGCGCACGACACGCCGGCGAGCGCCTCGCTCGTCGGCCTTCACCGTGAGAACTTCCAGGGCGAAATCGACGGCAGGGCGGTCGACCTTTTCACCATCAAGAACAGCCGCGGCATGGTCGTGCGGCTGACCAACTACGGCGCCAAGATCGTGCAGATCATCGTCCCCGACCGCAACGGCGTGCCGGGCGACGTGGCCCTCGGCTACGACAGCCTGGAGGCTATCCGCCACGGGCAGGCCTCGATGGGCTCTTTCATCGGCCGCTATGCCGGGCGCATCGCCGGCGGCCGCTTCGCCTTCGAGGGGCGCGACTACGTGCTGGCCCGGAATGCAGGCGAGAATTTCCTGCACGGCGGCCTCAAGGGGTCGCGCTTCGTCGTCTTCTCGGCCCGCCATCTCGACCGTTCGCGGCTCGAGATGAGCTACGTCTTCAAGGATGGCGAGGAGGGCTTCCCCGGCACGGTGCCGCTACGCGTCGTCTACTCGGTAAGCGAGGAGAATGCGCTCGCGATCGACTACACCGCAGTCGCGGCAGACAAGGACACCCTCGTCAACTTCACCGATCACACGTTCTTCAACCTGTCCGGCCAGGGGGGGACCTCGATCCTCGACCATACGGTGCTGGTGAATGCCGATCGCTTCCTGCCCATCAGCCAGATGTCGGTGCCGACCGGCGAGCTGAGGGACGTCGCCGGCACGCCGCTGGACTTCCGTACCCCGTCGGCATTCGGGGCCCGCATCTATGCGAACGACGAGCAGATCAGCCTGGGCAACGGCTACGACCATCACTTCGTGCTCAACAAGAAGCACGAAGGCGAATTCAGCCTCGCGGCCCGTGCCGCGGATCCGAAGTCGGGCCGGGTTCTCGAGGTCTGTTCGACCGAGCCCGGAATGCAGCTGTATTCCGGCAACTTCCTGGAAGGGCAGGCGCCGCGGGACGTCGGCAAGGGCGGAGCGGTCTACAAGTTCCGCAGCGGTTTCTGCATGGAACCGTCGCACTTCCCCGATTCTCCCAACCACCCGAACTTCCCCTCGACCGTGCTGCGCGCCGGCCAGTGGTACGCGGGCCGCATCGCCTACCGCTTCTACGTGATGGAGTAGAAGGGGGGACTGGCTAGCGATAGCGGTAGACCGTCAGCCGGTCGGTGCCGGATTCGGCCGCCCAGACCTCGCCGGGGCGGCCGAGAATCTGGCGCACGGCAGCCCCGTCGCGGTCGTGCGGGAAGGACTCGAACGTCTCCGTCGCCGGGTCGAATCGCAGCATCGCGTTGGCGCCGAAGTCGCTTATCCAGACCTTGTCCCGCTCGTCGACGTAGACGGCGTAGGGCGCCGGGTTGGCGCCGGGCAGCCGCCATTCTTTCCAGGCATCGCTTGCCGGGTCGAAGCGCCCGAGCCTGGCGCCGTTCCATTCGCTGAACCAGAGCACACCGCGGGAATCCGACCACACCCGGCGGGGACTGCCGTCTGCGGTCGGGGGATCGAGCGGCTGGACGGCGCCGCTCGGACGCTCGATCCGGGCGATGTAGGAGCCGGCCAGCGAGGCGAACCAGATCTCGCCGGCGGGCGTGGCGTCGATGCCGTAAGGTCCGCGCCCGCGGGGGGCCCTCCAGGTCCGCATGGCACCGGTCCCGGGGTCGAGCCGGCCGATATAGCCGGCCTGTCCGGTGAACCATAGGACGTTCTCGCCATCGAAGGCGGCGGTATTGAGGTTGGCGTTGCGCGCGGTCTCGGGGAGCGGGTAGGTGGTGATCTTGCGCGTTCTCGGGTGGACCGCGACAATCGCGTTGAGGCCGCCGTCGGTCACCCAGGCCTGGCCGTCAGGGCCGACAATCACGCCATGAGGCGCCGAACCCCGTCCGAGGGGGATCTGTTCGACCTTGCCGGTTGCGGGGTCGAGCCGGCCCAGCGCCCCCTGTCGCTGTGCCGTGTACCAGACCGAGCCGTCCGGCGCAGGTGCGACGTCGTGCGGGTGGGCTCCGTCGGGCACCGGAAAAGACCGGATCTCCACCCCCTCGGAAAGGGCGGGACCGGCGGCGAGCATCGACAGCATGACGGCGAGCAGGGCCGGACGTTTCATGGCTTGAATCTCCGCGCGGGGCGATCGCGGATTCAGATATTCAAGCTGGCGGCCGGCGTCACTTCACAGGACGGTGCGCGGCCATCGACTCGATGGCCTGCATGGCAGAGGTGGTGACGTGCTCCCGCATGCCCCGCTCGGCCTCGGCAGCGTTTCCGGCCACCAGCGCGGCGACGATGCGGGCATGCTCCTCGGCCGAATCATGGGAGCGGTGGGCGACCCGGAAGTGGGCGAAGCGGAAGGGAGCCAGCCTGACGCGCATGGCGCCCGCCGCCGCGGCCATGAACTCGTTGTGCGCGCCGTCGATGATCGTGTCGTGGAAAGCGTTGTCGGCCGTGAAGTACGCGTCGGGCTCGCTCCTGTCGGCCAGCTCTCGGCAACGCTGGGACACCATGTCCAGCCGGCGGCGCTCCGCCGCCGTCATCCGCTGGGCCGCGAAGCGGGCGCACATCGCCTCGACCTCGCCCAGCGCCTCGAACATCAGCGACATCTTTTCCGGCGACAGGGCGGCGGCGGTGAAGCCCTTGTGTGGCCGCACCTCCACCAGCCCGGTGGTGACGAGCTGCCGCAACGCCTCGCGCACCGGCGTCCGCGAGATGCCGTAGCGGTCGGCCAGAAGCTGGCCCTCCAGCTTGGTGCCGGGAGCGAACTCGCCGCGCACGATGTCGTCGGCGATCCTGCGGCAGACCTCCTCAGCAATGGTTGCCTGCGCCGAGTCCGTGATCCCTGCGTGGCCGAACTCGGCCCTCATGGCAATCGCAGGCCCGGTTGCCCGGTCCACGCGCCAAGTCCCAGGCCGGCGACCGTCGACGCACCGGGGCGGCCCTCCTCGGTCCAGCCGCGGATCTCGTAGTAATCGCTCAGCATCTGGGTTACCGGCGGCACGTCGAACGAGAAGTTCTCGGCCACCTTCTTCAGCGTCCGCATGCGCGGCGGCAGGATGTCGTCCTTGCGGGTGATGCCGCGGGCGTTGTCGATCATGCGCTTGAGGGTGAAGATGCGGTCGCCCGTCTTCAGAAGATCGACGACCGAGACCTCGCGGCCGACGATCAGGCCGTACCACTCGGCGAACGGGGTGAGCGGCAGGGCATTGGCGAAGATCGTGAACTTGCACATCGAGAAGGCGTCGAGGACGTTCATGAAGTTCTGCAAATGGATCACGAACTGCGCCTTGCCGTCGCGGCTCTGCCGCGCGTGCGGCTGGGCGTAGCCGATCTCGGGCATGGTCGACACCATCTCGTAGGCGTGCGCCAGCGAGGCCAGGTGGCAGGCGCCGCGGTTCGCGGTCGCCTGGCTGATCGCCTGGCCCCAGCTGAAGCGGGGATCGTGCATCGGCATCTCGAGCCCCTTGACCTCGAGCGTGCACTCTTCGGCACCGCGGCCGATCGCCGCAGCCGCCTTGCGCGAACCCTGGCCAAGCAGCTTGCCGATCCCGTCCTCGGCGAAGCAGATCTTCTCGACCAGGGCGATCAACGCGTCGGGCTTGCCGAAGCCCAGCTCCAGCCCGCCGGTGTCCCGGGTCGTCAGAAGGCCCTTCTCGAAGCATTCGTTGGCGAAGGCGATGGTCTGGGCGGCCGACATCGTGTCGATGCCCCAGCGGTTGCACAGCTCGTTGAGCTTGGCGATCGAGTTGAGGTCGCCGTTGAGCTGCTGGGTGCCGAAGCCGGCGATGGTCTCGTATTCCGGGCCCTCGGTGACGCCGTCCGTCTTGTAGGGGCCATCCTTGACCTCGACCAGGCGGGCGCAGCTGATCGGGCAGCGCTTGCAGCCCATGCGGCGGACCTGGATGGTCTCCTGCAGCACCTGAGCATTGATGGTCTTGATGATGTCCGGGCAGCGGGCGTCGCGCCAGTTGTTGATCGGCAGGTTGCCGAGCGGGTCGTAGTTGGCCGGAGCGCCGGGGGTGCCGTTGAACCCGAACAGCTTCAGCCGTTCCTGGATCTGGCCCATGTAGGTCTGCACCGAAGCCTTGAGGCCGGCGGCGTCGGCGACCGGGGTCTCGATCGTGTTCTTCGCCACCACGATGCCCTTGAGCTTCTTCGAGCCCATCACCGCGCCCATGCCGCAGCGGCCGGCCATCCGGGTGTGGCGGCCGTCGTGACCGATCGCGGCCATCGGGACCAGTCGTTCGCCGGCCGGGCCGATGAGCGCGGTGACGATGTCGTCGCCGAACTCCTCCTTGAGGGCGTCGTCGGCCTCGAAGATGTCCTTGCCCCACAGGCGGTCGGCCTCCTGCAGCGTGACGCCGTCGGTGCCGACGACCAGGACGACCGGCTTCTTGGCGGCTCCGGTGACGACGATGCCGTCGTAGCCGGCGCGCTTGAGCTGCCAGCCGAACGAGCCGCCGACGCTCGCCTCGCCGAAGATGCCGGTGTACGGAGAGAGCGCTACCACCGCATAGCGCGATCCGGCGGGAACGCTGGTGTTCGTGGTGGGACCGGTCATGAAGATGAGCGGGTTTTCGGGCGACAGCGGATCGGTGTCGGGGCCGACCATCCGGGCCAGCATGGCCGCCCCCAGTCCGGAGCCGCCGATGAAGTCCGTGACCTCGTCGGGATCGAGCGGCCGAACGTCGATCGTCTTGCGCGGCAAGTCGACCCAAATCACGCGATCGTGGAAGCCGTACATCGAGTCCTCCCTAGCCACGTTCATGCATGCAAACCGGCTGACGCGGATGCTCGAACGACTCTACGGAAACCCAGGTCACCGCTCAAGCCGGATTCCTTTGCAGGCTTTCGCGCCGTAATGCCCTGGGGTAGGTTGCCGGCGGCGCGGGAACGGGGGCGTGGATGGAGCAGGCGCGAGAGACGTTGCGGCGGGTGTTCGGGTTCGCCGACTTCCTGCCCTACCAGGAGCCGATCATCCGCAGCGTTCTCGACGGCCAGAACGTGCTGGGCGTGCTGCCGACCGGCGGCGGCAAGTCGCTCACCTACCAGCTGCCCGCCCTGCTGCGCGGCGGCCTCACCGTGGTGATCTCGCCCCTGAAGGCGTTGATGCGCGACCAGGTGGCGCAGATGCGCGGCGTCGGCATTCGTGCTGCCGGCATTCACACCGGCAATGCCGAACCCGAGAACCGCGAGGCCGAACGGGCGCTGGAAGAGGGCAAGCTCTCGCTGCTCTACATCTCGCCCGAGAAGGCGCTGCAGAACGGAACCGCCCGCCGACTTGCGGCCGTCCGGCCCAACCTGCTGGTGATCGACGAAGCCCACTGCATCTCGCATTGGGGCCACGACTTCCGCCCCGAGTACCTGCGCCTGGGCGAGTTCCGCGCCGCGCTGGGCGAGGTGCAGACGATGGCGCTGACCGCGACCGCCGACCGGACGACCCGGGCCGAGATCGCGGCCAAGCTGTTCGCGGGGCGGGTCAGGACCTTCGTCGCCAGCTTCGACCGCCCGAACCTGCGGCTCGCGATGGTGCCCAAGATCGACGGCACCCGGCAGCTTTCGGCCTTCGTGCGCGGTCATCCCGGGGAATGCGGCATCATCTACTGCGCCACCCGCGCCCGCACCGAGGAGCTGGCCGAATCGCTCCGCCGCGACGGGGTGGATGCGTTCGCCTACCACGCCGGGATGGAGGACTCCCGCCGCAACGAGGTGCAGGACCGCTTCCAGTCCGGGGACGGCATCGTGGTGGCGGCGACGACCGCGTTCGGGATGGGCATCGACAAGCCCGACGTCCGTTTCGTCGCCCACGCCGACCTGCCTCCGGACATCGAATCCTGGTACCAGGAGATCGGCCGGGCGGGGCGCGACCGCATGCCGGCCGAGACCTTCACCCTCTACGGCCTGCAGGACATCTCGCTGAGGCGCCGCCAGATCGCGGGTTCGGAGTCCGACGACGACCGCAAGCGGGTGCAGCACCAGAAGCTGGAGGCGATCATCGGCCTTTGCGAGGCGCCCGAGTGCCGGCGCCAGACCCTGCTGTCCTACTTCAACGAAGACTCCGGGCCGTGCGGCAACTGCGACCTCTGCCTTGGCGAGGCGCCGAAGGAGGACGCGACCGTCGAGGCGCAGAAGGTGCTGTCGGCGATCTGGCGCACCGGGCAGCGCTTCGGTGCCCATTACGTGATCGACGTGCTGCGTGGCACCGCGACCGAGCTGGTGCTGCAACGCGGCCACGAAGGCCTGAAGACCTTCGGCTGCGGTGCCGATCGCGGCATGCCGGAATGGAACACCATCATCCTGCAGATGTCCGCCGCCGGGCTGGTCGTGCCGGACATCACCCGCTACGGCGTGCTGACCATCACCGACCGCGGCGAGGCGGTGCTGCGCGGCCGGGAGACGTTCCAGCGCCGCAGGCCGACCCTGGTGAGGGCAGGAAAACGGAGCCGCAAGGCGAAGATCGAGGCGACGCCATCCGGCGATGCCGACGCGGGCCTCTACGAGCGCCTGCGCGAGCTGCGCGCCCGGCTCGCGAAGGAGGCCGGGGTGCCGTCCTACGTGGTGTTCCCCGACCGCACCCTGCACGAGCTGGCGGCGCGGCGCCCGACCACGATGGCGGCCCTGGCCGGGGTCCATGGCATCGGGGAGAAGAAGCTCGCCCGCTATGGCGCCCTGTTCCTCGCCGTGATCGAGGAATGGGAGGCGGGGATCGGAGCCGTCTCGGGCGAGTGACGATCACGGGAACCGGGTGCGTCCTCGTCCTTCGACAAGCTCAGGACGAGGAGATACCTGCTAACCTCATCCTGAGCCTGTCGAAGGATGAGCCTGTCGAAGGATGAGCCTGTCGAAGGATGAGCCTGTCGAAGGATGAGCCCGTACCCGGATGAGAGGCAGGAATTGCCGCCTCAGGCGGCCAAATCTTCCTCCTTCTTGGCGGTCTCCGCGGTGCGGTCCTCCTGAAGCAGCTGGATGAGCGAGGTGTCGAGCCTGGCGAAGCCGGGCTGCAGCCCGCTTTCGGCGGTTCCTCCGGCCTCCGGATCGTTCTCGGCCATGTGGGACGCCTCCAGGCGGCGCTGGATTTCGAGCGCTATGGCCTTCTCGATGGCGGCGCGCTGGTCGACCGGCATTTTCGCCAGGGCGTCCTCGGTCAGGCCCATCGATTCGAGGATCTTCTTGCGCAGCTCCTCGAGCTTCTTCTTCTCGATGTCCTCGGCGTAGGCGAGAAAACCCTTCTCGCGAATCTCCGCCATCAGCTGTTCCTGCTCCTCACGCCTCGCGTCGGCTTTCGCCTTCGCCTGGGCGGCGGGGCTGCCGATCATCCCTGACAGTCCCGAAACTGCATCCATGTTCATGGCCCTCCTCGAATGCTCGCGGGGAATCCTTTTCCCTCTCACCCGTGAGACGAGCAAAATTCGGGCCACTCGTCAGCGCCAGTGGCGCCGGTAATGGCGATGGTGATGCCGGTACCGATCGCGCTCGCTGTAGCTGAACGAAAACGACGGGTAGGCGTAAGGGGCGGGATAGGTGTAGGCCGGCGCTGCGTAGTAGGGCGCAGGCTGATACACGTAAGGATCGTACGCCACGCATCCCGACAGACCCGCGATCAGCCCGCCCGCCGCCAGGGCCGCCCGAACAAAGCCGCGCTCCATCGAACCCTCCCTTTCCGGCCATGACCGGCCGCCCGAGGATTCATGGCAGGGCCGGGAACGCTTTCCGGCTCTGCCGTCGCGCCGGAATGGCGAACGCTCTTCGACCTGGCCTGGAACCCAAAGGTCGCAGGCAAGGAGGAGTTCCGCCGCGAGCTGTTCCGCTGCCGGGTGCGCAAGAGCCATCTCTGGCCCGAGATCGCGGCCATGAACGGCCGCCCGGCCCATCCCGCCGAAGGCATATGCCCGGCGGAGGACGGCTGACGCCGCCGCGCCTTCGAAGTGACCTCATGGTGAGCCTGTCGAACCATGAGGGCCCGCGGCCGCCTCGTGATAGGCGGTTACGCCGCCAGCGGCCCCTTGGCCTCCTTCACCTCGGCGATCAGCCTGGGCAGCACCTGCAGGGCGTCGCCGACGATGCCGAGGTCGGCAACCTTGAAGATCGGCGCCTCGGGATCGGCGTTGATGGCGACGATCCGCCGCGCCGAGCTCATGCCGACGATGTGCTGCACCGCCCCCGAAATGCCGACCGCGACGTAGAGGTCGGGCGACACCGTGGTCCCCGACTGGCCGACCTGGAGGGTGTGCGGGATCCAGCCCAGCTCGACCAGCGGCCTGGAGCCCGCGACCTTGCCGCCCAGCGCCTCGGCCAGCGCCGCCACCAGCTCCATGTTGTCGCGGTTCTGCAGGCCCTGGCCGGCGGAGACCAGGATTTTCGCATTCTCGATGCCTTCGTCGCCGGCGGCCTTGAGGGTCTCGACCTCCAGCACCCTGGTGCGGATGACGCCGCGGGCGAGCACCACCTCGGCCTCCTCGACGGGCCCCCGGCGGCCGTGCTTCGGCTCCGGCACCGGGAAGACGTTGGGGCGCACGGTCGACATCTGCGGCCGGGTGTAGGGGCTGAGGATCGAGGCCATGATGTTGCCGCCGAAGGCGGGTCTGGTCTGCACGAGCTGCCCGGCATCGTCGATGTCGAGTCCGGTGCAGTCGGCGGTCAAGCCCACCCGCAGGCGGGCGGCCAGCCGGGGCGCCAGGTCCCGGCCGTCGGGGGTGGCGCCGAGCAGCACGATCGACGGCTTGCGGGCGGCGATGATGGCGGAAAGCACGGTGGTGTAGCTGTCGGTCGCGTAATGCTCGAGCAGCTTGTTGCGGTAGCGGATGACCGCGTCGGCGCCGTGTTCGAACAAGACGTCGGTGTTCATCGGCTTGTCGTCGGGGCCGAGCATCAGCACTTTCAGCGGCTCGGCCAACTTGTCGGCCAGCCCGCGCGCCTTGCCCAAAAGCTCCAGCACGTGCTTGCGCGGCTCGATCACGCCGTCGCGCTCGCGGCACTCGGCGACGATGAAGACGCCCTTGTAGCGGGCCAGCTCCTCGGCCGAGGCGCGCTTGCGCTCGATCGTCAGGCAGCCGGTCGGGCAGACGTTGAGGCAGGCCCCGCACAGCGTGCAGGCGTCGCCCACCACAGCCTGCTTGCCGACCACGACGATGGCCCCGAAGGGGCAGTTCTTTTCGCACAGATGGCAGCCGTCGCAGGCCGCGAGATCGACAGTCAGCATGGCATCGTTCCTTGATGCACGGAATTCCTGGGGGCCGGCCCTCGTGCTTCGACAGGCTCAGCATGAGGGCCTACTTCTGCTTCCGACCTCAAGAGGAGGTCTCTGGTCCTCATCCTGAGCTTGTCGAAGGATGAGGTCGTGGGGCCACGGCGTTTCAGCATCGCACCCCCCTCACACGAACTGGTTTTCCTTGAGGAAGGCGAGGGCGCGCTTGGCGGCGGCTTCGGGGTCGGCACCGGAGATGCGCTCGCCGGCGGTCTTCACCGTCGGCGGGAACACCTTGACCACCTGGGTCGGCGAGCCCTGCAGGCCGAGCTCGGCGGCGTCCAGGCCGATGTCGGCGGCGGTCAGTGTTCGCAGCGGCTTCGAACGGGCGGCCAGGACCGCCTCGAACGAGCAGACCGCGCGAACGTTCGCACCCTTGCTGACCGAGACCAGCCCCGGCAGCTTCATCCGCACCTTCTCGTAGCCCATCTCGGTCTCGCGCTTGACGATGACGTTCTTCCGCTTCTCGTCCAGCTCGAGCGCCACCGCGTAGGTGACCTGGGGGATGCTGAGGATCTCGGCCACCTCGGGGCCGACCTGGGCGGTGTCGCCGTCGATGGCGTGCTTGCCGACCAGGATCAGGTCGAAGCCGCCGCCCTGCTTCTTCACGATCTCGGCGATCGTCAGCGCGGTGGCCCAGGTGTCGGCGCCGGCGAACTTGCGGTCGGTGACTAGGATCGCCTGATCCGCCCCCATCTCGAGGGTGCGCAGGAGCGCCGCCCTGGCCTGCGGCGGGCCCATGGTGAGGGTGACGATCTCGACGTCGCCGTGGGCCGCCTTGAGCGTCAGCGCCAGGTCCATGGCGTACTCGCAGAAGGGGTTGAGGATGGAGGCGACGCCCTCGCGGTTCAGGGTGCCCTTCTCGGGGTCGACCTGGACGTCGGTGACCTCGGGAACCTGCTTGACGCAAACGAGGATCCGCATGGTGCCCTCTCACATGTCCAGGATGTCGCCGGGATTGAGGATGGCGGCCGGGTCGAGCGCCCGCTTGACCGCCTTCATCTCTTCGAGCTGCTGGCCCGTGAACATCACCGACAGGAACTTCTTCTTCATCTTGCCGATGCCGTGCTCGGCGGAAACCGTACCGCCCATCGCCACTGCCTTCTCGGCGAACGTCTTGTAGATCGCGAGCCCCTTGGCGAGGTCGTCGGGATCGCGCGGCATGATGTTGACGTGGAAGTGGTTGTCGCCGATGTGGCCGAAGGCGACCCACTCCAGACCGGTGGATTCCAGGGTGTCGCGGTAGAGGTGCCAGATCGCCTTCAGGTGCTCGTCGGGCACCGCCAGGTCGGTGCCCAGCTTGTGCAGGGTCGGGTACGTCTTCTTGCGCAGGCCGATGGTGGCGTTGACGGTCTCCGGCAGGGCGTGGCGGAAGTGCTTGAAGCGGGCGTAGTCGCGCCGCTCGTAGCAGGCCCACGAATTGGCGAAGGTGGAGCCGCATCTCTCGACCACCCGCTTGAGCACCGAGTAGTCGAGGCCCTCCGGCCCCGCGGCGGGGTCGAACTTGACGTCGAAAAAGATGGCGGCACCGGCATCCGAGGGGATCGGCGGCATGTCGAGCGACTTGGGGTTGGCCTGCTGCTTCGCCCGCAACAGGTCGAGCGCGTGGCCATCGTAGAACTCGCAGAACTCGGGGCGCAGGCTCTCGTCGGCGCTGAGACCCTCGCGCAGGGCGAGGACGAAGTCGAGCGCCGCCTCGTCGTCCGGCAGGAACTGGATCACCGAGACCGTGCCGTGCCACTCGGCAAGCGCCACCTCGCATTCGGTGATGGCGCCGAAGATGCCCTCCGAGCCGATGAACAGGTCGATCAGGTCCATGCCGGGGGCGGCGTAGATGCCGGCGGTGTTCTTCTTGGCGCGCGGCGGCGCGTAGGAGGGGAGCCTGATGGTGGAACGGCTGCCGTCGCCGTGGACCAGCACGAACGTCCCGTCCGGCGAGGCGTGGTAGCGCCCGCGCGGCACATCCAGGATCTCGCCGTTCGCCAGCACGACGCGCAGCCGCCGCACCCACTCCCGCGTCGCGCCGTACTTGTAGCTGAGCGCGCCGGAGGCGTTGGTGGCGATGGTGCCGCCGAGGAACGCGCTCATCTCGGTGGGATCGGGCGGGTAGAACCAGGTCTTGCCGTCGTTGCGGAAGGCGTCGAGCGCCGCCAGCGTCGCCGCGGATCCGCGCTCCTTCAGGCCGGGGAAGGCCTTCTTCTTGATCCAGTCGCCGAGCTCGGTCAGGGTCACCGAGGGTTCGGTGCGCACCCGCCACTCGCCGCCCTCGTGCGACAGCTCCAGAGGCTTGTTGAGACGGTCGAGGGTCATCACCGCGCCGCCGAACGGCACCGCGCCTCCGACCAGGCCGGTGCGGGCGCCCGAGATCGTCACCTTCGTGCCCTCGGCGTTCATCGACTTCATGACCGCCGCGACCTCCGCCTCGGACGCCGGGAAGAACAGGGCCTCGGCGCCCTGACCGGGCATCTTCGATTCGTCGGCCGTGTAGGGTGCGTACTGGGATGCGATCACGTCGCGGCCGCGGACGCAGCGGACCTGGGACAGGTCGACCGCAGGCGGGGTTTCGCACCGGATTTCGTGCATGGAAGGCCTCAGGGCTTCGGACGGTGGTTGGGACGGAAGGGCGGCGCTTCCCTCACCCCGCCCCTCTCCCCCAAGGGGGTTCGAATGGGCGTTCCCTCGCCCCGCATCGGCGGGGAGAGGGACAGGGTGAGGGGTTCTCCTGTTCATCGCGCCGCGTCCTCGGGCTGGGACGAGAGCGCAAGGCCGAGCCGGCGGGCGGCGCTGACGAGGTGGCGGCGCACCGCCTCGCGGGCGGCGGTCGGGTCGCGGCCGGCGATCGCTTCGCAGATCGCCGCGTGCTCGTCCTCGGCCAAGGGGCTCCAGCGCAGCCTGGCGCTGTTGGAGCGGGCGACGGCGATCGAGGTTCGCATGCGCTCGGCGAGGAAGACCATGAAATCGCGATAGTAGGGGTTGTTGGCGGCCTCGGCGATGGCGTGGTGGAAATCGGTGTCGGCGGGCACACCGTCGCTTTGGGTTTCGACCGCGCGGGCCATCGCCTGCAGCGCCGCGCGCAGGCGGTCGAGCTGCTCGGGCGTACGGCGCTCGGCGGCCAGGGCAGCGGCGCCCATCTCGACGTGAAGTCGCAGCTCCAGCACGTGGCGAAGGTCCTCCTCGGCGCCCAGCGGCTCGATCCGGAAGGCGCGCGGCGAGGGGTCGGCGGCGACGAAGGCCCCCAGGCCCTGGCGGGTCTCGACCAGCCCCTCGGATTTCAGCCGCGCGATCGCCTCGCGCACCACGTTGCGGCTGACCCCGAACGAGCCGGCCAGCGCCGCCTCGGTCGGCAGGCGACCGCCGGGCGCCGGGCGGCCGGCGCCGATCTCGTCCGCCAGGCGGCGGGCGATTTCGTCCGGCAGGGTCTCGCGGCGGGACAGCACTGCGAAACAGGGGCTGTCGTTCAGGGGCGTGGGCATCGGCTCCTCGGTCGCGCCGGCGGGCAGCGCGGCAAAGACCCTACCACATGTCGGGTTGTCCAACAACCGACAATCCGGAATCGCGGGATTATGCAGGCCGTGCGCGGCGTCTGTATCGTAGCGAGGTCGTTGATGCGGCCTCCGAAGTTGCCACAGCGGCAAAGGAGAAAGCGATGAATTGGGAACGCGTCAAGGGCAGCTGGAACCAGAGCAAGGGCACCATCCGCAAGCAATGGGGCAAGCTGACCGACGATGACGTCGACAAGATCGCTGGTGAGCGCGACATCCTGGTCGGCCGCATTCAGGAGCGCTACGGCATCGCCAAGGACGAGGCCGAGCGCCAGGTCAAGGACTGGGAGGCAACCGGCCGCATGTAGGCGGCGTTGCGGAGCGGCCGTCACGGCCGCTCCTCCCTCCTTTTTCCCTGGTCAAATCTCCGTGGGCTCCTGCAATTCGCGAGCGGTCCTCTCCAAGTGACTTCCGGGCTTACAGGCTGGGAGAATGAGATGACACGCGTACCGCAGGAGATGATCGACCTTTACGACGAGTTCACGCACGGTCCGATGGGTCGCCGCGCGTTTTTCGAGCGTCTGGCGAAGTTGGCCGGCGGTACCGCCGCGGCGAGCGCGGTGCTCCCGCTGTTGCAGAACAACTATGCGTTGGCGGCGATGGTGCCCGAGAACGACAGCCGCATCCAAGCCGGCGCCGTCCGCTACGAAGGCGCGGGCAGCGAGATGTCCGCCTACGTGGCCCGGCCTGCCGGCACTCAGGGCAAGCTGCCGGCGGTGATCGTCATCCACGAGAACCGCGGTCTCAATCCGCACATCAAGGACGTGGCGCGACGCATGGCGCTCGAGGGCTACGTCGCGGTGGCGCCCGATTTCCTCAGCCCGCTAGGCGGCACGCCGGCGGACGAGGATCAGGCGCGCGAGATGATCGGCAAGCTCGACATGCAGCGAACCATCCAGAACGCGGTGGCCACGGCCGAATACGCCCGCTCCGGCCGCCAGGACGTGACCGGCAAGGTCGGCGCGGTCGGCTTCTGCTGGGGCGGCGCCGTGGTCAACCAACTTGCCGTCCATGACCCCAAGCTCGACGCCGCGGTCCCCTATTACGGCCGCCAGCCGTCGGCTGCCGATGCCGCCAAGATCGAGGCTCCGCTGCTGCTCCAGTACGCCGGTCTCGACCAGGGCGTCAACGCCGGCATCCCGGCCTACGAGCAGGCCCTCAAGCAGACCGGCGTCGACTACCAGCTCCACATGTACGAGGGCGCCAACCACGCCTTCAACAACGACACCAACGCCGCCCGCTACGACGAGCAGGCGGCGAAGCTCGCTTGGCAGCGCACCACCGAGTTTTTGGCCAAGCACCTCAAGGGCTGAAGGGCGGGCAAGGCAGGGCTTCCCGCTCGACAGTCGTTCAGACGTATCCGTACTGCCGCATCTGCAGTCGTGCGACGAGGCCGACCAGGGTCTGGTCGCGCGGCGGCAGGTTCTGCCGCCACTCGCTATCGAGCTTGAGCGCGATGCGGCCGCTTTCGAAGCGGTTGGGATTGCCCGCCGCCATGTGGGCGGGAGCGATCCGCACCGCATCGGCCTCGATGTGAGAGAGGTTGGGCGCGGTGTCGTCCATGAAGGCGGCGACGTCGCCCGCGAAGCCCCGCGCATCGGCGACGAAGTCCTCGTAGCGCAGCAGCCGGTACGCCTTTGACGAGCCGCCGAGCGCCTTCTCGAGGGCGCGGTTGCGGTTCACCCATTGCAGGCTGCTGCGCAGCGGGCGGACCTGGCGCATGCGGCCGAACGGCTGGTTCTTGCGGCGTTTCGCCCACGAATACGAGCAGGCGCGCGGGTCGCGCACCAGATGCCCGATGCGGACGTCGTGGCCGGACATCAGGCTGAGCGCGTAGCCGTAGGACGGCATCTTCGAGCTGTCGACGATGACGCGGGCACCCGTCACCTCGGCGATCGCGTCGTAGAGGCGGCCCAGCACCTCGACGTAGCTGCCGAGGCGGTCGCCGGCGAAGCGGCGCAGAAGCGGTGCCGGCAGCACGTTCATGTGCCAGGTCTGCACGCGGTCGCCGCTCGAGGCCATCCGCTCCGCCAGACCGTGGTCCATGCCGCCGAAGGCCGCGGCGAAGACGGCGGACCAGAACGGGCAGTCGCGGAACGGGGCGCCGCACCCGCACGGCTGGTTGTTGAGCACGCCGAGGCTCCACGCCACCCGCGCCTCGCCGACCGTGCACCAGCCGTCGATGCCCGCCAGCGCACGGGCGATCAGCGTCGAACCGGACCGGCCCCAGCCGGCGAGGTAGAGGATCCTGCTCATGGCTTGCGTCAGGTGGCGACCCGGACGGCTCGTCGCCAGTCCCCGCAAGCATCGGATCCCGGTCGAGGACGGGTACCCGAACCGGATGTCGATTCGCTGTCGGGGCCGGCTTGAGTGAGCGTTGCCGGGTGTGCGGCATTCCAGTACCATCGGAGGCGTCGGGTGTGAAATGCCGCCACATCCGAGCGGGGGGAGAGAACGACCGGCATCATGGATCGTGTTTTCAGTCTGGCGGGCCGGCTCCGTTCCCTGAGGGTGATCCTGCTCGTGGTCGCAACCGCCGCGATGCTGCCCTCGATCGGCATCATTTCGTATTCTGGCCTCGAAGCCTGGGAGCAGGAGAGGCTCTCGACGCACGAGACCACCTTGCGCGAGGTGCAGAATCTCGCCTCCGTGCAGGAACGGCTCACCGCGACCACCCGCCAGATGCTGTCCGTCCTGGCGCTCCTTCCCGCCGTCCGCGACCGCAGGGTGGAGGACTGCACTGCGCTGTTCCGCCAGCTCGTCGCGCTCAACCCGGTGTTCGACAACCTGCTGCTGACGGACGCTCGCGGAATGGTTCTCGCCTCCGCGCTGCCGTTCGACGGCGTCAATCTGGCCGACCGCAAGCACGTCAGCGACGCCCTCGCGTCACGTGACTTCAGTTCCGGCGAGTACATCGTCAGCCGCACGTCCGGCGAGCCGACCTTCCCGTTCGCCCTTCCCGTGCTGAGCGCCGAGGGGGTCGAAGGCATTCTGACGGCTACCGTGAACCTCACCCATCTCGGGGGATTGTTCTCGCACGCGAAGGTGGCCGACGGCGGGTTCATGGGCATCGTCGACCATCAAGGGCGCCGTCTGTTCCGCACTCCCTTCGGCGACCGCCGGTTCGGGTTGGGCAGGCCGATCTCCGACGCCGTGTGGGCCGGCATTCAGGGGAAAGGGGACAGCGATACCATCATCGCCCGGACGACCGGCGGGTCGTCCCACGTCGTGGCCTTCCGCAAGCTCCGTCTCCAGCCGGACATGCCGGCCTACATGATGTTGATCGTCGGCGTTCCCGAACGACTGGTCGGAGCCGCGGCGCTCGCCCGGACCGGTCGGGACATCGGCATCGTCGCCGCCATCGGCGGTTTCTCGCTGCTGCTGGCGTGGGCGATCGGCCGGTGGGCGATCGTCGCCAAGGTCGACATGCTGCTCAGGGCGACCAGGCGGTTCGCCGCCGGCGATTTCGACACCCCGACCGGCCTCGGGCAGGACGGCAGCGAGTTCGGTCTGCTCGCGTCGGCGATGGAGGCGATGGCGGCGGCGCGCAAGAAGGCTCAGGAGGCGTTGCGGCAGACCGAGGCAAAGTTCCAGCGGGTGGTTGCGAAAGCGCCGCTGCCGCTGTCGCTGATGAACGATCGTGGCGAGATCGTCTTCCTCAACGAACGGTTCATCCAGGACCTGGGCTACACGATCGCCGACACCCCCACCTTCGACGACTGGTGGTCGCACGCCCGTCCGCCCGAGGACGGTCACGACGTTGTCTCGTGGGCCGACCGTTTTCGAGGCGCCGCCCAGCGGAACGTCGACGTCGGCCCGCACGAGTGCCGTGTGAGGTGCAAGGACGGCTCCGAGAGAGTGCTGGAGCTGTCCGTCATCGTGCTCGACGACGGCTTTCTTGCGACGTTTGTCGACGTCACCGCGCGTCGGCGCGCCGAGGACGCCTTGCGCGAAAGCGAAGGCCGTCTGAAGGCGGTCGTCGACAACGCCCCATTCTCGATCATGCTGAAGGACCTTGACGGCCGCTATCTGCTGGTCAACACGGTGCTGGCTCGGAGGCTCGGACGGGAGGCTTCCGATCTCATCGGGCGGGACGTCCGCGACTTGGTCGACCGCCGTTGGGGCGACGAGATCGCCGCCCGCGATGAGGAAGCCTTGAAGTCCGGAACCGCCGTCTGGCACGAGGTCGAGATCACGGAGCGGGACGGCGTCAGGAGGACCTACCTGGTCAACCGCTTCCCGGTCTTCGGCGCATCGGGCGCCGTCGTCGCCCTGGGTGGCGTGTCCACGGACATCTCCGAACGCAAGCGGTTCGAGAAGGAGCTGGTCGAGGCCAAGCTGCAGGCCGAGCTGGGCAGTCGCGCGAAATCGGAGTTCCTGGCCAACATGAGCCACGAGCTGCGCACGCCGCTCAATTCGGTGCTCGGCTTCTCCGAGATCATGATGATGGAGCTGTTCGGGCCCCTCGGCAATCCGCGCTACATCGAATACGCGGGCCACATCCACGAAGGGGCGGCTCTTCTGCTGCGGATCATCAGCGACATTCTCGACCTGTCGCGCATCGAGGCGGGGGTGGTCGCGATGGACGAGCAGCCCTTGGATGCGGCCGATCTCGTCGCGGCGGTGACGCGGCTGCTTTCCGAACGCGCAGGCTGGAAGAAGATCGCGTTCTCCTCCGCGGTCGAGCAGGAGCTGCCGCCTTTTCCCGGCGATGCCCTGCGGGTCAAGCAGATTCTGCTGAACCTGGCCGGCAACGCGATCAAGTTCACGCCCCCGCACGGCAAAGTCACGATTGCCGCGCGCCGCGGTCCTTCGGGCGAACTGCTCTTCGAGGTTTCGGATACCGGCGTCGGGATGGCCCCCGCCGACATCGTCACCGCCCTGCAGCCGTTCGGGCAGGTTGCCGGAGCGCAGCAACGGGATCAGCCCGGCACCGGCCTCGGGCTGCCGCTCGCCAGATCGCTGACCGAGCTGCACGGCGGCACCCTGGAGATCGCGAGCGAGATCGGCCGCGGTACCACGGTGACCGTCCGCTTTCCGCTCAAACGAGAGGCGGCGCCGCTCGACCTGACCGCGGAGTCGTGCCCCGCCTGACCCGCTTTTCGAAAGCCCGTCGCTATCAGATGGTGCCCGTGCGTTCGCGGGGAAACGCCACGCGCACGGTCGTTCCTATCCCCACCTCGCTCTCGACCTCCAGGGTGCCGCCGTGCAGCTCGGCCAGCTTCTTGCTCAACGGCAGCCCAAGACCGGCGCCTTCGCGGCTGCGGGTCAGCGGGTCGGCGATCCGCCCGAACACGGACAGGGCGATCTGCAGCTTGTCGTCGGGAATGCCGATGCCGGTGTCCGCGACCTCGAGCACGAGCTGGGCGGATGCGCTTGTGTATCCTCGCACCGTCACGCGCCCGCCCGTCGGGGTGAATTTGACGGAGTTGGACAGAAGATTGATCAGGATCTGCCGGATCCTCAATTCGTCGGCGAACAGCTTCGGAAGCGGCTCGATCATCTCCGTCTCCAACGCCACGCCCTCGCTGCCGGCACGGGAAGCGAGATCGCGGATCGCCGCCCTGACCACCTCGGCGACGTCAAGCCACGACTCCGAGATCACCATTCCGCCGGCTTCGACCCGCGAGATGTCGAGGATGTCGCTGATGAGGTCGAGCAGGCTGCGCCCCGACGCCAGCACGTCCCCGACGTATTCGCGATACTTCGGATGACCGAGAGGGCCGAACGTCTCGTCCCTGATCAGCTCGCTGAATCCGATGATGGAATTCAGCGGGGTCCGAAGCTCGTGGCTCATGTTGGCGAGGAACTGCGTCTTGGCCCGGCTGCCGACCTCGGCGGCCTCCTTGGCCAGGCGCAGGTCCTCCTCGATCTTCTTCCGCGCCGTGATGTCGCTGGCGATGGTACCGATGCGGATCACTTCGCCGGCGGCATTCATGATCGGGAATTTGGTGGCCAGGACGGTCATGCGGGATCCGTCCTTGAGCATGTTCGTCCGCTCGTACTGCAGGGGAACGCGCTCCTCGACGACTTTCCGCTCGACCTCCTCGACCATGGCCGCGTGGTCGGGAAGGAAGTAGTCGCGGGCCGTCCTCGGCACGCTCTCCCAGTCCGTCGCCCCGTGCGAGCGCTCCGTGTGCCGGTTCATCAGCACGTAGCGGCCCGAGAGGTCCTTCACCGAGACCTCGGCCGGGATGTGGTCGATCAGCGTTCGCAGCATTGCCCCACTCGATCGCAGCGCGTCGCCCGCCCGCTTGCTCTCCGAAACGTCGGTCACGATCGACCCGATGCCGAGGAGCTCGTTCTTCGCCCCGCGGATGGGAAACTTCACCTCGGAAAGGTGAAGCGGCGTTCCCGCGCGGGTCCGGCGACAGAACTCGCCCGTCACCGTCGGGCAGCCGGCCTCGATATCCGCATCGCCCCTGAGGGAGCGGGCTGCGAGTTCCGGCGGCAGGAAGTCCTCCGACCGCCGGCCAAGCACGTCCTCCGCGCTGCATTCCAAGAAGCGGCAGAACGCCGGGTTCGCCAGCACGAACCGGCGTTCGGAATCCTTCAGGATGATGCCGGCCGGCGAGGCTTCCACAATGGCGCGCAACCGGGCTTCGCTTTCCTCGAGGGCCGATTGAATCCTCCGCTCTTCGGTCACGTCCTCGAACACGGCCTGGATCGCAGAGCGCCCGTTGAAGGAAACGGCGCTGCCCGTGCTCCGCAGCAGCACGGTCCTGCCGTCAAGCCGGCGGTGCGGCATCTCGACCCGCTCCTCGCTTCCCTCCTCGTACCGCCGTCTGATCGTCTCCCGCATGCCCTCGCGCGCGTCGTCTGCGACCACTTCCAGGTTCGACAGGCCGATCAGCTCGGACGCCTCCCGAGCGCCGAAGATCTGGACTGCCTTGGGGTTCATGAACACGAAACGTCCGTCCTGGTGAATGCAGATCCCGACCGGCGCCGACTCGACGACATTGGCATACAGCCGCTGGCTTTCCCGCAGCGCCTGCTCCGAGAGCACGCGCTTGGTGATGTCGGTGGCGGCGCCCTGATAGCCGAGGAACCCGCCGTCAGGGTCGAACACGGGGTTTGCGCTTGCCTGGATCCAGCGGGCATCGCCGTCGACCTGCCGCAGCTCCAGCTCCACGTGCCGGAAGGGAAGCCGGTCGCGAAGTGCCCGGATGGCTCGTTTTGCCGAGAAGGTCAGCGACCGCGGCTCGACAATCTCGTAGAGGCTTCGTCCCACGAACTCGCTGCTTGCCAGCCCGGTCGAGCGGTCGAACCCTTCGGAGACGTATTGCAGCCGCCCGGCCTGGTCGATCTCGAAGAACCAGTCCGAGGCGCATTCTGCGAAGTTGCGGTAGCGGGCTTCGCTCTTCTGTAGTGCGTCCTCGGCCTTCTTGCGCTCGTTGATATCCGCGGTGATCCCCACGGCGTAGGCGGGCTTGCCGTCGGCGCCGTGGAGGAGGGTGCGGGTCAGGCGGCCCCAGGTGGTGCGGCCGTCGCGGCAGATGTACCGCTTCTCGACGGTGTACGAGGCGCGCCTGCCGTCCACCAGCTCCTGGAACAGGGTGCGGTCCTCGTCCCTGCAGGACGGATGCGTATAGTCCCAGAAGCGCTTGTCGCGCAGATCCTCCAAGCTGTAGCCGAGGATCGCCGCCAAGGTGGCGTTGGCGCTGATCGTCTCGCCGCCGAGCCGCTCGATCCCCACCCCGATCCCGGCATACCCTAAAAGCTCGCGCAGCCTCCCGGAAGTCAGAATGCCGAGATCGTCTTCCGTCGCATTCGTACGCTGCTCCAGCGTTTCCATGGCGCACGCTCATCCCCCCGTAAGCCATAACCTTAACTCATTATCCCGAAGCACGAAATGCGCGCATGCCTGGGCAACTCCGTCCGGCGACCGTCGATGACGGCCGGGGTACGGCGCCGTCCGAACGTTGGCCGAGGGTCCGGGTTGGCTGCGGGAACGGCGGTAACGGTAATGCTCTGGCCTCCGTTCTACCTGCAGTTACACCTTATTTGAGTTGTAAACTCTATCAAGATTCGGCCTATGGTAGGTCTTAACACTTGACATTTATGCAATGCAGAAGTATCGACCGCAACCTTGGGTATGATCCCTCCTTCAGCCCCTCTGCGGCTCATTTCGATATCTGAAAGCAGGAATAATGATGAGGAACGTGTCGCTCGGTACCAGGATCTTCATCCCGGTTCTGTTGATGGCGTTGGGAATGGTTGTCCTGTTCGGCGTCGCCATCAAGCGCCAATACGACAGCATGCTGTTCGACCGCCAGGAACTGATCAAGAACCAGGTTGAGGCCGCCGTCAGCATCCTCGACGACTACCACGCCAGGGTGACCCGGGGGGAACTGACGGACGAGCAGGCGCGAGGGGAGGCGACCAAGGTCATCCGCAGCATCGCTTTCGGCGACGACAACTACATCTTCGTCAACGACCGCACCGCCCACGGCGTCATCAACCGCGGGGCGCGCGAGGCCGAAGGCAAGGACTATTCGTCGGCCAAGGACGCCCGTGGCTTCAACCACGTGCGGGCGATGATCGAACGGACGGCGGGAGGCAAGGGCGCCTACATCGAGTATTTCTGGCCCCATCCCGGGGCCAAGGAGGCGGCCCCCAAGCTGGCGTACGTGGCGCCGTTCGCGCGCTGGAACTGGATCGTCGGGGCCGGCGTCTACATGGACGATCTCGATGCTGCGACCTGGAACCAGACGCTGACCTTGCTGGGGATCGGCGCGGTGATCCTGCTGGTCGTGGGAGCGGCGGCGATAGGCGCCGTGGCTTCGGTCACCCGTCCTCTGCGCACCATGACGGCGACCATGACCCGGCTGGCGGAGGGCGACCTCGCGGTTGTCGTCGAGGGACAGGAGCGCGGCGACGCGATCGGCGCCATGGCCCGCGCCCTCAAGGTGTTCCGCGAGAATGCGGAGACCAACCAGCATCTCCAGGAGGAGGCCCGGGCCGCCGAGGCAAGGGCCGCCGAGGACCGGCAGCGGATGACGCGCGAGTTGGCCGATCGCTTCGAGGCCGCGGTGATGGGGCTGGTGTCGGGCGTCACCGTCCAGGCCTCCCAGATGAAGACCACCGGCCTGGCCATGTCCGAGGGCGCCCGCGGGGCGGCGGCCCAGGCCACGGTCAGCGCGGCCGCGGCGCAGCAGACCACCGCCAACGTGCAGACGGTGGCCTCGGCCGCCGACGAGCTGTCGTCCTCGGTTGCCGAGATCAGCCGCCAGGTCGCCGAGGCGGCCCGGGTTTCGACCAGCGCCGCCGAAGAGACGGTGCGGACCAACGAAATGGTCGAAGGCCTCGCGCAGGCTGCCAGCAGGATCGGCGAGGTGGTTGGGCTGATCAACGGCATCGCCGCCCAGACCAACCTCCTGGCGCTTAACGCCACCATCGAGGCGGCGCGGGCCGGCGAGGCGGGCAAGGGGTTCGCGGTGGTCGCCGGCGAGGTGAAGAACTTGGCCAACCAGACGGCTCGGGCCACCGAGGAGATCTCGGGCCAGGTCGCCGCCGTGCAGGAGGAGACCCGCCGCGCGGTCGGGGCGATCCACGGCATCGGCACGGTGATCGATGAGGTGCGGAAGATCTCGTCCGACATCGCCTCGGCGGTCGAGGAGCAGGGCGCTGCCACCACCGAGATCGCTCGCAACGTCCAGCAGGCGGCCATCGGCACCCAGTCGGTCTCCGAGACCATCGTCGGGATCAGCCGGGCGGCGGAAGAGGCCGACAGCGGCTGGCAGCAGATGTTGTCGATGTCGGGCGAACTGGCCGAGAACTCCGAGACCCTGCGGGCCGAAGTCGCCCGCTTCCTCGAGAGCGTGCGGACCGGCTGAACGCCTGGGCTTGCCCAAAAGCGAAACCCCCAGGTTTTCCTGGGGGTTTCGATGGTGGGCGCAGCTGGGATTGAACCAGCGACCCCTGCCGTGTGAAGACAGGCGAAAGCCTCACTCTTTCAGCTACTTGCGCTTTCCATTCACAATGGAGGCTGTGAATGGCAAGCATTCGGCAACTCCCCTCGGGGCTCTTCAACGTCCAAATCCGGCACAAGAATGCGGACCCAATCTCTCGCTCTTTCCCGACTCGGGAGGATGCGGAACGATGGGCCAACGAGCATGATCCAAGCCCCAGGGGAAAGAGTGAGGGTGACGGTGTGGTTCCTCTCTCGTTCCTGGCCCTCGGCAAGCGCTACTGCAACACGGTCCTGAAGGGGCATAGCTCACAACCGATCACCCTTGGTCGGGTGGAACGTATCGCCTCTCATCTCCCGAGCGATGCACGCGCTATCACGAAGAACGACGTGAACCGCTACCGCCTCATGCGTCTGCAAGAGGTAGCTCCGGCTACGTGTCGGCTAGAACTTCAGATCATCAATCGGGTGTTCCGATGGGCTCACCGAGAGATGATGCTGGACAGAACTCTGAATCCCTCCCCTTGCACCGACATACCGATGCCTCCCCCGAGCAAGCCGCGAAGCAAGGTGGTTTCGAGAGATGAACTCGACCTGCTCCTTTCGGTCCTATCCCCCACCATGCGCATCATCGTGGAACTCGCCTTCGAGACTGCCATGCGCCGCAGCGAGATCATCAAGCTCACTCCCAAGCTTCTGCACCTCAAGGAGAGGGTGCTTTCGGTTATCGACGGCAAGGCGGGAGACAGGTCCGTACCTCTCACCAGAAGGGCTGTAAAGCTCCTCAGAGCGGCTTCTAAGGGCTGCGCTACCCCGGATACCCGACTGTTCCCAGTGACTCCCCACAGCGTTTCTACGGCCGTCAGGAGGGCACGACAGAAGATGGGTTTGGATCAAGATGTCCGACTCCACCAGCTGAGGCACACCCGGATCAGCGTGGTAGCCAAGCAGGGCTTCAACCAAGCGCAGATCATGATGGTGAGCGGCCATAGAGACATCCGTAGCGTTCAGCGGTATACTCACCTGAACGTAATGGATGTGGTCCGACTTCTGGACTAGGGGGGGAACCATGTTCGGCGTGACTAGACACCGGGGTTTCGCCAAGTTCGCATTGTGGGCTTCTCTTCTCCTGCCTGCTTCCGGATGTTCAACAAGTGTAAACATGTATCCGGTGGAGGGACCTGTCAGCCAAGAAAGACCTCTACCCGTATTGGTGGCGCGCGTTGATGGCATTCTTGGAAACACTGGGCAGTTCGATTTCAAATCCGCGGACAACGCTTACTGTTCGGGACGATGGTCATCAGTAGCGCCCCAGATGGTTTCAGTGGGTTGGGGTAGTCTGTTCACAACGTACGGCTCGGCTCACGGGTTTGGAACGGGCATCTCCAGTATGCCAGGAGTCAACAAAGGACAAGCATTTGGTGTGTGCAGCGATAACACCACGTTTCAAGTAGAATTTCTGACAGGAAGCGGGACCGCGAATGGATTTGGAATAGCAAAAGACAGCCGCGGAAATGTATATAGGCTCATATTTTAAATAGTGCTCTTTATTATCATCATTCGTGTTTAGAGTGAGCGGGGGAATAATTATGAAGGCAATGATCTGGTATGTCGTTTTATTTGCAACATCCTTTCTGTGCAGTCCTTCGATGGCACAGAAGGTGTCTTTAACTCAGGTATTGTTCTGTATTTCGGTTGAACATCAGGGCATGGAATTAGATACCGTGAGCCACAAGTATAAGGGAGGGTCTTTCGAACTAGACCGTTTTACTCTTAGGATAGTTGGAGATGAGGCTGCCATATCGGAACCTGGGTTGCCCCACCCGATGTCATTCAAGTGCGAAAAAACGTTGGTAAAAAAAGAGAATGTCGTCCACTGCAATGGATATAATGGATATTTTTTAAGCTATAATTTTGATAGGAAAAGATACGTTATCCTAAGAGGTTATGCATATCTGTTCGGCGATGGTGGAGATACAATTAGCGTATCCATAGGTACATGCGATAAGTACAACTAGGTCATCAGAGCAGATGACGGATTGATTATAGTTATGCCATTCACAATGAATATGTATTAGTAATGTACAAGGCGAAAAAATGTGTTATAAATACTGATCTACATATTAGTTTACTCTACTTATCCATTTATTGAACAATCCTTGTATCTCACTATATCGTTTTGTTTTCTTCGGCATAACTCGGTTAACGTAATTGTAATGTCTAACAATATCATACTTTGAATACGGATTCATGCTTAGCATTAGTTCGGACTCAATATCCTCCACCCTTTCAGATATTTCTTTCATCGCTACGTCCGCGCAAGGTAAAATAGATAATCCCATAACTTTCTCGAACGCATGACACATAGTGTTTGTCAAATCATCTTCATATCCTACAGGTACGATATAGCTATCATGTATCGTGAGAACTGGAACGCCAATTTTTGTGAAATGGGAGATGATATGGTCTGTTATAATGGCATCGCAATTCATCAATCGAATTCCAGCGTCACTTCCGAAGCTTTCTGCAATTATTGGATGCTTCTTTTTAAGAGATCTATGTATTTCATCTAATTGCAAATTGGTGAGAAAGTTTTTGGATTGATTTCGGAATCCGTTATAGGCGGTTGGCGCGTCCTTTGCGTTCAGAAGCATCA
Organism: Rhodospirillales bacterium; assembly: GCA_018432935.1. Classification (GTDB taxonomy): domain Bacteria; phylum Pseudomonadota; class Alphaproteobacteria; order Rhodospirillales; family Shumkoniaceae; genus JAHDSF01. Next base: position 1,452 of record JAHDSF010000014.1, on the reverse strand, counting down.
AGAGCAGTAATTTCGCTGTCTTTCTCGCCTCTTGTGCATTCCGAAGAAACGAAGGAACCTGTATTGTGTATGGGTCGCATCCTATCTCTTTCCAGTAATTTATGCCTTTTTCAGCATAAAGCATTACTACATGTAGACCAGAATAATCGATTTCATTAGTTGGAAAGTCATCTATGAATATGCGTTGCCTTTCTTCCTTAGGTATCCGTTGCCACCATCCACCAAAGAACCGTCCTCCGAAACTAAATGAGCCTCTATTGAATATTCGTCGAACGAACTTGTCAGTTTGATTGATGTACACTCTTCTGTATTCTGACAATATGTAACATTCCTCAAGATCAGGTATGTCGATATAGTGTCTTCTTAAAACAAAGTTATAATCTTTGATGTGTTTTTCCATTAGCTCCGTTTCTGCGGTTTGTTCGAACGGTATTTCAGAGAATACGTCATCCTCAGAATCGTTGTCCCGCAGTATGACAGTCGATCTGTCGTCTCTATAGGCGATGTCAAACACACTTATATCGGCTGCCTCAAACATATCGGTGAGGCTCTTTGTGGGCCAGATACGACTTAGGCGGCCTCTTCCATTGGTTCTGTCTAAAAAGCCTTTTAGCTGTATAACCAATCCAGCTTTTACAAGAACATCAACGACTTCTATAGTCTTTCGTGATATGCCGATCTCATTATACCTAGTTCCCGCTTTATAGTCATTCACGTTCCGTGAAAATGCGATTACCCTACCAAAATCCTCAATCCATGTTGAGTACAGGTCCAATATGACTACTTTAATATGCTTCTTCGTAATAGATTTCTTGCGTTCCTTAAAATGGGCATCGAATATGGTATCTACTAATGTGTCCACACCTTTATGACTGCACCATCTGTGAATGTCTAATATCTTGCTATTTTCTAGGATAGGACTCTTGTTCCTATCGTCTTCAATAATTAGTCGGAGAAGTTCATCACCATCCATAAATGTAATGTCCTCTGATGATATGGAATGTTGCTCGATATGGAGCGCTTCATCGTTCAGCGAGGTTATATAGAGTTCGGCGTGGCTCACATTTCCCCGCAGCCGAGAGCGTGCCTATGCCCCCATCGGACGTCAGGGCCAAAAATTCGGCCGGTGCCACAAGGGGATTTCTGGAGAGACGAACACCGCAATGCGGATTCGGTCTCACATTGACTAATACTCGAAAATCGGGGAATTGTTACAGCCGGACTCGAAATTTTTCTCCGCAGGCTCCCCTCGTGCCATACCCCCGGGAGCACCCACGCACGCACTCTCGGGAGGAGCGGTTCTGAGACTCCTGTCAACCGACACCAGGAACTGATCCTCTGACGACATGAAGAACTGACCCACCCTGTTGACGATGTTCTGCGGGTCGTCCCCGGAGTCCATAGGGGGGACCCGCGCGCCGTGGAGCGGCCCCCGAGCGCCAGGCGGAGCGG
>JAHDSF010000057.1 GCA_018432935.1 Rhodospirillales bacterium | reverse complement strand
GCCGCTCCGCTCGCGCCAGCAAGGCGCTGCGCGTCGCGCGGGTCCCTCCTATGGACTACCGGGACAAGGCGCACCTTCAACGCAGAGGGGGGGGTCAACATTGCACGCCGAAACGGGGTCAGCTTTGGATGCCGATTGACATATTCACCATTCACCGGGATTAGCTCGTTCACCGATAGCAGGCATAGTAGAACGATGTTGCGCAATCGCCAACGTCAGAGCTGGTCGCCAGCTACGGCGTGGCGGAGGTCTTCGCAGTGTCGTTTTTCACGACGCTCTCCTGGCACGGTTCGTCAGTTCGGCAGCGGCTTGGATCGAATTCAGGTGCGCGTAGTGGTCGGAGATCATCTTGACGCTCGTTCCCATGTTTTCAGCCAACGTGAAAACCGACACACGTCCCATGAGAATTCGGAAGGTCGCGTAGGTGTGGCGACAGGAATATAGCACGCGCTTGCGCCCTTCGGGGTCGACCAACAGCCCGGCCTCCTTCAGCGCTTTCCGAAACAGCTGCCGGAAATAATCCTCCTTAACCGGAGTTCCGTCCGGGAGGCAGAACACGTATTCGTCGGGTGATGGGTCTTCGCCCAATACCGCACGGCGACGTGCCTTGATGCGTTCAAGGTAGATCCTAGTAAGCGGCATCGGCACCAGTTCCCGGGAGCCGGTCTTGCCCGACACGATCATGCTGATCTGTTTTTGGTTGTGGTCATCCACGAAGGGCAAGCTGATGTGTTTCCAGCACAAACCATCGCTTTCGGTCCCAGGGCGGATACCGGAGTTGACCAGCACGAGCACGTAGTCCTTCAAGAGTTCTTTACGCTGCCGGTGCTCCAGGTCCTTTCCGGTCTTGTGCCAGTGACGGAGGAAGCGGTAGAGCCGCTGGTATTCCTGCAAATCGAAAGCGGCACGGGCCATCTCGGCGTTAGGATCGCCCTTCTTGCGCTTCACGTCGTTCTTCACGGCCGGCACGTCGACCTGCCGAATAGCGTCGTATTTGACAGCGGTCTTGAACATGCCCCGGAGCACGGCCAGCAGGTTCGACATGCCGCTCCGCGTCATCGTCGTGCGCTTCCGGCTCGGGGTGACAATGCGCTTTCCGTTACGGTTGTAGACCTTGTTCTTCTGTAGCGATCCCGGTCCGGTGGTCCAATAGGTGCGGCACCACTCCTTAAAGGCCGCGATGTCCTTGTCCTTGATGCTATCCACGTGCCGGGTTCCGAAATAGCCCTTCACGTACGTCTCGATGATAGCTGTGTAGTCGCGCAGTTGGCGTTCCGGGCGGTCCCCGGCCTCGACCTCGGTTTTCAGGTCCGCAAGATATAGGGCGCATACCTGCGGCACCGTCTTGGTTCGCAAGGCCATGTTGTGCTTCAGCTTGAAACGGACCTCGTCGTACCAGTCCTTGGCGCGTTTCTCGGCCTTGGCCTTGTTCTGCGTCTTCAGGGCTTTGGTGAGATAGCCCTTGCCGATCGGATCCAGCATGCGGGCTTGCCAAAGCGGCTTTTTCGTGTCCGACCGGACGTAGATCTCGATCTCGCCGTCTTCCAATGGGGTAAGCTGTTGTCGGTGGACTGTCATTTCTTGTGCACGTTTTGTATAGGACGCGATCTCACAACGACATGTTATAGCACGTTTTTTCCGTCCGCAAATAGTCTGTGCAGTTTTTGTGCACCAGAAAAAACGACGCTTTCGGGCCATTTTTGGGCACTAAAAAACCCTTGAAACCTAACAGTTTCAAGGGTTTAGAGATGGTGCCCAGGGGCGGATTTGAACCACCGACACGCGGATTTTCAGTCCGCTGCTCTACCAACTGAGCTACCTGGGCGCTCCGTCGGGCGGAGAAGCGCTTATAGTGAAATTCGCCCCGGCTGTCCAGCGTTCCTCGCGCGGTCCGTTGCGGCCGCCGGAAGGGGGCGGAGGCGCAGGCTCGCGACCGGGCGCTCGCGGTCGTTCGGGTCGGGCTGCGGCGGCCCTCAGGGCTCGTCTTCGCCGTCCGGCGGGGCCGGCGCGTCGTCGTCGGGCTCGTCCTCCCCGGCCGCCGGAATCCGGTAGTCCTCCCCCAGCCAGCGGGAGAGGTCGAGATCGGCACAGCGCTTCGAGCAGAAGGGGCGCCATTCCGGCCGGGTCGGCTTGCCGCAGATCGGACACGCCATCAGTCCGCCTCCTCCACCACATGGCCGGTCGGGGCCAGGCCCTCCTCGGCGACCACGGCGAGCGGCCCCCCGAGCCGCTCTTCCACCGCCAGCCGGGCCGACCCGGCCTCGGCGGCAAGGGCGGCGGCGACCGCGGGGGCGGCGCGCAGCCGCACCGCACGGCCGGGGCGCGCCCGGCGCTCGGCCAGCACGGCGCGCAGGGCGTCCATGGCGGCGGCGCGCGGGGCCCGCACGAGGCCGCCGCCGCGGCAGGCCGGGCAGGCGCCGAGCAGGCTTTGCGCCAGCGACGGGCGCAGGCGCTGGCGCGTCATCTCGACCAGCCCGGCGGGGGTGAAGCCGAACACCCGCACCGGCACGCGGTCGGCCGCCACCGCGGCGCGCAGGGCGTCGAGGAACTCGGCGCGGCGGCGCTGGTTGCGGCCGCCCAGCGCGTCGACGACGATCAACCCCGACAGTTCGCGCAGGCGGATCTGGCGGGCGATCTCGGCCGCCGCGGCGAGGTTGACCCGGTGCGCGGTCTCGTCGCCCTCGGAGCGGCTGCCGGAGTTGACGTCGATGGCGACCAGCGCGGCGGTCTCGTCGATGATCAGCGAGCCGCCGCCGGGCAGCGGCACCCGCCGCTCCAGGCAGGCTTCGAGCTGGGCGGCGACGCCCTCCTCCTCGAACAGCGGGCGGAGGCCGCGGTGGGGGCGGATCCGCTCCGCCAGCGCCGGGACGTGGGTCGCCGCCAGCGCGCGCAGACGCTGCAGCGCCGCCGGATCGTCGACGACGATCTCCGCGATTCCGTTTGGCTCTTCCAGGAGCAGCATCTCGAGGGCGTCGGGAGCGGCGCGCACCAGGGCCGGGGCGCGGGCGGCCGCGGCGGCGCGCTCCGTCTCGCTCCAGGCGGCGCGCAGGCGCAGGAGCTCGGCCGCCAGGGCGGCATCGTCGGCGGCCGCGGCGGCGCTGCGCACCACCACGCCCTCGCCCTCCGCCAGCAGCGGGGTGATCGCCTCGCGCAGGCGGCGGGCATCGTCGCCGGCGAGGCGCCGCGACAGCCGCAGCCCCGGCTGGCAGGGCGTGAATACCAGCAGCCGGCCGGGCAGCGTGAGGTCGCGGGTCAGCTTGGCGCCCTTGTCCTCGAGCGGCTCGCGCAGCACCTGGACCAGCACCGCGTCGCCTTCGGCGACATGGTCTCCGATCCGTTCGTCGGGGCGCGGCGAGGCCGCTCCGCGTGCCTCGGCGAGGCCGAGGAAGCCGTCGCGGGCCAGCCCGACGTCGACGAACGCCGCCTGCAGGCCGGCGTGGATCTTGCCGACCCGGCCGAGACGGATATCGCCCAGGGTGCCGCCGCCGGTCTCGACCCGGAAGGCGGTCAGAACGCCGTCCTCGAGGCGGGCGATGCGGACGTCGCCCGGCAGCGATTCGACGAGGATGCCGGCGCCGGCCACCTCAGGCCGCCGGATCGGAGCGCCAGCCGAGCCCCCGCAGCACCTGCGCGGTCTCGAACAGGGGCAGGCCGACGACGTTGGGGTAGGAGCCGACGATCTGGCGCACGAACATCGCGGCCCGGCCCTGGATCGCATAGCCGCCCGCCTTGCCGTGCCATTCGCCGCAGGCGAGGTAGTCGGCAACCTCGCGCGCCGAAAGGACCTTGAAGACGACCGCCGTCAGCACCACCCGGGTGACGGCGCGCCCGCCCGGAGCGACCACGCAAAAGCCGCCGTAGACGCGGTGGCGGCGGCCGGAAAGCAGGGCCAGGCAGCGCCGCGCCTCGGCCTCGTCCATCGCCTTGGGCAGGATGCGCCGGCCGCAGCCGACCACGGTGTCGGCGGCCAGCACGAAGGCGTCGGGGAAGGCCGCGGCGGCGTGCCGCGCCTTGGCCTCGGCAAGCCGGCGGGCAAGCGCCCGCGGCAGCTCGCGGGGGTGCGGCGTCTCGTCGACGTCGGATGGCACGACGTCGTCGGGGGCAAGCCCGATCTGCTTGAGGAGGTCGAGACGGCGCGGTGAGGCGGAGGCAAGAATCAGCCGGGGCACGCCGGGTTCCGCCGGGGACGAAACCGTCACTTGAACCGGAAGGTGATGCGCCCCTTGGTCAGGTCGTAGGGCGTCATCTCGACGCTGACGCGATCGCCTGCCAGGACGCGGATGCGGTGCTTGCGCATCCGACCGGCGGTGTGGGCGAGGATTTCGTGCTCGTTGTTGTCGAGCTTGACGCGGAACATCGCGTTGGGCAGCAACTCAGTCACCGTGCCGGAGAATTCCAGAACTTCCTCTTTCGCCATATAAGTCCTCTTCCGAGACTTCAGGATTGCAGCGAAATTGACCCGGCAATCATCGGAAGTCAACAATAATCACATAGTATTGAGGGCCTTCCCGGTGGCGCCGTTCGCACCGCCGGCATCGGCCGGAAAGCGGCCCTCGATGCGGGCCGCCAGCTCGTCGCGGACCTTTCGGTAGGCCGTCAGCCGCTCCTCGCGCGAGCCCTCGACGATGCTGGGGTCGAAGGTGCGCCAGAACTCGACGTCGCACGACATCGTGCGGGTCATCTCGACCGCCTTGTGCTGGGCTTCCGGCGACAGCGACACGACAAGATCGAACGAGGTGTCGTCGAGGTCCTCGAAGCTCTTCGCGATGTGGCGCCGGATGTCGATCCCGATCTCGTCCATCACCGCGATCGCGTAGCCGTCGACGTCGCGCTCGTGCACGCCGCACGAATCGACCCACACCCGGTTGCCCAGGCGCTGGCGCAGGATCGCCGCCGCCATCGGCGAGCGGATCGAGTTCTGGGTGCAGCAGAACAGCACGGCCGAGGGCAGGCGTTCGCTCACGGACGCCCCCGGATGTGCAGGATGCAGATCAGGGTGAACAGGCGGCGCGCCGTGTCGGCATCGATCCGCACCCGCTCCGCCAGCAGCTCGTGGAGCTTCTCCGCCCCCTCGTTGTGGAGCCCGCGGCGGCCCATGTCGATCGCCTCGATGCGCGATGCGGACGCCGTCTTGATGGCGCTGACGTAGCTTTCGCAGACCAGGAAGTAATCGCGGACGATGCTGCGCAGGTCGGCGAGCGGGACGTTGAAACAGGAGACCGGCGCGTCCGCCTCGTCGCGGACGTCGAAGGTCAGCCGCCCCTCCTCCACCCCGAGGTGAAGGTGGTACGGCCCGGGCGGCCCCCCGAGCAGTTCGAACGTGTTGGCCTCGATCAGGTCGTAGATGGCGACGCGGCGCTCGTGCTCGATCTGGGGGCTGCGCCTGATGATCGTGCGCTCGTCGAGCGTGAGCTGGCTGATGCGGGAGGTTTCCGGCAAGGGCCGGGCCCGTCGCTGGCGGCGCTGCCGGCGCTAGCGACGGGCGAGGCGGATGCTGACCGAGCGCGCGTGCGCGCCCAGGCCCTCCGCCTGCGCCAGCGTCACCGCGCTGGGCCCGACCGCCGCCAGGCTGCCGCTGCCGCAGCCGACGAAGGTGCTCCGCTTCATGAAGTCGAGCACGCCGAGGCCGGAGGAGAAGCGCGCGCTGCGCCCGGTCGGCAGCACGTGGTTGGGACCGGCGATGTAGTCGCCGATCGCCTCCGGCGTGTGACGGCCGAGGAAGATCGAGCCGGCGTTGCGAATGCTCCCCATCAGGGCGTCGGGGTCGGCGACCGCCAGCTCGAGGTGCTCGGGGGCGACGCGGTCGACGATTGCCGGCGCATCCTCGGCGAGCGAGCGCACCAGGATGACGGCGCCGAACTCCTCCCAGCTGCGGCGCGCGATCTCGGCCCGCGGCAGCGAGGCGAGCTCGCTCTCCACCGCGCGCGCGACCGCGGCCGCGAAATCCTCGCTGTCGGTGACCAGGATGGCCTGGGCCGACGGATCGTGCTCGGCCTGCGACAGCAGGTCGGTGGCGATCCACGCCGGCGGGTTGGCGGCGTCGGCGACCACCAGGATCTCGGACGGGCCGGCGACCATGTCGATGCCGACGGTGCCGAACACCTGCCGCTTGGCAGCCGCGACGTAGGCGTTGCCGGGGCCGACGATCTTGTCGACCGCGGCAACGGTGGCGGTGCCGAAGGCGAGCGCGGCGACCGCCTGGGCGCCGCCGATCCGGTAGATCTCGTCGACCCCGGCCAGCCGGGCGGCGGCCAGCACCAGGGGGTTCAGCTTGCCGTCGGGCGCCGGGACCGTCATCACCAGGCGCTCCACCCCGGCCACCTTGGCCGGCAAGGCGTTCATCAGGACCGACGACGGATAGGACGCGGTGCCGCCCGGCACGTAGAGCCCGACCGCCCGCACCGGGGTCCACCGCCAGCCGAGCCGGATCCCCGCCTCGTCCTGGTAGTCCTCGCCGGTGGGAAGCTGGCGCTCGTGGAAGGCGCGCACCCGCCGCGCCGCGACGTCGAGAGCCTTCAGCGTCGCTTCCGAGCAGGCGGCGGCGGCCTCGGCGATCTCGTCGGCCGAGACGCGTAGCGTCGCCGGCGTCAGCTCGAGACGGTCGAAGCGTCGGGTGTACTCGATCAGCGCCGCGTCGCCGCGCCGGCGTACCTCATCGAGGATGGCGGCCACGGTGCCGTCCACCTGCGTCTCGCTCTCGCGCTTGGCGGCGAGCCAGGCCGCGAACTCGGCTTCGAACGCCGCGCCGCGCGCGTCCAGACGTTTCGGCATCGGGCTGCCCCTTCGTTCTGCAGTGCTCTCCAGATAGAAGAGCGTCGGGCGCAGCAAGTCAACGCCCGCCTCCCCGGAGAGGCGCCCGGCTAGTCGTCGCGGATGCGCTCGATCTCGGCGCCGCAGGCCGACAGCTTCTCCTCGAACCGCTCGTAGCCGCGGTCGAGATGATAGACGCGGTTGACCACCGTCTCGCCCTCGGCGGCCAGCCCCGCCAGCACCAGCGACACCGAGGCGCGAAGGTCGGTCGCCATCACCGGGGCGCCGGACAGGCGTGGCACGCCGCGGATGATCGCCGAGGCGCCGTGAACGTTGATGTTGGCGCCCATCCGGCACAGCTCGGGCACGTGCATGAAGCGGTTCTCGAAAATGGTCTCGGTGACCATCGAGGCGCCCTGGGCGATCGACATCAGGGCCATCAGCTGGGCCTGCATGTCGGTGGGGAATCCGGGGAACGGCTCGGTCATGCAGTCGACACCGCGCAGACTGTCGGCGCGCCTGGCGACGAAGCCGCTTTCGGTCGGCTCGAACGCCACCCCCGCCTTGGTCATCAGGTCGACCACCGCCTCGATCAGGTCGAGACGGCCGCCGACCAGCTCGATGGCGCCGCCGGTGATGGCGGCGGCGGTCAGGTAGGTGCCGGTCTCGATGCGGTCGGGGACGACGTGGTGGACTGCCCCGTGCAACGCCTTGACCCCGCGTACGCGCAGGGTGCCGGTGCCGATGCCTTCGATCTCGGCGCCCATCGCCACCAGGCAGTGCGCGAGGTCGGTGATCTCGGGCTCGCGGGCGGCGTTGGCGAGCACGGTCTCGCCGTCGGCGAGGGTGGCCGCCATCAGCGCGTTCTCGGTGCCGCCGACGGTCACCGAGGGGAAGACGACGTTGCCGCCCTTCAGGCCCTTCGGGGCGTTCGCCTCGATGTAGCCTTCGGCAAGGGTGATCTCGGCCCCCAGCTGCTGCAGCGCCTTGAGATGAAGATCGACCGGGCGGGTGCCGATGGCGCAGCCGCCCGGCAGCGACACCCGGGCGTGGCCGTAGCGGGCGACCAGCGGACCCATCACCAGCACCGAGGCGCGCATCTTGCGTACCAGGTCGTAAGGCGCCATGGCGTCGGTGACGCGGTCGGCGGTCAGCTCGAACACGCGTCCGCTGGCACCCCCTCCGGGGGCGTGGCCGTTCATGTGGATCCCGACCCCGACCTCGGCCAGCAGATAGGCCATGGTCGAGATGTCGGCGACGTGAGGCAGGTTGGTCAGCGTCAGCGTCTGATCGGTGAGCAGGCTCGCCGCCATCAGGGGCAGGGCGGCATTCTTGGCGCCGCAGATGCGGATGGCGCCGTGCAGGGGATGTCCGCCGCGGATGCGGATACGGTCCATGTTGCCTCGTCGGTCCTTTTCGTTTCCGGGTCGTCGTCCCGGGTGTCGGGATCAGGGAACGGCCGGATGAGGCGGGTTCTACCCTACGAGTCGCGATGCCTCAACCGTACCTGCGTATAGGGGCTACTCCTCGGCGTCGCTTTTCTTCTCCGTGCGGCTCTTCTGCTGCGCCTTGCGCTTGGCGAGATTGGCCCTGAGCGCGGCGGCAAGCCGCTTCGCCCGCTCGTCGCGCTCCCGAGCCTTGCGGACGCTGGCACCGCTTCGTGGCGTTTTTTTGTCTTCCATCACAACCTACCTCGGGCGGGATTGTCGAAGCGGGGGGGAAGGCGGTCAAGAGCCTGTAGCGAGCGCGTCAAGTTGACCGGTTTTTGTAGCGCATCAATTGACCGCTTCTGTGGTGGTTGCGGCTGTGGGTAAGCCGGAGGCTTATCCACAGCCGTTGCCGGTCGCCGAAGCGGCTCAGGCGGCCAGGGCATG
>JAHDSF010000046.1 GCA_018432935.1 Rhodospirillales bacterium | reverse complement strand
CGCCGTCGGAACCGCCGCTATCACCACCGTCGGAGCCGCCGCTGTCGCCGCCGTCGGAACCGCCGCTATCACCACCGTCGGAGCCGCCGCTGTCGCCGCCGCCCGAGCCGCCACTGTCGCCGCCGTCGGAGCCGCCGCTGTCGCCGCCGTCGGAACCGCCGCTGTCGCCGCCGTCGGAACCGCCGCTATCACCACCGCCCGAGCCGCTGCTGCCGCCGGCCGAGCCTCCGCTGCTGCCGCCCGAGCCGCCGCTGTTGCCGCCGCCGGAGCCTCCGCTGCTGCCGCCGCCGGAACCACCGCTGTCGCCGCCGCCCGCGCCGCCGCTGTCGCCGCCGTCGGAACCACCGCTGTCGCCGCCGCCCGAGCCGCCACTGTCGCCGCCGGCTCCAACGGAGCCACCTCCTGCCGCGCCGCCGACGCCGGCGCCGATGCTGCCGCCTCCGGCACTTGCCGCGCCTTCGAGACTGCCCCCGGACGCGCCAAAGCCTGCCGCCGCGGCAGCGTCATCGCCATTGCCTTCGCCGCTTTCGCCGCCGGTCGCGGGCGCAGCCACGCTGAAGCCGCGGCCCCCGGTCGTCCCCGAATCCGTCAACTCGGCGAGCAGGTCCTGCGCCTGGCCGATGTAGGGGCTGTCGGGATGCTGTTCGATGTACCATTGGTAGGCTGCCGGCGTGTGCGTGTACCGAACCAGGTCCCAGGTGTAGGTGTCCTCCCAGTCAGCCGGAGTGCGCGCCTGGCGCGAGCCCGCACAGCCGAACAGAACGGTCGCGCTGAGGGCGACCGCCAGACACGTCTTGATCCGCGATGAAGGCATGACCCGTCGCTCCCCGTTGCTGACACCTGCCCTGGTGCAGACGTAATTGGTCGGGAACGGCGGGCGTTTTCAGAAGGAAACCACCAATGCCCCGGACCCCGTCTTTCGGCGAGGCCCTGGCCGGACGACGGGGCTCAGCTTGGCGCGAACGCCAGCCCGGGCCGATCCTTCCACACCTCGTCGAGGCGATTGTCGCGGCCGCAGCCTGCGCGATAGAAATGGTAGCGGAACGGGTTCTTTCGGTAGTAGTCCTGGTGGTACTCTTCGGCCGGCCAGAAGCGGCCCGCCTGCTCGATCTCGACCGCCACCGTGCGGCCCAGGATCTTGGCCACCGCATCCTTCGAGCTTTCCGCCAGCCGCCGCTGCTCCTCGTCCTGCCAGTAGACGCCCGGGCGATACTGATCTCCCCGGTCGCAGAACTGGCCGTCGTCGTCGAACGGGTCGACGTTGCGCCAGAATACCTCGAGCAGCTTGGCGTACGAGACCAGCGCCGGGTCATAGACCACGCGCACCGCCTCGGTGTGCCCGGTGCCGCCGGCCGAAACCTGGGCATAGGTCGGGTTCTCGACCGTGCCGCCGGTGTATCCCGAGGTGGTCGACAGCACGCCGGGGAGTTTGTCGAACGGCGGCTCCATGCACCAGAAGCAGCCGCCGGCGAAAACCGCCGAAGCGCCGGACGCAGCCGGCCCGGGTCGACCCGCCGGCTCCGGGTCGGCAGCCGCCGCAGCAGCGGCTGCGAAAATCGCCAGCACCAGGGCAGCAAGCCTGATCATCGATTGCCTCGCGTCCGCCAGGGAAACCCGGGCATCATGTGGTCGGCGCGCGGCACCGGACAAGTCACGAACGGGTGAAACTCCGGTGAAACGATGCGGGCTCCGCCCCCTGGCACGGAGGCGGAGCCCGCATTTCAAGGCTTTCCGGTAAGGGGGCCTCAGACGACCTTGAGGTTCACCGCCGCGGTCTTGCCGTTACGGCCCTTCTCGAGGTCGAAGGAAACGCTCTGACCTTCGTGAAGGGTCGATAGACCGGCCCGCTCGACCGCGCTGATGTGCACGAACACGTCCGGCTGGCCGCCTTCCTGCTGAATAAAGCCGTAACCCTTGGTCGGGTTGAACCACTTGACAGTGCCAGTTGACATTGAGGTCCTCGTTCCTGGCGTTGTTCCCACGCGAGATTGCGCGGAACGTCAAATTGTTCCTTGGAGCTAACCGGAACCGCTCAGGGACGGTGTTCAGGTAACCAAAGACAATCGATGCCGGAATCAATGGGGTCATCGCCGGCGTTTGGCAAGTCAAATCTGTTCCGATTCGCCGGCCGGGTAACCCGCCGAACCGGGCTCCCCTCCGGACGCACGAACCGGTCGAGACGGGGCATCGGAACGCAGGGGTTGTCACGGCGGCCGTCGTGAATACCTTGGCGGTGGAAGCCAACGTCCAAAAGGGGGATTGCCCGTGATCGACCTTTACACCTGGAGCACGCCCAATGGCCGCAAGGCCTCGATCATGCTGGAGGAACTCGGGCTGCCCTATGCCGTGCACCCGATCGACATCGGCAAGGGCCAGCAGTTCGCGCCGGAGTTCCTGGCGATCAGCCCCAACAACAAGATCCCGGCCATCGTCGATGCCGAAGGGCCGGACGGCCGCCCCTTCGCGGTGTTCGAGTCCGGCGCCATCCTGGTCTATCTCGCGCAGAAGACCGACAGCCCGCTGCTGCCGGACGAGCCGCGTGCCTTCTCGGAAACCCTGCAGTGGCTGATGTTCCAGATGGGCAGCCAGGGACCGATGCTGGGCCAGGCGCACCACTTCCGCCGCTTCGCGCCCGAGCAGCTTCCTTATGCGATCGAGCGCTACAGCAAGGAGGCCGCTCGCCTTTGCGGGGTGATGAACGCGCGGCTGGAGCGGCACGAATGGCTGGCGGCCGATACCTACACCATCGCCGACATCGCCTGCTTCCCGTGGACGGCGCGCCACGAGTGGCAGGGTATCGCGCTGGACGATTTCCCGCACCTCAAGCGCTGGTACGAGGCCGTCGCCGCCCGCCCCGCGGTGGTCCGCGGCATGGCGGTGCCGGCGCCGCGCTGAGAGCCGGCGCACGACCGCGGCGCGATGCGTCTTGATTCCCGGGGAGCCCGCCGGTATGGTGGCCCGCCGTGCCGCGACCGGTGCCCCGCGCGGAGAGGTGGGTGAGCGGCTTAAACCAGCGGTTTGCTAAACCGTCGTACTCCGAAAGGGGTACCGGGGGTTCGAATCCCCCCCTCTCCGCCAGATTTCAATGACTTAGCAAGCATCTGATCGCCCCTCTTTTCTCGGGAACCGTTATATCTGTGCCGGCATTTGTGCCGGTGCGTTCATGGTCTGTTGCCGCTCGTCGGGCGTCAGATAGTCGAGGTAGATCTCGGTCGTCTTGATGGACGAGTGGCCAAGGATCTTCTGGAGCGTGTAGATCCCGCCGCCGGCCCGCAGGTAGTCGACCGCGAACTTGTGCCGCAGGTCGTGCAGGCTGAAGCTGATTTCCGGGAGCTTCTCCTTCCTTCGCGCCGCATTGATGCGCCGTCGGATGGCTCCGAACTGGGACGAGGCGAAGAGATACGGCTCGCCGTCATCGTGCCAGAACACGTAGGGGCTGCTGATGTGCGTCACTGTGCCGGCATATGTGCCGACCGCCTGGCTGGTAATCTTGTCGTCGAGCGGGACGACCCGCGGACGATTCGTCTTGGTCCGGGTGAGCGTGAGGCGCCGGTTGGGAATGTCGACGGACTGGCGCTCGAGACCCGTTGCCTCCTTCTCCCGCAACCCGGTCTGCTCGATAAACCGGATCAGCAGGCCGAACATCCGCGGTGCCTCGCCGACGATGGCGGCGATTTCCTCCTCGGTGGGCAGGATGATCGGATCCCGGCGCTCGCGGATGATCGACCGCTCGAAGTCGCGGGCGGGATTGTCCTCCCGCCACCCCCAGGCGATGCACGCCCGAAGAACCGACGATAGCGCTGTCAGATCTCTCCGGATCGTAGCGTTCGTGGCCTTCTGCTGCTTGCGAGCGGAGACGAAACCGGCAATGAACTTACGGGTGATCTCGTCGACGTACCTGTCCGCGAAGTAGCCTTCCAGCATGCGGATGCTGGTCTTGTACCGTTCGGCGGTCCTCGGTTTGACGCTCTGGGGGATCACCTCGGTCATCCACCGGCCGACCGCCGCCTTGTAGGTGTATCGAGCCTCGCCGTAGAACGCGGCGTGGTTCAGCTCCTCCGTCCACGCCTTGAGCCGCTTCTTGGCTTCGGCCTTAGAAGCTGTTCGTAGGCTCTTTCGTAGATCTCGGTTGCAAACCTGAATACGCCCGTACCAGGTGTCTCCTCGTCGGTACAGATTGTCGTCTGACATGCTTCGGCCTCCTTCGTCCGAATCCAGCGCCGCAACTTCAACACGTCGAAGGTCCAACGCCCTCCGAGCTTGGCTGCGCCGGGAATGACACCCCGGTTCGCGAGATCCTGTAGCGTGCGACGTGGCAAACCTGTGACCCTGCAGGCCTCTTCGGACTTCATTCGTTCTGCAATCACGACCGTTACCCCATGAGCCCCTCAACAAGGGCACGAGAGATCAGCGTTCAGCTTCGGCAGGCTTGGTTTCCTGCCTTTCGAGGTAATGGAGGAGTTGCGCGTCGGTGTAGAAGACGCGCCTTCCGATGCGCGTGTAACCAATGCGGCCGCGGCGTCGCTCGCGGCGGATCGTGTCAATGGATCGTCGGAGCCTCTCGGCTGCCTCTCGCTCCGTGAGTAGCGCTGGGATTGCCGAGTTCGCAAAAGCGTTTGCCATGGCTAGCCTGTTCCTGCATACTGGGTGTAACGGTGGTACCATCTATTACACCCCTCGTAAAGATGTTTTGTGATAGCCATGGATCTCGATAGGCACTCCCTCAGAGAAGCGTGCCGCCTCTTTGGAGGCATCAAACCAGTGGCCAGACGAGCGGCAATGGATCACGCCAATGTCACAAAATGGTTTAAGGGTCAGCCAACACTATCGGCAACGAGCATAGCCAGACTACTTAATGCACTTGGCCTTCCTGGCGGTCAACCCTCACATGAATACGTCCATGATTGGAGACTAGGAAACATTTTACTAGTAGAATTGGAGGAGGCCTTTAAGATATACTTTCCAGGCGGAGCTGAGGTCATGGGAACCCCATGGTCGCTCCCTTGGGGAACGAACGCTCGGAAACTTCTGTCCCGAAAGAACCCGCCCGAGATCTATGCCATTTCTGATGGCCGAGTGCGCGCGGTCCTGCGACTGCCTTCGATGCTCCTCCTTCAAAAGGCCAATATGGGGCAAACGCTTCGGTGGCGGGGAGGTGCCCGTAATTCGTGTCCGTTGGACATCGAGCGGGCTCCTGGTGCTTGGATCGACGGCCCTCTGTCACTCGAGGAGTTCGAAACTGCATGGAACTCTACGGGCCATGTCGCCACAGACGAGGACGTCCTGGCAGTGATGCGGGAGGAAGGGCTCTCTCACGAGCACGCTATCCGTCGGCTCCGCCGGCCGGATGACGACATCAGCTGAGCGCGATAGGGAATCGAATGGGCGACTGCTGGACATGCGGCTTCTTCCAGGCCTTTGACGACCGGATCTCCGGAACCACTCAAGAGATTTTCGCGGCAATCGCTCCACAGATGTTCTGGGTCATGAATGCCGCCGGAATCCTCTGGGTGGTAGTGACCGCAGGATATCTGATTGCCGGGCAACCACAGAAGCCGTGGCAGGAATTGGTGGTCGATCTGGCGCGCTTCGGAATGGTCGTTGCAGTGCTGCAGACCGGGGCGCTGTGGTGGGGTCTTTTCGACATGATCGCGACGATCGGCTTTGGCGTCGGCGCAAAGGCGATCACCGTATTCGACGGAACTGCGCCCGCAAGGGAAGGGATCGCGGGCCTCGTGGCCGTGGCCGAGAAGGCCATCCGTTCGACCTTCGGAAGTCAGTTCTCAGCCATGCTCTCTGATATGAGCTTTCGGAATATCGGCAACGCCTTTCTGATCGCTCTGCTGTTCCTGGTGTACCTCGCCCTGGCTTGGCAGATGATGAAGACGATCGTCGCCGCCTACATCACGGTCTTCGGCGTCGGAGTCCTCTCCCCGTTTGTTGTCGCAGCTTACGCGTTCGACCAGACGCGGGACATGTCGAAAGGGGCCCTGCGGCTCCTTGCCTCCGCCGCATTCCAACTCATTCTCTCGGCATCGCTGCTGGGGTTGGTCGTGGGCATGGTGCGCGACGTAGTATCCCGTTCGCTGCCAGGTCCCGGCCGAGGGCCATCCGGATTCCTGCTGGGGGAGGACTACGTCATCATGCTGGTTGCCGGTGCGGTGTTCTATTTCGTGTACGACAAGCTGATGCACGTGGCCGCCCAGCTCACGCAGGTGATTGAAGCAAGCTGCGCTGGTGGCTATCAGCGAGCGATGCAGGCCGCAGGGACTGCCCTCGCCGCGATGCGAGCGCCCGCTTTGGCCGCCGCAACCCGCATGGTCGCCGCGGTGAGGTCCTGAGGCCTCCATGAAGCCGTCAATCAGAGCACGGGTTCCGCGGCATCTCCTTTCGTGGCGGACCTCGATCGGTCTCGGGCTGCATGCCCTGGCAGGCAGACTGGCTTGGCCAGAGGTGGCGCAAGGCGCCAACAATGATCTCGTCTTCGCGCGCCTGTTCCTGACGCCAAAGGATCTGACCGCGATCGACGTCCTTATGGAAACGTGGGGCAAGTCGCGGTCCGCCGTCGTGAATGCGGCGTTGACGGAGGCGGGGCGCCTGAATCGGTGCGGTCCCGAGTCGGCCCAAATGGGCTGATGAACAGCGCGGATGGTTGTCGAGACGCTTTGGGCAAAGAGCGACGCTATCGGTCGCACAGGACCAGGAGGCTCCATGGAGTACAAGGGATACAGCGGAACCCTCGATCTTGATGAAGGCGTCCTTCACGGCCGGGTCGCGGGCCTGCGCGACGTGATTACGTTTGAAGGAACGACGGCTGCCGGGATTGAGCAGGCTTTCCGCGACAGCGTTGACGACTATCTCGCGTTCTGCGCCGAAGATGGCAAGCAGCCGGAAAAACCGCTACCCCCGGATTTGCCGCGATTCGAAGTCTGCCCCCTCACCCGCGAGGAAGGCGGTGGATACCTGATCACGTTCCCCGACCATCCTGGTTGCGTGGCCTATGGGGAGACCCCCGAGGAAGCAGTCGCCAAAGGGCGGGATGCGCTTCGCTCGCACGTCGCCGCTCCGAGGGATCTGGACCGTCCGAATCCGAACGAGAACCGCTGAGCTTCCCACGGCCCGCCTATCGCCACCCCATCGTGCAGGGGGCGGGCCGTGGCAGCACAACGAGAGAGGCGCTGGGCCATGCCTCAACAGGTCTACCGGTTCCGCCTGCCAGCCGAGCTCATCGAGCTGCTGCGGGCGCAAGCAAAGCGGTCAGCGTTCGCCCGCAACGCGATTAGGGCCGTCTTCACGAGCGGCAAGATCCCCTCCCCTGAGCACCGTGGGCTGTTCCGGCGACTGAGCAACGAGGTCAATGCGATCGGAACGAACGTGAACCAGCTCGCGCGCATGATGCACCGGACCGGACGCGGAAGGCCCCGCCCCGATGCCGCCAAACTGGATCGGCCGCTTGCTCATCGAAACGATGTTCAAGTTGACCTAGCCGGCGCCGACCGCTGGCTGTCCGTTGCGGGCGATCCCGGAAGTCGCCCAGCAGCACGCCATTGCCCGAACGGCCTTCCAGGATCAGGCACCGGATTCTCACGCGCCGTCGGCCGGTCATCAGCCGCCCGCAAGCGCCTCACCGGGCAGAGCGCTGGCTAGCAGACGTCACATTCATCACAGAATTGAAATATTAGGCTTCGGCACGCGGGGGAAAACACCCAACCGCGCCCCCGTTTCGGCCAGCGGTATTCCGTAGCGCTTCCGGAAGCTCTCCCTCGGACAGCACGGCCTGGCACACTTCCTCCCACCTGCTGTGGCAGGTGCGCAGCAGGGAGAAGAAAGAGGCGCTCTTGGAACAAAAAAAACTTGCGAAATCTCTCTGAAGCTGGGATGAAAGAGGAATGCGGTCCACATAGGCTCGTTGGATGTCAAACTGACATTGGGAGGAACCGTGGATTCCGAGGGGATAGTCCGCGCTGCCACGCAGCATGACGGAGGCCGGGATTTCTCTTCAAGCGAAGGGCTTCCCGCCGAGGCGCGGCTCATTCTTTGGCCGCTCTGCGGCCAACTGCCGGGCCGGCGGTCAGGCTTGCCGAATTCTATGCCCACCCGCGCCGGGCAGGGCATCGAAGGTCCGCCGCCAAATAAGCCATCCTAGCTGCGCTACCAGGAACCGCCACAGAGGCTTCCGTCTCCATCCCCCCGCCGGCGCCCCTGGCCCGCCCCGTTTCCCGCCGAAGCAGATCCTCCTCCTAGAACACCTTCCCTCATCCGCTGATCCCGAGCGGGATCGCCTATCGACAAAGGAAAGGCCAAACCATGTTGTCACGCACTGTCCTTCTCGGCGCCCTCGGCGCAGCCTTCCTCGTCTCGGGCTGCATGCAGGAAACCACGATGGGCGGCCAGCAGGGGCCGGTTACGGGCTCGGCCGGCCCCAACGGAAGCACGAACGCCTCGGCACAACTCGAGCGTTGCGACCAGGCCCTCGGCGTGATTGCGCTCGTCGAGTCGCAGGATCCCGGCCTGCAGCAGAACCTATCCGGTCTCGGCCTCGGATCGCCGATCCCGGTGCTGCGGCTGCTCATGCAGCAGTCCAACTGCTTCATGGTCGCCGATCGCGGACAGGCCATGCAGACGATCCAGCAGGAACGTCAACTGAACAGCTCGGGCGAGACGCGAGGTGGTGCGAACATGGGCGGCGGGCAACTGGTAGCGGCTGATCTCGCGCTGACGCCCAACATCATCTTCTCCGGAAATACCGGCGGTGGCGGCGGAGGTATCAGCACCCTGCTTCCCGGGTTGGGCGGCGTCCTCGGCGGAGCCGTTATGGGGTCCATGAAATTCACCTCGGCCCAGAGCGTGCTGACCCTGACCGACGTGCGCTCGGGGCTCCAGATCAGCGCGGCCCAAGGCACCGCCACTGCCCGCGATATGAGTATTGGCGCGGCGCTCTTCGGCGCCGGCTCTGGAGGTGCGCTTGGCGGAGCGCTCGGCGGCTATTCCAACACGCCGGAAGGCAAGGTGATCGCCGCCTCGATGATGGACGCCTATAACAACGTCGTGCGAACCGTCCGAGGCATGCCGCCCCTTCCGTCGGTGGCCGCCCTTAGAGGTACGGCGGTAAATGGCACCGCATCCCAGGCGAAAAGCTTGGTAACCAACGGCAACCTCAACCTCCGCGGCGGCCCTGGGACCTCAAACGAGGTCATCGGGAAGCTCACTCCCGGCACCGTCGTGACGCCCACCGGCACAAAGAAGGACGGCTGGGTCGAGGTGAAGATGGGTGACACCGTAGGCTGGGTCCTGGAGCGCAACCTGCGCCACCAATAGCCCGGGACATCACCCTGGTCCAGCAGGTAGATGAGAGGTAGGATAATGCGTCCATTGGTTGCGGTTTTCGCTTGCGTGGTCGTCGCCGGCTGCGTCACGAGTTCGTACAAGCCGGTGTCCGATCCGCTTCCCCGTCTCAAGGTTTCGTTCGCCGACGCGGCCTGGGATGGAAAGACCGTTCCGGCGGGCCAGCAATGCCTGCGGCAGGGCGGCAGGGGCGGCACGCCCCCGATCCGGGTCGAGAACATCCCCCGGGGCGTCAACACGCTGATCGTCGAGTTCAATGATCTGACCTTCTCGCCTCTGTCCCAGGACGGCGGCCACGGCAAGATCGCATTCAGGCACGATGGCGGACCGGTCGCCGTGCTTCCCGCCGTTCCGGGGGAGACGAAGGACCTTCCCACCGGCGCATCCCTCGAAGCCGGTCACCGGGCCGGCGGCGGATTCGGGCCGGGATACCTGCCACCTTGCTCGGCCATGGGCGACGTGTATGCCGCCGAGGTCAAGGCGGTGTACAAGTCCGACAAGCCGCAAGAGAACAAGCTCTTCGCCGTGGGAAATTTCACTCTCGGGAAGTTCTGACCTGTCGTTCGCAACTG
Source organism: Rhodospirillales bacterium (assembly GCA_018432935.1). GTDB lineage: Bacteria > Pseudomonadota > Alphaproteobacteria > Rhodospirillales > Shumkoniaceae > JAHDSF01. The sequence goes on along the minus strand of JAHDSF010000046.1, from coordinate 4,585 downwards.
CTTAAGAAAAGAGCAAAACATGACCAAGATTGCGTTGATGTCGAGCATGGCTGCGGTGCTTTTGGTCGCGGCCTGTCAGACGACCAAGGATGCACCCAATCTGGCTGTCCTCGGGGTCGATTTCTCGTGGCAAGGGGTGCCCGCGTGTTCGGGAAAGCCGCCGGCGTTCAAGATCTCCAACGTTCCTGCCGGGACCAAGACGCTCAAATTCTGGATGACCGACCTCAACGTCCCTTCCTACATGCACGGCGGGGGAACCGTGGAATACAAGGGAACAGGCGAGATTCCCGCAGGGGCGTTCTCTTACATGGGGCCATGCCCGCCGACGGGCTCGCATGACTACCGGTTCGAAGTCACCGCCCTCAACGCGACCGGAGACACCGTGCTCGGCCGCGGCCAAGCGACGCGGCCATTCCCGTTCTAAAATCGCTTGGCTTTAGGCTCCCTCGCGGATCCCATCCGCGAGGGAGCCGCCGAGCGGCATGGATGATGCACGCCAAGCACATGGCTTAGCAGGCTGTTGAAAAACTCGGTGGCATCTGGGAATGCGGCATGATTCACTCTCGGCCGAGGGCTTGGGGGGCCGAGGGGGCGATGCGGGGTTCGGACGGGAAGCCGGGAGAGTTGTTCTCCTACGTCGATCTGGAGAAGCGGGTGCGGCCGGGTCATCCGCTGCGGCCGATCCGGGAGATGGCGAACACGGCGCTGGTGGAACTGTCGGGCGACTTCGCGGCGCTCTATTCGGGGATGGGTCGGCCGTCGATCGCGCCCGAGATGCTGTTGTGGGCGATGCTGCTGCAGGCGTTCTACTCGGTGCGCTCGGAGCGGCAGCTGATGGAGCGGCTGGAGTTCGACCTGCTGTTCCGCTGGTTCGTTGGCCTCGGGGTGGACGATCCGGTGTGGGACCACTCGACGTTCTCGAAGAACCGCGACCGGCTGCTGGAGGGCGACATCGCCGCCAAGTTCCTGGCCGCGGTGCTGTCGCAGCCGCGGGTGAAGCGGTTGCTGTCGAGCGAGCACTTCAGCGTCGACGGGACGCTGATCGAGGCGTGGGCGTCGCTGAAGAGCTTCCGGCCGAAGGGCAGCGATGGCGGTGGCGACGGTGAGGGTGGCGGGCGCAATGCCCCGGCCGACTTCCGCGGCCAGAAGCGGTCGAACGCGACGCACGAGAGCACCACCGATCCCGACGCCAAGCTCTACCGCAAGGGGCCGGGGATGGAGGCGAAGCTGTGCTTCATCGGCCACAGCCTGATGGAGAACCGGTCGGGGCTGACTGTCGACACCCGGCTGACCCGCGTCTCCGGTCATGCCGAGCGGCTGGCGGCGTTGGAGCTGATCGAACCGTGGGCCGACCGGCCGCACGCCATCACGCTGGGCGCGGACCGCGGCTACGATGCCGCCGAGTTCGTCGAGGAACTGCGGACCCTCAACGTCCGCCCGCACGTGGCCCAGAACACCAGCGGCAGACGTTCGGCGATCGACCGGCGGACGACCAGGCATGCCGGCTACGCCGCCAGCCAGCGGATCCGCAAGCGGATCGAGGAGGCCTTCGGCTGGATCAAGACGGTGGCCGGCATGAGGAAGACCAAGCTGCGCGGCCTGGAGAAGGTCGACTGGGCGTTCGCCTTCACGGCCGCCGCCTACAACCTGGTACGGCTGCCGAAACTCTTGGCCGGAGACGCCGCATGAAGGCGCCGATGAACTGCCAGATCATCGGCCAGTGGCGGATCACCGAGGCCGACCTGTGGGACGGCGAGCATCTCGACCTGGTCGGGCCGGCCATGATGACAATCCGAGCGGACGGCTACGGCGAGATCGCCTTCGGCGCGATGCAGGCGACGCTCGAACTCGAATACAGCCGGACCATGGTGTTCTTCACCTGGGGCGGCTTCGACGAGATGGACGAGGTCACCGGCTCCGGATCGGCCGAGTTGCTTGAGGACGGCACACTCGAGATCGAGTTCAACTACCACCTCGGCGACGAGGCCGTCCTCAAGGCCGAGCGGGCGACTTCTTCAACAGCCTGCTAGAAGCGCTTGCCTCTAAGGTCGGAGTAACAGCCGGTGAGACGTTGGCAGCCGGCCTATTTTTCGTCTGAGTCCGGTTTGCGGTGAGCCGGCCCACCGAGTCGCGGAGCTTTGCCACGCAGAAGCCTTTTTGCCTGGGCGTGCATGTCTAGGGTCTCGCGCTCTAGATCCTTTGCCGACTTGGCCAAGGAATCCGCAACGGACGAGGAGGCCTTTTGCTTCTGGTTCCGCGAGCCATTCGCTGCCATCGCCTCACTCCAAGTCAGATCAGGATCGCAACAGTTTGTGCTGCAAGTATAAGAGCGTAACATTGCCCCCTACACAATCGAAACCATAATGTGGGCCCGCCCCGGGCCGGTCCGATTCTTGGCGTGCCGGGTTGGACGCGCCTAGCTAGTACTGAGGCATCACCTCCCCGACGCCACTCCGTCTCGGCTACCGCAAGTGCAATCGTCCGCTTAACCAGCCATCCCAATGTATGAGGCTCGGCGCCGGGCATGGGGCCGGGTCACAGCCTCTCCAGGCCCCAGATATAAAACTACAACGTAATACGCTGAGCGCTCTCACGATGTAAGGCCGTCGCATTTAAAAAGACTTAAGACGTCCTATCCGAGAAGACACCTCTACTGAATCAGAAAAACAGTTGCGTTCTGTTTCGCGGCATCTCTTGACTTTAAAGATGGACACGCGCTCAATCAAGTAGATGCCTTATCATAGGAGAAGAGATTATGACCCTGGAGCCGACCAAAACTTTCGGCGAATCTCAGACCGGCTGCTTATCCCGTTGTCCCAGGTAGCCACTAGATATAGAGACGCTCAGGTTGTATCATGAGGGCTTGAGCCCTCTGGGCGGGACCTGGGTGGAATGGCCGACGGCCGATCGCTTCTCGAGGTACAGAAGGCGTTTCCGGACGAGCAGATCTGCGCCGAGTTCCTGTTCGAGCGGCGGTGGCCTGAAGGGTTCATCTGCCCCAAGTGCGGCAGCGGCCGCGCAGTCCTGTTGCGGTCACGAGCGCATACCTACGAATGCGTCGACTGCGGCCGACAGACCTCCGTCACCGCCGGCACCGTGATGCACCGGACGAGGCTGCCTTTGAACCTGTGGTTCTGGGCCGCGCATCTGATGACCACGCACTCCAATGGGATCTCCGCGCTCCAGCTCCGAGCGCAGCTCCATGTCACCTACAAGACGGCCTGGCTGCTTGAGACCAAGCTCCGCCGCTGCATGGTCGCTCCCGACCGTGAGCCGCTCCGCGGCGTCGTCGAGATCGACCAGACGGAGATCCCTTTCCGAAACACGGACACCTTCTTCGATCCCCTGAGGTCCGGGAAGATCACCATCGTGGGCGCAGTCGAGATCATCGATCGCTTCACGCAGGAACCCGTCAAGCCCCGGCGCCTTGGGGCGAAATACCTGGACATCCGCTCGGGGCGCGTTCGTCTCGCCGCCATACCGAACAATTCCACGGCGGCGATCGCGCCCTTCGTCGAGGCCAACATCGTCAAAGGAACGACCCTGCTGAGCGACGGCCACCGGTCCTATCCGCCCATCGCCGGCTACCGGCATGATGCGAGGGTGGTGAAGGACATGGCGGCGCACATCCTGCTGCCGAAGATCCACCAGATCTTCTCCCTGATGAAGCGATGGGGCCTCGGGACCTATCACGGTCTGCGGTTCAAGCACATCGACGAATACCTGAACGAGTTCACCTTCCGCTACAATCGGCGGTTCTACCGGCACGTCTCGTTCGAGACGATGCTCGGGCTGGGCGCGAACCTGGCCCCGGTGAGCTATTGGGAGATCATAGGGCGAGAGAACCCGCGCATCGACAAGAAGCCTGAGCGCAAACAGCGGCGCCGGAGGAAGACGATGCTGGGGATGCGGTCGGATCGGGGAACCGTGCGTCGCCGCAAGCGCAAGGCCGCCCTTCCTGAACCTACAAAGTCGCCGATCCCAGACCCCTCAAGCTGCCCGTTTTAGTTGATCCGCCCGTGTGACAGGGGCATTCCACATATTGTGCCACCTGGGAACGGGATAAGCAGCTCAGACCGCTGTCCCTGAAGCGCAAATCGATCCGCTGCGAACAATCGCTCTGGTTTCATACGCCCTCTACGCGCTCGGCGTTTTTCTCATCCTTCCCGTGATCGTCGGCATCATCATTGCGCACTTGAAGCGCGGTTAGGCGGTTGGCACGACTTACGAGTCGCACTTCGTGTGGCTGATCCGGACATTCTGGATCAGCTTGGGCCTGACTGTACTCGGTGCCCTAACACTCCTCTACGGAATCGGCCTTGTGATCTTGATTGCGGGCGGCGTCTGGTATCTGTACCGCGTTGTTGCCGGCCTTCTGAAACTGATCGAACAGAAGCCAATCGAAGCGCCGACGCGGTTCATTTAGGCGCAGCAGGCCGTTGGGGTGTCAATCGGCATCCAAAGCTGACCCCGTTTCGGCGTGCAATGTTGACCCCCCCCTCTGCGTTGAAGGTGCGCCTTGTCCCGGTAGTCCATAGGAGGGACCCGCGCGACGCGCAGCGCCTTGCTGGCGCGAGCGGAGCGG
>JAHDSF010000017.1 GCA_018432935.1 Rhodospirillales bacterium | reverse complement strand
GCGGCGGTTTTCCACCTGATGGGGGAGCCGACGGAGACGCGGCACATTGTGGTTCGCAACGAGCATGCGGTGATCAGCCCGAGCTGGTCGATCCACTCCGGTGTGGGGACCCAGAACTACACCTTCATCTGGGCGATGGTCGGCGAGAACCAGGTGTTCGACGACATGGACCACGTCCCGATGACCGCGATCAGATAGCCTCCGCCTCCTTTCGGGAGTAGGATGAAAGGCGCCTGCACCATCGCGGGCGCCTTTCTTGCGTGGAGCCCGCCTTGCCCCTGATGTCCTGGTCATCCGAGTACGAGATTGGCCACGGCGTCATCGACGCCCAGCACCAGGAGCTTTTCGCAATCTTCAATCGCCTGCACGAAGCGATGATGGAGCGTCGCACGACGGAGGTGATGACGCGGACGTTCAACGATCTCGAACGCTATGTGCGATTCCACTTCCGGACCGAGGAGATGCTGATGGATCGGCACGGGTTCCCGGATGCCGAGCGTCACAAGGCCGCCCACGACGACTTCGCCGGCCGGCTCCTGGAGCTCTATTCGGACTTCGAGCGCGGCCGTCACACGGTGGCGATGGAGGCGGCGATCTTCCTGCGTTCCTGGCTGAACAGCCACATTCCGGTTGCCGACCGCAAGCTGGGCGAGTACGTCAAGGGCTGAGGCGCCTAGGGCCGGCCGGCTGCCAGCCGGTAGCTGTGGTCGAACAGGAGTTCCCATTCGCGCTGCTGGATGCTGCGGCAGGCGTCGGCGATCTCGCCGCCTTCGCGCACCGCGGTCGCGCACAGATCGACGAAGACATACGGATCCCAGTCCCGCGGCACGCGCAGCGGGGCGGCGCGCGGGTCCGCGATGTCGCCGAGCGTGCTGCGGGTCTTCTCGGCGAGTTGCCGGTGGATGGGGTGCTCGTCGACGCGGCGGAACCAGTACTTGGCGTTGTCGAAGTCGCCTTCGCGGCGGTGCAGGATGCCGTGCCAGTAGTTGCCCTCCGGCGTCTCCAGTGCCTGGGCGGCGGCATGGGCGCGGGCGATCTCGTCACGCAGCAGCCACAGCCCCACGGCGCAGGCCTCGGCGGCGTCCGGGTCGGCGACCGGAGTATGCCCGAACAATGCCTCGGTCCGGAGTTCGGCACCGCCTTCGCCGCGGGCGGACGGGTCGAACTCCAGTCCCATCGTTCGTTCCGGCGTCAGCAGGCCGGCGATGACCGGTCCGTAGGCGGCGGGGTCGAAGGTCATGATCGTCTCCGCTCTGGCTGAGGTTGCTGTGCGGGCAAGCGGCCGGCGGGACAAGGCCGTCAGTAGACCACCACGCTGCGGATCGACTTGCCCTCGTGCATGAGATCGAAGCCCTTGTTGATGTCGGCGAGCGGCATCGTGTGGGTGACGAGGTCGTCGACGTTGATCTTCCCGTTCATGTACCAGTCGACGATCTTCGGCACGTCGCTGCGACCCCTGGCGCCGCCGAACGCCGAGCCGCGCCAGACTCGTCCGGTGACGAGCTGGAACGGCCGGGTCGAGATCTCCTGCCCGGCGCCGGCGACCCCGATGATGACCGATTCGCCCCAGCCCTTGTGGCAGCATTCGAGAGCCTGGCGCATGGTCTTGACGTTGCCGATGCATTCGAACGAGTAGTCGGCGCCGCCGCGGGTCAGCTCGACGATCGTCTGGACGACGTTGTCGACCTTGGCGGGGTTGACGAAGTCGGTCATGCCGAACTTGCGGGCCAGCGGTGTCTTGGCTTCGTTGAGGTCGACCCCGACGATCATGTCGGCGCCCACCATGCGGGCGGCCTGGATGACGTTGAGGCCGATGCCGCCGAGGCCGAACACCACCACTTTCGAGCCCGGCTCGACCTTGGCCTGGAAGACCACGGCGCCGATCCCGGTGGTGACGCCGCAGCCGATGCAGCAGACCTTGTCGAAGGGCGCGTCCTTGCGGATCCTGGCCACGGCGATCTCGGGCAGCACGGTGAAGTTGGAGAAGGTCGAGGTGCCCATGTAGTGCAGGACCGGCTTGCCGCCGTGCGAGAAGCGGCTGGTGCCGTCGGGCATCAGGCCCTGGCCCTGGGTCGCGCGCAGGGCCTGGCACAGATTGGTCTTGGGATGCAGGCAGTACTCGCACTCGCGGCATTCGGGGGTGTAGAGCGGAATCACGTGATCGCCGGTGGCGACCGAGGTCACGCCGTCGCCCACCTCGACCACCACGCCCGCTCCCTCGTGGCCGAGGATGGCCGGAAAGGCGCCCTCCGGGTCATCGCCCGACAAGGTGAAGGCGTCGGTGTGGCAGATCCCGGTGGCCTTGATTTCGACCATCACCTCGCCCGCCTTCGGGCCCTCGAGGTCTACCTCTTCGATGCTCAGCGGCTGGCCGGCTTGCCATGCCACGGCGGCCCGCGTCTTCATCGCCCGATCCTCCGTTTCGGATGTCGTTCTCAGGAGATTGGGAACACTGCCCTCTCCGACCAGACCGGGACCCGAAATCCCGCCGCCGGCAGCCCCCTTTTTCCTGCAAGCCTTGCGGGAGGGCGGCAGGGCCGCTAGCGTGCCGGGGTCGGGCAGAGAACCAACGAGCGGATCGTCGCCGTGCCCGTGCCCGAGAGAGCGGAGGAAGAATCCCACATGACAGAACGCACGCTGAAGATCGTCGTCAACGGCGTCACCGGCCGCATGGGCCTCAACCAGCACCTGGTGAATTCGATCCTCGCCATCCGCAGGGACGGCGGACTGGAGCTGGGCGACGGTACCCGCCTCTTGCCCGAGCCGATCCTGGTCGGGCGCAGCGCCGACAAGCTGAAGGCGATCGCGGCTCAGCACGGCGTCGCGCAGTGGACCACCGATCTCGACGCTGCTCTCGCCGACCCCTCGGTTGAAATCTACTGCGACGCCGGCTCGACCCTGCAGCGCGCAGGCAACATTGAGAAGGCGCTGAAGGCCGGCAAGCACGTCTATTGCGAGAAGCCGATCTCGGCGGACACCGCCACCGCCCTGAAGCTGGCCAGGCTGGCGCGCGAGAAGGGGCTGAAGAGCGGCGTGGTCCAGGACAAGCTGTGGGCCCCCGGCATCCGCAAGCTGCGCTACTTGCGCGACACCGGCTTCTTCGGCCGCGTGCTGACGGTGCGCATCAGCGGCACCTACTGGGTGTTCGAGGGCGACCTCGTGAAGCCGCAGCGACCATCGTGGAACTACCGCAAGGAGGACGGCGGCAGCATGATCCTCGACATGATGCCGCACTACCACTACATGCTCGACCTGTTCGCGCCCGCGAAGCGCATGGTCTGCCTGGGAGCCACCCACGTTCCGCAGCGCTGGGACGAGCAGGGCAAGCCTTACGCGTGCACAGCCGACGATGCCGCCTACGCAATCGTCGAGCTCGAAGGCGGGATCGTGGCGCCGATCGACACGTCGTGGTGCATCCGTGCCTACTCCGACGACATCATCAACATGAAGGTGGACGGCACCGATGGCTCGGCGGTCGCCGGGCTGACCAAGTGCAGCATCCAGCGCCGCGAGGCGACGCCGCGCGGCCACTGGAGCCTCGACGTCGCCAAGCCGGTCGACTTCTTCGGCAGCTGGCAGGAAATGCCGGAGCCGGAGCCCTACCGCAACGCCTTCCGCGCCGAGTGGGAGCTGTTCCTGCGCCACGTCTGCGAGAATGCGCCGTTCGCGTGGGACCTGCTGGCCGGCGCCAAGGGCGTCCAGTTCGCCGAACTGGCGGAAGCGAGCTGGCGCGAATCGCGCTGGGTCGAGATTCCTGACCTGGGGGCGTGACCTTTCCGCTCGATGCGAGGTGGGGGACTCCAGAGGCGACCCACCTCGCCCTCCCATCGCTTCGCGACGGGACCCTCCCTCATCCCTTGAAAGGCGGAGAGGGTCAGGCGCGAGCCAGCATCGCCTCGACGATTTCCTGGACCTGCAGCGCGTCGGCGGCCGAGGGCAGGCGGTGAGGCTCGCCGCGGGTCATCGCCAGCACGTCGTCCAGCAGCCTGGTGAAGTTGGCGGCCCTGAGGTCCTCGATCTCGGGGAATTCCTTCTTCCACTCGCCGCCGTCCGAGCTCTGCAGCCAGAACCAGTCGTGCAGCTTGTGAGACAGCTTGCTGCCCCAGATCGTGAACTCGATGCGGTCCGGCCCGGCGCCGCCCGAGGAGCCGAGCACCTGCACCGGCACGCTGCCGCAGTCGAGCGCGGCCACGATGTGCCGCTCGCAAAGGGCGGGGTCGGCGGGGAAGCGGGGCTGCGAGGCGACCAGCTTCGGTTCCCCCAGCAGGCGCTTGGCAAGATAGATGAAGTGGGACAGCACCTCGCGGGTGTAGCCGCCCTCCTGGCGGTAGGCGAGCCACTGGGCCTCGGCCTGCCAGTCGCGCGGCCAGCGGGTGAAGTGGACGATGATGTCGCCGCCCGCGACCTCGCCGAAGGCGCCGGCCTTGAGCCGCTCCTCGGTCAATGCGACGGCGTGCGACGTCGCCTGCAGGAAGTTCACCGAGTGACGTGCCTTCGCCTTCTCGAGCCCGGCGACCAGGGCCCGGCTGTCGGCAATGCTGGTGCCCAGGGGTTTCTCGCAGTAGATCGCCTTGCCGGCCGCGGCTGCGGCCAGCGCGTACTCGCGGTGCGAGACCGGCGGGCTGGCGATATAGACCAGATCGGCGTTCTCATGCCCCGTGACCTCGGCCGCGCTGCCAACCAGGGGCACGTGCGGAAACTCCTTGGCCACCCGGGCCCGTGCGGCGTCGGAGAGATCCCAGGCTGCAACGAAGTCGAAGCGGCCGTCGTTCGACATGTTGGTGATCATCCGCCGGCCCATCACGCCCAGGCCGATCACCGCCACCTTTGCTTTGTGCATCGCTCCCTCCCGCTTCATCTGGCATTGAAGGATAGCCCTGCCGAACCGCAGGTCTCAACCCCCGCCGGGGCCGTACGCCTTCAGAACCGTGGTCAGGAACGCCTGGTACACCCTCTCCAGCCGTTCGATCGAGGCGGCATCCTGAGTGATCGGGCCGGCGCTGTTGATTACGCTTGCAATCTGGAGCGCGACATCGTCGACAGGAGTGCCGGCGACCAGATCTCCGCGTTCCATGCACAGGCGCACCCCCTTGCGCACGTCCTCGTTCATCTCGCGGGTGAAGGCACGCAGCCGCTCGACCGCGGCCGGGCTGAGAACGTCGAAATCGTTGCGCATGCGCGCGATCAGGCTCCACGGCCGGCCTTCGCCGCTGACGTTGAACTCCTCGTAGCGGTCGCGATTGATGGCGTAGGTCGCCAGCACCTTGTCGCAAAACGACAGATGCCGGTCCCGCCAGACGGTACGGAAGCGGGCGGCGGTCTCGGCAGCGTATTCGTCGATGATCTCCTCGACCATCCTCATCTTGCTGCCGAAGTGGTAATGAAGGTTGGCCCGGGTGGTGTTCAGGGATTCGGCCAGGATGCCGAAGCTGAAGCCGCGGAAGCCATGCACGACCAGCAGGCGCGCCGCCATGGCCTTGGCCCGTTCGCGCATCCCGATGTCGGCGGCTTCCGGCAGCCGATCCCGTTCCAGCACCTGAACGTCTCCCATGGCGTTGCGGAGGCGGCGGACCCCTGATAGACTAACTTACAGGTAAGTAAGTCCGGCGTCAAACGAGGCTTGAATGGAACTCCTTCGCGGCATGCGCGTGGCCAGCTTCACCCACTGGCTGCAGGGCCCGGCGACGACCCAGTACCTGGCGGATATGGGTGCCGACGTCATCAAGGTGGAAGCTCCCGGCGGCAGCCACGAGCGGCGCTGGTCGGGCGCCGGCGGTCGCAAGGTGGCGGGCTACGGCACCCTCTATCTCGCCGCCAACCGCAATACCCGCAACATGGTGATCGACCTCAAGAGCCCGGAGGGCATCGCGGTTGCCAAGCGCCTCATCACGAGCTGTGACGCGGTGGTCGAGAACTACCGTCCCGGCGTGATGGACCGGCTGGGCCTCGGCTACGAGGCGATCCGGGCCGTGAAGCCGGACATCATCTACGCCTCGGCCACCGGCTACGGCGCGGGCGGCCCGCTCAGCAAGGGTCCCGGACAGGACCTTCTGGTGCAGGCGCGGGCCGGCATGGTCGCCCAGACCGGCGAGCACGGCGCCCGCCCGACGCCGATCGGCAACTCGGGGATCGACCAGCACGGCGCGGCGGTGCTGGCCCTGGGCGTGCTCGGCGCCTACGTGCGCAAGCTGACCACCGGCGAGGGGACGCGGGTCGAGGGCTCTCTATACACCGCCTGCGTCGACTTCATGCAGGAGGGCCTCACCCATTATTTCAGCGGCCGTCAGGACCGCCGCGTGCTGGACCGCGACCATCATCTGTCGTGCTGGTACATCGAGGCCCCCTACGGCGCCTACCGGCTCAAGGACGCCGAGGTGGTGATCTCGCTCAATCCCTATGAGAAGCTGGCCCAGGCACTCGATTGCCCGGCCCTGGCCGCGTACCGGGGTCAGCAGTGGGAGAAGCGCGACGAGGCTGCCCGCGCGCTGGCCGAGGCGGTCAAGGACTTCACCTTCGCCGAGATCAAGGCGCGATTCGACGCCCACGGCATCTGGTACGAGCGGGTCCAGGACTTCGACGACATGCTGACCGATCCGCAGGCGGCCTACGCCGAGGTGCTGCGCGAGGTCGACGTCGCCGGCCAGCCGGCCGTGCTGATCAACCACCCCAACAGGTACGACGGCGAGGTCCTGCCGTTCCGTCGCATGCCCTTGAAACCCGGACAGGACACCCGCGCGGTACTGGCCGAGCTGGGATATGCGGCGGACGAGATCTCGTGCCTGATCGAGGGCGGCGCCGTGCATGAGCCGGAGGACAACGCGAGATGATGCAGGACTTCGTCACCATCGGCGAGCGGACCACGCTGGCCAAGACCGTCACCGAAGCCGACATGCTGGCTTTCGCGGCCATCAGCGGCGACTTCGACCCGGTCCATGTCGACGAGGAGTATGCCAAGACGACCCCATTCGGCCGTCGCATCGTCTACGGCCTGCTAACCTTGGACCTGCTGTCGGGGCCGGAGTCCGAGATGTCGCGGCGCATCGTCGAACGCGGCTGTCCGCTGAAGCCCGTCACGCTCGGTTACGACCGGGTGCGCTGCCTCGTCCCCGCTTTCGTCGGGGACACCCTGCGCGCGATCTACACGATGGAGTCCCTTGACGAGGAACGGAAGCGCTCGATCGGCGATTGCCGGGTCGTCAACCAGGACGGCAGGGAAGTCCTGGTCGCCAAGCACATCATGAAATGGGTCGGCTGAGACCGCACCCGAAGGAGAATCTCATCATGTACCTGAGCGAGCAGCACGAAGCGATTCGCGACATGACCCGGCACTTCGCCGACAACGAGATCCGCCCGATCGCCAAGGAGCTGGACGAGACCGAGCGATTCCCGGCCGAGCTTTACGACAAGATGGCCGAGCTGGGGTTGTTCGGCATCTCGGTGCCCGAGGAGTACGGCGGCGCCGGGGCCGACACGCTGTCCTACGCCCTGGTGATGGAAGAGCTGTCGCGAGGCTATGCGTCGGTTGCCGACCAGTGCGGATTGATGGAGCTGATCGGGACCCTGCTGACCAAGCACGGCACCGACGCCCAGCGGCAGCGGTACCTGCGCCCGATCCTGCAAGCGAAGCGGCGCCCGGCCTATGCGCTGACCGAGCCGGAGGCGGGCAGCGACCTTGCAGGCCTGCGCACCACCGCCGTCCGCGACGGCTCGGGCTGGGTTCTCAACGGCGAGAAGATCTGGATCCACAACGCGCCGGTCTGCGACTTTGCCTGCGTGCTGACGCGCACCGACAAGGCGGCGGGGCACCGCGGCATGAGCATCTTCATCGTCGACCGCGACCTGCCCGGCTTCACCGTCGGCCCCAAGGAGCACAAGATGGGCCAGCGGGCCTCGCAGATCGCGGCCCTGCACTTCGACAACGTCAAGCTGCCGGCCGAAGCCATGCTCGGCGAGGAGGGCCGCGGCTTCCACATGATGATGAGCGTGCTGGAGAAGGGGCGCACCGGCATTGCCGCGCTGGCGGTCGGCATCATGCAGGCAGGACTCGAGGCGGCGACCGAATATGCCAAGGTCCGCAAGCAGTTCGGCCAGCTGATCGGCGACTTCCAAGGCGTGCAGTGGATGCTGGCCGATATGGCCAAGGACATCACGGCGGCCCGCCTGCTGGTGCACAACGCGGCGACCAAGATCGATCGCGGCGAGAAGGCGACCACGGACTCCTCGATGGCCAAGCTGTTCGCCTCGGACGCCGCGGTCCAGCACACCGCCAACGCGGTGCAGATCTTCGGCGGCAGCGGCTACATCCGGGGTTTCGAGGTCGAGCGGCTTTACCGAGACGCGAAAATCACGCAGATTTACGAAGGGACCAACCAGATCCAACGGATGATCATCGCGCGCAACCTGCTGAAGGGGTGACATGCCGAAGGGGGCGACGCACGGCCTGCAGCCGCCGCGGAGACGCAGGGCTCCGCCCCGTAAAAGCCGCCTCGCTCCCTGGCTGATCGCTTTTGCCGTGGTGGTCTGCGTCTTCGGCGCCTTGTGGTTGCAGCACGAACGCACGCCTCGCTCCGACGATCACAAGGTGTTCATCGCAGAGTTGCAGCGCGCCCTGGCGGGGCACGATGCGGAACGCTACTCGTTCGGAGGCACCGTCGAGGTCGAGACGAGCGGCGGACGAAAGATCGTCATCGCCCGAGGCGTGCCGCAGGCGGTCTGCGTCGAGGCCGGATGGGAACTGGTGCGGATGGGGACGATCAGCGTCAACGGAGTCACGCCGGCGAGGGTCTCAGCCGGCCGGCTTGCCGAACTCTGCAGCCGCGAGCCCGGCGGCGCCATCATCGAGTGGATGCCGAAGTCGTCTTCGGCTTCCCAGCAATGACAAGCTGCTCGGGCGTTCACTTGGCCGACCTGTCGGGCCGGCCGTAGAGCGTCTGCACGGCCTCGATGTCGCTCGGCTGCAGCACGCGGCTGGCAAACTCCTCCTTGAAGGCCATCATAGCGCCGCGGGGGCCGGGATGGTCGAGCCCGATGGCATGGCCTATCTCGTGGCCCGCAACGGTGCGGAAGTCGCGCCCCAGCCCCTCGTGCCACTGGCCGGCGTTCCAGGCCAGCGAGGGGTTGAAGCAGATGGTCGCTTGCTCGAGGGTGGCCACAGCGGGTTCCTCGCCATGCGAGACGGTATCGGAGGGGACGACGTTGGTGAAGGCGATGCCGTGGCCAGTGGCCTGGGTGCCGAGCAGGATGTCCGCCTCGGCAGGGTCGTCGACGTAGCGGAAGACAATGTCGGCAGCCCGGGACCACTGGGCAAAGGCGCCTTTGACGGCCGCGTCGAACGCCTCGAACGGCATGCCGCTGCCCATCGCCATGACCTTGGCCGGCGTCATGGTCCTGCAGTTCCGAGCCGAGGGGAACTGCATGATCGATCTGACGTAGGAAAAGGAGACATCGGCCCCGCTGGCGAACTCGGGAGGACCCCACTTGACGTTCCGGCCGTCGATCTCGAGAAGCTCGAAGTCCCCCGCCTGGACGGAAGCGCTCGCCACGATTGCCGCGGCGGCAACGCAAAGCACACTCAGTCTAAGCACCAACCGATCCTCGTCCACGAAACGCGACGGGGAACTGTCGCGGATTGGCGCGTCAGAATCAAATCGTTTTTTCAACCGTTCTAAACTGCCGCCGAGCCCGCTTGGGGAGGCCGGAAATCCCTGTGCCGGGCCGGAGTGCTGCTCAGTCGGATCCACTCTTGTCGCGGAACAGGTCGAGGGCACCCTGGGGGATCTCCTGGGCGAGCTCGAAGTAGCCCTCCCATGGGTCGGATCGCAGGCGCTGCAGGCGCCTGGGCAGGGTCTTCACGGTGAAGGCCGCGGCGGTGTCCAGCCGCGGCAGCTCGCGCCACGTCACCGGGGTGGCGACCGGCGCCTCGTCGCGGGCCCGCGTGCTGAACGGCGCGATCGCCGTGGCGGTGCGCTGGTTGCGCATCCAATCGACGAAGATCCTGCCTTTGCGCTCCGACTTCGAGGCCTTGGCCAGGTAGCGTTCGGGGGCGGCGGCGCTCATCGCGTAGGCAAGGCCGCGGCAGAAGGTGTTGACCTCCTTCCACGGGCGCTTGGGCAGGACCGGCGCCACCACGTGGATGCCCTTGCCGCCGGTGACCATGGGGAAGCTCTCGATCCCGGCGGAGGCGAGGATGTCCTTCATCTCGCGCGCGGCGTCGACGACTTGGGCGTAAGGCACGCTATCGTCGGGATCGAGATCGAAGACGAGCCGGTCCGGGCGGTCGAGGGTCTCGAACCGGGAGCCCCAGAGGTGCAGCTCGAGAACGCCGAACTGGATGACGCCCACCAGCGGCGCGCGCTCGTCGATGCGGACGAAGTCGGCCTTGTCCTCCTCGTCGGGCAGCGGCACCGCCACGAACGAGGCCGGCATGCCCTGCATCCAGTGGCGCTGGTAGAAGCATTTGCTGGTCCGTCCCTGGGGGCAGCGGACAAGAGTCAGCAGGCGGCCCTCGAGGTGGGGCATCATCAGATCCTGCACCCCCAGCAGGTACTCGGCCAGCGCCCGCTTGGTCAGGCCCTGCTTGGGGTAGAGGACCTTCTCGGGGTGGGTGAGGATGGCAAGCGGGTCCTTCTTCGCATCCCGCCCGGAGGAAGCCGGGTTCGGCCGCTCCGCCTGAACTTCGCGGGCCGGCTTGTCCTCGCGCAGGCCCAGGTACACGGGATGCCGCATCACCCCGTCGGAGGTCCGCTCGGTGTAGTTGACCTCGGCCACCAGGTGGGGCTCCAGCCATACGACGTCGCGGGTGGCCTCCTTCGGGATCGTCTGGAACGGCGTCTTCTTGCGCACCAGCGGTCGGAAACGTGCCGCGAGGTCGGCCAGGATGCGGGCGTCGAAGCCGGTGCCGATGCGGCCGCGGTAGACCAGCGTGCCGTCCTCGAAGGTGCCGGCGACAAGTGAGGCAAAAGGGCGGCCGGCGGCAGTCGATTTGCGGTAGCCGGCGATCACCACCTCCTCGCGCCGGGTGCACTTGACCTTCAGCCAGCTGCCGGTGCGGCCCGATCGGTAGCGGCTGTCGGCCCGTTTCGAGATGACGCCTTCAAGGCCGTGACGGCAGGCGGCGGCGTAGAAGTCGGTGCCGCCGCCGGCGACATGGTCGCAGAAGCGGACGAGGTCGCGCGGGGTACGGCCGAGCACCTCGGCGAGCGTCTCCTTGCGCTGGACAAGCGGCAGCTTCCGCAAATCCTTGCCATCGAGGCGCAGCAGGTCGAAGGCGAAGAAGCGCAGCTCGCCGCCTTCCGCCAGCGCGTCCTGCAGCGCCCCGAAGCTGGAGCGGCCGGCGGCGTCGAGCACCACCACCTCGCCGTCGACGATCGCCTCGTCGACCGGGATGGTGCGGAACTCGGGGGCGAGGGCGCGGAAGCGGTCGGTCCAGTCAAGGCCGCTGCGGGTGTAGAAGCGCACCGCGCCGCCGGCCAGGGCGACAATGGCCCGGTAGCCGTCGTACTTGATCTCGTGCAGCCAGCCCTCGCCTTCGGGGACGACTTCTGCGGGGGTGGCAAGCAGCGGCGGCACGAAGGCGAGCAGGGGGTACTTGCCCGAGGGCTCCTGGTCGACGCTGCGGTCGACCCCGGAGGCGATTTCGCCCATGTCGCGGCCGGTCTTGACGCTGGTCTCCCAGCGGCGCGGCAGGTCGGCGTCGGGGTCGACGAACTCGTCGCGCTCCTTGATCAGCAGCCAGTTCTCCTTCTTCTCCCGGGTGCGCATCCGGATCAGGGCCCATGCGCCCTGCAGTCGCGCCCCCTTGAGGCGGAACTTGAGCTTGCCCTCATCGAGGTCCTTGCGGGGATCGCCGAGCGGCTCCCACTGGCCGCGGTCCCACACCATCACGGCGCCGCCGCCGTACTCGCCCTCGGGGATGGTGCCCTCGAAGTCGCCGTAGTCGAGGGGATGGTCCTCGGTGCGGACGGCGAGACGCTTGTCGCCGGGGTCGAGGCTGGGCCCGCGGGTGACCGCCCAGCTCTTCAGCACCCCGTCGAGCTCGAGCCGGAAATCGAAATGCAGCCGCCGCGCGGCGTGCTTCTGGATCACGTACTGGCGGCCGCCCGGCACCAGCTTGCGGCGGCCGCCGCCGGCCGCCGGTTCCGGCGTGCGCGCGAAGTCCCGCTTCCTTCGGTATTCGGAAAGCTCGTCACGCGCGCGCGGCATGCTGACCGTCCCGGCCGCCTCCCTCGCCCCCATTGAATGGGGGAGAGGGCAGGGGTGAGGGGGACCCTTGCCGGCTCATCCGCGCTTTCTCTTGCGGGTCGTTTCCGCCTTCTCGGGGGCGGGCTCCTTGGTGCGTCTGCCCCTCGTCTTGGTCGCCTGCTCGGACTTGCCCTTGTCCTGCTGGACGCTCTTCTTGAGGGCAGCCATCAGGTCGATGACCTGGCCGCGCGCGCGGCCGCCTTCCTCCGGCTGCACCAGGGCGCGGCCCTCGAGCTTGCGGTCGATCAGCTCGCGCAGGGCCTCGGCGTAGGTGTCGTGGAAGAGCGCGGGGTTGAAGGGCGCCGTCTTGCGCTCGATCAGCTCGGTGGCGAGGCCGACCATGTCCTCGTCGAGTTCGATCTCGGGGATCTCGGAGAACGCCTTGTCGGCGCTGCGGATCTCGTTGCCGTAGCGCAGGGTCTCCAGCAGGAGGCCGCGGCCGAGGGGGCGGACGGCGACCAGGCTCTCGCGGCCGCGCATCGCCATCTTGCCCAGCCCGACCTTCTCGCTGCGGCCCAGCGCCTCGCGGATGACGCAGAAGCCCTCGGCGGCGACGTCGCTGTCTGGCGCGACGTAGTACGGCTTCTCGTAATAGCGGGGGTCGAGGTCCTTCTCGGCCACGAACTGGACCAGGTCGATGGTGCGCCGGCTTTCCAGCCGGATCCTTTCGAGCTCGTCCTCCTCGAGGGTGACGAAGGTGTTCTTCTCGATCTCGTAGCCCTTGACGATGTCCTCGCTCGCCACCGCCCCCTTGCCGGGGACCACCTTTTCGTAGCGGATCCGCTGTCCGCTCGGCTTGTGGATCTGGTGCAGGGGCAACTGGCTCGCACTCTCGGTCGCCGTGTAAAGCTCGACTCCGATCGACACCAGCGACAGGCGCAGATGTCCCTTCCAGGTGGCACGCGTCGCGGCAGCCATGTTTCCAGTCTCCGTTCCTGCGGCCGTCCTCCGGTTCCCGCCGTGCCACCCCCACCCGGGACCCCTAGCCGCTGACGATCTCTCCCCCGTTGACGTGAATCACCTGCCCTGTGATGTAGGAAGAGTCGGCGCAAGCGAGAAACAGGTGGCAGGGGGCTATCTCGTTTGGCTGGCCCGCGCGACCCATCGGCGCCGACTTGCCGAAGCTTTCTACCTTGTCGGGCGGGAACGACGACGGGATCAGCGGCGTCCACACCGGCCCCGGCGCAACCGCGTTGACCCGGATCTTGCGCTCCAGAAGATTGCTCGCCAGCGCGCGGGTGAACGAGAACACGGCGCCGCGGGTGGCGCTGTAGTCGATCAGCGAACTGCTGCCCCGGAACGCCGTGACCGAGCTGGTGTTGACGATCGCCGAACCCTCGGGCATGTGCGGCAGCGCCGCCTGAGTCATGAAGAAGTAGCCGTTCACGTTGGTCCGGAACGTCTTCAGGAGCTGCTCTTCGGGAATCTCCTCGACCGCCTCCTTGGGATGCTGCTCGGCGGCGTGGTTGATCAGAACGTCGATGCGTCCGAAGGTGTCGACCGTCTTGGCCACCGCGTCCCGGCAGAACCGCGAATCGCCCACGTCGCCGGAGATCAGCAGGCAGCGCCGGCCTTCCCTCTCGACCAGAGCGGCGGTCTTCTTGGCGTCGTCGTGCTCCTCGAGATAGACGATCGCGACGTCGGCGCCCTCGCGTGCGAACAGGGTCGAGATCGCCCGTCCGATGCCGCTGTCGCCGCCGGTGATGAGGAGCATCTTCCCGGAAAGCCGCCCCGAACCCGGAAAGCGCGGCTCGTATTGGGGCTCGGGCGTCATCGCGTGCTCGCGACCCGGCTGGCGTTCCTGGGATTGGGCGGGGAACGTCTTGTCGCTCATGGCTTCGGGCCTCCTTTTCGCTGGGCTTCCGGGTTGCGGCTTCTGGATGGACGCGGCAAGGCCGGCCGCATTCCGGCGCCGCTCGGAGATTGACAGGGCAACGAGACCTCTGGCAAACTTGTCAGACCAGACGAGGCATGACCAGTCCCGGGAATGCTCTTGGATGGAGCGCATTCGGCCGGTCCGCGTCAACGGCGCAGAACGTTGGAACAGATGCCGTCACCTGCGCGAGCCGTTCCGATCATGACCCTGTGGGAGGAAACCGCGATGTTGGACAGCTTCAGTAAGCGCGTTATCTCGTGCCTCGGCGCCGCCGCGGTGGCGGGTGCGATCGCAGGCGTGCCGGCGGCCGCTCCGGCCGCGGATGTCACCATCACCTATTCGGACTGGCAACTTGCCCAGGACATCTGGGGCAAATCGCTGCGCGACGCTTTCGCCGAGTTCGAGAAGCAGAATCCCGGAATCAAGGTCGCCACCGAGCCGGTCGCCCTCGCCCAGCGCGATGTCAAGTTCACGACGGCCATTCGCGCCGGCGCCGGCCCCGACGTGTTCGCCCTCGATGCCAATCCGGTCAAGCAGTACATCGCCGAAGGCTGGGTCAAGGACCTGACCCCCTTCATCGACAAGGAGGGTGGCAAGAAGTACCTCGAGGACTTCTATGCCCGCGCCCTCGACCCCGTCACCGAAGGCGGCAAGGTGTTCGGAATCCCGAAGAACATCGTCGCCATGGTGATGGTCTACAACGAGCCCATGTTCAAGGACGCCGGCATCGCCAAGGTGCCCGAGACCTGGGACGACTTCCGCGCCGCCATGAAGAAGCTGACCAAGGCGACCAAGCCCGGTGGTCCGGTCGACCAGTGGGGCTGGACGATCGTCGCCGCCAAGGCCGGCTTCGACCTGCGGTTCTCGGCCATCCTGCGCGGCTTCGGCGGCGACTTCCTGACTCCGGACTTCAAGAAGTCGGCCCTCGACACTCCGCAGGCCAAGGAGGCCTTCAAGTACGTCGTCGACATGATCCATGAGGACAAGTCGATGCCTCCGGGCGTCGCCCAGGTCGACGCCAACGCCGCCCGCCGCATGCTGGCCAACAAGCAGATCGCGGTGAAGATCGGCACCACCTGGTCGCTGCCCGAAGTCAGCGGCATGAACCCCAACCTCGACGGCTGGAAGGTGCTCAAGATGGCGCACATTCCG
Source organism: Rhodospirillales bacterium (assembly GCA_018432935.1). Classification (GTDB taxonomy): domain Bacteria; phylum Pseudomonadota; class Alphaproteobacteria; order Rhodospirillales; family Shumkoniaceae; genus JAHDSF01. The sequence continues at coordinate 297,570 of JAHDSF010000017.1, read as the reverse complement.
CAGAAGGTCGTCGACGACAAGTCGGTGCGCTCGACCCTGTACCAGAAGTCGCTGTTCATGAACCCGAACACGAAGAATCCCGAAGCGGCCTGGAAGCTGATCAAGTTCATGGCCGAGCAGAAGCAGATGCAGAAGTGGTTCGACGACAACCTGATGCTGTCGGCCCGCAAGAGTGTCAACACGACCTACAAGCCGATCGTCGACTCGCCGTACGCGGTCACGGTCACCAACGAGATCGATCGCGCGGCCTTCCTGCCCCTGATCCCGAAGTGGCCGGAAATCCTCGAGACCTTCCGCACCAACCTGCAGGACGCGATCGCCAAGACCAAGGCGCCGGAGGCGGCTCTCGCCAACGCCCACAATCAGATCAATGCGATCCTGGCGCGGCCGTAGACGTGGCGCGCCTCATCCTTCGACAAGCTCAGGATGAGGCTACGGGGAAGCGGCCCTCATGGTGAGCTTGTCGAACCATGAGCCTGTCGAACCATGGGGGCTCGCCTCCCGCAAGGGAGCTGCTGAATCAAAGGTCGTTCCCGCTTCCGCGGGGATGACGGTGGAGTGAGCGAAGCCGGGGCCTGACGATGAGAGACAACTACAAGGGCTACCTGTTCATCCTGCCGGCGTTCCTGATGCTGCTGGTCATCCTCGGGTTTCCGGCGGTGGCGGCGGTGTTGCAGAGCTTCAACCTGATGTGGGTGTCGAAGCCGGCTTTCACGCTGCGCGCCTACACGGCCCTGGCCCAGGATCCCGAGTTCCTGCGCTCGCTCTCCAACACCGTCCTGTTCGTGGTGGTGGTGGTTTCGAGCCATCTGGTGATCGGGCTCGGGGTTGCGCTGCTCCTCAACATGGAGGTGCGGTTCAAGTGGCTGTGGCGGGTGGTGGCCATCCTGCCGTGGACGATGCCGGACGTGATCGGCGGCCTGGTATGGCGGTTCATGTTCGACACCCTGCCGGGAATCGTGAATTCGGTGCTGCTGCGCACCGGCCTTTCGGCCGAGCCCGTCGACTGGCTGGGCCAGCCCGATCTCGCCTTCGGGGCGGTGATGCTGGCGGAAAGCTGGCGCGGCTATCCCTATGCCATGCTGATCCTGCTCGCCGGCCTGCAATCGATCCCGCGCCAGCAGTACGAGGCAGCCGAGCTTGACGGCTGCTCGGCGTTCCAGAAGTTCCTCTTCGTCACCGTCCCCAACCTGAAGCACATGTTCATCATCGCGCTGGTGCTGGACACGATCTGGGAAAGCCGGCTGTTCGGGATGGTGTTCAGCATGACCGGCGGCGGTCCGGGCTATTCGACCCAGATCCTGACGCTGCTCAGCTACAAGCAGTACTTCCAGTTCTTCAACGTCTCGTACGGCGCCTCGATGGCGGTGGTGCTGGCCACGGTGCTCTTCTTCATCAGCCTGCCGTACCTGCGCATGAGCATGCGGCAGCAGCTGTAGGAGGGCCGGACCGTGCGGAAACCGACAAGCATCTGGGTGTTCATCTACGGCGCGCTCGCCGTGATGTTCCTCTACAACCTGACGCCGTTCTTCTGGATGGTCGTCTCGTCGTTCAAAACCGAGATCGAGATCGTCAACTATCCGGCCACCTTCCTGCCCGAGGAGTTCACCACCGCCGCCTACGAGAAGATGTGGCTGCAGGAGGGCTTCATCCTCTACTTCAAAAACAGCCTCATCGTGTCTCTGTCGACGGCGTTCCTGTCCTCCCTGGTCGGCATCTTCGCCGGCTACGGCTTCTCGCGCTTCCGCTTCAAGGGGCGGCTGGCGCTGATGACCGCCTTCCTCGCCACGCAGATGATTCCGGGCGTGCTGCTGGTCGGGCCGTACTTCAAGATGATGACCATCGCCGGCCTCTACGACACTCTGTTCGGCCTCATCCTCGCCCAGACCTCGATCACGCTGCCGTTCAGCGTGTGGATGATCAAGGGCTACATGGACACGGTGCCGATGGAGATCGACCAGGCGGCCGAGGTCGACGGCGCATCGCGCCTGCAGACCATGTTCCTGTGCATCGTGCCGCTTGTGCTGCCCGGGCTGGTGGCCACCACCATCTTCGCCTTCCTCTTGTCGTGGGGCGACCTCTTGTGGGCGCTCTGCCTGATCAGCAACCCGCTCAAGCAGACGATGACGCTGGGCATCACCCAGCTGGTCGGCCAGTTCCGCGTCTACTGGTCGGAAATCATGGCCGCCACCGTCATCGCCAGCATCATCCCGGCGACCCTGTACCTGGTGCTGCAGCGCTACCTGGTGCAGGGCTTCACCGAAGCCGCCGTCAAGGAGTGAACCATGCTGTACCGTACCGCGCCCCGCCTCGGCGTGAAGATCTCGCTGTTCTCGATGGGCGGCCACGAGTACCTGCCCGACGGTCGCTCGCGGGGCTTCAACGAGGACATGGCGAAGGCGACCCGCACGCCCGGCTACATCTTCGAGGGCTTCGGCGGCGACAAGCGGCTCCAGGTGCTGCGGATCGCCTACGAGCACGGGGTCAACTTCTTCGACGTCACCCAGGATACCGAGAAGGAGGCCCTTTGCCGCAATCTCAAGGACCTGCCGCCGCCTTATGAGATCTTCGTTCAGACCCGTCCCGAGGGGATGTGCTACTCGTACGACCAGTACAACCGGGGCCTGGCCGACTACGGCAGGCTGAAGGCGGAAGTGCAGCGCGGCCTCAAGCTGCTCGGCCGCGACCGCATCGACTTCCTGAACTTCGGCATCCTGCGTTGGGCCCTCGACCACGATCCCGAGTACCTGGACAAGCTCAAGGCCAACATCGCGGCGCTGAAGAAGGAGGGGCTCATCCGCTGGGCCTCGGCCGACACCTTCTCGGGCGAGTGGACCTTCCTGAGGATGATCGAGAGCGGCGCCTTCGACGCCTGCAACCTCAACTTCAACTTCGGCGACTGGGGCGCGCGGCGGAAGGTGATTCCCGCGGCGCACGCCGCCGGCATGGCGATCTTCCTGCGCGAGGCCTTCTTCAAGGGGCCGCTGTTCAGGATGGGGGCCGAGGCCGGCATCGAGGATCGCAAGGCGCTTGCCGCGGCGGCGCTGCGCTGGTGCCTGTCGCACGAGGGCGCAACCTCGCTCACCATCGGCACCGGCAACCCCGACCACCTGCGGGGGAACCTTGCCGTCATCGAAGCGCCGGAGATGACCGAAGGCGACCTCGCGCTGCTCGAGCGCCTGCGCACCGGCTCGCCCTCGTTCCGAGAGTTCGAGGCGCAGAAGACCCAGGAGTACTTCGCGACATGAGGCGGCGTCCCGCTCTTCCGCACCCCTCCCGTCCCGGCGATAAGGCGTAAGGCTTACCCATGGCAACCGTCGACATCCGAAACGTACGCAAGGCCTTCGATGGCCACGAGGTCATTCACGGCGTCAATGTCCTGATCGAGGACAAGGAATTCGTCGTCCTGGTCGGCCCCTCGGGCTGCGGCAAGTCCACGCTGCTGCGCATGATCGCCGGCCTCGAAGAAATCACCTCGGGCGAGATCGCCATTGCCGGACGCGTGGTCAACAACGTACGCGCCAAGGAGCGGGACATCGCCATGGTGTTCCAGAACTATGCGCTCTACCCGCACATGAGCGTCTACAAGAACATGGCGTTCAGCCTGCGGCTGAAGGGCATGGACAAGGCCGAGATCGACGAGAGGGTGCGGAATGCGGCCAGAATCCTGAACCTCGGCGAGCTGCTGGAGCGCCAGCCGCGCCAGCTTTCGGGCGGCCAGCGGCAACGCGTCGCCATGGGGCGCGCCATTGTCCGCAACCCCAAGGTGTTCCTGTTCGACGAGCCGCTTTCGAACCTCGATGCCAAGCTGCGCGTGCAGATGCGCACCGAGATCAAGGACCTCCACCTGCGGCTGGGTGCGACCACCGTCTACGTCACCCATGACCAGCTCGAGGCGATGACGATGGCCGACCGCATCGTCGTCATGAGCGAGGGCAACGTCGAGCAGATCGGCTCTCCGCTCTCCCTCTACGACCGGCCGGACAACACCTTTGTCGCCGGCTTTCTGGGCTCGCCGGCGATGAATTTCTTCAAGGGCGAGGTGCGGCGCGACGGAGTCGACGCCTGGGTCGAGGCGCAGGGCCTGCGACTGGCGCTGCCGCCGGAAGCTGCGGGCGAGAGCGGACATGCGGTCGTCTACGGCGTCCGCCCGGAACACCTCCGAGTGGGGGGCGAGGGTGCCGCCGGCATTCCGTGCCGGGTCGTGGTCGTCGAGAGCACCGGTGCCGCCACCCAGATCGTGGCCGAGACCCCCGCCGGCCGCATCACCGCGGCCTTCGAAGGTCGCCACGCGCTTCGGCCCGGCGAGACGGTTCCGCTTTACGCCCGGCTCGACAACGTTCACCTTTTCGACGCCGCAACGACGAAACGGATCGGAGAGGTTCGATGACGGCCCAGACATACCCCGTGCGCCGGGTCGAGTTGAGCTACGACGTCGTCGACGTGCGGACGCGTTATCTGCGCCTCAGCACGGGTCAGGTGTACGATACGCTTTCGGAGCAGGGGCTGAAGGGGCGGGCGATGGCGGCGGGCATCTACCCGCTCGTGCACACGATGAAGGTGGCCGGTCCCGCCTTCACGGTCCACGCCACCCAGACGCCAACCATGGACAGCGTCGACGTCCGCCTCGGCATGGTGGGCAGCATGTTCGAGGGCTGCGTGCAGATCCGCAACTCGGGCGGCAACCTGAACGCCGGCCATTTCGGCGAGGTCAATGCCACCGCCGCCCGGGCGGCCGGCTGCACCGGCGCGATCCTGGATGGCTCGACCCGGGATTCCTCGATGCTGATCGAGATGGGGTTCCCGACCTTCTGCCGCTTCCGCTGCCCGGTGGAGAGCTTCGGCCGCTTCATGGTCATCGACTACATGGTTCCGATTCACGTACAAGGTGTGGACGGGCTGCTGCGGGTCGATCCCGGCGACTTCCTGGTCGGCGACAACGACGGCGTGGTGGTGGTGCCGAAGGACATGACGCTGAGCGTGCTGGAGAACGCGGAACGTCGCGCGCGCAAGGAAAGCGAAGGCCGAGCCCAGGTGGCCGACGGGGCGCACCCGCTCGACGTGCAGGACAGGATAGGCCGCTTCTGAGACGGAGGGTACGGGGGTGGTGCGGGTCGGCATCCGCGGCGAGGAACTCTATCAGGTCCTGCGCGGCCGCATCCTTGAGGGGACCTATCCCTTGTCGTCCCGCCTGCCGTCCGAGCCGGCCTTGTGCCGGGAATTCGGCGTTTCGCGGCCGGTGGTCCGGGAGACGCTGGCGCGGCTGCGGGTTGAAGGCATGGTGGTGTCGCGACAGGGCGCCGGGTCGTTCGTCCGCCCGTTGTCCCAGGGGCAGCGGACTGTCGACGGTTTTGCACCGGTGCGCAACCTGAGCGACGTCCGCCAGTGCTTCGAGTTCCGGACCGCGGTCGAGGGCGAGGCGGCCTACCTGGCGGCCCTCAACCGCAGCGCGGAGGATCTGGCGGCGATCGGCGCCACCGCGGATACCTTTGCTGCCGCCACGGCCACCGGCAACATGGCCGACGACGAGGATTTCGCGTTCCACGAGGCGGTGGCCCGCGCCAACGGCATCAGTTTCTTCGCGTCGGTCATGGTGTCGATGCGGCATCACGTAATGGTCGGCATGAAGCTGGCGGGCGAGTTGTCGGGCGTCGGCGTCCAGGAGCGCCTGGGCCTGGTCAAGGCGGAGCACCGGGCGGTCGTCGAGGCGATCGCCGCCGGCGACGCCGAGCGGGCACGCCAGACCATGCGCGATCACATCGAGAGCTCGCGGCGGCGGCTTTTCGGCTGAAGGCGGCCGGCGAAAGCCGCGGGTCAGGCCGAGAGCAGGTGCTGGCCCTCGAACACGCGCTGCCGCGAGCTATCGATGTGATAGCGCATCGCCGAGCGCGCGCCGGGCGCATCGCCCCCGGCCACCGCGGCGACCACGGCACGGTGCTCGTTCTTCATCTGGTCGAGATGAAGCTCCGGCTGCACCACGGACAGCCGGCGGCACAGGCTCATGCCGGTGCGGACGTGGTTGATCAGGGTCCTCACCGTGGCCAGGAAGAAACGATTTCGCGAGGCGGTGACGACGGCGACGTGGAAGGCGTAGTCGGCGTCGACGCTGGGCTCTCCGGCATCGACGAGGGTCTCGAGCTCGGCCTCCGCGGCCTCGATCGCGGCGATGTCCTGGTCGGTCCGGTGCAGGGCGGCGAGGTAGGCCGCCTCGCCCTCGAGCGCGATCCGGAACAGGAAGCACTTCTGGACGTCGGTCAGACTGCCCAGCGGCACGAACCGCAGGCGCATCTGGTCGGCAGTTCCGATGACGAAATTGCCGACCCTCTCGCGAGAGGCGATGACGCCGTCTTCCCTGAGCGCGGCGAGGGCCTCCCGGACCACCGGGCGCGAGGTGCCGAACTCGCGCGCCAGGGCAAGCTCGGTCGGCAGCCTGGCGTCGGCAGGATATTGGCCGGTGGCGATCCGCTGGTAGACCTGGTCGTAGATCTGGTCGCTCAGCTTGGAGCGCCGGATCGGCGAGGTGGCGATCTCGACATGAGGCGGCACTTCCATCATGTTCCGATCATAGCCTACCCCGCGGGTCCTGGAAACGGCGCGTCGCGCACGCTTGGAAAAAGAGCGCGGGGATCGAGACATCGTTGCGATACCCCGGCGTCGACGGCGAGAAGGGGGGGGAGGGGATTTTTTGGTTGCAGTCGACCATATCTTGACCCAAGCTCGGAGCCCTGCCCCTTACCGCTTCGCCCTTGGCTGGGCTGCGATTCTGGTGTAATACGGTCGCATAATCAAATGGTTGGGAAAAGCCGGAGAGGAGACTTCGAGGAGCCATGGCATCCGTCGAGATCCGTAACGTCTTCAAAGCCTTCGGTTCTACCGAGGTTCTGCACGGCGTCAGCGTAGACATCCAGAACGAGGAATTCGTCGTTCTGGTCGGCCCATCGGGGTGCGGCAAGTCGACCTTGCTGCGCATGATCGCCGGGCTGGAAGAGATCACCAAGGGCGACATTCTGATCGGTGGCCGGCAGGTCAACAACCTGCCGCCCAAGGATCGCGACGTCGCGATGGTGTTCCAGAATTACGCCCTCTACCCGCATATGACGGTGTTCGACAACATGGCCTTCAGCCTGAAGCTGGCGAAGGCGCCGAAGGCCGAGATCCAGGAGCGGGTGCAACGGGCGGCCGAGATCCTCAATCTGAGCGACTACCTGGAACGCTATCCGCGGCAACTCTCCGGCGGTCAGCGCCAGCGCGTCGCGATGGGGCGCGCCATTGTGCGCGATCCGCTGGTGTTCCTGTTCGACGAACCGCTGTCGAACCTCGACGCCAAGCTGCGCGTCCAGATGCGGGCCGAGATCAAGGCGCTGCACCACAAGCTGCGCACCACCGTCGTCTACGTCACCCACGATCAGGTGGAGGCGATGACGATGGCCGACCGCATCGTCGTGATGCACGACGGCATCGTCGAGCAGGTGGGTGACCCGATCACCCTGTTCGACACTCCCGACAACCTCTTCGTGGCGGGCTTCATCGGTTCGCCGGCGATGAACCTCATTCCCGGACGGATCGGCCGCCGGGACGGCAGGGTCTGGGTGGAAGCCAGGGCGGGCGTGCGCCTGCCGCTGCGGCCCAATGCGCCGGGACAGCAGGGACAGGAAGTCGTCTACGGGGTCCGCCCCAAGAGCTTCCAGATCGCGCCCTCTCCCGGTGATGACACCGTTGACATGACGGTGGGCGTGGTCGAGCCGACCGGTGACGAGATCGAGGTCATCGCCAAGGTGGCAGGGGAGCAGGTCTGCGCCGTTTTCACAGACCGCCTGGCCCTGAAACCCGAGCAGACGGTCGCGGTGCGGCCGCAACTGGACAGCGTGCATCTGTTCGACGCAGGAAGCGGCAAGCGCCTCGTCGCGTGATTTCTGACGGGGCCTGCCGCGGAAACGCCGCAGGCCCCCAATGATTCAGCGCCCCGTTGGGAGCGCTACCAAGCGTTGGTGCAAAGCCAACCGTATAACCAACAGAGGAGGATCGTTATGAGTGGGTTTACCCGTCGTGACGTGTTCAGGCTCGGGGCGGCCGGTGTGGTTGCCGGCACGGTAGGCGCACCCGGCTTGGCTTCCGCCCAGGAGCAGAAGTGGGCGCCCGAAAAGGGCGCCAAGCTGAGGGTGCTGCGGTGGACGAAGTTCGTCCCGGGCGATCAGACCGGGTTCGAGGAGAACACGAAGAAGTTCACCGAAGCGACCGGCGTTCCGGTTGAGCTCGAATACCAGTCTTGGGAGGATATCCGCCCGAAGGCCGCCGTCGCCGCCAACGTCGGCAGCGGTCCGGACATCATCTTCGGCTGGTACGACGACGCGCACCAGTATCCCGACAAGCTGGTCGACGTCACCGACGTCGCCGACTACCTCGGCAAGAAGTACGAGGGTTGGGTGCCGGCGGCCAAGGCCTACGGAACCCGCAAGAACCGCTGGATATGCCTGCCCTTCGGCGCCTCGGGGCAGTGCCTCGCGTATCGCAAGTCGTATCTCGAACAGGCCGGCTTCAAGGAGTTCCCGAAGAACTTCGACGACTACCTGAAGATGGCCCAGGCCCTGAAGAAGGCCAATCACCCGATCGGCTTTGCGCTCGGGCATGCGGTCGGCGACGGCAGCGGCTGGACCCACCAGCTGATCTGGTCGTTCGGCGGCAAGATGGTCGACGAGAACAACAAGGTGGCGATCAACAGCCCCGAGACGATCAAGGCGCTGGAGTACGTCAAGGAACTGGCCGCCAATTTCGTTCCCGGCACCGCCTCGTGGCTCGATCCGCATAACAACAAGGCGTTCCTGTCGGATCTCGTCAGCGTCACCAACAACGGCATCTCGATCTGGGTCGCCGCCAAGAACGACAAGAACCCGATGACCGACGACATCTTCCACGCGCCCTATCCGGTCGGCCCGATCGGCAAGCCGACCGAGTTGCACCTGCTGACCTCGGCGATGATCTTCAAGTACTCGAAGTATCCGAAGGCGGCGAAGGCCTACATGGCCTTCATGTTCGAGGATCCGCAGTACACGAAGTGGCAGGCGGCATCGATCGGGTACTTCACCCATACGCTGAACTATTACGACAAGAACCCGATCTGGACGTCGGATCCCAAGATCACCCCCTACCGCGATACCATGAAGCGGATGTTGCCCAACGGCTACGCCGGGACCATGGGATACGCGTCGGCGGCGGTCATGGCCGACTACATCCTGCTCGACATGGTGGCCGAGGCTGCCCTCGGTTCGGCCAGCCCGAAGGACGCGGCGGCGAACGCCGAGCGGAAAGCGCGTCGCTACTACGGCTGATCTCTGTCTAGAAGGTGACGTCCCCGGCAACGGGGGCGTCACCTTTCGTTGCCCAGCAACGCTAGCCGAACGAGGTTGCCCGAGTGAGCGCACGAGAAGCCGCCGCCCGCGTGCGGCCGGACGTGATTCCCGAGCCGAGCCTGGTCGCACGTCTGCTCAACAGCCGCAATTTCCTGGGCTTCATCTTCATGTTGCCCCTGGCCATCCTGCTGCTGGTCTTCCTGACCTATCCGCTGGGGCTGGGTGTCTGGCTCGCCATGACAAACCAGCGGATCGGCGGGGAAGGCTTTTTCATCGGCCTTGCGAACTTCGAATTCCTGGTGCGCGACGATGTCTTCAGGCTTTCCGTATTCAACACCGTCCTCTACACGGTGATCGCGTCGGTCTTCAAGTTCGGCCTCGGGCTGTGGCTGGCCCTCGTCCTGAACGAGCGCGTTCCTTTTAAGGCGCTGATCCGCGCCGTCGTGCTTCTGCCGTGGATCATTCCGACCGTGCTGTCGGCGATCGCCTTCTGGTGGATCTACGATTCCCAGTTTTCGATCATCAGCTGGAGCCTGGTGAAGCTCGGCCTGATCGACGAGTACATCGATTTCCTGGGCCGCCCCAACTGGGCGCGCGCCTCGGTCATCATCGCCAACATCTGGCGCGGCATTCCGTTCGTGGCGATCTCGCTCCTGGCCGGACTGCAGACCATATCGCCGACGCTTTACGAGGCGGCGGTGCTGGACGGAGCCTCGCCATGGCAGAAGTTCCGCTATGTGACCTTCCCGCAGCTGACGCCGATCATTGCCGTGGTGATGACCTTCTCGGTCATCTTCACGTTCACCGATTTCCAGCTGATCTACGTCTTGACGCGCGGTGGTCCGGTCAACTCCACCCATCTCATGGCGACGCTGGCGTTCCAGCGGGCGATTCCGGGCGGCAGCCTAGGGGAGGGCGCGGCTATCGCCTCGGCGATGATCCCGATCCTCGCGGCGGCCATCCTGATCAGTTTCTTCGGCCTGCAGAAGCGCAAGTGGCAGTCGGAGTAGAACGATGGCGAAAAAAGAAGAACTGGGAGGAATGGACTATCTGGTGACGCTGCCCAAGCGGGTGGTCACCGTCTACATTCCGCTGGCCATTTTCCTGATCATCCTGCTGTTCCCGTTCTACTGGATGGTCATCACGACATTCAAGCCGAACGAGGAGCTATACGATCTCGGACGCAATCCCTTCTGGGTCATCCATCCGACACTCGACCACATCAAGAAGCTGCTGTTCCAGACTCATTTTCCCGAATGGTTCGTGACCACCATGATCGTCTCGGTGGCCTCGACGTTTCTCTCGCTGTTCGCCTCCGTGACCGCCGCATACGCGATCCAGCGGCTGCGCTTCCGCGGCTCGGAAATGGTCGGCGCAGCGATCTTCCTGGCCTACCTGGTGCCGCCTTCCATTCTGTTCATTCCACTCGCCACCATGGTCTTTGATTTCGGCCTTTTCGACACCAAGTGGTCGCTGATCCTGACCTATCCGACCTTCCTCATCCCGTTTGCCACTTGGCTCCTGATGGGCTATTTCAAGACCATTCCTTACGAACTGGAGGAATGCGCCCTGATCGACGGCGCCTCGCGACTGCAGATCCTGCTCAAGATCGTTCTGCCCTTGTCGGTCCCCGGTCTGATTTCGGCCGGCATCTTCGCCTTCACGCTGTCGTGGAACGAGTTCATCTATGCGCTCACCTTCATCTCCTCGACCGACCACAAGACCATTCCGGTCGGCGTGCTCACCGAGCTGGTCGAGGGCGACGTCTGGCATTGGGGGTCGCTGATGGCCGGGGCACTGCTCGGGTCGCTGCCGGTGGCGATCCTGTACTCGTTCTTCGTCGAGCATTACGTTTCGAGCATGACGGGCGCCATCAAGGAATGACCTCTGCGGCGGCCCCGATCGGCGTGGTGGTTGCCGGCGGCAGGGCAATGCGCATGGGTCATCGCGACAAGGCCCTGCTGCCGCTTGCCGGCAAGCCGCTCCTGGCACACGTCCTCGACCGCCTGGCACCCCAGGTCGCCGCGATCGTCCTCAGCGCGAACGGCGATCTTTCGCGATACGCGCGGTTCGGCCTTCCGGCGGTCGCCGACGCTCCCGATGGCGGGCGCGGCCCCCTGGCCGGGGTGCTGACCGGAATGCGCTGGGCGGCCAACCATCGGTCGGGCGCCCACTACCTTCTGACGGTGCCGTGCGACACTCCCTTCCTGCCGCGGGACCTCGCCGAGGCCCTGCGTTCGGCGCTGCGGCAATCGGGAGCCGAGATAGCCTGCGCCACCTCGGCCGGACGCACCCATCCCCTGTGCGCGCTGTGGCCGGTGACGATGGCCTCGTCGTTGGCGGCGGCGCTGCGGAAGACCCCCGATCTCGGCGTCGCCCGTTGGATGTACCGCAGCCGGGTGGTCGAGGTTACCTTTCCGGTCGAGGCGGTCGATCCGTTTTTCAACGCCAACACGCAGGAGGACCTTTCGGCCGCCGAGGAGATGGCCCGCGCCCTGGCCTAGCTTCAAGATCATTGACGCGCGACTCGGGGGCCGGAACGCAGAGGCATTCCGGTTCGCCTACGATGACGCCAGGGTCGCCATCCGGCCGTACGGCCTGATCTCGCGGAAGCAAGCTCCCGCCGCGACCGCTCGGGCGCAGGCGGCGGAGTCGCTCACGACGAAGCCGGCCAGTACCTCGACGCCGTAGGCGTGCAGCCGGGCGCTGAGCGGCGTCGAGGGGCCAACCAGGGCGATCCGGCCGGTGCCCCGCGCTGCCAGCAGGCCGGGCAGCGAATGGTCGACCAGGGAAGACGCGGTCACCACGGTCCACTCGTGTCGCGGCAGCAGCCAGGGCGCGGCGGTGGCCGGATACTCGCCCTCGTGTGGCTCGCGCTCGATCACGCTCCAGTCGTCGCGCCGCTCCTGCAGCCCGGGGAAGCGGCCGACCGAGCACACCGGGCCGTCGGCGGCGGCGACCAGGTCGAGGCCGTTGCCAGCGCTTTCGGCGAGGTCGGCGCGGTTGTAGAAGGCGTTGATGGCGGCGACCCCGATCGCCGCCCGGCCGCGGTCGCAGGACAGCGCCAGCGCCGCAACTTCCTTGAGGGGCTTGCCGGCAACGTCGGGTAGGGGGGCTGACGATGCTTCGCCCGGCCAGGCATAAGCAAGCCCGCAGCCGGCGTCGCTTTCCACGCACACCAGGTCGCGGCCGACCGAGACGCGCCGTACCTCGCCCTCGCCCAGGCCGAGGAGCAGATCCCGGTACAGGCGATGCGGGCCCCACCAGCGCCAGAACGCGTCGGCCTCCATCGGCAGCAGGACCCCGAGCCCTCCGGTGACGGCGCTCCAACGGTCGAACGCGTCAAGCGACACCGCGACCAGGGTGGGGACCCCTTCGGCCATGGCCATCAGGATCTCGTCCGCGAGCCCGCCTCCCTCCTTCTCCTGGCCGCTGAACTTCTCGACAACCAGGAGATCGACATGCTCGGCGATCGCTCGCCGGAGCGCTGCAGTCGCCTCGGTCAGGAGACCGGTGTCGAGGCCGCAGATCCGTTCGGCGAGGTGGGTCTCGGTGTAGCGGACGATGGGTATCCGGCGGCCGGTATCGACCTCGATCGCATCGATGCCGAGCTTCTCGCCATCTTCGCGCCGCAGGTTCTCCTGCAGGATGCCGCCGACGCGCCAGCCCCGCGCTTGCAGCGCGCACGCGAACTCGCGCAAGGAATCCTTGCCCGACGTCTCGGGACCGTACAGAGCGGCGGCCGGCGGCAGCGGCGGCGGCAGGGCAAGCTCGCGCATGACGGGATGATTCTTGGACCAGATCGGAGCGTCGCGCAAGCGCCGCGGGTGACACGGCCGCGGCAACCCCTTATTGTTAGGGCATGCGGCAAAGGAGATGCGTATGAGGGGACCGGAGGAAACCCCGGGGGCGGCGCTGGCCCGCTTCCTGTGTTCCCGCCTGTGCCACGACCTGGTCAGTCCGGCCGGCGCGGTGAATGCGGGCCTGGAGCTGTACGAGGAGGATCCCGAGAACGGCGGCGACGCCCTGCTGCTGGTCCGCCGCAGCGGGCAGCAGTTGACGCGCCGGCTGCAGTTCTACCGCCTGGCGTTCGGCATGGGAGGCGAGGCGGGCGGCAAGATGACGGTCAAGGGGTTGCGCCAGGTCTCGGCCGACCTCTTCAGGGACGGCAGCGTCCGCCTGGAGTGGCCGGAGGAGGCCGACGAGCCAAGCGAGATCGGGCTGCTGTCCGGCAAGCTGGTGCTGAACCTCATCCTTGCCGGTTTCGATTGTCTGCCGCGCGGCGGGACCGTGCGGGTACGGCTGGTGTCGCTTGACGCCGGGGTCGGGGTGGCGGTTCAGGCCGCAGGGGTTGGGGCGCGGCCGTCCGAAGACATGGCAGCGGCGCTGGACGACCATGTCGGGGGCGAGTCTCTGACGGCCCGCAACGTGGTCGGGGTGCTGATCCGGACCCTGGCCGCAGAGGTCGGCGCCGAGCTCGAGCGGGACCCGGCGGAAGAAGGCGAGGTGCGGGTTGCTGCCGTCATGCCTCACCGCGCATGAAGATTTTTCCTTCGTGACGACTGCAACATTTGTAGTACTATCCCCCTGAAATCGGTGCTATAGACTTTAGGATGGTACGCGTGGCCGCCCGATCGGGGTAACCTGTACCCGATCGGAGTGATCTGAGCCTGCGGTTCGAAAGCCGGTTTGCGGGGAAAATGCCATGGACGATCTGTTGAACGAGTTCCTGACCGAGACTTCGGAGAGCCTTGCCGTCATCGATCTGGAGCTCGTCAAGTTCGAGCGCAATCCGAACGACAAGGAAATTCTCCAGAACATTTTCCGGCTCGTTCACACCATCAAGGGGACCTGCGGGTTCCTCGGCCTGCCCCGTCTTGAGTCGGTGGCGCATGCCGGCGAGAACGTGCTCGGCAAGTTCCGCGACGGTGCGCTCGAGGTGACGCCGGAGGCCGTCTCCCTGATCCTGCGCTGCATTGATCGCATTCGCTCGCTGCTCGGGGACCTTGAGGCCAACGGCGAAGAGCCGGCCGGCGATGACCAGCAGCTGATCGACGAACTGAACGCGATGGCCGACGCTGGTACGGCACCCAAGCCGAAGGCCAAAGGCAAGGCCGACAAGGCGGAGAAGCCGGCCAAGCCTGCGAAGGCGGAGAAGGCCGAAACGGCATCTCCGTTCCCGGTTGCCAAGGAGCTGCTCGATGAGGTCGAGCAGGCGATCGCCTCCGGCAAGAAGGCGGCCAGCGACGACGACATCAAGGCGGAAATGGCGAAGGAGCGGCAGAGCGAAGGCGCCGCCGCCGAGGCCTCGCAAGCCGAGCCCGCCGAAGCTGCGCAAGTGAAGGCCAGCGTACCAGCCGTGGCGGCCGATGCCGGCAAGGCCCTGGTGAAGCCCGACGAGGGTGCGGCCTCGGCCCGCGAATCCGCCGTTGCCGCCCAGTCGATCCGCGTCAACGTCGAGCTGCTGGAAGACCTGATGACGCTGGTCAGCGAGCTGGTGCTGACCCGCAACCAGCTTCTCCAGATGGTGCGCGGCCGCGACGACAGCGAGTTCAAGGTTCCGCTGCAGCGGCTAAGCCACATCACCACCGACCTGCAGGAAGGGGTGATGAAGACGCGCATGCAGCCGATCGGCAACGCGTGGGCCAAGCTGCCTCGGATCGTGCGGGATCTTGCCGTCGAGAGCGGCAAGAAGATCGACCTGCAGATGATCGGCGCCGACACCGAACTCGACCGCCAGGTGCTTGAGCTGATCAAGGACCCGCTCACCCACATGGTGCGGAACTCGGCCGACCACGGCCTCGAGTCCCCGGTCGACCGGCGGGCCAAGGGCAAGCCTGAAACCGGCGTCATCACGCTGAACGCCTACCACGAGGGCGGTCACATCATCATCGAGATCGCCGACGACGGCAAAGGCCTGAGCACCGCCAAGATCAAGGCCAAGGCGATCCAGAACGGGATCCTGAGCGAGGCCGATGCCGAGGGCATGACCGAGCAGCAGATCCAGCAGTACATCATGCGGCCCGGCTTCTCGACCGCCGAGAAGGTGACCTCTGTCTCGGGCCGTGGCGTCGGCATGGACGTCGTCAAGACCAACGTCGAGAAGATCGGCGGCACCATCGAGTTCAAGTCGATCGAAGGTCGCGGCACCACCTTCACCATCAAGATCCCGCTGACCCTGGCTATCGTGTCGGCGCTGATCGTCGAGTGCAGCGGCGAGCGCTTCGCCATTCCGCAGATCAGCGTGCTAGAGCTGGTCCGCGCAGCCAAGGGCTCCGACAACTGCATCGAGATGATCAACCAGGCGCCGGTGCTGCGGCTGCGCGACCGCCTGCTGCCGCTGGTGTCGCTGCGCAGCCTGTTCCGCCTCGGCGAGGGCGGCGAGGAGGCCGAGACCAGCGGCAACAACGACGAAGTCTTTATCGTCGTCACCCAGGTCGGGACCTACACCTTCGGCATCATCGTCGACCGCGTCTACGATACCGAGGAAATCGTGGTGAAGCCGGTGGCGCCGATCCTGCGCCACATCCCGTACTATTCGGGCAACACCATCCTGGGCGATGGCAGCGTCATCATGATCCTCGATCCCAACGGCATCGCCTCGACCACCGGCCAGCAGGAGGCGGTGAGCGCGGGCTCCCGGGCGGAGGCCGCCAGCACTCACCTCGGCGGCGACGAGACCACCTCGCTGCTGATCTTCCGGGCCGGCGGCGACGAGCTGAAGGCGGTTCCGCTGGCCCTGGTCGCGCGGCTCGAGGAAATCGACATGAAGACCGTCGAGCACTCGCACGGCAACTACGTCGTGCAGTACCGCGGCCAGCTGATGCCGCTGGTCCCCTTCGATCCCGGCCACGCCTGGAAGAGCGAAGGCGGCCAGCCGATCCTCGTCTTCACTGAGGGCGAGCGCTCGATGGGCTTGGTCGTCGACGAGATCGTCGACATCGTAGATGACAAGCTCAAGATCGAGCTGGCGGCGAACCAGTCCGGCCTGCTCGGCAGCGCGGTCATCAACGGTAAGGCGACCGACGTGGTCGACGCTGGACACTACCTGTTGCAGGCGTTCGCCGACTGGTTCGGCGGCCGGGACGCCGAGGCGTTCGAGTCCGACCAGGAGAGAAGGCATGTCCTTCTGGTCGACGACAGCCCGTTCTTCCTCAACCTGCTGGGACCGATGCTGACGGTCGCCGGCTATCGGGTGACGACGGTGAAGAGCGCCGAAGAGGCCCTGGCCCTGCGCGACGAAGGGCGGAGGTTCGACGCCATCGTCAGCGACATCGAGATGGGGGGCATGAACGGCTTCCAGTTCGCCCAGACGGTCCGTTCCGAGGGTGCCTGGGAGGGTATTCCGATGGTCGCCATGTCGTCGCACGCGGCGCCCAGGGATTTCGAACGCGGCCGCGAGGTCGGGTTCACCGACTACGTGGCGAAGTATGACCGCGACGGGCTCATTCAGACGTTGGCACAGACCTTTCGGAACTGATAAAAAAGTGCAGGCAACCGCACTAACACGGGCGCGCGAGCGCAGAAGGGTTCCATGAAATCCTGCCTCATCGTCGATGACTCGAAAGTGGTCCGCATGGTGGCTCGGAAGATCCTCCACGAGCTGAATTTCGAGACGTTGGAGGCTGCCGACGGTAGCGCCGCGCTGGACATCTGCAAGAAGCAGATCCCCGATGCCGTCCTGCTCGACTGGAATATGCCGGTGATGGATGGAATTGAGTTCTTGCGGGCCTTGCGCAAGCTGCCGGGGGGCAGCGCCTCGATCGTCGTCTTCTGCACTACCGAGAACGACATCGATCATATCCAGACCGCGATCGAGGCGGGGGCCAATGAATACATCATGAAGCCCTTCGACAGCGAGATCATCCAGGCGAAGTTCCAGCAGGTCGGCCTTTTGTAGAAGCGAGGCGTTTTTGATCTCCGGTGCCGACAACACGACCGCGGGCGCGGGTGCGAGTTCCGCGGGAAGCCCTATCCGCGTGATGGTCGTAGACGATTCTGCGGTAGTGCGGGGGCTGATCGTCAGGATGCTGGAGGCGGACGGCGGGATCGAAGTGGTCGCCTCGGTCGGCAACGGGCAGGTGGCCGTCTCGACCCTGGCGCGGACCGATGTCGACGTCATCATTCTGGACATCGAGATGCCGGTCATGGACGGCCTCACCGCCCTGCCGAAGCTGCTGGAGGTCGACCCCGGCGTCCGCGTCATCATGGCCTCGACGCTGACGCTGCGGAACGCCGAGGTGAGCATCCGGGCCCTCCAGGCGGGGGCCTCCGACTACATCCCGAAGCCGTCGTCGTCGCGCGAGTTGAGCGGCGGCATGGATTTTCGCCGCGAGCTGATCGAGAAGGTGCATACCCTGGGCCGCATCCGAAGCGGCGGACGAAGCCGCGGACCGGCACGTGCCGCTCCCGCCCGGGTGCGCTTTTCCCCGCCGCCTGCGCCGCCGGCCAAGGTGGTGCTGCGCGAGCCGGGCCGGCTGAAGCCCGAAGTGCTGGCGATCGGCAGTTCGACCGGCGGGCCGCAGGCGCTGTTCACGCTGCTGAAAAGCATTCCCAGGGATCTCCGGCTGCCGGTGTTTCTCACCCAGCATATGCCGGCCACGTTCACCACCATCCTTGCCGAGCACATCACCCGCATGACCGGGTGGGCTTGCGCCGAGGCGAAAGACGGCGACCCCGTGATGGCCGGCCGCATCCTGCTGGCGCCGGGCGACTACCACATGACCGTCGAGGCGCGGGGGGCGCAGCGGTTCGTCCGCCTCAACCAGGATCCGCCGCAGAACTTCTGCCGTCCCTCGGTCGACGTCATGCTACGCAGCATCGAGAAGATCTACGGGTCGCGCACCCTGGCGGCCATCCTGACCGGCATGGGGCAGGACGGCCTGGCGGCCTGCCGGCAGGTCGTCGAGGCCGGCGGCACGGTCGTGGCCCAGGACGAGGCGTCCAGCATCGTCTGGGGCATGCCGGGCGCGGTCGCCAACGCCGGCCTGTGCAGCGCCGTGCTGCCGCTGCCCGATCTCGCCGCCTACATCACGCGGACAGCGTCGAGAGGCGCTCCATGAAGCCCGACGATTTCGACCTCGTCTGCCGCCTCGTCAAGGATCGCTCGGGCCTGATCCTGACCCGCGACAAGGCGTATCTCCTGGAAAGCCGCCTTATGCCGGTGGCCCGCAGGCGCGGGATGAAGGGGCTGGACGAGCTGGTCGGCGCCATCCGCGGCAAGGGCGACGAGGCCCTGCTGCGCGAAGTCACCGAGGCGATGACGACCAACGAGTCGTTCTTCTTCCGCGACATCAAGCCGTTCGAAGTGTTCCGGCAGACCATCCTGCCGCGCCTGATCTCCGCCCGCGAAGGCAAGCGGACGTTCCGAATCTGGTGCGCCGCCTGCTCGAGCGGCCAGGAACCCTATTCGCTGGCCATGATCCTCAAGGAGGAAGCGGCCCGATTGAGCGGCTGGCGCCAGGAAATCCTGGGCACCGACATCTCGACAGAGATCCTGGCCAAGGCGAAGGCCGGCGCCTACTCGCAGTTCGAGGTGCAGCGGGGGCTGCCGATCCAGCTTCTCTTGAAGTATTTCAAGAAGAAGGACGATGTCTGGCAGATCGATCCGGCGCTGAAGAGCATGGTCCAGTACCGCGAGTTCAACCTGCTGCACGACCTCAAGGCGCTGGGCCAGTTCGAGGTGGTGTACTGCCGCAACGTCCTGATCTATTTCGATCAGCCGACCAAGTCCCGGGTGCTCGAGCAGATCAGCCGGCTGCTGCAGCCGGACGGCGTGCTGTTCCTGGGCGGCGCCGAAACCGTGCTCGGTATTTCGGACAAGTTCAAACCGGTGCCCACCCAGCGCGGCGTCTACTGCCTCGCCGGCGCTACTCAGAGCCTGGCCGGCTGACGCCGTTTCATCTCCCGATCCGGGGCAGGATCTCGTCGCGGGCACGCGTCACGTCCTCGGCAAAATCGATCTCCGTCCATGCCAGTCCGGTGACGTCCTCGGCCGCGAAGCGCGTCGGATCCTCGAGGATGAGGTCTCGGATCGCCTCCTCGTATTCGAGGCCGGTCTCGCCCCGTTCGACGTACCACGAGCAGCGCGCGGCGAGTGCCCGGGCCGTTCTCTCCGAGAACCGGAAAAAACCGACCGATTCGCCGTACCAGTCGTGGGGGTTGACCGGCCGCTTCCGGAAATCCGCGATGACGGCGTCCCGGAAGCAGATCTTGACCGGTTCGTCGCCGGGCTCGATGTGGCGGTCGACGAGGAGGGCGTTCTCGGCCGGGCTGGAGAGCAGCCGGCCCAGCACCGCTTCTTCGTACAGCACGTCCCCGTCCATGACGAGGACGGGCCCGCCGGCGCACAGCGTATGTCGCTGGCACCACAGCGACACCATGCTGCCGAGCCGGTAGTCGGGGTTTTCGATCAGGCTCACCTGCGCCAGTCGATCCGTCCGATCAAGAGCATCTCTGATAGCCCGTCCTCGGTGGCCGACCGTCAGGGCGACGTCGCGCACACCGTGCCGTTCGAGGGCGGTCAGGTGCCGCTCCAACAGGGATCGGCCACCGAATTCGAGCAGGATCTTGGGCCCGCCGCCTGCGGCACCGAGCCTGCGGCCGACGCCTGCCGCAAGGATGATCGCTTTCGTCACGATACCTCCTGGGAGGGAAAGATTGCATTCGCGCGCAACAGCAACCATGATGCCGACCTAGCAGCTCGACTTCAGAGGAACAATGACCCAATCCGCCCCTCCTCGGCCGGACATCGATTCCGGTCCGCTTACGGCTGCTGCTGTTCGCCTTCCGGCGAAGGTGACCGCATTTTCGGCGCTGCGCAAAGAGATCTTCTCGCCGCACCTCTCTTTTCTCATGGAGGCGCACAACGGCCTCAGCGCCAAGATCGTCGAGGAGGCGGGCTTTCGCGGCCTATGGGCCTCGGGCCTGACCATCTCGGCGCAGCTTGGCCTGCGCGACTGCAACGAGGCCTCGTGGTCGCAGGTGCTGGCGCAGCTTGAGTTCATGGCCGATGCTACCCCCCTGCCGATCCTGGTCGACGGCGACACCGGCTATGGCAACTTCAACAACGTGCGCCTGTTCGTGCGCAAGCTTTGCGAACGCAGGATCGGCGGCGTGTGCATCGAGGACAAGCTGTTTCCCAAGGCCAACTCGTTCGTCGGCGAGCATCAGCCGCTTGCCAACACCGAGGAGTTCTGCGGCCGCATCAAGGCCGGCAAGGACAGCCAGACCGATGACGATTTCGTGCTGGTGGCAAGGGTCGAGGCCCTGGTTTCCGGTCTCGGCATGGACGAGGCGATGCGGCGTGCGGAGGCCTACCACGCCGCCGGGGCGGACGCCATCCTCATCCATTCCAAACAGGCGACCGCCGCCGAAGTGATCGCCTTTGCCGGGCGATGGGGACAGCGCTGCCCGCTTGTGGTCGTGCCGACGATGTACTACGCGACGCCGACCGCTGCCTACAGCCAAGCCGGCATCTCGACCGTGATCTGGGCCAACCACAACCTGCGGGCTGCGATCACGGCGATGCGCGAAATCAGCCGCAAGATCCACGACGACCACTCCCTGGTCGAGGTCGAAGACCGCATTGCCAGCGTCCAGGACATTTTCCGACTGGTCGGCAACGCCGAGCTCGAGGCGGCGGAGAGGCGCTATCTTCCTGGCGCGAGCACGCCGCGGGCGATCGTGCTTGCGGCTTCCCGCGGCGAACTCGGCGAGCTGACGCGGGAACGGCCGAAGTGCATGGTCGACGTCCGCGGACGGCCGCTGCTTCACCACCTGGTCGGCACCCTGCAGTCCGGCGGGATCCGCAGGATCACGGTGGTCCGGGGCTACGGCAGGGAGGCGGTGGCGGCGGATGGAATCGAGACCGTGGACAACGAACGGTTCGCGGAGACCGGCGAAGCCTTCTCGCTTGGATGCGCCCGCCACCTGATCACCGGTGCGACCGTCCTCGTCTACGGCGACGTGCTGTTCCGCGGCTATTTCCTCGACGCCATAGGACGCAGCGCCGGCGACATCGTTCTCGCCGTCGACGGTTCGCGGAAGGCGAACGGGCGCCCGCGCGACCTGGTCGCCACCGACCGCCCGTACGCAGGCGAGTATCTGGACGATTCACCGGTGCGGCTGGTCGAGATGTCTTCGACGCTCGCGCCCGACAGTGTCGCCGGCGAGTGGATCGGGCTCGCGCGGCTGACCGCTGCCGGCGCCGAGCTGGTGCGCAACGAAATCGGGAGGATGGAGGAGGAGGGCCTGCTCGAGCGGGCTGATCTGCCGCTCCTGTTCACCCGGATTGCCCGCGACCATCCCGTGGCGGTGCAGTTCTTCGACGGCCACTGGCTTGACGTCGACACGATGGGCGATCTCGCCGCGGCGCGCAACTTCGCCTGACGGGGTTCCATGATCAGCGCCACCCATTTCATCGCCCAGGCCGCCCGCGAAGGTTTCGACTTCTATACGGGCGTACCGTGCAGCTTCCTGACGCCGCTCATCAACGGGGTCATCAACGACGACGGCCTCCGGTACGTAGGTGCCGCCAGCGAGGGCGAGGCGGTGGCGATCGCCTCCGGCGCCTGGTTAGCCGGCCGACGGACCGTCGTGATGTGCCAGAACTCCGGCCTCGGCAACACGGTCAATCCGCTGACCTCGCTGAATGCGCCGTTCCGTATCCCGACCCTGCTCATCACCACCTGGCGGGGGGAGCCAGGCCTCGGCGACGAGCCGCAGCACGAGGTGATGGGCAGGATCAGCCACGACCTGCTGTCGCTGCTGGGCATCGAGCATGCGCCGTTCCCGACCGAAGGCGAGGCGGTACAAGGCGTGCTTGCCGCGGCGACGCGCAGCATGGCCGAGCGCAGTCTTCCCTTCGCCCTGGTGATGAAGAAGGGCAGCGTCGAGAAGGTCGAACTGCGACAGGCGCCGGTCCGACCCCGTCCTGCGGGCCGTCGAGCCGACTGGAGCGACGACGGGTCGCGGCCCCGCCGCATCGATGTCCTCGAGGCCTTGCTGGAGCTGCTCGATGACGAAACCGCGGTAATCGCCACCACCGGCAAGTGCGGTCGCGAGCTGTTCACGCTGGCCGACCGCCCGCAACATCTGTACCAGGTCGGGTCGATGGGCAGCGCGAGCGCGATGGGCCTCGGCCTCGCCCTCAACACCCCGCGCACGGTGGTCGTTCTGGATGGCGACGGTGCCGCCCTGATGAAGATGGGCAACATGGCGACGGTGGGCGCCAACGGCCCCGGCAACCTGGTCCACGTGATCCTCGACAACGGCGTCCACGATTCCACCGGGGGCCAGGCGACGGTCCCGGTCGATTTCGCCGCCGTGGCGCTGGCCTGCGGCTACCGGTCCGCCTTCTCGTGCTGCTCCGTCAAGGGCTTCCGAATCGCTTTCGGGGAGGCGACGGCCGGCGAAAAGCCGGCGCTGATCCACGTCCGCATCCTTCCCGGCTCGCTGCCGAAGTTGGGCCGTCCGACGGTGACTCCAGCCGACGTGGCGCGCCGCTTCAAGGCGTTTGTCTCAGGTCATTCGGCTCCGGCGGAGCGCTAGCGTTGGGCCGCTTCGCCGCCTTCGCCGGCATCGTCGTCGGCCTCGTTCTGATCGCCGGCCTTGTCGCCATGAATGGATATCGGGAGATCCTGGCCGGGATCGCGGCTGTGGGATGGGGCGTGCTGGCCGTTGCCGCATTCCACGTGCCGCAGATGGTGTTCTCCGCCCAGGGCTGGCGTCGCTTGGTTCTGCCCCCGGCCGTTCCCGGCCACCTGTACTTCCTCGGCCTGCGCTGGATCCGTGAAGCCGTCAACGCCCTCTTGCCGGTCGCCCAGATCGGCGGCGAGCTGGTGGGGGCGCGGCTGATGGGCTTCCGCGGCGTCGCTCTCAGCAAGGCGGGGGCCAGCGTGACCCTCGACCTGACCTTCGAGATGCTGAGCCAGATCGTCTTCACGCTGCTCGGCCTGGCGCTTCTCGTCTCGCGGGCCTACGACGCGGCGGTCGTGCAATGGGCGGCAGCCGGTGTGGCAGCGGCCAGCCTGGCCGCCGGCGGCTTCGTGGCGGTGCAGCGCTTCGGCGCCTTCCGGCTGTTGGAGACCGGACTGCTGCGACTGGCGGACCGGCAGGGCTGGCGGGGCCTGGGTGACGTGGCCGGACTGCACGAGGCGATCCTCACCCTGTATCGCTCGCCACGGCGGCTGTGGTCCTCGGGCCTCAACCATCTGATGTCGTGGGTTCTCGGCGGACTCGAGGTCATGGTCGCGTTCAAGGTGTTGGGGCTCGACGTCGACTTCCGCGATTGCCTGATCATCGAGAGCATGAGTCAGGCCGCCCGGGCGGTGGGCTTCGCCGTGCCGGGGGCGCTGGGGATCCAGGAGGGCGGCACGATCCTGGTCTGCGGCCTGCTTGGCATCCCGCCCCAGGCCGCCCTACAACTGTCGCTGCTCAAGCGGATACGGGAGGTGCTGCTCGGCGTCCCGGGGCTGATCGCCTGGCATTTCGCGGAGCAGCGGCGCCCCCGCCATTCGCCGGGGGAACGCCAGAACGAGGCTTCGGGAGGGACTTAGGATGGACACCTGGACCCACCGTCTGGCGCGGCCTTGCGTGCGGCCGCTCGTCGGCACCGGCGTTACGCCCAACCACATCACGACCCTGCGGCTGGCCACAGGCATCATCGGCTGCATCGGTTTCCTGCACGGCGACTACGTGTGGCAGGCCTGGGGAGGCGTCGCCTGGGTCCTTTCGGTGTTCCTCGACTGCGCCGACGGCGAACTCGCCCGCATAGGAAACATGATGACATCCAGGGGTCACGCCTACGACTTCGGCGTCGACCTGGTCGTCAATTCGATCGTCTTTCTGGCGATCGGCATCGGGCTCAGGAACTCGTGGCTCGGTCCATGGGCGATCGGACTCGGCGCCGTGGCTGCCGTCTCGGTGTTCCTGTCCAGCTACCTTTCGGAGGAGATCGAGCGGTTCGAGGCTACGGGAAAG
Source organism: Rhodospirillales bacterium (assembly GCA_018432935.1). Taxonomy (GTDB): domain Bacteria; phylum Pseudomonadota; class Alphaproteobacteria; order Rhodospirillales; family Shumkoniaceae; genus JAHDSF01. Next base: position 273,241 of record JAHDSF010000017.1, on the reverse strand, counting down.
AAAGCCTATTCTGCGGCGTACGGCTTCGAGCCGGATGATGCCATGTTCCTGTTCGGCCCGCTGGCTTGGCTCGACTGGTTCGCACCGCTGCTGGTTGGCGCTGCGATCGGCTCCACCGCAGTCATGGCCGTCACGGCGTGGCGGCTGCGGCGCCTGATGGCCGTTCAGCGAACCCGAGGGGTGCCCCGGCCATGACGCGCGGACCCGTGCTGCTGACACCCGGACCCCTGACCACCCATCGCGACACCCGTCGGGCGATGCTGCGCGACTGGGGCTCTCGCGATGACGCCTTCATCACCATGACGGCGGACCTGCGTCGGCGGCTGCCGAAAATCGCCGGTGCCGAGCAGACCCATGTCGCTGTCCCGCTCCAGGGGAGCGGGACCTTCGCCGTCGAGGCGGCGATCGCCACCCTCGTGCCCCGCTCCGGGAAGCTGCTGGTGCTGGTCAACGGCGCCTACGGCGAGCGCATGGTATCGATCGCATCCCGCCTCGGCCTGACCGTGGCGGCGGAACGCTGGGCTGAGGACCAGGCGGTCGAAGCGGCGCGCGTCGACAGTCTGCTCGCCGCCGATCCTGGAATCACCGACGTCGCTGTCGTCCATTGCGAGACGACCTCGGGGTTGCTGAACCCGCTTGATGCGGTCGCCTCGGTGGTGGGCCGGCGCGGGCGGCGCCTGCTGGTGGACGCGATGAGCAGCTTCGGCGCGCTGCCGATCGGCCTCGGCTCGGGCAGCTCCCTGATGGCGTCCTCCAACAAGTGCCTCGAAGGAGTTCCCGGCATCGCCTTCGTCCTTGCCGAGCGGAGTGCGATCGCGGCCGCCAAGGGCAACTGCGCGTCGCTCAGCCTCGACCTTCACGAGCAGTGGCGCGGTTTCGAGGCGAACGGCCAATGGCGCTTCACCCCGCCCGTGCAGGTGGTGGCGGCGCTGGTCGCCGCGCTGGACCGGCTGGACCGGGAGGGCGGCCCGGCGGCCCGCCTGCGACGCTATGGCGAGAACTTCGACGTGCTTTCGACCGGCATGGCGCGGTTGGGCTTCTCACCCTTCCTGGCGCCGGCGCTGCAGGCTCCGATCATCGCGACGTTCCACGCCCCCCGCGAACCCTGGTATGATTTCGCAGCCTTTTCCGAGGCTCTCGCCGATCGGGGGTTCGTGATCTATCCCGGCAAGCTGACGCGGGCGGAATCGTTCCGCATCGGCTGCATCGGGGCTCTGGGCGCTGCAGACATGCGAAGGTTCGTCAAGGCGGCGCAAACCGCTCTCGCCGGGATGCGGCTTCTCCGCCGGCCCGTCGGCGTCAGCGAAGGTCACGCCTCGGCGCGCTGCTCCTCGGGGTCGCGCAGCACGTAGCCGCGTCCCCACACGGTCTCGATGTAGTTGTCGCCGCCGGTGGCGACGGCCAGCTTCTTGCGCAGCTTGCAGATGAAGACGTCGATGATCTTGAGCTCGGGCTCGTCCATGCCGCCGTAGAGGTGGTTGAGGAACATCTCCTTGGTCAGCGTGGTCGACTTGCGCAAGGAGAGAAGCTCGAGAATGCCGTATTCCTTGCCGGTCAGGTGGATCGGCTGCCCGTCGACCTCGACGGTGCGGGTGTCGAGGTTCACGCTCAGCTTGCCGGTACGGATGACCGACTGGCTGTGGCCCTTGGAGCGACGGATGATCGCCTGGATGCGGGCCAGCAGCTCCGCCTTCTCGAACGGCTTGGTCAGGTAGTCGTCGGCGCCGATGCCGAGGCCCTTGACCTTGAGTTCGGACTCGGTGACGCCCGACAGGATCAGCACCGGCGTATGCACGCGGGCGTTGCGTAGCCGCCGCAGCACCTCCAGCCCATCCATGTCGGGAAGCATGAGATCAAGGATGATGATGTCGTAGTCGTAGAGCTTGCCGATCTCGAGGCCGTCCTCGCCGAGGTTGGTATCGTCCACCACCATCCCGGCGGATTCGAGCATCAAGCGCACCGTTTGCGCCATCGAAGGGTCGTCTTCAACGAGAAGGGCGCGCATCTCTCTCCCTTGGGGACCGTTCCGACTTCGATACATTAACCATATGCGGGATGCTTCGAACAATCAAGTAAAAGCTGCTGTCGAACCATTGTCTTCGTTTTACGGAAATTTTAAACCTGTTGGTCATAATCCACGCATCTTCAAGCATGTGGCGTACTGGGACAGGTCAGCCGTGCTGATTCGCAACGTCGTCAGTGAGATTTCGCGCCTGCCGGACTACCGCGTCTTTGGCCGGGTCCGCTCGGTGGTCGGCCTCCTCGTTGAAGTGGCCGGCGTCGCCGGGGCGCTGTCCGTGGGCGATCACTGCCGGATCATCGGCCGCGGTGGCCAGTCGGTGGTGTCCGAGGTGGTCGGCTTCCGCGAGGAGCGCGCCCTGGTAATGCCGTTCGGCACTCTCGACGGCATCGGCGCCGGGTGCCGGGTCGAGGTGGGGGTCGCCGAGCCGCTGATCTATCCGGACGCCTCGTGGCTGGGCCGCGTCATCAACGCCTTCGCCGAGCCGGTCGACGGCAAGGGGCCGCTGCCCAAAGGGCCGGTCGGCTATGCGATCCGCAACCAGCCCCCGGTAGCGCACTCGCGCAAGCGGGTGGCGGGCAAGATCGACCTCGGCGTGCGCGTGCTCAATACCTTCCTCACCTGCTGCCGCGGGCAGCGCATGGGCATTTTCGCCGGCTCGGGTATCGGCAAGTCGACGGTGATCTCGATGATGGCCCGCAACACCGATGCCGAGGTCAACGTCCTCGGCCTGATCGGCGAGCGCGGACGTGAGGCCAACGAGTTCATCGAGGACGATCTCGGCGAGCAGGGGCTGGCCCGCAGCATCGTGGTGGTGGCGACCTCGGACGAACCGCCGCTGGTGCGGCGCCAGGCCGCCTACGTCACGATGGCGGTGGCCGAGCATTTCCGCGATGCCGGCCGCGACGTCCTGTGCCTGATGGACAGCGTGACCCGCTTCGCCATGGCGCAGCGCGAGATCAGCCTGTCGGCGGGCGAGCCGCCGGCCAGCAAAGGCTACACGCCGTCGGTATTCGCCGAGCTCCCCAAGCTGCTGGAACGGGCCGGTCCGGGGACCAAGGGGCAGGGAACCATCACCGGGCTGTTCACGGTGCTGGTCGAGGGAGACGACCACAACGAGCCGGTCGCTGACGCCGTGCGAGGCATCCTGGACGGGCACATCGTGCTTGACCGCGCGGTCGCCGAGCGCGGCCGCTATCCGGCCGTCAACGTGCTGCGCAGCGTGTCGCGAACGATGCCGGCCTGCAATACCGAGGCCGAGAACGCGCTCGTCAACCGGGCTCGCCAGCTTCTCGCCACCTACGAGGACATGGCCGAGCTGATCCGGCTGGGCGCCTATCGCCGGGGCAGCGATCCGCTGGTGGACGAAGCGATCAAGTATTATCCGCCGCTTGACCGCTTCCTCGCCCAGCCCAAGGCCGAGCGTACGGATCTCGCCGCCGGGTACCGCGCCCTGGCCGAGATCCTGGGCGTGGAGTGGCCGGCGCGCTAGGGAGAGGGGACGGTGGCCAGGAATCTCCAGAACCTGATTCGCATCCACCAATGGAAGGTGGACGAGAGCCGGCGCAAGCTGGCCGATCTCCAGCGGCTGCTCGACGAGCTGATGGCGCAGGCCTTGCGGCTGGAGGAAGAGCTGGCGCGCGAGCAGAAGATCGCGGCGGCCTCTCCCGGGGAGGCGGGGTACGTCTACGCCGGTTACGCCCAGGCGGTGATCGCCAGGCGCGAGACGCTGGCCAATTCGATCGCCCGCACCAAGCAGGAGGTCGCCGCTGCGCGCGACGAGCTGCGGGATGTCTATCGCGAGTTGAAGAAATACGAGGTCACCCAGGCCAACCGCGACCTCATGGAGGCGCGGGCGGCGGCGCAGCGGGAAACCAAGATCCTCGACGAGATTGGCCTTCAGGGCTTCGTCCGACGGGCGAAGGCGAACTAGCCTCGTTCTAGAAGTAGCTCGGATAGCGTTCCCGCAGCCGCTCGATTTCCGAAAGCGTGTCCGACAGGTGTGCCCGGGTGGCGGCTTCGGCGCGGGCACGGTCGCGTGCCTCGATGGCCGAGAGGATCGAGGCATGATCGGCGAGGATGCTTTCCATCTTTCGGCCGACCAGGAGGTGCATCATCCGCAGCCGGTCGATATGGGCGCGCATGGTGCCGATCTTCGCCCACAGCCCCTCGACCCCGGCGAGCCGGTAGATGGCGGCGTGAAAGGCGGCGTCATCCCTGGTGAACGCCAGCTTGTCATCCGCCTCGAACTCGAGACGCTGACGGCGCAGGATGGCGCGTACTTCGCGAAGCCCATCCTCGCCCACCCGAGGCACGACGCTGCGGATGACCTCGATCTCGACGCCGATCCGCAGAAACTGCGCCTCCTTGGCCAATTGGACGTTGATCGGCGTGACGTAGGTTCCAGACTGCGGCTTGATCTGGACCAGGTCCTCTTCCTCGAGCTTGCGCAAGGCCTCCCGTACCGGCATCGGGCTGACGCCGAATGCCTGCGCGACCTCTTCCTTGAGGATCGGCGCTCCCGGCTCCAGGTCGAGCTTCAGGATCATGTCGCGGAGCGCCTGGTAGATCTGCAACCCCGAGGACATTCGGCGCTCGGCGGCATCCCGGTGCGTCCCGACCAGGCGCGCAAAGGGATTCTCGGTTCGGGCGCCGGGCCTTTCTCTCACGTCGATCGCAGAACGTCTGGACATCCTTGTGGGCCATGCCTTAGCGAAAACAGTTGCACTACGTAACTGAGATATTAGTATCACAAAAAAAGCGAGCGCACGATGCTTTGGCGTAGCGCTGGTCGGAGACAATCAGGCTCCCCGGCCTCCTGTGACGGGGACGCCACGGAAACGAGGAGGAGACGTTGAACAAGCTCATTGGTGCCATCGCCGCGGGATTCGTCGTAGGGACAGCTTTGGGCGCGGCCGCCGCATACCCCGAGAAGCCGATCACCTTCGTCATCCCCTATTCCGCGGGGGGCAGCTCGGACATGCTGGTCAGGGGATTGCAGCCGTACGTCGAGAAGAGCATGGGCGTCAGCCTGGTGCCCAAGAACGTCGAAGGCGGCGGCGGAGCGGTCGGGCTTTCCCAGGCGCTGTTCTCGTCGAAGGCCGACGGCTACACGGTGACCCTGCCCAGCAACGCGATCTTCGGCCTCCAGGCCCTCGGGAACGTGCCCTGGAAGTACCAGGATTTCGACACCATCGCGCGCATCATCACGGAAGACTACACGATCACGGTCCGCGGCGACTCGGATTGGAAGACGCTGGACGACTTCATCAAGTATGCGAAGGCGAACCCCGGCAAGCTGAAGATGGGCTTCTCCGGCTTCGGCTCGTCCACCCACGTCGTCGCTGCCGCCTTCGCCGACCGGTTCGGGCTTCAGTTCCAATACGTGCCCTACCAGGGTGGCTCGAAGACGGTCGCGGCCACGATGGGCGGTCACATCGATGCCAACACCCACCACCCCGCCGAGATCAAGTCGGGCGTCGATGCCGGCAAGATTCGCGTCCTCGCCGTCATGGGCGACAAGCGCTCCAATCTGTTCCCGGACGTTCCGACGCTCAAGGAGCTCGGTCACGACTGGGTGGTCACGCAGTGGCGGGGCATCTCGGTCGCCAAGGGCGTTCCGGACGAGGTCAAGGCGAAGTGGGAGCAGGCCATCAAGTCTGCCGCCGCGGATCCCGGCTTCCAGAAGTTCGTGGTCGAGCAGATGGGCGGCACCGTGGCGCCGCTGTTCGGCAAGGACCTCGACAAGTACATCAAGGATATGGCCGACATCTTCATTCCCACGACCGAACGCCTGAAGGCGGCGCAGAAGAAGAACTAGCGCGGCGTGCGGAGCCGGGCCCCGCCGGGGCTCGGCTCCGTGGCTTTCCTCGTCGGGAGTGGACACGATGAAAGTGAAGGGCGACACCCTTTTTGCCCTCGCCCTGTTCGCCGTCTTCTCATTCGGCACCTATCAGAGCCTGGTGATGGAAGACCCGGCGGGCGGGCCCCATGATGTCGGCGCGGCGTTCTTCCCCTTCTGGGTCTGCGTCTTCATCCAGGTGCTGACCGTCACCGTCTTCGTCCAGACGCTGGGCCGCGGGCCGGCGGAGGCAGAGGACGGCATGCCTGTTCGCAGGCGGGTCTTGCTGCTGGCCGGGATCCTGGTCCTTCTGTTCGCCTACATCGTGGTCATGGAGACGGTGGGCTTCGTCGCCTCGAGCACCGCGTTCATGGTCCTGGTCCATCAGCTTCTGGTCTTCTCGGGGACGGGCAAGGTTTCGCCGCCGAAGGCGCTGGGGGTTTCGGTGCTGTTCTTTGCGGTCACCTCCGGCGCTTTGTTCTTCATCTTCAACACTGTCTTCAGCCTGGCCCTGCCGTAACCAGGGGAGCGAGGAATGATCGACTTCGCCCATTACGCCGACGCCCTGGGGCTGGTCTTCCAGGTCAAGGTGGTCGCGGCCATCGCCGCCGGCACGGTTCTCGGCATCATCTTCGGGGCCCTGCCGGGCCTCACCGCTGCGATGGGCATCGCGGTGCTGCTGCCACTGACCTACGACATGCCGCCCGTGATGGGATTCGGCATGCTGCTGGGCACCTATTGCGGCGCCATCTCCGGCGGCTCCATCGCGGCGACCCTGTTGAACATCCCGGGCACGCCGGCCTCGGTGGCCACCTGCCTGGACGCTTATCCGATGGCCAAGAAAGGCGAGGCCGGCCGGGCGCTTGGCCTGGCCATCGCGGCCTCGTTCATCGGCGGCCTCTTCAGCTCCGTCGTGCTCAGCCTCGCCGCGCCGCCGATCGCAGAGCTGGCGCTGGAATTCGGGGCCGCGGAGTATTTCTCGCTCGCCGTCTTCGGGCTGACCATCATCGCCTCGGTATCGGGAAAGTCTCTCGCCAAGGGAATCATCGCCGGGCTGATCGGCGTGTTCGTGTCGCTGGTCGGACTGGACCCGACCACCGGATCGCCGCGCTACACGTTCGGCGAGATGTCGCTGCTTTCGGGGGTGGCCTTCCTGCCTGCCCTGATCGGTCTCTTCGCGGTAGGCCAGGTGCTGACCGACGCTGAGGAGGTGCTGCGCTCGCACGCCGCCACGATCGAGCAGCGGGTGGGCCCGGTCGGGCTGCCGTTCGGCGCCGTGCTCAAGCGCTGGAAGACGGTGCTGGTCGGCTGTCTCGTCGGCACCACGGTGGGGGCCATTCCGGGCGCCGGCGGCAGCGTCGCCTCGTTCCTCGCCTACGATCAGGCGCGACGCCTTTCGAAGACGCCCGAGAAGTTCGGCACTGGCCACGACGAGGGCGTGGTCGCCTCCGAGACGTCGAACAACGCGATGACCGGCGGCGCCATCATCCCGACCATCACCCTGGGCGTTCCCGGCGAGGCGGCGGCGGCGGTGCTGATGGGCGGCCTGATGATCCATGGCCTGCGTCCGGGGCCCCTTCTGTTCACCGAGCAGGCGAGCATCGTCCACGGCATCTTCATCGCCTTCTTCCTCGCCAACATCTTCATGATGCTGTTCCAGTTCGTGGGCATCCGGGTGTTCGTGAAGGTGCTGGCGGTGCCCAGAAGCTACCTGATCCCGATCATCCTGCTGTTCTGCGTGATCGGCTCGTTCGGCGTCTCGGGGAACCTGTTCGACGTCTATCTGCTGCTGGTGTTCGGAGTCCTCGGCTTCTTCCTGAACAAGTACGGCTACGGCACGGCGCCGGTCGTGCTGGGCATGATCCTCGGCACCATGGCGGAAGCCGAGTTCCGCAAGGGCGTGATCATGTTCGAGGGCGACTGGACCGTCTTCTTCACACGACCGATCAGCGCGCTCTTCCTGGCACTGGCGCTGATCTCGGTTACGATTCCGCTCTACCAGAAATGGCGCGCCGGCAAGTCCGTCTAGCCGGCCGCGCCTGCAGGAGACAAGGACACGAGCATGACCACTCCCGTCATCAAGGACATGAAGGTCATTCCCGTCGCCGGGTACGACAGCTTCCTCTTGAACCTGAGCGGCGGCCATCATCCGATCTTCGTCCGCAACCTCGTCATCCTGGAGGACAGCGACGGTCAGCGGGGCGTCGGCGAGACACCGGGCGGCGAGGCCATCCGCTATACCCTCGAGGAGGCGCGCGACCTGGTTCTCGGGCAGCCGATCTCGGCGATGAACAATGTTCTCGAGTCCGTCCGCAAGACCTTTGCGGGCCGGGACGTCGGCGGCCGCGGGCTCCAGACCTATGACCTCAGGGTGATGATCCACGTCGTCACCGCCCTCGAGGCTGCGATGCTGGACCTGATGGGCAAGTTCCTGGAGGTGCCAGCCGCCGCTCTGCTCGGCAACGGGCAGCAGCGGGACAGCGTGAAGGTCCTCGGCTACCTGTTTCTGCTAGGCGATCCGCGCAAGACCGATCTTCCCTACCAGATCCCGCAGCGGCCGCGGACGGAATGGGAGCGGCTCCGTCACGAGGAAGCGCTGACGCCCCAGGCGGTCGTGCGCCTGGCGCGCGCGGTGGTGGATGAGTTCGGCGTCGAGGATCTCAAGCTGAAGGGTGGCGTCCTTCCGGGGCCGGCGGAATGCGAATGCATGGCGGCTCTCGGCGAAGCGTTCCCGAAGGCCCGCCTGACCATCGACCCCAACGGCTGCTGGCCGCTCGAGGATGCAGTCGCCTGGCTGTCGCCGCTGCGGAACGTGCTGGCCTATGCCGAGGACCCCTGCGGCGCCGAGGCGGGTTTCTCGGGCCGCGAGGTCATGGCCGAGTTCCGGCAGCGGACGGGCATTCCGACGGCGACCAATATGATCGCCACCGATTTCCGTCAACTCGGGCATGCGATCAGACTGGGAGCGGTCGACATCCCGCTGGCCGACTGTCATTTCTGGACCATGCAGGGGGCGGTACGGGTGGCGATGATGTGCCACGACCTGGGCCTGACCTGGGGCTCGCACAGCAACAACCACTTCGACGTCTCGCTGGCGATGATGACCCACGTCGCGGCGGCGGCGCCGGGCGCCATCACTGCGATCGATACCCACTGGATCTGGCAGACCGGGCAGCGCCTGACCCGGGCGCCGTTCGAGATCGTGCGTGGCGAGATCGCCGTGCCGCGGGCCCCGGGATTGGGTATCGAGATCGACATGGAGCAGGTCGAGGCCGCCCACGAACTCTACCGCGGCAGCGGCCTTGCCGGGCGCGACGACGCGATCGCGATGCGCTGCCTGATCCCGGGCTGGGCGTTCGATCCCAAGCGTCCCTGCCTGGACCGCTGACGGAACAACGCCTGGTGCGTCGGTTCCGGTCAGACTTCGGCTCGGAGCCTCGCCAGCAGGGCGGCGTTGTCCCAGCCGGGCTGCCGGTCCTCAAGCAGCACCGCGTGCGCCGGAGCGCCCTGGCCTTCGGCGGAGGCGAGCACCTGGACCCAGCGGGGCACCAGCTCGTTGTTGGCGTCATCGAGGAAGGTTGCCGCGAGAGTCTCGATGCTGCCGAAGGGTTCGCCGCCCAGGGCGTCGAGATAGCGCCGGAAGCTTTCGCTCCGCAGCACCCGGCGATCCGGGACATAACGCAACCGAAGGCTCGCCGAACCGGATCCCACCAGCATGCCCGAAAGCGCGACGAGATAGTCGAGTCCCGGGTGGGGGTTGGCGTCGGTTTCGAGCAGGGCGCGTCGCGTCAGCAAATCCATCGCTACACCACGATGCCGTGAGCCGGTCCGGGGGCTGCTTCGGGGGCTGCCTCGACGAAGGTACGCGGATTGGCCTGGAAGGTGACGGCGCCTTCCAGGCCCGTCGTCTCGCCGGCCGAACGCAGGATCCGCCGGATTTCGTCTCGGGCCTCGGGCGCGAACGGGCGCTCGGTCCGGACAATGAGGTCGAGACGCTTGCGCTTCGGCCGATAGAGGCCGTCGAGCTGGACCCGGCCGAGGGCACTGAGCCTGACGTCGAGTACGAAACGGTCCCCCGGCTCGCTCTCGGGGGTGTCCTCCTCGGTGCCGTGGCGGCGGAGGTAGAGATGGACGAGCTCGACCTTCTGATCCGACAGCAGCGGGAAGGCCAGCACCCGCCAGCCGTCCGGTCCAGCGTCCTGGCCGGTGCGCCTGAGCTGCACCGCGTCGTCGTCGATCCGCTGGGCGAGATCGGGGCGCAGCCGGGCCAGAGCGCGGGCCGGCGCTTCGCCGATCCATGCCGACAGGGCGCCGACCCGCACCGCCGACAGGAAGTGGAGGGCGCCCGCCATCAGCCCACCGTCGGGCCGGGGCACGACGTGCGCGACGGCGCGCGACAGGGCGGGGGCTGCGCCGTCGAGAGTGGCCAGCACTTCGTTCAGCGCCGGCCAGGTCTGGGCGGCAGCCGTCGCCGCGCGGCCGGCGAACGGCGAGGACAGCGGAGACGGCGAGGGCAGGACCGGCTCGGCCAGCAGGGCAAGCGTGAGGATCGATCCCTTGGGCAGAACGGCGGCCGGTTCTAGAACCATCGGGCCGGCGCGAGTGTGGAGCACCGGATGGCCTCCGGTGGCCGTTGCCGCGACCTCGGCCCGCAAGGTCGCGCCTGCGGTGGTCGGGGCCGGGCCTGCCGTCGTCTCAGTCGGCGCGGCAGACGGGGGCGGAGCGGGCGAGGTAGCCGTCTGGGCCGGAGCCGGGGTTGTGCCGAGGATCGCCGGGCCTGAAGCGATCTGACCGGGCAGTTGGACTGCCATCACGCGGGCAGCGACCGTGGTGCCGGCGGGAAGCGACGGAACCAGGGCGGTGGGTTGCTGCGGAACCACGGCCGCCGGGGCGTTCCCGTGGGGCGCGGCGGCGGCGGGTGGGCGCAGCAGCGTCAGGGTGACGACGGCACCTTCCGCGATCCTGCCGGGGATGGCCGCGGCGGGCATCGTTGGCATCGCGTCCTGCGGCGGTGCCGCCCCGGTCATTGCCGGCTGGTTGTGGAGGACCGAGCCGCCCCGGGGCACGACGGCCCCCGCGAGGGCCGGCTGGAGTGTGCTCCCGGCCATCTGGGCCGGGGTGGCGCCGGGAAGCGCGCGGCCGTTGATCGCAAGCACCAACAGGCGGTTGAGCGGCCCGGTCGACGGTACCATCAGGGTCAGGGTTGCGCCTTCCGGCAATCGAAGTGGCGTCTGCGCCTCCACCGTCGTGCCGGGAAGCAAGAGACGGACGGCGCCGCCGGCCAGCTCGGTCGCCACCAGGGCCTCGAGGCGGCTCCCTCCGGCGAGCTGCTGGAGGAGGGCGGGAGGAATCTCTTTGAGGATCAACGCGGGAAGCGCCGCCTGGCCGGCCACGGAGACGGTCGGCGGCGGTGGCGGAGGAGGCGCGACCGCGCTCATCCCTCGCCGATCAGCGAGCGCGCGATGGCTTCCACGTCGCCCGCGGCGACCGCGTTGGGGTAGCGGGTCAGGATCGAAGACTGCGAGCGGATCGCCTCGCGCACCTTGTCGTCGCGGCGGATGATGCCGAGCAGCGGCGGGGAGATCTTGAGGAAGCCCTCGCAGGCCTTGAGAAGGGTGTTGTAGGTCCGTTCGCCGTCGCGCAGCGAGCGCGCCATGTTGATGATGATGCGAACCGCCGTCTGCGGCCTCTCGGTGACCGTGACCTTGATGAAGGCGTAGGCATCGGTAAGCGAGGTCGGCTCGTCGGTGGCCAGGACCAGCACGGTGCCTACGTTGTGGGCGAGCTGTCGCACCGTCCGTTCCAGCCCGGCGCCGAGGTCGATGATGACCTTGTCGTAGGCGCGCGCCAGCAGCGCCAGGTCGTCGGACAGGATTTGCAGCCGACTGGCCGGGATGTTGGCGAGGCTGCCCGATCCGGAACGGCCGGCGATGATGTCGAAGCCACCTTCATCGTAGCTGTCGACTGCCTGATTGAGGGTCAGATTGCCGGCGATCACGCTGGAGAGGTCGCGCTTGGGCATCAGACCGAGCTGGATGTCCAGGTTGGCAAGCCCGAGGTCGCCGTCGAACAGCAGCGTCTTGACGCCGAGGCGGGCCAGGGAATGCGAAAGCGTGATCGCAAGCCAAGTCTTGCCGACGCCGCCCTTGCCGGAGGCTATGGCCAGAACGTTGCGGCCCTTGGGACGGGATGCAGGGCGCGCGGACACCGACGTCTTTACGTTCATTGTCGCCACCCTACAGGACTCGTCGCCATGCTTGACCGTCCCATCAGATGTGCCCCACCGTTTTGATGCGGGCCTTGGGATGGATTTCGTTCTGAGATATCACGGGCGTCATCGGACGGAAACGCTCAACCACCGACCGTACGAACGGGCGGATGGCGGGACCGGTCAGCAGAACCGGGGTCTCGCCCATCATCGCCTGCCGCTCGAAGGTGCTGCGCAGCGCGCCGATGAACTCCTGAAGCCGGCTGGGCGCCATCGAAAGCTGGCGGTCGTCGCCGCTGCCGATCAGCGATTCGGCGAACGACTGCTCCCACTCCGGCGACAGCGTCACCAGCGGCACGACCCCGTTGTCGTTGGCGTACATGTCGCTGATCTGGCGCGCCAGCCGAGCCCGCACATGCTCGGTGATCATCATCACGTTGCGGGTGTGGCCGCAGGCCTCCGAAATGCCCTCGAGAATGGTCGGAAGGTCGCGAATCGAGATGCGCTCGGACAGCAGGTTCTGCAGCACCCGCTGCACGCCGCCGATCGAGATGTGTTGCGGGATCAGGTCGGCCACCATCTTCTGGTGGTCCTTGTCGAGCTCGTCCAGCAGCTTCTGCGTCTCCGCGTGAGACAGCAGCTCGGCCATATTGTCCTTGATGATCTCGGTCAGGTGCGTGGTCACCACGGTCGCCGGATCGACCACCGTGTAGCCGCGGAACAGGGCCTCCTCGCGATGGCTGTGGTCGATCCACATTGCCGGCAGGCCGAAGGTCGGCTCCTTGGTCTTCTCGCCGGGCAGCGCGATGTCCTCGCCGCGAGGATCCATCACCAGCAGCATGTTGGGGCGCAGATCGCCGCGCCCGGCCTCGATCTCCTTGACCCGCACGACGTAGGTGTTGGCCGAGAGCTGCATATTGTCCTGGATGCGGACGCTGGGCATGACGAAGCCGATGTCGCCCGCCATCTGCCGCCGCAGGGCCTTGATTTGATCCGTCAGGCGCTGGCCGTCGCGCGGGCTTGAGATCATGCCCAGCAAGCCGTAGCCGAGCTCGAGACGCAGGTAGTCGATGCGGAGGGCGGTCGAGATCGGCTCCTCGGCCACCGGCGTCGTCGCCGCCGAGGGTTCCGCCTGCCGCAGCTCCTCGGCCCGCGCCAGCTTATGCTCGCGGGTGATAAGGTAGGCGCAGCCGCCCATGATCCCCGAAAGCATCAGGAACGGCAGCATGGGCACGCCCGGCATGACCCCGATCGCGACCAGCAGCGCCGCGGTCAGGCCCAGGGCGCGCGGCTGCCCGCCAAGCTGGAGGATCAGCGCCTTTTCGGTGGCTCCGGTGATGCCGGCCTTGGTGACGATCATGCCGGCGGCGGTGGAGACGATGAGTGCCGGGATCTGGGTGACCAAGCCGTCGCCGACGGTCAGCCGGGTGTAGTTGTCGGCGGCCGTGGCCAGCGAAAGATCCTGCTGTGCGATGCCGATGATCATGCCGGCGACGACGTTGATGAAGACGATCAGCAGGCCCGCGATGGCGTCGCCGCGGACAAACTTCGAGGCGCCGTCCATCGCTCCGAAGAAGGTGCTTTCGTCCTCCAGCGCCTTGCGCCGCTTGCGGGCCTCGTCCTCGTCGATGAGGCCGGAGGACAGGTCGGCATCGATCGCCATCTGCTTGCCCGGCATCGCGTCCAGGGTGAAGCGGGCGGAAACCTCGGCAATGCGCCCGGAACCCTTGGTGATGACGATGAAGTTCACGATCACCAGGATCGAGAACACGATAATGCCGATGACGAAGTTCTCCTGCATGATGAAGCCGCCGAAGGCCTCGATCACCTTGCCGGCGGCATCGGTCCCTTCGTGGCCGCGCGCCAGGATCAGGCGCGTCGACGCGAGGTTCAGGGCCAGCCGGATCATGGTGGCCAGCAGGAGGACGGTGGGGAACGCGTTGAAATCCAGCGGCCGCTCGATGAACAGGGCGGTCATCAGGATCAGGACGGAGAAAGTAAGCGAGAACGCCAGGCTGATGTCGAGCAGCCAGGTCGGCATCGGCAGGATCAGCACGACCAGGATCGTGATGACGGCCAGCGCCATCATGATGTCGGTGCGCCGCGCAATGGCCGCCCCCAGCTGGCGCGGGTTCAACGCCGCCAGCCCATTCGCGACCGATCCTGGAGCCGCTTCCGCCATGCCCTAGACGCCTTCCCGGAACATCATTTCCCCCCGCGCCCGGGCCTAGGGCACCGGGCGCTCACCTTCGCCCGGCATCGGCACCGAGAAACCCTGGTCCGAGTAGAGGCGGAGCTTGTTGCGCAGCGTGCGGATCGAGATGCCCAGGATGTTGGCGGCGTGGGTACGGTTGCCGAGGCAGTGCTCGAGCGTGTCGATGATAAGGGCGCGCTCGACGTCGGCCACGGTCCGTCCGACCATGCCGGTGCGCTGACCAGAGCTGTCGACGGCGCTTTCCGCCGTCGGCCGCGCGGCGCTCGGAGACGCTGCGGCGGCCTGGGCGCGAAGCGGCGATTCGAAGACGAAGGCGTCGCTGCCGATGGTGTCGCCGTACGACAGCAGGACGGCGCGATGGATCGTGTTCTCCAGTTCGCGGACGTTGCCGGGCCAATCGTGGGCTTCCAGTTTGGCCAGCGCGTCGGGCGACAGCGAACGCACGGCGACGCCGTTGGCCTCCGAGTACTTCTTGATGAAATGCGCGGCCAGCACGGCGACGTCCTGCGGCCGCTCGCGCAACGGCGGGATCGCTAGGCTGACGACGTTGAGGCGGAAATAGAGGTCTTCGCGGAAGCGTCCTTTCGCCACCTCCTCGCGCAGGTTGCGGTTGCTGGTGGCGACGATGCGGACGTCAACCTTTACCGGCTGCGAACCGCCCAGACGATCGACCACCCGCTCCTGGATGACGCGCAGCAGCTTGGCCTGCAGCCGCTGGTCCATCTCGCTGATCTCGTCGAGCAGCAGGGTGCCGCCGTTGGCTTCTTCGAACTTGCCCAGGCGGCGGGCGACGGCGCCGGTGAAGGCGCCCTTCTCATGGCCGAACAGCTCGGATTCAAGCAGCGTCTCGGGGATCGCCGCGCAGTTGACGGCGATGAACGGACGGTCGGCGCGCCGGCTCTTGGCGTGAAGATAGCGGGCGACCAGCTCCTTGCCGGTGCCCGACGGGCCGGTGACCAGCACGCTGGCGTCGCTGGGCGCGATCTGCTCGGCCAGCGCGATCACCTGTTTCATTCGCGGATCACGGTGCACCAGGGCGTGGCTTTCTTCGGCCACGGCGGTCAGCACCGCGGCGATCAGCTCGGCGTCCGGCGGCAGCGGGACGTATTCCTTGGCGCCGGCCTTGATCGCCGCCACCGCGGCCCGGGTGTCGTTGACGGTTCCGCAGGCGACCACCGGGACGTGGATCCGCTCGTCCTGCAGGGCGGTAATGAACTGGGCGATGTCGAGCACGACGTCCATCATCACCAGATCCGCGCCCTTGCCGGACCGAAGTGCCTGGAGCGCCGACGGGATGTCGGAGGCGTGAAGAACCTTGGCGCCGCGGCTCATGGCGATGCGGCTGGCCGTGCCGATCTCGCCCGCGAGGGAGCCGACGATGAGGAGTCTCATGAGGGTGGTTCCTCCACGCCTAGTCGAAGTAGCGGATGCGTTTTGCAGGGGGCAGGATGCTGTTGAGCAGCATCTCCAGACGCCGCGGGTTCTCCTGACGGCCGATCGAAGCTGCTCCCATCATGTACAGGTGATTGACCAGAGCCTCCTGCGCCGAGTTGCGCTCCAGCTTGGTGGCCAACGGCAGGCAGACCATGTTGGCCATCACGGCGCCGTAGAAGGTGGTAATGAGGGCGGTCGCCATGCTGGGGCCGATGGTCGAAGGATCGTCGAGGCGGCCCAGCATCTGCACCAAGCCGATCAGCGTACCGATCAGGCCCATGGCAGGGAAGAACTCGGCCGCCTTGCGCAGCACGCCCGAGCTCTTGGCATGGCGCTGCACGGTGGCGTTGAGATCACGCCGCAGGATCGCCTCCACCTCCTCGCCCGGGGTGCCATCGACGACCATGCTGATGCCCTTCAGGAGAAACGGCTCATCCTCCAAAGCCGGCAGCGCGCTCTGCAGCGAAAGCACACCTTGGCGACGGGCCGCCTCGGCCACCTGGAGGACGCGAATGGCCGCTTCCGCCGGATCCTGCACCGAGAACACGATCGTCTTCAGCAGTACGCGCCAGGTGTGCAGGACCTCGTCCATCGAGAAGCAGGTGAGAACGATCGCGCAGGTGCCGCCGAACACGATCAGGATCGCCGGCAGATCGACAAACGAGAGCGGAGAGCCGCCGATGAACAAGGCGGTGCCGACCAGCCCGAACCCGGACAGCAGCCCGAGCACCGTCGCCATATCGATGACGATCCTGGAGCGTCCGTTCTCGGGCCGGGAGCCGATGTCGGCCATGGTCTGTGGTCCTCTCGGGGCTCAGGTGGTGCGATCGGTCTTGACGATTTCCGTCATGGTGACGCCCAGCCGGTCTTCGACGACCACCACCTCGCCGCGCGCCACCAGCCGGTTGTTGACGTAGATGTCGATGGCCTCGCCGACCTTGCGATCGAGTTCGACCACCGCGCCGCGGCCCAGCTTGAGAAGCTGGCTCACCTGCATCGTAGCCTTGCCGAGCACAGCCGAGACCTGGACCGGGATGTCGTAGACCGCCTCGAGGTCGCGCGAGTTGCGCGGCGCCTCCTGGGGTTCGGCAAACTCGGTTTCCTCGGGTTCGAACGCGCCTGCGGAGGGGGCGTCGTTGAGTTCGTCGAGCTGAAGAGATGCCTTCGAGTCAGCCATGGGTTCCCCCGTTTCGCTACGGCTACGCTGATAACGCTTGGGCGACGGCCGGCACCTCGACGGTCGCGGCCGTTTCGGAAGCCTCGGCGTTGCGCGCCAGAATGCGGTCGATTTCCTGCCAAGTCTCGGCGGTGACGCGCTCGGCGCCGCCATTGTTCCACTTCACGACGCAGTCGCCCGGCGCGACGCCGTCCGCCGCCATGACGACCAGCCGGTCCCCGAGTCCCAGGGGCGCCGCACGTTCGGCCAGCAGCGGCGCCAGCAACTCAAGAGCCGAAGCGTGCACCAGCACGGTGACCTTGGGCTCGCTCTCGAGGTGGGCGAGAAGTCCCCCGACCAGGCCCTCAATCTCGCCGCAGCCATGCTGCGCGCAGTAGGACGGGAACAGCTTGCGCACGACCGTGACGGCGACCTCGACGGCCTCGCGGGCGCGGGCGGCGTTGGCGCTCTCCTGGATGCGGAACATCTCGGCCACCTGGGCCAGCGCCTTCCCGGCGGTTTCCAGAAGCATTTTCTCGTTGGTCTTCTGAGCGTCCCGGAAGCCCTGCTCGCAGCCCTGCTGGAAACCCTCGCGGCGGGCGGCTTCGAGGTCGGCCAGGGCGAAGGTCGGCTCCGGCTCGACCTCGACGATCTCGATCTCGGCTTCCTCGGCGGCCGCCAGGGCAGCGGCCTGGGCTTCCGCGAACAACGCCTCTTCGCCCGGCGGTCCGAAATCACGGTCGAAAAGATAGCGGCGCACCCTGGCCATCTGAGTTCCCGTCAATACACAAGCTCGTCGTCTTCGCCGGAGCCGGAAATCGCGATCTCCCCGGCATCGGCAAGGGCCTTGGCGACAGCGACGATGGCCGCCTGGGCTTCGTCGACGTCGCGCAGCCGCACGGCGCCCATGGCCTCCATGTCCTCGCGCATCATCTTGCCGGCACGCTCGGACATGTTGGCGAAGAACAGATCGCGGACCGCCTCGGCGGCGCCCTTGAGGGCGACGGCCAGCTGCTCCTTCTCGACCTGCCGCAGCAGCTTCTGGATGCCGGTGTTGTCGATCCGGACCAGGTCGTCGAAGGTGAACATCAACTGCTTGATGCGCTCGGCGCTCTCGCGGTTGCGCTCCTCGAGGGCGGTCATGAACCGGTTCTCGGCGTTGCGGTCCAGGTTGTTGAAGATGTCGGCCATCAGCTCGTGGCTGTCCTGGCGCTGGGTGCGCGCGAGGTTGGTCATGAACTCCGTGCGCAGCGTGCGCTCGACGTGGTCGAGGATGTCCTTCTGCACCGATTCCATGCGAAGCATGCGCATGATGACTTCCATCGCGAAGTTCTCGGGCAGTACCGAAAGAACGCGTGCAGCGTGGTCCGGCTTGACCTTCGACAGCACCACGGCGACCGTCTGCGGATACTCGTTCTTGAGGTAGTTCGCGAGCACGTTCTCGTTTACGTTGCCGAGCTTGTCCCACATCGTGCGCCCGGCCGGCCCGCGGATCTCCTCCATGATCTGATCAACGCGCTCCTTGGACAGGCTGCGCGTGAGGAGACGTTCGGTGGTGTCGAAACTGCCGACCAGCGAGCCGGCGGTCGAAAGCTGATCGGCGAACTCCACGAACAGCCGTTCGACCAGCGCCGAGCTGACGCCGCCCAGGTTGGCCATCGCGGAGGACAGCTCGCGGATTTCGTCGTCGTCCATCAACTCGAACAGGCGACCGGCGTGCTCATCGCCCAGGGCCAGCATGAAGATGGCGGCCTTCTGGGTCCCGGTGAGGTTGCGGAACTCGTCGCGTACGCGAGCCATACGGCCGTCTCCGTCAGCTTTCCTGGTACATCCAGGTGCGAATGATCGCCAGTGCCTCCATCGGATGCTTCTCGACGATTTCGCCCACCTTTTTGACCGAGGACGCCTTGACCCGGCCTTCGACCCTGTCGATGTCGATCAGTTCCTCGAACGACGGCTCCTCCTCCTCGATCATGCCCTCGACGGGCAGCGGCGCGGGCCCGGTGAGCGCGGGGGGTGCAGATGCGCGGTCGGTCAGCAGGCGCCCTTCGGGTACCGAGGCGGCCAGCGGCTGCGTCTCGAGGAAGCGGACGACCATCGGGCGCACGATGAGAAGCAGCACCAGGACGATGATGATGCCGTAGAGCAGAAGCTCTGCGATGTCGAGCAGGTCTGCCTTCGTCAGGCCCATGAACAGGTCGAGCGGCGTGTCCTCGCCTCCGGCCAGATCGGCGAACTGCAGGTTGATGACGTCGAGCGTGTCGCCGCGGTTGGCATCGAACCCTATCGCGTTGCGCGCCAGAGTGCCGATCTTCTCAAGTTCGGCCTCGGGGCGGGGCTGATAGGTCCGCTTGCCGTCGGCGCCGGTCGCATAGGTGCCGTCGACCAGAAGCGCGATCGTCAGCCGCTTGACATAGCCGCCCTCGCGGATGTGGCTGACGATCTTCTTCGAGATTTCGTAGTTGACCGTCTCCTCGTTGCGCTGTTCGTTGCTGCTGGCGCCCGGGGCGCCGGTCTGGCTTGCGAAATCGGGCAGGTTGGTGCCGACGGAAACCGGCGGCGTGCCATCGGATTCCTTGGTCTGCGCGGTGCCGTCCACGGTCTGGGTCGAGCGTACCACCTGGCCTTCGGGATCGTAGATCTCCTGCTGGGTGGTGATGCGGTCGAAATCCAGCTCGGCGTTGACCTCGGCGCGGACGTTGCCGTAGCCGACCGCCTGAGCGACCAGATTCTCGACGGTCTCCGTCAGCCGGCGCTGTAGGGCGAGGCGACGCTCCTCGTTCTTCATCGCCGCCGCGGCCTCGGGCCCGCCGGCATCCTCGAAGCCACGCGCCAGAAGGGTGCCGCGCTCGTCGACCACCGAGACGTGCTCGGGGACGAGCTGCGGAACCGCGGCGGCGACGAGGTGCTGGATGGCGCCGACCTGCTCGCGATTGAGACGCCCGCCGCGCTTCAGCTTGACGATGATGGAGGCGGTCGGCATCTGGGTCTGGCGGCTGAACAGCTCGCGCCGCGGCAGCACCAGGTGGACGCGGGCGGACTGCACCGGATCGAGGGCCCGGATGGTGCGGGCGAGCTCGCCTTCGAGGGCGCGCACCAGGTTGACGTTCTGCACGAAGTCGGTGGTGCCCATCGTGTTCGCGTTGTCGAACAGCTCGTAGCCCACCGAACCGCCGCTGGGCAGTCCCTGGTCGGCCATCGACATGCGCAACCGCAGCACCTTGTCGCTTGGCACCATGATGGCGCTGCCGTTTTCGCGAATCTGGAACGGCTCTCCCATCGATTCGAGCTGCTTGACGATGCGCGCCGAGTCGTTCATGTCGAGGTCTTTGAACAGCAGCTCCATCGGCGGGGTGCTGATCCGGCTGACCGCGAAGACGATCAGGCCCAGCAGCCCAAGCCCGACCAGGCCCATGACGGCCAGGCGCATAGGCCCGAGATTGCGCAGAGTCTGCAGCAGCGCGTCCAAGGACGGTTCCCCCTCAAACCGATACGGGCGGCTGCCTTGGCGCGGCAAAAATGGGCCCGATCGGCCGCGTCGAGGTTATCCCGACGACCGTGAACAACTGGTTAACAACCGGGTAAAACTTGCCTAGCAGGGGCCGCATAAAACACTGAATTTTAAAGAAAATTATGGGATCCGCTTGCGCCGTCCCACGGTGACCCGAAGCCCCTTCAACCCCCGCTCGTCCAGGTTGCGCTGCCAGGAGAGGAATTCGTCAATCGACAAGGCGTACCGCTTGCACGCGTCCTCCAGCGAGATCAGCCCGGCTCGGACGCCCGCGACCACTTCGGCCTTGCGGTGGGAGATCCAGCGTTTGGTATCGGGAGGAGGCAGGTCGTTGACGGTCATGCGCCGGCCCGACGGACTGACAATGTCGGACATCGCTTCGATGGCGTTCCTGAACTCTGATCCGTCGTGAGTCATTGTACCCCACGCATCTATCCCAGGCGTCCATGCGTCCCGGGAGACACCGTAGCGGGGCGGCCTTAAGAAACGGCTAAGGGCGTTGGTTAACAAGGGTTTGCGAACGTGGACGCAAGCAAAGGCCCGGCCGGGAGCCGGCCGGGCCATCATGCCGATCCGGAGTGCAGCGCCTACCGCTTGACCGCCATCAGCTCTTCCAGCATCTCGTCGGCGGTGCTGATGATCTTGGTCGAGGCCGAGTAGGCGCGCTGGACCACGATCATCTGCGTGAACTCGGTTCCGATATCGACGGTGGAGGACTCGAGGGCGGCCTGGATCACCTGGCCTGCGGGGCCGTTGTCGGGTTCGCGCAGCGTGTAGTTGCCCGAGGCGTCGGTGGCGGTCCACACGTTGCCGGTCTTGGATTCGAGGCCGTTCGCGTTGATGAAGGTGGCGAGAGGGATCTTGTAGATGATGCGGGTCTCGCCGTTGTCGAACAGCGCGGTGACGAGACCGTCGGTGCCGATCGTCAGGCCCGCGAAGGTGCCGAACTTCGAACCGTTCTGGTTGATGAAGATCGGCGTGAACTCCTCGCCGAACTGGGTCATGCCGTCGGCTTCGCCGATCGAGCCGAAGTCGAGGGTGATCTGCGGGCTGTGGTTGACTGCGTCATCCATGTCGGCGGCGCCGTTGGTGAAGCCCAGGATCTCGAGCTCGGCGATATTGAATGCCGCCGGCAGTCCGTCGACGTCGAAGGTGATGGCATAACCGGTATTGACGGCCTGGGTGGCGCCGTTGGCCAGCGCACCGCCGGCGACCGTCAGGGCTGCGCCGGTGTCGTTGACGACGTTGTACGATCCGCTGGGAAGGCTTTCGAGAACCAGGGTGTCGACGCCGCCGCCGCCGCTGTCGCGCACGCGGACCCGGGTCCCGGAGAAGGCAGGATCGTTGGTTTCGATCGCCGTCTCCAGCGCGGCCAGGACGGTCGGCAGGGTCGCCGCGCCGTCGACCTGGATCTGCGTCGTGCTGCCGGGGGCGCCGTTGACGAACGAATAGACCGTGCCGTTGATGGTGATCGAGGTACCCGCCGCGGGGATGCCGCCGAACGTGAACTGGGTGAAGTCGGTGTAAAGCTCGTTCTGCTGGGCCACCGTGAAGGCATCGGTCTGCTGGGTGACGGGATCGCCGGCCGCGTCGAGAAGGCCGATCGGGTTGACCGTGATCGCCGCCGTCCCGTCCTCGGTGAAAAGCACGGTGTTCGACGAGGCCGGGCTGATCGAAATCCGGGTGTTGGTGTAGCCGCCGTAATCGCCGTACTCGGTATCGTTCGCCTTCACCGCGGCAACCAGCGCGGCGACGTCTTGCGAAACCGTGGTGTTGGTCGCGATGTTGACCGCGATGTTGCCGGCCGTCACGCCGCCGGCGGAGTTGAATTCGTACGTCACCCCGTCGATCACCACCCGCGCGCCGTCGGCGGGCCTGCTGGTGAACTCGAGCTGGCCGACGCTGGAGTAGACGCGGCCGCTGGCATCCTCCATGGTGGCAACCGCCGTCTGCTGCGCCGGATTGACGCTGACGTCCCATTGGTTGCCGCGCGGCGACCGCGTGTAGACCAGGCTGATGTTGTTCGAGTTGCCCAGCGAATCGAAGAACTGGACGTCGGTCTTGTGGGTGGCCCCAGCGGTCGCATTCGACGGCAGGTTGGCGCCGATCTGGATGCTGGTGGTAGCTGCCGCCGTGCCACCGACCCGGTTCAGGTTCACCGTCTCCAGATAGTCGCTGGAGATGATGTTCTGGTTGGTCACCGTGAGGTTCGGGTTGGCGGGGGTGACGGTGCCTCGGGCATCGGTCGGCCATGCCTGCAGGTAAAAGCCGGCCGCGTTTCTCAGGTAGCCCTGGTCGTCCATCGTGAACGAACCGGCGCGGGTGTACAGGTACTGATTCTGGATACCGGGCCGGGCGACCTCGTTGACCACGAAGAAGCCGGAGCCGGAAACCGAGATGTCGGTCTGCGAGGTCGAGGCCTGCAGCAGTCCCTGGACGTCGTTCATGTGGCGCGGCTTCGATTGCACGCCGCCTGCCGAGTAGAAGGTGGCGGAGGCCTGCTTGGTCACCAGCGTCTGGAAATTGGTGGTGGTCTCCTTGTAGCCCACCGTCGAGACGTTGGTGATGTTGTCCGAGATCGCACCCATCGCGCTCGACTGGGCGACGAGGCCGGACACTCCAGAGAACAAGGCGCCGTAAAGACTCATCGAGGTTCTCCTTCAAAAATTCCGGCGGCAATGCCAGCCGTAGCGTTCCTAGTTGACAGTTTCCTGCTTGGCGGGGGTCTCGCGGACCGTCACCACCTGGTCCATCGGGGTCAGGACCTCGCCGACGAACAGGGTCGCTTCGCCGTTGTCGTTGCCGGCGCCGACCACCCGTCCCACCACCGTCTGTTCGACGTCGAGCAGGTTGCCGTCGCGGTCAGTCGCGGCGATGACGATGGTATAGACGCCGTCCGCCTGCTGGACGCCCTTGCCGTCCTTGCCGTCCCAGACGATGTTGTGCTTGCCGGCAGTCTTCTCTCCTTCGGTCGTGAATACCGTCTGGCCGGCGGAATTCTGGATCGACACCTGGACGTGGGCAGCGTTGGTTCCGAGCACGTAGTTGAACTCGGCCCGGTCGTCCTCGAGGTTGACCTTGTCGCCCAGCGTCTCGACCGTCTTGCCGATGTAGTCGATCATGAAAGCGGTCTGCGACTGCTGCTGCAGGTTGACCATCTTCTCCATGTTCGCGTTGGCGTAGATCTGCTGCTCGACGCTGGCGAACTGCACCAGCTGCGACGTGAACTCGTTGGCGTCGAGAGGATCGAGCGGATCCTGGTTCTTGAGCTGTGTCACCAGCAGGTTCAGGAAGCGGTTGAGGTCGTCCTGCAGGCGGTTCTTTGCCTGCCCGGCAGAGGAGGAGGAGTCGAGCTCGGTCGATCCCGTGACGCCTGACATCAACATGATCAGTTCTCTCCTAAGCCCGGATGTCGATGCGCTTGTCGGCGCGCGGGGTGAAGCCGTCCTTGCTGAGAAGCTCGTCCAGGGTCGGCTCCTCCTGCGATGCGCCGGGCGACCTGCCGAAGGCGTCGGAACGCGCCTCGCCGCGGTTGCTGTCGCCGCTGCGGAGGTTGAAGGTGAGGCTGCCGGAGTCGGCCTGGAGACCGGCGTCCTGGAGGGCCTTCTCGAGGGTCTTGGCGTCGCGCTGCAGGAGCTCGAGGGTTTCCTTGTTGTCGGCTGTCACGACGGCAGTCATGCGACCGTCCTGGCTCATCTCGATTTCGACGTCGACACGGCCGAGGCTGGCCGGACGGAGCTGAATCTTGATGTGGTCGAGACCTTCGGCGATCGCCTTGGTGATCCGCACCGAGACCTGGTCGACGACCGCATGGCGGAAGGCTGCCGAGTGCCGCGGCGTCGCGGCGGCATGCGCGGCTTGCGACGTTTCGGCGGCGGCTGTCGTATGGACGGCCGCACCGGCTGCTGTCGAGCCGCCCGCCGAGCTGGCGCCGGTGGCGGTCACGCCTGCCGGGGAGGCCTCGGCTGTGCTCCAGGCCTTCGCCGTGCCGGGAGCCTCGACCACGCCGGGCAAGGCTTGTCCGGACGGAGTCTGGGAGGCCTGAGGGGCGGCGGGATCGGGAAGGCCGGCAAGCTTCACGTGCTGCGCCTGGCCGCCTCCGCCCTGCCTCCCGCCGCTCTGCGCAGCCGAGTTCTCGGTCGAGGAGGCGGTGCCGGCAATCGCGTCGGCTTCGGCGGGCGTGCTTGCCGCCGGTGCGTTGACCTTCACCTTGACGTGCATTCGGGCGTTCGGTCCGGCCTCCTTGGCCAATCCGGCAGCTTGCTGGGCCGCGGCCTCGCTGGCAGCCAGCGTGCTCGCCTGCGAGGTCGCTGCCTTTGCCGCATCGCCTTCTTTTTTCCCGGAAGAGGCCGCAGCGTCCGTGGTCGCGATACGGCTTTCGTCTCCGGCGGAGGCGTCGGGCATCTCCGCCACGCCGGGTTTCGGCTGCGGGGCGGTGGTGTCGTGGCGTGCCTGGGCGTGAGGGGAGGCCTCGCCGGCGGGCTTCGTCTTCGGGGTGGCCCCGGCGCTGGCCTCGCCCTCGGAAGGTTGGGCCGCGCCCTCTTCCCCCGCGTCGGCGAGGGGGGTCGCCGAGGTGGGGGCCGCGTCCGAGGGCGCGGCCTTGGCCACGGATGAGCCCGGCACGTCGGCAACGGGCGCTTCCGAGGCCGAACCGGCGGCCGCGACTTGCTGTTCGGCCTTGTCAGGGGCCGGAGTCGCGGCTTCGCTCGATGTGTCGGCGGCGGTATCCAGCCCGGGCGGGGTCTCCCGGTCTTCGGAGGCCGGACGTGTATCCTTTGTCCGCGGACGCGCCGGGGCCTCGGCAGGTCTCTCTGATTTCGCGGGAGCCGCGGCATCCTGATGACGGTTGCGGCGCGCCTCGGGAGCCTCCTGCCGCGGCGCCGGTCGCTTCTCGGTCTCGGCGGCGCGGGGAGCTTCCGGGTCCGGCTTCGCGATGGTGGTCCCGGCCTGCCGCAGGAGCTCGTTGAAGCTGGCAGCCGCGCTGCCCGCCTGTTGAAGGGCGAGGGCTGCCGCCGAAAGGCCCTGTTCCGGTACGACTTTGGTCTCGATCGAATTCACGTTCATGATCAGCAGGTCCCGCGACACGATTGCTGTCGAGGATCTGCAAGACCTAGGCCAAACGGTGCCGTGACCGCCAAACCGCTGTTCGGCAAGGGAATCCTGCGACGGGTATAGTTGTTTCCTGGCGGCGCCCGGCAAGAAATGACCGGTGCGCGTCAGGAATTTCCGCGTGACGCGGCGGCCAGGTTGCCGATTTCGGTCGCGGCCGATGCCACGACGTCGCTCCAGTCCAGCGCAACGCGCTGGCGGAACAGCCGCATGGTCGGGTACCAGGGGCTGTGCGGACGATCGAGGAGCCAGCGCCAATCCGAGGAAGCACAGAGCAGGAGTGAAGTCGGGCGGGCCATCGCCCCGGCCGCATCGACGCCCCTGGCGGAGGCCAGCAGGCCCGCAAGCTCGGTCTGGCACACGAGCAGGGTCCGGGTGACCTGCTCCAATCCCGGCGACCGAGCCGGGCATGCGGTCAGCCCCTGCCGCGGATCGCTCTTCTGAAGCGCCACGAGGGCCAGGATGTGAAGGGCGTCCGCGTCCTCGTCGCCGTCCAGAATCACGCGGGACGGCCGAAGGGGATGTCGCGTCTTTCCATCACACGTACCTGATGTCCAGCGGTTGGCGTTCGATAAGCGCGGTGTCGGCGGCGGCGCACACGCAAATGAGGTCGAACTCGCGCTGCGCTGCCGCGGTGGAATCGGCTCCCTCGCGGATCGCCCTGACCAGCGGCGGGATGAGGCAACCCTTGTGGTTGGGAAGGGTGGCAAGATCGAGTGCGCGGGCTCGCGCCTTTTCGTCGCGGGTTTCGTGGAGTCGCGGCCCCTGGTCGTCGTAGATGAACGTCGCCTTGGTGCCGAACACCCGCAGCACGTGGTGGTGGCGATGCACGCAGCCGAAATTGGCGGTGATGCGGCCGATCGCGCCCGAGGGGAACTCGAACGTCGAGGCCATGAAGTCGGCGTGGCGGAACGCGCTTCCGCGGCTCGCGATGTTGGTCCCGACGGTGGCCACCCGGCCTGGGGGGCCGCCGCACATCTCGATCATCAGATCGACCATGTGGATGCCGCCGCCGCCCATCACCGAGTAGTATTCCTCGTCCTTGCGCCAGCCGTCGGTGATCTTGTGCAGGCGCCCGTACAGGTACTCGCCGTCGACCGAGTAGACCTCGCCCAGCAGGCCGTCGGCGATCGCGCTTTTCAGCCACACGTAGACCGGCGCGGCCCGCAGCACGAGGTTGGACTGCAGGTGCGGGCGTCCCGCCGCCTCCCAGGCAGCCTTGATCGTTGCCGCCTCGTCCGCGGTGCCGCACAGCGGCTTCTCGACCAGCAGGTGCTTGCCGCGGGCCAGCCCGGCCAGCGTCAGCGCGACGTGGTCGCGGTCGAAACTGGCGATCGAGACCAACGTGGTGGCGGGGTCGTCCAGCACCTGGTCGACGCTGGCGGCCACCTGCCCTGCACCGACCCGGCCCTGCACCTCGCGCGCCTTGTGGGGCAGGAAGTCGCACAGCCAGCGGAGCTCGACGTCGGGAAGCTTCGCGTACATGTGCGCGTGCTGCTCGCCGATACCGAGGCCGATGACGGCTGCTCCCACGGGTCCGGTCATGCTGCTTCGCGCCCCCATTCGCGGTGATGTTCCAGGAACAGCTTGGCCGATATGAAGCTGAACAGGAACTTGCTGAAGCTGTTGTCGGTCATGTCGCGGTCGAGGAACCGCTCGACGGCATCGCGGCGCACGAGGTCGAAGATCGGCCCCGGCGCCAGCAGCCGGTCCCGGGTCTGCGGATCGTCGCGGTCGACCAGGGAATCGATCGAGGCGTTGAAGCCGCGCTTTCGTCGGTCGAGACGGACGGCGTCCGGCACCAGTCCGGCTCCCGCTTCGCGCAACAGCCACTTGGTCAGGCCATCGCGGATCAAGTAGCGCGTCGGCCCCCGGTCGTTCCCAGCCAGGGCCTGGGCGTGGGTCGCGCAGGGAAAGTAGCGGGCCATGCGCGCATTCCTGGTCAATCCGGCGGCAATCTGGCCGATGCGGACAATGACCGTCTTGAAGGGACGCCGGTTCATCATGCCGCCCTCTCGACGCAGCCTGCGTTGATCGCCTGCAGGGCCGGGTGGACGCGCAGGAGGGCCACAATCTCCTCCAGCCCGAAGGCGTCGCCGTGCAGTGGCTCGAGCCGCGCGTAGATGGCGCGGATCAGGCGCAGGTCCTCGCGATAGTCGAGCTGAAGCCGCTGCTCGGGCATTTGCCAGCGCGGCGGTGCGGCGAGGTGGAGGATGCGATAGAACTCCGGGTGCTCGTAGAAGTACAACGAGACGTGCTCGCGCACGGCGGCATCGGCGATCTTCGCCGCCACCTCTGCCAAGTCCGCGTAGCGGAACACCTGGGGCTCGGTGCCTTGCGGGAACGACGGGTGGACGGTCGCGGTCACCACGTCGCATTCGTTGGCGAGAAAGGTTTCGACCGCCATGTCGACCACCTCGGGGTCGATCAGCGGCATGTCGCCGCAGACCTCGACGATGACCTCGGATTCCATCGCCTCGTGCGCGCCGACGACGCGCCCCAGCACGTCGTCCTCGCTGCCGCGGAAGGCGGCGACCTGCTCGGCCTCGGCCCAGGACGCCAGGACATCGTCGGCGGGGCTCGTCGAGGTGGCGAGCACGACATCGTCGACCCGCGCCGCCCTGCGCAGCCGCCGCAGCAGCCGGGTCAGCGCGGGCGCGCCGCCGATATCGGCAAGCACCTTGCCCGGCAGGCGGGAGGACGACATGCGGGCTTCAATGCTGGCAACTACGCGAGGCATGGAGGCGGCCTTCCCAATCCGACTGAAGGACAGACAGATACTAATCCCCGCCCGCCTGTCGGTCCGGCGCCGGGCGGGGGCTCTGTCCTCGTCGTTTATCGGTCGCTCACCTTACCAAACGATTTATGCGGGCTTTCCCAAAAGATGCACAGCATCACAGACGCACCGCATTGACCAGACGCCGCCCAACGAACCGGGGCTCGCCAAACAAAGGCAGTCGCTTCTATGCCACCGGATCCTGAGCACTCCCTTTCGGGGATGACGTCTGTTGGGGTGAGGCATCCTCGCCGGAGGGGGGCTTGGATATGGAAACTTCGCCGAAGCGGGACAGCATCGAAGCGTAGCGCCGAACCGCCTGCTCAGCAGGAATTTGCATGACGGTATTGCCGTCCTGCTCGCGGAAACGGATCACAAAGATTCCCGTTTCGGGGTCTATGGTGCCCTTCGGCGACGATACGAAGACTTGACTGCCGGGGGGCGCCGGCGCGCTACCCTTGCCGATAGGCGGACGAAGAACATGGTGCTCCGTCTTCTCCGGAGCTGCCACGTTCAGCATCGTTGAGGTCACTCGATCAACCATATCATCCACCCATTCTGGTTATGGATGCTAACGAAGCATAGCACGACACCACAAAAAAAGAAAGACCATCAGAATAAGGGCTTGGCGCGCTCACTTCATGAGAGTCGAGAAGATGTTGATCGTCTTGTCCATCATCTGGTTCAGATAGATCAAGCCATCGCTCAGCATCGTGGCGATACCTTTTCCCTGAAGGGTTGCGGAGTTCTGGGTCGCATTCGCGGCGGGGTCATCAAAAATGACACCCGTCTTCGCCACCTTGGCCTCGTACTCCTTGGTATCGTAATCGTTCTTGTACGTGTCTCCCATCTGCAGCTGGATGGAATACGGGAGTTCGGTCTTGGTATCGTTGGCGTTTGCCCGCGTCACTTTGAGGTAATAGGAGCCGGGATCGAAGGAGGTGCCTTCCTGGTCCAAGAGGCCTTGAAATTTCTCATAAAGGCGACCCGTGCCTTCCTTGCTGTCCGCGATGGCCCGCCCGCGGCCATTCAAGACCTGGATCCGGACGTTGTCCTCGCCGTACAATCCGATACGCAGGTTGCCCTTCGACATGACTTTGAAGGAGTAGTTATCCTCCTTGTCGCCTGCTGCCAAAGAGGTGAAGAGGTTGAGCCTGCTGTGGTTGAGGCGGACGCTGCCGAGCTCGCGGGCGGTGCGCAGGCTTTCGTTGTTGACGTCACGCTTCTCCTGCTCGAAGACCTTATGGGCAGGAAATCCACCGATTTTGTCGCCGATCTCCATGACGCCCTCCCAATTCAGTCGACTACGCCGAGTACGACACGGCACCGGGGCCCGCCGGCGGGGACTGTTCCGGCGCGCCCTCCGGGCGGCCCATCAGGCCAAGAGCAATGTTGCGGTTGATTTCGATGAGAAGGGTCGCCTTCGCGCGGTCGAGATCGCCCAGAGCGGCGAAGGTGCGCTTGTCCACCACCAGCGAGAGCCGAAGGATGTTCGCCTTGAGCTCAGTCGGCAACGGCGACGCATCGGACGCGACGTCGGTCTGAATGATGGTCCAAAGCAGCAGGTTCCGCCGCAGGGCCTCGCGATAGGCGCCGTCGTCACTTCCGCGGCTGGTGAGATCGAGATCGCGGGCCGATTTCATCAGCGCCCAGCTTTCGATCTCGCGCGGGCTAGTGGGGTCGGGGAGCGTCTCATAAGGGGTGTGCGAGCTCTTCATACGCCTTGATCCTTTACTTCATCCTCCGGGGCGTCCTCGAAAGACACCCGCTTGGGACTCAGGCAGTCGCGGAACGCCGATCGGCAAGCCTTGAGGGCCTTGAAGGCTTCGCCATCCGCCAGCAGGCCGATGATGCCGTCCAGGTCCCCGTTCTTGTCGGGAAACGTGCCGCGCAAATCCATCACGATCGGCTGCAGACGTTCCAGATAGGCCCCGACATTCTCCGGGTCGATATAGATAAGCTGGATCAGGTAGTACAGCCACGAATCCGGACGGGGGGCACCTCCCGCGACTTCCAGCATCCGGATCTGGCCCTCGCGGAGGATGTCCTTCTGGTGCAATACCCTCGCGTGATTGAGGAACACGAGCTCGCCCGTGTGCTCCCCGGCGCGGATGACCGCACCGTTGACGATGATCTGTTCGTTGGGCCGCAGTTTGATCTTGAGAGCCATCACGTCCACCAAGCGCTTCGCGTCCGCCTGGGGTACCGGACGGAAAAAGATGTGGCGGTAGCCTACGCTACCGCCACATCGCGATCAAGCCTACCGGAAGAGCGACAGGATCGACTGCGCCGACTGCGACGCCATCGAGAGCGCCTGGATGCCGAGCTGCTGCCTGGTCTGCAGCATCAGCATGTTGGTGGCTTCCTCGTTGCCGTCGGCCAACGTCAACTTGTCCGCGCCTTCCTGGAGAGCGTTGATAAACTGTGAGGTGAAATCCTCGCGGGTCTGGATTACGCTCAGGTTGGTCGAAAGGGCCTGCGCATTCCCGCGCAGGCTTGACAGAGCAGCCGTTACGTCAGAGATCGCCGCGTCGATATCGGCCTTCGTAGCCCAATTGTTGCTGGCTGCGTCTAGTCCCAGGCCGATTGAGTCCACACGGACGGCTTGGACATTGATGAAGGCGGAGCCGTCCTGGTTAAACTCGACCTTCATGTCATTTTCACCCGCGCCCCCCACGTTGGTGCGAGTGACGGTCGCCGTGTTGCCGACCACCAACTGAGCTTCCGTCGCGGTGAACGACAGCTCGTCTCCGTTCCAGGCGGCATTGGTGAAGGTAACGGCGCCGTCATTGCCGGCCTGCGTGTCGGTTGCGCCAAGAGCCGTCGCCGTGATCTGACGTTGGTTCGAATCGGTCTTGGCCACGCTGCTGTTCTGGCCAACATTAAAGGTGACGGCAGCAGACGAAACCAGGTCGACGTCCAGGTCCCCCAGGGTGAACGATGCCGTGGCGCCACCCGCCACCAGTGCGGCAACTTCAACGGTGGCCGTGTGAGCACCGTCACTCGCCGTCAGGGTGTCGGCATCAACGACAGTGAACGTGATGTTCGCCCCGGAGTTGGTCCAACCGTCCCCTCCAACTGAGTCGGTGCCGATGTTCACGACGAGGGTTTCGGCAGCCGATTGTGTCCAGATTTCGGCGGCACCGTCGGTGACGGCGACAGCCGCACCGCCGTACTGTCCCTGGACCTCCAGATCAAAGCTGAGTTCCTGGGTCTCGGAGCCTACGTTAGAGATCGCAGTGGCAGCGATGCCGGCAAGGGCGTCGGCCGCGGTAACCGTATCCGTCCAGTCACCACCGCTGATGACCCCGCGCCCCGCAACGAGGTTGATGCCGTTGTAGGTGGCGTCCCCCGCCAATTTGTCGATCTGTGCCAGCAAGGCATCGTACTGGGAAGCGAGGGAAGCCTTCTCAGTAGTCGTTGCCGCGCTCTTCGCGCTGTTTGCCAGC
Organism: Rhodospirillales bacterium; assembly: GCA_018432935.1. Lineage (GTDB taxonomy): Bacteria > Pseudomonadota > Alphaproteobacteria > Rhodospirillales > Shumkoniaceae > JAHDSF01. The sequence continues at coordinate 241,522 of JAHDSF010000017.1, read as the reverse complement.
GCCTTTGCTTGCTGCACCAGTTCGGTAATCGCGGTGATCGCCTTGTCAGCGGTCTGGATTGCGCTGATCGATTGGCCCATGCCGTCCTTCAGGACGGCGAAGTCACTCGCCTTGTCGGTCAGGCCTTTGGCGGTGAAGAAGGCGTTCGGGTCATCGAGCGCGGTGTTGACTTTCTTGCCCGTGGAAATCCGGGTCTGGGTGGTGTCCATCAGTGACGCCGTCTGCTGCAACTGCAGAAGGTTGGCGCGCATTGCGGCGGTGAGGGTGATATCGGCCATTGTCATTCTCCATTCTGAGAGAAGCTTCGGTTCCGATCACAGGACCCCTTGGGCCCCCGGGAACGTCGTTCTCGACGGACCAGGGAGAGTCACTGTGAACGGTCAACCTTTAGCATGTTCGAGTAACCTTAGCAACTGGATATTTTGACTCTTGTTACGGCTCCTTACTAGTCGAGGAAATTCGAGAGACTCAGGCTGCGGATCTTGGCCAGAGCCTGGTATGACGCCTCCAGGGCATTCATCTCGTCGAGGAGTCGAGTGACCGCCTCCAGACTGTCGACGTTCTCGATCGAAGCGATGCTCTCCTCGAAAAAGGCGGTGAGCTCGCGTTGCTGCGTGTTCATGTCCTTGATAAGGACACGATTGAAGGCGATTCCGGTCTCCATCTTCGGAATGCTCCCCGGCAGTTCGTCTCCGTACGGGGGCGTGCCGGACGCCACCTGGTCGACGACCCCATTCAACAGGTATAAGGCATCGTCCACCCGCTGAAGGTTCTGGTCGAGGCCGCCCGGCGTGCCGTATTCGCCTTGCGCTATGATGGAAAGGGCGCGAATCGCCTTTTCGAAGGTGGGATCGACCGCGGTGATATCGAAGTCGAAGGACTGGTTGTCATCGACACGGTGGGTGACGCTCTGGTTGTCGCCTCTGTAGTAGCCGCCCAGGGTCGTCATGGTTCCATAGGTGTCCGGCACGCCGCCGTTGTCGTCAAGCGTCACCGTGGGGTTCAGGGTGAGTGTGGTGGTATTCGCCGGGTCGTCGATCCCGCCGATTGTGTACGTGCCGTTGTTCGCAGTGGTTCCGGAAAGGGTGATGACGGTTCCCGGGACCAGACCTGTGAAGCTGCCGGCGATCGCCGCCGTGATCGTCCCCGGTGGCCCGGCCGTAAACGTGAGATTGCCCGTTTGGGCAGGCGTGAACGTAACGGCATCCTGCAAGTGAGATTCGCGAGTGGTCGGGAAAGTCACTTGGCTGCCGTCGAAAAGGGCCTGGAACTCGCCCAGCGTATCGGGCCCGAAGTCGACCGGCCTAGTGGTTGCGCGGGTGCCGGAGAAAAGGTATTGGTCGCCGATATCGGTATTGAGGTAGCCCTCCAGGCTGCGCAGGGTGCGAAACGCCCAGTTCTGGATGTCGGTGACCGCGGTTTCGCTGTTGTCCGAGCCCTGAGAGAACTCCCGCAACGCGTCGCGGACATCCTTGAGCGCTGTGCCGATCCCGTCGATCGCCTTCTCCGCCGTCGCGAGACGAAGATCCATGGTCTTGTTGTTCTGGGTGAACCTGCTCAACTGCGTCGTGGCGCTTTCCAGCTGCAGGAGCCTTTGCGACTGCCCGGCTATCCCCAGATAGTCCTGCGACTTTTTCTCGCTCGAGACCTGGATCTGCGTCTTGGTGAGGCGATCCTGGATGTCCAGCATGTAGCCGGTGATCTGGGTGTGGGAGGCAAGATCCGTAATTCTGCTCATCGCGTCACCTCATGTCACCGCATCGCAGCGGTCAGGGTATCGAACATGTCGTTGATGGTGGTGATGACCCGTGCCGCCGCCGCGTAGGATTGCTGCAGCAGGATCAGGTTCGACATCTCCTCGTCCATGTTGACGCCGCGGAAGGTGTCGGACTTGTACTGCAGGGCGTCCGTAAGGTCCTTCTGGTAGCCGGTCTGGGTCGCGTTTGCCGAAGCCAGCGACGAGTTGCGGGCAAGCAGCGTCGCCGCGTACTCGCTGAAGGTGAGATCGACGGTCGGCAGGCCGCCGGCAAGGTCGAAGGACGTTACCTCGGAGAACTGGGTCGCCAGTCTGCTGATCGCCGTCTCGTCGGAGACGCTCATCCGGTAAGCGCCGTTCAGGCCGATCGTGGAGTCCCACTGCGGCACGCCGGTCGAGATGTTGCCCGGGGCTGCCCGGATGTCGCTGCGCACCAGGAGGGTCGAGGAAGCCCGCGAGTTCGAGACATGCATGCCCATCGCGCCCAGCAGGTTGCCGGTCTCGGTGATCTCGAACTCCTGCGCCGCGTTGTGGCCGATGCGCAGGCGGTATCCAGAGCCATCGGGCACCACCGAGGCGGTGAGGCCGGGAACCGCGGCATTGATCTTGGCGGCGATCGTCTGGAGCGAGTCCCCGGCCGCGATGGTCACGGTCGCACCGCCCGGCAGCGGCATCGCCGCCGAACCGTCGACGAACTTGAGCACCGTCGCCGAGGCGGTGAAGGAGCCGGCGACGACATTGCTTTCATGCAGGTTGCGCGTGATCTCGTCGACGAAGAAGTCGTTGAGGCCAAAGAAGTTCGAGAACCCGGCAACGGTTTCGTCGGTGAGGCCGTCGCCGTCCTTGTCGAAGCTGACGGTGGTATCCGCCTGCGCCGAACCGAGGGCAGTCTCGTCACGGAAGGCGATCGAGTAGTTGGTGTTGTTGATGTCGAGGGTGAAGTGGCCCAGGGAGTCGATGCCGACCTGCGCCCCCGTCAGCCCCAGTCCGGCCGACGGCACGGCCACGGCTGGGGGGTTCAGGGGGGTGTCGGTGAGCCAGCGCTGGATCACGTTGGCCACGTCGGCAACGTCCCAGTACTCCCCGGCGACATAGCCCGTCCCGCCGTCGTAGTTCGTGTGGCCGCCGAAGTGGGGGTCGGTCATCAAAGCCGACAGGCTGACGGACGCCGCCTGGTCCCCGCTCGAGTCGAAGATCAGGATCCGCACGTCCGAACTGATCTTGATCTGCTGGGCGTTGCCCGCATTGGCGACATCCGAGGTGTCGAGGAAGACGCGGCTTCCCGTCATCGTCTGCATGCCGGGGAAGGGGACGCCGCTATTGTGGATCTGGTTGACGGTGTCGCGCAGGGTGCCAGCCAGCTCGTCGATCTGGCTCTGGAGGTCGGAGAGGATGTTGTCGCGCAGGTCTATCAGACCTTTCAGGGCGCCGCTGCGGATTTCGGTGGTGATGTCGTTGCCGGCGATATCATTGCCGACGTAGATCCCGTCGAAGTCGCCTTCCGCATGGGTGGTCGAGGCGGCGGAGTAGCTCGCCTGGCTGTGGCTGATGGGAGGAGGCTGGTTGTCGACCAGGGTACGGCCGCCCTCGGTGAACACGACGACATCGCCGGCACCGCGGTAGAAGTAGCGGATGTCGATCAGTTCCGACAGCCGGGTCAGCATCTGGTCACGCTGATCCTGAAGGTCGGAGACGTCGTTGGTGACGATCGTGTTGCGGATCACCTTGTCGTTGAGCACCCCAAGCCGGGTGATGATGTCGTTGATCTCGGCGGTGGCGCTGGCGATCTCGGAATCGGCCTGCAGCCTCAGCTCCTGGATCGTCGAGCTCATCGTCTGCAGCTTGCTGGTCAGCAGCGAGGCGCGCCGCACCACCTCGCTCTGCTCGAGGTTGCTGTTCGGGGTGACGGCCAGGGATTCCAGGGCCGAGGCCAGCTCGTCGATGGTGTGGCTGATCGATGTGTTGGAGCCCGGCGAGCCGAACATCTCCTGGACCCGGCCGTAGTAGTCCTCCTGCACGGCCAGCCGATTGTAGTCCGAGAGCTGTATGCGCAGGCTTTTCAGCAGCCCCTCGTCGATGATCCGCGTCACCGAGCCGACCTGAACGCCGGCACCGACGCCGTTGACCACCCGCTGCTCCATGTTCACGACTTTGCGCGAGTAGCCGACGGTGTTGGCGTTCGAGATGTTGTTGGCAGTCGCATCGAGGGCCTGCTGGGTGGCCAGAAGGCCGCTTCTTGCGGCGTGGAGTGCGAGGGTCAACGAGCCGGCGGCAGACATGGAATTTCTCCGATACGCGTTCTGCGGAGCAGGATGAAAGTCACAAGGTGCGGTCGAGCGAGACCGGTTGGGCCCGCTGTTTCTCGCGGCCGCCCCGGGCGACCGCGGTGGTGCCTTTCCGTGAGTAGAGACCGGGGCCGGCGGAGCTCTGCCGGACCGCCTGCGCAACGGCGCCGACGAACTCGTTATGCGCCGCCAGCGCCACCTTCAGCAGCCGGCCGTTCTCGTCGGTAAGCGTCTTCAGGCGTTGGCCGAGATCGTGCAGCTTTTCCCGCATGGCCGGATCGACCTCCGCCAGCTCGGCGTGGTTCTCGATCAGGCCGCGCATCCTCGATTCATAGGCGCGGCTGAGGCTCGTCTTGTCGGTCACGCAGGCGGCGATCTCAGCCGGCTTGTGGGCACGAAGCGCCTTGTTCTCCGCCTCGATGATCTCGACCAGCCGGCGGGCGATGACGATCAGGTCGTCCACGCGTTGCTTCATGTCCATCGTCAGCGGGCCTCCTGCGCCCTCAGCATCTCTCCCATCACGCGGTCGGCGATGCCGATGCCGCCGGCGCGCGCGATACCCTTGCCGTATTCGTCCACCAGCATGGAGCGCCAGATCTCCTCGGAGGGCCCGCCCCCGAACGGCTCTTCGGCGCGGATGTCGGCGAACATCGGCTGCAGCATCTGGCTCAGGAACAGAGCTTCGAATTCCTGCGCCTTCTCGCGCACCTTGGCGAGGTCGGTCGAGGTCCTCGCCTCGGGGCCGCGCCGGCCGGATTCGACGGCGTGCTGGAGCTGCAGCAGGGCGGCGGCGTCGCTCATCACATCACCTCGATTTCGGCGTGCAGGGCGCCGGCCGCCTTGACCGCCTGCAGGATGGTGATGAGGTCGCGCGGCCCGATGCCCAGCGCATTCAAACCGTTGACCAGCTCCTGGAGGGTCACGCTGTCCGGCAGCACGGACATCTTGCGGTCCCCGCCCTCGTCGACCTCGATCTGGGTACGGTCGACGGTGGTGGTGGTGCCGACCTCGGCAAACGGGCCGGGCTGCGACACTTGCGGCGTTTCGGTGATGCGAATGGTGAGACTGCCCTGGGCGATCGCCACCGTGCTGATGCGGACGTTCTCGCCCATGACGATGGTCCCGGAATGCTCGTCGATCACCACCCGCGCAAGCTGGTCGGGCTCGACCCGGAGCTGCTCGATGTCGGTCAGCAGGTTGACGGCGTTGTCGCGGTAGTCCTCGGGCAGCACCAGCCGGACCGTTGCCGGGTCGCTGGGGCTTGCCGCCGCGGTGCCGAGGAAGGCGTTGATCGCCTGGGCGATGCGCCGGGCCGTCGTAAGGTCGGGGTTGCGCAGCGTCAGCTTCATGTTGTTGAGGCGGGTCATGTCGAAGCCGACTTCGCGCTCTACGATCGCACCGTTGGGGATGCGGCCGCTGGTGGGGACGCCCTTGGTCACCGATTCGCCGCGGCCCTGGGCGCTGAAGCCGCTGACTGCGACCTGCCCCTGGGCGACCGAGTAGACTTCGCCGTCGGCACCCAGCAGCGGCGTCACCAATAGGGTTCCGCCGAGCAGGCTCTTGGCGTCGCCCAGCGCGCTGACCGTGATGTCGATGCGCGAGCCCTGGCGGGAGAACGGCGGTAGCGTGGCAGTGACCATTACCGCGGCGACGTTCTTCGAGGTCAGGCCGGCATCGGTCGGCTTGACGCCAAGGCGGTTCAGCATCGCCTGCAGGCTTTGCTTGGTGAAGTGGCCGTCCTTGAGGGAATCGCCGGTGCCGTTGAGTCCCACCACGAGGCCGTAACCGACCAGCGGGTTGTCGCGCACGCCCTCGAAATCGACGATGTCCTTGACGCGCGAAGCCGCGGCGGCTGGCAAGGCGATCCCGGCGCAGAGGACCGCAACAAGGCCGCCGGCGAAGACGACCCGCCTGACGGCGGCGAGCATGCCGCGAGGGGCCGACTGCATGTGCTTTTCCACCTTTGCCATCACTGTCGCTCGTAGCCGGTTCGCAAGCCCGCAAGTTCCCAAGCGAAAAGCATGCCACCGGGAAAGCCCCGGAAATCCGCCGCCGGGAACCCTCGAAGACGACCTGTACGGGGCAATTCTTGCCGGGGCGGGCATGGCTAACCCTTCAGGTCGCGCGCTACCTCGGTCATCTCGTCGACGGTCTTGAAGACCTTCGACGAGGCCGTGTAGGCGTGCTGCGTCATCATCATGCGGGTGAACTCGTCGGCGATATCGATGTTCGACAATTCGCGGGTGTGGGGGGCGATCAGGCCGTGGGAATCGTCGCCGGGGGCGAAGACGTGCGGCTCGCCCGAGATTTCGGTTTCCGAATAGACGTTGCCGTTATGCTCGGCGAGCCCTGATGCGTTGGTGAAGGAGGCGAGGGCCAGACGGTACAGGGGGCGGCCGGTGGCATCGGCGAACATGCCGAGCACGTAGCCCGCGGCATCGAAGTCGAGGGACTTGAGCCCCGATCGGCCGTAGCCGTTCTGCCAGTAGGAGTTCACCAGCAGATCGCCGGCGAACTGCGTCGTCGTCCCGAGGTCGAGGGCGACCGTCGAGGTTGCGCCGTCGGCCCAGGCCACGCCTACGGTATAGACCTCGGGCGCGATCACGCGGCCGTCGGTCCCGAATTCGATGCGCTGGGCGAGCGCTCCCGGCGCGGTCAGGGCCGTGCCGTCGGCATCGGACTCGTTCGGGCCGGGCAGTGGGGTTGCCGCGGCCACCGTGATGGTGGATCCGTCGGCCGAAACCGACGCAATCGTGTAGGTGCCGTCGTTGCCGGTCGTGCCGGCCAGGGTGATCACGTCCCCCGCCGCCAGGCCGGTGAAGGCGCCGGCGAAGGGAAGCCCGCTGCTGCTGACGGTGATAGTCTGGGCGGCGACGTCGATATCGACGCTGGTCATGGAGGTGTACTGGAGGAGCGCGGCGGCCGAGGCTACGGTGGCTCCGTCGAGATCGACTTCGGCGGCTACGTCTTCGGCGACGGTGATGACGCCGCCGGAAATCCCGGTGACCGTGAAGACGCGGTCGTTGCCGGCGGTCCCCGAGACGGTGATGCTGTCTCCCACCGCCAGATTGGAGCTGTCGAGCGCCGACTGCGGGATGGTGATCGTTCCGGTTCCGTCTCCCGGCGCCGCATTGGCGCCGAAGACGATGGGCGTCCCGGCATCGAGAGCGAAGTCTCGGCCCGGTCCCAGGGTTACGACGTCCGCGGCGTCGCCGGTGACGACGTCGAAATCCCACACGTTGTCGCGGGAGGTTGCGGTGAAGCGCGCCGTCGCCACGCGCCGGGTGCCGTCGCTGTCGTACAGGTCGAGCTGGTATTCGAATGTCTCGCCGACGGCGGCGTTGGCCGGAAGGTTGAGGCCCAGCATGGCTTCGCTGGTCGGCTGCCCGCGGTCGATATAGGTGTACTGATCGACACGCATCGGCTGCGGGGCGCCCGTGGTTGGAATGGTTCCGTCTTCCAGGCGGGGCCAGCCGAGGACGTAATAGCCGTTCTTGTCGACCAGGTATCCTTCGCGCACCGTGATGGTGCTGCCATCGTCCGCGGTCACCTGAACCTCGCCGCCGGTACGGACGTCGAACGACCCGTCGCGGGTGTAGTAGATCTCATCGACATCAAGCGTCGGCGAGACCATGAAGAAGCCCTTGCCGTTGATGGCGACATCGAGCTTGCGGCTGCTCGCCGTCATGTTGCCCTGGAGGTCCATCAGCTTGACTTCCTTGGTGCGGACCCCGCCGATGTCCGACTGCTCGAACAACGTGTCGCTGTAGATGGTGGCAAAGCGGGTTTCGGTGCCGCGGTAGCCGCCCGTGTTCACATTGGCGATGTTGGTGCTGATGGTGTTGAGCGCACGGCTCTGGCTCATCATGCCGAGGATGCTGGAGGTGAACGCGCCGTACAGGGCCATGGGTCGTCTCCGCGAGGGACACACTTCTCCAAACCTTGTTCAGCAAGAGCCGTGCCACAGGGTGAGGCCGGCGCTGACGGCCGGCTTCGGGGGCAGGGCAGAAACGGGGCGGCATGATCGAGCAGGCAAGATTTTCCGCCCCTCGGGGCGTTTACGCATCCTTAAGTCGTGTTCCGCAGAATGACCGCCGGCTGCTCTTGAGCCGGAAGGACGGCTTCATGAAGGTTAACGACGTCGGCCCGAGCAGGTCCGCATCCGGTCCTCGTCGCAAACCGGCTGCGGCCGGTCGAGGCGATGCGTTTGCGCAGGAATTGCGCGAGGTGGCAGAGGCCAGCGGTACGGCACCTCCCGTCGAGACGCAGGGGGTGAGCGCCGTCAATGCCCTGCTGGTGGTCCAGGAAGTCCCGGATTCGGCGGAAGGCCGGTCGCGCGGGCTGTTGAGGCGCCATGGCGAGGACATTCTCGATCGCCTTGACCGCATCCGCTGTCAGGTCCTCGAGGGGGCGGTGTCACGGCAGGACCTGGCTCAGCTGGCTCATTCCTTGCGGGCGCGGAAGATCCAATCCGACGACCCGCGCCTGAACGGCCTGATCGAGGAGATCGAGCTGCGCGCCGAGGTCGAGCTCGCCAAGCTGTTGCGAGAAGCCTGAAGCGGAGAGAGCGCGTCCCCACCTTCCGTGACGATCCGCGATACCCCTCTTGTACAAAAGCACGCGCATCAATATATTCCGCGCCGTCGATTTACGCCGCCGAGGGAGTAAGTGCTGACATGGTGGTGACGGTTCCTGAAGGCTACAAACCCTCCGACGACGAGCCCTTCATGAATCCCGTGATGCGGGAGTATTTCCGCCGCAAGTTGCTCGCCTGGCGCAGCGAGCTGTACCAGGAAGCCAACGAGACGCTCGTCCATCTCCAGGAGGGCGGAGAGATCGAGCCCGACATTGCCGACCGGGCCACGACCGAGACCGACCGCTCGCTGGAGTTGAGAACCCGCGACCGCGCCCGCAAGCTGATCTCGAAGATCGACGAAGCGCTGGAGCGGATCGCCGCCGGCAGCTACGGCTACTGCATGGAAACCCACGAGCCGATCGGGCTGCAGCGGCTTGAGGCGCGACCGATCGCGACCTTCAGCATCGAGGCGCAGGAGCGCCACGAGCGGATGGAACGTACGCACCGGGAGGACTGAGGTCCCGTCATTGCGGCGCGGCCGCCTCGTCAGCAACCCGCGCCTCGCGGGTTCCCATCGGGCGCTCCCTGCCGATCCCGCTGTCTCTCGCCGTCTGCCGTTCCAGCTCGGCGTTGAGTTCGGCGCCGAGGCAGACCACGTAGGCCGATAGCCAGAACCACATCAACAGCGCGACCACCGCGCCCAGGGTGCCGAAGGTCTCGTTGTAGCTGCCGAAGTTGGCGACATAGAAGGAGAACGCCAGCGAGGCGACCAGCCACAGGAGGGCGGCGGCGACCGCCCCCGGCGTTACCCATGAGATCTTCGCCCGCCGCCGCGCCGGAGCGAACTTGTAGATCAGCCCCAGCACGCCGATGACGACCGCCGCCATCACCACCCAGCGCAGGACCCTGATCGCGATTCCCACGATCGGACCCAGCGGCAGGATTGACAGCAGCGGCGGCGCGACGACCACCACGGCGATGGCGACCACGACGAACAGCACGATCGCGACGCTCAGGCCCAGTGCGGTGAGGTTCGTCCTGAAGAAGCCCCGGGTCTCCTTCTCCTCGTAGGCGATGTTCATCGCCGTCATCAGGGCGTTGGTGCCTTTGGTGGTGGACCACAGGGCGAACAGGATGCTGAAGGCGGCGCCGAACGAAAGCGCGCCGCCGCTGGTCTGCACCACCTGGGTCAGCTGCTGCTCGAGGATGCCCCACGCTTCCGGGGGCATCATGTCGCGCAGCCCCGACAGCTGCTGTTGCACGGTCTGGGGATCCGCGAAGGCGCCGAAGATCATCACGGTTGCCGCGATCGCCGGAAAGACCGCCAGGAACAGGTAGAAGGCGACCCCTCCCGCGACCAGAGAAAGGTTGTCCTTTCCGATCTCGTCCTTGACCCGCAGCAGGACGTCCTTCCAGCCGCGGGCAGGGATCTCGCCAGGATGAGCGGCGTACCGGCCCCGGGTCGGCTGCTGCTTATCCTCTGGTGCTTCCGCCGGTCGCTCGGCGCGGCGGCCGGAGTGTCTCTGGTTGGGCTTTGCCATGGCGTCTCTCGATCCCTTCCGGTCGTTCAACGCCGCTCCGCTCCAGGCATATGGCCTGCGGGGCTCGTCGCTACCAGTGGCCAAGAAAAGGCGGCCGGCTTTGGGGCCGGCCGCTTGAGGTCTAGGATCGGCGGGGCCGAGCCTAGAACGGGAACACGATATCCCAGATCTGGGTACCCCAGCGCGGCTGCTGGATGTCGCTGAGGGTGCCGCGGCCGCCGTAGGCGACGCGCATCTCGGCGATCCGCTCATGCGAGACGGTGTTGTCGGATTCGATGTCTTCGGGCCGGACCACCCCGGTCACCTGCAGTTCGCGCAGCTCGTTGTTGACGCGGATCTCCTGTCGGCCGATCACGACCAGGGCACCGTTGGGGAGGATCTGGGTGACCACGGCGGCGAACGTCAGGTTGATCGTCTCGGACCGGTCGATCGACCCGTCGCCCTTGGTTTCGTGCTGGTTGGCGAAGCTGATCAGCTTGCTCATGTCGACGCCCTGGGGCAGCACCTTGGTGGCCTCGGCCTCGAGGCCCAGGAAGTTCGGCACTCCGGTGTCCTCGCTGTCGTCGCGGGTCCGTTCCGTCTTGTTTTCCAGCGAGGCCTTGTCCTGGATGCTGAGCTTGACGGTCAGGATGTCGCCGACGGTCTTGGCCCGGTGATCCTTGAAGAAGGCGCGCGAGCCGGCTCGCCATAACGAGTTGGGATTGGCCTCGGGGGTGCGCGGGGCCGGCATCGGCATGCTGACCGGACGGTAGTCCTCGCGCGCCACCGGGTTGGTGATCTGCGAGACCTTGGGCCCGTCGCCGACCTCGGACAGCCGGGTCAGGGTGTTGCAGCCGCTGGCCAGCAGCGCGAGCGCAGCTGCTGCGGCCATGCGGGGAAACAGGGGCAGTGGGCTCATCGATCCACTCCGAGGCTCAGGGCAAGTTTTGCCGCCGGGTCGACGACCACCGTGTCGGGGCCGACGACGCGGCCTTCGACGACGGTGCCGCTGCGCAGGTTGGAGACACGGATGGAGGCGTCTTCTGCGCCGTCCTCGAGCGCCGTTCCCTTCGCTGTCAACGTCATCGAGCCGTTCTTCACGATCAGAACCACCTGGCTACCCTTCTCGACCATCAGCGGCGCCGCAATCTCGCCGGCGCGCAGCGGATGGCCCGCGCGCATGGAGCGTTTTGGCGCCTTGCCGATCAGTTCTCCGGCATCGACCACGATGTCGCGCTGGAGCCGGTCGGCGCGAACGCGGATCCACGAGATGTCGGAGGAGCGGATGACCGCTCCGCTGCGCACCCGCTCCTTGAGCACCGGCACCTCGAGCATGCGGTGCACGCTGCCGGTGACCCGGATCGGCTGCGCTCGCGAATCATCGGCCGGAGCGACGAGAAGGGCCGAGAAGTGGCCGCTGCGCTCGTCGAGCACGACGTCGCGCACGGCAACCGTCGCCGCAGCGTCGCCGGGAACGTAGAGGCGCAGCGTCCGGTTGCTGAGAACGACCGAGGAATCGGGGTCGATGCCCTGCTCGAGCAGCGCCTCACGCAGGGCGTCCTCGATGGTGTCGATCTCGATCGCCTGGCTGTCGCGCTCGACCACCGCGCGGTCCTGGATGCTCATCGGCTGCCATGGGAGGCCGTAGGCATAGGCGACCCGCCACAGCCAGCGGGCATCGAACACGGCGCGCTTGCCGGGGGCGGGGGCATAGGCGATCGTCGCCTCGGCCTTGGGGCCGGCGTTGGTGAAGAGATCGCCCAGCCGGATCATGTCGTCGTTGACGACGATCGTTTCCCGCAGCATCACGCCGCTGGCAAGGGCGGGAGCGGGGAGCGCCGCGGCCGCGATCATCGCGAGAATGGGGAGAAGGCGCCGCATCGTCGTTACCTGATGTTGGTCAGCGTGCCCATCATGTCGTCGGAGGTCTGGATGACCTTCGAGTTCATTTCATAGGCGCGCTGTGCCGAGATCAGGTTCGAGATCTCCTCGACCGCATTCACGTTGGCGGTTTCGAGGAAACCCTGCAGGATGGTGCCGAACCCGACGGCGCCCGGGTTCCCGGTGGTCGGGTTGCCGGACGCCGGGGTCTCCAGGTACAAGTTGTCGCCGTGCGCCTGAAGGCCGGCGTCGTTGGGGAAGGTGGCGATCTGGATCTGGCCCACGTTCTGCAGATCGACCTGCCCCTCGAGCTTCACCAGCACCTCGCCGCTCGCGTTGATGCTGACGTCAACGGCGTTGTCGGGGACGGTGATCCCGGGCTGCAGGGGATAGCCGTCGTGGGTCACGATCTCGCCGTCGGCGTTGAGCTGGAAGGTGCCGTCGCGCGTATACGCGGTCTCGCCCGTCGGCAGCTCGATCTGGAAGAAGCCTTTGCCCTGGACCGCGAGGTCGAAGGTATTGTCGGTCGCCGACAGGTTGCCCTGCTCGTGGATGCGGTAGACGGCCGCCAGCTTGACCCCCAGGCCGAGCTGGACGCCGGTCGGCACCACGGTGCCGGCATCGGACGAGGTCCCGCCGACCCGGCGCAGGTTCTGGTAGAGCAGGTCGTGGAATTCGGTGCGCCGGCGCATGAAGGCCGTCGTGTTCATGTTGGCGAGGTTGTTCGAGATCACCTCGACGTTGCGCTGTTGCGCCAGCATTCCGGTGGCCGCGATGCTCAAGGATCTCATGACACCCTACCTTTCCTAAGCCGCCACTTTGGCGAGCTCGCCAATCGCCTTCTTGATCCGCTCGTCCTCCGCCTCGACCAGCTTGCGGGCCGAGTCGTACGAGCGCTGGACTTCGATCATGCGCGTGATCTCGAAAATGCCGTTGACGTTGGAACCCTCGAGGGCGCTCTGCACCACCTCGGGGTTGTCGCTGTCCTCGGCCGGGGCGTCGCTCTGGTAGAGGCCGCCGTAGGTCTCGCGCAGCTGGTGCTCGTTTTCGAACGTCACGATCCGGAGCCGACCCATGACGTCGTCGTCGGCTGACACGGTTCCGTCGCGGGCGATGTCGATGCTCGATTCGCTGCCGCTGAACACGAACGGCTGGCCCGCATCGGACAGAACCGGGTAGCCGTGAGCGGTGACCATCCGGCCCTGCTCGTCGAAATGGAAGCGTCCGGTCCGCGTGTAGCGCGCTCCCTCGGGGGTTTCGACGACGAAGTAGCCCTCGCCGCGGATGGCGACGTCGAGCGGATTGCTGGTCGCCTCGATGGGGCCCTCGTCGAAGTTCCGGTAGCTCGACAGGTCGCGCACGAAGTGCATCTGCTCGGGCAGCATGCGCTCGCCGCCCCGGCTGCGGACCAGGTGGTCGACGAACATCATGTTCTCGCCCTTGAACCCCGCCGTATTCATGTTGGCGAGGTTGTTGGCGATCATCTCCAGCTGCCGTCGCAGCGTCGCCTGGCGCGCCACCGCGATGTAGGATGTGTTTTCCATGGTCTTCCCGTTTCCGTTCTTGGCCATTCCCATGGATAGCCGGAAGGCAATATGCATGGCGCGTGCCAGGGCCGTGGCGCCGCGGATTTGCTGGGGTGTTGCAGGTCGGTCCCGGTCACGGCGCGACCTCCTTGCCCAGCGGCAGGGGCGATCGGCACCGTCGTGCCCGGCAGGAGTTGCCGGGACCGTCGCAGCGGCGGCTCAACCACTTGTTAACCGCGGGGCCGTACCGTAACCCGGTTGCGCTGACGGCCTCCTGCCGTGGGCATATTGGACGCGAGCGATGGCCGACGAAGAAGACGACGTCGAGGAAACGTCCGCCGATGACGAAGGCGAACCTTCCGGTGGCGGATCAGCCTCCCGGAAGAAGCTGCTGCTGGTCGCCGGTGCTGCCCTGCTGCTGATCCTGGGCGGCGTCGGGGCAGCGTACTTCACCGGTCTTCTCGAGCCGCTGATGGCCGAGAAGGTCGCGGGGCAAGAGGGTGCCGATGCGACCGAGGCCAAGCCCGGGCCAATGGTCTTCTTCGAGCTGCCGGAGCAGCTCGTCACCCTGAATAGTCAGGCGAGCAGAAAGACGTCGTACCTGAAGATCCGTGTCAGCCTGGAGCTGCAGGGGCCGGAAGACGTCAAGACGATCGAGGCCGTGATGCCGCGCATCATCGACAACTTCCAGGTCTACCTGCGCGAGCTTCGGCTGGAGGATCTGAAGGGCTCGGCCGGTATGTATCGTTTGCGCGAGGAGTTGCTGACCCGGGTCAACGCGGCGGTGGCGCCGGCGCGGGTCAACGACGTTCTGTTCAAGGAAATGCTGGTACAGTAGTCCCTTGCGAAAGGGGGATGTTCGATGACCGCACCTGCCGACGCGCCAGACCAAGACGCCCTCGCGGCGGAATGGGAGGCCTCGATTGCCGGCACCGAAGGCGGCGGGGAAGGTGACGAGCAGGACGATCTCGCAGCCGAGTGGGAGGCGATGATCAGCGATGCCGAGGGTGGTGCCGGCACGGCGGTCGACATCAGCACCTCGGTGACGGGCGGCGGCTCGACCCGGGTCCTCAACCAGGACGAGATCGACAGCCTTCTCGGCTTCGACGACGACCACGATTCGGCCGGCGAGAAGTCCGGCATCCAGGCGATCCTCAACAGCGCCCTGGTGTCGTACGAACGCCTGCCGATGCTGGAGGTCGTGTTCGACCGCTTGGTGCGCATGATGTCGACCTCGATGCGCAACTTCACCTCGGACAACGTCGAGGTATCGCTCGACAACATCACCTCGATCCGCTTCGGCGACTATCTGAACTCGATTCCCCTGCCGGCGATGCTGAGCGTCTTCAAGGCCGAGGAGTGGGACAACTACGGCCTGATCACCGTCGATTCCTCGCTGATCTATTCGATCGTCGACGTGCTTCTGGGCGGGCGGCGCGGGACCGCCGCGATGCGCATCGAGGGCCGCCCCTACACGACCATCGAGCGCAGCCTGGTCGAGCGCATGATCCATGTCATGCTGAGCGACCTGTCGGCCGCCTTCGAGCCGTTGAGCCCGGTGACGTTCCGTTTCGACCGCCTTGAGACCAACCCCCGGTTCGCGACCATATCGCGCCCCTCCAACGCCGCCATCGTGACCAAGCTCAGGATCGACATGGAGGACCGCGGCGGCCGCCTCGAACTGCTGCTGCCCTACGCCACCCTCGAGCCCGTGCGCGAGCTGCTGCTGCAGATGTTCATGGGCGAGAAGTTCGGCCGCGACTCGATCTGGGAGACCCACCTGGTCGAAGAGCTGTGGCAGACCGACGTCGAGCTTGAGGCTGTTCTGGACGAGCAGACGATGCGCCTGAAGGACGTCTTCGATCTCAAGGTCGGCTCGAGGATCATGCTGGACGCGACGCCCGATTCGACCATCGAGCTCCGCTGCGGGGAAATACCGATGTATAGTGGCAAGATGGGGCGGAGAGGCGATAGCATCGCCGTGCGGATCGACAACCGAATCACGCAGAAGCCGAAGGAGTGACCGTGCCACTCTCCCTGCTGCTCGATGTGCTGGTTTCGGTCCTGCTGGTGGTGACGATCGGCTACGCGGTCGTCCTCAACCGCAGGCTGAAAGGCCTGAAGAATCACAAGGCCGAGCTTGATGCGTTGGCCGCCTCGTTCGCCCAGGCGACCGCCAGGGCGGAGGAGAGCGTGGGGCGGCTGAAATCTTCGGTCGCCGAGTTGCAGGCTTCTTCGGAGCGGGCGCAGGCGCTGCGTGACGACTTGGCCTTTCTGACCGAGCGCGGCGGGACCGCCGCCGACCGGCTCGAGAACCTAGTGCGCGCCGCGCGCGATGGCGGCGGCGAAGCGCCGCGAGCGGCGGCGCCCAAGCCGAAGCCCGCCAAGGAAGTGCTGCCGGAGCTCAAGGCTGCCCGCGACGAGGTTCCCTCGGCGCGAAGCGAATCCGAGAAGAAGTCCTCGGGCGACCCTGCGGACGAGCTTCTCAAGGCCCTGCGGATGGCACGGTGAGCGAGGACGGAGATGGGATTTCTCGCACGCATCCGCTTTCTTCCGCTGACGATCTTCGCCGCCTCGCTGCTCCTGACCGTGAAGATCGGGGCGGTGGTCGAAGGCGTCGATGCATGGCGGGACGGCATGGTGGGCCCGACGGGAGCTTCGGCCCAGCAGCAGCCCGGTGCGGTGCCGAAGCCGACCCCTGGCGCGCCCAAGCCGCTGAACCCGCCTGCCGCCGCGGCACCGGCCCAGCCGGCTGCGGGGACTTCCGGCAAGGCGCCGGCGCCGGCCGCCTCCGGCACTGCGGTGCCGGCTCCTGCCACCGGGACGGCGTCCGCCGGCCAGCAGCCCGACAAGCCGGCTTCGGCGCAACGGCCGTTCACCGACGATCCCACTCTGTTGACGGCCTCCGAGATCGACGTTCTGCAGAGGCTCGCGGAACGCCGGGACGAGCTCGATGCGCGGGAGCGTGAGATCGCCACCCGGGAAGGGCTGATGCGGGCCGCGGAAGAGCGAATCCAGGTCAAAGTAACCGAGTTGAAGCAGCTGCAGACGACGATCGAGGGGTTGATCAAGACCTACGACCAGCAGCAAGCCGGCAAGATGGAGAGCCTGGTCAAGATCTACGAGAACATGAAGCCGAAGGACGCGGCCAGGATCTTCGAGGAACTCGACATGGACACCCTCCTGATGGTCGCCGAACGCATGAACGAGCGTCGTCTGGCACCGATCATGTCCTCGATGGATCCGGCCAAGGCCAAGGACATGACGGTGGAGTTGGCGCGCCTGCGTCAGCTTCCACGTACCGCTGCGAGGTGACGAGAACGAAGTCCTTGCGACGGAAATTGCTTTGCAATTCATCGTGCGCCATGGTAGCGCCCGTTAACAACAACCTGCGTGCCGAGACTGGTGCGGTGGCCTACGGATGGAGTGATCTATGGCTGTCGACATGAATATGAACATCCTTGTCGTGGATGACTACAAGACGATGCTGCGGATTCTCCGCAACCTTCTGCGTCAGCTCAATTTCAACAACGTCTTCGAGGCTTCGGACGGCTCGGAGGCTCTCCGCATGCTCCGCGACCAGACGTTCGGCCTGGTCATCTCCGACTGGAATATGGAGCCGATGACCGGCATCCAGCTATTGCGGGAGGTTCGTGCCGACGCGAAGCTGAAGCATATCCCGTTCATCATGGTGACAGCCGAAAGCAAGTCGGAGAACGTCATTGCGGCGAAGGAGGCCGGGGTCTCCAACTACATCGTCAAGCCGTTCAACGCCGAGACGCTCCGGGCCAAGATCGCCAGCGTGCTGGGCGACTTCTAGGGAGCTCCGCCATGCCGACCGCCCGCGCCGACGCCGGACTGCTGAAGTGTCTGGAGGAGATCCGGTCCAGGCACGGCGACACCGTCAAATCGCGGGACGTTGTCGAGGTCGTCTACAGCGCGATGTCGACGCTTAAGGGCGACCTCACCGCCGCCGACATGGCGCTTTACGGCGAACTCGAGGACCTGGCCCGGGTCATCGGCGAGGCGAAGGACGAGATCCGCTCGATCCGCCCCGAGCAGGTCAAGGAGGAGTACCTGCCGGCGGCGGCGGACGAGCTCGACGCCATCGTTGCCGCCACCGCGGAGGCGACCAACGCCATCATGGACGCGACCGAGATCATCGAGGGCGTCATGGCGGAGGTGCAGGGTTCCCACTCCGAGCAGCTCATGGATGCGACGACCCGGATCTATGAGGCGTGCGGCTTCCAGGACATCACCGGGCAGCGGATCACCAAGGTCGTCGGTGTGCTGAAGCACATCGAGGAGAAGGTGGACGCCTTGCTGGCCACTTTCGGCTCCGCCGAGACGCGAAACCGCGCACCGGTCGAACCGGCGGCCAAGGCCGAGCCGGAGCCGGAAAGCACGGACGACAGCAATCTGCTGCACGGCCCGCAGCTTGCCAAGGACGCGATGTCGCAGGCCCAGATCGACCTGCTGCTCGCCAGCTTCAACTAGGGGCAGCATGGATGAGACCGGCACGATCGAGACGGTAAGAGCCGAATCGGGTGTCAACAGCACGATCACCCTGTTCCTCGGCCTGTATCTCCTCGTGCTCGCCTTCTTCATCGTCCTGGTTTCGATATCCTCGTTCGAGCACGTCCGCAGCAAGGCGGTGATGGACAGCCTGACGTCGACGTTTGCCGCGATCATGCCGCCGATTACCGAGCTGACGGCCTTCAATGCCCTGGAGGGCGACGTGCTCGCCGGCCAGCGGTTCCAGGAGCAGGTGACGCGGCTGTTCTCGTCGGCGATCGAGGTCATCGAGATCGAAGTCGTGCAGCCGGGGCGGGCGATGCGGGTGCGGCTGGCGGCCGACGCTCTGTTCCAGCCCGGCATCGAGAAGGTCCGGCCGGAGCTCTTGACGCTCCTCGACCGCATCGTCGCGGCCTTGAGCGGCGCTCCTGCCGGCCTCCGTTACGACATGGAGCTGGTGCTGGGGAGCGACACCATCGAGCATGGCGTGCTGCCGATCGGGCTTACCATGCCGATGCAACGGATCGGGACCTTCGCCCGCGAGATGGTCGGCCGCGGCGCCCCGCCCGGGACGATCGCCGTCGGCCTCAAGCCGGGCAAGCCGCATGAAGCCGTCTTGTGGTTCTACGTCCGTGCCGCCGACGAGGGGGGACTGTGGGTCGGGGAGAGTAGACGATGAACCTCGACGAGGAATCTCGGCCCGCGATCTCGGGCGTCGGCTGGATGGTCACCTTCACCGATCTCGTCTCGCTGCTGCTGACGTTCTTCGTCATGCTGTTCGCGATGTCCCACGTCGGAATCGGCAAATGGGAAAGCCTGACCGACACCCTGTCGCTCAGCCTCAATCCTGGCGTGACGGTGCGAGCGGCGCCGGCTTCTGCCCGCCACAGCATCTCGACCACGTTTCGCCGGCGTGCCATCAACCTCGATTATCTGTCGGTGGTGCTGGACGAGACGGTGCATGCCGACCCGCTGCTGCAAAGCGCTCGGGTGGTGCGCTACGACGATCGTCTGGTGATCGTGCTGCCTGGGGACCTGCTGTTTGAATCCGACAGCGCAGTGCTCTCCGAAAGGGCGCGCAAGGCGCTGTTCGACATCGGCGGCGTTCTGCGCAATATCGGCAACGAGGTCGCGGTCAGGGGACATACCGATCCGGCGGTGCCGTCCGGTCGCTACGTCTCCAACTGGGAACTCTCGACGGCACGTGCGGTCGCCGTCGGCAATGCCCTGCGGCGGTCCGGATACGACCGCGACATCCTGGCCCTGGGGGTTGCCGACAGCGCCTTTGCGAGCCTGCCCGCGCTGCCCGAGGACCAGCGGAAGGCCCTGGCGCGGCGGGTCGACATTGTGATCCTGCCGGACTTGGCGGAGGACTAGACACTGAGGATGCCCGGCTGCTGGACGCGAATCTTTCCGGTCCTGGTGGCGCTCGCGGCACCGTGGGCGGCAGGAGCCGAGAGCGTGCCGTTGCGCGCCGCGGCGCATGAAGGCTATGGCCGGATCGTGTTCAACTGGCAGGAACCTGTGGGCCATGCAGCGGCGATCGACGGCGACCGGCTGACAGTGCGCTTCAGCCGTACGGTCGATACCGACTACACAGCCGCGCTGCGGCAGCTCGACCGTTACATCGCCGAGATCCGCACCGAGGCGGACGGGGTGACGGTGAGCGCCAGGCTCAAGGGGAACTACCTGCTGCGCCATTTCGACCTCGGCGCCGCGGTGGTGCTCGACCTGCTCGACAAGGTTCCCGTTCCTCCGGCGTTCGAGGCGCCCTCGCGAGGAGCGCCGACCGAGCTGATCAACCGCCCGGTCGCGGAGGTGATGGACGAGGCGCCGCAGATCGCCGTCCGCACCGGCATCCATCAAGGCTTCACCCGGATCGTGTTCGACTGGCCGGAGCGGGTCGGCTACCGCATCGATCGCGACGGCGAGACGACGACGATCGTCTTCGACCGCGGCGCGCGGGCGGATCTTTCCGAACTTCAGCAGCGGTCGCTTCCGCGTCTCCTGGGAGCTCGTGCCGACCGGCGCGACGGCCGCCTGGTGGTGACATTGCGCACGGCTCCGGACGCCGGTGTCCGCCACTTTCCGACAGGGCCGAAGGTGGTGGTCGACATCGCGGCGCCCGGGGTCTCCGGCGAAGGAAAGGCGGTTGCGGCCGCGCCGGCGGCGGCCGCTGCAACTGCGAGGCGTCCGGCCGCCCTGCGTCCGGCTTCCGAACCTCAGCCGGCCCCGGCGCCGGAACCCAAGGCCAAGCCAACGGTTCCCCAGCCGGTCGCTGCGGCATCCCCGGCCCCCGCCGCGCCGCCCAAGCCGGACGTCCCGCCGGCTGAGGCGGTCTCGCTGCGGATCGACTGGAACGAACCGGTGGCGGCCGCGGTGTTCCGGCGGGCGGGCCGACTGTGGGCCGTCTTCGACAAGCCGACACCGATCGACGTTGCCGCCCTGCAGGCCGCCGCGGGCGAGGTCGTCCGCTCGGTCGAGCAGGTGCCGGTGAGCCGTGGCATCGGACTGCGGATGGAGACGGCGGCGGGCTTCAACCCGGTTCTCAAGCGCGAAGGATTGGCGTGGCTGCTCGAGTTCCGCAAGGGCGAGCTGCGGCCGCAGGCCGATATCGAGGTGCGGCCGCAGCCGAGCTCTCCGGTCGGACCGCGCCTGTTCGTGCCGGTCCCCGAGCCTGGCGAGGCCATCGTCGTCAACGACCCGGAGGTCGGCGACACGCTGGCGGTGGTGCCGGTCATTCCGCTCGGCCACGGCATCTCTGCGGAACATCAATACCCGCAGCTGCGGATTCTCGAGAGCGGGCAGGGGCTGGTCGTCAGGCCGAATGTCGACGGTTTGCGGGTGCGGTCGCTGCGCCAGGGCGTGGAGATCTCGAGCGGCGGCCAGATGATGATCTCGGGGGTGAGCCCCGCTGCAGAGGCCAGTGGCAAGCTGGCCCCGGCCCAGCCGATGACGCGGGTGTTCGATTTCGAGCGCTGGCGGCAGGGTGGCCTCGATGGCTTCGCGCCGGCCAAGCACGCCCTGCTGAAGGCTGTCGCGGAGACGCCGGACGGGCCGGCGCGTGACGAGCTTCGGCTCGGGCTGGCCCGCTTCTTCATCGCCTACGGCATGGGGGCCGAGGCCCTGGGGGTGCTGGATGTGGCGGCCGCGGAGCGGCCCGAGCTGGCTGCTAGGCCCGAGTTCCGGGCCCTCAAGGGGGCCGCGGCCTTCCTGCTCGCGCGCTATGACGAGGCCGTCGAGGCGCTCGACGACCGCGCTTTGGACCTCAATGACGAAGCTCTCTTCTGGCGGGCCGCCGCGAAGGCGCGGAACGGCGACATGGGAGGCGCTGCGGCCGAGCTGATGGGCCGGGGCGCGGTGGTGCGCACCTACCCGCCTCTGATCAAGCAGCCCCTGGCGATGCTGACGGCGGAGGCCGCAACCGAGGTCGGCGACATCCGTCAGGCCAAGCGGTACGTCGAGCTGCTGGCGGCGGAACCCCTGTCGCCGGCGAGGAAGGGCGAGCTCGCCTACCTGAAGGGTCGGCTGGCGGAGCTGACCGGGGCTTTCGACGACGCGGTGTTCGAATGGGACAAGGCGATCGCCGGCGTGCACCGCCCGAGCCGCGCCCGTGCGGCGCTGGCACGCGCGGAGCTGCTGCTCAAGCTACGCAAGATCGACATTCCGGAAGCGGCGGAGGAGATCGAGAAGCTGCGCTTCGCATGGCGGGGCGATGATTTCGAGTTCAACCTCCTGCACCGGCTCGCCGAGCTGTACATGAGGCAGAACGATTACGGCGCCGGGCTGCGCACGCTGCGCCAGCTGGCGACCAATTTCCGCGATCATCCCAAGGCCAAGCAGGTCAGCGAGGAGATGGCGGGGGCATTCTCGTACCTTTACCTGGAGGGCGGTGCCGACACGCTGGCCCCGGTGACGGCGATCGCCCTCTACGACGAGTTCCGCGAGCTGACGCCGGCGGGCGAGAAGGGTGACGAGATGATCCGCAAGCTGGCCGACCGGCTGGTCTTTGTGGACCTTCTGGGGCGCGCTGCCGAGCTGCTCGAGAACCAGGTCCGGTTCCGTCTCGACGGCGACCAGAAGGCACGCGTCGGCGCCCGCCTGGCGCTGGTCCGGATTCTCGACCGGCAGCCGCAGCTCGCGATCGACGCCCTGGATATTTCGGGGCATCCGGCGATCGATGCGGACCTCGCCCGGCAGCGTAGGCATCTTCGGGCCCGCGCCCTGGTCGGGCTGGGGCAGATGGACAAGGCGTTGGAGCTGCTGAAGGGCGACGAGACGGCGGACGGCTCGCTCCTGCGTGCGGAGATCCTGTGGCAGGTCAAGGACTGGCCGGGTGCTGCGCAGGCGCTGGTCAGGGTCGCCGAGGAATCGGGTGCCGCGCCCGGCAAACCCCTGAGCGAGGCGCAGGCGCGCCACGTCCTCAACCTGGCCATCGCGCTGACCCTGGGCGGCAATGAGCGGGCGGTGGTTCGGCTGCGCGAGAACTACGACGCGGCGATGGCGCAGACCGCGTTCAAGGATGCCTTCCGGCTGATTGCCAGTCCGCAGACGCTGGGCATCATCGACTACCGGACCATCGCTTCCCGGGTGAACGACGCCGAGAACTTCCAGAGCTTCATGGCCGCCTACAAGGAGAAGCTGCGGACCGGCCGGCTCAGTCAGATCAACTGACTCGGTAGCGAGAGTTCAGCGCCCCGCGGCGGCGCGCCGCCTGGGTCCACCGCTTCGCCGCGCTGCGGCCGAAGCACAGGGCCTGGAAGAGGCGAAACATGCCGGACTTGAGCAGACGCCCCGCCACGTACGGCAGCATTCCCGGCCGGCGGACCAATCGGCCGAGCGCATCGCCGAAGCGCCGCCGTCGCAGCGGCTCGATCAGGGTATTGAAGGCGATGTCCTTCTCGACCACCCGGCTGCGCCGCTCGATCGCCTTGCGCAGCTCCGGGTCCTGCCGCACTTCCGGCGCATCGAGGAACGTCGAGACGCGGTCCGCGACGTACCGCATCTGCGCCACCGTGCGGGTGCGCGTGATCGCGCCGGGCGTCAGGCTGTACCAGTAGAGCGGATCGGGCATGACGAGGAACCGGCAGCCCTTGATCAGGCCGGCGAAGTACAACAGGAAATCCGAGGCGAAGCGCGCATCCTCGTCGTAGCGCAGCCCATGCCGGTCGAGGAAGGAGCGGCGCATGAACGGCTTGAGCAGGCCGTACTTCCGTTTGGTCTGTCCCGGCATGTTGCGGCGGATGAACTCGGAGGGCGTGATAAGCCGCGGCTGCCTGAGGTCGGGGAACATCACGCCCAGCGAGCGTCCCGTGGTCACTTCGGCGAGGACCTGGTTGTCGGCGATGAAATCGACGTCATGGGTACGGGCAGCCTGGAGCATGATTTCCAGACGACGCGGATGGTAGCGGTCGTCGGCGTCGAGGATGGTGATCCATTCGCCCTCGGACATCTCGATCGCGGCATTCCTTGCCCGGGCGGGGCCGCCGTTCCTGGCCATGCGCAGCAGCCTTACCCGATCGTCGCGGGCGGCGAACGCCTCGACGATGCCGGAGGTGCCGTCGCTCGATCCGTCGTCGACGACGAGGAGCTCGAAATCGCCCTCCGTCTGGTCGAGGGCTGATTGAAGGGCGTTGGCGATGTGCGGTGCGGCGTTCCACGCGGCGACGACGATGCTCACGGATCTGGTCATGTCCATCCTGTTCTCATTATTTGCGACGAAGCACGCCTGACACGCATCCAGTGAACCTGGACTTCGGGAAGAGAGACATTCGAGAACGGCGGCTTCCCCTTGTCGGGTGCCGCCGTCCGCCGAGAAGACGCTGCCCGCCCTTCCCGTATTCCCGCGCAAAGGGGGTATTTTCCTCTTGCGTCGTGGGGGGCATGACCATAGATAAGCGCACTTCGTTTTGCCGGACGAGGCATCTGCTGGTTTGGAGGGGATGATGGCGAAGAACGCCCTTGCCGAATTGGGGATGAACTCGGAAGCCCCGAGGAAGACCCACGACAACACGGATCGGATCTACAAGGTGGTCGACAACGACCACGACTACTTCGTCGAGAAGGACGGCCTGAGGTACGCGGGTACGCATCTTCTTCTCGAACTCTGGGGCGCAAGCAACCTTGCCGATCCCGAGCACATCGACGATGCGTTGTGCGCCGCGGCGGAGGCCGCCGGCGCGACGATCCTGCACTCCCACTTCCACCACTTCTCGCCCAACGGCGGCGTGTCGGGGGTGGTGGTGCTGGCGGAATCCCACGTCAGCATCCACACTTGGCCCGAGCGCGACTATGCGGCGCTGGACCTCTTCATGTGCGGGGCGTGCGATCCCTACAAGGCGATCCCGGTACTGCGGCGCGCTTTCGCGCCGGCGTCGGTCCAGCTTTCGGAGCATCGGCGGGGCTTGGTCCCGTGAGCTGGTTCGAGGAGGCTCTCTATGTCCGGACCTGCGGGTACCGGCAAGGGTTCCTTGTCGAGCGCGAGGTGGCGCGGCTGAAGACCGAGTTCCAGGAGATGGCGATCTTCGAATCTCCGTTCTTCGGTCGCGTGCTCGCCCTCGACGGCATCGTGCAGACCACCGAAAGGGACGAGTTCGTCTATCACGAGATGATGGCGCACGTGCCGTTGCTCGCCCACGGCGGGGCGCGCGACGTGCTCATCATCGGCGGCGGCGACGGCGGGGTCCTGCGTGAGGTGCTCCGCCATCCGGTGGAACGCGCCACCCTGGTCGAGATCGACGGCGGGGTGGTCGATTTCTGCCGCCGCCACATGCCGGGCTTGAGCGCCGGCGCCTTCGACGATCCGCGAACCGAGCTGCTGATCGTCGACGGCATCCGCTATGTCGCCGAAACGACGCGGCGGTTCGACCTGATCATCATCGATTCGACGGATCCCGTCGGCCCGGGAGAGGGGCTGTTCACCGATGCCTTCTATGCCGACTGCAAGACGCACCTGAACCCGGGAGGCTTGATCGTCACCCAGAGCGGAGTGCCGTTCTTCCAGCCGGACGAGCTGCGCACGACGGTCCGCCGCCTGCGGCCCCTGTTCGCGGACGTCGCCTGCTACCTGATCGCCGTTCCCACCTACGTCGGGGGCCTGATGGCCCTCGGCTGGGGCAGCGATGACCCTGCGTTGCGCGGGGTGGGCGAGGAGGTCCTCGCCGAGCGGCAGCGGGCCGCGGGCATCGCCACCCGCTATTACGCACCCGCCGTCCACCGCGCCGCGTTCCGGCTTCCCCCGTTCGTAGCCGAGCTCCTCGCCTAGGGGCCGGCGCAATTACTGTTGACGCACTCCTTTATTTGGTTAATATGCCAAATAACCAAATTCAATCGGTTGGGGCGATGCGGCGCGAACGGCGGGTTCTGGAGGAGAAGGCGCAACTGTTCAAGGCGCTCGGCCATCCGAGCCGGCTGCTCATGGTCGAGGAGCTGGGCCGGGGCGAACGCTGCGTGTGCGAGCTGGTGGCCATGGTGGAGGCCGATTTCTCGACCGTCTCCAAGCACCTTTCGGTCCTCAAGCAGGCCGGCATCGTCGAGGACGACAAGCGCGGCCAGCAGGTGTTCTACCGGCTGCGGATGCCGTGCGTGCTGGGCTTCATGGGGTGCGTCGAAGGCGTGATCGAAGAGCAGGCGAGGGAGCGGGCGGCGCTGTCGGCTTGAGCCCGCGGGGGTATGGACAAATGCTTGGTGTGCTTTCCGGACGGTGGCGGGATGAGGGGACGGCCCTGGCGATCGGTGTCACCGGCTTTGCCGTCCTCTACTGGTTTCCGATCGATTATGGGGTGGTCGGTTCCGCGGCGGCTGCGGCGGTCGAACTGGCTCACTGGTACGTGCGGGAGCATTTTCTGCTGTGCCTGATACCGGCGCTCTTCATCGCCGGTGCGCTGGCTGCCTTCCTGCGCCGCGGGGCCATCATGAAGTACCTGCAGGCGGACGCTAACCCGGTCGTCGCCTATGCCGTCGCTTCGGTTTCGGGTGCCCTGCTGGCAGTGTGCTCGTGCACCGTTCTGCCGCTGTTCGCGGGCATTTCGCGGATGGGGGCGGGGATCGGGCCGGGGGCCGCCTTCCTGTATTCGGGGCCGGCGATCAACGTCCTCGCGATCGTGCTGACGGCGAGCGTGCTGGGGCCGGAGATGGGGATCGCGCGGGGCGTCGGCGCAGTCGTCTTCTCTCTCGTCATCGGCCTGGCGATGCAGGCCCTCTTCGGCAGCCGTGGGCAGACCAGGCCGC
The DNA here is from genome assembly GCA_018432935.1 of Rhodospirillales bacterium. Classification (GTDB taxonomy): domain Bacteria; phylum Pseudomonadota; class Alphaproteobacteria; order Rhodospirillales; family Shumkoniaceae; genus JAHDSF01. Next base: position 215,234 of record JAHDSF010000017.1, on the reverse strand, counting down.
TGGCGATGCCCGAGAGCAGCTCCTGCTCGGCGGCCAGGACCGTGGTGATCGTGGCGGCCATGGTCGCCATCCTGGTGTTTGCCAACTGGAACGCGGCGGATGCCGGCCCGGGGTTCTTCGCCTCCGTCCAAGGGGTGAAGTGGTACATCGTGGCCGGTTCGGCGCTGATCCTCGGGGCCGCTCTCCGCGGCACCCCCAGGAAGGACCTCGGCGAGTGGATCGCGCAGTCGTGGGGCTTCGCCAAGCAGATTGTGCCCTTGCTCCTGGCGGGCGTCTTGATCGCCGGAGCCCTGCTGGGCAGCGAGGCCCGGCCGGGGCTGATCCCATCGGGGTGGATCGCCGGGGCGGTCGGCGGCAATTCGCTGGCCGCCAACGCCTTCGCCGCGATCGCCGGCGCCTTCATGTACTTCGCCACCCTGACCGAGGTGCCGATCGTCCTCGGCCTGCTCGACAACGGCATGGGCAAGGGGCCGGCGCTCGCGCTGCTGCTGGCGGGGCCGGCGGTCAGCCTCCCCAACATGCTGGCGTTGGCCGGGATCATGGGGTGGCGGCGGACGGCAGCCTACATCGTCCTGGTCGTCGCGATGGCGACGGCGAGCGGATATCTGTTCGGTACATTCTTTTCGTGAACGGAGAGTGGCATGAAGATTCAGATACTCGGGTCCGGCTGCCCCAAGTGCAGCAAGCTTGCGGAGAACGCCGCCGCGGCCGCGGCCGCCTTGGGCTGCGACTTCGAACTGGAGAAGATCACCGACGTTTCCCGCTTCGCCGATTTCGGCGTCATGATGACCCCCGCGCTGGCGGTCGACGGCGACGTCCGCGTGGTCGGCCGGGTGCCCGGCGTCGAGGAACTCAAGGGCCTGCTCCGCTGAGGCTGCAGGCGGCAAGGGGGAAGGGGGAAAGGTGATGACTGGAGAGAAATCCTGTGGTTGCAGCTGCGGCGGGGCGCCGGCGCTGATCTTCGCCTGCTCGGGAGCGGCCGACGTGGGCGCCATCGCCGACCTGGCAGCCCGCAAGCTTTCACGCCAGGGATCGGGCAAGATGTTCTGCCTGGCCGGGATCGGCGGCCGGGTGCCGGGGATCGTGAAAAGCACCGAGGCGGCCGGCGCCATCCTCGCCATCGACGGCTGCCCGCTCGACTGCGCCCGGCGAACGCTCGAGCAGGCCGGCATAGGCGGCTTCCATCACCTGCAGATGCAGGATCTCGGGATGAAGAAGGGCGAAACCCCGGCGAGCGAGGCTGCGGTCGCAACGGTTGCCGAACGGGGCGCGGCCTTGCTGCGCGAAGAGCTCAAGCCAAAGAACCCTCGCTAGACTATGCCCGAGGCGGCAGCGAGGGGTGCTGCCCGGCCGCCGCCGCGGCGGCCGGGCAGGGAGCCTATTCCATCAGGCCCGGCAGCCACAGGGCGATCTTCGGATAGCTGAGGATCAGCAGCGGGCAGAGGGCGGAAACCAGGGCGAAGGGGACGCAGCCGCGGTACATGTCGGCGATCGTCACCTCGGGCGGCGCGATCGTCTTCAGGTAGAACACCGAATAGGCGAACGGCGGCGTCATGTTCGAGATCTGCAGGGTGGTGCAGAACAGGATCCCGAACAGGAGCGGATCGATCCCCATCGTCTTCATGATCGGCCCGTAGATCGGCGCCAGGATGAAGATGAGAGCGATCCAGTCCATCACCATGCCGAGGACCAGAACGATCAGCAGCATCAGCAGGACGGTGCCGGTGGCGCTGAGTTCGAGCCCCGCCACGATGTTGCGGAGCACCACGTCGCCCTTCATCGAGATGAAGACGCCGGTGAAGAGCTGGCCGGCGAGGCAGATCAGCAGGATCGCCGCCGTGATCTTCATGGTGGAGGTGAGCGAGCCGACCACCACGTCGCGGGTCAACCTGCCGCGGGCTATCACCAGGATGAAGGCGCCGAGAACGCCCATCGCGCCAGCTTCGGATGGCGAGACGATGCCGAAGAACAGCGAGCCGAGAACCGCGAGAATCAGGAACATCGGCGGGACCAGCGAGACCAGCGTCAGCCGGTACAGGCGGGCGCCTCGGATCCGTTCCCGGTCGTCGACCGGCGGGCCCAGCCGCGGCGTTACCCGGGTCCTGACGTAGATGTAGGTCATGTACAGAAGGCCCAGCAGCACGCCGGGGAGAATGGCGGCGACGAACAGCTTGGAGATCGAGACTCCCGCCGCACAGCCGTACAGGATCAGCATGATGCTGGGCGGGATGGTGACGCCGAGCCCGCCGCCGACCATGATGCTGCCGGTCGCCAGACCCTTGTCGTAGCCGCGCGCCAGCATCGACGGCAGCGCGAGCAGACCGATGGTGACGACGCCGGCGCCGACGATGCCGGTGCAGGCGCCGAAGATGGTCGCCATCGCCACCGTGGCCAGCGCCAGTCCGCCCTTGACCCGGCCGAGCAGATGGTAGAACGCCTCGTAGAGGGTGTCCGCCATCCCCGAGCGTTCCATCAGGGCGCCCATGAAGATGAACAGGGGCGCGGCGACGAAGGCGTACGACGTCATCATGCCGAAGCCCTGCAGGGGGAACAGCATGAGAACCCGCTCGCCGATGGCGAAATAGCCGAAGATCATCGCCACCGAAGCCATGGCGAAGGCGACGGGAATACCGATGATGATCGCCACCGCGATCAGGACCAGCATCAGACAGGCAAGGATTTCGAGGCTCATGACGCTTTCTCCTCGACCGGCCGGGCGATTGCCGCGAGGACGCGGATGAACTGCGCCACGCCCTGGAGGAACAAGAGCAGGAAGGCCAGCGGGATGACCCCCTTCCACCAGGCGATCGGCTCGCCCCACTGGCTGGTGTTGCTGATCTCGCTCGCCGCCCAGGCGAACCTCGTGGCCCGAAAGCCGTACCAGATCATCACCAGGCTGAGCGGGAACAGAAACACGAGGTAGAACGCGGCTTCGATGGCCTGCTGCAACCGGACGGGGAAGAGGTTCAGCAGCACGTCGACCCGGATGTGGGCGTTCTCCTTGAGCAGGTACGCCGCCGGCACCAGACTCAGGATGGAGGTCAGCATCATGGCCACGTCGAAGGCCCAGATGGTCGGGCTATTGAAGAGATAGCGGCTCATGACCTCGTAGATCACCGCCAGGCTGAGGAACAACCCCAGCCAGCGGGCGATGCGGCCGCTCCAGTCGGAGACGGCGTCGATGCAGGCGAGCACTCTCATGCGGGACCTCTTTCGCCGAGGTCCGGAGGTCTCGCCGAGACCTCCGGTCCTCATTCGAAATCACCGGAACTGCCGTGCGGCTACGGCTATGCCTCGCCCTTGACCAAGCCGAGGTGGTCGCCCGACATGTTGAAGAAGTCGAGCCACTTGGCGTAGGCGCCGTAGTCCTTCTTGAACTTCTTCCAGGAGTCGAGGACGCGGGCGAGTTCCTTGTCGGTCTTCGCCTTCTCGTAGTAGTAGTCGGCGGAGGCTTCGTCGACCGCCTTCGTCACCTCGGGCGGAAGCATGAGGATCTCGCACTTCTTCTCCTCGACGGCCTTCTTCAGGGTCACGAAGTCCTGCTCGATGCCCCAGCCCAGCGTCATCAGGTACGAGTCCCGGCTGGCGCGCTCGATGGCGGTCTGGACGTCCTTGGGCAGCTCCTTCCACTTGTTCAGGTTGATCGACCAGAAGTTGGTGGGGGAGGTGGACTTGGTGGGGTGCATGTACAGGTACTTGGTGACGTCCGCGAAACCCACCGGGTAGGTGCAATTGAGGCTCGAATACTCCATCGCGTCGATGACGCCGCGGTCCATGGCGGGAACCATCTCGCTGCCGGGCAGCACCACCACCGAGGCGCCCATCTTCGTCAGCACCTCGCCGCGAACTCCGGCCGCCCGCATCTTCAGGCCCGTGAGGTCCTTGATCGAGTTGATCTTCTTGTTGGCATAGAGCCAGATCTCGGCGGTAATGGCGACCATCATCAGGGGATGCACGTTGTAGTAGCGGTGCATCAGGTCCTCGAACAGCTCCTTGCCGCCACCGTAGTAGTACCAGACGATCTTCTCGATCGGGCTCTGGGCACCGGGAGCGTCGCAGAACCACTGCGCCGAATACGCCTTCGGCTTGGCGACGCACGGGCACTGCTGGCCGAAGTCGAGGATGCCCTGTCCGCTGGCATCCAGTTCCTGCATGGCGGGCACGATCTCGCCCGCCGAGTGGAAGTCGATCTTGACGCGGCCGTTGGTGTACTTCTCGACCATGTAGGCGAAGCTCTGGCCGTTCTCGAACAGGCGGTTGGCGCGGTCGCAGAAGGCCTGGCCGGTCCAGGTCCAAGTCTTGTCTGCGGCAGCGGCTTTTCCGGCCGTGGCCACGAGCGGGAGCGCGCAGGCAGCGCCCGCCATGGTGCGCAATGCGCTCCTTCGGGTTTCAGTCATCGGTTTCCTCCTCTTGCTATCGTCTCCGGCGCTGGGCCGGAGTGCCGCCTCCTGCCTCTGGCAGAAAGCCGGCTAAGGTGGTGCCGCGCGAACGCGGCTCGGGCGCTCAGCCTTCGACCGTGATCGCTCCCTTGGCGATGCGGACGGTCTGGCCGGTCTTGATCGACTTGACGGGGCTCGGCTGGACCTTGTCGATCAACGGAATGTCGATCGCCAGCGCGCTTTCGATCAGGATCGGGTCGGCGACGTCGCAAAGGATTGCCGCCGGGGCGTGGCCGCCCTGCTTGGCTTCGTAGGCAAGGAACGGGGCGATGGTGCCGCCCTTGCCGGTCGTGCACACCAGGATCTTCCCGGCGATGCTCTGACCCTGCAGGGGCCCCTTGACCAGCAGCGCCCCGGTCTTGGCGTCGAAGTCGCCGATCCAGGAGAAGGCGGATTCCAGGACCACAGCGGTCGCCTGGACGTCACCTTCGTTGATGACGCGTCCCTTGAGATTCATCCCACACCTCCTTTCCAACCCTGGCCGGTGATGGCGGCGATGCACCGGTCGATGTCTCCGATCACGACCTTCACGCGGCCCTTGCTGAGGCGAGAGATGTAGTGGGCGGCCTTGAAGGAGTTGGTGGCCAGCGTCTTCACCCCGTCGGGAACCGGTGCATTGGGAATCAACGACATGCAGCTGCTGGCGAAGACGCCGCCGGCATTCTCAACGGGCTGGGTGTAGCCCATCATCTGAGCCACCTTGTGGTGCTGGTGCGGAAGCCCGATCCAAAGGTGCTTGCCGGGGCTCAGCTTTCTGCCGTCCAACAGGCTGGCCATGTGCTTCACCTCGGGGATCATGCAGTGCGGGCAGCCGAAGACGGCCATGTCGACCTCGGCGCCGTCCGGCTGCGCGTACTGCGCGATGCAGCCGTTGATCTCGTTGAAACCGACGGTCACCGTCTGGGCGGGCTGCTTGCCCTGCAGCGCCTCCTCCAACGTCCTGGCCTCGGGCGTGAGGCCGACGATGTGGCACAACCCGACCGAACCCGAGACCGCCAGCGGCGCCATCAGGTACTTGAGGCGCTCGAGGGGCGTGTTTCGCGGCATGCCGTCGATGACGACGTTGCGGCTGCCGGCGATGCCGCCGACGTAGTAGCCGATCGCGCCAAGTTGCACGGGCGTGAGCTTCTCGATGTCGAGGCCGGCGAAGCGGACCAGCACCTCGCCGCCCCGGTTTTCGTCCAGCAGCAGGCCGTAATACGGCGTACGGCCGGCGATTGCCGCTGCCAGCGTCATCACGGTGCCGTCGCGATTGCAGCGGGCGCCGATCAGGGAGTTCAGCATCACCTGGCAGCCGGAGCCGATCCACGAGCACAGGTCGCCCTTGCGCGGCAGGTTGCCGACCAGGGTCGGCAGGCAGGTGTAGGTCTGCAGGAAGCCGGCCTGCAGGTAGATGTCGCGGCGCTTCCCGAAGTCGGCGCTTTCCTGGCGCAGGAAGGCTTCCGGCTGCTTCATCCTGGCATAGGATTCCGGACTATAGCCGTCCATGATCGCGTGCAGGGTGGTGGGAGCGCCGGTGGCGGTCACGCCTTCGGTCAGCTTTGCCAGCAGTTCCGGCGGCTCCTTCGGCATGGTGTGGCCGCTGGCGATCGGGACCAGCTTCTCTGCCCCGACGGCGTTGCCGAACCGCACCAGGATCTGCATGCAGCGCTGGATTCCGGGGCCGAAATCCCCGCGAACCATCGCCTCTTCTTGCTTGGTCAACAGCATCGCGTTTCCTCCTTGCGGCTGCGGAGTTGCGGCGAGGACCGTCCGCATGAACCCTCCGCTGCCGATCTGTCCGAGCGACAGGCCGGTGACAGCTCCGGCAGTCGTCAGGAAGCCCCTCCTCGAGATTGGCATTGTTTCCCCTCCTCCTGGCCGGGCAATGGCGCGCCGTCCTTGCCCAGGCATTTGTAGTCGTCGCGAACGTTGTGGGTGTGGACCCACTCACCCACGGCGATGTCAGCGGAGGCGCTGCCGATGGCCTCGCCGTACTTGATGACCTTCTGGCCTTCCGGGATGTGCCGGATGGCGATCTTGTGTCCGAACGGAACGTCGTGCAGGCAGCGGTACGTGCTGGCACGTCCCCTGAACTTCACGGTGACGGTGTCTCCGGCCTGGCAGTCGCTGACGGCGGTGACGACGTTGTCCGATTCGTGGATCTGCTTGGCGAGCTTGCTCATTGCCGTTTCTCCTGGACTACATGACCGGGCCGTTGATGAGGATTTCCATGCCCTCGAAGTTGAGGATCTCGCACTTCGTCAGCTTTCCGCTGGCGACCTCGACCGCCAAGCCGTACAGCCGTTCGGCTGCGGCCTCGACGCTTTCGGTCTCGGCGATCACCGACGAGACGTCGAGGTCGATGTGCTCGCTCATGGTCTTCATCGTTTTGGCATTGCCGCACAGCTTGATGGTCGGCATCAGCGGATTGCCGTTGGGGGCGCCGCGCCCGGTGGTGAACAGGTGCACGATGGCGCCGCCGGCTGCCGAACCGGTCAGGTTCTCGAAGCCGTGGCCGGGGAAGTTCATGATGTACCTGCCGGGCTTTTCGGGCACAAGCTGGGCATAATCGAGGGTGGCCTGGATCGGAACGTCGGCACCCTTGGCGTTGGCGCCGAGCGCCTTCTCGACCAGGGTGGTGAGCCCGCCGGCGACGTTGCCGGCCGTCATCTGGCAGCCGCGGGTGTCGGCGCCGACGTGGTAGCCGCGCATGTAGAGATCGCGGACGCAGTCGACGATCTTCTCGCCCTGCGCGGGGTCGACCGCCAGCTTCTTGAGGGCGTATTCGCCGCCCATGATGTCGCAGATCTCGCCCTGGATGAAGCGGCCGCCGTTCTGGGTCATCAACCGGCAGACCTCGCCGACGACGAGGTTCGAGGACAGCCCGGAGGTGGTGTCGGACGAGCCGCACTTGGTCCCGAACACCAGCTTGTCGAGCCCGAACGGCTCGCGCTTCGCCTCGCTGACCTTGGAGACCAGGTCGACCAGCATCCGGGTTCCCGCGGCGATGGCGTTGATCATGCCGCCAACCTGGTGGACGACCACCATGTCGACCGGCTTGCCGGAGGCCTTGATGCCCTCGTAGATCTCTTCCGCCTTGGCCATCTCGCAGCCGAGCCCGACCACCAGTGCGCCGCCCACATTGGGGTTCCTGCCGAGGTTGATCAGGGTCCGAACCACCTGCACGGTATCGGCCGGCGGATGCAGGCAACCCTGGTCATGGCGCACGACCTTCGTGCCGCGGATCAGGTGCTCGAGGTGCGAGCAAAGGTTGTTGACGCAGCCGACCGAGGGAATGATGGCCACGTAGTTGCGCGCACCGACCCTGCCATCGGGCCTCTGATATCCGTAGAACTGCATTGTTTTCATCCTTGGCTGCCTTCTCTTCTCTTGTTCTCGCGCCGTCCCGCTTCCGCCGACCCGAAAGGCATCGCGTCTCGCAGGCACTGCCTGGTCCTCTCCAGGTGCGCGGTGAGGTGTTGCTTGGCCTCCGCGTGGCGGCCGTTCTCCAGGCACGAAAGGATCGTGACGTGCTCGTCCAGCGAACGGGGCGTCGAGCCCGGCATGTTGAGGTACATGACCTGATAGCGAGCGAGGCACGACTGGAGGTTCTGGTGGCAGCTCATCAGCCAGCAGTTCCCCGCCGTCTCGATGAGCCTGACATGGAAGCGTGACATGACGTAGAAGTTGTCGATGACGGACAGCTTGCCCGAAAGCTCCTGCGCCTCGGTCAGGGCGCCGCGCAACGGCTCGAACGACGGCGCGTCCTGCTGGGAGAGGATGTCGATCGCCGTGCATTCGAGCATCTGGCGAACCCGGTAGATCTGGTCGCCATCCTCCAGCGACATCCCTGCCACGAACGTCCCTCTACGGGGCACGAACTCGACCAGCTTCTCGTTGCCGAGAAGCCGGAAGGCCTCGCGCAGGGGCGGGCGGCTGATGCCGAAGCGCTCGGAGATGTCCGTTTCGTGGAGGCGGGTGGTCGGGGCCAGGCGGCCGGTGATGATCTCTTCCCGTATCCGGCGGACGGCACTTTCGGTGACGCCGATGATGTCCATCCCTGACCCGTTTGTCGGTTGTAGATTGTAGACAGTAGTCAGCAATACGCCGCCCCCCGGGCTTCGTCAATGGCTAACTGGCGGGCATCCCGCGAAGAGGCTGAATCCCTAGGGGCGGGGATCGATGACGCCATACCCGAGCGGCCGCGGTCCATGGACGGGACCGGCGGTGTCGGCGCAGCGAGTCGAGGCCTGCGGGATTAGGGAAAGCGCGGAGAATGGGAGGATACTGGCCCCTCCCAGGGGGTCAGGGACCGGTCAGGCGAGCGGGGAAGTCGCTGCAAAGTCCCGTCCACCTCGTCGGTGGGCAGCAGACGAGTTTCCGGGCGCGACGGCCGACTCCGGCATCGCGTCACGCAGGCATTGCCGGACCCGGTCGAGGTGGGCGGCCAGGTGCTCCCTGGCCTTCAGGTATTCGCCACCGTCCATGTACGCGAGGACCGCGTAGTGCTCTTCGAGGGAGGGGGCCGTGGCTCCCGGAAGGTTGAGATACATGACCTGATAGCGGGCAAGGCATGACTGCATGCTTTGGTAACAGTGCATGAGCCAGCGGTTTCCCGCCGCCTCGACCAACCTGACATGGAACCGCGACATGACCGAGAAGGTCTCCATCACCGATGGGCCGCCCGGCCACTGCCGGGCCTCCTCCAGGGCGTCGCGCAACGGCTGAAGGGAGGCCGGTCCGTCCTCGCCGATGATATCGATGGCGGTGCACTCGATCATCTGCCGCGTCCGGCACACCTGGTCGCCGTCCTCGATCGACATCGGGGCCACGAAGGTCCCCTTGCGAGGGACGAATTCCACCAGCTTCTCGCTGCCGAGCATGCGGAAAGCCTCGCGCAAGGGGGGGCGGCTGATGCCGAACCGTTCCGACATCTCGATCTCGTTCAGGCGGCTCTTCGGCGGCAGCCGGCCCGTGACGATCTCTTCGCGAATGCGGCGTACCGCGCTTTCCGTAACGCTCACGATGTCCATGGGCACCCGGCAGATTGTAGATTGTAGGCAGCCTTCTACGCCGGTCGGGGTCGTGCTTCAACACCCCATTTGGGCTCACCCGCCATAACTGCGCAGGAGACTTCCGGTGAGAAGGTACCAGCCGTCGACGAGGACGAAGAATATGATCTTGAACGGCAGCGCGATGATGGTCGGCGGCAGCATCATCATGCCCATCGACATCAGTACCGAGGCCACCACCATGTCGATGACCACGAACGGCACGAAGATCAGGAATCCGATCTCGAACGCCCGCTTGAGCTCGCTGATCATGAAGGCCGGCACCAGCACGCGGAGCGGGATCTCGCTGCGCACTTCCTCGGGCGTCACCTTGCCGACCTCGACGAACAGCGCCAGGTCCTGCTCGCGCACGTGGCGGGACATGAACTCCCGGAACGGCGCCGCCGACTTCTCGAACGCCTCGAACTCGTCGATCCGGCCTTCGATCAGCGGCTTCACCCCCTGGTCCCACGACGCTTCCAGGGTCGGCATCATGACGAAGGCGGTAAGGAACAGGGCAAGGCTGATCAGCACCTGGTTGGGCGGAGTCTGCTGGGTTCCCAGCGCCGAGCGGACGAACGACAGCACCACCACAATCCGGGTGAACGAGGTCACCATGATCAGGATCGACGGCGCCAGGCTGATCACGGTCAGCACCGCGATCAGCTGCACGATGGTGGCGGTGGTCGAGGTGCTGTCGTTGAAGTCGAGGGTGAACTGCTGCGCCGATGCCGGTTCCGCCGCGGCAGCCAAGGCCCCGGCTGCGAAGGCGAGCGCGGTCAGGGCGTGGCGCATGGGGCGCTTCATGGCGTGCTCTCCGCTTCCCGGCCCGAGCGGGCGAGCTCGGCCGAAAAGAGGCTGCCGGAAGCGATGCCGGCCTCGATCACCGTGTCGGTGCCCTGGCCGAGAAGGAGCAGGTGTTCGACCTCGTCGCGACGGACCAGGACGAGACGGCGCTTGGCATCCAGCGGCATCACTTCGACCAGGGCCAGCCGGCGCGGTTGCCCCGGCCGCGTACGGACGCGGTAGCCGAGCCCGAACCGGCGGGCAATCACGGCCAACAGCCCGATCAGCCCCAGCACGAACAGCAGGGCCAGCAGGAACCTGAAATAGATGTCGAGATCCATGCACTCAGGCCTTGTCGGTCGGCTTCCGATAGGCGGCAACGACCCTGGCGGCGGCTGCCTCCTCAGGCTCCTGCAGGATGCCGGCGAACCGCTGGCGCAAGTCCTCCGCCAGCCTGTCGAGATCGGAGATGGCGGCGAGCATGGCGTCCTGAAGCTGCTCCGGCTGCTCGCCGGGGCGCGAGCGGATCGCCTCGCAGACGCAACGCACCTTCTCCTCCAGCGCGGACAGGTCGACCAGCTTGCCCTGGGCAAGGAGGCGGCGGGCTGTAGCCACCACGGATGCAACCTTGTCGATTTCCTGGGCGACATCGATGTCGATGGTCTCGCGGTGGCTCATTGGGTTCCCTTTTCCGTATGCCCGCCCAGCAGCTCGCCCAGCCTGCCGTTGACGCGGTAGACGTACGCCAGGATTTCGGCCACCGCGGCGAACGCTTCGAGCGGGATCTCGGAATCGACGTCGACGACGCTCAGGATCTCGGCCAGGCTGGCGTCCTCCCGCACCTTGACCCCGTTGGCGAAGGCGACGCGCAGGATCTGCTCGGCAGCCGCTCCCTTGCCGGTCGCGACGACCTTGGGCGCGAACGGACCGCGGGGATCATACTCGAGCGCGACCGCGATCGGGATCTCGCGATCCTGCTCCCTGCCGTCGTCGCCGGGCGTCATCTCCGTGAACGTTCTCCATGGCACGTGGCGATTCGCCACCCGAAAGTGTGCGCGGCGGATGTTTAACATTCGCTGAACGCAAGTCGCGCCGGGGTCGGCCCGGCGGTTTTACGCTTTGTTAAGCCGGGGCTGCGGATACTTTTCCAGGTGCAGGAGCGCGCCTTGGGCGTCTCGGAGGTTTGTTCATGGACTACGGCAAGCTCACGCTCTTCTCGCTGGTGAAGAAGCGGCTGTCGTGGCTCGGTCAGAGGCAGGAAGTGCTGGCGCAGAACATCGCCAACGCCGATACGCCGGAGTATCAGCCGAAGGACCTGAAGCCGTTCCAGTTCCGCGAGCTCGTCAAGAGCGAGACGATGCAGGTCAACCTCAACGTCACCGATCAAGGCCACCTGGCGGGGCGCAAGCGCGCGATCCAGGACTACGCCACCCAGGAGAAGCGGCCGTACGAGACAGCGCCCGCCGGCAACGCAGTGATCCTGGAAGAGCAGATGGCGAAGGTGGGCGAAACCCAGATCAACCATCGCCTGACGACGGACGTGTACAAGCGGCACCTCCTGATGATCAAGGAAGCGATCGGCAAGCGGCAGTAGAAGGCGGCCATGGACGAGATGTTCAAGACGATGCGGATTTCCGCCGCCGGCATGAAAGCCCAGGGCACCCGTCTGCGCGTCATTTCCGAGAATGTCGCCAACGCAGACTCGCTGCCGCGGGCGCCGGGCGACGACCCATACCGCCGCCGGATCATCACATTCAAGAACGAGCTCGACCGCTCGCTGGGGGTCGACACCGTGCGGGTCGACCGCATCACCCCCGACCGCAGCGAGTTCCAGCGGCGCTACGACCCGTCGCATCCGGCCGCCGATGAGCAGGGATACGTGCTGATCCCGAACGTCAACTCGCTGGTCGAGATGATGGACATGCGCGAGGCGCAGCGGTCGTACGAAGCCAACCTCAACGTGATCAAGGCGTCGCGCGAGATGCTGATGTCCACCATCGGCCTCTTGAAGTAGCACGCCACCAAGGAGCAACCGATGCCCGGCCCGGTCCAGAACGCAGCCAACGCTATCAACGCCTACAACAGGGTGCTGAAGGGCGAGAACACGCCCGCGGTGCGCGAGCCCAAGTCCGAGGCGGGCGAGTTCGCCGACCTTGTGAAGGGTGCTATCCGCGAGGCGATCGCGATCGGCAAACGAAGCGAGAAGCTGTCGATCGCCGGCATTCAGGAACGCGCCGACCTCAACCAGGTGGTGACCGCCATCTCGGAGGCCGAGACGGCGCTCCAGACGGTCGTGGCGGTGCGCGACAAGCTCATCGACTCCTACAAGGAAATCATGCGGATGCCGATGTAGGCGCCGCAGGGATGACCGAACAGGCCGTCATCGACGTCGGGCGCGACGCGATGTGGATGATCATCCTGGCATCCGCGCCCCTGATGCTGACGGCCCTGGTCATCGGCCTTGTGATCGCGGTCTTCCAGGCCCTGACGACGATCCAGGAGATGACGCTGACGTTCGTCCCGAAGATCTTCGCCACCTTCATCGTGCTGGTCCTGGCCCTGCCGTTCATGGCCCGGGTCCTGATCGAGTTCGGGCACAGGATGTTCGACCGCATCATCGCGCTCGGCATCGGCTGACCAGCCGGGTCCAGCGCCGCTGACACGGCATAGGGGATGCTCCAGCAGTACCTCACCCTGAACGCGGTCGTGTTCCTGCTGGTGTTCGCGCGGGTCGGCTCGGCGTTCCTTGTGCTGCCGGGGTTCAGCGCCATCTACGTGCCCGAGCAGGTGCGACTCCTGATCGCCCTGCTGTTCTCCTTCGTCCTGATGCCGGTGGTGGCCGATACCCTGGCCGAGGTGCCGAGATCGCCCGGCGGCATGGTCCTGCTCCTGGTGCAGGAGGTGACGGTGGGGCTGTTCCTGGGCGGGCTCGGGCGCGTTCTGCTGGCGGCCTTGCAGACGACCGGCACCGTGGTCGCGCTGTTCTCCTCGCTTGCCAATGCCTTCGTCAACGATCCGGTGGCCGAGCAACAGAGCTCGGTGTTCTCGGGTTTCCTGGTCATGCTGGGCATGATCGCCGTGTTCGCCTCGGACGCCCACCACCTGATGATTCGAGCGGTCGCCGACTCGTACGCGCTGTTCGTGCCCGGGGCGGGACTGCCGTTCGGCGACTTCTCGGACTTCTTCGCCCGGACGGTGAGCGAGAGCTTCGGGATCGGGGTGCGCATGTCGGCGCCGTTCATCGTCGCCGGGATCGCCTATTACGTAGGCCTCGGCATTCTCGGCAGGCTGATGCCGCAGCTGCCGGTCTTCTTCTTCGGACTGCCGGTGCAGGTGGTGGCGCAGCTTATGGTGTTCATTCTCGCGCTCACCGGGATAATGCTGGTCTTCCTCAACACGTTCTCGGCCGGCTATCGGCCATTCCTGGCGCCCTGAGGCTGGCGATGGCCGAAGAAGAAGACCAATCACAAAAAACCGAAGACCCGACCGCGCGGCGGATCGAGAAGGCCAAGGAAAAGGGCCAGACCGCGGTCTCCCAGGAGGTCAAGAACTGGCTGGTCCTCCTGGGCGGGACGATCGCGCTGCTGTCGATGTTCCCGGCCATGATGAAGGACGTGCTGAACATCGGCCTGCCGTTCATCCAGCGGCCGCACTTGATCCCGGTCGATCTGCAGGCCCTGCAACGTCTGCTCGCAGATCTCGCCGCCGGGGCGGCGCTGACGCTGGCGCCGCTGTTCATTCTGCTGGTGGTGCTGGCGCTTTTCGCCAGCCTGGCCCAGACCGGCTTGATCTGGTCTCCTGAAAAGGTTTCCCCGCAAGCCAGTCGCCTCAGCCTCATCAAGGGCCTGAAGAACAAGTTCTCGTCCCGCTCGCTGGTCGAGTTCGCCAAAGGGATGCTGAAGATCATCGTCGTCGGCGTCGTTTCTTACCTGGCGGCGGCGCCGCTGCTGCGCGACGTCGCGGTGATGCCGGGCTTCTCTCTGGGCGAGACTCTCGACCGGGTGTGGTGGGTGTGCATCTGGATCAGCAGCGTCACGGTGGCGATCATGACGGTGATCGCGGTGCTCGACTTCGCCTACCAGAAGTTCACGTTCTTCCAGCAGATGAAGATGACCAAGCAGGAGGTGAAGGACGAGCACAAGGACACCGAGGGCGATCCCTACGTCAAGGCGCGGCTGCGCCAGCTGCGGATCCAGCGCGCCCGCCAGCGCATGATCGCCGCGGTGCCCGAGGCTGACGTGGTGGTCACCAACCCGACCCACTACGCGGTGGCGCTGAAGTACGACATGGCGGTCATGCCGGCGCCCAAGGTGGTGGCCAAGGGGGTCGACGCGGTGGCGCAACGCATCCGCGACGTCGCCAACGAGAACGACGTGCCGCTGGTCGAGAACCCGCCATTGGCACGGGCGCTTTTCGCGGCGGTCGAACTGGACGAGGAAATCCCGCCGGAGCACTATAAGGCGGTTGCCGAGGTGATCGGCTACGTGATGAGACTCAAAAGCAAGATGCCGGGAAAGTGACGCTGCCGGATCGGCGTCTGCGGGGAAGGGCCAGGCTTGACGATTGTCGCCATCGAACGCGCCCTGCAGGTCTGGGTGCGGACCCTGACGCGGCAGTGGAAGATGGTCGCCGTCGCGGCGACCATGCTGGCTGCGGGCCTCCTGGCGGCGGCGGTCGGCGGTCGCGCCATTCTCGACATCGTGCTGGCGGCGGTCGCGGCGGCAGGCTTCGTCGCCGCCTGCCTGACCGGATGGATTCACTTTTCGCGCCGTGCCAAGGCGCCCGCGCTGGACGCGGTGCTGGCGGCGCTGGAACGCGACCACGACGGGTGGCTGCTGCTGGACGATCAGGAGAACGTCCGGATGGCATCCGCTGGCGTGCGTCGCCTTGCGCCCGCCCTGGACGGCGAGCAGCCCTCCCTGCAAGGCTTCCGCAACGCCCTTGTCGAGGCCGAGTCGTTCGCCGCCTTCGACCGGTTGCGGGCGGCCGGGCGCTCCGGCGTGCGCGATCACGAGGAGGTGCTGGTGCGCGGCCGCTCGGGTGCCCGCGAGTGGCGCCACCTGGTGGTGATGCCGGTGCCCAGGCCGCGGGGCTGGACCCTGTGGCGAATCGAGGACATCACGGCGCGGCGCGAGGTCGAAGTTGCGCGTCGCGGCGAGGAGGAGACGCTGGTCGACTTCCTCGACAGCATGCCGGTGGGCTTCTTCTCGGTCACCGACGAGGGACGCATTCTTTACGCCAACGCCGCGCTGCGCGGCTGGCTGGGTGTACAGCCCAAGGATCTGCACAGCCGGGTGTTGCGGATCGGCGATTTCGTGGCGCCCGCCGAGGACGGGGAAAGCGGACCCGACAGCGGCCTTCCGACCGGCGACGTCCTGCTGCGATCCGCCGAGGGCAACAGCTTCCGCGCCGCCATCCTCCACTCCGAGCATCGCGACGCTTCCGGTAAACTGCTCTATACCCGCTCGGTAGTGGTTCCGGGGGCCCTCGGCAATGGCAACGTCGAGACCTCGGCTCACGCCCACTCGCCGCGCTGGCTGTTCACCGACGCCCCCGTGGGCATCGCGGTGCTCGACCTCCAGGGCGCGGTGGTCGACTGCAACCGCGCCTTCCTGCGCATCCTCGGCATCCACCGCGACGCCGTCGTCGGGCGGCCGCTCGAGGACCAGGTCCGCAAGGAGGACCGCGGCGACATCGGCGGCCAGCTGTCGAAGATCGTCATGGGCACGACGCCGGCGGTCCATCTCGAGGTCCGCATGGCGACCGCGGCGCGGCGTGAGCCGATCGTCTCGCTCTATGCCGGCCGCATGACCGACGACCACGGCGACATCCTCGGCATCATCGTGCACGCCATCGATACCACCGAGCAGAAGATCCTCGAGATCCAGTTCGCCCAGTCGCAGCGCCTGCAGGAGGTGGGCCAGCTCGCCGGCGGGGTGGCGCACGACTTCAACAACCTGCTGACCGCGATGATAGGCTTCTGCGACCTCTTGCTGGAGCGCCACGGGCCCGAGGATTCCTCGTTCTCGGACATCATGCAGATCAAGCAGAACGCCAACCGCGCCACCAATCTGGTGCGCCAGCTGCTGGCGTTCTCGCGCAAGCAGACCCTGCAGCCGGTCGACCTCGACGTCACCGACGCGCTGGCCGACCTGTCGAACCTTCTACGCCGGCTGATCGGCGAGACTATCGAGCTCAAGTTCGAGCACGGCCGCGACCTCGGCCTCGTGCGCGCGGATCCAGGCCAGTTCGACCAGGTGATCGTCAACCTGGTGGTGAACGCGCGCGACGCGATGCCGAAGGGCGGCGTGCTGACGGTGCGGACCTCGGGCACGACCATCGAGCAGCCGCTGGAGCGCGGCGCCGAGGTGATGCCGCCCGGCTCCTATGTGCTGATCGAAATCGCCGACACCGGGATCGGCATTCCCAAGGAGAACATCGGCCACATCTTCGAGCCCTTCTTCTCGACCAAGGAGGTGGGCGAGGGCACCGGCCTCGGCCTTTCGACCGTGTTCGGCATCGTCAAGCAGTCGGGCGGTTTCATCTTCGTCGATAGCGCAGCCGGCAAGGGCACCACCTTCGCGATCTACCTGCCGCGCATCGACGCCCCCGTCCACGAGACCCAGGGGCCCGGCCCCGGCCGCGAGCGGGGCCGCGGCGCGCCGGTCCTGCGCGACCTCACCGGGGTCGGCACGGTGCTGCTGGTGGAGGACGAGGACGCGGTCCGCATGTTCGGCGCCCGCGCCCTGCGCAACAAGGGCTACCGGGTACTGGAGGCGGAGAACGGCGAGAAGGCGCTCGAGGTAATCAACGGTGCCGACCGCCGCATCGACCTCATTGTCAGCGACGTCGTGATGCCCGGGATGGACGGGCAGACGCTGGTCAAGATGGTCCGCCGCGACATGCCTGACATCAAGGTGATCCTCACCTCCGGCTATGCCGAGAAGGCGCTGGCCGAGGAGATCGTCAACTCGCCGTCCGTGCACTTCCTGCCCAAGCCGTTCACGCTCCGCGACCTCGCGACCAAGGTGAAGGACGTGCTGGGACGGTAGAATCCGGGCCTTCCTCTCCTTCCCAAAGGAGCGGCCTACAGCACGGCGAGGAGCTGCTCGGGGGTCGCCGCCATGATGGCGGCGGCGAGCTCCTCCTTCATGTCGGCCCACCGGCGGTTTTCGGCGTCGGTTCCGCCGCCGGTCCGGCAACGCCGGCCGAGTCGCGTCTCGCCGAGCTGCGAACTAAGACCGAACATTATGAAAACATATAGCGTTTTCAGAGCGATGCGCGGACCCATTGCGGGATGGAACAAAAGGTGTACATTGACCGCCGGTTGCTTCGATGGGCGTCGTTGTGGAATAAGAGGGGCGAGATATGAACCAGGCCGGCGCTTCGCAGAGCACGCTGCGATTGGTGGAGAGGGACACGGTGGACAAGAACAAGGCTTTGGAAAGCGCGGTCGCGCAGATCGAGCGGGCGTTCGGCAAGGGGTCGATCATGCGCCTGGGCCAGCGCGAGACGGCGGTCGAGACCGACGTCATCTCGTCCGGCTCCCTAGGCCTCGATATCGCGCTCGGCATCGGCGGCCTGCCGCGAGGCCGGGTGGTCGAGATCTACGGGCCGGAAAGCTCGGGCAAGACCACACTCGCCCTCCACGTGGTGGCGGAGGCGCAGAAGCGCGGCGGCACCTGCGCGTTTGTCGACGCCGAGCACGCGCTCGATCCATTGTACGCCCGCAAGCTCGGGGTCGATACCGACAACCTTCTCATCTCGCAGCCCGACGCCGGCGAGCAGGCGCTCGAGATCGCCGACACCCTGGTGCGTTCGGGGGCGATCGACGTCCTCGTCGTCGACAGTGTCGCCGCCCTGGTGCCGCGGGCCGAGCTGGAAGGCGAGATGGGCGATTCCCACGTCGGCCTTCAGGCCCGCCTGATGAGCCAGGCGCTGCGCAAGCTGACCGGCTCGGTGTCGCGTTCCAACACGATGATCATCTTCATCAACCAGATCCGGATGAAGATCGGCGTCATGTTCGGCAATCCCGAGACCACCACCGGCGGCAACGCGTTGAAGTTCTATGCCTCCGTCCGCCTCGACATCCGGCGCATCGGGGCGATCAAGGACCGCGAGGAGGTGGTCGGCAATCAGACCCGGGTCAAGGTGGTCAAGAACAAGCTGGCGCCGCCCTTCAAGACGGTCGAGTTCGACATCATGTACGGCGAGGGCATCTCGAAGACGGGCGAGCTTCTCGACCTTGGGGTGCGCGCCGGCGTGGTCGAGAAGTCGGGCTCGTGGTTCTCCTTCGACAGCGAGCGGATCGGCCAGGGCCGCGAGAACGCCAAGCAGTTCCTGCGCCAGCACGCCGAGACCGCCTCGCGCATCGAGGGCCTGATCCGCCAGAACGCCGGCCTGGTATCGGAAAGCCTGAGTTCCGGTCCCGACGACGGCGAATCGTCGCCTTCCACGGAGGAGTGAGCAGGAGACTGCCCTCGTCCCGAGGCTGTCGAGGGATGAAGGCTGCTCTCTTCGAGGAGTTCGAGCATGGCCCGCTTCGGCGGGCCATCTTTTTCGGGAGGGTGCCGCCGGCGTTTCTGGACAGGGTTGCGGCGCCAGGGTAAAAGCGACACTTCTTTCGGGATCCTCATAACGCTTGAGACTCAAGGCCATGCAGACGGTCAACGATATCCGCAAGGCGTTCCTCGACTACTTTGCCCGCAACGGGCACCGGGTCGTGGAATCAAGTCCGCTGGTGCCGCGCAACGATCCGACCCTGATGTTCACGAACGCCGGCATGGTCCAGTTCAAGAACGTCTTCACCGGGGTCGAGAAGCGCGACTATTCGCGCGCCACCACCTCGCAGAAGTGCGTCCGCGCCGGCGGCAAGCACAACGATCTCGAGAACGTCGGCTACACGGCGCGTCACCACACCTTCTTCGAGATGCTCGGCAATTTCTCGTTCGGCGACTACTTCAAGGACGTCGCCATCGAGCACGCCTGGAAGCTGGTGACCGGCGACTTCGGCCTGCCGAAAGAGCGCCTGATGGTCACCGTTTACTCCGAGGACGACGAGGCGTTCGGCCTGTGGAAGAAGATCGCCGGCCTGCCCGATCACAAGATCGTCCGCATCCCGACCTCGGACAATTTCTGGGCGATGGGCGATACCGGTCCGTGCGGACCGTGCTCGGAGATCTTTTACGACCACGGCGACCACATCCCCGGCGGGCCCCCCGGCTCGCCCGAGGCCGACGGCGACCGCTTCATCGAGATCTGGAACCTCGTCTTCATGCAGTACGAGCAGGTTTCGCCGGAGGAGCGGGTGCCGCTGCCGCGGCCGTCGATCGATACCGGCATGGGGCTGGAGCGCATCGCCGCGGTGATGCAGGGCACCCACGACAACTACGACATCGACCTGATGCGGACGCTTATCGAGGCCTCGGCGCATGCCACCGGCACCGAGCCTGATGGCCCGTTCAAGGTGTCGCACCGGGTCATCGCCGACCATTTGCGGGCATCCTGCTTCCTGATCGCCGACGGCGTGCTGCCTTCCAACGAGGGCCGCGGCTACGTGCTGCGCCGGATCATGCGTCGTGCCATGCGCCACGCCCACCTGGTGGGCTGCCAGGAGCCGCTGATGTGGCGCCTGGTGCCGGCGCTCGAGCGGCAGATGGGCCAGGCCTTCCCCGAGCTGGTGCGGGCCGAGCCGCTGATCACCGAGACCCTCAAGCTGGAGGAGACCCGCTTCAAGCGCACCCTCGACCGCGGGCTGAAGCTGCTTGACGAGGCGAGCGAGGGCATGAGCGCAGGTGCCGTTCTCGATGGCGAAACCGCGTTCAAGCTTTACGACACCTATGGCTTCCCGGTCGATCTCACCCAGGATGCGCTGCGCGCCAGGGGCATCAAGGTCGACAGCGAAGGGTTCAACGCGGCCATGGAGCGGCAGCGGGCAGAGGCGCGCAAGGCGTGGGCCGGCTCGGGCGAGGCGGCGACCGAGAGCGTGTGGTTCGCCATCCGCGAAGAGGTCGGGGCCACCGAGTTCCTGGGCTACGACACCGAGACTGCCGAAGCCAAGGTGTGCGCCATCGTCGTCGGCGGCGAGCGGGTGAGCGAGGCGAAGGCCGGCGCCGAGATCGCGATGATCGTCAACCAGACCCCGTTCTACGGCGAATCGGGCGGTCAGGTCGGCGACCGCGGCACTATCGCCGGTCCGGACGGGCTGCGCATCGCGGTCCTCGACTCGCAGCGCAAGCTGGGGGATTTGTTCGTCCACATCGGCAAGGTCGAGAGCGGCACGGTCCGGGTCGGCGACGACGTCTTCCTCGATGTCGACCACGTCCGCCGCACCGCGACCCGTGCCAACCACTCCGTCACCCACCTGCTGCACGCGGCGCTGCGCCGCCGGCTCGGCACCCACGTCTCCCAGAAGGGCTCGCTGGTGTCGCCCGACCGGATGCGCTTCGACATCAGCCACCCCAAGGCGATCTCGGCCGAAGAGCTGGCCCAGGTCGAGGCCGACGTGAACGCCCAGGTGCGCCTCAACACGTCGGTCGTGACCCGGCTGATGGATCCCGCCCAGGCGGTCGAATGCGGGGCGATGGCCCTGTTCGGCGAGAAGTACGGCGACGAGGTGCGGGTGGTCTCGATGGGGGCCGAGGGCGAGAAGGGCTACTCGACCGAGCTGTGCGGCGGCACCCACGTGCGGCGCACCGGCGACATCGGGCTGTTCAAGATCGTCTCGGAAGGCGCGGTGGCGGCCGGCGTCCGCCGGATCGAGGCATTGACCGGCGCCGGCGCACTCGCCCACCTCGCCGAGGAGGAGCGGATCCTGGCCGAGGCCGCCTCGGCGCTCAAGGTGGGCGCGGCGGAGCTGCCGGCGCGCGTCGCCTCGCTGGTCGAGGAGCGGCGCAAGCTGGAGCGCGAGATCGCCGAGTTGCGCCGCCAGATCGCCACCGGCGGTTCCGGCGGCGGGGGGGCCGAGACCAGGACGGTCAAGGGCGTGACCTTTGCGCCGCGCCTGCTCAAGGACGTACCCGCCCGCGACCTCAAGGGCTTGGCCGACGACATCAAGGCCAAGATCGGTTCCGGGGTGGTTGCCCTCGTCTCGGTGGTGGACGGCAAGGCATCGCTGGTGGTCGGCGTCACCCAGGATCTCGCCGGCGGCATCAACGCCGTCGACCTGGTGCGCGCCGGCTCCGAGGCGATCGGCGGCAAGGGCGGCGGCGGCCGTCCGGACATGGCGCAGGCGGGCGGCCCCGACGGGGACCGCGCGGCCGACGCGATTGCCGCAATCGAGAAGGCGCTGGAAGCCGGGCGGGCGGCCGCCTAGGGCGGCGCGGGAGTGGGCGGGACCGCGGCCATCCGGGCCGCGATCTCGACGAGCTGACGGACGGTAGGCGAGGCGTCGTCGCGGCGCCACGCCAGGCCGGTCTCGATGCACGGCGGCTCGCCCTCGAGGTCGAGATAGCGGACTCCGCTGCGGCCCAGATTCCGCAAAGAAGCCGGAACCAGGGCGATGCCCAGGCCCGCGGAGACCAGGCTGAGCACCGTCTGCATCTGGATCGCTTGCTGGCCGGTCCGGGGCTGCGCGCCCTGGGCCGCGTAATAGCCGGTGACGAGGTCGTGGAAGGCAGGGGCGCTGCGGCGCGGGAACAGGATCAGCGGCTCTCCCGCCACTTTACCCAGGGCGACGCGGCCATTCCCGCAGGCGATGCGGCCGGTGCGGACCCAGCCCTCGGGTGCCGCCAGGACCAGGGGTTCTCTCAGCATTGTCAGATAGGCCAGCGCGGCCGGCAGTTGCGGCGGCGGGATGACCAGCCCGGCATCGACCTCGCGGTCGAGGAGCAGCTCGATCTGGACATCGCTGGTCTCTTCCTTCAACGCCAGCTCGACGCCGGGGAAAGCCGCGGTATAGCGGCTGACCAGCGGCGGCAGCACGCTGTAGTCGGCGGTGCTGACGAAGGCGAGCGTCAGCGACCCCGTCTCTCCGCGGGACAGCCGGCGGGCAATCCCAGGCAGCGCCGCCGCCTGGTCCAGCAGCTGGCGGACGCAGGGCAGCCAGCGGGCGCCGGCCGGGGTCAGCTCGACGCTGCGTTTGGTGCGCACGAACAGGCGCACCCCGATCTCCTGTTCCAGCGCCTGAATGGCCTGGCTGAGCGGTGGCTGGGTCATGCCCAGGCGGCAGGCGGCGCGACCGAAATGCAGCTCCTCGGCGACGGTGGCGAAATAGCGCAGCTGGCGGAGGTCCATCTTAGTGATATCCTCAGCGACCTAATGAACACATTATAATATATTTCACTTCACTTTCGGCAAGCGCTAACCATCTCATCGAAGCCACCAGCAGCAGGCAGCAGGAGAACGCCATGCCGTACAACCAGCGGTCGCGCCATATCACGCAAGGTCCCGAGCGGTCGCCCAACCGGGCGATGTACTACGCTCTCGGCTACGACAAGGCCGACTTCGACAAGCCGATGATCGGCATCGCCAACGGCCACTCCACGATCACTCCCTGCAATGCCGGGCTGCAGCCGCTGGCCGAAGCGGCCGCTGCCGCGCTCAAGGAAGCCGGCGCGAACCCGCAGATCTTCGGCACGCCGACCATCTCGGACGGGATGGCGATGGGGACCGAGGGGATGAAGTACTCGCTGGTGTCCCGCGAGGTCATCGCCGACTGCATCGAGACCTGCGTCCAGGGCCAGTGGATGGACGGCGTGCTGGTGATCGGCGGCTGCGACAAGAACATGCCGGCGGGCATGATCGGGCTTGCCCGCGCCAACGTCCCCGGCATCTTCGTCTACGGCGGCACCATCCTGCCTGGCACCTGGAAGGGCAAGGACCTGTCGATCGTGTCGGCTTTCGAGGCGGTTGGCGCCCGTGCCGCCGGGACGATGAGCGAGGAGGATTTCGAGGGGATCGAGCGCCATGCCTGTCCGACCACCGGGTCGTGCGGCGGCATGTACACGGCCAACACGATGAGCGCCTCGTTCGAAGCGCTCGGCATGTCGCTCCTGGGGTCGTCGACGATGGCCAATCCCGCTCCCGAGAAGGCGGCCAGCGCGGCGCAGTCGGCCCGCGTCCTGGTCGAGGCGGTGCGGCAAGGCCTCAAGCCGCGCGACATCATCACCCGGCACTCGATCGAGAACGCCATCGCGCTGGTGATGGCGACCGGCGGCTCGACCAATGCGGTCCTGCATTACCTTGCGATCGCCCATGCCGCCGAGGTGGAGTGGTCGCTGGACGATTTCGAACGCGTGCGCCGGAAGGTGCCGGTGATCTGTGACCTCAAGCCGTCCGGGCGCTACATGGCGGTCGACCTGGACCGCGCTGGGGGGATCCCGCAGGTCCTGAAGCTGCTCCTCGACGCCGGGCTGCTGCACGGCGACTGCCTTACCGTCACCGGGCGCAGTCTGGGCGAGGAACTGGCGACGGTGCCGGCGGCCCCGGCCGCAGACCAGGACGTGATCCACCCGGTCGACGATCCGCTGTACGTCGAGGGCCATCTGGCGATCCTGCGGGGCAACCTCGCTCCCGACGGCGCGGTGGCCAAGATCACCGGGCTCAAGAACCCGGTCATCCGGGGGCCGGCGCGCGTCTTCGAGGACGAGAGCTCGGCGATGGAGGCGATCCTGAACGACCGGATCATGCCTGGCGACGTCCTGGTGCTCCGCTATCTGGGACCGAAGGGCGGGCCCGGGATGCCGGAGATGCTGGCCCCGACCTCGGCGATCATCGGGCGCGGGCTCGGCGAAAGCGTCGGTCTTGTCACCGACGGGCGGTTCTCCGGGGGCACCTGGGGCATGGTCGTCGGCCATGTCGCCCCCGAGGCCTACGAGGGCGGCCCGATCGCGCTGGTCCGGGAGGGCGACCCGATTATCATCGACGCCCACCGGCGGTTGGTTCAGCTCGACGTTGCCGACGACGAACTCGCAAGGCGCCGCGCCGGGTGGCGCCAGCCCGCTCCCCGCTACACCCGTGGCGTCCTTGGCAAGTTCGCGCAGCTGGCGAGGCCGGCCAGCGAAGGCGCCGTCACCGGCTAGCCCGCCGGGTCACGGGCGGCAGTACTCGGACGTCGCGGTCGAGCCGGCCACCGTATAGGCGCTGTCCGGGGCCAGCATGAACTCGCTGGCCCCCACCTCTCCCGATCCCGGCGCCCAGTCATAGGTGTAGCCGAGCCGCGTCCACGGTGCGCCGTCGGCACGATAGGAGCGCACGTAGAGCTCGGCGAAGAAGGCGCGATAGTCAGCCAGGCGCGGCACCCGCGCCTCGTCCATCGGCAGCCCGATGTTGCAGCGGTCGTCGGCAGGATCGGGATCGGGGCATGGCCGGAACAGGTCTGCCGGGTCCACCCACAGCTCGACAAAGCGGTCGTAGCGCCATTCGGGCGCCAGGCCTAGGTGCTGCTTCAGGCGGGTCTCGAGGCCGGGCCCGGCGAAGCGTCGGCAGGCCTCGCGCACCTGCGGCACCGCCGTCACCCACACCACCGGCTTGGCGGCCGGAGTCCGCCCGGTGCCCGCGGCATAGAACCGCTCGTAGGCGGACCGGCTCATCCACGCGACGACCAGGATCTCGCGGCGGCCGTCCCGGTCGCGCCATACCAGACCGGGAAAGTCGCCGGCGATCCGAACAAGGGAAACGGCCGCCTCTTCCGGCTCGGGGACGGCGGCGTCCTTGATGGCGTCCAGGTAGGCCGCCCGGGCGTCGGGAGCGGGCGGCGGCGACACGCAGGCGCCGACCAACAGGGCCAGTGCCATCCCTGCGGTTCGGCCGACACGGTGCCGGGCGGTCATTTCACGTCGGCGGCCACCTGCATGCGAATGATCTTGTCGGGGTTGGCGACCTGGCCATCGGGCTCGCGGCCGCGCTTGATCATGCCGACGTAGGCCATCCCTTCGACCACCTTGCCCCACACCGTGTACTGGCGGTCGAGATGGGGTGTCCGGTCGAAGCAGATGAAGAACTGGGAATCGGCGCTGTTGGGGTCGCGGGCGCGGGCCATCGACACGGTGCCGCGCTCGTGCGGCTCGGCCGAGAACTCGGCCGGGATGTTGACCCCGGAGCCGCCGCGCCCGGTGCCCTCGGGGTCACCCCCCTGGGCCATGAAACCGGCTATGACGCGGTGGAAGGTGAGGCCGTCGTAGAACTTCTTGCGAACCAGCTCCTTGATTCGCGCCACATGCTTGGGCGCGAGGTCGGACCGCATCTGGATGACGACCCGGCCGTCCTTGAGATCCATCAGCAGGGTGTTCTCAGGGTCGAGGCCGGCCGGCAGGTTGGCAGGCGCCGCCTGCGCCCCCGATCCGCCCCCGATTTCCGCCGCCATCGCGGCCAATCCCAGCATTGCCATGCGCGCCATCCATTCCCTTCGCGTGGTTCGGTCCTGCATCTTCCACCCCCGATATGCCGGCCTGCCGCGGCCGTTCGCCTCAACGTAAATCTTACCGAAAGCCCGGTTCGTCAACCGCTCAGCTGAAGAGCTTGTCGATCTCGTCCTGGCTGATGGCCTCCTCCTTGCGCTGCGGTCCGCTGAGGAGCTTCTCGTCCTCGGTTTTCTCGCGCTCGGGAAGGCTGGTGATGGCGTCGATGTCGTCCTTGCCCCAGATGTCGATGATCGCGTTCACCCGCTGTTCGACGTAGGACAGCGAACGCACGACCTTGGTGATGCGTTGGCCGGTGATGTCCTGGAACGAGCACGCCTCGAAGATGCGGCTGGCGTTGTCGCGCACCTGATCGATCCGGGCCTGCTGGGCGGGATCGGTGACTTCCGCGCGCAGGATGCGCAGGATGTCCTCGTTCTTCTCGACCGCTTCCATGATCGTGTTGGTGGCCTCTTCAGTGGCCTCCACGATGGCGTCGAGCTGGTCGCTCATCTTGTTGAACCCGTGCTCGAGATCGCTGGGATGATGGATTGCCGCGATTTCCTGACGGACTCGTTGCATGTAGCGGAAAAGACCGAGCAGTTCCTTTTTCAGGATTTCCAGCTCGCGCATCTCGTTCATTCCCCAGCTCCTTGCGTGCTTGGGTGCATCATGGTTTCGGATCGTTCTCGTGCAGCAGTTGCTTGACCGCGAGAGCATAGAGCCTTCGCTTCTGTTCGTCGCCGAGATCCTCGAGGATGCGCGACTTGGATTTGCGGATCGCCATCGCCTGGCGGATCAACTCGCGGCGGTCCGGGGTTACCACCGCCTCGATCTCGGCCGCGAGCTTGCGGACCTGCTCCTGCCGCTCGACGGACGCTTGGCGTCCCGGCGCAGGCTTCGCGGGCCTCCCGAACAGCCAGGAAAAGAAGCCGCTCATGGCCTAGATCTGCACCTTGACCGTCGTGAAATCGGGAACCCAGCGCATGAAGAGGGGCAGGAACTTGCGCCGCTGCTCGGCGGTCTGCCCGTGGCTGGCCTGGAACGAACGCAGGATCTTGTAGTTGAACTGGTCGCGGTGCTGGAAGTAGGTCCACAGCGCCAGCATCTCGCCGCAGGGTGCAGGCAGAAGCTTGAACTGCTGGTTCAGGAAGTCCCGCGTCACGCCCTCGCGTGCCTGGCCGGCGGCTTCCTGCTGAAGAAGCTGCTTGGCCGACCTCTTCGCCTCGTCGACGGCCTCGACGTCGATGCCGAACATCATGCGGATGATCGCAAGGTCCGCGATCCGCGGCGGATCGAAGTTCCCGTCGATCGCCCCCGCCTCCAAGGCGTGCCAGACCTGCCTGGCCAGTTCCGGGTCGTACCCGGGGGCATCCTGGCCATCGTCCTCCTCGTCGTCGTCGCGCTTGCCAAAGCCGAAGCGGTCGATCCAGGACTGCTTCTTCTCGCGCTTGACGCGGGCTTTCTGAGGTGGCGGAGCGGGGTTCTCGAGGCCTCGGATGACCTCGGCCCACATCTCGTCCCAGAGGGCCCGCACGACGTTGCCGCCAGGTTCCGCGTACACCGCCATCAGGCCATTCTCGAGATCGGCGGCGTTGAGGCTGTTGGCCAGGCCCCGAAGGCGGCGGTTGCCGGCCATCGGCGGGACGAAGCGCGCCTTCACGATCTGTTCGAGCACGACGGAAAAGGCCGGCGCCAACACGAAGGGCAGCCGCTCTTGATTGCGGACGGGGACCTCGAAGGCCTCCGCGCGGCGCCGGATATGGCGGCAGAGGGAAGCCTCGAACGCAGCCCTGAAGGCTTCGCCTGCGCTGGGCGGCTTTGCCGCGGCGGCGGGCCGCTTCTCGCCGGACGGCCCCGCCGGCTTGGACGGCGCCGGGGCTTTTCTTGGCGGCGGGCCCGCGGGGCGGGCGCTGGCTGCGGCGGCGCCGAACGCCTCCTGCAGTTGGGCGGCCCAAACCTTGGTCTGCTTGCCGAAATCGGCATCCTGCACGGACGTGCACGCTTCGAGAAAGTCGATCGCCGAGCGCGTCAGGCGGATCAGCTCGTCGCCCAGCGGCTGGCCAGGTTCTTTCTCCTGCAGCCGGCGCAGTACCGTCGCCACCGCGGCGTCGATCGTCCGCACCAGGGTGGCACGGTCCGTCTGGGGCGGCAGCGCGACCAAGGTCTGGAACGGGTCTCCCGAGGCGGCAGCCTCCGGCCCGCCGCCCTTGCGGGCAGGTGCGCCGGGGGTAGGCTGCGAGCTGTTTCCCGTGGTCATGGCAAAGGGGGAACTCGGGGGCAGGCTACGGTCGATCCTTTATACATACGGAGGCAATGGCGAAGAAATGGTGAATTTCGCCGCTCCGGATCGGGCCTCACTCCACCGGCACTGGGACGCTGGTCAGGATGTCCGCGACCACGCCCTCCTTGGCCCTTCCCGACAGCAGCGCCTCGGCGCTCACCACCAGCCGGTGCGCCAGCACCGGCGCGGCCATCGCCTTGACGTCGTCGGGCAGCACGAAGTCGCGGCCGCGCATTGCCGCCAGCACCTGGGCGCTGCGATAGAGCGCCTGGCTGGCGCGCGGGCTGGCGCCCAGGCGCACCTGCCGGTGGTCGCGGGTGGCCCGGACCAGGGCGACAAGATAGGTGCGGACGGCCTCGCCGACAGCCACCTCGCGGCAACGGATCTGGAGACGCATCACATCGGCGGCGTCGAGCACCGGCCGCAGGGTGTCGAGCGGGCTTTCGCGCTGGAATCTGGTCAAGATCTCCGCCTCCTCGTCGGCCGAGGGGTAGCCGGGCCGGATCGTCAGCAGGAAGCGGTCGAGCTGGGCCTCGGGTAGCGGGAAAGTGCCTTCCTGCTCGATCGGATTCTGGGTGGCAACGACCAGGAACGGCCGCGGCAGCGCGCGGGTCTCGCGCTCGACCGTGACTTGGCGTTCCTCCATCGCCTCCAACAGGCAGGACTGGGTACGCGGGGTGGCGCGGTTGATCTCGTCCGCCAGCACGATGTTGGCCATGAGAGGGCCAGGCACGTACCGGAACTCCTGGCTTCTCTGGTCGTAATGGTTGATCCCGGTCACGTCCGACGGCAGCAGGTCGGGAGTGAACTGGATGCGGCGGAACTCGCACGACAGCGAGCGTGCCAGCGCCTTGGCAAGCAGCGTCTTGCCGACCCCGGGGACGTCTTCCAGCAGGATATGGCCTTCGCACAGCAGGGCCGCCACGGCCAGCTCGAGCGTGTCGCGCTTGCCGACGATGACCTTGGCGACATTGTCGATAATGGCGGCGGCGGCTTGGCGGACATTCGGCTGGGAGGTGTTCATCGGTTTGCTTCCGTTCTTGCGGTTGGCTTGGCGCGAGGGCATCGGCGGACCCGCCGCCAGGCGGCGCGGAGCTCGCGAAGGGTGAGGGGGTCGGGAACGGCCTCGGCGTAACGGACCGCCGCGTAGGCCTCGGTGATGGCAGCCAGCTCGGGACCACCACCCGGAAAGGCGGCACGAAGCGGTTCCAGGAACTCGTGGGGCGTCGTGCCGGCGCCTCGGAGCAGCCCGCGTCGCGCGGCCCGTGCCAGCAGCCGGGCATAGAGCGCCCGCACGGCGCGCGCTTCGGGCCGCAGGGGATCCGGGCTCCGGCCGAACCGGTCGAGCAACGCCTGGCGCCAGCGGCGCAACAGATAGAGGAGGGCGGCCAGTCCGTCCCGGAGGTCGTCGAGCAGGCTGCCTGCGCCCCCCTCGTAGACCACGCCCGGGGCGCGGCCTCCGCGCCTTGCCAGCCAGCGCAGGAGGTCGAGCAGGTTGCGCAGCAGCGCGGCACCGAACAACGCGGCCACCGAAAGCAGGAACAGGAACCCTGCGATCTTGCGCACGGTCTCGCCGAGATCGAGGAACGGATGATCCTTGACCGGCGGCAGCTCTGGAGCGCCGGGAAGCGGTTGCGGAAGCGGATGCGCCTCGGGCGGCGGCAGCAGGCTGAGCATCCATGCGAGGAGCCGGACCAGCGCCTCCCAGGCCCAGAACACCGGCGCCAGCAGCAGGCGCATCGTCGTCGCGTCCAGCAGCGACCACAGCGCTGCCCCCGCGGCCAGCACCGCAACGATCGCGGCGAGCGTCAGCGCGGGCCAGCCGGCTCGTTCGCCGCGGCGGCCGGCGACCTCGCTCTCCTGCCACCCGCACAGCCATAACCCGTACAGGCCCACCCCCAGGAATCCGGTCAGGCCGGCAATGATCGGAAGATCTGGAAGCCCGGCGAGCTGATGCAGGAACACGGCCGCCATCAGGATGACGACCCCGACCTGGAAGGCGACGGCAAAGCCCTCGCGATCGACCTGCCGGTGGGACAAAAGGTGGCCGCGCGCCGCCGCAAGCCCGGCCGCCGCCGCAGCCAACGCCAGCGGCGTCAACGGCCTGGGGGACGGAGTCTGGAGATCGATCGCTTCCAGCATTCCGGGCAGGGCAAGCGGGGGGATGCGGGCAATCCATAACGCGAGCGCGGAGACCGTCAGGACCGCGACGGTCCAGCGGACGAGGAAGGCCAGCCAGGGCCGCCAGCCGAGCCGGCCCTCGATGCGGCCATAGAGCCACGCCCCCGGGTACAGGAGCAGCACCCACAGGTAGGGCGGGCGCTCGATCCGCGCCGCCATCATCTCGTTCAGCGTCACCGCCATCCAGGCGCACTCCATCGCCATGAACCACAGGGTGACGGTCAGCGAGGCGCGTCGGTCCGGCGTCGGTGCACTCATGGCGCGCCCCCCGGGCGTTCGGTCAGCACGCGGCGACACGGCAGACCGAAATCGGGAAGGCTCGCCGGGCCGACCAGGAAGAGCTGGACCGAGAAGCCGCCGCGCCGCAGCCGGGAAAGGTGGCCCGCCGTTGCGGGCGCGAGACCGCCGCTGACCAGCGCAAGCGTGGTGCCCGAGGTCGGGGCGGAAGCGGCGACGTCGAGGATGCCGCCGTCCGCCGATGGCTCGACGACCTTGGCCAGCGCCTCCAGGAGGTCGGCCAAGTGTTCGAAGCCGGCCTTCGGCCTGATCGCCACCGAGGCCGCGCCGTCCGCAAGCCGAGCATCGGCGAACAGACCGACCGGAACCCGTGCCCCGGAATGGTGCCAGGCCAGCGAGGCGGCAGTGCTGATCGCCAGCTCGAACGGACCTTCGGTGCCGCGCGAGTCGGGGGAGCGAAACGCTCCGCAGTCGAGCAGGACGGCGACCCGCAGCGCGCACGACGGGTCGAACGTCTTGGCCTGCAGCCTGCCGCTACGGGCGGTCGCCTTCCAATGGATGTGACGCAACGGCACCTCCGGCGTGTGTTCGCGCAGGCCGCGGAAGCGCAGCGGGTCGTGGTGAAGGATGTTGACCGCCCGACTGTCGCCCAGCGGCGATCCGGAGGGCAGACCCAGGTCGCGCAGCTCGTAGATTCGGGGATAGACGATCAGCCGCTGTACTCCGGCCGCTTCCCGGGAACGGGAAAGCAGCCCGAACAGATCGCCCGACCTGACCGTTGCGGGCCCGATCGCGTAGCAGCCTCGGTGGCGGCAGACCAGGGCATGGCTCCAGCTTGCCTTCTGGTACCACAGCAGGGAGGTGGTGAGCGCAAGTCCGTCCTCGCTGTAGTGAAAGCCGGCCGGCGCTGCCCCGTCCGCCTTCGGCGCAACACCTTCGGGAAAGCGGTCGGCGATGTCGACGCGGACCAGCGGCAGCAGCTTGCGGTTGGCGATCTGAGAGCGGCATGGCACCGTCTCGCCGGGGAACGCGCGGTCCTTCTCCAGCACGCGCGTGAAGACGAGCCTCGCCAGAGCCGCCCTGCTCCAGCCGAGGACAACGAGGACCAGGGCGAGCAGCATGGTCAGCAGCAGGACCGGCACGCTTTGGTCGAACCACGCCGCCAACCCTGTCAGCGCGGCGAGCACGCCGGCCCCGACTCGATTGAAGAGGAGCCCCCCGGTCGCCGCTATCGAAGGCGGCTGATCGGGGATGACTTGATCCGTCATCGTTGCGTCCAAGGGAGCGAAGGCGGGAAGACGCGAGAAGTTGGCAGATTTTCGCCCGCGGCGCGAAGAAAAAATGCCGACCCGAGCGAGAGTCCCTGCAGCCGATGTGCTCCGGGACCGCCGTCTTTCGCCAGGACGGCGTCAGCCCGGCTAGTCTGCGGCGCCGCCGAGAGCCGGACCCTGGTCGAGGTAGCCGGCGCTGAATTCCGCGATCCGGCCCAGGCGTCCGACGTCGTTGATGACGACCCGGCGCCGCTGCGGATCAAGGGCGATCGTCCCGTCGTTGCGCAGCCGTCGCAGGGCCCGGTTCACGTGGACGATGCTGAGCCCCAGGGTATCGGCCAAGACTTCCTGGGTCAGAGGCAGGTGGAATTCGTTGTCTCCGGCCAGCCGCACCAACTGGAGACGGTGAAGAAGCTCGATCAGCAGATGGGCGATGCGTTCGCGCGCCGAGCGGCGGCCCAGGCGGACCGCGTGCTCGGCCAGGATCGAGTGTTCCCGCATCACGCTCCACATGATCGCCATGCCCAGATTCGAGCGGTCGCGAAGCATGGCGGAGAATGACTTGCCGGGAATGCGGACGATGCTGGTCGTTGTCAGCGCCTGCACCGAATCGTCGGCGATCTGGAACATGCTGGCCCGCAGGCCGAAGAAGTCGCCCGGGATCAGATGGCCGACGATCTGCCGCCGTCCGTCGGACAGAAGCTTGTAGCGGATGGCCCAGCCCGAGGTGAGCAGAAAGATGTCACGAGAGGGCACGCCTTCGACCAGGATGTCCTCGTGGGGCTCGACCCGTGTCCGGTGCGCCATCAACCGGGACAGGGTCTCGCGGTCATGACCGGTCATCGGAGCGAACGCATGCAGCTTCCGCACCGCATGAAGGTCGCCGCTCCAGCCGGGAGTCCGTTCCGCCTGCATCCGCGTCTCCTCAGTTGTCGAGACGCCGGATACGACGCCGTCCGAGAGCGGGAAATTCCCCCTCCACAATGACCTATGTTAACGCCCACCGACGGGCGGGTTGCACGGCGGGTGGGCCTAGCGGTCGAGACAGGCGGCCGGGGCTACGGTCGCGTCTCGACCGCTGCGATGACGGCCCGTTCGTGGTCGTAGTCGCGCGCCTGGGCGGCCATCCGAACCGGGGCGTTGACGGCCCCCAGCCCGCGGTAGCCGTCGCGCTGGATGATCTCGAGGAACAAGCCGTTGCTGTCGCGGGTATAGATCTGGAAATAGCTGCCGCCGGCATCCCAGTCGTAGAGAATGTTGTGCCTGCGCATCGCGTCGACGGTGGCATCGTCGACGTTGGCGCGCAGGGGCAGGTCCTCGTAGTAGTTGTCGGGGATCTCCAGGATCAGCTTGGGATCCATTCGCTCGGCAAAGGCGAATATGTCGTCGCAGCGGAAGGCGAAGTGCTGATAGCCGGCGCCGATGACCTGGGTCAGCAGGCGTTGCGTCGAGGACGACGGCGACAGCGAGGCGTTCAGCGACATGCAGATCCGCCCGTTGCCGCTTTTCAGAATGCGGTTGCGGATGGTGCCGTGCGGGTCGATGAGGTCGAGTTCCTCGCCCGCTTCGAATCCGAACATCGCGCGGTAGTAGAGAACGCTGGACAGGAACTCCTGCAGCCGTACCGCCTGCGAATGGTGGTCGATCGCCAGCAGGCCCTTGCCGGCGGGCCTGGGATCCGCCGCCACCTGCTCGAAGTCGGCGCCATAGTAGTCGGGTGCTTCCAGCGAGCCGTCGAGCAGGTAAAGGAAGCTGCCGCCGATGCCTCGGATGGCCGGAATCCGAGGTCCGACCGGGCCGCCGTGACACTCGATCTTGCCGCCCTGATAGCGCTGGATGCGGTCGATCATCGCCGGCAGGCCGTTGACGGCGAACGCCAGCGCAAACACCGACAGCCCGTGCAGAAGCTGGAACGAGTGGGCGAGGCTGTCGGCCTCCTCGTTGACGACGATGTCGATCGCGCCCTGGCGGAACAAGCTGACGTTCATCGCCCGATGGGTGTGGGTGTGTTCGAAGCCCAGCCCTCCCAGCAGGGTCTTGAAGGCCGCCGCCTCGCGCCCGCTGCAGGCGATCTCGACGAAGCCGATGTCCTGGATCGCCGGCGCCGCCGTGCCGGGCGCCGGGCGGAGCGTCTCTTCGAGAAGATGGAACGCGCGGATGCCGTCGTTGGCCACGGTCGCCGGCGGCAGGGCGCGCACCTGGTCGTTGAAGATCTCCAGCGAAACCGGGCCCTGGTAGCCGATCTCCAGCAGCTTGCCGTAAAGACTCCCGATCGGCAGGTTGCCCTGGCCGGGGAAGACCCGGAAATGTCGGCTCAACAGCCGCACGTCCATCTTCATCCGCGGCGCGTCGGCCATGTGGACGAGGAAGATCCGCTCGGGCGGTATTCCCTCGAGCTCGGCGAATCCCTTCTGGACGGCGAGGGTGTGAACGGCACCGATGACGAGACCGAGGTTGGGCCGGTCGGCCTGTCGCACGATATCCCACGCCTCGATGTAGCTGCGCGTCGCGTGGCTGGTCGACAGAGCCTCGTAGCCGAGACACAGGTCGCGTTTCGCTGCCTCCTCGGCCAGCCAGGCCAGATCGGCGGCGGCGCGTGCCGGCTCGGGCAGGGTGTCGGGACGGGTATTGGCGCAGACGATCAGCAGGGGGGCGCCGATCTCGGCTGCGAGGTCGAGGAACCGCCCGGCCCGGCGCCGATTCCAGACGCGGGCCTCGTCGGGGCCGGCGTCGAAGTCGCGCAGCGACTGCAGACTGAAAATGGCAATGCCGGCGTCGCGCGCCAGGCGCGACAGGTCGGCCGGCTTGCCGTCGAAGTAGATGAGGTCCTCGCGAAAGATCTCGATGCCTTCGAAACCGGCCGCCGCGGCCGCCTCGATCTTCTTGTCCAGCGGCCCGGAGAACGACAGCGAAGATATCCCTCGTCTCATGGCGACCCCGTTGGTGGCGTTCGGTTTGCTTGTAGCGTCGAGCTGCATCCTATCGAGACGCGTCCCGATCGGCAACGCGCGGCGACGGCTTCGTCGTCAGCCGGACCCGCCGGGCGGGGGTGTCGTTCTGCGGCGGGCCATCCTCCGCTTCCAGGCCGGCGTCTGGCTGAGCAACAGCATCATGGTCGACAGCGTCAGGATCAGCGAAATCGGGTTGACAAGAAGCTCGAGCCCGAATTCGCCCAGGCTATCGTGCGCCGAGATGATGGCGCGCCGGAAATTGATGTCCATGATCGGTCCCAGGATCACGCCCAGGATGATCGGCCCGATCTGGAAGCCGTAGGTCTTAAGGAAGTAGCCGAACACGCCGAACGCCAGCATCCAGTATACGTCGGTGACGCTGTTCTGGATCGAATAGGTGCCGACCACGGACAGGATGACGATGATCGGCATCAGCAGCGCCGGCGGCATCTCGACCATCTTGGCGAAGGCGCGGATGCCGGTGAGGCCGAAGATCAGCATGAAGATCGACGCCATCACCAGATTGCCGACCGTGAACCAGAACAGGTGCGGGGTCTCGATCATCAGCATCGGCCCCGGTTTCAGGCCGTGGATGTACATGGCGCCGATCAGGACCGCGGTGACCGCGTCACCCGGAATGCCAAGGGTCAGCATCGGGATGTAGGCGCCGCCCACCGCCGCGTTGCAGGCGGACTCCGGCGCGATGATCCCCTCGACCGCGCCCTGGCCGAACGGGCGGCTCGGGTTCTTGACCGAGCGGGCGGCATGGCCG
This sequence comes from Rhodospirillales bacterium, assembly GCA_018432935.1. Lineage (GTDB taxonomy): Bacteria > Pseudomonadota > Alphaproteobacteria > Rhodospirillales > Shumkoniaceae > JAHDSF01. Next base: position 179,942 of record JAHDSF010000017.1, on the reverse strand, counting down.
TAGGCGAGCAGCGCGGCGATGTCGCCCCCGGTTCCCGGCAGGGCACCGATCACGGCGCCGATGGCGGAGCAGCGCAGCGACAACGGCAGATGCTTCAGGATGACCTCCCACGACGGCAGGATGCGGTCAACCTTCTGCTTGATAATCTTCTTCTTCAGATCGAGGGTCTGGACCAGCGCCTCGGAGACGCCGAAGAAGCCGATCATCGCGGTGACGTAGTGGATGCCGCCCATCAGCGACATCGATCCGAAGGTCAGCCGCGGCTGGGCCGAGATCGGATCCAGCCCGACGGTGCCGATCAGCACCCCCAGCACGCCGGCGAACACGCCCTTGGCCAGGGATTCGCCGGACAGCGCGCCGATCAGGAGGATGCCGAGCAGGGACAGCAGCAGGTAATCCCGCGGCGCGAACAAAAGCGCCATCTCGGAGACGAGCGGGGCCGCGCATGCGAGGATGATGATGCCGAAGATGGCGCCGAAGAAGGATACCGTGGTCGACACCCCGATCGCCATCCCGGCCAGCCCGAGCTTGGCCAGCGGGTAGCCGTCGAAACCGGCGGCGATCGCTGCCGGAGCTCCGGGGATGTTGATCATGATCGCGGTGCGCGAGCCGCCGTAGACGCCGCCGACGTAGACCCCGGCCATCACCGCCAGCGCCTCGTTGACGTCCCACGAGAAGGTGAACGAGATCAGGATCGACACTGCCATGGTGACGGACAGGCCGGGGATGACGCCGACGTAGATCCCCGCGAAGGTGCCGGCGGCGGTCAGGAAGACGAGGTAGGGGTCCCACCACGCCATCATGAAATAGGAGAGGGATTCGTTCATCTCAGCCTCGCAGCCGGTCCATCACCGGTTCCAGCCACGTCCCTTCGGGAAGGATGACCTGGAACACGATCTGGAACACGACGTAGATGAGGATCACCGATCCCAGGCTGAGCCCGAGGCTGAGCCATACTCCCCGGCGGTAGAGGTACAGGAACGATCCGAGCAGGAAGAGGAACGAGCTGACATTGAACCCGAGCGGCTCGATCAGCAGCATGTAGGCGACCATCATCCCGACGTAGCCCAGCAGCGGGTAGGGGGGTGCCACCTCCTTGCGGAAGCGGCGCCATTCGTCGGCCGAACCCGAGACTTCGACCTTGGGCTGCCGCCGGTTGCGCAGGATGACGGCGATGCTGCTGACGACCATCAGGGCGGCCGCCGCCATCGGGTAGGCACCGCCGGAGCTGATGCTGGAGAAGCCGGCGATCAGGTAGGTCTGCCAGAGCAGGAACAGGCTCAGAGCCAGCATCAGGTAGCCGAACAGCTTCTCCCCGGGATTGAGCGGTCGCATCGGGCACGGTTCCCAGCAAACGTCACAGAACGAGAGGGCCCCGCTGCCGGGGCCCCCTGGCGGAACAGGCTCAAGGTCTCGGAATGCCGAACTTCTCGGGCGATTCCTTGGTCACGCCGGCGTCCTGGAGGATCCAGCAGCTGACCGACCGCCACTTGGTGAGGAACTTGTCGGCCTCGGCGCCGGCGATGTTCATCATCACGTTGCCGCGGCTTTCCATCATCTCGACGAACTTGGGGTCCTTGGCGGCCTTGGCGAACGCCGCATCAAGGGCCCTCTTCGCCGCGTCCGGAGCATCGCGGTTGACGAACACGCCATAGAACGGGCCCCACGGCAGATATTTCGCGAAATCGGGATACTCGGTGACGATGGCCGGAACGCCAGGCATCGAGGCGACCGGCTCGGGGTTCACCACCGTCAGCGCCCGCACTCGGCCGGACTTCACATGCTCCGCCGCCGCGCTGATGCCGACCGGGATGAATTCGATGTGGTTTCCGAGCAGGGCCGTGATGCCGGGGCCCTCGCCGTCGAACGGTACCGCGGTGACGTCGAACTTGATCACCGTCTTGAGCATCGAGCCGACCGTGTGCGGCAGGCCGCCCACGCCGGTGGTGCCCATCTTCACCTGGCCGGGGTTCTTCTGTACCGCGGCCACCAGATCCTTCAACGTCTTGTACGGCGAGTCGGACCGCACCACGACCACCGCGACGCCGCGGGCCAGCAGGTTGACGGCGTAGAAGTTGTCGTAGTCGATGTCGGCCAGTCCCAGCACCTTGTACATCTGCGGGTTCTCGGCCCCGTAGAGCAGGGTGTAGCCGTCGGACGGACGCGAGCGGACGTAGGTGGTGGCGATGGCGCCGGTGCCCCCCGTCTTGTTGGTGAGCACGATGGACTTGCCGAGCGCGTCTTCGACCAGCGGGGTGACGGCCCTGGCCACCACGTCGGTGGCTCCGCCCGCGCCCCACATGATGATGCCTTGCAGGTCCTTGGTCGGGAAATCGGCGGCATGGCCAGCCCCGGATGCGGCGATCAGCGAGAGGGCCGCCGCGGCCCCGAAAAGCGTCTTCAGCACTGGTTTCTCCCTGTTCCAGCATGCAACCCGCCCGGAGGAGCGTGTGCAGGCGTCGTGCAGCACGGTGGCTGCTTGTTCTCGTTATGCGGGCCGCGTCTCCGCGGCCATGACAACGGTCGGGTTCACCTCCTCACGCGGGCCGCACCGGACACCCGGTCCGAACGGACACGCCGAAAGACACGCCTGCAGGATTCATCATTTTCCCTTGGCGCCATATGTCAATAACCGATTTGGTTAACGCGTAAAACCTTACGTTAATCGGAGGCAGCCTTGCGCCGCCACGCGCGGTTGGCGACCGCCAGCTGCATCTCCTCGCGCATGATCCGGATGGTGTCTTCGGCAAACATCGATTCCGGCACGTCGGCATTGACCGCGACGTAGGCGCGGAACCTGGTCGGTTCGCGGATCGGCAGACGGACCAGCCCGGGGATGTTCGGATTGGCGACCGAGAACTCGTCGATCACCGCCACTCCGAGGTTCTGCTGCACCAGGCTGACCGTGGTCTGGGCGAAGCGGGCCTTTACGCTGAGCTCGAAGGCGCTGCCGTTCTGGCGGAAGGCGTCGGCGATGATCTTGCCGTATGGGTCCTTGGCATCGACGCCGATGATCGGGTGTTCGGCGAGCTCGGCAACCGAGACGTCGGGTTGCGCGGCGAGCGGGTTCTCCTCGGACACGATGGCCACCAGCTCGCCTTCGACCAGCGGGTGCGACACGATTCCGGGATGATCCATGCGATAGCTCATGGCGACCAGTTCGCCGCGCTTGAGCAGCAAGTAGTCGATCGCCTCCTCGATCTTGAGGATGTCGATGTTCATCACCAGGCCAGGATACTTCTGGCGCAGCCGCTTGATCGAGCGCGGCATGACGAACTGCGAGATGCTGGGAACGGATGCGAAGGAGAACACCGACGAGGCGCCCCGCTTGAGGGAATCGATCGAGAACTGCAGGTTCTCGACCTTGCGGTAGACCTCGTTGATCTGATCGACGATCCCCTTCACCTCGGGGGTCGGCATGAAACGGCCATAGCGGCGGGAGAACAGGCGTACCCCCAGCACGTCCTCGGCGTGCTTCATCACCCGGCTCACACCGGGCGCCGAGACGTTGAGGAGCTTGGCGGCGCCGTTGACGGTTCCTGCCACCATGATGGCGCGGATCACCTCGATCTGACGCAGCGTCAACATCAGCGCCTCCCCGGACCGGCAGATGTTAACATCGCGTATGCCGGCGCTCAGATATTGATCATTGTGGTTACGTACCAGAGCACCTAATCATTGATCAACGCTAAAACGATCAACAATTCTGGTTTTATGGGATTGAGCGGCGGGAGAGGCGCGGTGCTCGACATTCCGTCCGCCGTCGTGATCGAGGACGAATCCCTCCGCGACGGGCTCCAGAGCGAGAAGCGGCTGTTTTCGGTCGAGGAGAAGCTTCGCTTCCTCCGCGGCATGGAGGAGTGCGGCGTGCGCCGCATCCAGGTCGGCTCGTTCGTGCACCCGAAATGGGTGCCGCAGATGGCCAACACCGACGAGCTGTTTGCCGCCCTCGAGCCAAAGCCGGACGTCGTCTATACGGCCCTCGTCCTCAACATGAAGGGGGTCGAGCGGGCGCTGGCTGCAGGGACGCGGCATCTCTCGATGTCGATCTCGGCCAGCGAAAGCCACAACCGCAAGAACACCAACCGCTCGCTGGCCGAGGCCAAGGCCGAGATCCGGCCGATGATCGAGCGCGCCAAGGCCGAGGGCCTGACCGTCCGCGCCGGCATCATGACCGCACTCGGCTGCGCCTACGAGGGGGCAATCGATCCTGCCGTCGTGGTCGAGATTGCCGCGATGTACGGGACGCTCGGCGTCGACGAGGTCAACATCGCCGACAGCACCGGAATGGGCAATCCACGTGCGGTCTTCGATCTGGTCGGCCGGGTGCGGGCGGTGCTGCCGTCGGGAACCCTGGTCTCGCTGCACCTTCATGACACCCGCGGCCTCGGCCTTGCCAACATGGTGGCCGGTCTGCAGGCGGGGGTCCGCAATTTCGACGCCAGCCTGGGCGGCCTCGGCGGATGCCCGTTCATCCCCAACGCCGCCGGCAACATTGCCACCGAAGACGCCGCCTACGCGCTGGCCGAGATGGGTGTGGCGACCGGTATCGACTGGCGGCGGCTGGGCGATCTCGCGCTGGAGATGGAGGCCCTGCTCGGCAGAACGCTGCCGGGTCGCATGGCCCATCTGCCGCGCAACTGACCTGCCGGCGGCCGGCAGCGGCCGCCACTGCGGAGGACAAACGATGGCCAGAGAAATCACTCCCGAGGAAAAGCAGCTCGCAGCCGCGATGGTGACGAAGGCGCGCGCCGCGATGGATGCGGTGAAGGACTACGACCAGGAACGGGTCGACCGTCTGTGCCGCGCGCTCGGCTGGGCAACCGCCAACGAGAAGACGTTCGTGCGGATCGCCCAGATGGGAGTCGACGAGAGCGGCGTCGGCGACCGCGCCGGGCGCGGCGCCAAGCGCTTCAAGATCCACGGCATCCTGCGCGATACCCTGCGCCAGAAGAGCATCGGCGTGATCGAAACCGACGAGGCCAAGGGGCTGGTCAAGTACGCCAAGCCGGCCGGCGTGATCGCCTCGCTGATCCCGATGACCAACCCCGAGCTGACACCTCCCGGCACCGGCATCTACGCCATGAAGTGCAAGGACGCGGTGATCTTCTGCCCGCACCCGCGCAGCAAGAAGACGACCTTCGAGATGGTCGAGGTGATGCGCAAGACGCTGAAGAAGCTGGGCGCCCCCGAGGATCTCTTCCAGTGCGTCGAGAAGCCGAGCATCCCGCTGACGCAGGAGCTGATGGCGACCTGCGATCTGACGATGGCGACCGGCGGCCAGCCGATGGTGCGGGCGGCGTACAGCTCGGGGAAGCCGGCCTTCGGCGTCGGTGCCGGCAACTCGACCATCGTCGTCGACGACACCGCCGACGTTCCCGACGCGGCCCGCAACACCCGGATCAGCAAGACCTCCGATTTCGGCTCCGGCTGCTCGGCCGACGGCAACATGCTGGTCGACGCCAAGCTCTACGACGCGATGATCGCGCAGCTCCAGACCGAGGGCGGCTACCTCTGCAACGACGAGGAGAAGGCCAAGCTCGAGAGGGTTCTGTGGGATGCGGAAGGGCATCGCACCCTGGAGACCGTCGCCGTCGCCGCCCAGCGCATCGCCGAGGTTGCGGGCTTCACGATTCCCGACGACCGCAAGTTCCTGATCGTCCGCCAGCAGGAGATCGGCAAGCAGCACCGGTTCTCGAGCGAGAAGCTGTGCGTCGTGCTGGCGGTCTACCGCTACCAGACCTGGGAGCAGGCCCTGCAGATGGTGCAGGCGATCTACGAGGTGGGCGGCAAGGGGCACTCGTGCGGCATCTACTCGTTCAACGACGACCACATCGACGCCCTGGCGCGGGTCGCGCCGGTCAGCCGCATGATGGTCCGCCAGCCGCAATCCAAGGCCAATGCCGGCGCCTTCAACAACGGCATGCCGATGACCTCCAGCCTCGGCTGCGGCATCTGGGGCGGCAACATCACCAACGAGAACATCCACCTCAAGCATTACATGAACGTGACCTGGGTCAGCCGGCCCATCCCCGAGGACCGGCCCAGCGAGGCCGAGCTGTTCGGGGAGTTCTACCAGACGGAAGCTCTTTAGAGGCGGACTCTCCCTCCTCCTCGGGTGGAGGGGGACGGCATGCGCCGCCTCCCTCCATCCCCTTTCCTGGAGGCGGGAATTCGCAGGGAGGCATGATGAAGGACCTCGTTTCGCACCAGCTCGTCCGCTACCTCGAGGAACGCGGCGTCAAGCACGTCTTCGGACTGTGCGGGCACACCAACATTGCCGTGCTGTCGGCAATGGCCAACAGCGGCATCAAGTTCATCATGGTGCGCCACGAGCAGATCGCCGCCCACGCCGCGGACGGCTATGCGCGGGCCTCCGGCAAGGCCTCGGTCCTGCTGACCCACCTCAGCCCGGGGCTGACCAACGCGGCGACCGGGGTGGCGAACGCGGCCCTCGACTGCATCCCGATGGTGGTGATCGCGGGCGACGTGCCCAGCCACTTCTACGGCAAGCACCCCCACCAGGAGGTCAACCTTCACTCCGATGCCTCGCAGTTCGAGATCTATCGCCCGTTCGTAAAGCGGGCATGGCGGGTCGAGAGCCCGGAGCTGTTCCCCGAGATCATCGAGAAGGCCTTCATCCTGGCCGAGAGCGGGCAGCCGGGGCCGGTGCTGGTCGACGTGCCGATGGACATCTTCTCCCGCGAGGTCGACGTCGAACGCTTCGCGCGTCTGCGCCACAATGCCAAGTCGCTGCACAAGCCGTCGCTCGACGAGGAAACCGCGGCCCGGATCGTCCGCGCCCTGGCCGAGGCGACCAACCCGCTGCTCTACGTCGGCGGTGGCATCGCGCTCGCCCAGGCCTACGACGAGCTGCGCGCCTTCGTGGACCACCTCGGGATCCCGGTCGCCCATTCCCTGATGGGCAAGGGCGTGCTGCCGGACGATCACCCGCTGGTGCTGGGCATGACCGGCTTCTGGGGCACCAGGTTCATCAACGGCAAGTGCCTGGAGGCGGACTGGATCCTGGCCATCGGCACCCGCTTCAAGGAGGCCGACGCCAGCTCGTGGGAGTCGCCCTACACCTTCAGTTTCCCGCCCACGCGTCTGATCCACATCGACATCGAGCCGTCCGAGATCGGCCGCAACTATCCGACCGAGATCGGCGCCGTGGCCGACGCCAAGCAGGCGCTGGCGGTGCTGCTGAAGGTGGCGCGCCGGCTGTACCCCAAGGGCCGGCGCAACGAGGCCGCGATCCGCGACATTGCCGCCTACCGCGAGGAGTTCCGTGCATCGAACCGCGCGATGGCGACCAGCGACGACTTCCCGATGATGCCCGAGCGCATCCTGGCCGAGGTTCGCGAGGTGCTGCCGCGCGACGCCATCATCACCACCGACGTCGGCTGGAACAAGAACGGCGTCGGCCAGCAGTTCCCGATCTACACCCCGGGCAGCATCCTCACTCCGGGCGGCTTCGCCACCATGGGCTTCGGCCCGCCGGCGGCGCTGGGGGCAAAGGCGGCGTGTCCCGACCGGGTCGTCGTGTCGCTGGTCGGCGACGGCGGCTTCGGCCAGAACCCGGCAGTGCTGGCGACCGCCGCGGAGCAGAACCTGGCGGTGGTCTGGGTGGTGATGAACAACAACGCCTTCGGCACCATCGCCGGCCTGCAGAAGGCGCACTACGGGCTCACCTACGGCACCACGTTCCCGGCCGACGGCGGCGAATGGGCGCCCAACTACGCCGACATCGCCAGGGCTTACGGAGTCAGCGGTGTTCGCGTCAGGTCGGCGGCGGAGTTCAAGCCCGCGCTCGAAGCCGCGATCGCCTCAGGCAAGCCGGCGTTGATCGACGTTGCCATGCGCAACAACCCGACTCCGACGGGCGGCCACTGGAACATCCTCGACATCTACTCGCCGGGGAAGAAGGTCTCTCACGTCAGCACTGATTGAGAGGAAGAACCATGAGTCGATCGACCATCGGGACCTGGCCGGATCGGCCCCGCCGGCGCGGAGAGGAGGGGCAGTGGGCGTCCGCGGGAGAGGAAGACATGGCACCACGCTTCTCGCTGGCTCACCTGACCGTGCTGGGCTGCCCGCCTCCGGAGATGACCTACATCGCCGCCCGGGCCGGCTACGAATTCGTCAGCTTCCGGGCCATCTACATGGGCCTTCCCGGCGAGCCGAACTATGCCCTGGCCGAGAACCCGGAGCTGATGAAGCAGACCAAGCGGGCGCTCGAGACGACCGGGCTGAAGCTGCACGACATCGAGCTGGCGCGCATCCATGACGACATGCACCCGAGCCGCTACCTGCCGGCGATGGAGGTGGCGGCCGAGCTTGGCGGCCGGGCCGTGCTGTCCAGCATCTGGACCAGCCGTCGCGAGTACGCGATCGAGATGTTCGGCCAGGTCTGCGACCTCGCCCGGCCGTTCGGGTTGACCGTCGATCTCGAGTACGTGCCGATCGCCGGGGTCCGGACCCTGGCCGAGGCGGTCGACGTGCTGCGGGCGGTGCAGCGCCCCAACGCCGGCCTGATGATCGATGCCCACCACTTCCACCGCGCCGGCGACAAGGTCGAGGACCTTGACGGGCTGCCGCCGGAATGGTTCCACTTCGGCCACCTTTGCGACGCACCCGGCGAGATACCGAGCGAGCGCGACGAGATGACCCGCATCCTGCGCGAGGCCAGGCTCTATGTCGGCGAGGGCGGCGTCGACGTGGCGGGAATCTTCAACCGCCTGCCCGAGATGGTGTACTCGATCGAGCTGCCGAACCTGGCCCGGGTCAAGGAACTGGGGTATGCCGAGCACGCCTTCCGCTGCCTGGAAACGGCCAAGGCCTACCTGGCGGCGAACCGCAGGGCGAAGGCGCAGATGAAGAACTGAAGCTCGGCGCCTGCAACAAGCTGGACTTTTGCCTGCCGGCCTGGAAAGTATCCGCCATCACACCCGATCGAGGGGAATGCAATGAGCCGATCGATCCTCGTCCTGAACGGTCCCAATCTCAACCTGCTCGGCACCCGCCAGCCGGAAGTCTACGGCCGCACCACGCTTCCCGAGGTGGAGCGCGATTGCATCGCCAAGGGCAAGGAGCTGGGCATCGAGGTCGAGTGCCGCCAGAGCAACCACGAGGGGACCCTGGTCGACTGGATTCACGAGGCAAAGGGCAAGCACGCAGGCATCATCATCAACGCCGGCGCGTACACCCACACCTCGATCGCCATCATGGACGCCTTCAACAGCGTCGAGCTGCCCGTGGTCGAGGTGCACTGCTCGAACATCCACAAGCGCGAGGAGTACCGGCATCTCTCTTATGTGTCGAAGGTCGCCGTCGGAAGCGTGGTGGGGTTCGGCACGTTCAGCTATATCCTGGCCGTCGAGGCGCTGGCCAACCACCTGGCCGGGCGGAAATAGCGGAGCACAGGCATGGCGATCACCGGCAAGACCCTGCTCACGGCAACCATCGGCGACCCCGTCGATCATCTTCAGGCTCCCGAATCGATGGGCGCATGGTTCGCCGAGCATGAGGTCGACGCGGTCTGGCTCGGCTTCCACGTCAGGCCCGAGGGTCTTGCCGATTTCATCGGAGGCCTGCGGGCGCTCGAGAACCTGCCGGGCTTCACCGTCACCATGCCGCACAAGCACGCGATCATCCCTCTGCTCGACGAGGTCAGCGAGAGGGTGCGGCGCTGCGGCGCCTGCAACCTGATCCGCCGCGAGCCGGGAGGCCGGCTGGTTGGCGACATTGCCGACGGGATCGGTTTCGTCGCCGGCCTCAAGGACAGCGGCGTGACCGTCGCCGGGCGCCACCTGTGGCTGGTCGGGGCGGGCGGCGCCGGGACCGCGATCGCCTGGGCGGTGGCTGACGAAGGGCCGGCGGCCATCACCATCGTCGACGTCGATCCGGCCCGCCAGGATCGCCTGGCGGGGGCAGTTCGTGAAGCCTATCCGGCGATCTCGGTGGCGACCGGGCGGCCGGACCTCAAGACGGTCGATATCGCCGTCAACGCCACGCCGAGCGGGCTCCATCCGGGTGACCCCCTTCCGTACGAGCCGGCGGAACTGCGACCCGACGCGGTGGCCGTCGACATCATCATGAAGCCGCCCGTCACCGCCCTTCTGGTCAAGGCGCGCGGGCTGGGGCTGAAGACGGTTCCGGGCCAGAAGATGCTGGACGGGCAGCTTCGCATCTACGCCGAATACATGGGCTTGGCGCCGCGCGGGTAAGCCGCCGTCATCGCCGGATTTCATAGGCGATTTCGGGGAAAATGGGATACAATCAACACGTCCCTTCCTCGAGGCGAACATGCGCACCGATCTTCTCCACAAGCTTGGCGACACGGCACCGACGGACACCGAGGACGCGAGCCACGGCTCGGTCGGCGAGCAGGTCTATGCCAGGCTTCGCAAGGACATCCTGCACGGTGCGCTCGAGCCGGGACTGAAGCTCAAGCTCGACGTGTTGAAACGGAACTATGACGTCAGCATCAACACGTTGCGCGAGACGCTGGCGCGGCTGGCGTCCGAGCGGCTGGTCGAGGCCGAGGGTCAGAAGGGCTTCCGGGTCGTCCCCGTCTCGGTGGTCGACCTGCGCGAGATCGGCGAGCTGCGGCAGCTCATCGAGTGCCATGCGGTCCGCAAATCGATCGCGCTCGGGGACCTCGAATGGGAGGGCAGGGTGGTGGCCGCCCATCACATGCTGACCAAGAGCGAGCAGCAGATGATGGAGGATCCGAATTCGCACTATGAGACTTGGCAGAAGCTCGACCTCGGATTCCACGTGGCGTTGATGTCGGCCTGCAACTCGCGCTGGATCCTGCGCGAGCATCGGGTGATCCACGATCAGTATCGCCGCTATCAACTGATGGCACTGCGGACCATCGGGTTCCGTGGCCAGGAGCTGCTGGACGAGCACCGGGCGCTGCTCGAAAGCGCGCTCCGCCGCGATGCGGAGGGCACCGTCCGGCTTCTGACGGCGCACATCCGGAAGGGAACCGAGATGCCGCTGCCGGGCCTGCCGACGCAGTAGGCCCCACCAATCACTTTCGCTTCATAGGGTGGAAGTGAAAACGTAGGATCTTATTGACAAGGTTGAATACCGGAAATAGCCTGAACGGATAGGCCGGCGAGCGGCGCCCTGACGCCGTAAAGAACCGCGGCCGCTTCAGGGGAGAAGCGCCATGCATCCTGTCCGACGGCACGCCTATCCGACTTTCCTGCCCTCTCCATGACCACGCGACCCGTCGCGGCTGCCCGCCGGCGGCCGGCTACCCGTCACGTGCGAAGGGCCGGCCATCGGGTCTGCCCCGCTCTTGCTGTTCCGGCTTCGTCCGGCAAGCAGAAGGCGGTCTGATGAAACGTATCGTCTCGCTCTACTTCGGACTGGTCCGCATCCTGCTGGCGGCCTTGCTGGTGGGCATGGTGGTCCTGGTGTTCGGCAACGTCGCCTTGCGCTACGCCTTCAACTCCGGACTGGTCATTTCGGAGGAGCTGTCGCGCATCTTCTTCGTCTGGATCGTCTTCCTCGGCGCTGCGCTGGCGATGGCCGAGCACGGTCACATCGGCATCGACACCGTCATCAAGCGGGTGCCGCCGCGGGTCGCCAGGCTCATGACTGCGATCTCCTGCCTGCTCATCGTCGCGTGCGCCGGCCTGTTGCTCAAGGGCAGCTACATCCAGTCGGAGATCAACCTGGAGGTGGTCACCCCGGCCCTCAACATGCCGATGACGATCTTCTACGCCGCCGGCGTGTTCTTCGGATTGGCGGCCATCATCATCGCCGTGCTCGACCTGTGGCGGACGGTGTTCGCACGGACGGAGGCGGTCGTCCTGGTGCAGCGTGGCTCCGACGGGGGGGACGCGGCCGAGGCCGCCGCGCGGGAGCCGGGGGCAGGGGATGACGGTGTCCGGGGGAGGGCGCCGCGATGACCCTGCTCGTGTTCGTGGGCACCCTCCTCGGCTCGATGGTTCTGGGTATGCCGATCGCCTTCGCGCTGCTGGTTTCCGGCGTGGCGATGATGATCCAGCTCGATGCCTTCGATTCCCAGATCATCGCCCAAAGCGTCGTCAACGGCGCCGACAGCTTCCCGCTGATGGCAGTGCCGTTCTTCATCCTTGCCGGCGAAGTGATGACGGTCGGCGGTCTGTCGAAGCGGATCGTCGGTCTTGCGGTGGCGCTGGTCGGGCATATCCGGGGCGGGTTGGGGTTCGTGGTGATCATGGCGGCCTGCGCCATGGCCAGCCTGTCGGGCTCGGCGGTGGCGGATGCCGCAGCGCTGTCCGCCCTCCTGCTGCCGATGATGGCGAGTTCGGGCTACAACATCCGGCGCTCGGGGGGATTGATTGCGGCGGGCGCGGTCATCGGTCCGGTGATTCCGCCCAGCATCCCGTTCATCCTGTTCGGGGTCACCGGCAACGTCTCCATCGTCCGCCTGTTCCTGGCCGGCATCGTGCCCGGCCTGTTGCTCGGATTGGCGCTCTGCGCCGCCTGGCTGTGGGTGATCCGGCACGAGCAGGTTACGCTGCCGCCTCGGCAAAGCCGGCGCGAGCGGATCCGTGCGCTCATCGACAGCGCCTGGGCGATGGTGCTGCCGTTCATCATCATCTTCGGGCTCAAGTTCGGCGTCTTCACGCCGACCGAAGCGGCGGTGGTGGCGGCGGTCTATTCGATCTTCGTCGCCGCCGTGGTCTATCGCGAGCTGACGCTCGCCGCCTTCTACAAGGTCCTGGTCGGCGCGGCGAAGGTGACCAGCGTGGTGATGATCCTGGTCGCCTGCGCCTCGGTGTGCGCGTGGCTGATCACGATCGCGAACCTGCCGCAGCAGCTGGCGGTGGTGCTGGAACCTCTGATGGGCAACCCGATGCTGCTGATGCTGGTGGTTGTCGGCATCCTGCTGATCATCGGCATGGGGATGGACCTGACGCCCACCATCCTGGTGCTGACGCCGGTGCTGCTGCCGGTGGCCAAGATGGCGGGGATCGATCCCGTCTACTTCGGCGTGGTTTTCGTGATGGTGGGGTCGGTCGGGCTCATCACGCCGCCCGTGGGTTCGGTGCTCAACGTGGTCTGCGGCGTGTCCAGGCTGTCGATGGAGGACCTGGCCCGCGGCGTCATGCCGTTCCTGATCGCCGAACTGCTTATCGTGCTGCTGTGCGTCTTCTTCCCCGCTGTCGTGACCGTTCCGGCGGCCTGGTTCAGATAGCGACCCGAGAGTTGCACCCGATGGCGCCGCGCGGAGAAAGCGGCTTCATCATAAACAGTAGGAGGAACGAATGCTGAGAATCGTAACCCGTACTCTGGTGGGCATCGCAGTACCCTTGGCCCTGATGGCGGCCACCGCCGCGCAGGCCGAGATCCGGCAACACGAGCTCAAGTTCGCCGGCGCCAACAGCAAGGGCCATCCGCAGGTGATGGGGATGGAGAAGTTCGCCGAGATCATGACCGCCAAGAGCGGCGGCAAGATCAAGGTCAACCTGTTCCCCGGCGGCGTCCTTGGCGGCGACGTCCAGACCGTGTCGGCCCTGCAGGGCGGCGTCGTGCAGATGCTGGTCGTCAGCACCAGCATCCTGACGAGCGTGGCCAAACCGTTTGCCGCGCTCGACCTGCCGTTCCTGTTCGACTCGCCGCAACAGGCCGACAAGGTCATGGACGGTCCGTTCGGTCAGCGTCTGTCGTCCCTGCTGCCCGACAAGGGCCTGGTCAGCCTCGGCTACTGGGAACTCGGGTTCCGCAACCTGACCAACAATCGGCGGCCGGTCGCCTCGCTCGATGATCTCAAGGGGCTGAAGATCCGCATCATGCAGACGCCGATCATGGTCGATCTGTTCACGGCCCTCGGCACGAACGCGGTGCCGATGGCTTATACCGAGCTCTACACCGCGCTCGAGACCAGGACCGTCGACGGCCAGGAGAACCCCTTCGCCAACGTCGTCAACGCAAAATTCTATGAAGTGCAGAAGTATCTCACGGTCTCGCGCCACCTCTACAACCCCTACATCGTGCTCATCTCGAAGAAGTTCTGGGACACCTTGAACGCCGACGAGCAGAAGCTGTTCCAGGCGGTCTCGAACGAGGCGCGCGACTACCAGCGCAAGGTGTCGCGCGACCAGGACGGCGAGAACCGGAAAAAGCTCAAGGAGCTGGGCATGCAGATCACCGAGCTTTCGCCGGCCGAGCTGGCCAAGATCAAGGCGGCGGTCAAGCCGGTGGTCGACAAGTACACGGCCGAGATCGGCCCGGATACCATGCAGCTGCTGTTCTCCGAGCTCGAAAAGGCGAAGTAGCCATCGTCAGCCGGGCGCTTCTGCGAGGCGCCCGGCGCTTCTCCGGTTTCGACCCCTTTGCATGACGGACGTAAGGCCATGATCAGTGGCAAGACTAAGTTGATCGCGCACATCGGCTATCCCACCGAAGCCTTCAAGGCGCCGTTGATCTACAATCCATGGTTCGAGCGGCGCGGGATCGATGCGGTCGTCATGCCGATGGGAGTGAAGGCGGAGGACTATCCGTCCGCCTTGAAGTCGATCTTCGGGTTCTCCAACATCCTGGGCGCGCTCGTCACCATGCCGCACAAGTCGGCTACGATTGGGCTGGTCGACGAGTGCTCGGTCACCGCCAGGATCGCCGGTTCGGCCAACGCTGTGCTGAAGCGGCCGGACGGCACCCTGCTGGCCGACATGTTCGACGGCGACGGCTTCACGCGCGGGCTTCGCCGCAAAGGCTTCGTGTTCGAGGGGGCACGCTGCCTGGTGGTCGGCGCGGGTGGGGTCGGCAAGGCAATCGCGGCGTCGCTGGCAAAGGAGGGCGTGGCCGCACTCGCGCTGAGCGATATCGACCGGGTGGCCGCCGAGGAGCTGGCGGCCCGCCTGGCGCGGCACTATCCCCGTTTGCAGGTGGAGGTCTCGGGGACCGACCCGGCAGGCTACGATCTGGTCGTCAACGGAACCCCGCTGGGCATGCGCCCTGAGGATCCGCTGCCGTTCGACGTCTCGCGCCTGTCGCCTAGAACGTTCGTCGGCGAAGTCGTGATGAAGACCGAGATCACGCCGCTCCTCGCAGCCGCCGGCGAACGCGGCTGCCGGATCCAGGTCGGGACGGATATGCTTTTCGAGATGATCCCCGCCTATCTGGAGTTTTTCGGGCTGGGTACGGCGACCCCCGACGAGCTTCGCGAGGTCGCCCGGATCCGGTACTGACCGGGCACGAAGGAACCCCCGGAAGGAAAATCACCGGGGGTTCCGCTACGCCTGGGAGGGGTCAGCCGCCGGGCGCTCCGCCGGTTCCGCCGGGTGTGCCGCCGGTGCCGCCGGGCGTGCCGCCGGTGCCGCCATCCGTCCCGCCGCCCGCCGGCGGCGCGCTGCTGGGGGCGTTCGCGGGGGAGTCCGCCGGGGCGCCGGCGCCGCCCGCGGCATCGCCACTGGTCCCCTCCTCGTCACAAGCGGCCAGGCCCAACGCGACAACCGGCGTCAGGGCCAGGAGCAATCCGCGCAACTTACGCATGCCGTCACCTCTCTTCAGATTCTGCAGAAGGCGTTGGTTAGACGGCGTCGAAGAAGGAAAATTCCGGGTCGCCGCTCTCGCGCGGAGGGTCAAGCCGGTTCATCGCCTTCGCGGCAGTCGGCGACGGTGAGATCGGCGTCCGCGATGCCACGCAAGACCTGCTCCCTGGTCCACGCGTTGCCACTGCTGACGAGCCAGATTCCGGCGCCGCCGCGCAGCCGGCATGAGGTCATCCGCAGCCGGCCCCGGCTTCTCACCAGGGGCGAGCCGGGATTGCCGAGCAGGACCGCTTCGAACAGCTCGATTGCAGTGTTCTCGAAGCCCTGAACGCAATACGAGCGGCTGTTGCGCGCGTCGAGCACGGTACCTTGAACCTGCACGACGCCCCCTTCTGCGACCTTCAGGCACGAGGCCTTGATATCCTTGACCGCGAGGCGCCCGCCGTGGATCCGCGCTCGCACCGCGTGGTTGTGAACCACGATCGCCTCCATGCCGCGACCGTCGCCGTTCTCGCGGTAGTCTGGTCGGATGTGGATGACAGTGCCACCCTTCTGGTCGACCGCGTTCTCCAGGTTGTCATGGAAGTCGCAGTCGAGCAGCGTCGCGGTGCCGGTGAAGCTGTTGGCGGTTTGCAGCCCGTCCTCGAAGTTCTTGAAGCACTCCGCACCCTCGACCGAGATGTTTTCGCTGTCCCCGGCAAGATGGATGCCATGGCCGATCCGTCCCGAGTTCGACCCGCTCTTGTGCCGGCCATTCTCGTAGAAGCGGCCGCCGATCACGCGGACGTTGCGACAGCCATGAAGATTGAGGCCGCTGAAGCGCGAGCCGGAGATGTCGAGATCCTGGAGCACCACATCGACGCAGTTCCTCAACACCAGGCCCTCGCCGCCGACGATCCGTTCGCCGCGTACCGTAAAGCCGCGCTTCCTGATGATCTGCTGCGAATCCATGCCCCGCCCGGCCGGAATACCCCGATGGAAGATCGGCCTTTGAAGTCCGGATTCAAGGCGGGGCGCCGCTTCCCCCTCGCACGAGGAAGGGGCGCTATCTCTTCAGCGACGCCGCCGCTACGGCAAGCAGAAAGACGGCAAACGCGACCAGCACCACAGAGGGCCCGACCGGAGTGTCGAACTGCACCGAGCCGGCGATGCCGCCGGCCACCGCCAGCGCGCCGACCACGACGGCGCCAGCCGCCATCCCCTCGGGCGTGCGGGCGAACTCGCGCGCCGCCGCCGCCGGCAGCACCAGCATGGCGGTAACCAGCAGAATGCCGACGATCTGGATCGCCACCGCAACCACGACGGCGATCAGGATCATGAAGGCCAGCTCGTAACGAAGCGGGGGGACACCCTCGGCGGTGGCGATCTCTGCGTTGACGGTAACCGACAGCAACGGTCGCCAGATCCGGGCCATGACGGCGAGCACGAGCAGGGCGCCGGTTGCGATCCGCGCCAGATCCCCCTGCGAGACGGCTAGGATGTCGCCGAACAGATAGGCCATGAGGTCGATGCGTACGCCCTCGATGAAGGACAGCGCCACCAGGCCGGTGGCCAGCGCCGCATGGGCGAAGATGCCGAGCAGGGTGTCGGTGCGGGTGCGCCCGCGCCGCCTGAGGAAGGTCAATGCAACCGCCAGGACCGCGCCGACCAGCGCGATGGCCGCCGGGATCGGCGCCGAAGCCAGCAGGCCCAAGGCTACGCCCAGGAGCGCCGCATGGGCCATCGTGTCGCCGAAATAGGCCATCCGCCGCCAGACGACGAAGCAACCGATCGGACCGCCGACGGTCGCCACCGCGAGCCCAGCGGCGAACGCGCGGAGGACGAAGTCCTCGAACAGAATCATGAAGCCTCCTGCCGCGCCGAAGCCTCGACCGAGGCGTCGTCGTGGTGGTCGTGGTGGTGGTGGGCATAGACGCCGAGCAGGGCGGCGGCGTTCTCGCCGAACAGCTTCAGGTACTCGCGGTCGCGCCGGATCTCGGTGGGGCGGCCCGAACAGGTGACGTAGCGGTTGAGACAGACCACCCGGTCGGTCGTCCCCATCACCACGTGGACGTGGTGCGACACCATCAGCACGCCGCAGGCGTGGCGGTCGCGCACCGTCGTGATCAGCTCGTAGAGATCCTGCTCGCCGCCGAGGTCGACTCCCTGGGTCGGCTCGTCGAGCAGCAGAAGCTCGGGTTTGCGCAGCAGCGCCCGGGCCAGCAGGATCCGCTGCAGCTCGCCACCCGAAAGGGTGGCGAGCTGCGCATCCGCGAGGCTTTCGGCACCCATCTCGTGCAGGGCGCGGTCGCAGTCCTCGCTGCGCGCTCCGGGAGCCAGGGCAAGGAAGCGGCGCGCCGTCAGCGGCAGTCCGCGATCGGGGACGAAGCGCTGCGGCACGTAGCCCATGCGGAGATTGCGG
This sequence comes from Rhodospirillales bacterium, assembly GCA_018432935.1. Taxonomy (GTDB): domain Bacteria; phylum Pseudomonadota; class Alphaproteobacteria; order Rhodospirillales; family Shumkoniaceae; genus JAHDSF01. The sequence goes on along the minus strand of JAHDSF010000017.1, from coordinate 162,044 downwards.
CGGCGCTCGACGCTGCCGGACGTCGGGGCAAGCAGGCCGAGTACGGCCTTGAGCAGCGTCGTCTTGCCGCCGCCGTTGGGACCGATGATGGTGACGATCTCGCCGTCCCGGACCTCAAGATCGACGTTGTCGAGGATGGCGCGGCCGTCGCGCACCACCGTTACGCCGCGGGCGGTGACCAGAGTCTCGCTCATCGCCCGTCCGCCAGGCAGCGCGTGCAGCAGCCGCGAATCTCAACCACCGAGGCGGCGGCAACGAAGCCGATGCGATCGGCGGCGGCCTCGATTCTCGCCGAGAGGCCGGCGTCCTCGAACTCCGAAACCGTCCCGCAGCGCTCGCACACGAAGAACTGGGCGCAGTGCGCCTCGCCGCCGCGGCGGCAGCCGACGTACGCGTTGCGCGAGGCGAGGTGGTGAACCAGCCCCATCTCGCCCAGAAAGGCGAGCGCCCGGTACACCAGCGACGGCGCCGAGCTCCAGCCCTCGGCCCGCATCCGCGCCAGCAGGTCGTAGGCCTTGACGGGCTCGTCGCTTTCCCACAGCAGCTCGAGAACCCGGCGGCGGATAGCGGTCAACCGCCCGCCACGGGCGAGGCAGGTCGCCTCGGCGCGGTCGATGGCCCGGCTGACGCGGGAGCCCTGTGCGGCGCGCATCGTCTTCTCCAATTGCTACGCTATAGTGTCGCATTATGTACTGCTGCTGCAGCGGCAGTTCAATGGCGACGACGACCTGCTGCGACCCGATGCGGCTTCCGGCTCACCCCATCCGGCGGCGAAAGAGCCATGCGGCGGCGCTCAGGGTAATGGCAGCGATCACCACCATCGGCCACAAATTGGCCAGCACGACCTCGACCGGGGCGTCTTTGAGGAAGATCCCACGCGAGATATTCATCATGTACAGCAGCGGGTCGCCGTGCGCGATGACCTGCAGCCATCGCGGCATGTTCTCGACCGGGGTGGCGAAGCCCGACAGCAGCACTGCCGGCGACAGGAAGGCGAAGCCGCCGAGGATCGCCTGCTGCTGGGTGGTGGAGAGCGCCGAGACGAACAGGCCGATGCCGATCAGCGAGATCAGGAAGACCTCGAGGCTGAGCAGCAGCAGCGGCAGCGATCCCACCAGCGGCACGTCAAGCAGGAACACCGCGACGGCGATGAAGACGGCCATCTGCAGAGTGCCGATGATGACTGCCGGCATCGTCTTGCCGATCAGGATCTCGACCGGCCGCAGCGGCGAAACCAGGAGCTGGTCGAAGGTCGCCAGCTCGCGTTCACGGGCGATCGACAGTCCGGTAACGATGAGCCCGGTGATCGACATCAGGATCGCGATCAGGCTGGGCACGGTGAACCAGCGGTAGATGAGGTTGGGATTGAACCAGCTGCGGCCCACCACCTCGGCGGTGGCGAGGCGGACGCCTTCCGCATCGGCGATATCGCGTCCCAGCCCGGCGGCGATCTGGGTGAGATAGCCTTGCACCACCTGGGCGGCATTGGAGCGCCGGCCGTCGAGCAGGACCTGCACGATCGCCTCGCGCCCGGCCGCAACGTCCTCACCGAACGAAGGACCTATGCTGACCGCGGCCAGCACCGACTGGCGGTCGAGTAGGGGGCGGATCTCCTGTTGCCCGCCGAGGTGTCGCACCGAGGCGAAACTGGGGCTGGCCTCGATGCGGCGGATCAGCTCGTTCGACCAGTACGAGCGGTCGGCGTCGAAAACGGCGACCGCCACGTTGGTCACCTCCTGGGTCGCCGCGAAGCTGAACACGAGGAGCTCGATCAGCGGCGGCCCGACCAGCAGTATCCTGCTTTTGGGATCGCGCAGGACCGCCAGCATCTCCTTGCGGACCAGGGCCTTGATCCGGGCCATCATCAGTCGAGCCTCTTCTTCGTCTTGATCAGGGCCAGGGTCAGCAGCACGGTCCCGATTGCCAGCATGGCGCCCAGGTTCGGCAGCAGCAGCGACCAAACGTCGCCGGCCAGGAACTGGGTCTGCAGGTTCGCGACCATGTAGCGGGCCGGGATGATCCGGGTGATAAGCCGGAGGATCCACGGCATGCTGTCGATCTCGAACACGAACCCCGACAGCAGGAAAGCCGGCAGGAAGCCGGAAAGCAGCGCCCCCTGGGCGGCGACGAACTGGTTCTTCGCGACGGCCGAGATGAACAGGCCCTGGCCGAGAGCGGGCAGCAGGAACACCGCTCCGGTCAGCGCGACCGCGGCCAACGATCCGCGCAAGGGCACGTCGAACACCAGAACCGCCGCGGCTACGCACAGTCCCATTGCCGTCATGCCGAGCAGGAAGTAGGGGAACAGCTTGCCGGCCAGAATCTCGAACCGTCCCACCGGTGTCGCCAGCAGCGCTTCCATGGTGCCTCGCTCCCACTCCCGGGCGATGACCAGCGAGGTCAGCAGGGTGCCGATGATCGTCATCACGATGGCGATCGATCCGGGGATCAGGAAATGGCGGCTTTCGACATCGGGGTTGAACCAGAAGCGCGGAGCCAGCGTGACTCCCGCGGGAAGCTCGAGGGCCTGCTCCTCGGCGCGCAGGCGGAGCCAGCTCTGCACCGTCCCCTCGGTGTAGTTGCGAATGAAAGCTCCGGTGTTGGGCTGGGTCCCGTCGGTCAGCACCTGGACCGGGGCGGTCCCGTCGGCAGCCAGCCGGGTCGCGAAGTCCTGGGGGATCACGACCAGGCCCTGCTGGCGGCCTGCGACCAGGGCGCCATCGAAGGCGCGCCGGTCGCCGGCCTCGGTGACCTCGAAGTAGCGCGAGAAGCGGAACGACGAGGCCAGGCTCGCGGCGTCGGCGGAAGCATCCTCGACGACCAGGCCGACACGCAGCCGATCGATATCGAGCGAAACGCCGAATCCGAACAACACCAACAGGATCAGCGGCAGTACGAAGGCCATCAGGATGCTCGACGGGTCGCGCATCATCTGCAGGCTTTCCTTGAGGAACAGGCCGCCAAGCCGGCGCGGGGAGACGATCATGCCGCCCTCTCCGCGTCCGAGCGCTCGACGAGGGCGATGAAGGCATCCTCGAGAGTAGGGTTCGGAAGCTCCGCCGAGCCTACGCCTTCCTTGAGCTCGTCCGGCGATCCGGTGGCAATGGTACGGCCGCGGTAGACCAGACTGAGGCGGTCGCAGTATTCGGCCTCGTCCATGAAGTGGGTGGTCACCATGATGGTGACGCCCTTCTCGACCAAGCCGTTGATATGGTTCCAGAACTCGCGTCGCGTGATGGGGTCGACGCCGGAGGTGGGCTCGTCGAGGAACAAAACTTCCGGCTCGTGCATGACGGCGCACGACAGGGCCAGCCGCTGCTTGAAGCCAAGCGGCAGATCCTCGGCCGACGCCTTCAGGTATGGTCCGAGCCCGAAGCTGTCGACCATCTGCTCCACCGCGGCTTTCTGGCGACGGCCGGAAAGCCCGTATACACCGGAAAAGAACTCCAGGTTCTGCTGCACCGACAGCAGTCCGTAGAGCGAGAACTTCTGGGCCATGTAGCCGATGCGACCGCGGGCCTGGCTGGAGGCGATGCGCAGGTCGTGCCCGGCGACCCGGGCGCTGCCCGAGGTCGGCGGCAGCAGCCCGCACAGCATCTTGAAGGTGGTCGACTTGCCGGCGCCATTGGGGCCGAGCAGGCAAAAGATCTCGCCGCGGCGGATGCGGAGCGAGATGTCCCCGGCGGCGGTGAACGAACCGAAGCGCTTGGTCAGGCGGTCGGTTTCGATGACCACGTCGTGGTCGCCAGCGATGTGCGGCATCCGTTCGGCGAGGGCGGAACGGCCTCCGGGGCCGCCGCCCAGGGCGTCGATGAAGGCGTCCTCGAAGCGTGGCGTGGCCGGCTCGATGCGCGCACCGTCGGGGATGATCCCCGCAGCCTGCAGGGTTGCCTGCGGACGGGCGACCAGTCGGATGGCGCGGCCCTGGATCACGCCATCGGCGATCTCGGGCCGCTCCAGGGCGGTTGCCAGCGCCTGGCGGCGTCGATCGCGCACTCCGTGGACCAGGAACGTGCGGCCTTCGACCCTCGCCGTCATCTCGCGCGGCGGCCCGGCGAACAGCAGCCGCCCTTCGTTCAGGAGCAGTACCTCGTCGCAGCGCTCGGCCTCGTCCAGGTAGGCGGTCGCCCACACCACCGCGATGCCCTCGTCCAAGAGCTCGCGTACCATCCGCCACAGCTCGCGCCGCGAGATCGGGTCGACACCGACGCTGGGCTCGTCGAGCAGTAGAAGACGCGGCTTGCGGATCAGGGCGCAGGCCAGCCCCAGCTTCTGCTTCATCCCGCCCGACAGCTTGCCGGCGAGGCGGTCGGTGAAGCGGGCGAGATCGGTGAAGCGCAGCAGGCGCTCGAACGTGGCCTTGCGCTCCTCCCCCGTCAGGCCGCGCAGGCGCGCGTACAGCTTGAGGTTGCCGATCACCGACAGGTCTTCGTAGAGCCCGAAGCGTTGCGGCATGTAACCGATCATCGCGTGGACCCGTTCGGGCTCGGCCCAGGCGTCCTCGCCGGCGACGATGACCCGGCCGCTGGCGGGCGGCAGCAGGGCGGCAAGCAGCCGCAGGGTGGTCGTCTTGCCGGCACCGTCGGGGCCGACCAGACCGGTGATCCGTCCCGGCTCGAGTACCGCCGAGAGGTTATCGACGGCGGCGCGGTCCTGGCCCTTGAACCGTTTCGTCACGGCCTCGAGCAGCGCGGCGGCGGGCATCGCTCAGCTCTCCGGCGCCGCCTCGACATCGAACCGGATCGTCACCGGCATCCCCTGGCGAAGCTCACCCTCGGGATCCTGCACCACCAGGCGCAGGCGGTAGACCAGGTCCGTGCGTTGCTCGGTCGTCTCGACGTTCTTGGGCGTGAACTCCGCCTGCGGAGAGATGAAGCCGACCTGAGCCGGGTAGGGGCGGTCGGGCCGACTGTCGCTGAATACCTTGGCCGCCATGCCGGGTCTGATGCGTCCCAGGTTGGGTTCCGACACGTAGGCTCGCACCCACACGGGGTCGGTGAGGGCGACCGTGAACACGGTCTGACCCGCGGCGACCACCGCCCCCGGTTCGCGCGCGCGGGTCAGCACGACGCCGGCCTCGGGAGCGATCAGCATGGTGTCCGAGAGGCGGGTCTTGGCGCGGTCCAGCCGTACCCGGGCGGCCGTGACGTTGGCCTCGGCCTCGGCAACCTCTTCCTTGCGGTAGCCCGAACGCAGGAGCTGGAGCTGCCTGGCGGCCGATTCGAGCCGGGCCCGGGCCTCCCGCTCGGCGGCGACGGCGTTGTCGTAGGCCTGGCGCGACGCGGCCGACGTCCTCAGCAGCTCCTCCTGACGGCGGAGAAGCTGGCGCGCATTCTCGAGGGTCGCCCTGCGTTCGGCCACCTGGGCCTCCTGAGCGGCAATCTCCTGGGTCCGGAACCCAGCCTGGAGGCGCGCGAGGGTAGCCTCGGCGGCCGCCAGCGAGGCCTCCGCCTCGCGCACGTCCTCCTCGTAGGGCGTCGCTTCCAAGGCGGCCACGACCTGTCCGGCACTGACGGGGTCCCCTTCCTGAACGGTCAGGTTCTCGATCCGGCCGCCGACCCGGAAGGCGAGGTCGACCTTGCGGATATCGACGTTGCCGTAAAGCGCGAGCTGCCGGGATTCCGTACCGCCGTCGAGCAGGGACAAGCCTCCCGCCCACAGCTGCGGGCCGAAGAACCAGCCGCCCACCGCCAGCAACGCCACCATCACCAGAACCGCCGCGACTCTTTTCATGTCGGACCTACTTGAATGACTGACCAGTCAGTCACTATACTAGGCGTGGCGGATGGCCGATGCAAGGGCGATCCGGGGAGGTGTGCGGTGGCAGGCCAGGGGCGCAGGGGAAGGGGTACGCCGGAGGAGCGGGCGGACGTCATCGCGGCCGCCGCGCTGTCCGAGTTCGCGGAAAAAGGTTTCGCCGCAGCGCGCATCGACGACATCGCGCGCAGGGCCGGCATCAGCAAGGGGACAGTGTACCTCTACTTCGACAGCAAGGAGCTCCTGTTCGAAGAGGTGATCCGCCGCTATATCGTGCCGCGCATCGAACGGGCGACCGGAGCGGGGGAGGGAAAGTCGCTGACGGCCGAGGCGACGCTGCGCATCATCATCCGCCAGTTCTACCGCGAGATCGTCGGCAGCGATCTGCGTTACATCATGCGCCTCCTGATCGCCGAGGGAGGGCGTTTCCCGCATCTGTTGCGCTTCTACCATGCCGAGGTGATCTCCCGCGGGATGAAGGCGGTCACCGAGACCTTGCGCCGCGGCGTCGACAGCGGCGAGTTCCGTTCGTCGGCAATTGTCGAGTTCCCCCACGTGATTGCCGCGCCGGCCGTGCTGGCGATGCTCTGGAAGCTCCTTTTCGACGACTTCCAGCCGCTCGACCTGGAGCGCCTCGCCGAGGCTCACACCGACATCATCCTCAACGGCCTGCGTTCGCGGCGAGAGGACGTTCAGCCGGGCGCAGGTGCGTAAGCCGCTCCTATCCGGCGGCGGCGGTGCGGATGCGCCGCCCGCTTCGTCTTGAAATTGCGGCGCTGCGGTCGGATATCACAGACAACCGGGAGCCTCGCGACGCCTCGCCGCCGCGGGCGGCGGTTTGCCAGCAGCCCACGGCGCTCGCTGATTCCCGGTTCATCAGCCATGGAGATACCGGCATGCTGACCTGGGCTCTCATCTTCTTCATTGTCGCGATCATCGCCGGCGTCCTGGGATTTGGCGGGATCGCCGGGACGGCCGCGGGCGTCGCCAAGATCCTGTTCTTCGTCTTCCTCGCGCTCCTCGTCATCAGCCTGCTGATGAATGCTTTCAGGGGCAGGCGGCCGCCGACCTGATGCGTGCGCCATGAACGTCGCGATCGGTGCCGACCATGCCGGATACGGACTGAAGCAGGCTTTGGCGGAGCGCCTCCGCAGCACGGGCCACGTCGTCGAGGACCTCGGCACCCATGGCACGCAGCCGGTCGATTATCCGGACGTCGCGGTCGCGGTGGGCACGGCGGTGCGGGAGGGCAGGGCACGGCGCGCCGTCCTGATCTGCGGCAGCGGCGTCGGCGCGGCCATCGCCGCCAACAAGCTGTCCGGCATCCGGGCCGCCATCTGCCATGACGCGTACTCGGCCCACCAGGGGGTGGAGCATGATGACATGAACATTCTCGTGCTGGGCGCCCGCGTGGTCGGGCCGGCGCTCGCCGGGGAACTCGTCGAGGCGTTCCTCGGGGCCGAGTTCGACGGCCAGGAGCGCCATCTGCGGCGCCTCGCCAAGGTGCAGGCGCTGGAACGGCCGAGCGAGGTCGTGGCCCGATGAGCGAGCGCGGCAGGCCACCACCCTTCACCTTCGTCATCATGGGCGGGACCGGCGATCTGTCGCTGCGCAAGATCATGCCGGCGCTGCGCCGCCTTGCCGACAGGGAATTGCTGGGCTGCGGTCATCGCATCGTCGGCGTCGCGCGCAACCGCGAACTGGACGATGATTCCTTTCGCACCTTGATTGCCGGGGCGCTGGCCAAGGCCGGCTTCAAGGATGACGCGACCGGTCGCTGGTGCTCGCAATGCCTGCATTACCAGGCGGTCGGCGACCATTCGCGCGAGGACTACGAGGCGTTGCGCCGGCGCATCGAAACGCTGGAGCGCGACGCCGGCCTGCCCGGCAATCGGGTCCTGTACCTGTCGATCCCGCCCGGGTCTTTCGAGGCCGCCGTCGAGCAGCTTGGCAAGACCGGACTCAACCGACACGACCGGGGCTGGACCCGACTCGTCGTCGAGAAGCCGTTCGGACGCGATCTCGAATCGTCGCGGGAGCTCAACGACCTCGTGCACGGGTACTTCGAGGAGCAGCAGATCTACCGGATCGACCACTACCTGGGCAAGGAGACGGTCCGCAACCTCTTGGTGTTCCGGTTCGCCAACGTGCTGCTGGAATCGGTGTGGAACCGCGACCGCATCGACAACGTCCAGATCACGGTGGCCGAAGACGGCGGCATCGGCAACCGCGGCGCCTTCTACGACCGCACCGGGGCGTTGCGGGACGTGCTCCAGAACCACGTGACCCAGCTTCTGTCCCTGATCGCGATGGAAACGCCGGTCGATCTTGCCGCCGCCTCGATCGCCCAGGAGAAGACGAAGCTGCTGCGGGCGATCCGGCCGCTCACCGACGAGGATATAGTGCGCGGGCAGTACGTGGCGGGCGAGGTCGCCGGCACCCGCGTCCCCGGCTTCCTCGAGGAGCCGAAGATCGCGCCCGACTCGGTCACCGAGACCTACGCCGCCGTGCGCCTCAACATCGACAACTGGCGCTGGCAGGGGGTGCCGTTCTTCGTCCGCACCGGCAAACGGCTTCGCGAGCGGCGGACCGACATCGTGGTCACCTTCAAGTCGCCGCCGGTGGCGCTGTTCGGAGGCCACGGGGCGGGGGTTACCCGGCCCAACGTGCTGGTGCTGACGCTGCAGCCGGACGAGGGCTTCGATCTCCATCTCGACATCAAGGCGCCGACCGAATCCCTGTCGCTGCGAACAATCCCGCTGAAGTTCCGCTACAGCGAAGTCTTCGACGACATCCCCGAGGCCTACCAGACGCTGCTGCTCGACGTTCTGAACGGCGACCGCACGCTGTTCGTGCAGGCGGACGAGGTGGAGCTTTCGTGGCAGCTTTACGAGCCGCTTCTCCGCCTCGACCACCCGCCGTGCCACTACCGGGCGGGGTCCTGGGGGCCGCGGGAATCCGACGCCCTGCTGGCGCGCAGCGGCCATGTCTGGCGCAACCCGGGAAACGGTGCGCCATGACGTTGCCGCCGCTCCGCATCACCAGCGAGGGGCAGTCGTGGGCGATGGCTGCCTCGGAAGAGATGGCGAGATGCCTGCGCGAGGCGATCGATGCCAGGGGGGGGGCGTCGGTGGCGCTCACCGGCGGGCGGGCCGCCGCCATTCTGTACGAGAACCTTGCCCGGATGCCCTATCTCGAGAACGTCGACTGGTCGAGGGTGTCGTTCTTCTGGGGCGACGAGCGTTGCGTGCCGCCCGATAGCGAGGACAGCAACTACGGCATGGCGCAGGCGACCCTGCTGGCGGGTCTGCCGGCGCGGGGTCCGGTCCATCGTATTCCCGGCGAGCGCGGCGCCGCCGCCGCGGAAGGCTACGCCCGTACCCTGCGCGAGGTGGCGATGACGGTGGCGGACGAGCCGCCGAACCTCGACCTCGTCCTGTTGGGGATGGGGGCGGACGGTCACGTCGCGTCGCTGTTTCCCGATACCCCGGATCTTGAGACGGAGCGTCGATGGGTGGTGGCGACCAGGGCGCCGTCGCCCCCCGTTGAACGGATCTCGCTGAGTTTGCGGGTCCTCAACGCGGCGCGCCGGGTGCTGTTCCTGGTCGCCGGCGAAAGCAAGGCGGAAGCCCTCAGCCGGGTGCTCGAACCGGGATCCGTTCCAGGCCAGACGCTGCCCGCCGCCCTCGTGCGGCCGTCAGGTGGCAGCGTGCTGTGGATCGTCGACCGCCCCGCGGCGGCGATGCTGAAGCGCAAATAGACAGCCCCGGGCATCCGACGGCCCGGCGGGCCCTCCCGGCATTCCGCCGGCAGGGGGCGATCGGCGCAACGACAGAGAGGCCAGACATGACCACACTTCTCAAGCTTCTCGAACACGGCCAGAGCTATTGGCTCGACGACCTCACTCGCGGCCTGATCGGGAGCGGCGAGCTCAAGCGGATGGTGGGCGAGGAGGGCCTGCGCGGGTTGACCTCGAACCCCAAGACCTTCAGCGACGCCATCTCGGGCAGCGCCGACTACGACGAGCAGATTGCGCGGGCGGTCGAGGCGGGGCGGAGCACCAGCGAGCTTTACGAGGACCTCGTCACCACCGATATCCGCGATGCCTGCGACATCCTGCGCCCGGTCTACGACGAGTCCGGCGGCCGGGACGGCTTCGCCAGCCTGGAGGTGTCGCCCCGGCTCGCCCGCGACACCGACGCCTCTCTCGCCGAGGCGCGGCGGCTGTTCAAGATGGTCGATCGACCCAACCTGTTCATTAAGATCCCGGGCACGCGCGAAGGGGTGCCGGCGATCGAGGAGCTGCTGTTCGACGGTATCAACGTCAACATCACGCTCCTGTTCTCGGTCGCCAGCTACGAGGCGGTGGCGGAAGCCTACATGCGGGCGCTGGAGCGGCGGGTCGAGGCGAAAAGGCCAGTCGATCGCATCGCCTCGGTGGCCAGCTTCTTCCTCAGCCGGATCGATATCCTCGTCGACGAGCTGCTGGGGCACCGGGCGAGCGGACGCGAGCCGGATCCCCGGTTGCTCAGGGGCAGGACGGCAGTCGCCAACGCCAAGCTCGCCTACGACTGCTTCCGCCGCATCCTCGACAGCGGCCGCTGGAAGGCGCTGGAGAAGCACGGCGCGCAACCGCAGCGCATGCTGTGGGCCAGCACCAGCACCAAGAACCCGGACTACCGCGACGTCATGTACGTCGAGCCCCTGATCGGCCCGCATACGGTCAACACCTTGCCGCGCAAGACCATCGCCGCGTTTGCCGATCACGGCGAGGTGGCCGACACCGTAACCGAGAAGCTCGAGGACGCGCGCCGCGTGATGGCGGATCTCGAGCGGCTCGGCATCGATTTCGCCCAGGTCACCGCCCAGCTCGAGAACGAGGGCATCCAGAAGTTCATCGAGCCGTTCGACTCGCTTCTCGCCGGCCTGGAGGAGAAGCGTCGTCACTTCGCCGCCCGCCGCGACGCGCAGATGGTCTCGGACATGGCCCTGCGACTGCGACGGATGTCGATCGAGATGACGACCGCGGCCGGCTCCGGCCATCCCACTACCTGCATGTCGGCCGCCGAGATCGTTGCCGCCCTGTTCTTCCGCGAGATGCGGTGGGACCCCTCCGATCCCAGAGCGCGCAACGTCGACCAGTTCGTGCTTTCGAAGGGGCATGCGGCGCCGATCCTGTGGGCTGCGCTGTCGCTGGCCGGCGCAATTCACGACGACCCGCTGTCGCTGCGCCGCATCGACAGCGACCTGGAGGGCCATCCCACCCCGAACAGCCCATGGGTCAAGGTGGCGACGGGCTCGCTGGGGCAGGGGCTTTCGGCGGCGGCCGGGATGGCGCTCGCCAACCGGCTGGACGGCATCGACGGCCGTATCTACTGCCTGCTCGGCGACGGCGAGTGCTCGGAAGGTTCGGTGTGGGAGGCGACGCAGTTCGCCTCCCTCAACAAGCTCGCCAACCTGGTCGCGATTGTCGACCTCAATGGCATCGCCCAGAGCGGCGCGGCACCCTATCGCCACGACGCCGACGTCTTTGCACGCCGCTTCGCCGCCTTCGGCTGGCGCACCCTGGTCATCGACGGCCACGATCCGGCGGCGGTGATGGAGGCCCTCGGCGAGGCGGGGGAGGGCGGGCGCCCGCTCGCCATCGTCGCCCGCACCGAGAAGGGGAAGGGCGTCTCGTTCCTGGAGGGCATGCAGGGCTGGCACGGCAAGCCGCTATCCGAGGACGAGGCGAAACGGGCGCTCGCCGAGTTGGGCGAACCCGCCGGCAGGCCGGCCAAGGTCGAGGCCCGTCGCACCGGCGATTACGCGCCGCCGGCACCCACGCAGCCGCCGGCGATCGAGGTTTCCCGCGACCAGGACAAGCCTGCTGCCACCCGTGACGGCTACGGCAGCGCGCTCGCCAAGCTGGGAGCGGCGATGCCCGAGATCGTCGTCATCGACGGCGACGTCGGGGATTCGACCCGCGCCAAGGAGTTCGCGCAGAAGTTCCCGGATCGCTTCTTCCAGGGCTACATCGCCGAGCAGAACATGATCGGCGTGGCTCTGGGGCTGGCGGTTTCGGACAAGCTGCCGTTCGCGGCCTCGTTCGCCGCGTTCCTGACCCGCGCCTACGACTTCATCCGCATGGCGGGGCATTCGCGGGTGCCGCACCTGGTCATCTGCGGCAGTCATGCCGGGGTGTCGATCGGCGAGGACGGGCCCTCGCAGATGGGGCTGGAGGACATCGCCATGTTCCGCGCCCTGCTCGGCAGCACGGTGCTGCATCCTTCCGATCCGGTCAGCGCCGAGCGCGTCACCGAGTTGGCGGCCCGCGGCGAGGGCATCGTCTACGTGCGCACGGCACGGGCCAAGACGCCGGTCATCTATACCAACGACGAGGCGTTCGCGATCGGCGGCTCGAAGGTATTGCGGCGATCGGACAAGGACGTGGCGACAGTGGTTGCCGCCGGCGTGACCGTCCACGAGGCGTTGGCAGCGTACGAGGAGCTGCAGAAGCGGAAGCTCGCGGTAAGGGTGATCGACGCCTACTCGATCAAGCCTGTCGACGGCGAGACTCTTGTCCGGGCCGCCCGCGAGACCGGGCACCTGATCACGGTCGAAGACCACTTCGCGGCGGGCGGCCTTGGCGAGGCGGTTCGCTCGGCGGTGGGGAATCTTGCCCCGGTCCGCCAACTGGCGGTGACGGGATATCCTCGTTCGGGGCCGCCGGAGGCGCTGCTCGATCGCCACGGCATCTCGCGACGGGCGATCGCGGAGGCGGTGCTGGAGGTGGCGGCGCCGTCACGCGGGTGACGGGCGGCCGGGCTCGGCCTTCATGGGCTCGGGCCCCGGCCGCCGCGTCGGCGGCGGATCACTCCGTCCTTTCCGCGATCAGCTGCAGGACGACCCGTTCGGTTTCGCGCATCCCGGGGTTGTTGATGCGACCCAGATTGGCGAACGTCTCGTCGATCGAGCGGCCGACGATGCCGCTGCTGTCGGGTACGTAGGCACCGGCCATGGCGAGCTTGGCGATGTCGACCGCCGCGCCGACCGCCGCGGCCACCTTGAAGGCGCACGATTCCTTGGCGCCGTCGCACAGCATGCCGGCGAAGGTGCCGATCACCGTCTGCATGGCGTGCTCTTGCGTGCGCGAATCGCCGCCCATGAGGTAGACCGCTGCCGCCGCCAACCCGGTTGCCGGCGCGATGGCGCAACCGCAGAAGGCCGTCAGCTTGCCGGTGTGGGCCTTCACGGCCACGGTGACGATCGAAGCGATCGCAAGGGCGCGGGCCAGCCGCTCACGGGGGGCGGCGGCGGCGCGGGCAAACCCGAGCACTCCGAGGAAATTGGCAATCCCGTGGTTGCCGCTGCCGCAGATCGCCATGACCGGCACTTGGCGGCCGGCCATGCGGGCTTCGCTGGCGGCACCCGCAAGGGCCTGGGCGGTCCCCCGGGGCGAACCCATGGCGGATGCGCCCAGGGCCACGCCTAAAGCGGATTCCGCCATTAGGTCGGCCTCGGCGGCGGCGACGTTGACCTCCGCCGCCTCGATCAGGAACTCGAGGTCCTCGAGCGGGATCGAATCGACCAGCGACAGGAGGCTCGCCAGCGGAGCCGCCCGCAGCATTACCGCCGGATCCGCGTGGTCGTCCTGGGCATCCTTCTGAAACAGGACCTTGCCGTTGCGGCGAACCTCGATCACGCAGTCATGGCAGCCTTGGATGACGGCGATCGCTTGGCCATCCGCGGTATGTGCCTCGGCGCGCAGGTAGACCGCGTCCTCGCTTGCACCATCGAACATGACGGTGATCCGACCGCCATCGAGCAGCATTCGCGATCTCTCGATCACCTGCGGCGTCACGGCGCCAAGGATCGCCAAGCCTGCCGAGGTGTCGGCGATGATCGCCCCCATGGCCGCGGCGGCCGCAAGGCCGCGGAACGGGGTTCCGGGGACGGCAACATGGACGCCGTTCTTGTAGACGTTGGGACTGACGACGAGATGCAGGCCCTCGGGTACCGCACCTAGGGCTTCAACGGCCTGCGCAGCCACCAGCGCCGCGGCGCCGACCTCGGTGCAGCCGGTGGCGCAGCGGATCTCGGACTTGAGGATCGATACCAAGGCCTTCCCGTTGAGAGGCAATGCCCTGGGTTCGGACGAGCGCGTCAACGGGCTCACGTTGTTCATTTTTCCTGCTGCCGCGAAGTGGGAGACGAACGGTGCATGGTACCATCGACGGTCAGGAAAGGGCTTGCGAAGTATTCCCGAAAGCGACCTCTGCGGCGAATGGCGTTCTCCCTGGCGGCTTCCCAGGAGTATGGCGTTCCACGGAATCCATTCGGAAGAAAACGGTCACAATCCGGGGAACGCAACAGTATCGGCAAGAGCAGCTTGGCCCCGGGGAAGAGGTACCCGACCAGAGTGCCCCCGTTTGCTCCCTTGTCCCGTAACGACCTGCGGATGCAAATCGATCGCAACATCCGATCGCGGTCACTGAGGAGGTCTTCGATGGACAGGGTGCGTCGGGCGGCGTTCGGGATCGCCGCTCTCGGGGTGGCGTGGGCGGCGATGCCGGCGGTTGCCCCCGCCCAGGACGTGGCAAGGGGCAAGTACCTGGTAAGCTTCGGCGGCTGCAACGACTGCCACACCCCGGGCTACTTCCTGGGCAAGCCGGATGCGGGCCGCTTCCTGGGCGGCTCCGAGGTGGGGTTCGAAATTCCGCAGCTCGGGGTCTTCTACGGCCCCAACCTGACGCCCGACAAGGAGACCGGCCTAGGCGAGTGGTCGGAAGAGCAGATCGTGGCGGCGTTGCAGACCGGCGAGCGCCCCGACGGCCGCATCCTCGCGCCCGTCATGCCGTGGCAGGCGTTCGCTGGCCTGACCAAGCAGGATGCCCGGGCGATCGCCGCCTATCTGAAAAGCCTGCCGCCGGTGAAGAACAAGGTTCCGGGGCCTTTCGGGCCCAGCGAGAAGCCGACCTCGTTCATCATGCGCATCGTTCCGCCCGACGTCATGCCGGCGAAATAGCGCCAAAGAAGAAGGGGCGGACCGAAGTCCGCCCCTCTGTCGTTGTCGGCTTGTGACAGCCGGCCGTCTTTAGGCGTTCTTCTCGCCCTTGACGCCGAGGGCCGCCTGGGCGGCTGCCAGGCGCGCGATCGGAACGCGGTAGGGCGAGCAGGACACGTAGTTCAGCCCGACCTTCTGGCAGAAGTGGATCGACTCCGGGTCGCCGCCGTGCTCGCCGCAGATGCCGACCTTGAGCTCGGGACGGGTCTTCCGGCCGCGCTCGACGCCGATCTGGACCAGCTCGCCGACGCCGTCGGCGTCGAGGGTCTGGAACGGATCCTTGGGCAGCATCTTCTTGTCTTCGTAGACCTTCAGGAACGGACCGGCGTCGTCACGCGACAGACCGAACGTGGTCTGGGTGAGGTCGTTGGTGCCGAAGCTGAAGAACTCCGCGTCCTTGGCGATCACGCCCGCCTGCAGGGCGGCGCGCGGCAGCTCGATCATGGTGCCGACCATGTAGTCGAGCTTCATGCCCTTCTCCGCGAACACCTTGTCGGCGGTCTCGCGGATGATCTTGGCGATCATGTCGTACTCGGTCTTGAGCGCGACGATCGGGATCATCACCTCGGGCAGCACCTTCTTGCCGGCCTTGGCGCAGTCGCAGGCCGCCTCGAAGATGGCGCGGGCCTGCATCTCGGAGATCTCGGGATAGGTCACGCCGAGACGGCAGCCGCGGTGGCCGAGCATCGGGTTGGCTTCGTGAAGCTGCGCCGAGCGGGACTTCACCTCGTCCTTGCTGATGCCGGCGGCCTTGGCGACCTCGGCGATGTCGGCATCGGTGACGGGCAGGAACTCATGGAGCGGCGGGTCCAGAAGCCGGATGGTGATCGGCAGGCCTTCCATGATGTTGAAGAGTTCCGCGAAGTCCGAGCGCTGGTAGGGCAGCAGCTTGGCCAGGGCCTTGCGGCGTGCCTCTTCCGTGGTCGCCACGATCATCTCGCGCATGTGGATGATGCGCTGCGGATCGAAGAACATGTGCTCGGTCCGGCACAGGCCGATGCCTTCGCACCCGAACTTGCGGGCGGTGGTGGCGTCGAGCGGGGTCTCGGCGTTGGCGCGGATCTTCATGGTGCGGATCGAGTCGACCCAGCCCATCAGCTTGCCGAAGTCGCCGGTCAGCTCGGGCTGGATGGTCTTCACCGCGCCCGCGATGACTTCGCCCTTGGAGCCGTCGATGGTCAACATGTCGCCTTCCTTGAGGACGACGTCGCCGGCCTTCAGCGTCTTGGCCTTGTAGTCGATGCGGAGCGCGTCGGCGCCGCACACGCACGGCGTGCCCATGCCGCGGGCCACCACGGCGGCGTGGCTGGTCATGCCGCCGCGGGTGGTCAGGATGCCCTCGGAGCAGTGCATGCCGCCGATGTCCTCGGGCGAGGTCTCGATGCGGACCAGCAGGACCTTCTCACCGCGGGCGACCCATTCCTCGGCCTCCTTGGCGGTGAAGACGATCTTGCCGCCGGCCGCGCCGGGCGACGCCGGCAGGCCCTTGCCGATGACGGTCTTCTTGGCCTTGGGGTCGATCATCGGGTGCAAGAGCTGGTCGATCTGGGCCGGGTCGACGCGGCGGACCGCCTCTTCCTTCGAGATCAGGCCTTCTTCGCACATGTCGACCGCCATCTTGAGGGCGGCGGCGGCGGTGCGCTTGCCGTTGCGGGTCTGGAGCATCCAGAGCTTGTTCTTCTGGATGGTGAACTCCATGTCCTGCATGTCTTTGTAGTGCTTCTCCAGCTTCAGCCGGAAGCCGTCCAGTTCCTTGAACAGCTGGGGAAGTTCCTCTTCCATCGCCGGCAGCGACGACTTCATGGTCTGCTTTTCGTAGACCGTCAGCGGCTGCGGGGTCCGGATGCCGGCGACCACGTCCTCGCCCTGGGCGTTACGCAGGTATTCGCCGTAGAACTTGTTCTCGCCGGTCGAGGGGTTGCGCGAGAAGCACACGCCGGTGGCGCAGTCGTCGCCCATGTTGCCGAACACCATGGCCTGGACGTTGACCGCCGTGCCCCAATGATCGGGCAGGCTGTGCAGCTTGCGATAGGTGATGGCGCGGGCGTTCATCCACGAGCCGAACACGGCGCCGATGGCGCCCCACAGCTGCTCTTCCGGGTCCTGCGGGAAGTCGCGGCCGAGCTTCTCCTTGGACTTCGCCTTGAACTGCTCGACCACCACCTTCCAGTCGTCGGCCTTGAGGTCGAGGTCGAGCTTGTAGCCCTTCTTCTCCTTGTAGGCCTCGAGCACATGCTCGAAGTTCTCGGAGCCGATGCCGAGCACGACGTTGTTGTACATCTGGATGAAGCGGCGATAGCTGTCATAGGCGAAGCGCTCGTCACCGGTCTCCTTGGCGACCGTCTGCACGGTCACGTCATTGAGGCCGAGGTTGAGCACGGTGTCCATCATGCCGGGCATCGAGGCGCGCGCGCCGGAGCGGACCGAAACCAGCAGCGGCATGCCGCTCTTGGCGTTGAACTTGGCGCCGACGACGCCGCCCATCTTCTCCAAGGCCGCGTCGACCTGGGCCTTGAGGTCATCCGGGTACTTCTTGCCGTTCTCGTAGAAGTACGTGCAGACCTCGGTCGTGATCGAGAAACCGGGAGGCACCGGCAGCCCGAGCGCGGCCATTTCTGCGAGGTTGGCGCCCTTGCCGCCCAGCAGGTTCTTCATGTCGGCGCGGCCGTCGGCCGAGCCGCCACCAAAGCTGTAAACCCATTTTGCCATCGAGTTTTACCCCTCAATCTTAGAGAAATCGGCGACCCCACCGAGGGCCGACCGGATTCGGGACAGAAGCCGCAGGCGGTTTTCCCGCAGCGGCGGTTCCTCGCAGTTGACCGTGACGTGGTCGAAAAAGGCATCGACTGGGGCACGCAACCCAGCCAATACCGACATCGCGTCGTCGAACCGCTCCTCGCGGACGTGGCCGACGATCTTTGGAATGGCTTCCTCCAGTTCTTTGTGCAGGCTCTTCTCCTCGGCCTGCTTGAGCATGTCCTGTCCGATCTCGCCGCCGTAGGACCTGCCGTCCTTCTTCTCTTCGATGCGGACGATATTGCTGGCGCGCTTGTAGGCGGTCAGAAGGTCGGCGCCGTCCTCGGTGCCGAGGAACCGCGTCAGCGCCTCGACCCGGGCCAGCAGGCGCACGAGATCGTCCTCGCCGCCTTGCGCGAACACCGCCGAGACAAGGTCGTGCCGCACGCCGCGGTCGCGCAGGTGAACCTTCAGGCGGTCGGCGAAGAAGTCGAGAAGCTCAGCCGCGATGCTCGCCGGCAAGGGCAGGGCATAACCGGCCCGTGCCGCTTCGAACGCCGCCAGAAGCGGCAGCCGAAGCCGGTTCTCGATCACCAGCCGAATCACGCCGAGGGCGGCGCGGCGGAGCGCGAACGGGTCCTTGGAGCCGGTCGGCTTCTCGCCGATGCCGAAGAAGCCGACCAGGGTGTCCAGCTTGTCGGCCAGCGCCAGCGCCACGGAAACCGGCCGCGACGGGCAGGCGTCATTCGGCCCCAGCGGCGAATAGTGCTCGGCGATCGCCTCGGCGACCATCTCGGACTCACCGTCGTGGCGGGCGTAGTAGCGGCCCATCACGCCCTGCAGTTCGGGGAACTCCCCGACCATGCCGGTCGAGAGGTCGGCCTTGCACAACAGCGCGCCGCGGTCGACCAACGCGGTCTCGGCGCCGGGGACGAAGCGGGCCAGCTCTACCGCCAGCTTGCGGATGCGCTGGGCGCGCTCGAAGTCGCTGCCCAGCCGGGCATGGAACACCCGTTCCTTGAGGCGCTCGACCCGGCTTTCCAGGCGCACCTTGCGGTCCTGATCCCAGAAGAAGCGGGCGTCCGACAGGCGGGCCCGGAGCACCCGCTCGTTGCCGGCCACCACCGCCGTTCCGCCGTCGGCGGTCAGGGTGTTGGCGACGACCACGAAATGGGGCGCCAGCCGGCCATCGGCGTGCAGGAGCGAGAAGTACTTCTGGTGCGACCGCATGGCGGTGATCAGCACCTCCTGCGGCACCGACATGAACGCCTCGTCGATGCGGCCCATGTGGACCACCGGCCATTCGACCAGGCCGGTCACCTCGTCCAGCAGGCCCGCGTCCTCGCGCAGCCGCAGCGAGGCCGCCGCGGCCAGCCGCCGCGCCTCGGAATCGATCAGGCGGCGGCGCTCGGCGGGGTCGAGCATGACCTTGGCCGCGGTCAGCTTGGTCCGGTAGTCGGCGGCATCGAGGACGACCAGCCGCCCGGGGGCGAGGAAGCGGTGGCCCTCGGTTTCGTTGCCGGCGCTCACCGGGCCGAACGAGACCGCCACCACGTTGCCGTCGAACAGGGCCAGGATGCGGTGCAGCGGCCTCACCCAGCGCACGGCGTGGTCGGCCCAGCGCATCGATTTCGGCCACGGCAGCTGCGGCAGCGCGGCATTCACCACGTCGGCCAGCACGTCACCCGTCGGACGGCCCGCGCGGTCGGTGACGGCAACGTAGTAGGGGCCCTTCTTGTCGTCGGTGCGGACCTCGCACTGATCCAGGCTGGCGACCCCGGCCGCCTTGAGGAAGCCCTCGATGGCCTTCTCGGGCGAGCCGACGCGGGGACCCTTGCGCTCTTCCTTGATGTCGGGCTGGGCGAGCGGCAGGCCGTCGATCACCAGGGTGAGCCGCCGCGGCGTGCAGAACGCCTCCGCGCTGTCGAAGGCGAGGCCGCCCGCCTGCAACCCCTGGGTCACCAGGCGCTTGAGGTCGTCGGCAGCGCGCACCTGCATGCGCGCCGGAATCTCCTCGGAGAACAGCTCAAGCAGGAATTCGGCCATCGCCTCAGGCTCCCTCGCCCTGGCTCTTCAGCCAGGCCTCGCAGCAGCCCTTGGCCATGGCGCGGACACGCCCGATGTAGGCGGCGCGTTCGGTCACCGAGATGACGCCGCGGGCGTCCAGCAGGTTGAAGGTGTGGCTGCCCTTGATGCACTGCTCGTAGGCGGGCAGCGTCAGCGGCTTGTCGAGCGCCAGCAGGGCGGCGCACTGCTTTTCGGCGTCCTGGAAGTGGCGGAACAGGATCTCGGTGTCGGCGACCTCGAAATTGTAGGTCGACTGCTCCTTCTCGTTCTGAAGGAAGACGTCGCCATAAGTGACGCCATCGCCGTTGAAATCGAGATCGTAGACGTTCTCGACCCCCTGGATGTACATCGCCAGCCGCTCAAACCCGTAGGTGAGCTCGGCGGTCACCGGCGCGCAGTCGAAGCCGCCGACCTGCTGGAAATAGGTGAACTGGGTCACCTCCATGCCGTCGCACCAGACCTCCCAGCCGAGGCCCCAGGCGCCCAGCGTCGGGCTTTCCCAGTCGTCCTCCACAAAGCGGATGTCGTGCAGCGCCGGATCGATCCCCAAATGACGCAAGCTTTGCAGATAAAGATCCTGAACGTTGTCAGGGGACGGCTTCAGAACCACCTGGAACTGGTAGTAGTGCTGCAGACGGTTGGGGTTCTCGCCGTAGCGCCCGTCGGTCGGGCGGCGCGAAGGCTGCAAGTAGGCTGCTTTCCAGGGCTTCCTGCCCAGCGAGCGCAGCGTGGTGGCGGGGTGGAAGGTGCCCGCTCCGACCTCGACGTCGAGGGGCTGGAGAATGACGCAGCCCTTTTCCGCCCAGAAGGTCTGAAGGGAGAGGATGAGCGATTGAAAGCTCGGCTTGTTTCCCGACGGCGCGGACATGAGTGGGCAGACACCCGGACTGAAAAGTTGGCGGAAGATACTTGCCTCCGCCGGGCCGGTCAAGGCACCAGGCGCCGCGAGGGTCGCAAGCGGCGCCGGCAGGCGAAGAGGCGCGCGAGTATGGCGGGAACCCGGATCGATGTAAACGGGCTAGAGCAACGCGCAACCAAACTGAACCGTCATTCCGGGGAAAGCCGGAATTCATCGATGAGGTTCAGGGTCGCGGGCGAGCAGGATCGCAGGCGGACTGTCGAAAGCGTACTTCCGGTCTGCCTGCCGCTTTCGTATCATGTCCGTCGCAGCTCGTGCCAATGCGCAGACTGGCCGCCGGAATGAACTCTTGATCGAAGGCGCGCGGAGGGCACGCGCGGAAATCCATGGCCGACACAGGGAACTCAGAGCGAGGGGGAGAAGCGCGCTCCGCGGCGCGATCGAGACCGAATGTCGCGGCCGAACAGCCGCCAACGCCGCTTTCGTTGGCCTTCCCGGTGGTGGGAATCGGCGCTTCGGCCGGAGGTCTGGACGCCTTCAAACACCTGTTCTCGCGGATGTCCAAGGACACCGGGATCGCCTTCGTCCTGGTCCAGCACCTCGACCCCAACCATAAAAGCCTGACGGCCGAGATCCTGGCACGACACACCTTGCTGCCGGTGCAGGAGGTCGAGGACGGAGTGCGGATCAAGCCGAACCACATCTACATCATCCCGCCCAACCGGGACATGAGCCTGCGGGACGGCGCCCTGTGCCTGGCGCAACCGTTGGAGCGCCGCGGCCTGCGAATGCCGATCGACCATTTCTTCCGCTCGCTGGCCGAGGAGCGCGGGCGCGCCTCGATCGGCATCGTGCTTACCGGCACGGGGTCTGATGGTACCCAGGGCATCCGTACGATCAAGGAGGCCGGGGGGCTGGCGATCGTCCAGGACCCGGCGACTGCCGCCTACGACGGCATGCCGCGCAGCGCGATTGCGACCGGGATGGCGGACTTCATCCTGCCGGTGGACCGCATTCCGGGGGAGCTTCTCCGCTACAGCCGCCACCCCTATATCCGCCAGTCGGCGCAGGAAGATCTGAGCAATCCCCATGAGCAGGTGCTGCAAATCATCGGTCTTCTGCGGGCGCGCACCGGCTACGACTTCCGCTTCTACAAGAAGAGCACGCTGGTCCGCCGGGTCGAACGGCGCATGGGCCTCAACGACATCAGCAGCCATCAGGATTACCTGCGGCGCCTGAGGAGCAGCCCGGAAGAGGCCAAGCTGCTGTTCAAGGATCTGCTGATCAGCGTCACCGCCTTCTTCCGCGATCCCGAGGCGATGGAAGCGCTGGCGAGCGAGGTCGTTCCCGGCCTGGTCGAGCGGGCGGCGAACGGTCCCGTGCGGGTGTGGGTGCCCGGCTGTGCGACGGGCGAGGAGGCCTATACGCTGGCGATCCTGCTGCTGGAGGAATTTGCCAGGCAGGAGAAGCAGCCGAGGATCCAAGTCTTCGCAACCGACATCGACGAAGACGCCCTGGACTACGCGCGCATCGGCTTCTATCCCGACAGCATCGCCGCCGATGTCTCGGCGGCGCGCCTGGACGCCTTTTTCACGCACGATGAAAGCGCCTACAAGGTCAACACGGCGTTGCGCGAATGCGTGATGTTCGCGGTCCAGAACGTCATCAGCGATCCGCCGTTCTCCAAGCTCGACCTGGTATCCTGTCGGAACGTGATGATCTATCTCGAGCCCGAGGTCCACAAGAAGCTGGTCCCGATTTTCCACTTCGCACTCAGGCATGACGGTGTGCTGTTTCTCGGCCCCTCCGAAACGATCGGGCGTCAGACCGAGCTGTTCGGGGCGATTTCCGCCAAGCACCGAATCTACCGCCGCATTGGGCCGTCCCGTTTCGCCGAACTCGGCTTTCCGATGGCGTCCGACGACATCGATGCGCTGGGACGGGGGGGGGGGGACCTCGGGCCGCCGCGGCGGTGGCCGTGCGTTCAGCGCTGGCGACATCGCACGAAGGCTGCTGCTGGAGCGGTTTGCGCCCGCTGCCGTCCTCGTCAACCAGCGTGGGCACGTCGTCTACTACCACGGCGATACCGAAATCTGCTTGGCACAGCCGGCGGGAGAGCCGACACAGGACCTCCTGGCCATTGCCCGAAAAGGGCTCGGCGGCAAGCTCCGTGCGGCGCTGCGCAAGGCGGTGGACGAGGACGCCGAGGTCCATGTCGAGGGGATCCGGATCGTGGGTCACGACCGCATGCGCCAGATCGCGGTCACCGTCACCCCGGTCGACGGCCGCTTCGAGCGCCTGTTCCTGGTCACCTTCCAGGAGCGCCCGGAGAGCGGGGCGGAGCTTCCTTCCCCCGGCATCGAAGTGGGCCTGGCCGACGAGGCGGTGGTACGTCAGCTCGAGTTCGAACTCCATGCGACCCGCGAGGATCTGCAAAGCACGATCGAGGAGATGGAGACCGCGAACGAGGAGCTGAAGGCCTCGAACGAAGAAGTCATGTCGATGAATGAGGAGCTCCAGTCCGCAAACGAAGAGCTGGAAACCTCGAAGGAGGAGCTGCAATCCCTCAACGAGGAGCTGTCGGCCGTGAACTCCCAGCTCCAGGACAAGGTCGAGGAGCTGGAGGCCTCCAACAACGATTTCATAAACCTGCTCAACAGCTCCGACGTCGCGACCGTGTTCCTCGACATGGATCTCCGGATCAAGCGGTTCACCCCCAACGCAAACCGGCTCTTGAACCTGATCCCCTCCGACGTGCGGCGGCCGTTCACCGACATCACCCACAACCTCGACGACCCGAAGCTGCACGAGGACGCGGCGGCGGTGGTGGCAAGCCTGGCCATGCGCGAACGCGAAGTGGCGGGCAGGGACGGCCGCTGGTTCATCCGGCGTATCCTTCCCTACCGCACCCACGACAACAAGATCGAGGGCGTGGTGATCACCTTCGCCGACATCACGCTGGTCAAAAAGGCCGACGAGGAGTTGACGGCGATGAACCAGACTCTCGAACAGAGGGTCTTCGAGCGCACCGAGGAGGCGCTGAGGGCGCGGGATCTCGCCGAGCAGGCCAACCGAGCCAAGTCGAGCTTCCTGGCGGCGATGAGCCACGACCTGCGGACCCCGCTCAACGGCATCCTCGGCTATTCCGAAGCGGTCTTGTCGGGCGCGATCGACGCCCATTGCGACGACCGGGTGCGCAGCTACATCGCCACGATCCATGCCGCCGGCAAGCACCTGCTGGCGCTGATCAACGACATCCTCGACCTCTCGGCCCTGGATGCCGGCAAGCTGGACCTTTACGATTCCGTGTTGCGTCCTGCGGAGATCGCCGACGCCTGCCTACGCCTGGTCAGCGGCGTCGCCCAGCAAAGCGGGGTCGAGGTAAAGATCGCGGTGCCGAAGGGGTTCCCCCGGCTGCGCGCCGACGAGCGACGGGTCGTACAGATCGTGGTGAACGTGCTCGGCAACGCCATCAAGTTCAGCCCTCGCGGCAGCATGGTGACGCTGTCGGTGCGGCTCGATGCCGATGACGCGATTGCGATCGCGATCGAAGACCGGGGGCCGGGCATGTCGCCGGAGCAGGTGAAGCGGGCGCTGGAGCCGTTCACCCAGATCGACAACATGACGGCCCGCTCGAAGGAAGGCACCGGACTGGGACTGCCGATCGCCAAGAGCCTGGCAGAGGCGCACGGCGGCAGCTTGTTGGTCGACAGCCACGTCGGCGCGGGGACGGCTGTGACGATCCGCTTTCCGCCGGATCGGACGGTGCGGGCAGGGCGGCAGTAGGAGCCGATACCGCCGAGCCTTTGAAGTTACCTCATGGTGAGCCTGTCGAACCATGAGCTCTTCCGGCCGCCTACATTCTTCGACAAGCTCAGGATGAGGGCTGAAACCGGGTCACCCTCCCGACCCTCAGGCTTCGACAGGCTCGGCATGAGGGGCTCCATGAAGCGGGAGACAGTCCCGTTCAGTCCCGGTCGACGGCCGGCTTGCGCAGGCCGGCGAGGGCTCGGTTGAGGACCTCCACCATCGCTTTCGCTTCGAGGAGGGCATTGCCCCAGCGCTCCGCCGAGAGACGACTGTTGCGGCCCTCGGCATCGGCCTTGAGCTGCGTGAAGAGGCGGATACGGTCGCGGTGGGTGCGCGCGGCAAGGACGAGCGCCCGCTCCAGCTCGTCGGCCTGGGCGGCCGCAAGGCCTTCGGGCGTGAAGGCGTGGCCGATCTGGCAGCGGAATCGGATCGACCCCTCGCTAGGCATCCGGTTGAGCACGCCGCCGCAATCGGGGCAGGCAAGATCGCTTGCCGTGCCCGGAACGGCGGCCGCTCCCGCGGCAGGGGTTTCCTCGGCCGCGGCCTGGTCCTCTCTCACCAGGAGCTCGGAAATCGGGCGGCTCGGACCCGGCGGATCTCGCGACAGCCTGCCCAGCAGGCGACCGAGCTCGATCAGGGGAACACTGTGGTCGACATCGTCGCGGGCTATGGCGGCACGCGGCATCGACGGCCACTCGGCATCCGCCGGATCCTGGACCACCGACAGGCCGCCCGCCGCCTTGATGGCGATCAGGCCTTCGGTTCCGTCGTCCAGCATTCCCGTCAGCACCACCCCGATGACCCGGGGTCCGTAGGCGACGGCAGCCGAGCGGAAGAGCGCATCGGCGGAAGGGCGGGTCCGGTTCTCGTGCGGGCCGCGGCGCATCAGGATGCGGTTCTCCCGCAGAAGAAGATGGCGGTCCGGTGCTGCGACGTAGATGCGGCCAGGCACGATCGGATCGCCCTCGGTCGGGACCAACGCCGGCAACGGGCCGTCCAGGAGCTCGGCCAGCATGCTCTTGGCCGAGGCGGCGATGTGCTGGACGATGAAGACGGCGGCCGGAAGGTCGCCCGGCAGCATCCGGCAAACCACGCGCAACGCCTCCACGCCACCTGCCGAGGCGCCGATGACTATGATGTGCGATTGGCCATCGTCTTCCCGTTCCCAAGAAAGCAAGGGCGAGTGCGGGTCGCCGCCGAAAAAGGCAGGTGCCCCGCGCTTGCTAAGTGGCGCCTCCAACGGCTAGTTTCCATCTCGTTTCCCGACCAGGAGGAAGAGCA
The DNA here is from genome assembly GCA_018432935.1 of Rhodospirillales bacterium. GTDB lineage: Bacteria > Pseudomonadota > Alphaproteobacteria > Rhodospirillales > Shumkoniaceae > JAHDSF01. Next base: position 136,488 of record JAHDSF010000017.1, on the reverse strand, counting down.
TGAAGATCGCCATCATGGGCAGCGGCGGCGTCGGCGGTTATCTGGGGGCGCGGCTGGCGGCGGCGGGCCAGGACGTGACCTTCATCGCGCGCGGCGCCCATCTTGCGGCCATGAAAAGCGGCGGCTTGCGCGTGTACAGCGAGCTGGGCGACGTCGAGCTGTCCGCGGTGAGCGCGACCGACGATCCGGCGCAGGCCGGGCCGGCGGACGTGGTGGTGTTTGCGGTCAAGCTCTACGACATGGAAGCCGCTGCCGCGGCTACCCGCCCGCTGCTGGGCAGGGGGACGGTCGTCATCCCGTTCGTCAACGGGGTCGACGCCCCGGCCGTGCTGGCCCCGGCGCTGGGCGAGGAGCATGTCGCGCTCGGCGTGATCCGCATCGCCGCGGTGATCGAATCCCCCGGCACAATCCGCCACACCGGCAAGCTCTGCGATTCCATCGTCGGCTCCCTGCGCCCGGAGCAGCGCGAGACCGTGGCCGCCTTCCAGCAGGCGCTCTCGGCGGCGGGAGTGGCATGCCGGGTGGCCGACGACATCCGGACCGAGATGTGGAAGAAGATGGTCTTCATCGCCTCGTTCGGCGGCATGACGGCGGTCACCCGGGCGCCGTGCGGCGTCTTCCGCGGCGACCCCGAACTGGCCGAGCTGTTCCGTCGCAGCCTGACCGAGGCGGCGGCGGTTGGACGCGCCTGCGGCGCGGCGCTGCCGGAAAGCCTGGCCGACGACATCTGGAGCTTCGTGCAGGGGCTGCCCGGTGGCATGCGCTCCTCCTTGCAGCACGACCTCGAGAACGGACGCCGGCTGGAGCTGCCGTGGCTTTCCGGCGCGCTGGTCCGGCTCGGGCGGGAGCACGGGATCGAGACGCCGGTGCACGCCTTTATCGCAGCGGTGCTGGGGCCCTGGGTGGGCGGCAAGACCGGCTGACTCCCGCCATTACCGGTTATGTTGTCACGGTGGGCGCGGCGGTTGAAGACTGCTGCGCCACCCCCATATGCGGATCGTAATGCCCGCCTAGGGGGGGGGTGCTATGGGTGGCAAGAGCCTGCACCGGCAGTTCAATGGCAAGGCCCCGGCTCCGCCGCGTGACGTCGTGGAGTTCATCCAGCGCCTGTCGATGGCGCGCGGTCTTGACGAGATCATGGCAGTGGTGCGCAGCGGTGCGCGGCACCTGACGGGTGCCGACGGCGTCACTTTCGTTTTGCGCGACGGCGACTTCTGCCATTACGCCGACGAGGACGCCATCAGCCCGTTGTGGAAGGGGCAGCGCTTCCCGATGGAGCGCTGCATTTCCGGCTGGGCTATGCTCAACCGCCAGGCCGCCGTCATTCCCGACATCTTCGCCGATTCGCGGATACCCCACGACGCGTACAGGCTGACGTTCGTGAAAAGCCTGGTCATGGTGCCGGTGCGCCAGGAGGACCCGGTGGCGGCGATCGGCGCCTACTGGGCGACCAAACGTACGCCCTCCAAGGTCGAAGTCGACGTCCTGATGACGATCGCCAACAGCGCCGCCGTGGCGATGACCAACGCCGCTCTCGACGCCTCGCTGTTGGCGGCCAAGGAGGAAGCCGAACGCCAAGCCGCGGCCGCCCGAAGGGAAGCTCGCGCCAAGCTGCTGTTCCTGGCGAACGTGAGCCACGAATTCCGGACACCGCTGAATGCCATCCTCGGATTCAGCCAGATCATGCAGATGCGCCGGATCGATCCCTCTTCGCACCAGTACGATGAATACCTCGACCACGTCCGCGGCAGCGCTGGCCACCTGTTGGATCTGGTCACCGATCTCCTCGACATGGCGCGTATCGAGGAGGGCCGCTTCCCGTTGACGGTCGGGCCGCTGGACTTGGCGCAGGTGGTCGATGAGGCGGTGGGTTTGCTTCAGGTCCAGGCCGACGAGGGCGGGGTGACGCTGCACCGCGCCCCAGGGGCCGTAACGACCGTCCGGGGTGATCGCCGGGCAACCAAGCAGGTGGTCATCAACCTGTTGTCCAATGCGGTGAAATTCACGATGCGGAGCGGCCGTGTCGACGTCGGCCTGGCGGAGACCGGGACCGGCTGCTGCGTCACCATCCGCGACACCGGAATCGGGATGAGTTCGGCTGACCTCGCCCGCATCGGCGAGCCGTTTGTGCAGATGGCCCGGGAGAAGAATCAGTTTCACCGCGGCACCGGCCTGGGGCTGGCGATAGCGACGGCCCTGGCCCGGTTGCAGGGCGGTTCGGTCGACATCGACAGCCGCGAAGGGCACGGCACGACGGTCAGGCTGCACCTGCCGGCCTGGCGCGAAGAGGTGCCGGTCCCGGCAGAGTAGACCCCGGCCCGTGCGCGTCGGCAGAACCGTCCTGTGGCTGCTCGCCGCTGCGGCCGTTCTGGGCATCGGCGGTTGTGCCGCGACGTATTATAATGGACCGATGAGCGATCATTTCGACGGCCAACGCTTCTTCGACCCCGACAATCAGCGCAAGCGCGATTTCTGGGCCTTCCTCAAATGGCAGTTCACCGGCGAGCAGGGCCCCTGGCCGGAGCCGAGCGAGTTGCCGGCGCCGACCTTCAGCGTCCCGCCGGCGCGGGTCGCGGGCGAAGCGTTGCGGGTAACTTACGTCGGCCACGCCACGGTGCTGCTGCAGACACAGGGATTGAACATCCTTACCGACCCGATCTGGTCGGAACGGGCCAGTCCGTTCTCGTGGCTCGGACCGAAGCGGCGCCAGCCTCCCGGCGTCCCTTTTGCATCGCTGCCGAAGATCGACGTCGTGTTCGTCAGCCACAACCACTACGACCACCTCGACCTTGCCACCCTGCGCATGCTGCACGACCGGGACCGGCCGCTGGTGGTGACGCCGCTGGGCAACGACGCGATCATCCGCGCCGCCATTCCCGATCTCCGCGCACAGGCGCTCGACTGGGGCGGCAGCCATGCGGTGTCGCCGGAGGTCCGGCTGCACCTGGTTCCGGTTCAGCACTGGTCGGCACGCGGGGTGTTCGACACCAACCGGGCGCTGTGGGGCGGACTGGTGATTGAAGCGCCCGGCGGCAACGTCTACGCCGCCCTGGATACCGGCTACGGCGGCGGGCGGCCGTTCATGAAGGCGCGCGACGCCTTCGGCGCGTTCCGGTTCGTCCTGCTGCCGATCGGCGCCTTCGCGCCGCGCTGGTTCATGGAGTATGCCCACATGACCCCGGAAGAAGCGCTCGAAGCGGCGGCGATCCTGGGTGCCGAGCGGGGTCTCGCGATTCACTACGACGTCTTCCCGCTGGCCGACGACGGCTTCGGCGTGGCCCGGCAGCAGCTGGTCGAAGCCCGTCAGGCAAGCGGAGTCCCCGCCGAACGCCTGCAGGACCTCGAGGTGGGCGCGGCGTGGGAGGTCCCTTCGTTGCCGGTCCATGCAACCCCGACCCGGGCCGCCGCCCCTGCCGGCGTTCGCCGGCCCTAGATCACGCGAGCTAACGCCTGGCCGCGTGAGAGGCCGTCCTCGCCGGCACCCATTCGCCGTCCCGGCTGCGGCAGGCGACGAGCACCGTGCCGTCGCGCAAAGACTCGCTGCCGACCGTCAGCTCCTGGCGATAGGAGCGGCAGGTCCGACGCGCCCCCTGCGGATCCTCTACCCAGCCGCCGACGTGGACCCGGCCCGACATGTTGCTGGCGAAATCCTGCCAGTCGACGGTCCGTCCCGGCGGCAGGACGTCGAAGGCGAAGTGGTAGGTCATCTCCATCTTGCGCACCGCGGTCGGGGTAAACGCGTTCCCCACCATGCCGGCCAGCGACGGCCCCAGGTAGGTGCCCGACAGGTCCGGCCCGTCCGGGGTAGCTGCTGGAGCGGGAGCGTTGGCCGCCGGCCTCGTGCCGGAAGGGCCGGGCAGCACCGGACCGGGTCGAGCGGGGTCGGCCGACAACTCGCGGGGCGCGCCGGCAGGCGGCGACGCGAGCGCCGCAAGGGGGGCGGAGCGTGGGCCCGGAGGGGCAACGGCCGTGGCGGCCGGCGACTGCGGGCTAGGAACAGCCGCCGGTGCGGGCGCGGGTGGCGGCGCAGGTTCCCTCGGCGAGGCGGCCATCGCCAGTGACGAGCTTGCCGAACGACGCTCGCCTGCGGCAACCGGCTCGGGCTGGGGTGCAGACAGGGCGGCAAGCGTGGCGGCGGCAACGGCATCCGCGGCGGCCCGCATCTCGCGAACCGTATCGATCTGACGGTTGACGAGCATCAGATCATCCTCGACCGGAAGGCGCGCCTCGCGCCGGAGTTGGGCCAGCGCCTCGCGGGTTCTCGGCCCCATGACGCCGTCGATCGGCCCCACGTCGTAGCCCATGGCGGCAAGCTTGCCCTGCAACTCGCGAACTTCGGGGTCATCCTGCCGCGGCTCCGGCGGCGCGGGGGGCCGCGGAGCCGACATCGTCGCGATGACGTTCGGCGTGAAGGGCTGCGACGGGGAGGCGCTCTCGGGACGTTGCGGCACCGCTTCGGCGGTCGCGGAAACGGCCGCTTCGGGGGCCCTCGGCGCCGCAGCCGGGGAGGGCTGCGGCGGTGGGCGTGCTGCCGCGACGCCCGACGGTGCCGCGGGCTTGGCTGCGGGCTTGGCTGCGGGGTCTGGGCGCGCTGGCGCTTCCGGCTGCTTCGGCTCCGCCGCTGGCTTCGCTGCGGTCTGTGCTGGCGCAGGTTTGGCAGGGGGTGACTCTGCCTTGGCGGCGGGCGCCTCGACCTCCGCGGGTGGAGGCTCGGGCCGGGCAGGGCGCGGCGACTCCTGAGCCTTGGTTGCGGCGGGCGGTGGCGTCAGCGCCGGCACCGAGGTCGCCGGCGCCGGCGTGACCGGCTGGACCGGCGACGCTGGCGGAGGTGGCGGCGCCGGCGGCGCCGCGGCGACCCGCGTCTCGGGCTGAGGCTTCTCGGCCGGGGCTCCTTTTCCGGCAGGCGGCGTGAACTGCTGCCACGCCACCGCAGCCGCCCCGGTGGCGACCGGCGGTGCCACCGAAGCCTCCGTCCGCGCCGCTGCCTTCGCCTTGATGTCCGGGGACTTCTGCGCTGCTCCGGCGAAGGCGAGCTCGGCGGCGGGCCCATCGGCGAGGGCGACCCGGAGGGTCTCGCCCCGGGTCACCACGAGCCGTTCCCGCTCGACCACCGTTCCGGCAGCGTCCACCCGCAGGCGATAGGTGCCCGGGGGCACCGACACCTTTTCGCCGAAGGCACCTGTCGCCACCATCTCGCCGGACGCATCGGCCAGGACGTAGCGGGGCTCGAGAAGATGCTTCAGGGCCGCCTCGACCGCTTGTTCGTCGTTGGCCGCCAGGTACATGCCGGAGGCCCTGCGCGACACCGCCCGCAGGGTCTCTTCGATCCCTGGATCGTCGACCATCAGGCCCACGACGTCGATGCGGATTCCGGGGTCCTGGCTCACCAGCCGGCCGACGACGGCATGCACGTCGTCGCATTCCTCGCCGGTGCCCGCAATGGCGATGACGTGCTGGCGACCGCCGCGCAGGTCGCGGATCGCCTGCTCGAGCGACCGTGCGAGGAGACTGGCGCCGCGGGGCTCGAGACGGTCGATTTCACGCAGCAGGTTCTGTGGACTTGCGATCTCGACCGGGACCAGCAGCTCGGTGTCGAGGCATTTGCCGACCGTGCGAAGGCGATGACCGTAGGCCCGGAGGCCGATTGCCGGGCGGGCCGGCAGCGTCCGGAACACCCGGCGCAACGCCGCCTTGGCCACATTCATCCGGCTCGCCGCAGCGCTCTCGGGTCGATCCTGCATGGCGGCCGAGGCATCGAGGACGATTTCGGCTCGTGGTGCCGCCGGTTCGCCGCCCTGCGCCGTCACCTCGACGGATCCGGCGCTCGTGCCAAGGGTGGCGCGCAACGCGTACGAGCTTGGCTGGCGGAGCTCTTCGCCAATGCTGTCGAGGACGGAGGCAAGTTCGGCCGCATCCTCGGCCAGGTAGGCCCCGCCGCCGGTCGAGGAGACACCATGCTCGATGACGCGCTGGGGAGTCGCGCCAAAGGCGGGATGGTAGGCGTTCATGCCGGACCCGACCCCGACGCCGTAGACGCGCACCCCGCTTTTGGCGAGGCGCTGCCAGAGCTGCTCGGCCGGGACGACGCTGCGGGTGTCGTTGCCGCTGGCCAGCACCACGATGACCCGGTTGCCGTCGAAGCGTTCCAGCAGATCAGCGGCCTTGTCGAGGGCGCCGAAAAAGCTGCGGCCACCGCCGGCAGTGAACATTCCCGCCATTCCGGCAAGCAGCCGTTCCGGGTCACGGGAGAAGCCGTCGACGATCACTTCCGGGGTGTCGCCGTAGCGCATCAGCGAAATTGCCTGGTCGCCGGCATTCTCCGTCACGAACCGGGTGACGGCCTGCTCGATCTGGGGGGCCATGCCGGCCACCCCTTCGCTGCTGTCCCACGCCACGACGACGCCCGTCGGCGGCTCACCGACGCGGAGGAATTTTTCGCCGTGCAGCCTCCAGGTGAGGTCGGGGCCGAGACGGGCGAGCTCGGCAGGGGACAGCCGCTTGGTGACGCGCTTGTCCTGGTTGAGAAGCTCGACCTCGTTGCGGAGATAGGGGCGGCCCTCGATCGTAAGGTTGAGGACCGCGTCCTCGGGGGCCGCCGGCAGTGCGAACAGGTCCTTGTCGTCGCGCCCCGAAGTCGAGCCGCGAATCCCCTTGCCGGAAATCGGCTCGCCGTTGACGTCGTTGGGCTCGCGCTCGGTGGGACCATTCCACAGGCCCGCCGTCTCGGGCAGGCGAGGCGGCTCGGATTTGCGGACCAGGGCCGAAACGTAGCCTTGCTGCGAGGCCTCGATGATCTGCGTCGATCCCAGGGACACCTTGGGTCCGCTGCCCCCTTCGACGACGCGAAGACGCAGGAACCGCGCTTCCTTCTTGACCGGGATCTCGATCGCCGCTGCGTCGCGCGGCACGGTCACGCTGCCCAGCTCGACGAAGCCGCTGCGCGGCCCGGCACTGGACACCGCGATCGCAAGCCGGGCCGGACGGAATCCCGCCGTGGCCGGCATGTCGACCACCAGCCGGTCGACCAGCGCCGAGCGGTCCCCCGGCATCGCGAACACCACGTCCTGCGGCAGAGTCCCGTCGGCGGAAGCCCAGGCGGTCATGGGATCGCCGTCGACCAGCTTCTGAACGCTCGACTGATCGTCAGCCTGGGAGGTGTATGAGACGATCGACCCCCCCAGCTCCGGGCGGGCGAGATCAATCGGCATATCGCGCAACACCGATTCCCCGGCCCGCGGGTTCTCGAGCACGCGAACCTCGCCGATCCGCACTGCGTCGCCGCCGTGGCTGGAGCGGATTACCAGCCTGATCTCCTTCGTCTTCACCTTGGTCAGCGGAATCCATTGCTCGCGCAGCTCGGGGCGCAGCAGGGCCTCGGCCACCCGCTCGAAGCGGCCTTGCCCGACCTCGGCCAGCACTTCGATCAGAGCCGGAATGTCGGCGCGATCGGAGCGCGACTTCCAGGTCGTGGTGTCGATTCCCACCGCCCGCACATCAGCTTCGCGCTTCTTGTTGAAACTGATCGAGATCTCGGCGGGCAAGGCGACGTCCGGGGCAGACCAGCCGCAGCTTTCGCAGGAGTAGCCGAAGCGGCTGGTGGTGAAGCCGAAGCCATCGTTGAGGTCGCGCGCGTTCTCGCTGCCGCCGTGACCGGCGGTCTCGACACGGACCGCGCCGCCCAGCGAGGCGAGCGCGATGTCGATCGCGTCCTCGGCGCCGGACGGTGGTCGCAGGTCGGCCAGCGGGGGCTTCGGGACGATCTCGAACGGCAGGGTCAGCGCAGGCTTCCCGCCGGCTTCCAGCTCGACCTGATAACGCCCTGGCGCGAGCGCCTTGTCGGCGATGCGGGCCGAGCTCCAGCCTTGCTCGCCGACATAGAGCGGCGTCCGCTCGACGCCGGCCTTGTCGTTCCCGGCGCTGCGCACGCTGTACTGGAGCAGGACCTCGCGATCGCCAGGATTCTGAACCACGACCGTGAGGCCCGTCTCGTCGGCAAGAAAGCGCTCGCCGGCCGAGATCGGCTCACCGCCGTAGGATACGCCGCGAGCCAGAACCGCCTTGAGGTCGGCCGCCTCCGCCGCCATGCAGATCGGGACGATCGCCGCCGCGAGGCATAGGCAGATTCGAGAAGCGGCCCGGTTCGGGGTTTTCATGCAGACCTCACAGTACGGAGCTGCGGCCTCAGCGCAGCTTGGTGCCGGGGCTCGGATCGAGCTGATCGGCGAACGCGCCTTCGAGCGGCCGGCGGGACTCCTCAGGGATCGGGGCAGCCGCCGCCGAGCCGGCGACGATCGCTTCGACGACCCGTCGCGAGGCCGTCTCGCGATGCCGGCTCGAGGGGTAGCGGTCGAGGAACCATTGATAGGCTTCCGGACTTCCGTTGCGGCGGGCCAGAATCCACGAATATTCTTCTTCCCAGACCTCGGCCTGCGGGGCCACCCCCTGCTGCGCCGGAGCCTCGATGGAGAGCATGACCACGGCAGCCGCGCAGAGGGCCGCCCCGACTGTCCGTCGCGATCTCCTGGAAAACCCGCCCAAAGACATTCCCCACATCCGTCGGAATTCCGCACTCTCTAGATGGGGCGTGGCGACGGGGATACATCCCGCCACCCCGGACTTGGCCGAGGTCTATCCATCCAGGTAATCCGCGAATCTCCGATCGGCCCGCAGAGGCGGGGCGCGCAGGCGGGGCGCGCAGGCGGGCTGGGCCGCGTCGGCAACGAAAAAGGCCCCGTCCGATGGATGGGGCCTTTTCGACGATCGATCAGGATCGGGTTACTCGGCGCCTGCCGAACCCCCGGCGGCGCTCTTGCTGCGCTCGATCGACTGCAGGGCGAGATAGCTGTCGCCGTAGTTCTTGAGGTTGTCGCGCTCGGTGTCGAACTTGTCGAAGTGGGCCTCCTCCTCGGCGACCAGGTCCTCGAACAGCTTCTTCGAGACCGAGTCCGCATTGGCGGCACATTCGTTGGCGGCCTGATTGTACGTCTTGATCGCCGCGAATTCCGACTCGGCGCCGAACTCGATCATCTCGCGCACGTCGTGGATCTGGCGAACCTCCTCGGCGGCCTTGAGGTCGACGTCGCCCTTCAGGAACAGGATGCGCTCGGCAAGGCGCTCGATGTGCATCATCTCCTGAATGGCGGTGTTGCGGAATAATGCCGCGAGAAGATCGAGCCCCTGGTCGTCGCACTGGAAATGGAAATACATGTACTGGTGAACGGCTGCCAGCTCGTCGGCGACGGCCTTGTTCAGCAGCTCGATGCTTTTTTCAAACATAACGATCCTCTCTCCCGTCACGCTCAGATACCAAGATCATAAGGCGGCCGGCGCGAAAAGCCAGCCAAACTCGCCTCGGTAGCGTGCGTACCCCGGCTAGCCGCCGCCGCGGGCAGTCCGGAGCCGGGCACCGTCGGGCCCTTCGATCGGGACCCCGGACGCCTCGAGGACATCGATGACGCGGGCAAACCCCGGCAGAGCGCTGGACGCGATCCGGGTTCGCCTGCCGTCGGTTTCGGTAATGTCGAGGCCCCACTCGGGCCGGGAGGCCATCCTGCCGCCAAGCGCGCCGAAGACGGCGACGAAGCCCCGCCGCCACGGCGGCGACTTGATCTCGACGCACTCGGCCCGACGCATCGCCGCGAATGCGATGCGGCGATCGCCCAACAAGGTGAAGTAGCGGACTCCATGCGGCTCGACGACCAGCTCGAACCCCTCGTGCCAGGCGGAGAACCCGAACGCGCAGCCGACCGCCCCTGCAAGAAGCCACAGCGGCAGCGTCACCAATCCCCAGCCACCGGCGGAGAAGCCAAGCAGCGCACCCGAACCCGACGAGCTTCCCGCGATGACGATCGGAAGCGCGAACAGCACCACGCACACGACCGCCGCCAGCACGTCGGGAACGACTACCATCCTCAGCCGGCCGTACCGCAGGGCATCCGGCGCCCGCTGGCGCCTCCACGGCAGGAAGGCGTAGCACAGGGCGCCGGCCAGCACCGGCCATGCCGCCCAGCGGCGATGGGGGTAGGCGAGCCACTCCGGCGCGTTGGCGGCGACCTCGCCGCCTCTGACCACGGTGAGCCTTGCAAGGCGCAATCCCTGCGGGGTCAGCAGGCGGACGAAGGCGATGCCGCGATCGAGGACCCGCGGTGCGATCTCCGCCACGGGCGGTTCGTCGGGGCGGAAGAAGACCGCGCGTTCGGTCTGACCGCGTCGGGAGGCGAGCGGCGAGCGGGATGATGCCCCCAGCGCCGCGAGATCGCCGAGAAGCTGCCGCCACTCCGGGCCCTCTGCGGCGAAGGAGCGTCCCTTGGTGCGATCGCCGACGAACGCTGCCAGCGGCTCGTACGGCGGCATCTGGGCGGGATTGCCGCGAGCAAACGCCTTTTCGTAAGCGCCGGATACGTCCTCGATCGAAAGCCGTACGAGGGGGGTTTCGACGTGGAAGGCGAGCCAGGCGGCGGAGAGGAGGCCGGCCGCCAAAAGAACCCGACGCAGGATCGCGAGCATCGTGAACCTCTCTAGCGGGCCACCGGAACATTGGCCCAGCTACGGGCGTCGTCGGCCGAGGCGAACAGGCCCTGGTCGGTCGCAGCGAGCAGCGTTCCGTTGCGGCGGACCAGAAGCGACCGTACGACGGCATTGGCCAGCGAAGCCTCCTCGGCCTTCCAGGCCTCGTCGGCGGGGACGATCCTGCTGACGCCGCGGCCGACCGCGATCAGGGTGCCGTCGCGGGCGCAGGCGAGCGGGCCGGCGCGGACATCGAACTCGTTCCAGGGGTCGACTGCTTCGAACTCCTCTCCCAGGGGATCAGGCTGGCGGAACAGGCCCGCCGACATCCAGCGCGCCACAAAGGTGCCTCCGTTGCAGCCCAACGCCACAGCCCCGGCGCCGTAAGAGACCGGGAAGGCGTGCCAGCTCTTGCCGAAATCCTTGCTGGCGAGAAAACCGTCGTCGGTGCCGAGCACGACATAACCCATGCGGTCGGAGACGAGGGTAGAGACCGATTCGATCTCCTCGGCCGGGGTTCCCAACTCGAGGGGTTGCCAAGACAGACCGCCGTCGCCGGACTGCAGCACGTCCCCCTTGGCCATGGCGGCGAGCAGCACGCCGTGACCGGCGTCAGCGAGCCCGGCGACCGGGCCGTCAGGCCCTGCGACGCTGCGCCACATCCTGCCGCCGTCCTCGGACAGGCTGAGGCCGCTCGCAGTGCCCGCCAGCACCCTGCCGTCGCCGGTCGCGAGCAGCGAGCGGGTCGCCGCCGGCACCTTGCCACGGGGCGAGAAAGGCGCGCCGTCCACCGCGGCCGCCATCACCGCGCCGTTGTCGAGAAGGGCATACACCGTCCCGGCGTCGTCTTCGGCGACGGCAGCCACCGCCGTGCGCAAGGCGGCGGGTCGGCTGGAGCCGCGGTCGAGACGGACCATGCGGACGCCGGCGCCCCAGGTGCCGGCAAGAGCATCCTCGCCGCCGAGAGGAAGGATCGCGGTGATCGTCGCCAGGGCTTCATCGCCGGCCGCCACCTTGTGCCAGGAGCGGGCCTCGTCGGTCGAAAGGAAAAGGCCGTCCCCGTGAGTGCCCGCGAGCACCCTGCCGTCGGGCAGCACCGCCAGCACCTGGACGGTGGCATTGGCGGGGAGGCCTCGCGATGCCTGCTCCCAGACCGTTCCGGAGCCGCGGCGGAATGCTCCGCCGAAGAAGGTGCCGGCAACCAGTGTACCGGAGGGAAGCGCCACCACGCTGAGGAGGTCGCGGTTCACCAGTCCCTCGCTGTCGGTCCGCCAGGTCTTGCCGCCATCGTGGGAGTGGACCACGCCGTGGCCGAAGCGGGCGCCGATGAGGTGCCCGTCGGGCAGCGACCTCACGTCCATCAGGCGGTCGCCGGCCTGGCGGAGAATGCTGACCCTGCCGTCGGCGACGCGGAACAGGGGGGCGTTCCACGGCCGCACCAGGAGGGCGCCGTCGCGAGCTGGCCAGATCCGCATCACCGGCACCGCCGAGAACTGGGTCCAGGAGATGCCGCCGTCGCTCGAGCGGAAGGCTCCGGCGTGGCCGGCCACCACGACCGTTGCATCGCCCAGGGTAGTCACGCCGTCGAGAAAAGTAGGCGGGAGCTCCGAGCCCTCGGGTGTCCACGAGCGGCCTCGGTCGTCGGATCGGTAGAGTCCTCCCCGCTCGGCGGTGACGACGTAGATGGCGCCGCCCGACGCCTCGCTGAGGGCGACGATGCGGGCTGCCGCGCCCTCGTCCGCGGCAGCGGAGGCTGCGGCAAGGGCGGTGGCGAGGAGGATGCCGAAACCTAGTCGCATGGTGAGGCGCCTTGCTGCGGCTCCTAGGGGCGCCCGGGCAATGCAAGGAGAGGGGTCATGAGGCGGTCCTCGCGGTTGGCTCCGCAGCCGGCCGGCTCCCGCGGGCGAGCGCAGCAAGGCGCTTCGCCTCGCGCAGCGAATACGGCAGCCACGGCACCGCCAGGGCGATCGACGTCACGGCCCACAGGATGGCCTCGACGTTGAGGTGCCAGTCGATCGTCAGCGGCGCACCGATCGCCAGGATTGCGCCGAACCAGGCTTCTTCGCTGCGTGCGCCGTTGACCGGGATCCTGCGGCTGCGCCAGGCATGGACGAGGAAGGCGATCGCCGGGATCAGGTAGCCGACGGTTGGAAAGTCGCGATGGCGGCCGTCGAAGGCCAACGCCAACGTGACTACCGCGGCCGATCCGGCAACCGCCCAGTGCAGCAGCCCGAGCCGGATGCTCGGCCCGAGAGGATAGAAGGGCGCCTTGACCCATTCGACGAGTCGCGAGAACGGGGCCGGCCGCACCTCGCTGAGCCAGGCCGACGGGCCTTCGATCGCATGCGTCGCCAACAGCACGGCGGATGCTGCCGTGAGCACGCCGAGCGCTGCAAAGCCGATGGTGCCGAAGGTCGTGATCGGGATGGTGTCGAGCATCTCGCCGACCCCGATCAGGGCGGCGCCAGTGAGCGCCCCGAGCACGCCGAGCGCCAACCATGAGGAAGGAGCGATTCTCCGACGTGCAAACAGGGCCGCACCCACGACGAGGCTGCCGACGATGCCCGTGAACAGGGCCGCCTGACGCCAGCGTGGCCATTCGGACACCGGCCCCTGGAGCGGAAACTTCGGCTGCAGGTTGCGATCGATCATGCCCCAGTAGCCGCCGACAGTGCCTTCCGGCTCGCGCTTCCAGGGCTGGTCCCAGCCTTCGATCAGGTTGTAGGACAGCCCCTCGCGCGGAGCCCAGGTGGCGAACTCGCGCACGAAACGGGCCTCGTTGACCAGGCTGGGCACGGCGCCGCCGCGGGTCCGACCCGCGCTTGGCCAGCCGACCTCGGCGATCAGGAGCGGCTTGTCCGGGAACTGCTTGTGGATGGTGCCGGCCAGCCGGCGCAGATGGTCCTGGACCTCGTCGATCGAGAACGGCGTCGGGTCGTCCCAGTACGGCAACAGATGGATTCCGACCACGTCGGTCGCCTCTGCGACCACCGGGTACTTCTGCCAGAAATGCGGGATGTCGGCGTAGGCTACGGGCAGACTGGTACGCTCCTTCACCGAGCGGATGATGCCGGCCAGCCGCTCGCCCGACATTTCGCGCCGCAGCAGCACCTCGTTGCCGACGATCAGCATCTTGACGGTGTCGGGGTGGGCGTGGGCGAGGGTCAGGGCCTCCTCGATCTCGCGCTGATTCAACGCGTCGTTGGCGCCGATCCAGATGCCCAGCATGACCTTGAGGTCGAGTTCGGCGGCGACCCGGACCACGTCGGGATAGACGCCGACCGCCGAATAGAGGCGGATGCAGTCGGTGTATTGCTTGAGCGAGGAGAGCGAGGCCCGCAGCCTCTCCTCCGGGACGGTGAAGATATGGATCAGCGGGTTCTGGTCGCCGTCGTACGGCGAGTATGAAACGCACTCCAGCTTGGGCGTCGGGAGGTCCGGCAGCGGGACCGGGCGCCCGAGATGCCACCAGATGCCCAGGCTCAGGCCCCAGGCCAAGAGAAGGGCGGGAAGGGCGAACAGGCGCGAGGTCATAACCAAGGCTCCACGCGGACGACGGCAGAGCCGGCTATAGCGCGCGGCGCACCGGCGGGCAACGGGAAACACTGGGCGGCTTTGGTTGCCCCGTCGGTGCATCGCGTACGTCAGGGGCCCCATGGTGGGTTCCTCGCCGCGAACTGGAGTGCAACCGACATCCGGCCCGGGCGGCGTTCCGTCGCCGAAGCTGAATTCTCATATGCAAGGCGCTCTGCAACCTGGGAGACGTCGCCATGTTCGACCTTGCGGGCATCGAGACCGGCGTGCGAGCCCTTTGGGGTCGCCTCGAGCTGTGGCTGGTGTCGGACGTTCTCACGTGGGCGACCCTGGCGCAGTTCGTCGCGGTCGCCGTCGGCGTCGGGCTCGCCCTGCTGATCGCGAAGCCGCTGGAGCGCCGGTTCCGGGTGGTGGCGGCGCGGCACTGGTCCAGCCTTCCCACTATCACCCGCCTGATCCGTACCCTGCCGGGGCTGGCGTTTCCGCTGGCCGCCCTCGCGGTGCTGCTGATCGAGCGGATCGTCGTCGGCACCTTTGACGCGGATTTCCTGATCCTGTCGGCGGCGATCAACCTGTTGGCGGCGGGGATTGTCATCCGCTTCACTTCGCGCCTGATCCGCAGCGATCTCGCCTCGCGGACGGTCGCGGCCTTCGCCTTCCTGATCGCCGCCCTCAACATCCTCGACCTGCTGGAGCCGCTGGTCGCCTTCCTTGAAGGGGTCGAGTTCGGCATCGGCGCCGTCAGGCTCAATCTTGCCACCTTCATCGCGGCACTGATCCAGTTCGCGGTCCTGCTATGGATAGCGCTGGCGCTCGCCCGCATCGCCGACCACCGGCTGGAGCACACCCGCGCCCTGACGCCGTCGTTGCAGGTCCTGCTGGGCAAGCTGCTCCGCCTGATCATGATCATCGTCGTGTTCGCGATCGCGCTGCGGACCGTCGGCGTCGACATCACCGCGCTCGCGGTGTTTACCGGCGCGCTCGGTGTCGGCGCCGGCTTCGGCCTGCAGAAGCTGGTCTCGAACCTGGTCAGCGGCCTTATCCTGCTGCTCGACCGCTCGATCAAGCCGGGCGACGTGATCGAGGTCGGCGACAGCTTCGGCTGGGTGTCCTCGCTGAACGCGCGGTACACTTCGGTGACGACCAGGGACGGCAAGGAATGGCTGATCCCCAACGAGGACCTTATTACCGAGCGCGTGGTCAATTGGTCGTACAGCAACTCGCAGCTTCGGCTCATCATCCCGTTCGGGGTCGCCTATCACTCGGACGTGCGGCTGGTGATGAGGCTGGCGGTCGAGGCGGCGCAGACGGTGCCCCGGGTTCTGAGCGATCCGCAGCCGGTATGCCGGCTGACGGGCTTCGGCGACAGTTCCGTGGACATGGAGCTGCGGCTGTGGATCTCGGATCCCGCCCGCGGAGTGGTGAACGTGCGCAGCGCCGTGCTGCTGAACCTGTGGGAGGCATTTCACGCCAACGGAATCGAAATCCCGTTCCCGCAGCGCGACGTCCATCTCAAGACGGACTCGCAGGTCGAGGTTCGGCGCGGCGGCTGACGGGCCCCTCGGAACCTCACCAGGTGCGGACCGGACCCGTGTCGATATGGACGTACCGCGCCCGCGGATACCTGCCGACGCCGCCGCCGCGCAGCGAGACCGCGGCGTTGAAGACGTCCTTGAGCGACGCGCCTTCGATCCTCACGTCGACCGCCTGACCGTACATGTGGAAGCTGTGTTTGGCGGCACCGGTGCGGACCAGGGTCTCGTTGGTTGCCGGCGAGCGGTAGCCGCAGATCACCTGGAACGGCTTCTTCAGATCGAGCCGCGCCTGCAGTCGGCTGAGCACGTCGATCAGCTTGGGATCGGTCCGGTGCACCTCTTCCAGCCGGTGGTCGCGGAGCAGGTAGTCGATCTCCTTCATCGCTTCGGCAACGTAATCCCCGTCGGCCCAGTAGACGGTGTCCACGCGCTCCCCGCTGTGCGGGTTGACGAGGCGGATTCGTCGAGTCGGGGGGAGCGCCGGTGCAGCGCGGGGCGGCACGGCGGAGGCGGGAGAGGCGATGGCGGAGGCGAGGCCGGAGAGGCCTAGGACAAGGACGTTGCGGCGCGTCCAACGAAAGGCAGGAGGTGCTTGGCGAGCCTGCATCGTTTACCCCACCCTCCCTCAAGGGCTGATTCGTATTTTCTGGCACTATCCACAAAGCGGATTTGGGAGTCCAGCCCCTAAATGCCCGTCTAGCGGGAACGCAGGACGGCGATGCCGCTGGCGACGATGAGGGCCGAGCCGGCGATGGTGACCCCGTCCGGCAAGTCGCCGAACAACACCCAGCCGAACAGAGTGGCCCACAGCAGGGTGGAGAAGTTGAAGGGCGAGACCAGGGCGGCCGGGGCGGCGGCGAAGGCCTGAACGAGGATGTACTGACCGGTCAGGCTGAGAACGCCCATCGCCGCCATCACACACCATCCGCCGAGGGTCGGCCAGACCCAGACGAAAGGCACCAGGGCGCTCGTGCAGAGAGTGCCGACGAGGGCGGTATAGAACACCGTCGTAAGCGGGGAATCGAAGCCGCCGAGGTAACGCATCACGATCTGGTTGACGGCGTACAGCAGCGCGGCGGCCAGGACCAGGAAGGCGGCGGGATGCAATACGCCGGCTCCAGGCCGGACCACCACCAGGACGCCGGCGAAGCCGACCACGATCCCGGCCAGCCGCCGCCATCCCACCGGCTCTCGCAGCAGAGGCGCCGACAACAGCGCGACGAAGAACGGCGATGCTGCCGCCAGCGCGGCGGTCTCGGCCAGCGGGATGTAGAACATCGCCGTCACCATGGCGGCGTTGGTAAACAGGACCGTGAAGGCCCGCAGCGCCTGCAAGCCCGGATGCAGGGTGGTGGCAACGATCGGGATGCGGCGGCCCATCACCAGGAGCATCGCCAGGAAATGGAAGAAGAACCGCGACCACAGGACCTCGATGATGGGGTAATCGGCGGTCAGGAGCTTGGCCAGCGCGTCCATGCCAACCAGCAGGAACATCGCCAGGAGCATGAGAAGGATGCCCTTTCCCCCGTCCTGACCGCGGACGCGGCTGGTCACCAGCGGCTGATACATGCTTCCCCTCCTGCCGGTTCCCACCTCGTAGCGGCAGACAGCCCCCCAAGCAAGTTCGATCATGACCTATTGATGTTCGAAAACGAAAATGAACTTGCGGGTGGGTGTCGGTTTTCCTACAGTTAAATAGGCTCCGCCTAGGAGCGGAAGCGGACCGCCCAAGTGTCCGCCGCGGTGCCGCAAGATGCGAGGGAAGGAGACCGGGATGCACGTTTCGTCGGGAAAGCTGTGGTCCATGCGCCGTCTGGCCGACGACAACGGCCGCTTCAAGATGGTGGCGGCGGACCAGCGGCCACCCATCTTCTCCCTGGTCCGCCAGCGCAAGGGCGGCGAGGCCACCTACGACGAGGTGGCTTCGGTGAAGGAGGCGCTGGTGGACGCGCTGTCCCCTGCCGCCTCGGCGGTCTTGCTCGACCCGATCTGGGCTTTCCCGCGCTGCGCGGCCCGTCTCGATCCGCGCAAGGGGCTGCTGGTGACCCTGGAGGATCATGCGTTCGAGGAGACCGCAGGCGGCCGCCTTTCGCGCGAGATTGGGGATTGGAGCGTCGGCAAGATCCGCCGTCTCGGTGCCGAGGGGGTGAAGGTGCTCGCCTGGTACCGCCCCGACGGCGACCCGGGCGTGTGCGAGCGCCAGCAGGAGTTCGTGGAACGGGTCGGGCGGGCCTGTGCCGCGAACGACATCTGCTTCCTGCTCGAACTGCTGGTCTATCCGCTGCCGAACGAGGCCGGACAGACCAAGGATTACATCGAGCATTCCGCCAAGCGCCCCGAGCTGGTGATACGCTCTCTCGAAGCCTTCGCGGACCCCCGCTTCGGGGTCGACATTTTCAAGCTGGAAAGCCCGCTTGCGGCGGCCGACGTGCCCGAGCCGGGCACCGACGGGGCGGCGGAGTGCCAGCGTTGGTTCGATGCCCTGGGGCGGGCGGCGACGCGGCCGTGGGTGATGCTGAGCGCCGGCGCCGAGATGCAGCAGTTCCGCCGCATCCTTTCCTACGCCTACCGGGCCGGCGCCAGCGGCTACCTGGCGGGGCGGGCGATCTGGTGGAAGGCCGCGCAGGCGTTTCCCGATCTCGCCGCGGTGGACGCGGGGCTGCGCGGCGAGGGCCTTGCCTACATGAACGAGATCAACGTTCTCACCGACGCCATGGCGAAGCCGTGGACCGACCATCCCGCCTTTGGGGACGGCATCGGACTGGAGTACGGTGGACCGGACTTCTACAGGCAGTACAAGGATTTTCCACGCTCATGAACGCGTTGAGACCGAAGATCGCGGTCCTCGTGCTGGCGCGGCCGCAGTTCGATACCGAGTTTGCCGGCGAGGCGGTGGCCGCCGCCTGGCGGCAGCTCGCGACCCTGGACGCCGAGATCGTCGGCAGTGCCGACATGCTCTTCGACGCCGATGCCGCGCGGGCGGTGGTGCCGAAGCTGAAGACGGCCGACCCCGACCTGCTGCTCATCATTCAGGCAACCTTCACCGACGCCTCGATGACGGCGGCGCTGGCCGAGGAATTCTCTGCACCGATGTTCATGTGGTCGTTTCCCGAGCCGCGCACCGGCGGCCGGCTGCGCCTGAATACCGTGTGTGGGCTCAACCTCGCAGGGCACGCCCTGGCTCGCCATGGGCGACGCCTCGGGTTCGCTCACCGCAAGGCCGATGATCCGGCCGCTCTGGCCGAGATTGGGGCGGCGGCGCGTGCCAGCGCCGTCAAGCGGCGGCTCGCGGAGACCCGGATCGGCGTTATCGGCGCCCACCCGGTCGGCTTCGATTCCTGCCGCTACGACGCGGCCGCCCTCAAGCATCGCTTCGGGATTACCGTCGAAGCCATTGACCATTCTGCCTTTCTGGAACGCGCCCGGGGCGTCACTGTCGAGGAAGTCGGCCGCGTCAAGACGCGCGTCAGTTCGGAATTGGAGGGTCTCGAGGCGGTCGACCAGGAAGCCCTGGCGAAAAGCCTCAAGGTCTATGCCGCCCTTCGCCGCACCGCCGACGAAAGCGGCTACGCAGGGCTGGCGGTGCGCTGCTGGCCGGAGTTCTTCACCGAGCTCGGCGGCGCAGCCTGCGGGCCGATGGGGATGATGGGGGAGGACGGCACCCCGTGCGGCTGCGAGGCCGATGTCTTCGGCACCCTGACGACGCTGATCCTGCGCTGGCTCGGCGACGCGCCCGCCTTCAACACCGATCTCGTCGACGTCGACGAGGCGGACGACACGGCGGTTTGCTGGCACTGCGGCCAAGCGCCGATCTCGATGGCAGGGGCGGGACCGCGGCGGGCGACGCTTCACTCCAACCGCAAGCTGCCGCTGCTGTACGATTTCGCGTTGAAGCCCGGGCGCGTCACCCTGGCCCGGCTGAACCAGGCGGCGGGCGGGCTGCGCATGGTGGTGGGCGGTGGCGAGGTTCTTGACCGGCCCAACTCGTATTCCGGCACCTCCGGGGTCGTGCGCTTCGACCGACCGGTGGGAAAGGTGCTGGAGACGATCATCGGCGAGGGACTCGAACACCACATGACGCTGGCCTATGGCGATCATCGGTCGGCGTTGCGACACCTTGCGTCGCTTCTTGACCTGCCGGTGTTGGAACTCACGTGAGGCCGGTACGCGGGTGTGAGGGCTGCATAAGAAAAGATGTAGAATAGGCCGGGCAGGGAGTGGACGCATGGCAGGCGTGAGCTTGAGGAAGGTCGTCAAGCGCTTCGGCGACAACGAAGTGGTTCACGGCGTCGACCTTGAGATCCGACACAACGAGTTCGTCGTGCTGGTCGGGCCGTCGGGCTGTGGCAAGAGCACGATCCTGCGCATGATCGCCGGCCTCGAGGAGATCACCGCGGGTGAGATCGCGATCGGGGACCGGGTCATCAACGAGCTGGCTCCCAAGGATCGCGATATCGCGATGGTGTTCCAGGACTATGCGCTCTACCCGCACCTGACGGTGTTCAAGAACCTGTCGTTCGGCCTCGAGATGCAGAAGCTGCCGACGGCCGA
Source organism: Rhodospirillales bacterium (assembly GCA_018432935.1). Lineage (GTDB taxonomy): Bacteria > Pseudomonadota > Alphaproteobacteria > Rhodospirillales > Shumkoniaceae > JAHDSF01. The sequence goes on along the minus strand of JAHDSF010000017.1, from coordinate 116,362 downwards.
GATCAAGGACCGCGTGGAGCACGCCGCCAGGATCCTCAACATCACCCAGTTCCTCGACCGCAAGCCGCGCCAGCTTTCGGGCGGGCAGCGGCAGCGGGTGGCGATGGGTCGGGCGATCGTGCGGCGACCGAACGTGTTCCTGTTCGACGAGCCGCTGTCGAACCTCGACGCCAAGCTTCGCACCCAGATGCGGACCGAGATCAAGAAGCTCCACCAGACCGTTCAAACCACGGTCATTTACGTCACCCACGACCAGATCGAGGCGATGACCCTGGCCGATCGCATCGTGGTGCTGCGGGACGGCTACATCGAGCAGATCGGCTCGCCGGACGAGGTCTATAACCGCCCCAACTCGGTGTTCGTCGCGGGTTTCATCGGGGCGCCGACCATGAACTTCGTGCGCTGCCGCGCCGAGGGCGGCGACGGCGGACTGGCCCTGCGGCTTGCCGACGGCAGCGCGCTCGCGGTGTCGCCCGCGTTGCAGGAGCGCTTTGGCCGCCACCGCGACCGCGAGCTCGTGCTCGGCATCCGGCCCGAGTTCTTCCAGCTGGTTCCGGGCGGCAACGGCGCCCACATCGCGCCGCGGATCCACGTCGTCGAGCCGCTCGGTTCCGACACCCTGTTCTTTTTCGACCTTGCGGGCAGCGAGGTGGTCGCCCGGATGCCTCCCTTGACCGGGCTGGAACCCGGCGACCCGCTGCCACTGGCGATCGACATGGACAAGACGCACCTGTTCGATGCCGAGACGGAAAAGGCGGTCTGAGATGAACGTCCTCTCGATCCCCAAGGACCGCCTCGACGTCGGCTCCAGGATGCCGATCGAGATCCTGCCCGACGATGCGGCCGTCATCGCCCGTTTCGCCGAAGACATCCTGGCCGACTTCCGGGCGGCCAAGGCGCAGGGACGGGACAAGGTCGTCTTCATCATGCCGGTAGGCCCGGTCGGCCAGTACGATATCGTGGCCGAGCGCTGCAACGCAGAGGGCATCAGCCTCGCCGACCTCGTCGTCATCAACATGGACGAGTATCTGACCGCCGACGGCCGTGACTTCATCCCGACCAGCGATCCGCTCAGCTTCCATCGCCACGTCGACGAACACTTCTACGGCAGGCTGGATCCCCGGCTGGCGCCGCCGCAGGAGCAGCGGCTGTTCCCGCACCCCTTGCGGCCGCAGGAGGTTCCGGCGGCGATCGAGCGGTGGGGCGGCGTCGACGTCTGCTACGGCGGCATCGGCATCACCGGCCATGTCGCCTTCAATGATCCGCCCGAGCCGGGCGAGGCGATCGACGAGGCGGCCTTTGCCGCCCTGCCGACCCGGGTGGTGCGGCTGTCGCGAGAGTCCCTGGTGATCAACTCGATCACCACCTCGCGCGGCAACATCGACCGCATTCCCAAGCTGGCGGCCACCGTGGGCATGAAGGAGATCCTCGGCAGCCGCAAGGTGCGCATCTACATGAACCGGTTCTGGCAGTCGGCGATCGTGCGCAAGATCCTGCACGGCCCGGTCACCCCGGCGGTGCCCGCGTCCCTGCTGCAGCGGCATGCGGACGTGCGGTTCGTGATCGCCGACTACGTCGCCGAGTTGCCGGAGCCAAAGCTGCGCTGAAGGGAGGAGCCATGGTCCGTTTCGGTCTGATCGGATACGGCCTCTGGGGAAAGCACCACGCCGAGGCCATCCTCAAGGCGCCTGGCGCCGAGCTGGCTGCCATCTCGTGCACCGAGGATTCGATGCCGGCGGCGCGGCAGGCGTTCCCTCAGGTTCCCATCTACCTCGACTACCGCGACCTGTTGGCGCGCTCCGAGATCGACGCGGTGGACATCGTGGTGCCCAACCATCTCCACTGCGAGGTCGGCTGCGCCGCGCTCGCCGCCGGCAAGCACGTCCTGCTCGAGAAGCCGATGGCGTTGTCGGTGGGCGAATGCGATCGCCTGGTCGAGGCTGCCCGCGACAACGGCCGCGTGCTGACGATCGGCCACGAGTTCCGCCTGTCGACCCAGTGGGGCCTGTTCAGGGACATGATCCAGGGCGGCGAGATCGGCAAGCCGCTCTACGCCAACGTCAGCCTGTTCCGCTTTCCCTACCGGCCGGGTGGAGGGTCGTGGCGCTACAAGCCGGGCCAGGTCGGCTCGTGGACGCTCGAAGAGCCCGTCCATTTCTTCGATTTCCTGATGTGGTACTTCGAGCCGTGGGGCGATCCGGTCTCGGTGCTGGCGGTGGGCAGCGCGAAGGAAGGTCGGCACGCCGGCATGAACGACAACTTCACGGCCCTGGTCCGCTGGCCGGGAGAGCTGTACGCAGTGGTAACCCAGACCCTGGCCGGCTTCGAGCACCATCACGTGGTCGAAATCGTCGGCAGCGAGGGTTCGATCCGCAGCTGGTGGTCGGGCTCGATGGACCGCACCCGCGAGGCTTCTTACGAGATCAAGGTTCAGCGCAAGGGTCAGACCGCCTGCGAGGTGCTGACGGTGCCGCCCTCCGGCGAGCTGTTCGAGCTGGAGGAGGAACTGCGGCGGGCGGTGAAGGCTTTCGAAGACCGCAAGGCGATCGTCTCCGGCGAGGAGGCGCGCAAGCGGATCATCGTCTGCCTGGAGGCGGAGCGCTCGCTCGCCGAGGGCAGGGAGATCGGCCTCAGGTTCTAGGCCGCAGGGGCAGAACAACAAACCACCAAGGAGAGGAAACCATGACGTTGAAGCGCTTGACCGGGGTTGCCATCGGGACGGCGGTCGCCATGGCCGTCGGCCTCGGAGCGACATCCGCCCTGGCCCAGAGCCAGAAGAAGATCTCGATCATGACCTGGAACATCCCCTACTTCGAGGAGGGGATGAAGAAGTGGATCGATCTCTATCATCAGAAACGGCCCGACGTGCAGGTCGAGTGGATCGACAAGAAGGGTACCGAGTTCAGCACCTTCTATCAGACCCAGGTGGTGGCCGGCACGGCGCCCGACATCATCGACATCCAGGGCGGTCTGTGGCTTGAGTACGCCTCTCAGGGCGGCCTCGTCGACCTGACGCCGCTGATGCAGCGGGACAAGGAATACACGGCGGGCCTGTACCCTGAGTTCGCCAACGGCTGGCGGTTCGAAGGCAAGAACTACGGCGTGCCCTTCTACATCTCGAAGACGCTGCTCTTCTACAACAAGAACATGTTCAAGGAAGCCGGGCTCAGCGGACCGCCGCAGACTTTCGACCAGTTGATGCAGTATGCCGAGAAGATGACCGGCGGCGAGAAGTCGGGTCTGATGACCCTGAATTTCGACTGGCTGTACTGGCCCTTCTTCGCCGTCAACGGAATCGAGCTGGTGACGCCCGATCTCAAGAAGGCGGCGTTCAATACGCCGAAGGCGGTGGCCCTGGTCGAGCGGCTGGCCAAGGCGACCCAGGCCGGCGTCATCAACAAGATTTCGTGGACCGGCCGCTGGGTGGAGCCGAACGGCGCTTTCGCCGCCGGCAACATCGGCATGCTGCACGCCCATGCTCCGGCCTACTTCTGGTTCCAGAGCAAGGGCCCGTGGGTCAACGCGGACACGGTCGGGGCCGCCAACTTCCCCGGCGGCTGGTCCACTCCGAACTCCCACGCGCTGTTGATGTCCAAGGGGACCAAGCACCCCGAGGAGGCATGGGACTTCATGAAGCTCGCCACCAGCGGCGAGGGCGCCTTCATCTTCGGCACCGGCAGCAACAACCTGACTGGCGACAAGGCCGCCAACGCCCGCCTGATGAAGTACTTCGAGGAGAAGATCCCGGCGGTCGTTCCGGCCCTGAAGACCCAGCTCGAGAACCTCGACAAGCTGGTCGGCAACTGGCCGCTCGCCAAGGACGCCCAGGTGAAGGAAGCCTTCTATCCCGAGCTGCAGGCGGCGATGATGGGCGAGAAGAGCGCCAAGGAAGCGCTCGACGAGGCCGAGAAGAAGGTCAACCGCGTGCTGCAGCGGCGGTAGGCTGACGGTCCTCTTCCGCTCCCCGCGGGAGTGGGCGGGAGGGTGAGGGAGAGCGGGGAATCCGTGACTCCCTCACCCCGGCCCCTCTCACGCGGGGCAGGGTGAGGGAGTTCGAAACGACCTCATCCTTCGACAGGCTCAGGATGAGGTTCAAAACCGTGGTCCTCATGCCGAGCCTGTCGAAGCATGAGCTTGTGCAAGCGTGAGGGGCGAGAACGGGAATGGCCTTTGCGATACGCAAGAAGCGGACGCGCGAGCTGCTGCTGATCTGGTTCTTTCTCGCGCCTTCGCTGCTGATCTTCGCGCTTTACCGCATCATTCCCCTGCTGTGGAACGGGGTATTGTCGTTCGAGTTCTGGTCGCCGTACAAGCCGGCCGAGTTCGCCGGTCTCTACCATTACGAGGAGATGATCCTCTACGACGACGTGTTCTGGCAGAGCTTCTGGAACACGGCGGTGTTCATGGCCAGCGCGCCGATCGGCATCCTGTTCGCGCTGGTGATCGCGCTGCTGGTCGACACCCCGATCCGTGGCCGCAACGTCTACCGAACCATCGTCTTCATGTCGTATCCGGTGATGACGGTGGCAGTCGGCATCATCTGGCAGTGGCTCTACAACGAGGATGTCGGCCTCATCAACTACATCCTCCGTTCGCTCGGCATGTCGGGCCGCGGCATTCCGTTCCTCAACAGCTCGACCTACGCCTTGCCGGCGGTGATCGTCGCCTCGATCTGGCAGGTGGTCGGGTTCTACATGATCATCCTTTTGACCGGGCTGCAGAACATCCCGCAGAGCCTGTACGAGGCGGCGTCGATCGACGGAGCCAGCGCCTGGCAGCGGTTCAAGCGCATCACGCTGCCGTTGCTGCGTCCTTCGATCTTCCTCTGCTTCGTCATCGGCATCATCAACTCGTTCACCAACTTCGACCTCATCTACGTGATGACCGACGGCGGCCCCAGCCACGCCACCGAGCTGCTGGTCACGTACATCTACCGGGTTGCCTTCAAGCTCGGGCAGTTCGACTACGCGGCGGCGCTGACGATCGTCAATTTTGCGTTCTTCGTGTTCCTCGCCTGGCTCGCCAACCGGCTTTCCGGCGGCGAGGCGGGGGCGGTGGAATCGACCTGAGGAGGGAGCCGTGACGCGCTATCCGAAATGGGCGATCCACCTGGGGCTTGCGATCATCTGCACCCTGATGCTGATCCCCTTCTATTGGGTGCTGAAGACGAGCCTGACCGGCGAGAACATCTTCTCCTATCCGCCGGCGATCCTGCCCGAGAACCCGCACCTCTTCTACTACGTCGACGTGTGGTACTCGATCCCGTTCTTCCGCTATCTGGTCAACAGCGTGGTGGTGTCGATCATCGTGGTGGTCGGGAACGTGGTTCTGAACGCCATGGCCGGCTACGCGCTGACCCGCGACTTCACCGGGAAGGGCAGCGTCATCATGCTGTTCCTGAGCTGCATGATGATCCCGTTCCAGGTCACGATCATTCCGGCCTACCTGATCACCAAGGAGCTGGGGCTGTTGAACAGCCACCTCGGCATGGCGCTGCCGTTGTGCTCGACGATCGTCTGCATCTTCGTCTTCAAGGCCAGCTTCGACGCCATTCCGAAATCGCTGATCGATGCCGCCCGCATCGACGGGGTGCCGGACTGGATGATCATCTTCCGCATCATGGTGCCGCTGTCGCAGTCGGCGATCGCCACCAACATCATCCTCGCCTTCATCTGGTCGTGGAACAACTTCCTGTGGCCGCTGATCATCATCCGCGACAACGACATGCAGACGCTGCCGCTTGGCCTCGCCCGTTTCCTGACCGTGGTCGAGGACACCACGGGGGCGCTCTATGCCTTCTGCATCATGGTGCTGGTGCCGGGGCTGATGATCTTCCTGCTGGCGCAGAAGCAGTTCATCGCCGGCCTCACCTCGGGCGCGGCCAAGGGCTAGGAGACGGCGATGCTCAGGTGGTCGTTCCTTCTCAACCGCTACGTCGTCACCTTCGGTACCATCGCGGTGGCGGCGGCGCTATGGAACCTTTACATCGCCTTCAACGACGACGGCATCGTCGAGGGCCGGGTCGTCGGACCCTCCGGCCAGCCGGTGGCCGGAGCCGAGGTGATCCTGTCGGAGCGCACCTTGCTGGTCACCGAGCCGCGGCAGCGGGTCACCACCGACGAGGCGGGCACGTTCACCATCACCGGACACCGTTACCACCGGGTCTGGCTGAAAGCCGTGAAGCCGGAGATCGGAGCCTCGCCACAGACCGAGTACCGCCTCTATTTCCGTGGCGCCAACCTTCATCTCGAAGAACCGCTTCGCCTCGAAGCGGGGGCAAGCTGAAGAGGGGCTGAGGTCATGAGCCGACCGATCCAGGAGTTCGCTCGCGCCCAGGGCTGGGGCGAAGAGGCCCGCGTCGTCGTTGCCCACCAGGACGACGTCGGCATGTGCCACGGCGCCAACGTCGCCTTCCGGGCGCTGGCAGGCCGCGGCTTCATCACCTGCGGCTCGGTCATGGTGCCGTGTCCCTGGTTCCGCGAGGCGGTGGCGATCGCCGCCGCCGACCCGGCGATCGACCTTGGTGTCCATCTGACCATCACCAGCGAGTGGGACCACTACCGATGGCGGCCGCTCACCGGCAGCGCGAAGGCATCGGGGCTGGTCGACGACGAGGGCTACTACTGGCGCCGCGTCCCGTTGCTGCGGCCGCATCTGGTCCCGGCGGCGGTCGAAGCCGAGTTCCGCGCCCAGATCGAGACCGCGCTGGATGCGGGTCTCGACGTCACCCACCTCGACACTCACATGGGCGCGGCGCTGATCCCCGAACTGGTCGACATCTACCTGGCGCTGGGGCGGGAGTACCGCATTCCCGTGCTGTTCCCGGCCAGCGCCGCGAACTATTACGCCGGGCTCAACGCCGGCGAGATCGACGGCGCCGGGTATCGAGAGCGCGGCCAAGCCCTCGAGGCCGAAGGGCTGCCGCTGGTCGACGATTTCCGTCTGACCTTGCCGACCGAGAAGGAAACCTGCGAGTCCGCTTACAGGGAACTGATCGCGGGCCTCGGCCGCGGCCTGACCTTCCTCGCCTTCCACTGCAACGCTCCCGGCGACATCGAGACCATCGTGCCACCGCGCGCCCACTGGCGGGTCAACGAGTACGATTTGTTCCGCGACCCCGGGTTCCTGGCCTGGGTGGGCGGCCAGGACGTTCACCTGGTCGGCTTCCGGCAGATCCGGGACTGGATGCGCAGGACGGGATGACGTCGGCCGGGGCTTTCCTTGGTCGATATCCTATTCGGTGGCGATGGGGGCCGAGATCGCGTTCGTCAGGCGAGCCAGGTCGGCGGGCGCCAGTTCGATCTGCAGCCCCCGGCGACCGGCGCTGACGAAGATCGTCGCCTGCCCCGACGCCGAGGCGTCGATCACCGTTTTCAGCCTGCGCTTCTGCCCGAGCGGGCTGATCCCTCCCACCTGGTAGCCGGTGATGCGCTCGGCGTCGGCGACGGCCGCCATCTCTGCCTTCTTGGCGCCGAGCGCCGAAGCCAGCCGCTTGAGGTCGAGGGAATGGGCGACCGGGACCAGGGCGACGGCGAAGCCGTCACCCCCAGCTCCGGTGACGGCGGCGACCAGGGTCTTGAACACCCGGGCAGGATCGAGGTGCAGCTTGTCCGCGGCTTCCATCCCGTAGGACTCGGCCCCCGGATCATGATCGTAGCGATGCACCGAGTGCCGCACCCCGGCCCTCTTCGCCGCCGTGATCGCCGGGGTCATGGCGCCGCTCGCGGGCTGCGCGCACCGGGGAATGCGATCGTGAAGACGGTCCCCTCGGCATCGCTGGAGGCGAGGCACAGCCGGCCCTTGAGGTATTTCTCGACGATGATCCGCAGGCCCTGGGTGGCAAGCTCGCGGCTGCGCGGGTTTGCGAACGAGGACCGATCGAACATCCGGGGGGCGGCGAGCGCCGGAACCTGGCCGGGGTGGCAGACCCGAATTTGGACCTCGTCGCCGTCGCGGCGGCAGCCCAGCGTTACCGATCCCTCCGGGGGTGCGGCGCCGAGCATGTCCTTGATCATGCTCGAGAGTATTCGCGATGCGAGGTTCCAGTCGGTCTCGAACAGGGCGCTCTCGCACGCGGGATCGATCGCGATGCGGTCGCTGGCCGCCGCCGCGCCGCATGCCTCAAGCATGTCCCGGCCGTCGACGAGCGTGAAGGTGCAGGAGAGTTCGTTCCGTTCGGCCTTGGCGACCAGGCGGCGGGCATCGGTTTCGGCGATCAGGTTCGAGACCTTGCCGATGATCTGTCGTTGCAGGCAGGGCCGCTCGTCCAGCGCAACGGTCGGCAGCCGGGCCACCAGGTCGCGCAGGCTGCCGGCGATCTCGAGCACGTCTTGGAAGTACCCGTGCTCCAGCTCTTCGCGCCGTCGCTGGTCGCTGACGTCCTCGACCACGAACATCGTAAAGGGTTCTTGCTGGAGCGTGATCTGGCGGGTGCGGACGCTCAGGTTCAGGGCCTCGGATTCGTGGTGGCGGACGATGCGCACCTCCTCGTGGCCGGATCCCGTCCGCTGGCTGGCCAGGATGGCGAGAACCGCCCCGCAGCTGCGACACGCATGCGACGTGCCACAGCCGTTGGGGGCTTCGTCGGAATAGGCATGCAGGCAGCCGATCGCCTCTCCGGGCCGCAGCCCGAGAACCGAGTTCGGCCCGGTGCCCTCGCGGAACGCCCGGTTGGCGAACACGATCTGGCGCTCGCGGTTCAGCAGCAGCGCCATTTCGAGCAGGCTGTCGAAAAGTGGCGCCAGCAGGGGCTCCGCGACGGCGCGATGGGCCTGCTCGATCAGGGCCGCGGCAGAGGCCCGCTCGGGAGGGGCAAAGAAGGTCGCCGCCCCGCCGTTCGCCTGGCCGTCGAAGCTTTTGATATCGCTGTCGGAAGACACTATCATCCGTCGTCTCTCGTCGCGCCGTCCCCCAATCTACCGGAATTCGTGGTCGAAGGAGAACCTCCCTATGCGTAGACGTCCCGAGGAGTTGCGGAGCCACCGCTGGTTCGGGGTCAACGACCTGAGGGCCTTCGGTCATCGTTCGCGGATGCTGCAGATGGGCTACTCCCGCGAGGAATTCCAAGGTCGGCCAGTCATCGCCGTCGTCAACACCTGGAGCGAGATCAACTGCTGCCACACCCACTTCCGCGACCGCGCCGCCGAGATCAAGCGCGGGGTGTGGCAGGCGGGCGGGATTCCGATCGAGATGCCGGCGATGACGCTGGCCGAGGCGTTCGAGCGGCCGAGTCCGATGCTGCACCGGAACCTGCTGGCGATGGAGGTCGAGCAGATCCTGCGCCACCATCCGTTCGATGGCGCAGTGCTGATGGGGGGCTGCGACAAGACCACCCCCGGCCTGCTTATGGGGGCGGCCAGCATGAATATCCCGGCCATCTTCATGCCCGCGGGGCCGATGCTCAACGGCCGCTGGGGTACCGAGGTTCTGGGCAGCGGCTCCGACGCATGGAAATACTGGGCCGAGCTGCGCGCCGGCACCATCACCGAATGCCAGTGGCGCGAGATCGAGGAGGGGATCGCCCGCTCACCCGGCTTGTGCATGACCATGGGCACCGGAATGACCATGACCATGCTGGCCGAGACCCTGGGCATGACCCTGCCCGGTGCCTCCACCATTCCGGCCGTCGATTCGAACCACAACCGGATGGCCAGCGCCAGCGGCCGCCGCATCGTCGACATGGTATGGGAGGACCTCAAGCCGCGCGATCTGATGACCGCACAAGCCTTCGAGAACGCCTGCACTGCGCTGCTGGCGTTCGGCGGCTCGACCAACGCCATCGTGCATCTGGTGGCGATGGCTCGGCGCTGCGGGGTGCCGCTGCAGGTGGAGGATTTCGACAAGGCGGCCGCCAGGGTGCCCGTCATCCTCAACCTTCGCCCGTCGGGCCAGTACCTGGCCGAGGACCTGCATTACGCCGGCGGCAGCCGGGCCGCGCTGTCGGTCATCCGGGACAGCCTGCACCTCGGCTGCTTGACGGCGAACGGCAGGGCGCTGGGAGAGAATCTCGAGGGCGCCCAAATCTTCAACGCCGACGTGATCCGGCCGCTCGACAAGGCGATCTTCGGCACTGGCGGACTGGCGGTGCTGCGCGGCAGCCTGGCGCCCGACGGTGCCGTCATGAAGTGCGCCGCCTGCGATCCCCGCTTCCTCAAGCATGCCGGCCCCGCCCTGGTTTACGACTCGTACGAGGCGATGACGGCGGACATCGATCGCGACGACCTCGATGTGACACCCGACCACGTCCTGATCCTGCGCAACGCCGGGCCGAAGGGTGCTCCGGGCATGCCGGAATGGGGCATGCTGCCGCTGCCGAAGAAGCTGCTCAAGCAAGGCGTGCGCGACATGCTGCGGATCTCGGACTGCCGCATGAGCGGCACCAGCTACGGCGCCTGTGTGCTGCACGTGGCGCCGGAAAGCTGGGTCGGGGGGCCGCTGGCCCTGGTCCGCAACGGCGACGTCATCGAGATCGACGTCGCGGCCCGGCGCCTCGATCTCAAGGTGCCGACCGAGGAACTAGCGCGCCGCCGACAGGCCTGGCAGCCGCCGGCGCCCAAGGCGCCCCGCGGCTACGCCCGGATGTTCATCGAACACGTGACCCAAGCCAACGACGGCTGTGACTTCGATTTCCTGGAGTACAACGGAGAGGAAGTCCCCGAACCCGAGATCCACTGAGCCCGTTCCGGGACCGCCTGTTGACCGCGGCCCCGGACCCTCGCATCATAACGTCAAAACGACGAGCGGAGTTCCGCTTCACACAAGTCTGAGGAGGGATCTACATGCATATCCGTCTTCTGCCGGCAGCCGCGGCGATCGGGCTGGCGGTCACGCTGGGCATGGCTCCCGCTGGCGCTGCCACTCCCGCCAACATGGTGGTCATGGCCTGGCAGATCGATGAGCTGATCAGCCTCGATCCGGCCGAGATCTACGAGTTCGTGGGCGGCGAGCTGTCGGGCAATCTGTACGATCGAATCGTCTTCTACGATATCAAGAATCCCGACCAGATGCAGGGCGGGGCGGCGGAAAGCTGGACGGTGTCGAGCGACGGCAAGACCTTCACCTTCAAGATCCGCGACGGCATCAAGTTCCAGTCCGGGAATCCGCTGACGGCGGAAGACGCGGCGTGGTCGTTGCAGCGTCTGGTCAAGCTCGACAAGGGCCCGGCCTTCATTCTCAAGGAGTTCGGCCTGTCGAAGGACAACGTCGACCAGAAGGTGCGCGCCACCGACGCCAAGACGCTGGTATTCGAGACCGACAAAGCCTATGCGCCGACGTTCGTGCTGAACTGCCTGGGCTCGTGGGTCAGCTCCGTCCTCGACAAGAAGACGGTGATGGCAAACGAGAAGAACGGCGACTTCGGCAACGACTGGCTGAAGACCCATGCCGCGGGATCCGGTCCCTACAAGGTCGGGACCTTGCGGCAGAACGAGGTCATCATGCTGGACGCCTTCGAGGACTATTGGCGGGGGGCGCCGAAGATGAAGCGGGTGGCCCTGCGCCACGTGCCGGAAAGCGCGCCGCAGCGCCTGATGCTGGAGAAGGGTGACGCCGACATCGCCCGCAACCTGGCACCCGACGATCTCGACGTCCTGGCCAAGAACCCGGACATCACGATCCGTAAGGTCCCGCAAGGGATGATCCTCTATCTCGGGCTCAACCAGAAGAACCAGTACCTGTCCAAGCCCGAGGTTACCGAGGCCCTGAAGTGGCTGGTCGACTACGAGGGCATCGAGAAGGCGATCCTGCGCGGCACCCGGGTCCCGCATCAGACGTTCCTGCCCGAAGGCTATCTCGGCGCCATCAACGACAAGCCGTACACGCTGAACGTCGAGAAGGCGAAGGCGCTGCTTGCCAAGGCCGGGCTGTCCGGGGGCTTCAAGCTGACGATGGATACCCGCAACACCTATCCCACGATGGACATCGCCCAAGTCCTGCAGGCGACCTGGGCGAAGGCCGGCATCCAGCTCGAGATCATCCCCGGCGACAACAAGCAGACCCTGACCAAGTACCGTGCCCGCCAGCACGACATCTACATCGGGCAGTGGGCTCCGGACTATCTCGACCCGCACTCCAATGCGCAGGGTTTCGCCTGGAACCCGGACAACTCCGACAACAGCTCGAACAAGCTGCTCGCCTGGCGCAATGCCTGGGACATCCCGCAGTATACGAAGATGACCGAGGCGGCGCTCGCCGAGAGCGACCCCGCCAAGCGCAAGGCGATCTACGAGCAGATGCAACGCGATTTCCTCAAGGTTTCGCCCTACGTCATCATGTTCCAGAACGTCCAGGTGCTGGCCGAGCGCAAGAATGTGAAGGGTTTCGAGCACGGCCCCAACTTCGACGTCGTCTATTACCGCAACATCACCAAGTGATGCGGATCGTATGAGTACAGGGGAACTGACGGAGGCGGCACTGTTGTCGCCGCCTCCGTCGAACGCCAGCAGGCGAGGACGGGGCTTCGGCGCCGCGCGGGTGGCCGGCCGCGCCGCAAACCTGCTCCTCAGCATTGGCTTCACCTTCCTGGGCCTGCTTGCGGTGACCTTCTTCATCGGTCGCGTGGTCCCGGTCGACCCCGTGCTGGCGGCCGTCGGGGACCGCATCAACGCCAGCACCTACGACCGCGTCCGCGAGGAGCTGGGCCTGAACCTGCCGCTATGGGAGCAGTTCGCGCGTTACGTCTGGAACGCGCTGCAGGGCGAGTTCGGCCGCTCGGTGTTGACCTCCAACCCGGTCATCGACGACATCCGGCGCGTCTTTCCGGCCACCCTCGAGCTGGCCACGGTGGCGACCGTCATCGGGGTGGTTCTGGGTGTGCCCGCGGGGGTCGTCGCCGCGGTGAAGCGCGGCAGCATGGTTGACCAGGCGATCCGCGTGCTGGGCCTGGTCGGTTATTCGGTCCCGGTGTTCTGGCTCGGGCTGATGGGTCTGCTCGTCTTCTACGCCAAGCTCGACTGGCTGCCCGGGCCGGGGCGGATCGATCTTCTGTACGAGGGCATGGTCGAGCCGCTGACCGGGGTGATCCTGATCGACAGCGCCATCGCCGGCGACTGGGACGTGTTCCGGGACGCGCTCTCGCACGTCGTTCTGCCGGCCTCGATCCTCGGCTATTTCTCGCTTGCCTACATCAGCCGCATGACGCGCAGCTTCATGCTGGCGCAACTGCAGCAGGAGTACATCACCACCGCCCGCGTCAAGGGCCTCGCCGAGCGGACCGTCATCTGGCGCCATGCCCTGGGCAACGCGATGGTGCCGCTGATCACCGTCATCGCGCTCTCCTACGGCACCCTGTTGGAAGGCTCGGTGCTGACCGAGATCGTGTTCTCATGGCCGGGGCTGGGCTTTTACATCACGAATTCGCTGCTGAACGCCGACATGAACGCGGTGCTGGGCGGCACCGTGGTGGTAGGCGCCGTCTTCATCGGCCTCAACCTGTTGTCCGACATCCTGTACCGCCTGCTCGACCCGAGGGCGCGATGAAGAAGTCCCATAACCACCGTGGTTTGCCTTCGTTCTCGGGAGGAGGCCGGTGACGACATCGTCTCCCACCCTTCGCGCCTGGCTTCTCGATGACGCGCCGGCAAGCCCGCGCCAGGCTTGGTGCGGCCGAATGTTCCGCGGCTGGCTGCAGTTCCGCCGCAACCCGCTGGCCATGACCGGCCTGTGCGTGGTAGTGGGCCTGCTGATCGTCGCGGCGATCGGGCCGTGGCTTGCGCCGCAGCATCCGTTCGCGCAGAACCTCGACCACCGCCTGCTCGCGCCCGGCACCCAGGGGTACTGGCTGGGAACCGACGAGCTTGGCCGCGACATCCTGTCGCGCATCCTCTACGGCTCGCGAATCACGCTCACCATCGTCGCCCTGGTCGCCATCATCGTGGCGCCGCTGGGCCTGCTGGTCGGCACCGTGGCCGGCTATTTCGGCGGCTTGGTCGATACCGTGCTGATGCGCATCACCGACATCTTTCTCGCCTTTCCCCGTCTGATTCTCGCGTTGGCCCTGGTGTCGGCGCTGGGACCGGGGATCGAGAACGCGGTGATCGCGATCGCGGTCACCACCTGGCCCCCATACGCCCGCATCGCCCGCGCCGAGACCCTGACCATCCGCCGCTCCGACTTCATTGCCGCGGCGCGGCTGCAGGGCGCATCGTCGCCGCGCATCGTGATGGGGCAGATCGTGCCGCTGTGCACCTCGTCGGTGATCGTGCGGGTGACCCTCGACATGGCGGGCATCATCCTGGTCGCCGCCGGGCTCGGCTTCCTCGGCCTCGGCGCGCAGCCGCCGTCGCCGGAGTGGGGGGCGATGGTCTCCTCCGGCCGCAAGTTCCTGCTCGACCAGTGGTGGGTGGCGACCATGCCGGGCATCGCCATCTTCGTCGTCTCGCTCGGCTTCAACCTGCTGGGCGACGGCCTGCGCGACGTCCTCGACCCCAAGGACGCGGGGTAGCCATGGGCGAGGCGCTGCTCTCGATCAGGGACCTGCGGGTCGACTTCCCGACCGAGACCGGGGTGGTTCGCGCGGTGCGCGGGGTCTCGCTCGACATCGCTCGCGGCGAGCGGGTGGGCATCGTCGGCGAATCCGGCTCCGGCAAGACCCTGACCGGCCGCTCGGTGCTGCGCCTGATCCGGCCGCCGGCCCAGGTGCGGGCACAGCGGCTGTCGTTTGCCGGCCTCGATCTCCTGTCGCTGTCCGAGCGCGAGATGCGGCGGGTGAGGGGGCGGCGGATCTCGATGGTCCTGCAGGACCCGATGTACTCGCTGAACCCGGTCATGAGCATCGGCCGCCAGCTGGTCGAGGCGTTCCGCACCGCCGACCCGTCGCTGGGCCGGGCCGCCGCCCGCGCCAAGGCCTTTTCGGCGCTGGAGAGCGTCCGCATCAACGATCCCGCCCGCGTGCTCGACGCCTATCCGGGCGAGCTGTCGGGCGGCATGGGGCAGCGGGTGATGATCGCCATGATGGTGGCGCTGGGCCCGGACCTCCTGATCGCCGACGAGCCGACCAGCGCTCTCGACGTCACCGTGCAGATGCAGGTGCTGGCGATCCTCGACGATCTCGTGCGGGCAAGCGGGATGGGACTGATGTTCATCTCCCACGACCTCGACATGGTGGCCAGCTTCTGCGACCGCATCTGTGTGATGTACGCAGGGCGCGTCGTCGAGGAATGCGTTGCCGGCACGCTGCACGACGCCCGCCATCCCTACACCCGCGGCCTGCTGGCGGCGTTGCCCAAGATAGAGGGCGGGGCACGCGGCGACCTGCCGGTGCTGGCGAGGGATCCGACATGGGCCGAGGACGCGCTATGACCCCCGCGATCGCCGCCCGCGACCTGACCGTCACCTTCCACGCCGGCCGCCACGTAGTGCAGGCGGTCAAGGGGATATCGTTCGAGGTCGCCGAGGGTGAGGTGTTCGGGCTGGTGGGAGAGAGCGGTTCCGGAAAATCGACCGTGCTGCGCGCCCTTTCGGGGCTCCACGCCCACTGGACGGGGCGGATGGAGATCAGTGGCCAGCCGCAGCGGCCACGCCGGTCGAAAGCCTTCCACAAGCAGTTGCAGATGGTGTTCCAGGACCCGTTCAGCTCCCTGCATCCGCTGCATACGGTCGATCGCGCGCTGTCGTTGCCGCTGTCGATCCACGGCTTTGCCGACGCGGGAGCGCGGGTCGAGCGCGCGTTGCGCGACGTCGGGCTCGACCGCTCATTCCGCTTCCGCTATCCGCACCAGCTGTCGGGTGGCCAGCGGCAGCGGGTGGCGATCGCGCGGGCGATCATCCTGGAGCCCAAAATCCTGCTGCTCGACGAGCCGACCAGCGCCCTCGACGTTTCGGTTCAAGCCGAAATCCTGAACCTGCTGCGCCGGCTCAAGGACGAGTTGGGCCTGACGATGATGCTGGTGTCGCATAATCTTGCCGTCGTCGCCCACATGTGCGACCGCCTGGCCGTGATGCGCCATGGCGAAATCGTAGAGCGCCTGAAGGTCGAGAGCCTTCACCGCGGCGAGGCCGAGCAGGCCTACACCCGGCAGCTCCTGACCGCCGCCAAGGGGTACAATCGTGAGCTTGCGAACCAGCTTCTGGACTGACGCCTCGCCCTCGCTCGCGAGGGTTGTTGAGGCGGCAGCGCGACACAATCTGCATAGCGGGAGGCAGCCGCTGTGACCGCCATATACTACTTCTTCATCGACGTCCTCGACTGGTTCGAGCTTCATCCCGGCCTCGCGGTCTGGCTGCAGGCGCTGGGCGTCATGGTCGCGCTTGGCATCGCGATCTGGGTCCCCTACCGGACCGCCAAGGCGCAGCGCGAACGGGATGCGGCAGACCGCCAGATCCAGGCGCAGGGCCTGGCAGTGGCGATTCATGCCGCGCTCGCCACTCTGGACCAGGCGATGGAGAAGGCGGTGGATACGGCCCACGGGCTGGAAGAGCTGATCGTCGATCCGCCACGGACGATCCTCGAGAACATCCACAATCTGTGGCGGATGGGCCCGGCGGGCAGCCTCGTGCTGCGCGTGCTCGGCGGCCTCGAGGATCACCGCGTGCAGGTGGCGAGCCGGCTGCTGCTGACCCTGTCGAAGGACGAGCAGAACCGGTTCTTCGGGATGTCCCGCGACCGCCTGAAGGGGCTGCGCAACCAGCTTTTCGAGGCCCGCGAGCAGGTTCGCCTGCTGTTCCAGCCGGCCAAGGAGCCGTCCTCCTGACCCGCCCCCGGAGTGCGTTCAGAACCTGAAGCCGAGCCGGACGCCGACATTGTTGATGGACTCGTTCTCGTCGGCCAGGTCGGCATTCGAGACGTGGTCCCACAGCAGCGAGATGCGCCAGTCCTCGGTGACATCGTAGCCGATCTCCGCGCCGAGACGGAACAGGACCCGGCTGCCGAGCGCCTTGCGGTCGCGCTCGGTCGCGTGCAACTTTCCGTCATGAACCGAGCCGCCGAAAGAGAAGGCGCCCCACAGCGGGTTCTGGAAGGGGTACCAGGTCCAGGTCAGGCCGGCGTAGAGCTGGTTGGTGTCGCCTGACGTGTTGATGTGGGTTCCGACGTGCGGGCGCGGGGAAGCGAGGAAGGACAGGAAATCGGGCGACAGGAACAGCGCCTCGAGGTTGACGTCGACGCCGCCTTCCTTCTCACTGGCGAGCAAGGGCGCGTCGTGGGCCATGATGCCACCTTTGATTTCGGACAGGAACGAGTCCTGAGCCCGAGCCGCCGGGGAGAAAGTCGTCAACGCTGCGGCCACCACGACAACCCACGAAGCGTTCGGCACGAAACGGCCCATCTGCGACCCCTTGCTGATCGGTGGAGAACCGACGTTGGCTGTATTTCAGGTGATTGCGACCATCAGGGATTGAAAGTGCCCCGAAGGCGCGAAAAAGGATATCGGAGGGGGGTGTGAGAGAGGATCTGGCCGTCATCGTTGTCGCCGGCCCGACCGCGAGCGGCAAGTCGTCGCTGGCGGTGGACGTTGCGGAAACCCTGGGCGGCGTCGTGGTCAACGCGGACTCCATGCAGGTCTATCGCGAGCTGGCGGTGCTGACGGCACGCCCCGGCGAGGAGGAGATCGCACGCGCTCCGCATCGCCTTTACGGCGTGCTCTCGGTCGCAGTGCCTTGTTCGGCCGGCATGTGGCTCGAGATGGCTGGGGCCGAGATTGCGGCGGCGAGGGTCGCAGGCCGGTTGCCGGTCGTCGTCGGCGGGACCGGGCTTTACCTGAAGGCGTTGATGGAGGGGCTGGCGCCGGTACCGACGGTGCCGGACGCGGTGCGCAGCGAAGCCTGCGCGCTGCTTGCCGAGCTGGGCGAGGAGGAATTCCGGGCGCAGCTGCGGCGCCTCGATCCGGAGAGTGCGGAGCGGATCGCATCCGGCGACCGTCAACGGCTGGTGCGGGCCTGGGAGGTTGTGACGGCGACCGGTCGAGCCCTGCCGGAATGGCAGCGCGATCAGCCATCGCAGGCGCCCCTCGCAGGGCCATTCGTGATCGTTGCGCTGATGCCCGAGCGGGCCGGGCTTTACGCGGCGATCGATGCCCGCTTCGTGCGCATGGTGGAGGAGGGGGCGATCGACGAGGTGGCGGTCCTGCTGCGCTTGGGGCTGGACCCGCGGTCGCCGGCGCTTAAGGCCGTCGGCGTGCGCGAACTGGCCGCCTATGTGGGCGGCGAGATCACGCTCGCCGAGGCGATTCGCCGTGGCCAAAAGGCCAGCCGGAACTACGCCAAGCGCCAGCTCACTTGGCTGCGTCACCAGATCGTTCCCGATCTCGTGCTTGCAGAGCAATATTCGGAAAGTGCGAGCGAAAGAATCTGTACTTTTATTAGACAATGTGGGTTGACCGCCGGCTCATGAACGAATAGGTTCCTTTTCCGCGCCGGGGCGACCCGGCCGCGCCGTTGTCCGGGCGTTCGGTCCGGCGACCACAGCAAGGAGAGGAGTTATGTCGAAGGAAGTGTTCTCGGGTGCCGAAATCGTCCTGAAAGCCCTGAAGGATCAGGGCGTAGAGGTCGTATTCGGGTATCCGGGCGGCGTAACCCTTCCGCTCTACGACGAGATCTACAAGCAGAACTTCCTGCGCCACGTCCTGGTGCGCCACGAGCAGGCGGCGGTCCACGCGGCGGAGGGGTATGCGCGCTCGACCAACAAGGTGGGCGTGGTGATCGTGACCTCCGGTCCCGGGGCGACCAACACCGTGACCGGTCTGACCGATGCCTTGATGGATTCGATCCCGCTCGTCTGCATCGCCGGCCAGGTCCCGACCCAGTTGATCGGCAACGACGCCTTCCAGGAGGCGGACACCACCGGCATCACCCGCTCGTGCACCAAGCACAACTACCTGGTCAAGGACGTCAACGACCTTGCCCGTGTCCTGCACGAGGCGTTCTACGTCGCGCGCAGCGGCCGGCCGGGGCCGGTGCTGATCGACCTGCCCAAGGACGTCGCGGTCGGCAAGGGTGCCTACGTCAGTGCCGACAAGGTCAAGCACCGCACCTACAAGCCGCGGGTCAAGGGCGAACGCGCTGCGATTCAACGTGCGGTCAAGCTGCTGGCCGCGGCCAAGAGGCCGATCGTCTACGCCGGCGGCGGGGTCATCAACTCGGGGCCGGAAGCCTCGGCGCTGCTGACCCGCCTGACCCGTATGACCGGCGCCCCGTGCACCCTCACCCTGATGGGGCTGGGCGCCTTTCCGGCGTCGGACCCGCAGTTCCTCGGCATGCTGGGCATGCATGGAACGTACGAGGCCAACCTGGCGATGCACGACTGCGACGTCATGCTGGCGGTCGGGGCCCGGTTCGACGACCGCGTCACCGGCAAGCTGTCGGCGTTCGCGCCGGGGGCGAAGAAGATCCACATCGACATCGATCCCTCGTCGATCAACAAGAACGTGCTGGTCGACGTCGCGATAGTTGGCGACGTGATGGCGGTGCTGGAGGACATCGTCGCCGAATGGCAGGAGACGCGCTCGCGAATCGATGCCAAGGCGTTGAAGGCCTGGTGGGTCCAGATCGAAGAGTGGCGGGGTCGCAAGTGCCTGCGCTACAAGCCCAACGGCAACGGCTCGACGCTCACCAAGCCGCAGTACGCGATCGAACGGCTTTTCCACCACCTCAAGGACCGCGAGTCCTATGTCGCCACCGACGTCGGTCAGCACCAGATGTGGGCGGCCCAGTACATCGGCTTCGAGCAGCCAAACCATTGGCTGACCTCGGGCGGCCTTGGCACCATGGGCTACGGCATGCCGGCGGCGATGGGCGCCCAGTTCGCCCATCCCAAGGCCACCTGCGTGGTCGTCACCAGCGAAGCCTCGCTGCAGATGAACATCCAGGAACTCGGCACCATCGAGGCCTACAAGCAGCCGGTCAAGGTCTTCATCCTGCGCAACAACACTCTCGGCATGGTGCGCCAGTGGCAGGAGATGTTCTACGAGGACCGGCTGTCGGAGAGCGTGCTCGAGCAGAAGCCGGACTTCGTCAAGCTGGCCGACGCCTACGGCATCAAGGGGCTGCGGGCGACCAAGCCGGAGGAGGTCGACGACGTAATCGCGGCGATGCTGGCCCATCCCGGGCCGGTGGTCGTCGAGATCCTGACCGATCCGCGCGAGAACGTGTTCCCGATGATCCCGGCGGGGGCGGCCCACAACGAGATCATCCTGGGCGCGGGCGAGGCTGACGATACGGACGAGGGCTCGGCGGAGGGCATGGTGCTGGTCTGAGCCCGGCACCGGCGCCTCCGGCGCTTCGCAGGGGCAATGGGGGGATGCGCGCGGGGTCTCGGCCCGCGCGCGCCCTCGAAGCAGGAGTTGAGACCGTGAACGCAGAAACCGCAGCGATCGAATACCACACCATCGGCGTGCTGGTGGACAACGAGCCCGGCGTGCTGGCCCGGGTCATCGGCCTGTTCTCGGGACGCGGCTACAACATCGAGAGCCTGACCGTCTCGGAAGTCGATCCCACGAACCGGATGTCCCGCATCACCATCGTCACCTCCGGGACGCCGATGATCATCGAACAGATCAAGGCGCAGCTGTCGCGCCTGGTACCCGTGCACCGGGTCAGCGACCTCACCATGGAAGGCCCGCACGTCCAGCGCGAACTGGCGTTGATCAAGGTGCGCAGCACCGGCGAGCATCGCGTCGAGTCCCTGCGCATCGCCGACATCTTCCGCGCGAATGTGGTGGACAGCACCAATGATTCCTTTACGTTCCAGGTCGTCGGCAGCACCGACAAGCTGAATGCCTTCATCGAGCTCATGCAGCCGCTCGGGTTGATCGACGTGTCGCGGACGGGGGTCGTCGCCATCGCGCGGGGCAACAAGCCGCTCTGATTCAACATGCCGTTGCCGGCCGAGGGGCCGGAGAACTTGGAGGGACAAGTATCATGCAGGTCTATTACGACAGAGACGCCGACGTTAATCTGATCAAGGGCAAGAAGGTCGCCATCGTCGGCTACGGCAGCCAGGGTCACGCCCACGCGCAGAACCTTCGCGATTCCGGCGTCAAGGACGTCGTGGTCGCCGAGCTGAAGGGCGGCGAGGCCTGGAAGAAGGCCGAAAGCGCAGGCTTCAAGGTGATGACGGCCGCCGAGGCCGCCGCCTGGGGCGACGTCGTCATGATCCTTGCGCCCGACGAGATCCAGGGCAAGATTTACTACGGCGAGATCCACAAGAACCTGCGCGACGGTGCCGCGCTCGCCTTTGCCCATGGCTTCAACATTCACTTCCGCCTGATCGAGCCGCGCCCCGAAATCGACGTCTTCATGGTCGCTCCCAAGGGGCCCGGCCATACCGTGCGCTCCGAGTACGTGCGCGGCGGCGGCGTGCCGTGCCTGATCGCGGTCCAGCAGAACCCCAGCGGCAACGCCCGCGAGATCGGTCTGTCGTACGCCTGCGCTCTCGGCGCCGGCCGTTCCGGCGTCATCGAGACGACCTTCAAGGAAGAATGCGAGACCGACCTGTGCGGCGAGCAGGCGGTGCTGTGCGGCGGCCTTACCGCCCTCATCATGGCCGGCTACGAGACCCTGACCGAGGCCGGCTACGCCCCCGAGATGGCGTACTTCGAGTGCCTGCACGAGGTGAAGCTGATCGTCGATCTGATCTACGAGGGCGGCATCGCCAACATGCGCTACTCGGTCTCCAACACCGCCGAGTACGGCGACTATCTGTCCGGTCCGCGCCTGATCGACGCGTCGGTCAAGGCCCGCATGAAGGAGGTTCTGGCCGACATTCAGTCGGGACGCTTCGCCAAGGACTGGATGCTCGAATGCCAGGCCGGCCAGCCCAGCTTCAAGGCGATGCGCCGACAGGCCGCCGATCACGGCATCGAGCAGATCGGCGAGAAGCTGCGCGGCATGATGCCGTGGATCGGCGCCAACCGGCTGGTCGACAAGTCGAAGAACTGATCGCGGTGGGCGCCCCGGCGGCAAGCCGGAGCCAGCCGGGCCCGGAAGGCCGGCCCGGAGCAAAGCAGACGGGGGCGGCGTCACGCGCCGCCCCCGTTTTCGTCGGGCGCGCCGTTGCCGTTCCTCCGCAACGCGTTATCTCAAAGGTGACGGAGCAGGTTCTCTGAACGGCTCCGGTGAACTTTGGTCGACACGGACGAGGTTCAGACAGTGGCTACGGACCCTTACAGCGTGCTGGGCGTGAAGCGCGACGCCTCGCCGGAGGACGTCCGGAAGGCGTACCGCCGTCTGGCCAAGCAATGGCATCCAGATCTCAACCCCGGCAACAAGGACGCCGAGAGCCGATTCAAGGCGATTTCGGTGGCCTACGATCTTCTCAACGATCCCGACAAGCGGGCCCGGTTCGACCGCGGCGAGATTGATGCCAGCGGCGCCGAGCAGCCCCAGCAGCGGTTCTATCGCGAGTACGCCGATGCCGGCCCGGGCGGCCGGCGTTACGCGTCGTCTGCGGGCTTCTCCGACTTCGAGGACCTGTCCGGGCTGTTCTCGGATCTGTTCGGCCAGGCCCGTGGCGGCCGCGCAGGGCCGCGCGGGCGTGGTGGCGACGTGCGCTATCAGCTCGAGCTGGACTTCCTCGATGCCGTCAACGGGGCCTCGCGGCGGGTAACGCTGCCGGATGGTCGTTCGCTCGACCTCACGATCCCGCCCGGCACCGCCGACGGGGAGACTCTCCGTCTGCGTGGGCAGGGAGTGCCGGGAGCGGGGGGCAGGCCCGCGGGCGACGCCTACGTCGAGGTGGCGGTGAAGCCGCATGCGATGTTCGACCGCCAGGGTAACGACATCCTCGTCGAACTGCCGGTCTCGCTGGACGAGGCGGTCTTGGGGGGCAAGGTCGAGGTGCCGACCATCAGCGGTCCGGTCAGCGTGACGATCCCGCGAGGAACGAGCAGCGGACATACGCTGCGGCTGCGCGGGCGCGGCGTCAAAGGGCGGGGCGGCACGGGAGACCAACTCGTGCGCATCAAGGTTGTGTTGCCGGCGAACGTCGACAGTGATCTTGAGTCGTTCATGAAGGAGTGGCGCGCCCGCCATCCCTACGACCCCCGTGCGGGGACGAGGACGCGATGACGCTCAGCGAGCGTGAGGTCGTTGCCACAGTGGGCGGCGGAATCACGGTTCGGCGGCTGCGGGCGTGGATCCGCGATGGATGGGTGCGACCGGGCGTGGACGGCGGCTTCGACGAGATCGACGTTGCGCGCGTGCGTCTGGTCTGCCATTTGCGACAGCATCTTCAGGTGAACGACGAGGCAGTGCCGGTCGTGCTGTCGCTGATGGACCAGGTCTACGGGCTGCGCCGCGGCTTGAAGACGCTGGCGCGCGCCGTCGAGGCGCAACCGGAGGAGGTGCGTCGCGAGGTCGCACGGGCGCTTCGCGATCTTGGCGGGGACTGAGGGGCGGCACCGTGGCATAGGCGCCGGAGGGCAGGGCGCGACTCGGAGAGGGACGGGGACCCGGCGGATGCCGGCGCTCGGCGGGCCCGGCGAAGGTTCGCGCGAGTGCCAGCAACAAAATGCCAGTCAAGCGGGAGAAAACCGTGTCGATCGCGCTTTCTAACTAGCGGACAGGGCAAGGCTCGAATATAAAGAGGGGCCGGGGAGAGCGGTGGGATTCCCGGCCCTTCCTTACGTCCGGACCCAGCCACTTGAGAGGACTAATGTTTTCCCGACTTTTCGGTTTCCTGTCTGCGGATATGGCCATTGATCTTGGCACGGCCAATACGCTGGTCTACGTGAAAGGGCGCGGGATCGTCCTCAATGAACCTTCGGTGGTGGCGATCGCCGAGGTGCGGGGTAGGAAGCACGTCCTTGCGGTAGGCGAGGAGGCGAAGCAGATGCTCGGCCGGACGCCGGGCAACGTGCGCGCCATTCGGCCGATGCGCGACGGCGTCATCGCCGACTTCGAAGTCGCCGAGGAGATGATCAAGTATTTCATCCGCAAGGTGCATAACCGTCGCAGCTTCGCCAGTCCGCTCGTCATCGTCTGCGTGCCGTCCGGATCGACGCCGGTCGAGCGCCGCGCCATCCAGGAATCGGCGGAAAGCGCCGGGGCGCGCCGGGTGTTCCTGATCGAGGAGCCGATGGCGGCAGCGATCGGTGCCGGCCTTCCGGTGACCGAGCCGACCGGATCGATGGTGGTCGACATCGGCGGCGGCACCACCGAAGTCGCTGTACTGTCGCTGGGCGGCATAGTGTACAGCCGTTCTGTGCGGGTCGGCGGCGACAAGATGGACGAGGCGATCATCTCGTACATGCGGCGCAACCATAACCTGCTGGTCGGCGAAGGCAGCGCCGAACGGATCAAGGAAGAGATCGGCACCGCATGCCCGCCGGACGACGGCGAGGGCCGGACGATGGAGATCAAGGGCCGCGACCTCATGAACGGGGTGCCGAAGGAGATCACCATCAGCGAGCGCCAGATCGCCGACAGCCTTGCCGAGCCGGTCAGCAATATCATCGAGGCCGTCAAGGTCGCTCTTGAGCATACGGCGCCCGAGCTGGCTGCCGACATCGTCGACAAGGGCATCGTCCTGACCGGTGGCGGGGCATTGCTGGGCAATATGGATTTCGTGCTGCGGCACGCGACCGGGCTGCCGGTCTCGATCGCCGACGATCCGCTGTCCTGCGTCGTGCTGGGCACGGGCAGGGCGCTTGAAGAAATGAAGAAGCTGAAGGACGTGCTCTTGACTATGTATTGACGGCTGCCGGCGCTATCCGGGTTATTGGATATTAACTTTTTCTTGGTTAAGCTCTTGTGCGGGCGACGCTCCCCCCGCCCGTGATATTCGGGGGCTACCGTGAACGAGAGAATGCGGCCGGTTAACCGCCTCGCTGCGCCGATCCGTGGCTTCGCCCAGCGCTTCGCCTATCTGGGCTTGGTGTTGGCGGCCTTTGGCCTGATGATGCTGGGCAAGGCCGACGCGCTGCTGGTCGAGCGGCTGCGCGCCAACGTCACCGATGCGGTGGCGCCGATCCTGGATGCCCTGTCCCGACCGGTCGCCACGGCGGCCGACTGGGTATTGCGGGCGGAATCGATGATCGCGCTCTACGAGGAGAACAAGCGTCTGCGCGAGGACAACGCGACCCTCCTGCAATGGCAAGCGGCGGCGCGCCGGCTGGAAACCGAGAACGCGCAGCTGCGCAGCCTGCTCCAGTTTGCGCCCGAGCGTCCGGGGACGTTCATCAGCGGGCGCGTGATCGCCGATCACGGCGGCGCCTACGCGCAGAGTTTCCTGGTCAACGCCGGCACCAACAGCGGCGTGCGTCCCGGTCAGGCCGTCGTCACCGAGGCCGGCCTGGTCGGCCGTACCGACGTGGTGGGGGGGCGCTCGGCACGGGTTCTGCTCATCACCGACCTCAACTCGCGGATACCGGTAGTGGTCGAGCATTCGCGGGTCCGCGCGATCCTGGCCGGGGACAACACCAATCGGCCACGGCTGATCCACCTGCCCCAGGGGGCGCTGGTGTCGCCTGGCGATCGCATCGTCACGTCGGGCCACGGCGGCGCGTTCCCGCCCGGGGTGCCGGTCGGCATGGTGACCGCAGTCAGCGACAGCGGAATCGTGGTGCAGCCGTACGTCAACTACGACCGGCTTGAGTACGTCCGCATCATCGATCTCGGACTGACCGGGATTCTGCAGCTTCCCCAGAAGTTCATGCCGGAAGGGCCGCGGACCAGCCCATGAAGCCGACGATCTGGCAGCGGCTGGATGTTCTCGCCAGACAGTTGACTCCGTTGGGCATCACCTTTGCGCTGGTGATCCTGAACGCGGTGCCCCTGCACGTTCCTGCCCTGGCGAGGGTGGTTCCGGTGCTGCCATTGATGGCGGTGTACCATTTTGCGATCTACCGGCCCGTCATGATGCCGATGGCCGCAGTCTTCCTGATCGGCGTGTTCCACGACCTGCTGACGGGGTTCCCTCTTGGCGTGCACGCGCTGGTGTTCGTCAGCGTGTTCGGCATCCTCGGCGCCCAGAGGCGTTTCTTCATGGGCAAGTCGTTCGCCATCTACTGGCTTGGGTTCGCCCTTGCCGCGTTCGGCGGGGCCGTCGAGACCTGGGTCCTGATGTCCGGATTGAATGCGACGCTGATGGAGACGCGGGTCGCGTTCTTCCAATACGTGATGACGGTCGGGACGTTCCCGATCCTGGCGTGGATCCTGCTGCTGTGGCAGCAGGCGTTCCAGAGAGCGGACTGAGATGCACCGCGACGGCGACCGGTCGAAGCTGTTCACGCGACGAGCCTTGTTCCTGGGCGCCGGCAAGACGGTGCTGCTGTCGACGCTGGTCGGCCGCATGTACTACCTGCAGGTCCTGGAGTCCGACCGCTACCACACGCTGGCCGAGGACAACCGGATCAACCTGCTGCTGCTTGCGCCGCCGCGCGGCAGGATCGTCGACCGCTATGGCCAGCCCTTGGCCGTCAACGAGCAGAACTATCGGGTGGTGCTGGTCGCCGAGCAGGCGGCCAAGCATCTGAGCGACGTCGAGACCGTCCTCGACAACCTGGGCCGCATCATCGAGGTCAACGAGAACGAACGGCGGCGCATCTTCCGCGAGCTGCAACGCCGGCGGAAGTTCGTTCCAGTGACGGTGCGCGAGAATCTGGAGTGGGACGAGGTCGCGCGGATCGAAGTCAACGCTCCCGACCTTCCGGGGATCTCGATCGAGGTCGGCCAGACCCGCTACTACACCCATCCCGAGGTGACGTCCCATGTGCTGGGTTACGTCGCCGCGGTGGCGGACCGCGACCTTACCGGCGACCCCTTGCTGGAGCTGCCCGGCTTTCGCATCGGCAAGTCCGGGGTGGAGAAGGTCTACGACCTCACCCTGCGCGGCACCGGCGGCACCAGCCAGGTCGAGGTCAACGCCTTCGGCCGCGTGATCCGCGAGCTGGAGCGCAACGAAGGCCAGCCTGGCGCGGAAGTGGCGCTGACCATCGATCTCGAGCTTCAGAAATACGTGAGCGAGCGGCTGACCGAAGAGAGCGCGGCGGCAGTGGTGGTCGACGTGCGCAATGGCGAGATCCTTGCCCTCGCCTCGACCCCCGGCTTCGATCCCAACGCGTTCAACCGCGGCCTCACTCCCGACGAGTGGTCGACGCTCTCGACCGACAAGATGACGCCGCTGGTCAATAAGGCGGTGGGAGGGCAGTATCCGCCGGGCTCCACCTTCAAGCCGATGGTGGCGTTGGCTGCGCTCGAGACCGGCACCATTACGCCGTCGACCCGCTTCGGCTGCGGCGGCCATGTTTCGCTTGGCAGCGCCAGGTTCCACTGCTGGAAGAAGGGCGGCCACGGCTTCCTGGACGTCCACGGCGCCCTCGTCCATTCGTGCGATGTCTTCTTCTACGAGGTGGCGAAGCGGATGAACATCGACCGCATCGCCGAGTACGCCGAGAAGTTCGGCTTCGGCAAGAAGCTCGGCATCGATCTGCCCAACGAGCAAGCCGGGATCATCCCGACCCGCGCGTGGAAGCAGAAGGCGTTCAAGCAGCCGTGGCACAAGGGTGAGACGCTGATCGCGGCGATCGGCCAGGGCTACGTGCTGACGACGCCGCTGCAGCTTGCGATCATGACCGCCCGCCTGGTCAACGGCGGCTACAAGGTGGTGCCCCACCTGACCCGCGACCTGGTGACGCCGAACGGCGTCACCGCCCGCAATCGGCCCGAGCCGGAGAGCCTCGGCATCAACCCGCAATTCCTGAAGCTGGTGGTGCAGGGGATGATCGACGTCGTCAATTCGCCCAACGGCACCGCCAAGCGGGCGCGCATCAAGGAGCCCGGCTTCGAGATGGGCGGCAAGACCGGAACCTCGCAGGTGCGCCGCATCACCAAGAGCGAGCGCGACACCGGGGTCAAGAAGAACGAGGACCTGCCGTGGGAGCAGCGGGACCACGCCGTTTTCGTCGGGTTTGCGCCGATCGACAACCCGCGCTATGCGGTCTCGGTGCTGGTCCAGCACGGCGGCGGCGGCTCGACCACCGCGGCGCCGATCGCCCGCGACATCCTGTTGCGCACGCAGCTCCGTGACAGCACGCCGGCCGGTCCGCAGGCCGAGCAAGAGCCGCGCAAGAAGGTGGGATGATGGTTCCGCTTCGCCGCATTCACGAGCCCAAACCGTCGCTGTGGTCAAAGATCTGGCAGATCCATTGGGTGTTCGTGCTGCTGCTGACGGCGACCGCCAGCGTCGGCTTCGCCATGCTGTACTCGGCGGCGAACGGCAGCCTCGACCCCTGGGCCGACCGGCAGATGGTGCGTTTCGTGGTCGGCATCGGGCTGCTGGTGGCGGTAGCCGTCACCGACATCCGGATCTGGTTCCGCTATGCCTACGTGATCTACTTCGTCGCCTTCGTGCTGCTGGTGGGCGTCGAGATCATGGGCGACATCGGGATGGGGGCGCGCCGCTGGCTCGACGTCGGCATCATCTCGCTGCAGCCCTCCGAGGTGATGAAGATCGCGATCGCGCTGTCGCTGGCGCGCTATTTCCATTGCCGTTCGCCGGAAGAGGTGGGGCGCCTCGCATGGTTGATCCCGCCGGTGCTGATGATCCTGGCCCCGGTCGGTCTCGTGCTTCGCCAACCCGACCTCGGGACCGCGGTCATGCTGATGGCGGTCGGGGTGACCGTGCTGTTCCTGGCCGGGGTCAAGATCTGGAAGTTCGTCGTCTTCGGCGGCCTCGGGCTCGGCGCCGTCCCGCTTGCATGGAACTTCCTTCACGACTACCAGAAGAAGCGGGTGCTGACGTTCATCAATCCCGAAAACGATCCCCTCGGCTCCGGCTATCACATCATCCAGTCGCAGATCGCGCTAGGCTCCGGCGGCATCGCGGGCAAGGGCTTCCTGCAGGGGACGCAGAGCCATCTCAGCTTCCTGCCCGAGATGCAGACCGACTTCATCTTCACCATGCTGGCCGAGGAATTCGGGATGATCGGCGGCGTCGTCCTGCTCAGTCTGTATGCGCTTCTGTTCATCTACGGCTACGCGATTTCGATGCGCTCGCGCAGCCAGTTCGGGCGGCTTCTCGGCCTCGGCATGACGACGACGTTCTTCCTCTACGTCTTCATCAACATCGCCATGGTGATGGGGCTGATCCCGGTGGTCGGCATTCCGCTGCCGCTGGTGTCCTACGGCGGCACGGCCATGCTCAGCCTCCTGTTCGGGCTCGGGCTGGTGATGTGCGTTTACGTGCATCGCGACGTCGCTTTCGGCCGCCGCGGCCTTTCCGAGGACTTCTGACGCAAGGGGCCCCGTCGTGGGACGAGGCCCCGCCTGCTGGCGTTCCGGCGCAGCGCTACTTCGGCGCCACCGCGAAACCCACCGCGTTCAACTCGGCCAGCAGTTTCTGCCACTTGTCGTCGCCCAGCTTCACCATCGGCGGCCGCACATGCACCCACTCGGCGTCGTCGTGGAAGTGGGCGATCAGGCGCTTGAGGGACGGCACCATCGGGAACGCCTGGATGGTCTTGCGGACGGCGTCGATGCGCGCCTGCAGGGCGTCGGCCTCGGCCGTCTTCCAGTTCTCGTAGACCTTGCGGATGCCGGCCGGATTGACGTTGCCGGTCGCCGTGATGCAGCCCTGGCCGCCGGCCCGCAGGCCTTGCAGCAGGAACAGCTCGGATCCGGGGAAGACGTCGAAATCGGGAAACTCCTTGAGCACGGCCGAAGTGTTGTTCCAGTCGCCGGAGCTGTCCTTGAGACCGACGACGGTGGTCGGGTAGTCCTTGCGCAACATGCCGATCAGGGCGAGCGAGATCGGCGTCACCGCCTGCGGCGGGATGTGGTAGAGGTAGACCTTCAGCTTGGGCGAGCCGACCCGCTGGATGACCTCGGAGAAGTTGGCGTACAGTCCGGCGTCGCTCACGCCCTTGTAGTAGAACGGCGGCAGCATGAGGACGCCGCCGCAGCCGCGGTCGGTGGCATGCTTGGTGAGGCGGATGCTGTCGGTGATCGCGCAGGCGCCGGTGCCGGGCATCAGCTTCGCCGCCGGGACGCCGCTCTCGATGACGAAGTCGAGCAGTTCCATCCGCTCGTCGGCCGCCATCGAGTTGGCCTCGCTGGTGGTGCCGAAGATGGCGAGCCCGTCGGCCCCCTGCTTCAGCAGCCACTTGCAGTGGGCGGCGAAGCGCTGGCGATCGGGAGAGAGGTCGGATCTGAACGGCGTGAGGGCGGGGACAAGGACGCCCGTGAAGTTGCCTGCGGTCATGTGCGGTTACCTCGTTCGGCTCAAGGGGAGCGCGCGTCCTATGGCTCCGGAAGCGCGCAATTATCAATACCATTGACCGGGCGCCTTG
Organism: Rhodospirillales bacterium; assembly: GCA_018432935.1. Classification (GTDB taxonomy): domain Bacteria; phylum Pseudomonadota; class Alphaproteobacteria; order Rhodospirillales; family Shumkoniaceae; genus JAHDSF01. The sequence goes on along the minus strand of JAHDSF010000017.1, from coordinate 86,144 downwards.
CCGAGGGCTTATTCGTGCTTCACCGCGCGACAGGGAGGATGCGATGGGCAACGGCGATGCGGGCAAGGGTATGCGCAAGGGGCTGACCAGCTACGGCGACGAGGCGTTCTCGCTGTTCCTGCGCAAGGCCTTCATCAAGGCGCTCGGCTACTCCGACGACGCCCTCGAACTGCCGGTGGTCGGCATCGCCAACACCTACAGCGCCTACAATCCCTGCCACGGCAACGTGCCGCAGCTGATCGAGGCGATCAAACGAGGCGTGCTGCGCGCCGGCGGGCTGCCGGTCGAGTTCCCGACCATCACCCTGCACGAATCGTTCTCCCATCCCACCAGCATGCTCCGCCGCAACCTGATGGCGATGGAGACCGAGGAGATGATCCGCTCGCAGCCGATGGACGCGGTGGTCCTGATCGGCGGCTGCGACAAGACGGTGCCGGCCCAGATCATGGCGGCGGCGAGCGCCGGGGTGCCGGCGATCGAGGTCGTGACCGGCACCATGCTCAGCGGCAGCCATCGCGGAGTGCGGGTCGGCGCCTGCACCGATTGCCGGCGCTACTGGGGCATGTACCGCGGCAATGAGATCGACGAGGCCGAGATCGCCGAGGTCAACGACGCCCTGGTGCCCACGGTCGGCTACTGCGGGGTTATGGGGACGGCGGCGACCATGGCCTGCGTCACCGAGGCTCTCGGCATGATGCTGGCCGGGGGCGCGGTGATCCCCGCGGTGGCAGCGGATCGCATGCGGCACGCCGAGGCGGCGGGGGCGCGTGCGGTGGCGATGGCGGCGGAGAAGCTGACGCCGGACCGGATCCTGACGCCGAAGGCGTTTGCCAACGCGTTCCGCATGCTGCTGGCGATCGGCGGTTCCACCAACGGCGTCATTCATCTGACGGCAATGGCGCGAAGGATGGGCTACGCCGTGGACCTGGAATCCCTCGACCGCATGGGGCGCGAGACGCCAGTGCTGGTCGACGTCAAGCCGTCGGGGCGTTTCTACGTCGGCGACCTGGCGCGGGCCGGCGGCGTCCGCACGGTGCTGCGGGAGATCAGGGACCTCTTGCATCTCGACTGCCTGACCGTGTCTGGCCGCACCCTTGGCGAGGAGCTCGATGCGGCCCCCGCGCCGTGGCCGCAGGAAGTGGTGCGGCCGCGCGCGAACCCTGTCTACCCCGAGGGCGGCATCGCCGTGCTGCGCGGCAACCTTGCTCCGGAATCGGCCATTTTCAAGCAGTCGGCGGCGTCGCCGGACCTGCTTTCCCATACCGGTCGGGCGGTCGTCTTCGATTCGCTTGACGACATGGCGAAGCGAATCGACGCTCCCGACCTCGACGTGACGCCGGAGGACGTCCTGGTGTTGCGCAATGCCGGGCCGAAGGGCGCTCCGGGCATGCCCGAGGCGGGGTACATCCCGATCCCCAAGAAGCTCGCCCAGCAGGGGGTGAAGGACATGGTCCGCATCTCCGACTGCCGGATGAGCGGCACCGCGTTCGGCAGCATCGTTCTGCACGTCGACCCCGAAGCCGCGGTTGGAGGACCGCTCGCCTTGGTGCAGGATGGCGACATGATCCGCCTCGACGTACCCGGCCGGCGCCTCGAGCTGCTGGTCGACGACGACGAGCTGGCCCGTCGCCGCGCGGCCTGGACGCCGCCCGAGCCTCCGGCCGCGCTGCAGCCGGAACGGGGATATCTGCGGCTGCACCTCGACCACGTCGAGCAGGCCCATCTCGGCGCCGATCTCGACTTCATGGCCCCGCCGGTGCGCGGCAAGGTGCCGTAAGGCTTACGCCGCCTTCGCCGGCTTGCGTCCGCCCATCAGGACGGTGATCTCGTCGGCGGCGCGCATCACCTGTGCCGCCAACGCGGGCACCCGCTCGTCGGTGATGCGAACCGTGGGGCCGGACAGCGAGACCGCGGCCATCGGCTGGCTGTACTCGTCGTGGATCACCGCCGCGACGCAGCGCAGGCCGATCGCGTGCTCCTCGTTGTCGTAAGCCCAGCCCCGCTCGCGGGTGACGGCGAGCTCCTCGAGGAGGGCGGACTCCTTGACCAGGGTCCTGGGGGTCCAGCGGGCGAGGCCGCGCTCGCCGAGGATGCGCCGCACGTCGGGCTCCGGCATCGCCGCCAGCAGGGCCTTGCCCATTCCCGAGCAGTGCAGGGCGGTGCGGCTGCCGGGCCGGCCGATGGCGCGCATCAGCTCGCGGCTTTCGGCTTGGCCGAGGAAGACCAGCTCGCCGTCGACGGCGACACCGAGGTTGGCGGTCTCCCCGGCTTCGTCCCGCAGGCGGCGCATCGGCGGATAAGACTGGACCGCGAGATTGCGGCGATGCAGGAAGGCGCTGCCGACCGTGTAGCACTGCACTCCGACGTGCCACAGCCCGGTCGCCCGGTCGAGCTGCACGAACCGCTTCTGTTCCAGCGTCGTCAGCAGCCGGTGCACGGTCGAGGCGGCAAGCCCGACCCGCTCCGCGATGTCTGTCAGCCGATACCCGTCGGGATCCTCGCCGAGGATTTCGAGCATCGCCAGGGCGCGGGTCAGCGACTGCACCAGCCCGGACCTCTCGCTGTCGACCTTGGCACGCCTTGCCGGCTGCTCCGCCGGGGACTTCCGCTTGGCCATCACCTTGCCTCCGCATCGGGGCCACGGAGTGTAGCACCGAATTTCCACATTGTGAAAATGGGCACCGATTCCGTTGCGGACCATCGCGGCGGCGGCGTAGCCTCCGCCGCGTGGAAGCATGCCTGTTTCGGAGGAAGAGTACGATGGCGAAGATGACGGCAATGGACGCGCTGGTGCGGGTCCTGGAGAGCGAAGGCGTCGAGGTCTGCTTCGGTGTTCCGGGGGCGGCGATCTTGCCCCTCTACGACTCCCTTCGCAAGAGCAAGATCCGCCATATCCTGTGTCGTCACGAGGAAGGCGCCACCCATATGGCCGAGGGCTACACGCGGGCCAAGGCGGGCAAGATCGGCGTCGTGATCGGCACCTCGGGCCCGGCGGGCACCAACATGGTGACCGGCATGTACTCGGCCGTGGCCGACAGCATCCCGATCCTCTGCCTGACCGGCCAGGGTCCGCGTCCGCAGCTCCACAAGGAGTTCTTCCAGGCCGTCGACACTCCGGCGACGACCCGTCCCGTCAGCAAGTGGTCGGAGACCATTCTCGAGCCGGCGATGGTCCCGTGGGCGGTGCGCAAGGCGTTCAAGATCATGCGCGAAGGCCGCCCGGGGCCGGTCCATCTCGACTTCCCGCTCGACATCCAGGCCGCCGAGATCGACTACGATCCCGAGCTCGACAGCCCGCTTGAAGTGACGGCGCCCAAGCCGCCCCAGGCGGCGATCGAGCGCGTGCTCGACATGCTGGCGGCGGCGGAGCGGCCGCTCATCCTGGCCGGCGGCGGCGTCATCACCGCCGAGGCGAGCGGGGAGCTGATCGCGTTTGCCGAACTGACCAACACCCCCGTCATGCCGACCCTGATGGGCTGGGGCTCGATCCCCGACGACCATCCGCTCAACGTCGGCCGGGTCGGTTGCCAGACCGGCACTCGGGGTGGCAACCAGAACTTCCTCGACTCCGACCTCGTGATCGGCATCGGCAACCGCTGGGCCAGTCGGCACACCGGCGGGCTCGACACGTACCGCAAGGGTCGCAAGTTCATCCACATCAATATCGATCCGACGCAGCTCGGCCGCGTGTTCGGCCCCGACCTCGGCATCGTCTCGGATGCCAGGGAGGCCCTGAAGGCGCTGGTCGAGACGGCCCGCCGCCGCGCCAAGGAAGGCAGGCTGGCGCGGCGCAACGAGTGGGCCTCGCGCTGCGCCGAGCGCAACCGCGTCCTGCAGCGGCGCCTCGACTTCCCGAACCAGCCGATCAAGCCGCAGCGCGTCTTCCACGAGATCAACAAGGCCTTCGGCCCCGAGACCGTGTTCGTCACCTGCATCGGCCTCTATCAGATCGCGTCGGGCCAGTACCAGAAGGTCTACCGGCCCCGCCACTACATCGTCTGCGGCCAGGCCGGCCCGCTCGGCTGGGAGGTCCCGGCCTCGCTCGGGGTCAAGCTGGCGCAGCCGGACAAGGAGGTGGTGGCGATCTCGGGCGACTACTCGATCCAGTTCCTGTTCGAGGAGCTGGCGGTGGCCGCGCAATGCAAGGTGCCGTTCGTGGTCGTCCTCCTCAATAACGCCTACCTCGGCCTGATCCGGCAGGCGGAGAAGGGCTTCGACATGGATTTCGAGGTTCAGCTCGCGTTCGAGAACGTCAACTGTCCCGAGAACGGCGGTTACGGCGTCGATTTCGAAAGGGGCGTCAAGGCGTTCGGCTGCCTGGCCACCCGCGTCTTCGACCCCGCGAAGATTGCCGACGCTATTGCCTGGGCCCGCAAGGAGTCCAAGGCGAAGAGCCTGCCCGCGGTGGTCGAGGTGATCACCGAACGCAAGACCGACATGGCCATGGGCCCGAACGTCGACCAGATCAAGGAGTTCGAGGAAACCATCGAACTCGCGTAAGGGGTTCCCCTCGACTGGCAGCCGCCCGCGTTTCGTCGCGGGCGGCATTTTGTTGACGCAGCAGGGGAAAAGGCCGGGCCCGACGCCATGCGGGCTCGGGAAGGATCAGGAGGATCGGCAGGAGACGATCACGACTCGGCGCTGATCATTGCCTGATAGATGAGCTTGGCCGCTCTCTCGTTGGGGGCGCCGGCGCGAATGGCAGCCTCCATCATCTCGCGGGAGGGAGTCGACGGCACGATGCGTAGGCCGGCCTGCTGCATGTCCTGCACGACGCCCAAGGACAGTTCCAGCGGTCGTTGTGCCGGTGCCCAGCGGCCAGACCAATTGCCTACAATGCTCATGTGAGACATCCCCCTTGCTGCCCCGAACGGTGGGGCGGAAATCCATTCAGGAGGTATCTCGCAAAATCCATGCCAGAGTATGAAACGGCCTGCAGTGTGGCTTTGTGCGGAAATGGCGTTGCATTTTGAGGAATCATTGGGCGCGGGTTCTTTCAAATTGCAAATACGGAACGGCAAGGGCGACCCAATTCGAACAGGCCCGTGGACCTGACGCAGCGGCCATGGAGAATCGCGGCGCCTCTGGCCCGGGAAGGTCGCTTAGGCTACTGTTCGGCGGCCGGAGGGGAGGGGACAACGGTGCTGGATTCGACATACCGCGTCTTCACGCGCCTTCTCCATCTGCTCGATCCCGAAATGGCGCACCATGTCGCGGTATGGTCGGCGCAGCATCACGTTGCCCCCCGCCTGCCCGGCTGGGAGGATCCCATCCTCGCCGTCACCCTGTGGGGTCGCCGGTTCGAGAACCCGGTCGGGCTGGCGGCGGGTTTCGACAAGAACGCGGTTGCCGTCGACGCCCTGCAGCGGCAGGGCTTCGGCTTCATCGAGGTCGGCAGCGTGACGCCCCGTCCGCAGCCCGGCAATCCGCGGCCGCGGCTGTTCCGTCTGCCGCGCGACCAGGCGGTCATCAATCGCATGGGGTTCAACAACGACGGGCATGGGGCGGTGATGGCGCGGATGGCGCGCCGCCGCCACGCCCGGCCAGTGGGCGTCAACCTGGGCAAGAACCGGGACAGCCCCATGAACCCGGATGACTACGTGGCCGGCGTCCGCGCCTTTGCCGCCATCTCCGACTACCTCGTCATCAATGTCTCCTCGCCGAACACGCCGGGTCTGCGTGCGCTCCAGGGACGCGCGCCCCTGGCGGAGATCCTTGAGGCCGCCTCTGCCGCCCGCCGCGAGATGGAACTGGAGCAGCCGACGCCGCTGTTGCTCAAGATCGCCCCGGACCTTGCCGAAGGAGAGTTGGCAGACGTGGCCGAGGTGGCGCTGCGGAACGGCATCGACGGGATGATCTGCACCAACACGACGGCCGAGCGCCCGCCACGGCTGCGCGACCCCGGCCGTCTCGAGGCGGGCGGGCTGAGCGGACCGCCCCTGTTCGAGGTGTCGACCCGCGTGCTGTCCCGCATGTACCGGCTGGTCGGCGGCAAGATTCCCTTGATCGGCAGCGGCGGCATCGACAGCGGTGCCGCCGCCTATGCCAAGATCCGGGCCGGCGCGACGCTGGTCCAGCTCTACACCGCACTGATCTACCAGGGGCCCGGGCTCGTCAACCGGGTCAAAAGGCAGCTGGCCACACTGCTGCGCCGCGACGGCTTCTCGTGCCTTGCCGAAGCGGTGGGGAGCGATCACCGCTGATCGTCATTCACTGCCCGGTCGGGAGGGCGGTGCCCCTGCGCCAGCCGGAAGGCAAACGGCAGGCACAGCACGATGAAGACGAGGCGCAGCGAATGATGGGCAGTGACGAACGCGGTGTCGACCCCCAGCGCCAGGCTGATCAGGCACATCTCGGCCAAGCCGCCGGGCGAGAAGGCGAGCAGCACCACCGGCATCGGGATTCCGAGAACCCCTCCCAAACCCCAGGCCGCCGCTCCGGCCGCGATCAGCATCACCAGGGTCGAAGCGGCACCGGCCGCCATCGCGCCGGCCACGTCGCGCAGCGAGATGCCGACGAAACGGCAGCCGGCTGACGCCCCGATCACCACCTGGGCCAGCGAGATCAGCGCCTGCGGCGGTTGCGCGGCGGTCAAGCCGGCGAGGTGCGCCGCGGCGCTGACGGCGAGAGGACCCAGAAGCGGGCCGGCGGGGATCCGCGTCACCTGGCCGAGCACATATCCGAGCAGGCCGCACCCGGCCAGGATCAGGCCGTCCTCGAGCCCGATCCCGGCGAAGCTGGCGGAGCGGGCAAGCGAGGTCGGCACGTACCCCTGGAACCAGCGGAACCAGAAGGCGATGAGAACGACAGTCATCACGATGCGCACGCTGTGGACCAGCGAAATGGCGCGTACGTCGCCGCCCAGTGCCGCTCCCATCATCACCATCTCGCCGAAGCCGCCGGGCGCGCTGGAAAAGAACGCGGTCGGCCTGGAAAAACCCGCCCAACGCATCAGGCCGAAGTAGATGGTCGCCGAGACGAGGACCACGTAGACGACCAGCGACCCCATCGTCACCGTCCATTGTGCCGCCCGGGACACCAGCTCGGGGCTGAAGGTGCCACCCAGCATCACGCCCAGGATGACCATGACGGCTGCGCGCAGACCGAAGGGCAGATGGACGGGGACGCGCAACGCGGCGGCAGCGGCCGTCGCGGCCATCGCGCCCAGCAGCCACGACAGCGGAAGGTGCTCGAAAGCGAACAACGCACCGCCGCCGGCGCCGATGGCCAGCGTCATCAGCGGCCTGCCGACCGAACCGACGCGGCTCCGCCACCGGCCGGGCGGCGTGCTCACGGCAGGAACTGCTCCTTGATGATCCGCTCGGCGAGGCTGTTCTCGGGATCGAACAGAACCGAGGGGCCCCGCCCCGGCTCGCGGCGGACGTCGACGCGGACGATGTCGCGCACCTCGGTGAAATCGGCGACTGCGCTGACCGGCCGATGGGCGGGACTGCAGTTCTCGAAGGTGACGCGGGCATTCTGGGGCAACAGCGCGCCGCGCCAGCGGCGCGGTCGGAACGAGCTGATGGGGGTGAGCGCCAGCACCTCGCATCCCAGCGGCAGGATCGGCCCGTGCACGGCATTGTTGTAGGCGGTGCTGCCGGCCGGGGTGGAGACGAGGACGCCGTCGCAGATCATCTGCTCCATGCGGACGACATCATCGACGAAGACGCGGATCTTGGCCGCCAGTCGGGTCTGGCGCAGCAGCGAGACCTCGTTGATGGCGAGCGCGCGGTGCTCCGCTCCGGCAACGTCGAGGGCAGTCATCTGCAGCAGGTCGAGGTTGATCGGATGGGCCCGTTGCAGGCGCTCCATCAGCCCCTCGATCCGGAAGTCGTTCATCAGGAACCCGACCGACCCCAGGTTGAGGCCGAAGATCGGCTTGCCCAGGCCCATGAAGCGGTGCAGCGTCTGCAACATGAAGCCGTCGCCGCCCAGCGCGACGATGGCGTCCGCGTTCTCGGGGGGGACGTGGCCGTAGCGCTCGCGCATCTCCGTCTCGGCGCGCTGCGCGTCCTCGATTCTGTCCGAGGCGGTGAAGCTGACGGTCTTGAGGTCCATCGCGCTGTCCGGTTGTGGTGGCGGCGGGCCGCCACCTTACTCCGTTCACTCGGCTTGCGGAAGGAGAGCGGTTGAAAGATACTTTGGTGCATGACCCGCGGCCGCGACCCCCAGGAAACCCGCCGCAAGATCCTTCGCGCGGCGTTCGCACGCATCCACAGCGAAGGCTTCCGTGCCGCCGGGCTGAACGCCATCCTGGCCGACACCGATGTCACCAAGGGCGCGCTCTACCACCACTTCCCCAACAAGATGGCGCTCGGCTACGCGCTGGTCGACGAGGTTCTCAAGGAATACCTGGCGGAGTGGTGGCTGCGGCCGCTGGAGGGCGCCGAGGATCCGGTTGAGGGGCTGGCTCAGTTGATCCAGGAGCGGCTTTCCGGCGAGGTGCCGGCGATCGTCAAGCTCGGTTGTCCCCTCAACAACCTGGCTCTGGAGATGGCCGGGGTCGACGAGGGCTTCCGGCAGCGGATCGAGGCTCTCTACCGGAACTGGCGCAAGGGACTGGCCCGGGCGTTCCGCCATGGCCAGCAGAACGGTACCGTGCGCGGCGACGTCGACGCCGAGCAGGTGGCGGCCTTCACCGTCGCCGCCCTCCAGGGCGCCTTCGCCCAGGCCAAGAACGCGCAGAGCGTCGAGGTCTTCCAGGACTGCCTGGGCGGCCTTTCGGTGTTCCTGACGGCGCTAAGGCCGTAAATCTTTGCGGACCGGCGCAGGAGCCCGGAAATGGAACCGCGTCTGCTGCACCGCAAGCATCGCAAGGGGCATGATCATTGTCAGAAGCGGCATCACTTGGCGGCCCATGTCGGAGCCGTAGCCACTCTTGAAGAGGCCGAGAACCAGCGTCACGAAGATTCCGACAGCACAACAGCCGAGCATGGCAACCGGATGCCAACCTTCGATGGCTTTGAAGGCGGCCCTCGGCAGTAGTGCGCCAAGTGCGCATCCGACCGCGAGGGGAAGCGCCAACAGCGAAAGGAAGTTGGCGACCGTCGTGTTGAACCAAAGGAAATTGTAGACGCCGATGGTATCCCACCAGTACCCAAAATAGGCGGCGACCTTCGCGAAAAAGCCGTCACTGGCGGTTGTGGCCAAAAGCCCAGCCCGCTCCATGCCAAGTCCGCCCAGCCCTCCGATGGCCCCGAGCACCAGAGCTGCACCCAAGCCGCTAGACGCCAGGAGCAGCGCGGCCCGCCTCCACCCCTCGCCGCGATAGGCGGCGGCACAGGCGAGAGTCACTCCGCTCGCCATGCCAAGATTGTCCATCATGGCTTGTCCGAATCCCGCAAGAACCGCCGCCAACAAAGGATGGACGGGGCGGTTTCGCAGCAAGACCAGGGCCAGGATGCTGACAAAGCCGATTCCGGCCCAATCGAAGTCGAATAGCGGGTGTGCGAAGTTGTAGTACGCGGGCGGCCAGTCGGCGACCAGCGAACCGGATGACAACACCAGGTTCACGCCGGTGGCCGGCCATCCCCCCCAGAGGGCCAGGAGGGCCGCGACATAGACGAGGCGCCAGCGCCAATCCAAGAGGATCCGGCAGACGAGGACAAACGCCGGGATCGCAAGGAGGAGCCTCGTGCCGTAGAGGCTGAGCAGTTGGATGGCCGCATCCCGGTTGGCGAGGACAGGAGCGAACTCCCAGGGCGTGTCGCGAGCGAATGCCCCCGCGTCGGGCCCCAGGAAGAACAGGTCGCTGAGCGCGGTGAGTGTTCCCCGCACCAGCCAGTAGAGCCAGGTCGTGTTGCGCTGGCAGATCGCGCACAACTCGGATATGGCCAGAGTCCCATCGTGGATCTCGCCCATGGTCTGAAGAGCGCCCCCGCGCACCATGGCGACCAGAAGCGTTCCGGCCAGGAACAAGGCTAATGGCAGGGCCCGCACGTCAGCAGTCCTTCATCGAGTCCCGCCCGATCCCGGCGATCCGGACGATGTCGGCTAGTACGCCAAGCCCGAAGAGGATCGTCGCCACGGCTCCGAACGCGAACCACAGAACCGCAGCCAAGTCGAAACCGAGCCGCGACAGCACCACGGCAGGCACGAGGAAACCCAGGGCAAGCCCCAGGATGATCATCAGATAGGCTTTGACGGGATTGAAGAAGGTGATGCCCTGGAAGATGAGCTGCATCATGCGCAGGGAGTCGCGGAAGTGCCTAACCTTGCTTCGGCCGGTACGGACGGCGTAATGGAGCGGCACGTAGGCGACGAAGAAGCGCTCGCCCAGCGCGAAGACCGTCATGGAGGTGGTAAACGAGAACGTGTTGCAGAGGAACGGGTAGAACGTAAAGGCGAGACGCCGGGTGAAGACCCGGAAGCCGCTGTTGGGGTCCTCGACCCGGGCGCCGATGATCAGGTTGAGCAGGGCAATCATCAGCCAGCGAAGGCATCGCTTCACCGGACGATCCGTGGCCAGCACGTTCTCCCTCGCTGCTACTGCCATGTCGAAGCCCTGATTCATCTTTTCGATCAGCTTCGGCAAGTTCTCGATAGGATAGGTGCCGTCGGCATCGACGATGCCAATCCAGTTGTAGCGTGAAGCTCGGATCCCGGTCTTTATGGCGCTGCCATATCCGATGTTGACTGGGTGCGAGATGACCTGGACGTCGCTGCCGCACTGTTCCGCGCGCAAGCGAGTCGCGTCGACCGAGCCGTCGTTGACGACGATGATCTCGTAAGGAATTCCGAGCCCCGGCAGTACCGCCTGCAGCCGCTCGATCGTAGATGTGATCGCGCCTTCTTCATTGTAGGCAGGAACGATATAGCTTAGCCCGTTGACGACCATGAAAGCGCCCGTTCTGGCCCGGCGCCTGATTCGCGGCGGAGATCGAGCCACTTGATAAGGACTCCGAGGGCAAGAGACTTGTAGGTGATGTCTTCCGCGAGCCCGTCGAGGCGGAAACACTGCCGGAAAAGCCCCGAGGAGTCCAGAGCGGGGGGTGCCACGGCACCGAAGCCGGTCGTGGGTGCGCCGAAACCCTGCTTGCCGCGCTTCAGGGTGGCCGACGGGAGAAGAGGAGCGGCGACGTCGCGCAGGGCCACCTTCTGCCGCGTCCCCCGAATCTTCGCCGCCGGCTCCAGGCGCAGCGCGAACTCGACCACTCGGTGGTCGAGCAGTGGCGAGCGCACCTCAAGCCCATGGGCCATGCTCATTCGGTCCACCTTCACCAGGATGTCGTCCGCCAGCCAAGTCTTGATGTCGACGTAGAGCGAGCGGTTCAGGAAGTCTGCCCCGCGGACACGCTCGAAGGCCGCTTCGAATGCGCAGAGCGGATCGTAGTCGCCGATCGTGGCAAGCACATCGTCCGCCAGGAGGGTCCGGATTTCCCGCCCGGAGAAAACGACTCTCCACCACGCGTGCGCCCGTTCAGGCGACAGCCCCCGGCTGGCCAGGAATTGCCGCACGCGGTAGTCGAGGGAGAGCTTGCGGTAGCTCGGCTTTAGCGCGCGTCGGGCCAGCCCGTCCAGGGCCGCCTGGATCGGCTGCGGAACGCGGCGGTAGAACCGGTATAGACGGTCGGCCTGGTAAGTCGGGTAGCCGGCGAGGATTTCGTCGGCGCCGTCGCCCGACAGAGCCACCTTGACATGCCGCGACGCGGCGGCGTTGAGCTGCCAGGTGGGCAGCAGCGAGGTGTCGGCGAACGGCTCGTCGCAGTGGCGTACGATGGCGGCGAGGTCGGCGCCACCCGACTCAAGCACCGTAAACTCGATGCCGAGGTGATCCGCCACCCGGCGGGCATGGGCGCGCTCGTCGAAGCTCGATTCGGCAAAGCCGACGCAGAAGGCGCGCATGGGCTGCTTCGACACGCGCGCGACGAGGGCGGCGATCGTCGAGGAGTCGATCCCGCCGGACAGGAAACACCCCACCGGTACATCGGCCCGGAGCCGGATTCTGACCGCATCCTCCAGCAATTCCCGGAACCGATGCCGCGCGTCCTCGTCATAGGGCATGCGGTGGGCAAGCACGTGTTCTTCCAGCTTCCAGTATTCCTGGATCCGGAGAGTCCCGGAGTGCGCGCCGTATTCCGCCCAGCATCCTGCAGGGAGGCGCTGGATGTTGGAGTAGATTGACTTCGGGGAGAGCACGTACCCAAGAGTGAGGAAGTCCGCCAACGCGCGACCGTCGAGCCCGGCCCGTCGGCGTATGCGCTCGACGGCCAGCAGAGCCTTGGGTTCAGAGGCGAACGCCAGGAAACGCCCATCCTGACAAAGGTACAGGGGCTTCTTGCCGAGACGGTCGCGGGCGAGAAACAACCGGCCCTGGCGCGGATCCCACAAGGCAAACGCGAACATGCCGATGAGGCGGTCGAGGCAGTCGGGTCCCCAGCGCTCCCAGGCCGCCAGCAGCACCTCGGTGTCCGAGCGCGTGCGAAAGCGGAAGCCGGCGGTCTCCAGTTCCTCGCGCAGTTCGACGTGGTTGTAGATCTCGCCGTTGAAGACGATCGCCGATCCCCAGGGCGCCAGCATCGGCTGCGCGCCCGCATCACTGGTGTCGATGATGGCGAGCCGCCGGTGGCCGAGGTGGACGGCGCCGCCATGCCAGACCCCCTGGCCGTCTGGGCCGCGGTGAGCGAGCGTGGCGACCATCTCTTCGACGGTGGCCACGGGGTCTTGGATAACGCCATCGGGATCAGCGAACCCGACCAGCCCGCACATGATCAAGCAGCCTTTTCGCCCCTCGACAACAAACGCGTGAGGAAACGATAGGCCGAATACTCGACGAGGGCAAAGGTCAGTCCGCGGCGAAGGCGGAAGAGGGCGACGGGGCGGTAGAGGCGGTTCAGCAGACGGGCGAACTTGAAGAACAAGGTACGGCCGCGGGTGACCTTCAGCACCTTGTTGTCGATGAAGTACGAGCAGATCAGCATCAGGTTGAAGAACTTCTCCATTCCCGGGTCGTACCAGTCCTTGTTCGCCTTCCCTTCGACCTCGATGTTGGCCCACTCCTGCAGCGTCTGCGGCATCCGGTATCCCCACTCCTTCGCCGCGACTTCGTAGAGCTCGGTCCCCGGAAGCGGGCGGAACTTGTTGGGAGGGAAGATGATGCAGTTCGGGTGGTCCTCGACGAGCCGCAGCATCAGATCACGGGTGAGCTTCAGCTCATCGAGGGTTTCCGTCGGCACGCCCATCAGGAAGTTGTAGGCGGCGGTGATCTCGGGGTGGCGCGCCAGCTTGCGGTTGACCTCGACAATGTCCATGGCTGTGCAGTTCTTGCGGATCAGCTTGAGAACGCGGTCCGACCCGCTTTCGGCGCCGATGTGCATGATGTCGGTCCCAGAATCGACCAGCATACTCAGGAACTCGTCCGTCATGCGCTTGATTTCACTGATCCGCGCGCCGCGGAATCCGAGCTTGACCGGAATCTTCCGAGCCGCAATCTCCTCGATGATGGCGCGCACGTGGTCGAGCTTGGGAAAGCTGTCGTCGTCGATGAAGTAGATGTAGTTGGCTTGGTATTTCTCGGCGACGTACTGCACGTGGTCGACGACTTCCTTGGCCGCCAGGGGCACCCACTTCTTGCCCTCTATCGAAGCATACTGGGCGGGAGAACTGCAGAACGAGCATTGATACGGACAGCCGAGGGCCGAGTACATCGAGAAGATCCGGCGGTCCTGATCCACCTGACCGTACACAGAGTAGTCGTCGATGAGATGGTAGGGAATGTCTTGGTAGGGAATGTTCTCGAATTTCTTGTCTTCCGCCGGATTGCGCCTGACCGCATCTCCCTCCCGCCAGGACAGCCCAGGAACCATGTCAAGTCCAGTACCTTGGCGGAGAGACTCGCAAAGGCGGTGGAAGCTCTTCGAGGCGTATCCCGAGAGCACGTAATCGCAGCTCCATTCGTCGCTCAGGATGCTTTCGGGATAGAACGTCGCATGGGGTCCGCCCCAGACCACGGGAACGCCTCGATTGACCTCCTTGACAAAACGTCCGATGGCAATTGCGTTGGTGATCGGCCGTCCGCTCATCACGCTGACCCCGACGCAGAGCGGCCGTTCCTCGGCCATAAGTTGCCGCAATCGGTTGCGCCAGTCGATCTGGACCCGGGTGTCGAGCAGAACGACCTCGTACCCCGCCTTCACGACTTCCGCCGCGGCGTATAGAAGGCTCAGGGGCATGTGCTTGACGTAGTTGCCCGAAAAGCCCTGCTGCGGGTAGATCAGGATGATGCGGCCGTTAGTCACAAGTCCTCTCTGGCATCTCAGGTTCGGCGGCTCTCATCCCCCCGTCACGCTCATGTGCCGGAACACGGCGGGACGGCCTAGGGCGGGGTCGATGATGAACTCGTGGCCCTTGGGCTTGCGGGCGATGGCGGCGTCGATGGCCGCGATCAGCGGGCCGTTGTCTGGCGAGGTCCGCACCGGTGCCCGCAGGTCGACGGCATCATCCTGGCCCAGGCACATGTAAAGCGTTCCGGTGCAGGTCAGCCTGACGCGGTTGCAGGTCTCGCAGAAATTGTGCGTCATCGGCGTTATGAAGCCGATCCGCTGCCCGGTCTCGGCAACCCGGACGTAACGCGCCGGCCCGCCGGTCGTCTCGGCAACGCCCTCCAGCGGGAAAACGCTCGCGATGCGCGCCCGCACCTCGGACAGCGGCAGATAGTTGTCCACCCGCCGGGCCTCGATCTCGCCCAGCGGCATCGTCTCGATGAAGGTGAGGTCGAAACCCCGGTCGGCGCACCAGCGCACCAGCGTCAGGATCTCGTCCTCGTTGATACCCTTCAGCGCCACCGTATTGATCTTCACCTTGAGGCCTGCCGCCTTGGCGGCCGCGATGCCCTCCAGCACCGGCTGGATCTGGCCGCGGCTGGTGATGGCGGCGAACTTGCCGGGATCGAGGGTGTCGAGAGACACGTTGATGCGCCTGACTCCGCAGGCCGCCAGCGAGTCCGCGTGGCGGGCGAGCAGCGAGCCGTTGGTGGTCAGGGTCAGTTCGTCGAGAGTCCCGGCGCCCAGGTGGCGGCCCAGGCTGCGGAAGAGTTCGATCGCATCGCGCCGTACCAGGGGCTCGCCGCCGGTCAGGCGCAGCTTCCGCACCCCCTTGGCGACGAAGGCCGAGCAGATGCGGTCGATCTCCTCCAGCGACAGGATCTCCCCCTTGGGCAGAAACTCCATCTGCTCGGACATGCAGTAGAAGCAGCGGAAATTGCAGCGGTCCGTGATGGAGACGCGCAGGTACGTGATTTTCCGTCCGTAAGGATCGATCATCGCGGCACTATGTCCACATCCTGCGGGCAACCGCAAGCGGCTTGGTCATCGCAATCATAATGCGGTGGCGGAGCGCCGTCGTCCCGACTTTTCGTGGGGTCTTCGGCCCACGGCAGACCGGATCAGGGAAGGGTGGCGAACCGCAACGTCTGGTTGCCGCCGAGCCAGGTCGAGGAAAGTCCGCCGTTGCGAAGACGTTGCAGCGTGGCGGCCGGGGATCCGCCGGGGAAGCGGGCGACGTAGGGCTCCGCCCAGGCGTACATCGAAGGGCGGATGCCATCGGCGCCGACGGTGTCCTGGTTCCGGCCGACCCGGCGGGCGACGAGATCGGGGTTGGCCATCGCCACCACCGTGTAGCCGACCAGGTGGTGCAGCCTCCCGTCGGCATAGAGGTCGATGCCGTTGGCGGCGGCTATTTCGGCGGCAAGGATCAGCGGCTCCAGCGCGAAACGATGGTAGTGCAGGGCCTTGGCGGCACGCTTCAGTTCGTGCGGCAGCGAGCCGTCGTCGTCGATGTTGGCGATAGCGCCGCGGGCGGCGGCGATGCCCCACTCGAACAGGCCCGCCTCGCCGGTCGCGGCTCCGGCCGCCAGTACCGCGAGGGCGGCCCAGTTGAGGTGGTTGTTCTGCTCGGCGAAGGGCTTGCCGGCGTAAGCGGGCACGGTGGCATAGGCGAGGTCCGCTATCCATGCCGCCATCCTTTGCCCCCGCGTCTCGCCTACCTCGGGGGCATCGCGCAGCAACGCCAGATTCAGGGCAAGGGTGGCCAGGGTCCACTTCCGCTCGTAGCTGCCCTGCATGGTCGCGGTACCCAGCAGGGCGCCCGCCGAGGCCCAGGCATCGAGCCACGTGGCAAGGCAGTCGGCTACCGCCGCATTGCGCGGCTGCTCCGCGAGGTAGCGATCGCCGAGCCGGGCAACGCCGGCGGCGAGTCTGCTCAGCGGTTCGGCGGCGGCGGCTCGGGCCGCGTAGGCTTCGGGGTCGACGATCGAGTGGGTCGGGTCGTCCTTGCGGTAGAAGGGCTCGACCAGGACGTCGCGAACCGGCGCCGGCGGGGCAGGGCAGGTGAAGGTACCGGGAAACGTCCTGCCGACCGCGGCGCGCCGGGCGGCCACGTCGGGCGGCATCCGGTAGGGCAGTTTGGCGCCGGTCGGCGGCGGCGGCGCCGCATCGAGCGAACAGCGCCGCGGGCCGCGCGTGCCGGCAACCTGGAGCCGTCCCGAGGAGATGCGGCCGCGGTACGCGATCGGCTTTTCGACCTCGGCGATGTAACGGCCTTGAACGGCGACGGTGCCGTCCGTCTCGATGTGCCCCTCCAGGCGTTCCCAGCCATTCTTGCCCGCCGTGCCGCGCTCGGTGACGAATCGGCTGTCGCGGACGATGATGCCTGCCTTCATGGCGAAAGGCGGCGAGGTCCCCGCGCCCTCGCAGGCAACGTCGCCGCCGTAGACGCCGTCGAATGCGCCACCCGCCAACGCAGGAGAGGCGGAGCCGAGAAGCCCAAGGGCGAGCAGCCAACGCATGTCGAACCCCCTCGACCGAGCGTCGAGACCCGAAAAGGCGTCCCCAAGAGCGTCAGCCCAGCAGCAGCTTGTCGTCGTCGAGCTCCTGGCCGCGCACCTTCTCGAACATCCGCAGCAGGTCCTCGACCTTCATGCCGCGGCGCTGCTCGCCGATGACGTCGAGAACGACGCGGCCCTCGTGCAGCATCACCGTGCGGTCGCCGACGTCGAGGGCCTGGCGCATGCTGTGGGTGACCATCAGCGTGGTCAGCTTCTGCTCGGCGACGATCCGGCGCGTGAGCTCGAGCACGAAGGCGGCGATCTTGGGGTCGAGCGCCGCCGTATGCTCGTCGAGGAGCAGGATCTTCATCGGCCTGATGGTGGCCATCAGCAGGCTGACCGCCTGGCGCTGGCCGCCCGAGAGGAGTTCCATCGGGTCGTCGAGCCGGTTCTCCAGCCCGAGTTCGAGGCGGGCAAGGTGGGCCCGGAACTCCTCGCGCAGGGCGCGGTTGACGGCGGGACGCAACGACCGTCTGCCGGTGCGGGCCGCGGCCAGACCCATGTTGTCGGCGATCGTCAGGTTGGCGCAGCTGCCGGCCATCGGGTCCTGGAATACGCGGGCGACCAGGGTCGAGCGGCGGTGCGCCGGCCAATTCGTGACGTCCTCGTCGTCGATCAGGATGCGTCCGGTGTCCGGCCGTGCCTCGCCGGACAGCGCGTTGAGGAAGGTGGTCTTGCCGGCGCCGTTGCTGCCGATGACGGCGACGAACTGGCCGGCCGGGATGTGGAGGTCGACCCCGCGCAGGGCCCGACTCTCCATCGGAGTGCCCTGGTTGAAGGTGACCTTGAGGGAGCGGACGTCGATCATCGGCCGCGCGCCTTCAGCAAGGCTCTCGTAACGGGCGTGCGCACCGTCGGCAGGACCATCGCTCCGGCCACCAGCACGGCGGTGATGAGGTTGAGGTCCTGAGCCTTCAGGCCAATGAAGTCGGCGTTCAGCGCCAGCGCCACTGCGATCCGGTAGAGGATCGAGCCGGCGATGCAGGCAAGCGTCGACAGGAACGGGGTCCGCGGCAGGATCACGGCCTCACCGCCGATCACCGCCGCCAGGCCGACCACGATGGTGCCGACCCCGAGGGTGATGTCCGCCGCGCCCTGGGTCTGCGCGAACAGGGCGCCGCCGACCGCGACCAGCGCGTTGCTGAGGGCGATGCCGAGCAGCACGTAGGCACCGGTGTTGATACCCTGGGCGCGCGCCATGCGCGCATTCGAGCCGGTCGCCCGCATGGCGGCGCCGATCTGCGAGTTGAGGAACAGGTCGATCGCGATCTTGCACAGAACGACGATGACCAGCAGCGCCGCCGGCAGCGTCCAGTAGCTGGGGATGCCAAGTCCGTCGAGCCCGCTGAACACCGTCTGCTCGCCGAGCAGCGGCACCACGGGGCCGCCCATGACGCGCAGGTTGATCGAAAACAGCGCGATCATGGTCAGGATCGAGGCGAGCAGGTGAAGGATGTTGAGGCGCACGTTCAGCCAAGCGGTCACCAGCCCTGCGGCGGCGCCGGCGAAAAAGGCGGCGAAGGTGGCGAGGAACGGATTGATGCCGCTGACGATCAGGATGCCGGCGACGGCGGCGCCCAGGGGAAAGCTGCCGTCGACGGTAAGATCAGGGAACTGCAGCACCCGGAACGAGAGGTATACGCCCAGTGCGACGAGCGCGTAGATGAGGCCCGTCTCGACGGCTCCAAGGAAGGCGATGAGGCTCACGCGAAAGACCTTCTCACAAGGCTGCCAACGTCGCCTCCTCCCTCTCATTCTCGTTCGAGGAAGAGAGGGGGGAGGGGAACGGCGGCGGCGTCCTCCTAACGAATGATCTTCTGCGCTTCGGCGACGACCTTTTCCGGTATCTCGAGGCCCATCTGCGGGGCGGTCTTGAGATTCAGGTAAAGGTCCATCTTCTCGACGCCCCTGACCGGGATCGCGCTCGCTTTCTCGCCATTGAGGATGCGCAGCACGACCTTGCCGGTCTGGCGGCCGACGTCGTAATAGTCGAAGCCGAGCGCCGCCACCGCGCCCCGTTCGACCGAGGCGGTGTCGCCGGCGAACACCGGGATCTTGGCTTCGGTACCGACCTTGACCACCGCCTCGAAGGCCGAGACTACGGTGTTGTCGGTACCGATGTAGATCGCGTCCGCCTTGCCGACCAGCGAGCGGGCAGCGGCCAGCACGTCGCTGGATCGCGGCGCTGCCGCCTCGACGACCGCCAGCCCCAGCTTTGGCGCTTCTTCCTTGACCGAATTCAGGATCGAGACCGCGTTGGCCTCGCCGGGATTGTAGATGACCCCGACCGTCTTGGCCTTGGGCGCGAGCCGTTTGACCAGCCCGAGGTGCTTGTCGATCGGTGTCTTGTCGGAGACCCCGGTCACGAACTCGCCGGGCTTGTCCCAGGCCTCGACCAGCTTGGCGCCGACCGGGTCGGTGACCGCGCTGAACACCAGCGGCGTGCGCCTGGCGCTGGCCGCCACCGTCTGCGCCGACGGAGTCGCGATGGCGACGATGACGTCCGGCTCCTCGCCCGCGAACTTCTTCGCGATCTGAGCGGCGACCGCCATATTGCCTTGCGCGGATTCGTACGACCACTTGAGGTTCTTGCCGACCTCGAAGCCGGCCGCGGCGAGCTCGTCCTTGACACCGTTGCGGCAGGCGTCGAGCGCCGGGTGCTCGACGATCTGGGTAATCGCGACGTGTCTTTCCGCGGCGGGCGCCGCTGCGGCAAAGCCGGCCAGGGCGGCCGCCATGGCCGCCATCCGCATGCATCTCATGGCGATGTCCTTTCCCCGAAGACCTCTCGGATTGGCGCGCATCTTAGCCCTTCATACCTGGGGGACCAAGGAAAAGCGGCCATCGGCAGTCTTCCGCCGGTCGAGGGGAAGGTGCAGCGCTACGGTGTTGCGCACGGCGTGAACGGCTGCCGGCCCCCGATTCTGAAATCGGCGATCGCCTTCTGGCCTTCCGCGGACTTCAGCCAGTCGATGAAGGCCTGACCTTGCACGTCGTTCACCTGCGGATGCCGAGCCTTGCTGACGAGGATGGCGGCGTAAGGATTGGCAAGACGCGGGTCGCCCTCGACCAGGAGCTCAAGGTCACCCTTGGCGGCGAAGCTGATCCACGTGCCGCGGTCGACCAGCGTGTAGGCCCCGATGCCCGAGGCCAGGGTCAGGGTCGCTCCCATGCCTGCACCCAGTTCGCGGTACCAGCCTGCCGCCGTCGAGGGGGCGCCGGAGCCAGCCGTCTGCCACAGCGCCAGCTCGGCGAGATGGGTGCCGCTTCGGTCTCCGCGCGAGCAGAACGGCGCGGCGGCGGCGGCGATTCTCGCAAACGCGGCCGCGGCATCCGTGGTGCCGCGGATGCCGGCCGGATCCGCCTTCGGGCCGACCAGCACGAAGTCGTTGCGCATGATCTCGTGGCGCTTCACGCCGAAGCCGTCGGCCACGAACTTGTCCTCGGACGGACGGTGATGGACGAGCAGGACGTCGGCATCGCCACGCTCGGCGAGCGCGACCGCCCTTCCTGTGCCGAGGGCGACCACCCGGACCACGACGCCGCTGGCGGCGCTGTACTTGGGGAGAATCGAGGCAAACAGCCCCGAATCCTGGAGCGAGGTGGTCGCCAACACGGTGACGGTGGTGCCATCCCGCCGTCCGTCTGCCACGGCCATGGGAATATGTCCCTTCCGGTTCGTCGATCGCCTTCAGGTAAGCGCGATCGCCGGTCCGGCAAGGAGGGGCCGACCGGTTCAGCAGACCGGAAACGGGATTGCCCTACTTGGCGTTCGGCATGAAGAGCTGCTGGCCCTCGATCTTGAAGTCAGCGATCGCCTTCTGGCCTTCCGACGACACCAGCCAGTCGATGAACGCCTGCCCCATCTCGGCCTTGACATGCGGATGCTTGACCGGGTTCACGAGCATGACGCCGTAAGGGTTGAAAAGCACCGCATCGCCTTCCACCAGCAGCTCGAGCTCGCCCTTGTTCTTGAAGCTGATCCAGGTGCCGCGGTCGGCCACCGTGTAGGCGTTCATCCCCGAAGCGGTGTTGAGCGTCGGGCCCATGCCCGAACCGGTGTCGCGGTACCAGGTGCCGGAGGCCGGGGCGACGTCGACGCCAGCCGCCTTCCAGACGGCCAGCTCGGCCATATGGGTGCCGCTCTTGTCGCCGCGCGAGGCAAACGGGGCCTTGGCTGCGGCGATCTTCTTGAAGGCGTCGGCGGCGCTCTTCATGCCGCGGATGCCGACCGGGTCCGACTTCGGGCCGACCACGACGAAGTCGTTGTACATGACGTCATGGCGCTTCACGCCGAAGCCATCGGCGACGAACTTGTCCTCGGACGGGCGGTGATGGACGAAAAGGACGTCGGCGTCGCCCCTCTTGGCGACCTCGATCGCCTTGCCGGTACCCAGCGCTACCACCCGGACCTCGATGCCGGTCTTGGCGGTGAACTTGGGCAGGATGGAGCCGAACAGGCCCGAGTCCTCGGTCGAGGTGGTCGAGGAGACTGTGATGAACTTATCGGCCGCGAGGGTCGAGACGGCCGCCAGCGAGGCGGCAAAGGCGAAAGCGGCTGCGAGTCTGCGCATTCTGTTCCTCCTGGTTTTATCGTTTGGTCCTGTCACTCCCGCCACAACAGCTCGCCGCGCAGGAAGGCTGCGGCGAGCGGCGAGGCGGGCCCGTCGAAGAAGGCCGGCGCCGGAGCGTGCTCGACGATCCGGCCGTGGTGAAGAAAGACGACCTCGTCGGCAAGGCGTCGCGCCTGGCCGAGGTCGTGGGTGGTCATGATGATCCGGGTGCCTTCGGCATGGAGCGTCCGCACGATCTCTTCGATCGCGTGGCTCGCGCCGGGATCCAGGCTGCTGGTCGGCTCGTCCAGGAACAGCACCTGCGGACGCAGGGCCCAGGCCCGGGCCAGGGCCAGCTTCTGCTGCTCGCCGCCGGACAACACCCGGGCAGGCCGGTCGGCGATCTCGGAAAGCCCGGTCCTCGCGAGGACTTCGGCAACCCGTTCCCGCCGCAGCCGACGACCAAGGCCCTGCAGAGACAGCGCGTACTCTATGTTGGCGACCGCGCTGCGACGCAGCATGACCGGTCGCTGGAACACCATCGCCTGGGCAGAAGCCGGATCGCGTCCGGCCGCGCCATGCCAGACGATTTCGCCTGCGGTCGGCCGGATAAGGCCGTGGCAAAGGCGAAGGAACAGGCTTTTGCCGGCGCCATTGGGACCGATGATGACGGTCTTCAGGCCGGCAGCGAACCGACAGGAGATGCCGTCGATCAGGCGCCTTCCGCCGAGCGCGAGGACGACCTCGCGCAGTTCCAGCGGCAGGATCGGCTGGGGGCCGTGCATCACTGCCCGCCCCACCGCTGGGCGACGTGCTTTGCCGCATGCACGGAGCCGTTCACCGAGACCGCGAGCGCGATGAGGATGATTCCCAGCGCCATCGCGAGGGCGAGCTGGCCCTTGTTCACCTCGAGAGCGATGGTCGTGGTCATCGTCCGCGTCACGTGGGCGATGTTGCCGCCGACGATCATCACTGCGCCGACCTCGGCGATGGCGCGACCGAAGCCGGCCAGCACCACGGTGAACAAAGAAAAGCGGCCGTCCCACAGCAAGGTCGGCAATGCCCGCCCCGGGCCGGCACCCAGCGAGCGAAGCTGCTCCTCGTACTCGCGCCAGTGGTCCTCGACTACCTGGCGGCTGAGGGCGGCGACGATCGGCAGGATCAGGATGAACTGGGCGATCACCATCGCCAGCGGCGAGTAGAGAAGCCCGAGGAAGCCCAGCGGCCCGGAGCGCGACAGGATGAGGTACACGAACAACCCCGCGACCACCGGCGGCAGCCCCATCAGGGCATCGAGCAGCACGACCAGCGCCCGCCGGCCGGGAAAGCGGAAGAGCGCCGCCATCGCGCCGATCGGCATGCCGACCAGGGCGGCGAGGGCGGTGGCGCCGAGGCTGACCGCAAGCGACAGCCCGACGATCTCGGCAAGATCCGAATCGGCATGGAGGATAAGAGCGGCAGCTTGCCAAAGGGCTTCAACGAGCGGCGACATGAGGCAATCGTCAGCAGCGTCCCGCCGGGGGCGAAACCGGGAGCAGGCATTTTCCATACCCTTGCCGCAACAGTGAACAGACATCATCAAAATGCAAGCAAAAGTCAGCAAAGGTTGGCGATCGTCGGTCTTGACATGGAGCGTCGATGCAGGGCTCTTGGTGGGTGGACGTCCGCGGAGGGGAGGGGATCGATGGTCGGAACATGGCGTCTCGCGCTCCTGCTCGCGACGGGGTTGGCGGCGTCCTGTACCGGGGCCGGCGCCGATTCGGTTGCTGCGAGGGAGGGGGCATCCCGCCCATCCGCCAGCGGCACCTGGGGGCCCCCGTCAGCACCCTGCTTCGGTTGCGATGTCCGCGCGTTCTCGATGGTGCCACCGGCAAGTGCCGGCAGCCAGGTCACCGGAATCACGATGTCGCTGCCGCCGCCGACGGTGGGGCCGGTCGCCCTGGGTGACGTGTTCTCGCTTGGGCCGCAGCCGATCGCCAGCGACTTCATCAAGCCCACCACCCTGCCGCTGCCTCCTCCGGACGTGTTGCCGGTCGGCTCGGGCGAGGGCTTTTCGGTGGGCATGCCGCCGGTCCCCGGCTCCTACATAACCGGGGTCGAGATGCCGCTGCCGGCGCCATCCGCGGCGCCGGGCTTCCAGGTCGGCGGCTTCGACATGAACAGCCCGGAAACCGCCGCCTCCTACATCAGGGACATGCCGCCGGCGGCGCCGCCGCCCGATCCGGGCGCGCCGCTGGGCGCGCTTTCGTGCATTCCCGGATGGTCGGGCAACGCGGCGGGGACGTGTGCACCCACAACCCCCCCCACCCCGCGCAGCGGCCTTGCCCCGGCTCGGCCGGTGGCGAGCGCCGCGCCGGTGCCGCCGACCGCGATCCCTCAGCCGGTGCGGGCAGCTGCTGCCGTTGCAGCGGCCCCGACTGCCGTGGCGGCGCCCTCGGCCGGAGTGGCGTCGCTGCCGCTCATCGTCCGCGAGGCGAGCGGCGGCAAGGAGGGCGAAATCGAGCGGATGTTCCGCTCCGTGGCCTGGGAAGCCATGAAAGAGTACGGCTTCCAGATGACGCGGGAGAACGGGACCGCCGCTCATGTCCTGAACGTCCGCTTCGACAAGAAGACGGCCCCCGCGGAGGCCGGCCCCGCCACCATCGACTGGCAGCTTCTCGACCCGCAGGGCAAGGTCGTCGATGCCTATCGCCAGCAACTCATGCTGTTCCCCGGCCTCTACGATCCCAAGCTGGTGCCGGCGATCTCGGACCTGGTCGAGGATGCGCTCCGGCGCGCGGCGGGGAGCGTCAAAAGCCGGGGCTGAGGTGGTGGCAGACCTCCGCACCTTCCTGGATGGCGCGGGGGATGCGGTCTGGCGCATCCAACGCCCGCTGTCGGTAGCCGGTGAGATCGCCGGCCTGCTGCAGCGGTTGTCCGGGTGGCGGCCACGCCCGATCGTACTGGTCGCACGACCGCTGCGCGTCGACGGCACGCCCTGCGAGATCCCGGTGGCGACCAACCTGTTTGCGGGCCTGCCTCTCACCGGCGCGTTCCCGAGAATCGCCCCGGTCGTGGTGGCGACGTCCGAGGCGCCGGTTCAGGAGGTGGTCCGCAAGGCAAGGCGGGCCGATCTCGGCCGTCTGCCGATCCTGCACCTGCCGGCGGCCGGCTCCGCTCCCCGCCTGACGTGCGCTCATCTGGTCACCTGCGATGCCGATACCGGCCGCGACAGCACCGTGCTGCAACGCTGCCTGGTCAAGGGAGCCCGCACGATGGCCAGCCGGCTCGCCGCCGGCGTGGGAGGCACCGTGACGCGTTGGTGGGCTCGCGGAGAGGACTGCCCTTGCGCGCTGTGGATCGGCCATCATCCCACGGTCATCGCGGGGGCGCATGCAGGACACTGGGAGACGGCCGGCGGCATGGCCGGGGAACCGGTCCGGCTGGTCCCGACCCTCAGCCATGGCGGCCTCGTCAAGGTGCCGGCCGACGCCGAGATCATCATCGAAGGGCGGATTCCGAGGCGCGTACCGAGCCGGGCGGGTCTCACTGTATCGATCGAGGTCGAGGCTCTGACGATGCGCCGGTTTCCCATTTACGCCGACTTCGGGACGGGAGGGGGCGGGCTGCCGCGGCGAGCGAGCATCCGCCCCGACGAGCGCTCGCTCGCGGTGGCCGATGCCGTTGTGGAGGAGGTTCCGCCGCGCTTCGCGCGCCCCTCGGCGTCTCGGTCCAGTTGACAGGCGACGGGCAGACAACCTAGCCTCAAGTCTGTTATCATATAGAAGGGCTGTGCAAGGAGGAGCCGGAAGAGTAGAGGACCCCATCGAGTGCCAGGCATTCCAATTACAAGCAGGAGGAAATGATGAGGCGTGCAGCACGCATGGTGATGACGGCCGCCGCGGCGGCAATGGTTGCGGGCGTTGGGTTTTCCACCGGGGCCGTTGCGGCCTATCCCGATCAGCCGATCACCTACTACATCCCGTTCGGACCCGGCGGCGAATCGGACGTGACCGCCCGCTTTCAGCAGCCGTTCTTCAAGCAGAAATTCGGCCAGGACTTCATCATCACCTATAAGCCGGGCGGCGGCGGCGCCGTCGGCTGGTCGCAGCTCAACAAGATGAAGGGCGACGGCTACACGATCATGGGGACCAACATTCCCCACATCATCATTCAGCCGGAGCAGAGCCAGATCGGCTACCAGACCGACGATCTCGTCAACGTCTACTTCTTCCACTTCACGCCCGACGCCATCGTCGTCAAGGACGACAGCCAGTTCAAGACGCTGAAGGACCTCGTCGACTACGCCAAGGCGAACCCTGGCAAAGTGACGTTCGGCGGGTCCGGCAAGGGCTCGGCCAACCATCTGGCGCAGATCATGTTCGACGAGGCGGCCGGCATCAAGTCGACCTACGTCGCGTTCGGCGGGACCGGGCCTTCGGTGACCGCGCTGCTCGGCGGCCAGACCATGGCGCAGTGGGGCTATACCACGGTCCCGAAGCAGTTCGAGCGCACGCGTCTGCTGGCGGTGGCGATGGACCAGCGGCATCCCGGTTTCCCGGACGTGCCGACCTTCAAGGAACTCGGCTACGAGATGAGCGGCGGCACGTACCGCGGCATCGCGGTCCCGAAGTCGGCGTCCGAGGAGACCCGCAAGAAGCTTGCCGACATGATCGAGGCCATCAACAAGGACCCGGCGTTCATCAAGAAGATGCTGGACGGCGGATTCGCCATGCTTGACGTCAAGTACGGCAAGTCGATGGACGACTTCATGGCCAAGATGAAGACGATCTACATCAAGGCGGCCAAGGAAGCGGCCCTGGTAAAGTAAGCCGACCGACCGATCGCAACACCAGCACGGCGAGCGAAGCTATGAGTTTCGAGTTCATGTGGGCGGCATTGTCGCCGGAAAACTTCCTGCTGGCTCTGGGCGGCGTCGTGGCCGGAACGGTCATCGGTGCCCTTCCCGGGCTGACGGCGACGATGGCTATCGCCGTGCTGGTGCCGTTCACCTTCTCCATGCCGACGGCCGCGGCGCTCATCCTGATGGGTGCCATCTATACCGGAGCCATCTATGGCGGGGCGTATTCCGCCATCCTCCTCAACACTCCGGGAACGCCATCGGCGATCGCGACTACGTTCGAAGGCTACCCGATGGCCAAGCGGGGCGACGGCGATCTTGCGATCACCGTCGCCTGTCTGGCGTCGGTGATCGGCGGCATGGTCGGCGCCCTGTTCCTGCTCGGTCTGGCACCGCCGCTGGCCGAGGTCGCACTCGAGTTCGGACCGACCGAGTACTTCTGGCTGGCCATGTTCGGGCTCACGCTGATCGCATCACTGTCCGAAGGCAACACGCTGAAGGGACTGATCGGCGCGTGCTTCGGCCTTCTCATCGCCTGCATCGGCGTCGCCGAGATCAGCTCAGACGTCCGCTTCACGTTCGGAAGCAACGTGATGATCGGCGGCATCGAGACGGTCTCGGCGCTGATCGGGCTCTACTGCGTTCCGGTCCTGATCGACCTCGTCGCCACCCCCGACCGGCATCTCAAGGTGACGCACGAGACCCGCGGCTTCCGCCTCGGCGAGGCGACCTCGATCCTCAGCCGCCGCTGGGTCAACGCGGTGCGCAGCTCGGTCATCGGCACCATCGTCGGCATCCTTCCCGGTGCCGGCGGCTCGATCGCCAGCCTGGTCGCCTATTCCGAAGCGCGCCGCACCGCTCCTGCGGGCAACAAGTTCGGCGATGGCGACCCCGACGGCATCATCGCTTCCGAAGGCGCCAACAACGCGACCGTCGGCGGAGGCCTGATACCCACCCTCGTGCTGGGCATTCCCGGCACGCCGACCGACGCGGTGATCCTCGGTGCGCTGCTGGTCCAGGGCGTCCGGACCGGCCCCAACCTGTTCACCGAAGGCGGCGGCTCGATCGTCTACACCTTCATGGCCGGCCTTTTCATCGCGACGGCGTTGATGCTTCCGGCGGGCCTGCTCATCGGCCGCTACGCGTACAAGTCGATCATTACGATCCCGAAGGCGCTGCTGGTCCCCTCGGTCGCCTTCATGTGCGTGATCGGAACCTATGCGATCCGCAACAGCACCTCCGACATCGCCATAATGGTCGTGCTGGGGGTCATTGGCTGGATCCTCAACCGTTTCGGCTTCACCCCTTCGCCGATCGTGCTCGGCCTCATCCTCAGCCGGATCGCCGAGAACGGGTTCGTGCAGGGATGGATCATCGGGGAGGCGACCGGGAATCCGCTGACCGGCTTCTTCGCCCGCCCGATCTCGTTCGTTCTCATCCTCGTCATCCTGCTGTCCCTGTTCTACCCGATGCTCAAGCCACGGCTGGTGCGTCGGCTGGCCCGCCAAGAGGGGAGGTCCTGATCATGGCTCGGAAACGCGACACTGCCGGCATGGTTGTGTGCTCCCTGTTCATCCTGCTCGGGGGGGCCGCCCTGTGGGACACCACCCGCATGCTGGACCGCGATTCCTACGTCTACCCAAGGGCGGTCGCGGTGCTGATGATCGTGTTCTGCCTGATGTACATCGGGCGGCAGCTGCTCCTGCCGCCGAAGGAGCTGACCGAATCGCTCGAGGCCCAGACTGCCCAGCGCGGCGGTTCGACGCCGCGTCGCGTCGGGCTGGTCGTGACCCTGTTCGCGTGCGCCCTGGCGATGCCCTACGTCGGCTTCCTGATCGCCGGAAGCGCCGCCTTCGCGGTGATGCTTCTGATCGCGATGTACGACCCCTGGACCCGGTTCCGGATCGTCGTCTACCCGCTGGTCTCGGCGGCGCTGGTGCTGGGGTTCTATTTCCTGTTCAAGTCGGCGTTCCTGGTACCGTTGCCAACCGCGCCGTTCCTGTGAGCCCGGCCTCCGGGAAAAGCGAAGAGCCCGCCGCCCGGCGGGCTTTTTGTTGCGCGAAGCGGGAAGGGGATCAGGCCACCGGCGCCTGGTACAGGGGGGCAGCGCCGGTGCTTTGGAGGGGCGTTCCCGTCGCCCCGAACTGGCGGATCCATTCGTCGACCGTCAGCAGCATCAGCAGGAACTTGGCGTGGTTGCGGTTGCGGTGAAGGTGGCCGTCGACCGCAGCCTGCAGACCGACGGGATCGAAGATGCCGCAGGCGGCCAGGGCCTCGCTGCGCGGCAGGTCCTCGAGACGCCGGCGCAGTGGCCCTGCCTGCCGCAGCATTCCGCAGAAGTCGAGCCACGAGGCCGATCCGTTGAGCGGCCGGTTCCCGAGAAGCCGCGTCTCGACCGCCCGCGCCGAGGCCCCCAGCATGCGGCTGGCCGTCCGCAGGTACACGTTGGCGTCGGCAGGCATGCCGTCGTTGGCGTACTGCAGGCGGGCCAAGGCCGGCGAAAGCAGTGCCAGCGCGCTCCGGTAGGCGTTGTCGGGCATGACCCAGCCTGGCGGCAGCCGCAGCGCGATCTCCAGCAGTTCGTGGTCCCAGGCGACCAGTTCGACCTCCATCCGGCTGCGGATCGACAGCACGTTCGGAAAGCCGAGATTGTGCGGCATGGAGCGCATCATCACGTAGCTCCAGGCGTGGTGCGGATAGTCGGACTCGAAGCCGACGAGGGCGTTTCGCATTCCCCAGCGAAGCCGGTCCTCGTGCTCGGCCTCGGCCTCGCGCGACAGGACGCTGCGCACAAGGGAAACCGGCGAGGCGGTCTTCTGCGAGCGCGCAAGCAAGCTCGGAAGATCGCCCGAAGGGAGGGACGCTGGCCAGGGCACGCTGGCCGACACGCCGCCGAACGCGATTCTGCGCGCCGGCATGAAGCTGCCGCGCAGGATGGTGTCGAGATAACCGCCGCTGAAGGCTACGTCGCAGTGCTCGCGCGTTCTGTCAAGAACCGGCAGGAAGTGATTGTGCTGGCATCCGTATATGCCGCCCGTAAGGCGAACGCCCTCCTCGAAGCAGGACCAAAAGTCATCGGGAGAGACCGGCAGGAAGTGATGCGGCGCGCCCTTGATGGCGGCGGCCTCCCGGGCGCACCGCAGCTGCCCGGTCTCGACGTCGCCAAGGGTGAGGCACGGCAGCGGTTCCTCGGCGGCGGCCAGGATGATGCGGGAATCGAGACCGCCGCTGAGAAAGACGCCGTGGCGGATACCGGGCGCACGCCGTCGCCGCACTGCCGCGCGGACAGCTTCGGCAATCAGGTCGGGGAGATCGCGCTGCGGGAAATCCGGTTCGCGCCAGCGCATCCGCCAGTAGGCCCGCGTCCGTGACGTGGCGCCGTCGAAGGTGACGATGCTGCCCGGCTCCATCCAGCGGATTCCATCGTAGATCGTGTTCGCCCCGAGCACCTGCCGGTACGCGATCAGCTCGTGCAGCGACTGCCTGTCGAGGGTACGGGGACAGTCCGGGTGCGCTGTCAGCGCCGCAACATGGGTCGCCACCACAAGCTCGCGCCCGGCCTGGAAGTAGTAGAGAGGCCGGGTGTTCATGCGGTCGGAGACCAGGCTGACTCTGCGCCGGACGGCATCGTAGACGATCAGGGCGAAGCTGCCGTTGAGATCGGCGAATCGGTCGCGGCGGCCTCGGAACAGCGACAGGCAGGCGGCCGGCGCGCTTGCATCGCCGAAACCGGGGACGCCTCCGTCCATGAAGAGGCACAAGGTGCGGCCGGCGTCCCACGTGGGTTGGGGAGCGGCCTCGATGACGCCGTGGTGGAGGCGCGCCGCGGCGAAGCAAGGGTCTTCCCAGACGTCCCGACCGGAAGCACGGGTCGGAGAGGCGCGGATCATGTCCGCGAGGCAGGCGGCTTTGATGCCGGCGGGGTTGAAGATCGCTACCAGGCCGGACATCGAGCCGCGGTCCGCGTCATGCCGCCGGTGCCTCCAGGCTTCCGGTGGCGGTTGCCGCCGCCTTACGCTTGCCGCTCGGGGCGGAAAGCGTATCGGCGCCGAACTGCCGGATCCACTCGTCGATGGTCAGCAGCATGAGCAGGAACTTGCCGATGTTGCGCTGCCTGTGCAGATGCTGTGTCACCGCGTCCTTGATGCCTGCCGGGCTGAAGATTCCGCATGCAGCGATGGCTTCGCTTTGGGACAGGCCCACGAGACGGTCGCGCAGAGGACCGGGCCTGCGCAGCAGGGTATCGAAGTCCAGCCACGAGGCGGGGCCAGCCAGCGGCCGCCTGTGGAGGACCCGGGTTCCAATCGAACGCATTGAACCCCTGAGCAGGCCATACGCCGTCCGCAGATAGGGATTGGTTTCTGCCGGCAGCCCCTCGTTGGCGTATTCGAGCCGGCCCAGTTCGGGCGAAAGCAAGGAGAGCGCCTTGCGATAAGCGGTATCCGGGAGGCCCCAATGCGGCGGCATCTGCAGCGCGATGTCGAGCAGGCCGTGGTCCCAGGCGACGATCTGGACGTCCATCCGACTGCGGATCGACAGTACGTTGGGGAAGGCGAAATTGTGCGGGATCGACCGCATCATCAGGTAGCTCCACGCATGGTGGAGGTACGGAGATTCGAAGCCGGCAATGGCGCCGCGCATGCCCTCGGTCAGTCGGGCCTCGTGCTCGGTCCGGGCTTCGCCGGACAGGACGCCGTTCACCAGCGATGGCGGAAAGCCCGGCTTCTGCGAGCGAACAAGCGCTTCGGCGAGGTCGCCCGTCGGAACGTCTTCGAGCCACGGCAGGCCAGTGCAGACGCCGCCCAGCCGGAGCTTTCTCGCCGGCATGAAGGTGGCCCGCAGGATCGTGTCCATGTAGCTGCCGGTGAAGACGACGTCGCAACGGTTCCGCAACTGATCGAGCACCGGCAGGAAATGGTTCTGCTGATAGCCGTACATGCCGCCTGTAAGCCGGACGCCCTCGCCGAAGTTCTCCCAAAAGTCTTCGGGCGAGACGGGCAGGAAGTCATGGCGCAGGCCGCGCAGGCTTGCGGCTTTGCGAGCGCACCGTACCTGATCGGTTTCGACGTCGCCCAAGGTGCAGCACACCATCGGCGTCTCGGCGGCCGCGAGAATGACCCGGGAATCGAGGCCGCCGCTGAGCAGCAGGCCGTGGCGGCGGCCCTCGCCCATCCTGCGGCGCACTGCCTGACGGAAACCGTCGGCGAGCAGTTCGGGCAGGTCCTGCCTGGAGAACGAGGGTTCCCGCCAAGCCAGCTTCCAGTAGACTTTCGTGCTCCAGGAGCGGCCGTCGAAGGTGACGATGCTTCCGGGCTCCATCCACCGGATTCCCTGGTAGATCGTGTTGCCGCCGAGAACCTGGCGATAGGCGATCAACTCGTGCAGGGACTGCCGGTTCAGCTCCCGCGGGCATCTTGGATGGCCGGTCAGGGCGGCGATGTGGCTGGCGACGACCAACTCCCGTCCAGCCTGGAAGTAGTAGAGCGGCCGCGTGTTCATGCGGTCCGAGATCAGGCTTACGGTGC
Organism: Rhodospirillales bacterium; assembly: GCA_018432935.1. Lineage (GTDB taxonomy): Bacteria > Pseudomonadota > Alphaproteobacteria > Rhodospirillales > Shumkoniaceae > JAHDSF01. Next base: position 54,401 of record JAHDSF010000017.1, on the reverse strand, counting down.
GCCTCTGCGAATCGTAGACGATGGCTGCGAAGCTGCCGTTGAACCCGGCCAGGGCCGAAGGGTCGTTCCGGAACGCGGCCAGGCAGGCAGCGGCCTGGGAAGGCGCCCCGGCGGCGAGGGGAGGGCGCCCGTGGAACTCGCCGTCCATGAAGAGGAAAAGCGTTTCCGAGGGATCGCGGACCGGCTGGGCTTCGGGGTTGAAGACACCATGGTGCAGACGGACCGCCCTGAAACAGCGGTCGCCCCATTCGTCCCGGCCGACGGCGCGGCTCGGCATCCGCCGGACGACGTCCGACAAGGACGTCCTCATACCATCGGGATTGAAGATCGCGACCAAGCCGGACATGCCCTGAACCCCCCGAAGCCGACACCGATAGGCGTAATGCACCTGACCGAGACGTGGTTTGGCGGGTTCCTCTCAGCAGCGACGCAGTTGGTTCTACCCGAACGAGCGCGCCTGTAGCCGAGGTGGCGCCCATTCGGCACGGAATGGGCGCAAACGGAATGCCTGTACACTCCTGTGGTCATAGACGATGAAGTGAGGGGTGTTCCGGGTCATCTCAACATATGGGGGCCGGGGAAATCGTTCCTGACCGCCAGCGTACGGGCTTGAGCGTTGGAGATCCCGGAATGCCGTATCGCGTTGCCGTTCTTCATCAAGGCTTCGTACCGCTCTACCGGGTGCGTCTGTACGAGCAGCTCAATGCACTGGGGAGCACCGAATATGTCGTGTTCCACGGCCGAGCTCCGTCAGGGACTGGGCACGTCGCCGCCCCGGGTCCGTTCGCTTTCCCGAACGTCTATGTCGACAACCGCGAGCTCTCCCTCGGCGGGCGCACGCTGATCTGGCAGCCGGTCATTCGTTCCGTGCTGACGGGGGGCTTCGACGCCGCGGTCATCGGGGACGAGTTCAAGCTGCTGGCCAATCTGGCGATCTTCATGGCTTTCAAAGCGCTACACAGGCCCGTGCTGCTGTGGGGGCACGTCCACCGCCGTCCGGACGCCCACTGGCTGGCCCGTGCGTCCGCGGGTGCGTTCGCCGGCATGGCGGACGGCTATCTTGCCTACACCGCAGGCGGCGCGACGCGTCTGATCGAGGGAGGAATGCCGGCCGACAAGGTGTTCGTGGTGCGCAACACCGTCGACCTTGCCGCGCAGATCGCCTCGCACGCGCGCCTGCGCTCGGCGCCGGTGGGAGAACTGAAGCGGAAGCTGGGCTTGCGCGAGGACGCTCAGGTGCTGCTTTACGTCGGTCGCCTGTATGCGCGCAAGCGATGCTGCGAACTCATCGAGCTGGTGCGGCGCCTGAAGGCCGGCCCCGACACTCCCCCGGTCGATCTCGTCATCGTCGGCGAGGGTCCCGAGGGCGAGGCACTGAGGCGGGCGGCGGCGGGCCAGGATAACATCCACTTCTTCGGCGCCATCCACTGTCCGACCAGGATCGGCGAGTTGATGCGCGCCGCTTCGCTGATGGTCAATCCCGGCTCGATCGGACTCTCGGTGAACGACTCGTTTGCCCATGGGGTCCCGGTCGTCACCCAGGCCGGTATGCTGCACAGCCCGGAATTCGAATACATCCGGGACGGCTACAACGGCCTGATCGCCGAGGGCGGGCTCGATGCGTTCGTGGCCGCGGTGCGCAGGGTGCTGGTCGATCCCGGACTGCGGGCTCGGCTGGCGGAAGGCGCGCTTGCCACCCGCGATCAGCTTGGCCTCGGCTACATGGTCAGCGCCTTCGACCGCGGCGTCATCCGCACCATCGAACGCATGCGCACGCCGTCCGTCCGTTCGGTTTCCACGCAGACGTGAAGAAGGGCCTTCCGGCCCCTGCTTCTCCCTCTTGCGGCACGACGATTCCCGCCGCTGTCTCGCGTCCCTGACATTCCGGCATGACCCGCACCCCCGCCCCTCTCCCCGCCGAAGCGGGACGAGGGGGCCGGGTGAGGGGCGAGCGCAGTCCGTCCGGGGGATGTGGGCAGGCGTTGTTAGCCCGGATTCGTTGCCCTGGCACCGCCGGATCCGGTTGCGTGCGCAAAGGACTTGCGCAACGATATAACGTCCGGTATAAGATTGGGATAATTCCAATTTGCAGTATGAGGAGAAGCAACATGACCGAAGTGACCACTGCCATGTCGTTCCCCCGCCTCAACGAGCCGGCCCCGGACTTCGCGGCAAAGACGACGCACGGCCCCAAATGCCTGGCCGACTACAAGGGATCATGGCTGGTTCTGTTTTCGCACCCGGCAGACTTCACCCCGGTGTGCACCACCGAATTCATCGCCTTCGCCAAGGCGCATGCCGAATTTCAGGCCATCGGGTGCCAACTTCTCGGCCTTTCGATCGACAGCGTGTTCTCCCACATCGCGTGGGTGCGTAACATCAAAGAGAAGTTCGGCGTCGATATCCCGTTCCCGATCATCGCCGATCTTTCGATGTCGGTGGCCCACGCCTACGGAATGGTCCATCCCGGTGCGTCCGACACCTCGGCGGTCCGGGCCACCTTCGTCATCGATCCGGAAGGCGTATTGCGGGCGATGATCTACTATCCGCAGAGCAACGGCCGGTCGGTGGCGGAGGTCCTGCGGCTGGTGAAGGGACTTCAGACCTCGTCGAAGAACGGGGTGGCGACGCCCGAGAACTGGCACTCGAGCGAGCCGGTCATCGTGCCGCCCCCGGCGACAGCGCAGGACGCCGAGGCGCGCGTCAAGGCCGGCTACGACTATACCGACTGGTACTTCTGTAAGAAGGCGTCGTGAAAAGCGAAGGCGGCGGGACCGCAAGGCCCCGCCGCCCTGTTGCTTCGAACCCGGTTCGCCTTACTTGGCGTTGCGCATCGCCACCGCGGTGTCGAGCATGCGGTTCGAGAAGCCCCACTCGTTGTCGTACCAGGACACGACGCGCACCAGGGTGCCGTCGACCACCTGGGTCTGGGTCGAGTCAAACGACGAACTGGCGGGGTTGTGGTTGAAGTCCATCGAGACCAGCGGCGCCGTGTTGTAGTCGAGGATGCCCTTGAGCTTGCCCTCGGCGGCCTTCTTCAGGGCGGCGTTGACCTCGTCCTTCGAGGTCGCCTTCTTGGCGGTGAACACCAGATCGACCACCGAGACGTTGGGCGTCGGCACCCGGATGGCCGAACCGTCGAGGCGCCCCTTGAGCTCGGGCAGCACCAAGCCGACCGCCTTGGCGGCGCCGGTCGAGGTCGGAATCATCGACATCGCCGCGGCGCGGGCTCGCCGCAGGTCCTTGTGCAGCGTGTCCAGCGTCGGCTGGTCGCCGGTGTAGGAGTGGATGGTCGTCATGTAGCCCTTTTCGATGCCGATCTCCTGGTTGAGGACGGCGGCGACCGGGGCCAGGCAGTTGGTGGTGCACGAGGCGTTGGAGACGATCTTGTGCTCGGCCTTCAGCTTGTCATGGTTGACGCCGTAGACGACGGTGATGTCCTCTTCCTTGGCCGGCGCCGAGATCAGCACCTTCTTCGCCCCGGCTGCGAGGTGGGCGGAAGCCTTCTCGCGCGAGGTGAAGATGCCGGTGCACTCGAACACCACGTCGACGTCGAGCTCCTTCCACGGCAGCTTGCTGGGGTCCCTTTCCGCGGTCACCTTGATGGGGCCGGTGCCGACGTCGATGGTGTCGCCCGCGATCTTGACATCGAGCTTCAGGTTCCCATGGACGGAATCGTACTTCAGGAGGTGGGCGTTGGTCTCCACCGGCCCGAGGTCGTTGATGCCGACGACGACGACGTCCTTGCGACCTGACTCGATCAAGGCCCGCAGGCACAGTCTACCGATGCGGCCGAACCCGTTGATTGCTACGCGAACCGGCATGTCACTCTCCGTTAGTCTGTTGTCCAGGGCAGACGCGGGCGGCCACTGAAGCGCCGCCCAACAGCATCCGTCACCATGTCGATGGTCATACGCGCTGAGGTTTGCGCGGACCGATGGTCCTCGACTGCAAAGGCCGACTTTCTCACCGATCGGCGGGCCGGCGTCAACGGCTTTTTTCCCCCCGACGGGGCGGTTGACGGGCTGGCGGGGCTCCGACTAAGGTTCGACAGACGAGCGAGGAACTGGACAGCCATGGCCGAAGCCTCTGCCGACGCGGCAGACCCCGTGGAAGCTGCACGGGAACGCCTCGAGATTGCCGTCGCCCGCCTTGAATCGGCCTTTTCCGAGGTCTCGGAGAAGAGCGAACGCGACCGCCGCGATGCCGAACGCCTGATGGCCGACAGCGCCGAGCTGAAGCGTCAGGGCGACGCCAAGGCCTCCCGCGACGCCCGGATCGTGCAGCGGCTGGACCGGGCGATCGAGCGCCTCCGGCAGGTGATCGAGAGCCAGCCATGAGTTCGGTCTCGGTCACCGTCAACGGCAAGCGTTACCCGATCGCCTGCGAGAACGGGCAGGAGGCCCATTTGAGCAGACTTGCCGTCTATGTCGACAACCGGCTGAAGGAGATCGCCGCGGCGGTCGGCCGGCCCGTGAGCGACGACCTCCTCCTGGTTATGACCAGCCTGGTGATCGCGGACGAGCTGTCGGATCTCTATTCGCGGCGACCCCACCAGCCCGCCGAGGTCGACCGCGAACGGCAGGCGGCGGCGCTCGGAGCCCTGGCCAGCCGGCTGGAGGCTATTGCGAACCGGGCCGAGCGCTCCTAGATTGGTCGTGGACGAGGCTGCGGGGTCCGTTAGGCCGCGCAAATCCCGGGGCCAACTATGAACCTCTCGGGAGCTGTCACTGGCCGGTCCGTGGACCGGCTACACGGCGCCCACCTGCGTTTGCAGGCCGCGGAGGATTTCATTGGCCGACGACCAGCGCGGCTTCGTCCGTTTCCGTTTCCTGCCCCGGGTCTTCATGGCGGTCGCGAGCAGCGTGCCTCCCGACGAAATTCGTGAGAGAAAGGCGTCCCTGCGCACACGGATGCGCGAGGAGCGGGCTCGCCTTGCACCCGAAGTGCGGGAAGCCTTCGGGCGGCAGGCGTGCGCGCATGTCCTTACCCATGCCGAGGCGATCGGGCTGGACCCCGGCCACCCTGCAGTGGTCGCCGCCTACTGGCCGGTCGGTTCCGAAGCGGACTGCCGACCGCTGCTCGAGACCCTTCACGAGCGCGGCTTTCCGTGCGTTCTGCCATCGGTGGTCGGGCGCGGACTTCCTTTGGTGTTTCGTGCCTGGCGGCCCCGAGACCAGCTGCTGTCGGGACCGCTCGGAACGCGGCAGCCGGCGGTGACCGCTCCCGAACGGATCCCCGGCGTTCTCGTCGTCCCGCTGCTCGCCTATGATCGTCACGGGCGGCGGCTGGGCCAGGGAGGCGGCTACTACGATCGCACCCTCGCCGCGCTGCGCCGCCGCGGCCCGGTTGTGGCGATCGGTTTTGCTTTTGGCCTGCAGGAGGTCGCGTCGCTGCCGGCAACCGACGACGACGAGCGGCTCGACTGGGTGGCGACCGAAACGGGTGTGCTGCGCTGCGCCGGCGGGGAGGATGCATGAGAATTCTGTTTTTCGGCGACATCGTCGGCAGGGCGGGGCGCAAGGCGGTGCTGGAGCGCGTGCATGAACTGCGCGAGCGCTTCGATGTCGATTTCGTGGTCGCCAATGGCGAGAACGCGGCCCACGGCTTCGGCCTGACCGGACGCATGTGCGAGGAGCTGCTGGCCGGCGGCATCGACGTCGTGACCCTGGGCAACCACAGCTGGGATCAGCGAGAGATGATCGCCTACGTGGACACCCAGCCCAGGCTGGTGCGTCCCATGAACTATCCCGCCAACACGCCGGGGCGCGGCTGGGGGGTGTTCGCCGACCGGCATGGCCGGAAAGTCCTGGTGGTGCAGGCGATGGGACGGCTGTTCATGGATCCGCTCGACGATCCGTTCACCGCCGTCTCGGTGCTGCTCGATCGCCACGTGATGGGCCGCGACGTCGCGGCGACGGTGGTCGACTTCCATGCCGAGGCGACCAGCGAGAAGATGGCGTTCGGTCACTACCTCGACGGTCGCGCCTCGCTGGTGGCGGGGACCCACAGTCATGTGCCGACCGCCGACGCTCAGGTGCTGCCCAGGGGCACCGCCTATATCACGGACGTCGGGATGTGCGGCGACTACGTCTCGGTGATCGGAATGGCCGTACGTCCCGCCGTCGATCGCTTCATCACCAAGCTCCCGAACAGCCGGCTGGAACCGGCGGCCGGCGAAGGGACGGCGTGCGCCGTGCTTGTCGAGACCGACGACGTCTCCGGCCGTGCCCGCTCCGTAATGCCGCTGCGTCTCGGCGGGGCTCTTGCGCAAAGCGGCGCGGCGTGACACAAAGCGCTCCGCAAGGGAGGGAGTGCGGCGCACGCCCCATTCTTGCCATATTGCTTTGCTAGGCGGAGGCGTGGCGCGGGTCACGCTTTTTCGTTACTCTCCACTGTTCAATGACCAGTGACGCGGTCCTTCAGGGAACGGATCAACATGGCCGGCCATTCACAGTTCAAGAACATCATGCACCGCAAGGGCGCGCAGGATGCGAAGCGCGCCAAGATCTTCACCAAGCTCGGTCGCGAGCTCACCACGGCGGCCCGCACCGGCATTGCCGACCCCGACATGAACCCCCGCCTGCGCGCTGCCATCATTGCCGCGCGCAAGGAGAACATGCCGAAGGACAACATCGAGCGTGCGATCAAGCGCGGTGCCGGAGGCGATGACGGTGCCAATTACGAGGAGATCCGCTACGAAGGCTACGGCCCCGGCGGCGTGGCGATCATCGTCGAGGCCCTGACCGAGAACCGCAACCGCACCGCGCCCGAGGTGCGGGCCATGTTCTCGAAGCACGGTGGGGCGCTGGGCGAGACCGGCAGCGTCAGCTTCATGTTCGAGCGCATCGGCCGGCTGGTCTTCAAGCCGACCGTCGCCGATGCCGACGGCATGTTCGAGGCGGCGTTGGAAGCCGGCGCGAGCGACGTCAGATCCGACGAAGAGGGACACGAGGTGGTCTGCGCACCGGATGATTTCAGCGCCCTGCGCGATGCCCTGTCCAAGAAGTTCGGGGACCCCGAGAGCGCCGGGCTGGAGTGGCGGCCGACGACCTCGGCCAGCGTCGATGAGGAAACCGCGCGTACGATCATCAAGCTGATCGAGGCGCTGGAGGATCACGACGACGTGCAGCGGGTGGCCAGCAACTTCGAGGTGTCGGACGAGGTTCTGGCACGCCTGAGCGCGTGACCGGGCCGGTGCCGAAGGACGGGGGACATGAGACTTCTCGGACTTGATCCGGGCCTTCGGCACACCGGTTGGGGGATCATCGAGGCATCCGGCAACCGGCTTTGCCACGTCGCCAACGGCGTCATCGATACCGATAGCGCAGCCGGGCTGGCGCAGCGGCTGATGCAGCTTCACGACGCGCTCATGGACCTGATCGGCCGCTACCGGCCCGACGAGGCGGCGGTCGAGGAGACGTTCGTCAACCGCAACCCCACCTCGACGCTGAAGCTCGGACAGGCCCGCGGCATCGCCCTGCTGGTGCCCGCGCGGTGCGGCATTCCGGTGCAGGAATACCAGCCCAAGCTGGTGAAGAAGGCAGTGGTCGGCACCGGCGGTGCCGCCAAGGAGCAGGTGCAGATGATGGTGGGACGGATCCTGCCGGGCTGCGAGCTCGCGGGGCCCGATGCGGCGGACGCCCTGGCCGTGGCCATCTGCCACGCCCATCACCGGGCGACGGCGAGCCGGATCGCCCTGGCGGAGGCGGCGTCGTGATCGCCAAGCTGCGAGGCATCGTCGACTCCGTGGGCGAGGACACGGTGGTGCTGGACGTCGGCGGCGTCGGCTATCTGGTTCACTGCTCGACCCGCACCCTCGGCGCCCTTCGGCCGGGGGAGGCTGCCGTCCTCCTGGTCGAGACCCACGTCCGCGAGGACGCCATCCTTCTGCATGGTTTCGCCGACGAAAGCGAGCGTGAGTGGTTCCGCCTGCTCACCACGGTCCAGGGCGTCGGCACCAAGGCGGCGCTCGGCGTGCTGGGGGCGCTCGGGGTCGACCAGCTGCTGGCGGCCATCCTGTCCGAGGACGCCGCGATGGTCCGGCGGGCTCCGGGGGTCGGCCCCAAGCTGGCGGCGCGCATCGTCAACGAGCTGAAGGGCAGGGCCGGCGGGATGATGGCCGGCACGTCGACCGGTTCCGGAGGGCGCGTCGGACAGGTGGCGGGGGCGGGCTCTTCGGCCGCCTCGGACGCGATCTCGGCGCTTCTCCACCTCGGCTATGGGCCGGGCGAGGCGATGCGGGCGGTAACCGCGGCCGGCAAGTCGCTCGGCGAGGCAGCGACCGTCGAGCAGCTCATCCGCGGAGGCCTCGCCGAGCTGGGGCCGAAGGACGTGCACGCATGAAGCCGGGCGGGGTGACGGCATGAGCGAGGACCGCATCGTAGCGCCGCAGACGGCCGCCGAGGACGCCCCGGAGGCCAGCATTCGGCCGCAGCGCCTCAACGAGTTCATCGGCCAGGCCCAGCTGCGCGAGAACCTGGGGGTGTTCATCCGTGCCGCCCGCGATCGCCGCGAGGCGCTCGACCACGTTCTGCTGTACGGTCCGCCTGGCCTTGGCAAGACGACGCTGGCCCAGATCGTCTCTCGCGAGCTGGGAGTGGGGTTCCGCGCCACCTCGGGGCCGGTCATCGTTCGCTCCGGCGACCTCGCGGCGATCCTCACCAACCTGCAGCCGCGGGACGTGCTGTTCATCGACGAGATCCACCGCCTGAACCCGGCGGTGGAGGAGATCCTCTACCCGGCGATGGAGGACTTCCAGCTCGACCTCGTGATCGGCGAGGGACCGGCCGCGCGCTCGATCAGGATCGACCTGCCGCCGTTCACCCTGGTCGGGGCCACCACCCGCACCGGGCTGATCACCACGCCGTTGCGCGAGCGCTTCGGGATTCCCTTGCGCGTCGTGTTCTACGAGCCCGAGGAACTGCGCCAGATCGTGGTGCGGGCAGCCGGGCTGCTCGGCCTCGAACTCACCGACGACGGCGCGCTGGAGATCGCCAAGCGATCCCGGGGCACGCCTCGCGTGGCCGGTCGCCTGCTGCGTCGGGTGCGCGACTTCGCCTCGGTTTCCGGCCGCTCGCCGGTCGATGCCAGGCTGGCCGATGCGGCCCTCAATCGCCTCGAGGTCGACCTGCGCGGGCTGGACTCGATGGACCGCCGCTATCTGCGCTGCATCGCCGAGAACTACGGCGGCGGTCCGGTCGGGGTCGAGACGCTGGCGGCCGCGCTGTCCGAGCAGCGCGACGGCATCGAGGAGGTGATCGAGCCGTACCTGATCCAGCAGGGCTTCCTGATGCGCACCCCGCGCGGCCGTGTGCTTACCGACCAGGCCTTCCGCCACCTGGGCCTGACCGCGCCGGCGCGTGACGGCCAGCTCGACCTGCTGGCGATGGAACAACGCGATGAATGATGTCTCCGGCCGCCTGGAGGGGGACGAGCACGTGCTCGATCTTCGGGTCTACTACCAGGACACCGACGCGGGCGGCGTCGTCTACCACGCCAACTACCTCGACTTCGCCGAACGCGGGCGGAACGAGATGATTCGTGCGCTGGGGTTCGACTGTAAACGACTGCGTAACGATTTCGGGATGATCTTTGTGGTGCGCACGGCGGCGATGGACTTCCGCCAGCCGGCGCGCTTGGACGACCTCCTGCAGGTTCGGACCCGGGTCGTCAAATTGGGCGGCGCTTCGCTGGATATCGAGCAGCGGGTGCTGCGTGAGGGGCAGGAGCTGACCACGATCGGCCTGCGGATCGCGTGCGTGTCCGTCGATGGCAGACCGTGCCGCATGCCGGCACCGTTCCGCCGCCGCGTCGAGGAAGTCTTTACCTTGAAGGGTTGATTCATGGAAGCCAACGTCGTCGACACCGTCAATCTTGGGGGATCCGCCCTGGACTTCTCCGTCTGGGCGCTGTTCCTGCGCGCCGACTGGATCGTGAAGGCGGTCGTGCTCATGCTCCTCGCTGCCTCGATCTGGTGCTGGGCGATCATCTTCGAGAAGGTGGTGAACCTCAGGCGGCTGCACGCACGGGCGGCTGAGTTCGAGTCCGCGTTCTGGTCGGGAGGCTCGCTCGAGGACCTCTACGACCGCATCTCGGACCGCCCCAAGGATCCGATGTCAGCGGTCTTCGTGGCGGCGATGCGCGAATGGCGCCGCGCCGCGGCCAAGGGGCACATCGGCGAGGGTGTGGGCCTGACCGAGCGCATCGACCGGGTGATGCAGATCACCGTCTCGCGCGAGATGGAGAGGGCCGAGCGCTATCTGACCTTCCTCGCGTCGACCGGCTCCACCGCTCCCTTCGTCGGGCTGTTCGGCACGGTGTGGGGCATCATGAACAGCTTCCAGTCGATCGCACTGTCGAAGAACACCAGCCTGACCGTGGTCGCGCCCGGCATCGCCGAGGCGCTGTTCGCCACTGCGCTCGGCCTGCTGGCGGCAATCCCGGCGGTGCTCGCCTACAACAAGATTTCGCGCGACCTCGACCGCTTCGCCGGGCGGCTGGAGGGCTTCGCCGGCGAGTTCTCGGCGATCATCTCGCGGCAGATCGAAGACAGGTCGTAGGCCATGGCGGTCCAGCTCCACGATCGGCGGTTCGGGACCCGGCGCCGCCGCTACTCCAGGATCATGAGCGACATCAACGTCACCCCGATGGTCGACGTCATGCTCGTGCTGCTGGTGATCTTCATGGTTGCGGCGCCGCTGCTGACGGTCGGGGTCGAGGTCGACCTTCCCAAGACCTCGTCGGCGGTGCTCCAGGGCAAGGACGAACCGATCGCGGTGACGATTAAGGCCGACGGCGAGATCTACCTGCAGAACACCCTGCTGCCGCTCGAAAGCCTGGTGCCGCGGCTCAACGCCATCCTCAAGGAAAACCCCGATCCGCGCATCTTCGTGCGTGGCGACAAGGGGATCGCCTACGGGCGGGTGATGGAGGTGATGGGCACCATCAATGCCGCCGGCTACAGCAAGGTGGCGCTGGTCACCGAGCAGGCGTCGGACCCGCAAACCATGAAATCGCCACAAAACAAGTCCAGATCCGTCGTCAAGACGGACGGTTCACCGAATCCCGCCAAGAAGTAGTATGCGCTCTGGCCTCATCTTTTCGGTCTCGTTTCACGCGGCGGTGTTCGCGCTGGCCGTGTTCGGCCTGCCGAAATACCAGCGGCCGTTCGAGTTCGAGGAGACGCCGATCGTCGTCGACCTGGTGACGATCGCCGAGACGACCAACGTGCCGGCGGCGCAGCCGAAGCCGCAGCCGCCCAAGGAGGAACCGCCGAAGCCGGAACCTCCGAAGCCTCCGCCTCCGCCCCCACCTCCGCCGCCTCCGCCTCCGCCGCCACCGCAGCCGCAGCCGGCGCCGCCCAAGCCGGAACCGCCGGCGCCCCCGGCGCCGAAGCCGGAGCCCATCATCGCTCCGCCGCCGGAACCGAAGCCGGAGCCGAAGGCCGAGCCCAAGCCGGAACCGAAGCCGGAGCCCAAACCGCGGCCGCAGCCGCCGCGGCAGCTTGCCGAGGCGACGCCGAAGCGCAAGCCTAAGCCGCCGGACGAGATGGCGATGATCGAGCAGGCGCTGAAGAACATCGCGCCGCAGAAGCAGCCGGCGCCGACCGCGAAGCCGGCGGACAAGCCGCAGCCGCAGCCGGACTTCGCCGAACAGATGGCGAAGGCGCTGAACCAGCCGACCAAGCCGTTCAACCCGTCGCAGCCGCTGACGATGACCGAGCAGGATGCCCTGCGGCAGCAGATCTCGCGCTGCTGGAACCCGCCGGCCGGCGCTCGGGATGCCGCTGACCTGGTGATCACCGTCAAGGTGACGATGAACCAGGACCGTACGGTGCGCGAGGCGCGCATCGTCGATACGGACAAGATGTCCGATCCGTTCTTCCAGGCAGCCGCCGAGAGCGCGAGGCGGGCGTTGTTCCTGTGCGGCCAGCTCCGTCTGCCGCCCGAGAAATTCTCCCAGTGGGAGCAGATGGAGATCCGGTTCAACCCGAAGGAGATGTTCTGAGCATGACGGCGATGGCTCATAGAATCGGAGCGGCCTGGATCGCCCTGGCGATCGCCGCTGTTGCGCTCGTCGCGGCCGGACCGGCAGAGGCCGAGCTCAAGGTCGACATCACGCGTGGCTACGTCGAGCCGATGCCTATCGCGATTGCGCCCTTCCTCGGGCGGTCACAGGAGGAAGCGCGTCACGGCCGCGAGATAGCCGAGGTGGTGACTGCTGACCTCGAGCGCTCCGGCCTTTTCCGTCCCATCGACCCGAAGGCGTTCATCCAGTCTCCCGATGCCATGGACACGCTGCCCCGTTTCGGCGACTGGCGGCTGCTCAAGGCGCAGGCGCTTGTGCAGGGCCGGGCGTCCTTTGCCGAGGACGGCCGGCTGCGGATCGAGTTCCGGCTGTGGGACGTGTTCGCCGAGCAGCAGATGGTCGGCCTCGCCTTCTTCACGGTGCCGAACAACTGGCGCCGCGTCGCCCACATCGTCGCCGACGCCATCTACAAGCGGCTCACGGGCGAGGACGGGTACTTCGACACCCGGGTCGTCTACATCGCAGAGAGCGGTCCGGCCAACAAGCGCGTCAAGCGGCTTGCCATCATGGATCAGGACGGTGCCAATCATCGCTTCCTGACCGACGGCAGCCATCTCGTCCTGACGCCGCGCTTCTCGCCCTCATTGCAGGAGATCACGTATCTCTCGTATTTCGCCGGGGTGCCGCGCGTCTATATCTTCAATATCGACAGCGGACGCCAGGAAGTACTGGGAGACTTTCCCGGGATGACGTTCGCGCCCCGCTTCTCGCCGGATAGCCGCAGCGTCATCATGAGCATGGCGCGCGACGGCAACACTGAAATCTTCTCGATGAACCTTGCCACCCGCGAGGCGCGAAGGCTGACCGACCACCCTTCGATCGATACCTCGCCGTGCTACTCGCCGGATGGGCGGCAGGTCGTCTTCAACTCCGACCGGGGCGGTGCGCAACAGCTTTACGTCATGAACGCCGACGGTTCGAACGTGAGGCGCATCAGTTACGGCGAGGGAAGATATGCAACGCCGGTATGGTCGCCCCGTGGTGATCTCATAGCTTTTACCAAAATATTGCAGGGAAAGTTTTATATCGGCGTGATGAGGACCGACGGGAGCGGCGAGCGCTTGCTGGCCCAGGATTTCCTCGTCGAGGGCCCGACATGGGCTCCAAATGGCCGAGTTCTCATGTATTTCCGCCAGTCGGGACCGCGGGCGGATCGTCGCGAACAGCCGACGCGCGTCTTCACGATCGACTTGACGGGACATAACGAAAGAGAGGTCGTTACTCCTATGGACGCGTCTGATCCGGCTTGGTCCCCCTTGATTCCTTGAATTCAGGGTTCTATATTCGCGCGAACAAAAGAAGCCTGGGGGTCGCTGGTTGTCTTGACCCATCTTTTGTTGGAATTAGCGGCATCCGCGATCCGAGAGAGCCTATCCGGTCGCTCGCCGGAATAGCGGTGTCATTGTCTGGTTGAACTGCCCGGTGAGGGGGAAGTTACATGCTGAAGAAGGTTCTGGCACTAGCATTTGCCGCGGCGTTCGTTGCTGCCTGCGAGACTGCTCCGGAGACGGCAGGCACGGCGACCACGGCAGGGACTCAGGCTGCGCCGACTACGACTGCCCAGCCGCAGCGTCCGGCGATCGCACCCGGCACGGCCGCCGACTTTGCGGTCAACGTCGGTGATCGCGTGTTCTTCGATCTCGACAAGTACAACCTGAAGCCGGAGGCCCAGGCTACTCTCAAGAAGCAGGCCGCTTGGCTGAAAACCTATCCGAACGTGACGATCACCGTCGAAGGCCATGCCGACGAGCGCGGAACGCGCGAGTACAACCTCGCCCTCGGCGAGCGTCGCGCCAATGCCGTTCGCGACTACCTGGCCGATCTCGGCATCGCCCGGAACCGCATCAAGACGATCTCTTACGGCAAGGAGCGTCCGGTCGCTCTCGGTCATACCGAGGAGGCGTGGGCTCAGAACCGCCGTGCGGTCAGCGTGCCTCAGATTCCCGGCGCGTGAAACGTAAGCACGGTCGAGAGACTGCCTTTGGGGCTCGGCCCAGTCAGCCTGACGGCTGGCTGGGCTGCGCCCCAATTTCGCCTCAAAGGGCCAGCATGATCGCGTTCAAGCTCGCGGTGTGCCGCGGGCCCTGTTCGATTGTGTGAGGGAGAAAACCGATGGTAGCGTCTGCCAGCCGAATTGCGCGAGCGCTCGTTTCGCCCGGCGGCTCGGTGTTCAGACGCTCCGCCTGGATATGGGCGGCGGTGATCGCCGTCCTGGCTCCCGTTATCGCCGGCGCCGCGGAGCCGACGCAGGTGCTGCTCGATCGCATCGATCGCCTGGAGAGGGACCTGCGGACTTTGAATATCCGCGTGGCCCGCGGCGGCGGCGCCCCGGTGGGGGACGCGGCGGCTCCGGTGTTCGAGGACGGCACTGGTGCGATGGCCCGTCTCGACATCCGCATCACCGACCTCGAGGAGGAAGTTCGCAGCCTCACCGGCAAGGTCGAGACCGTAGAATATTCTGTCCGACGCATGTCGGAGCGTCTTGAGAAGCTGGTTGCCGACGTTGACTTCCGTCTGCGTGCCCTGGAGACCGGCGGCCGCGGGCCCGGAAGCGGGGCGCCGACGGCCGCCGCGCCTGCTGCGGCGCTGCCGGGCGACGTGCCCGTCGCCTCGCTCGAGAACCCCAGGATCGAAGATCCGCGGGTGGCTTCTTCCGCGCCGGCCGGCGCACCGGGAACATTGGGCACTTTGACGTCGCGCGAACTGGCAACGGCCAGCCGCAGCTTGGGTACTCCGACCGCAGGGGTGCCGCAGCAGCCGATGACCCCGCAGGTGGAAGCGAGCGCCGCGGCGCCTGCCGCAAGCCAGGCCGCATCTGCCGAAGACAAGTATCGCAACGCGTTCAGCCTGCTGCGCCAGGCGCGCTATCCAGAAGCCGAGGCGGCGTTGCGCGATTTCGTCGACACCAATCCCAACCACGAGCTTGCCGGCAACGCGCGTTACTGGCTGGCGGAGACCTATTACGTGCGGGCGCAGTATGCGCAGGCGGCGCAGGTGTTCCTGGAAAGCTACACCAAGGATCCCAAGGGCAAGAAGGCGCCGGACTCGCTGCTGAAGCTGGGCATGTCGTTGTCCGTCCTC
Organism: Rhodospirillales bacterium; assembly: GCA_018432935.1. Classification (GTDB taxonomy): domain Bacteria; phylum Pseudomonadota; class Alphaproteobacteria; order Rhodospirillales; family Shumkoniaceae; genus JAHDSF01. The sequence goes on along the minus strand of JAHDSF010000017.1, from coordinate 39,230 downwards.
GACAAGAAGCGCGAGGCCTGCGCGGCCTACAACAAGCTTGAGAAGGAATTCCCGGACGCCCCGGGCAACATCAAGCGGGTGGTCTCGCGCGAGCGCGAGCAGAACGGCTGCCGCTGAGGTGTCGACCGCGGTTTTCGCGGGCGAGGGCGCGGAGCCGTTCGGCGATGCGCAATTCGCCCGCGCCATGCTTGACTTCGCTCCCTACGAGGACAATCCCGTGCTGGCCGTCGCCCTCTCCGGCGGCGGCGACAGCCTTGCGCTGTGCCTGCTTGCCGATGCCTGGGTGCGCCGGCGCGGCGGCCGCGTCGTGGCGCTGACGGTCGACCACGGATTGCGCGCCACCTCGGCAGACGAAGCGCGCCGAGTGGCGGCATGGATGCGGCAACGGAGGATCGAGCATCATATCCTGCAGTGGACGGGGGCTAAGCCCCCCACCCGCCTTCAGCAGGAAGCGCGGGATGCCCGGTACCGGCTTCTCCGCGGATGGTGCGGTGCCCACGGGGTGTTGCACCTGCTTGTCGCCCATACTCGCGAGGACCAGGCCGAGACCGTGCTGCTGCGCCGGCAGAAGGGAAGCGGCGTCCACGGGCTGGCCGGAATGAGCGCCTGCCTCGAGTTTCCCGAGGTTCGCCTGCTGCGGCCGCTTCTCGACACCCCGCGGCGGCGTTTGCGCGGGAGCCTCGAGGCGGCGGGGCAGGAATGGATCGAGGATCCCAGCAACCGCGACCCTCGCTTTGCCCGTGTTCGCGTCCGCCGATCGCTCGGCGAGGAAGGGGTGGCAGAAGCCTGCCGTACGGCGCGGCGGTGCGGAGCCGAACGTCAGGCGGCGGAGCGGCTGCTGGCCCGCCTTGCCGCCGTCAGCCTGAGCTTCGGGATCCAGGGCTATGCCCGGGTTGCATTGCCGCCGCTGCGGGAGGCCCCGGCGGACCTCAGGGGCCGTTTCTGGGGCGGCGTTCTCGCAGCCGTGGGCGGGCGCCCCTTTGCGCCCGAGGCGGCGGCACTGGAGTCCCTGGACCGGTGGCTTCAGGACAAGGACGCGGCGGGAAGCCGGACCCTGGGACGCTGCCGCATCGTTGTTACCCGCGGCGCCGCGCTGGTCGTGCGTGAGATGCGCAACCTGCCGCCGCCGCGGCCGCTTCGACGCGGCGAGGACACGCGATGGGACGGCCGTTTTGCCGTGGTGGCGGGAGAACCGTGCCAGCTTGCAGCGGTCGGGAGCGCCGGCTGGGCCGAGATCGCCCCGCGCCCGGCGGCCCCCAAGACGGCCGTCTTGCCTCTGCCGGCGCTGCACGACGGCGAAGGGATCGTCGAGGTATCCCCAATCGGCTATCGCAGGATGCTGCCGCCGGCCGCCGCGGCCGGCCTCGAACGCTGCATCTTCAGTCCGCCGAACGCCGTATCCGGTATCGGGTTTTTTCTTGCTTCGGAAAATTCGGCTATTATCTCTTGTAGCGCCGGGGTCACTTCCCCGGGGGCAAAGGTGTCCCTCGGGGGTTCGTGTGCGCGGAAGGATCGACCGTGAATTTCAATCGCAATCTCGCCCTTTGGGTCATCATCGGGCTTCTGGTTTTCGCACTGTTCAAGGTGTTCGAAGGGGCGACTCCTCCGGGCGGCCAGAACAGCGTCTCGTTCTCCGAGTTCACCTCTCTGGTCCAGAGCGGCGACGTTCAGTCGGTGACCATCAAGGGCCGAAGCATCACCGGTCACCTGCGCAGCGGGCGGACCTTCTCGACCTATGCGCCGGAGGACGCCAACGTCGTCCAGAAGCTGCAGGAGAAGGACGTCCAGATCACGGCGGTTCCCGCCGAGGACGGCTCGCCGACTTTCTGGGGCATCCTGATATCCTGGTTCCCCATGCTGCTGCTGATCGCGGTGTGGGTGTTCTTCATGCGGCAGTTCCAGTCGGGCGGCGGCAAGGCCATGGGGTTCGGCAAGTCGCGGGCCCGCCTGTTGACCGAGAAGGCCGGCCGGGTGACGTTCGAGGACGTAGCCGGCATTGACGAGGCCAAGCAGGAGCTGGAGGAGATCGTCGAGTTCCTCAAGGATCCGCAGAAGTTCCAGCGCCTGGGCGGCAAGATTCCGAAGGGCTGCCTGCTGGTGGGTCCTCCGGGCACCGGCAAGACGCTGCTGGCGCGTGCCATCGCGGGCGAGGCGAACGTGCCGTTCTTCACCATCTCGGGTTCCGATTTCGTCGAGATGTTCGTCGGCGTCGGCGCCAGCCGGGTCCGAGACATGTTCGAGCAGGGCAAGAAGAACGCGCCCTGCATCATCTTCATCGACGAGATCGATGCGGTCGGCCGCCACCGCGGCGCCGGCCTGGGCGGCGGCAACGACGAGCGCGAGCAGACCCTCAATCAGCTGCTGGTCGAGATGGACGGCTTCGAGGCCAACGAGGGCGTGATCCTGATCGCCGCCACCAACCGGCCGGACGTGCTGGATCCGGCGCTGCTGCGCCCCGGCCGCTTCGACCGGCAGGTCGTGGTTCCAAATCCGGACATTCTCGGCCGCGAGAAGATCCTCAAGGTTCACATGCGCAAGGTGCCGCTGGCGCCGGACGTCGATGCACGAGTGATCTCGCGCGGGACCCCCGGGTTCTCGGGCGCCGACCTAGCGAACCTCGTCAACGAAGCGGCCCTGCTGGCGGCCCGGGCCGGGCGGCGAGCGGTGACGATGATCGACTTCGAGGCCGCCAAGGACAAGGTCATGATGGGCGCCGAGCGGCGCTCGATGGTGATGACCGACGAGGAGAAGAAGCTGACCGCCTATCACGAGGGCGGCCACGCCATCGTCGGGCTGCACATGCCCAAGCACGACCCGTTGCACAAGGTCACCATCATCCCGCGCGGACGGGCCCTGGGTGTCACCATGTCGCTGCCCGAGCGCGACAAGTACGGGTTCTCCATCCTCGAGCTGAAGTCGCGGTTGGCCTCTCTGTTCGGCGGCCGGGTCGCAGAAGAGCTGGTGTTCGGCAAGGAGAACGTGACGACCGGCGCCGGGCACGACATCCAGCAGGCGACCAACATGGCGCGTCGGATGGTGACCGAGTACGGGTTCAGCGACAAGCTGGGACCGCTGCGCTACACCGACAACGAGGAGGAGATCTTCCTCGGCCATTCGGTGACCCAGCGCAAGAACGTCTCCGACGCCACCGCGAAGCTGATCGACGAAGAGATCCGGTCGCTGATCGATGAGGCGGAGGAAACCGCGCGCCGCATCCTGACCGAGCATCGCGACGAGCTCGACCGTCTGGCGGCGGCCCTGCTCGAGTACGAGACGCTCAGCGCCGACGAAGTGCGGACCATCCTGCGCGGCGAGCCGATCGTGCGTCCGGAATCCGAAACGCCACCGCCTCGGGACACCGGGCGGCGCGCCTCGGTGCCGACCTCGGGCCGGCCCAAGGAGCAGCCCGGCGGCGGCCTCGGCCCGGAACCGCAGCCGGGACGATGACCGGCGGCGACGACATGGAGAGCCCCGCCCACCGGCGGGGCTCGTCCCATGAGGGGCTGGCGAGCTTCGCCGGGGTCGCGCTCGACCGGCCGCGCATCATGGGCATCGTCAACGTCACCCCGGACAGCTTCTCGGACGGCGGCGACTTCGCCGAGGCGGAGGCGGCGATCCGCCACGGCGAGCGGCTGCTGGCGGAAGGCGCCGACATCCTCGACGTCGGCGGCGAATCGACCCGCCCCGGTGCCGAACCGGTTCCCGAGCAGGAAGAGCTGCGGCGGGTGCTGCCGGTGGTTCGGGCGCTGGCGGGGCTCGGAGCTCCCGTCTCGATCGACACTCGGCGGGCCGGCGTGGCCGCCGCCGCCTTCGACGCCGGGGCGCGCATCGTCAACGACGTCACTGCCCTGTCCTCCGATCCCCGCGCGGTGGCCGTGGCCGCGGCCAAGGGTGCCTCGGTGGTCCTCATGCACATGCAGGGCGAGCCGCAAACGATGCAGCAGGCCCCGCACTACGATGACGTGGTGGTCGAGGTCAGGGACTACCTGGCGGCCCGGATTGCCGTCTGCGAGGCCGCCGGGATACCGCGCCACCGGATCGCTATCGACCCCGGTATCGGCTTCGGGAAGACGATCGGCCACAATCTCTCTCTGCTGCAGAACCTGGACGTCCTCGCGCCGCTCGGCTGCCCGGTGCTGCTGGGGGTTTCCCGCAAGGGCTTCATCGCACGGCTCAGCCGCTCCGAGGCGCCGAAGGACCGGGTTTTCGGTTCCCTCGCCGCGGCATTTGCGGGTATTCTCCGCGGCGCGCGCATTCTGCGCGTCCACGACGTCGACGCCACCCGGCAAGCCCTCGCGGTCTGGCAGGCCATCGCAGAGGCCTGAGGGGCGTCGTCATTCCAGAAAGGAGCCTTTTGCCTTGAGAATGACTTTCCGCTGGTATGGAGAGGACGACCCGGTTTCGCTTGCGTACATCCGTCAGATTCCGGGCATGGACGGCATCGTTTCGGCCATCTACGACGTTCCGGTCGGCGAGATCTGGCCGCTTGAGAAGCTGCAGGCACTGAAGCGGCGGATCGAGGGAGCGGGCCTGAAATTCGAGGTTGTCGAGAGCGTGCCCGTTCACGAGGACATCAAGCTGGGCAAGCCTTCGCGCGAACGGCTGATCGCCAACTACCAGCAGAGTGTGCGCAACTGCGCCGCGGCCGGCGTCAAGGTGATCTGCTACAACTTCATGCCGGTGTTCGACTGGACCCGTACCGAGATGGCGCGGCCGCTCCCGGACGGCTCCAACACCTTGGCCTTCGACACCGAGGTTGTCGAGAAGATCGACCCCGGAGAGGGTATCGCGCTGCCGGGCTGGGACGCCAGCTACCGTCCCGACGAGCTGAAGCGGGTCCTTGCCGAATACAGGGAGATCGACGAGGAGAAGCTGTGGAGCAACCTCGAGGTGTTCCTGAAGGCGGTGATCCCGGTCGCCGAAAGCTGCGGCGTCCGGATGGCGATGCACCCGGACGATCCGCCGCGCCCGATCTTCGGATTGCCGCGGATCATCAAGAACCGCGACGACTATTTGCGGATGGTGCGGACCGTCGACAGTCCGGCCAACGCCATCACGTTGTGCTCGGGCTCGCTGGGTGCCGACCCCGCCAACGACGTCGAAGCGATGGTCCGCGAGTTCGGTGCGATCGACCGCATCGCGTTTGCCCATCTGCGGAACGTGTCCGTCAACGCAGACGGGAGCTTCTATGAGTCCGGTCACCTCTCGCGCGACGGTTCGCTTGACATGGCGCGCCTGGTCAAGGCCTATCATGACGTCGGCTTCACGGGTTATTTCCGTCCCGACCACGGCCGCATGATCTGGGGCGAGACGGGCAAGCCCGGTTATGGCTTGTACGATCGCGCGCTCGGCGCCGTCTATCTGAACGGGCTGTGGGAGGCGATCGACAAGTTCGGGGACGCGCGGCGGTCCTGACGCTCGGCAGGAGCAGGGCAGTAGACGTTTTTTTCACCTCCCTGCTTCATATATCTCCCTGCTCCTGCCGTATCGACGAGGTTGAGGGGAATGGTCGAAAAGCTGTTTGGTACCGACGGGATACGCGGCACGGCGAATGCGGAGCCGATGACCGCCGAGACGGCGCTGAAGGTGGGGATGGCGGCGGCCCTCCAGCTCCGCCGCAATGGCGAACACCAGCGGCGTGCCGTCATCGGCAAGGATACCCGGCTGTCGGGCTATATGCTGGAGCCTGCGTTGACGGCGGGCTTCATCTCGATGGGCATGAATGTGACTCTGGTCGGTCCGCTGCCCACGCCCGCGATCGCGATGCTGACGCGTTCGTTGCGCGCCGACCTGGGTGTGATGATCACCGCCTCCCACAATCCCTTTCGCGACAACGGCATCAAGCTGTTCGGCCCCGACGGCTACAAGCTGTCCGACGCGGTCGAGGCGGAGATCGAGGCAGGCGTGCGCAACGGCCTGTCGGCTCATCTGGTGCCGGCCGAGAAGCTGGGCCGGGCGGTCCGGCTCGATGACGCGGTGGGGCGCTACAACGAGTTCGTCAAGCAGAGCTTTCCCAAAGGCTTGCGTCTGGACGGCCTCAAGGTGGTGATCGATTGCGCCAACGGCGCCGCCTACAAGGTCGCGCCCGAGGTGCTGTGGGAACTCGGCGCCGAGGTGGTGCCCCTCGGGGTCGGCCCCGACGGTTTCAACATCAATCGCGACTGCGGCTCGACGGCGACCGACGCAATGTGCAACCGGGTCGTCACCAGCGGCGCCGATATCGGTATTGCGCTCGATGGCGATGCCGACCGCGTGCTGATTGCCGATGAGACTGGGCGCCTGATCGACGGCGACCAGGTGATGGCGGTGATCGCCGAGGCCGGGCTTGCAGCCGGCACCTTGCGAGGCGGCGGAGTGGTCGCCACCGTCATGTCGAACCTGGGGCTCGAACACTACCTTTCCGGCCTCGGGCTGGAGCTGGCGCGCACCCAGGTCGGCGACCGCTATGTGCTCGAACACATGCGCGCGCACGGCTTCAACGTCGGCGGCGAACAATCGGGGCACATCATCCTGACCGACTTCGGCACCACCGGCGACGGCCTGATCGCCACCCTCCAGGTGCTGGCGGCGCTGGTGCAGTCGGGGAAGGCGGCAAGCGTAACCTGCCGCAAGTTCGCGCCGCTGCCGCAGATCCTCAAGAACGTTCGCTACTCGCAGGGCAAGCCGCTGGAGAACGCGGGAGTCAAGGCCACCATCGTAGCCGGCGAGAAGCGCCTCGACGGCCACGGCCGGCTGCTGATCCGCAAATCCGGCACCGAACCCCTGATCCGCGTGATGGGCGAGGGGGATGACGAGGCCGTCGTCACTGCGGTCGTCGACGACATAGTCGGCGCGATCACCCGAGCGGCGCGATGAAGGGCCGCGTCCTCGTCATCGCGGGGTCGGACTCCGGCGGCGGCGCCGGGATCCAGGCCGACATCAAGACGGTGACCGCGCTCGGCGGATACGCCGCGACCGCGATCACCGCGCTGACAGCGCAGAACACCGAGGGCGTGTTTGGCATCCACGAGGTCCCGGAGGACTTCATTGCACTGCAGATCCGCCTCGTGCTGCGCGACATCGGCGCCGACTGCATCAAGATCGGCATGCTGCACCGCCCGGAGGTGATCGAGGTGGTGGCGAGGACGCTGGAAGAAGAGGCAGCCGGTCTGCCCATCGTCGTCGACCCGGTGATGGTCGCCAAGGGCGGCGCCTCGCTACTGGAAGAGCAGGCGGTCGACAGCCTGAAGCGGCGCATGCTTCCGCTGGCAGCAGTGCTGACGCCGAACCTGCCGGAAGCCGCGGCGTTGGCAGGGTTCGAGATCCGGGGCGAGTCCGATGCCAAGCACGCTGCGGCGGTGCTGGCTTCTCTCGGCTGCCCGGCCGTGCTCATGAAGGGCGGCCACATGGAAGGCGTGGTGCTGAAGGATCTGCTGTTCGAGGATGGCAGAATGATTGAGTGCTTCGAGCAGCCGCGGATCAAGACCGTCCATACCCATGGCACCGGCTGCACGACGGCGTCGGCGATTGCCGCCGGCCTCGCCCAGGGCATGCCGTTGCGCGACGCGGTCGCTCGGGCCCTCGCCTACGTACGGCAGGCGATTCTGTCCGCGCCGGGCTTCGGCCATGGCCACGGGCCGCTCGACCACGCCCACACGGTGGCCCCGTTCTCGGTCCGCTGACCGTCGCTCTCCGCGGGAGACGCGCTCGCCTTTCAATGCGCCCGCCCCTATGATGCGGACAGGGGGGCGGCGCCATGATCAGCCTGCACCAGATCGAGGTCTTTCGCGCCTTGATGGAGGCCAAGACGGTCACCGCGGCGGCCGTCCTTATGCGCATTTCGCAACCCGCCCTCAGCCGCATCATCAAACGGATGGAGGACCGCATCGGGTTCCCGCTGTTCGAGCGCGTGAAGGGCCGCCTGGTCGCCACGCCGGAGGCGCTGGCCCTCTACGCCGACGTCGAGATCATCCACAAGAAGGTCGGCGATCTGAACCTGACGATCCGGCGGCTGTCGTCGGGGGAGGGCGGCGTGTTCCGGTTCGGCGCCTCGCCCAGCCTCGGCAATTCGGTGGTGCCGATCGCACTGCGGCGGCTGCGCGCCGGGCACCCGCGGCTGGCGGTGCACGTCGACATCGTGCCGATGAACCAGCTGATCGATTACCTGACCCTGCGGACCGGCGAACTGGTGCTGACCCTGTTCCCGATCGAGCATCCGATGATTCGCACCCAGAAGATCGGGCTGGGGCGCGTCGTCTGCGCCTTCGCGTCCGATCACCCGTTTGCCGGCCGAGACGAGATCGCGGCTCGCGATCTGGCGAACGAGGACATCATCGGATTCCAGGAGGATTCGTCGCACGCCAGGGCGATCCGCTCGCTCGAGGAGGCCGCCGGGACGAGCTTCACGATCAAGACCGTCGTCCGCTTCGCCGAGACGGCGCTGGCGCTGGCCGAACAGGGCCTCGGCGTCGCCATCGTCGACGAGTTCACGGCGATGCGGGCGCGCCGGCCGGCAGAGATGACCCGTCAGCTTGCCGAGCCCACTCGCTTCACGCTGTACGCCAACAGCTTTCTGTTCGCGCCGCCCTCGGCGCACGGCAAGGCGTTCGTCCGCGCCATCAAGCACGTCCTGCCGCAGGCGCTCTAGGTCGGGCGTCTTCTGCGTGCCCGGCTGCATCGGCGCATCGCACCCCATTACATGAAGGCATGATATTCTGCCAAGTCGTCCGTGGACATCATGGACGTTGCACGGAAAATGGATGCCTGGAACGGTGGTGCAGGTATCCGGAACGGTCCGGACGCACCCGCGAGGAGGCGTCATGAAGGTCTTGGCGAGGCCATCGCGATTGAGTGGCTCGGCCACCATCAGCGGCAACAAATCGAATACCATCCGCGCCGTGTTCTTCGGGACGCTGGCGGCCGGAAGGTCGGTGATCCGCAATCCTTCGCAGGGCAAGGACAGCCTGGCCGCGGTCGAGGTCTGCCGCCGGTTCGGTGCGGCGATCGAATGCGGCGCGGGGACCTGGACCGTGGACGGGGTGGGGATGGATCTCGGCGTGCCTAGCGACGTCATCGACACCATGAACTCCGGGACCACTCTCAGCTTCGCGCTGGCGACGGCCGCCCTGACGAACGGTTTCTCGTTCATCACCGGCGACTACCAGATCCGCCGTCGGCCTTATGGTCCGCTTCTGAACGCCCTGCAGGAGCTGGGCGCGGTGACGTTCTCGTCGCGCGGTCAGGGACTGGCGCCGGTGGCGGTGCACGGGGTGCTGCGTGGCGGCAGCTGCCGCATCTCGGGGTTCAACTCGCAGTGGATCAGTCCCCTCCTGTTCGCCGCGCCGCTGACGCGGGAAGGCGTGTCGATCAAGGTCGTCGACGAGCCACTCGAGCGTGGGTACATCGATATCACCATTGGCTGGCTGCGCCGCCAGGGCATCGAGGTCGAGAACCGCGATTACCAAGCCTACCGCGTCGAAGGGGGCAAGACGTACCGTCCCTTCGAAGAAGCGGTTCCGGGCTGCTGGACCTCGGCAGCCTATCCGCTGGTCGCCGCCGCCATCACGGATTCGGAGGTTGTCCTGCGCGGGCTCCGCTGCGACGACTTCCAGCGCGACAAATCGATCCTGGAGGTACTGCGCGCCGCGGGTGCGGACGTCGAGACGGCCGACGACGCCATCCGCGTCCGCGGCGGCCGGCCGCTCTCCGGCTTCGAGGCGGACTGTCTCGACTGTCCGGACAACATGCCGATCCTTGCGGTGCTCGGTACCCAGGCGGCGGGCAGGACGGTGTTGCGCAACATCCATCATGCCCGCGTCAAGGAGACGGATCGGCCTGCCGTGATGGCGCGTGAACTCACCAAGATGGGGGCGCGGTTCGAACTGTCCGACGACGTGCTGACGATCTACGGCGGGCCGCTGCGCGGCGCCAGCGTCGAGGGTCACGACGATCATCGGGTGGTGATGGCCTGCACGGTTGCCGCCCTGGCGGCTCGGGGCGAGACCGAGATCTCGGGTGCCGAATGGGTATCGATCAGCTTTCCCGAGTTTTTCCAGGTCATGCGGTCGCTGGGCGCGGAGGCGGCAATGGCGTGAGTTGTATTACAGGGTGTAATAGAGTGGGGCAACATGAGCATTAGACGTAATCGCTTCGCTCGGGCACTCTGGAGGTGAAGGGACGCGGATCCGCAGCGATCCCGTCCGGCGAGAAACCTGAACCAGGCGGGAGGACGTGATGAACGACAGGAAGCGGTTCGTTGGTTGGCTGGGTCGGGCCGGGGCCTGCCTGCTGGTGGCGGCGGGCATCGGCGGGGCGGCGCAGGCCGCCGACTATCCAGAGCGCGATATTTCGGCGGTCATCCCCTTCAGTCCCGGCGGCGGCACCGACACCGTGGCGCGGGCGATCGCCAACCTCGCCGAGCAGGAGCTGGGACGCTCGATCATCATCCAGAACAAGCCCGGCGCTACCGGAGCCACGGCGACCGAGTATGTTCATCAGCAGCCGGCGGACGGCTACACCCTGCTGATGGCGGCCGAGAACCAGAACCTGTACCGCACGACCGGCTTGTCGCAGCTGAGCTTCCACGATTTCGAGCCGATCCTGCTGGCGGCCGAGGCCTATCCGCTGATCGTGGTGCAGAACGACGCCCGCTGGAAGACGATCTCCGAGCTGCTCGGCGAAATCGACAAGAGCCCGAAGTCGCTCAAGGTGATGAACACCGGGCCGGTGGGGATCTCCGGGGTCGTCACCGCCATGCTCGGCAAGAGCTTCAACCTCGTCCCCTACAAGGGCGAGGGGCTGGGGCTGGCGGGCCTCCTCGGCGGTCACGTCGATGCCGCGATCGTCAGCATGGGCGCCGCCAGGCAGTACGTCGAGACCGGGAAGCTCAAGGTGCTGGCGGTGGTCGCCAACGAAAAGGTGGCCAAGTTCCCCGACTGGCCGGTGCTGGGCAAGGAACGCCCCGAATACCAGAAGTACCTGCCCTGGGGGCCGTACTACGGCGTCTACGTCAAGAAGGGGACGCCGCAACCGGTCGTCGCCAAGCTCCAAGCGGCGTTCAAGAAAGCGTGGTCGACCGACAAGTTCCAGAAGTTCCTCGAGGCCAACAGCATCTTTCCGCTCGGCCTGAGCGGAGAGGCCGCGCTGAAGTATCAGAACCGTTGGGAGTCGGTGACCAACTGGCTATTGTTCGAGGTGAAGGCCGCCAGCGATCCGAGCGCTTTCGGCATCCCCAAGATCTAGCGGACGCGGACGGACCGGGGGGAGGACGCCATGATCTTGCGCCGCGTTTCTTTGAGCTTGTTGTTCGTGGCGATCAGCGTCTTCCTCCTTCTGTCTTCGCTTGCCATCGACACGAAGGGGGCAGCATTCGCGGTTTCGCCGCGCTTCGTCCCCTTCGGCCTGTCGATCGTGATGATGGGGCTGGCCCTGCGGGCGCTGTTCCAGGACTTTCGCAGCCCGGACGGACCGGCGGGGCTCGACGGCCCGGCGTGGCGCTCGATCCTGGGCTTCGGGGCCGTGGTGGCGGGCTACCTGGCCCTGATGGGTACGGTGAACTTCCACCTGCTGACCTTCGGCTTCCTGATGGCGGCGTTCTTCTACCTCGGGGTCCGCTCGCTGCCGCGGATGGCATTGGTGGCGGCCTCCCTCGTCGCCTCCGAGTACCTCATCTTCGAGTACGCATTCCACGTCCGGTTCCCGTGACGGCGCGAGGCCAGGCCCGATGGAGATGCTGTCGAATTTCGTCGTCCCGTTCCTGGAGCCGAGGCTGTTAGGGCTGGTCGCGCTGGGCACCTTTGCCGGCATCTACGTAGGGGCGATCCCGGGGCTGACGGTGACGATGGCGACTGCGTTGCTGCTGTCGCTCACCTACTCGTGGGAGATGCTGGACGCCCTGGCGATGATCATGGGCGTCTACACCGGCGGGGTCTACGGCGGCGCGAGGTCGGCGATGCTGCTCAACATCCCCGGCGCGCCGGCCTCGGTCGCCACCACCTTTGACGGCTATCCCCTGGCGAAGAGGGGCGAGGCCGGGCTCGGCCTTGGCCTAGCGACGGTGATGTCGGTCACCGGCGGCCTGATCGGCACCATGTTCCTGGTCTTCTTCGCGCCGCTGATCGCGGATTTCGCGCTGGCGTTCTCGCACCGCGACTACTTTCTGCTCGCCCTGATGGGGCTGATGCTGCTTGGCGCGCTCAGCGGCGGCTCGTTCCTGAAGGCGCTGTTCGTCGCCTTCCTGGGCGTCAACATCGGCCTTGTCGGCCTCGACACGATCACCGGCACACCGCGCTTCACCTACGGCACCCTGGCGCTCGCCCAGGGCATCAACATCGTGGTCGCGATCCTGGGACTGTTCGGCTTCTCCGAGGTCCTGATGCAGCTCGCCAACCGTCGGAAGTCCGAGGTCGTCGCGCAGGTCGGGCGCCTGTTCCCGCCGCTCCGGCTCGTGGTCCGCCTGCTGCCGCTGGTGGTCCGCACCTCGGTGATCGGCGTCTTTGTCGGCGCCCTTCCCGGGGTCGGCGGGGAGATCGCCGCGTTGCTCGGGTACGACCACGCAAAGCGTACCGTGAAGCAGCCGTCGCGTCCCTTCGGCGAGGGAGCGTTCGAGGGCATCGCCGCCCCGGAATCGGCGAACAACGCCTGCATCGGTGGCGCCCTGGTGCCGATGCTGACCCTCGGCATCCCGGGCGACGCGGTGACGGCCGTCATCATCGGGGCGCTCGTGATCCACGGCCTCAATCCGGGCCCGACCTTGATGATCAACACGCCGGAGCTGTTCTACGTGGTCGCCGGGTCGGTGTTCCTGGCCCACCTGATGCTGTTGGTGTTCGGCTTTCTGGGCATCGAGTTCTTCCGGCGGCTGGTGACCGTTCCGCCGGGCTACCTGCTGCCCGGCATCACCCTGCTGACGGTGATCGGCGCCTATGCCATCAACAACGACGTGACCGACGTGGTGTGGTCGTTCGGGTTCGGCGTGATCGGCTTCCTTTTGCGCATCAACCGGGTGCCGGTTGCCCCGATGGTGCTGGGAATCATCCTCGGTCCGCTGCTCGACGAAAGCTTCCGCGGCGCCTTGATCGCGGCCAACAACGACCCCGGGACCTTCCTTCTGGGCTTTGTTTCGTCGCCGGTCAGCTTGGTGTTGTCCACGGTGATCCTCCTCACCGTGCTGGCCAACCTCGGAGTCTTCAAGGCGCTCCGGCGCACCGGCGGCGGCTGAGCAAAGGGATCACACGATCGATAGTCGCAGCCGGGGCTTCTCGGCCAGGGTTTCCGCGATGATCCGCAAGCCCTGCTGAAGGCGTTCGCGGCTGGCCACCCCGCCCAGGCAGACGCGGACCGCGTGCGGCGAGTGGACCCTGCTGGCGGCGAAGGTCTCGGCGGCGATGACCCGGGCGTTGCGGGCCTTGACGTGGGCGACGAACTCGTCGGCGCGCCACGGATCGGGGAGATGGATCCACATGTGGTAGGCGCAGGGATGGGAACGGCCAACCAGGCCGCCGAGCACCGAACGCGCCTGCGACTGTCGCGCCTGCACTTCGGCGCGGTGCATATCGACCAGCCGGTCGGCGGTGCCGTCCAGGATCCAGCGCGAGGCGATCTCGGCGGTCAGCGGCGGCGTCATCCACACCGACATGCGGATTCCGGAGCCGACCTGCTGGGTCATGCCCTCGGGTGTCAGGATGAAGCCCACGCGCAGTCCCGGCGCCAGAAACTTCGACGCGCTGCACATGAAAAAGCTTCGTTCCGGGGCGAAGCTGGCGAGCGGCGGCGGCCTGCCAGGGACCAGGAAGCCATACACGTCGTCATCGAGGATCAGCAGGTCGTGACGGCGCGCAACCTCGGCGATATCGCGTCGCCGCTGCTCGGACATTACCGCGGTGGTCGGGTTCTGCAGGGTCGGAATGACGTAGAGAAGCCGGGCTGCGGAGTGGCGGCAGGCCTCGTCCACCGCCTCGGGCAGCAGCCCTTCCTCGTCCATCGGCAGGCCCTGCAGCCGGAGGTGCAGCTGTTGCGCGACCACGATGATGCCGGGGTAGGTGTGGGCTTCGGTCAGCACGAGGTCGCCGGGCCGCGCGAAGGTGGTGCACAGCACCGACAGCGCATGCTGGACCCCGCACGAGACGACGACACGCTCGGCCGGCGCATCGAGGCCATAGGAGGCGAACAGACGCGCTCCCGCTTCGCGGTGCTGCGGCATGCCGAGATCGGGCTGGTATTGTATCAATGAGCCGACATTGGATCGGGACAATTCGGCCAGCGACTCGCTCAGCATGCGGTCGGAATCGCAAAGCGCGGGGTAGTTCATTCCCAATTCGATCAGACTGCTGTCTTCCCGGGAGCTGATCGAAAAATCCGGATCGTACTCGCTCTTCTCGCCGCCGCGGACAAAGCTGCCGCGGCCGACTTCGCCTACCAGATGCCCGCGCCGCTCGGCTTCCGCGTAGGCGCGGCTGACTGTGCCGACCGTGACCCTGAGTCGGAAGGCGAGGTCGCGGTGGGTAGGAAGTCGCTGGCCCGGCTGAAGCTCGCCGACCGAGACGGCATCGCCGATCGCGTCCGCGATCGCAAGGTAGCGGGGGCCTCGCCGCTGGGACAGGTCGGGGATCCACATTGTCATGGTTACAAGTGTGGCATTGACGGTGCGGCAGGTCAACCCTACCATATTGTAGGGAAACATTCTGTCGGAGGACCCGTCATGTCCGTCGAATGTATCGATACAAACGCGCGGCCCTCTGGTTTCGCCCTGTCCTGGCGGGTCTGGCTTCGGGCCGTCGATATGGAGCGGCTTTTGAACGCACCTCGGCTGTGGCTGGAGCGGGCGCGTGCCCGTCGCGAGCTTACCGAGCTCGACACCTTCATCCTTCAGGATGCGGGGCTGTCGCCGGTCGAGGTCGAGCGCGAGGCCGCCAAGCCGTTCTGGCGCGGCTGAGCAAGGAGGGGCGGGCGGCCGCCTCGGTCAGGCCGATGGGCGGTGACGGTATCACTCATCGTCATCGGAGAGGGGCAAGGGCAGCGGAGTCGGCTCTTCGCCGCGGATCTCGGATGCCAGGAAGGCATTGAGGCGGCGAAGCTTGTCGGCGGCAGTCAGCGCCAGATCGTCAGGGTCCTGGCCGCGCCAATCGTAGAAACCCCGGCCGCTGCGGACGCCGGTCCGCCCGTCATCGAGCATGCGCCACAGAAACCCGTGCGCGGCGTCGCTCTTGCAGAGATGCGGCACGATCGCCTGCTGGGCATGGACGTGGATCTCCAGCCCGCCGCGATCCTTGGACTCGATCAGCCCGGTGACGCAGAAGCGGGGGCCGAGCAGCTCCTTGGCGATGGCGTCGAGGTCGGCCGCGGTCGCGATGCCGTGGGCGATGATGTGGTAGGCCTCGTGCAGAAGGGCGTGCTGCAGGCGGTTCCAAAGATGCCCGATCACCGGGCGCGAGACCCGCAGCGCCCGCTTGCCGCACCGGGCGATCGCCGCGACCACCTGATCCACCACTTCGGGCCGGGTGGCGGCGACCGCGATCACCTCGACCAGCGGCGAGACCTCGGCCGGCGTGAACACGTGCACGCCGAGGAAGCGATCGGGATGGGCGAGCGGCCGGGCAATCTCCTCAAGCGGCAGCCCGGAGGTGTTGGAGGCGAGGATCGGATCCCCTCCGTAAGCCGCTTCGAGGTCGGCGAAGACCTGGGCCTTGGTCTTTAGGATCTCCGGCACGCATTCGATCACCAGGTCGGGGATATCCGCAGGAAGCGTCCGGCTGAAGGTGCACCCGGCCGGGATGTTGGCCTGCCCGGTCCGGCGCGGATTGTACATGGTAACCGCGAACCCGCCGGCGGCGAACACCGCGCCGAGACCTCGCCCGGTCACGCCCGAACCGACGATGAGGACGCTCGCAACCCCGTTCTTTTCGCCCGTCATGCCTTTAATTCCTGCTTCCCGTGGCCATTTTTCCCATTTGAAAGATGGTGGTATTCTTGCGCAAATGCGTTCCGCCACGAAGGCGGAGATTTCATATGGAAGCGGAGGGTGCGATGACGGACGAGATCTTCCGCCGGGAGTGCTATGCCAAGTCGAGCGAGTCCAGGATCACGGCCGTCGACGCGCTCGGGGTGCGACTGGACCGCACGGTGTTCTATCCCGCCGGTGGCGGGCAGCCGGGGGATACCGGCGTGCTTCGGCTTGTCGATGGCCGGCAGCTCCAGGTCGTCGATACCGTCAAGCATCCCGAAACCGGCGAGCCCGTGCACGTCCTGCCGGAAGGAACGCAGGCTCCGCCGGTCGGAGCGCCCCTGGTCGCCGAGATCGACTGGGGGAGGCGCTACGGGCGCATGCAGATGCACACCTGCATGCACCTCCTGTGCTCGCTGATTCCCGAAGGCGTCACCGGCGGCTCCTTGGGCGACGACCGGGCGCGGCTCGATTTCGATCTTCCCGAGCGGGTCCTCGACAAGGACCAGCTGACGGTCGACCTCAATCGCCTGATCGCCGAGGACCATCCCGTCGTCTTCCGTTCGATCTCGATCGAAGAGCTGAAGGCGAAGCCGGAACTGGTGC
The DNA here is from genome assembly GCA_018432935.1 of Rhodospirillales bacterium. Classification (GTDB taxonomy): domain Bacteria; phylum Pseudomonadota; class Alphaproteobacteria; order Rhodospirillales; family Shumkoniaceae; genus JAHDSF01. The sequence continues at coordinate 22,705 of JAHDSF010000017.1, read as the reverse complement.
GCACGATGTCGGTGAAGCCGCCGATGAACGGCGCCGTTGTGCGCCTGGTCGAGATCGTCGGGGTCGACCTGCAGCCGTGCGGCGGCACCCACGTCGCGTCGACCGGCGAGATCGGCCGGGTCAAGGTGACCAAGATCGAGAATAAGGGACGCCACAATCGACGCGTCAGTATCGCCTTCGACCACCAGTCCTCCTGAGAACGAGTCGCATACTTTTAGGCAGCGGGCGCTTTTCGCGTCGGGCAACGCAAGGCCAGACCCTGCGGTGGCGTCCGATTGGCCCTTGGATTCCGAGGTCCATCGGAGTACATACGTCTGGCTACATCGACCTCGACATTGGAGCTGGTCTAGGGTCCGCCGTGGCGCATAACCCCTGGACCCGGAACGTTCCTCTTGGGGTTCTCGTCCGTATCGATTGGAGAAGCCCGTTGCTCCGGATTTCCCGCACCCTTCGCGCAGCGCTTCTGGCCCTCGTCGGCCTTTGCGCGGCTTCCGCGGGGTCGGCTGCCGAGCGGGCGCAGGCGGCGGCGATCCCGGCGCCTCCCAATCTTGCCTACGTTCAGCTCGCCTCGATGATGGCCCCCGTGGTCAGCCGGGCCAACGGCAAGCAGCTTGGTTCGGCGGCGGTGACCGCCGTGATCGAGACCAGGACGATCGACAACGTCTCCACGATTTGCGCCAAGGCGCCGCGCCTGCTCGATGCCCTCGTCCAGGCGTTCTACGAGCAGCCGATCGACATCAACGCCGACCGGCGGTTCGACTTCGGGAACCTTGAGGACGACGTGCGCAGCCGCCTCAATGCGGCCTTGGGCAGCGATCTCGTCGACCGGGTCCATCTGGTCAGCGCCTCGCGGGCACCCGACGAAGGAGTGCTGGCGAAGCTGCCGTTTTCCAGCGTTCTCGGCTGCCGCGGCGGCGAAGGCGAGAAGAAGGCCAACGGCAAGTCCGGCGAAGCGGCCGGACCGCATTGATTTTTTTGGCATTTTCCGGTAAGCCTTGACGAGCGCTCGAAGGGTCCGCGACGCTGGCGGACCGCGTCTGAGGAGCATTCGGCGATGAAGAAGGCGCAGCCCGGGTTCGGTCCTGTCGCGTTGGCGCTTGCCGTCGCTTTCCTGGTGAGCGGATGCGAGCTCCTTAACGACCCCGAGGTCTTCGACAAGAAGTTCTGGGAAGGCAGCACGGCGAACGAGAACACGTTGGCCGAACTCGGCTTGGCCGAACTGGCGAAAGGCAACCATACCGAGGCCGAGCACTTCTTCCAGCAGGCGATCAAGAAAGATCCCAACGACTCCTACGCCCTGGCCGGGCTCGGCATCCTGTACCAGAACACCGGCCAGAACGTGCGGGCGCGCGAGATGTACGAGGCGGTGCTTGCCGTCCGCCCCGACCGCGAGCAGCAGCTCGTGTTCTGGAGCGCGACCCAGACCCGCCCGCTGGTCGAGATTGTGGGCTACAACCTCGCCCTGCTCGACAACGGCGGCGGCGGACCGGGGACCGGCACCCCTGCCGCGCTGTCCGGCAGCAGCACCGCCTCGATCAGGAGCGCGCCCACCGCCACCGCCCTGATCGCCCGTCCGGCCGCCGACGCGGCGCCCGCCGGTACGATGCTGTCAAAGGGCGACGCCAACATCGCCGGCCGCTTCAAGATCCTTGCTTCGCTGCGCGATCAGGCCCTGATCACCCAGCAGGAGTATGCGCAGCGGCGCCAGGCCAACATCGGCGCCCTGCTGCCGCTGACCTCGCCGCCGCCGGCCGCCGGGCTCGATCGTCCGGTGCCGACGGCCGAGCAGATATCGCAGCGCCTGCAGGCGATCGGACGGTCGCTCGAGATGCGGGCGATGACCGTGGCGCAGCACGCTTCCGAGCGCAACATGATCCTCGACGCCCTGATGCCATCGGCGCCGGTGGCAGTGGCCAATCCCGGCCCGCCGCCACAGGGGCTGATGGAGGCCGCCGACGCGGTGCGGCGGCTCGAGCAGCTCAAGGCCGATGGCCTCATCACCTCGGACGAGTACGCCAAGGAGCGGGCCGCCATCGAACGGGCGGTACAGCCGTCGAGCCCGAGCGTTTCCAGGTCGGGGGCGGGGGTGCAAGGGGTCGACAGGTCTGCGGCGGCGGCACCGGCAGCCCAGGCGCCGCGCGGCGGCGCCCCGGCCGTCCATCTCGCCTCGTACCGGTCTGAGAAGCGGGCGCAGGACGGCTGGGGAATCCTGCGCCGTCAACATCCCGGCCTGCTCGGCGGCCTGCAGGCGGCGACCCCGAGGGTCGACCTCGGGCCCGGCAAGGGCATCTACTACCGCCTCAAAGCCGGCCCGCTGGCCGATCGCTCGGCCGCCCTCGACTTATGCGCCAAGCTCAAGGCCCAGCGCGTCTACTGCGAGCCGACGGCGTTCTGATTGCGCCCACCGCGTGCGCTGTCTCGCAAGTGAGCCCTCGTTCTGCGGCGCGATCAAGCCGGCGGGATCGCCCGTGCCAGCACTTCGGCGACGTCGAGAACTTCAAGGCTGTCCTCGAAGCCTTCCGTCTTGCGGCTGTCCTCCAGCAACGTGAGGCAGTAAGGGCAGGCGGTCGCCAGCACCTCGGCGCCGGCTTCGGCGGCCTCGCGGACACGGAGGACGCTGAACCGCTGGTCGTGCGCCGTCTCCATCCACACCCGGCCGCCGCCGCCGCCGCAGCAGAGCGAGAAGTCGCGCTCGCGGCCCATCTCGACCGCGGTCGCCCCGGCGGCGCCGAGCACCGCGCGCGGCTCGTCGAAGATGCGGGAGTGGCGGCCGAGATAGCAGGGATCGTGGTAGGCGACCTTGGCCGCCACCTTGCCTTCGACCTTGAGCCTGCCGTCGGCAACCAGTTGCGCGAGCAGCTGGCTGTGGTGGATCACCTCCCACTCGCCGCCCAGCGCCGGGTACTCCTTGGTGTAGGTGTGGAAGCAGTGCGGCGAGGTGACGATGATCTTTTTCACGCCGCGGCCGTTGAAGAGGCTGACATTGGCCTCGGCGAGGCGGCCGAACGCCTCCTCGTTGCCGGTCTTGCGGATCGCTTCGCCGCAGCAGTTCTCGTCGGTGCCGATGACGCCGAACGAAACTCCGGCTGCGCGCAACACCTGCACCAGGGCGCGGGCGATCTTGCGGCTGCGCGCGTCGTAGCACGAGGTGCAGCAGACCGACAGCAGGTACTCGGTGTCCGGTCCGAACGGCGGCAGATCGAGGTCCTTAGCCCAATCGAACCGCTTGGCGCGCGGCTCGCCCCAAGGGTTGCCGTGGCTTTCCAGGCTGCCGGCGGCGGCTTTCAGCGTGGCGGGCATGGCGCCCACCTCGGCACCCATCGCGCGCATTCCCTTGACGACATCGATGATCGCCACACCGCGCGGGCAGTTGTCGACGCAGCGGCCGCAGGTGGTGCAGCCGAACAGCACCTCCTCGGATTCCGAGCCCTCGACGCCGAGCTGGCCGAAGCGGATCAGGCGGCGGATGAAGAACTCGGTCTCGACGTTACGCCACGGGCAGACACCCGAGCAGGTGCCGCACTGCATGCAGAGGTTGAGATCCTCGCCGCCGAGGCTGCGGATCGCTTCGTTGACTTCGAAGAACGGGGTATCGGGCATGGGGATCGTTCCTCTCAGTCTTCGTCAGACGCCTTGGCGCCGGCCGGCAGCGAATAGCGAAAGTAATCGTCGTCCTTGGCGCCCTCGAGCAGGCCGTCGTAGCGCTTCAGCGCGGTCACGTACCACAGGGTCTTGTCGGCCGGAATGGAGAGGGCGGCGGCGATCTCGGGCACCGTCATCGGCGTTTCGGCGAGGAGGCGCTTGATCCGCGTCATGTCCTTGGCGCGCTGGCGGTGGTCAGCAATGGCGGGGGCGATCGACACCTTGCGCTCGTCGCGCAGGGCCGCGATCGCCTGGACCTGCTCCGGGGTCAGGTGAAGGTCTCTTCTTTCGGCCATCTCTCAAGCCTCCACGGGGGCGGCGACGATGGCGTCGACCATCGCCTCGTACTGCCGCAGGGTCCAGCCGTTGACCTCGATCGCGCCTTCGGGGCAGACGGCCACGCACATGCCGCAGCCGGTGCACAGTGCCGGGTTGACGGTCGCCTTGCCGTCGACCAGGCTCATGCAGCCTTCCTGCGGGCATTCCTCGATGCAGGCCCCGGTTCCCTTGCACAGTTCGGGATCGATGCGGGCGACGAACGGATCCAGCTCGACGTAGCCGCGCGACAGCACGGCTGCCGCCTTGACCGCGGCCGCGGCTGCCGCGGCGCATGCCTCGGTCGTGTCCATCGGCGCCTGGCAGGTGCCGGCCAGCAGGATCCCGGCCTCCTTGACCTCGACCGGGCGCAGCTTGGGATGGACCTCGAGCAGGAAACGGTCGGCGCCGGTCGGGATCTTGGTCAGTTCGACCAGCTTCGCGGTGTCTCCCGGCACCATGCCGTTGGCCAGCACGACGAGGTCGACCGGGACCTCCAGCTCGCGGTCCGCCAGCAGCTTGTCGGCGACCGTGACGGTGAGCGGGTTGTCCGAGCCGGCGGGAGAACGGGCGACCACCGGCCTTCCGGTCGGCTCGAAACGGATGAAGAGGACGCCGTCCCGGGAGGCGCCGCAGTAGTACTCCTCGTGGCCGCGGCCATAGGCGCGGATGTCGCGGTAGAAGTCGTAGATGACGGTCTCGGGGAAGCGCTGCTTGATCTCGCGTTCGGCCTGCAGCGACGCCGTGCAGCAGACCCGCGAGCAGTGCTGGTTGAGGTTGCCGTTCTCGTCCTCCTCGTCGACGCCGGGAATATGCCGGCTGCCGACGCAGCGGATCAGGGCCATCGTCCTGATCGCCCTGCCGTTCACCATCAGCTGGCCGCCGGGCTGTTCACCCGCCAGTGCCTCGATCAGCTGGGTCAGGGTGACGACCTCGGGGTTGTCGCCATAGCCGTACTCGCCCTGGCGCGGCACATAGTGGCGGAAGCCGACCGCCAGCACCACGGCACCGGTGGCGACCGCGATGGTCTCCTCGGCGGTGGCGGGAAGAACGGGGGCAAAGCCGACGAACGGCACGAAGGTGCCGAGCGGGCTGCCCGCCTTCTCGAAGCGGGCGATCAGCTCCAGATCCTCGGTCGTGGTCGGCGCGGCGCGCCTCACGGTGAGGTCGAAATGGCCGACGTAGCCGCTGTGGGCGACGACCTCGGCGCAGGTGAGGACGGTAATGCGGCGGCTTGCCGTCACCTGGGCATAGAGCGATGCCAGCAGGTCGGCCGCCTTGTCCTCGGTCGGGAACAGGCGGTCGAGCCTGGCGAGGTTGCCGCCGAGGAACGGCGACTTCTCGACCAGAGTGACGTCGATGCCTCGCCGGGCGAGGTCGAGCGCTGCCTTCATCCCGGCAATGCCGCCGCCGACGACGGTGGCGTGGCGGCGAGCCTCCATCCGGATCGGCTCCAGCGCGCGCAGGTTGCCGGCTTTGGCGACCGCGGCCTGGACCAGCTTGGCCGCCTTGGCGGTAGCTCCGGGTCCGTGATGAACCCAGCTTACCTGCTCGCGGATGTTGGCGTGCTCGTACATGTAGGGGTTGAGACCGCCGCGGGCGACCGCGCCGCGGAAGGTCGTCTCGTGCAGGTGGGGCGCGCAGGCGCAGACAACCACACGGTCGGCGTTGCCGGCCTTGAGGTCGTCGATGATGAGCTGCTGGCCCGGGTCCGAGCACATGAAGGTGTTGCGGCGGACCACCGAGACGCCGGGGATCCTGCGCGCCAGCTCTTCCAGCTCCTCGACCTTCACCGCATCCGAGATGTTGCCGCCGCAATGGCAGATGTAGACGGCGACGCGTTCGTCCTTGGGGAGCTTGGGGGTGTTGTCGGTCATCGTCCCGCTCCCTTCATTCCGCCGCCGCCGCGTGCTGGGCGGTGAGATAGTTGGAAACCTCCATCGCCGCGGCGCCGGCCTCGACGATCGCGTCGACGATGTCCTTCGGCCCCGCCGAGACGCCGGCCATGAACACGCCCTCCTGGGTGGTCAGGGTCGGCTGCAGCTTGGGCGAGGTAGCCTTGAGGAAGCCGTCGTCGGCCACCCCGGCGTCGATCACCCCGGCGGGGTTCCAGGCCGGGACCAGGGCAAGCGCCTGGACCACCATGTCGTGCTCGCGGGTGACGGACTCGCCGGTCTCCTGGTTCTCGTACTTCATCACCAGGCTGCCCTCGGGCGTGGCCGAGACCACGCTCGGCTTCGCCTTGACGAACTCGATCCCCATCGCCTGCGCGTTCTGGTAGAACTGCTCGTAGTTCTTCCCGAAGGCGCGGATGTCGATGTAGTAGATCGTGATGTCGGCCAGCGGCAACGCGCCCGACAGCAGCATCGCCTGCTTGATCGAGTACATGCAACAGACGCGCGAACAGTAGGGCACGCCGAGGGTGTGGTCGCGCGAGCCGGCGCACTGGATGAAGGCGATCGAGGAAGGCTCCTTGCCGTCGCCCGGGCGCAGCACCCGCATATAGGGCCCGTGCGGCGCCAGCAGGCGCTCCATCTGCAGGGACGTGATCAGGTTCGGGTGCCCGGACATCGGGCCGAACGCCTTGGCCGAATAGTCGGGAATCAGCTCGTAACCGGTCGACAGCACCACGGCGCGCGCGCGGATCGTGAAATCCTGCGGCTTCTGGAAGTAGTCGATGGCGTCGGTCGGGCAGGCCTCCATGCACTTGCCGGCAGGCTTGCCGCAGATCCAGCAGTTCTCGGCGTCGAGCACGGCGAGCTGCGGGATGGCGTTCGAGAACGGCACCCGAATCACCTTGCGGGCCCCGAAGCCGCCCTGCTCCTCGTCCGGCACGTAGGTCGGGCACGCGTACTCGCACAGCCGGCAGCCGGTGCACTTCTCGGCGATCACATAGCGCGGCTTCTGGGTGATGGTAGCCTCGAAGCGGCCGTTCACCTTCGCGACCGACTTCGGCTCGCAGTAGGTGTGGATGGTGATGTTGCGGTGATGGGCCGCGGCCGCCATCTTCGGCGTCGTGATGCAGCTCGAGCAGTCGAGGGTCGGAAACACCTTGGACAGCCGGATCATCTTGCCGCCGATCGACGGGTCACGATCGACGACCGCCACCTTGTAGCCCTGTTCGGCGAGATCGAGCGCGGTCTGCAGGCCGCCGATGCCGGCGCCCACGACCAGGGCGTCGAAATCCTGAGGAGCGGGGGAGGTCATAGGGTCCTCGTATGGTCAGGCGGCGGGGGAGGTGGCTTTGACCTCGCTCCCGGGGGCGCCGAGCTCGTTCATCAAGTCGACCATCTGCTGCACCTCCTTGAGGAAGGCGCGGTTGCAGACGGTGCAGATGGCGGTAAGCCGCAGCCGTCGGATGTCCAGCCCGCGTGCCTTCATCGTCTGGTAGACGCGGTTGATGCGGGCCGCGAGGGCGTTGTAGGCCCCCTCGTACGGGCATTCGACGCCGCAGCTCATGACGATGATGCCGGCGATCCCCTTGTCGAAGCAGTCGAGATAGAACTTCTCGGGAAACATCGCCGGCTCGCGGACGCGCAAAAGAAACGTGTTCTCCGGATAGGTGAGGTGGGCCTGGCCGACCGAGTTGGCGCCGGGATAGGCGCAGTCCTCGGTGGCCAGGATCAGGATCTTCGGCGCATCCGCGGCGGTCATGGCGCGGGTCCTACTTTCCGCGCTTGATGAACATGCGTTCGCAGCCGTCCGCCAGCATGAAGCCGAGGTACTGGTGGCCGACCTTCTTCGCCCACACCGGGATGTCATCCTTGGTGCCGGGATCGCTCGACAGCACCTCGAGCACCTCGCCGACCTTCACCGACCCGATCGCCTTCTTGGCTTCCAGCAGGGGACCGGGGCAGGCGCTGCCGCGGGCGTCGACGACATTGGCGATGGCGGGGGCTTCGGCGAGCGGAGTCGGCATGGTGGAATGCTCCTCATTCGGACTATCGGATGGCCGCGGGGGCGCGGTCGCGGAAGGATTGTAGATGGAATGACCGCAGAAAACCAAGGACTTTTGTAAGCGCTTGCAAGCACGCCCTTTCTCGGCGCCTGCGCCGGACACGGGTATTAGAAGTTTCTAATAGAGTTCGGATTGAGGGCTCAGGTGTGCCGCTCCAGCGCCCGGGGATCGAGCGCATCCTGAAGCCCGTCGCCGACGAAGTTGAACGACACCACGGTGACGAAGATCAGGAGCCCCGGCCACACCGCCAGCATCGGCGCCGACCACACCAGCTCCTGGGCGTTGGTCAAGAGGTTGCCCCAGCTCGGGATCGGCGGCTGGATGCCGAGGCCGAGAAAGCTGAGCACCGACTCCAGCAGGATGATGTTGCCGGCAGCCAGCGTGGTGGCGACGACGATCGAGGAGGCGAGGTTGGGCAGGATGTGGACCACCATGATGCGGAGCGGTCCCGCGCCCTGGGCCTGCGCCGCCAGCACGAAGGGCCGCGCGCGCAGGGCCAGCGTCGAGGCGCGCACCAGGCGGGCGACGGTGGTCCAGCCGACCGCCGCGACGATGGCGACGATGCGATAAAGACTGATGTCCTCCGAGGCCACGAGTCCAGCCGGCAGGCCGAGCTTCGACAGATCGACCGCCGCCAGCACGATCAGCAGCGGCAAGGCCGGCAGGGCGATCACGCCGTCGGTGAAACGCATCAGGAAGGCGTCCAGCCAGCCTCCGCGATAGCCGGCGATGAGGCCGACCACGGTGCCCAGCGCGGCGGCGCAGACCGCTGCCACCAGTCCCACGAACAGCGAGATGCGGCCGCCGTAGAGCAGCCGCACCAGGACGTCGCGACCGAGGTCGTCGGTGCCGAGCGGATGCTCGGGCGAGGGCGGCGCGAAGCGGCCGAGCAGGTCGGCCATCTCGGGGTCGGTGCCGAGCGCTGCGGCGGCCAGCGGCGCCGCCGCGGCGGCGGCGGCCAGCACGGCAAGGCAGACCGCCCCGGCGACCGCCAGCCTGTGACGCAGGAACCGGCGCCTGGCGAAGGCGAATACGCTCTCGCCCCTCATCGCTCGAGGCTCCGAAAGCTGATGCGCGGGTCGAGTGCGACATAGGCGATGTCGGCGAGCAGGTTGCCGGCAAGCGTCAGGGCGGTGGCAAACAGAAGGGCGACCAGGGCAAGGTTGTAGTCGTTGCCCATCACCGCGTCGTAGATCAGCCGTCCCATGCCGGGGTAGGCGAAGATCGTCTCGGTGATCATCGCCCCCGAGAAAACGTAGCCGAAATCGAGGGCGGCGATGGTCACCACCGGGATCATGGCGTGGCGCAGCGCATGCCCCAGTACCACGCGCCGGCCGCTCAGGCCCTTGGCGCGAGCGGTGCGGATGAAGTCCTGCCGCAGGGTGTCGATCATGGCAGCGCGGACGTAGCGGGTATGGGCTCCGACGCTGGCGATCGTCAGCGAGGCGACCGGGAGGACGAGGTACGAGAGCGAATCCCATAGTCCGTGCGACCCCACCGTGCCCATGCCGCCCGCCGGCAGCACGCCGAGGATGACGGCGAACACGATGATGAGCAGCAGCGCCAGCCAGAAGGGCGGGATCGAGATGCCCGCGAAGGCGGCGAAGTTGATCGCGTAGTCGAGCCGAGAATACGGCCTGGCGGCCGCCGTCACGCCGGCCGCCAGCCCCAGCGCCAGGGACAGCGCGAAGGCGGCGCCGAGCAGAATCGTGGTGTTGCCGAGCGCCGGCACGAGGACGTCGATGACCGGCTGAGCGCGCAGCCTTGAGAAGCCGAAGTCGCCCTGCAGCGCCGCCCCCAGCCAGGTGGCGTAGCGCTCCAGGATCGGCCGGTCGAGGCCATAGATCTCGCGCAGCCGGGCGGCGTCGGCCGGCGTCATGTTGGGATCGGCAGTGATCATGACGTCGATCGGATCGCCCGGCATCAGCCCCAGCAGCCCGTAGACGACGAACGACATCACCAGGATGACGATCGCCGACTGCACCAGGCGCTGAAGGAGGAACCGGGTCATCGCGGATCAACGGAACAACGGAAGCGAGGAGAGGGACGGGCGGCTCACGGCGCAGCCCGCCAGTTCTCGACCCACAGCGTGGTAGGGTACTGGTGGCCGGTCGGCTCCAGGCCTTCGAGCCATTTCGGCAGGATGTACGAGTCGGAACGGAAATAGAGGGGCAGGGCGGGCAGTTCGTCGGCATAGATGTGCTGCAGGCGTTGCCACATCTCGAACCGGCGGTCGCGGTCGAGTTCGGTTTCCATGCGCTCGATCAGGTCGTCGGCCTCGGCATTGCGAAAGCCGGTGTAGTTCTGGCCTGAGAAGCTGTTCTCGGGTGACGGGATGTGGCTGGAATGAAGGGTAGTCCGCGGCACGTTCTCGGGCGCGCTCATCCAGGCGAACATGACCGTTCCCGGAAAACTCCGCCGGGTCACCGTTTCGCCGAACAGGACGCGGGCGGGCTGGTTGCGGATGCGGGCGTCGACGCCGATCCGGCGCCAGTCGCTCTGCACCACCTGCTCGACCAACTCGCGCGTCCGGTTCCCGGCCGTGGTCATGATCTCGACCGTCAGCGGCTCGCCGCCGGCGTTGTGACGGATGCCGCGGCGGATGTCGGTCCAGCCTGCCTCGTCGAGCAGAGCCCGCGCCCGGTCCGGGTCGAAGGGGTAGGTCGGCAGATCCTTTGCGTGAACCCAGTCCAGCGGGTTGACGAAACCGTGCGCTACCGGTTGCCGGCCCTCGAACAGGCGGCTGCTCAGCGCGTCGCGGTTCAGGCCGTAAAGCAGCGCCTGCCGCACCCGGACGTCGGCCAGCACGGGGTTGTCGAGGTTGACGTCCATGTGCTCGTAGACGAGGCTCGGCTTGTAGAGCACCCGGTAGTCCCGGCCGTTGCGCTTCTCGAAGGCGAGCGCCTGGTCGAGGGCGAGTCCGGCCTCGCCGGCGATCATGTCGATGGCGCCCGACAGGAGATTGGCCTCGAGCGCGGCGGTGTTCTCGATCGCCCGCACGACGATGCGGCGGAAGAACGGCTTCTTCCCCCACCAGGTCGGATTGAGCTCCAGTACGACGTGCGAGCCCGCGACGACTTCGGTGATTGTGTATGGGCCGAAATGGAGGCCCTTGTTGGTCGGCTCGGCATCGAACATGGTCCGGTTCCGGTAGTCCCGCGGCGAGGCACGGAAGCGGGATTCTTCAAGGTGGGCGGGAAGGAGCAGGAAGTCGTTGATGCCGGCGTAGTCGAAGCTGAGCTTGTCGAAATGCATGGTGAAGGTCTTGTCGTCCTTCACCTCGATCTTCCAGATCGTGCGGTATAGCTCGAGGTTGCTGACGCCAGTCTCGGGATGCCGTCCGACCTCCCAGGTGAAGAGGACGTCCCTGGTCGTCACCGGCGTGCCGTCGCCCCAGGTCGCCTGCGGCTGGATGGCATAGGTGACGGCGATGCCTTGCTTGCCGTCCGGCGTCGTTTCGAGCTGGGCCATGCCGTTCTCGAGCGAAGGCAGCGTGGTGCACAGCAGGCACACCAGCTCCCAGTTCGCGTCGTAGGTGGTGAACGGACGGCGGGTCGTCGCCAGGATGTAGCTCTTGGCCATCATGGCGTCGATGCTTGGGTGGAAGGTCGAGGGGAACTGCGTGACGCCGATCACCAGCTCGTCGCGGTCGCGGGCCCAGGCCGTTCCCTGCGCGAGTGCGCTGCAGAGCACGATCACCAGGACAGCCAGACATCTCCGCATTCCAGGACCTCGCTCGGGGTTGTCTCGACAATAGCATGCCCGGCATCCGCTGCCGATGCGCAGTCCCTGCACATATGGGAACGGCCGGCTCCTCGTCGGAGCCGGCCGCCCTGGCCGTGGTCCTGGGTTGGGGGCTTATTGGACCGGGCGCATCTGGCCGGTCTTGCGATCGATCTCGTACTCGCGGACCAGCGAACCTTCCTTGGTGACGATCTGGGCGGTGATCACCGAGTCGTCCTTGACCTCGACCTTGCCGACTTTGAGATTGGGGTTGTTGCGGCGCGTGACCCGCCACTCCATCATCTTCTGGACCTCGTCGGCGGTGACTTCGCCGTCGGCCGCGAGCGCTGCCGCGGGGCCGCCCCGCCGGCCCTGCCAATGGCCCCGCATCATGCCGGGGCCCCCGCCGGGGCCGCCACCCCAGCCCTGCTGCCAACCCTGCTGCATGCCAGGACCGCCCGACGGGCCGGGACCCCAGCCCTGCTGCATGCCGGGCCCGCCGCCCCAGCCCTGCTGCATCCCGGGGCCGCCGCCCCAGCCGCGCATCATGCCAGGGCCGCCGCCCCAGCCGCGCATCATGCCGGGGCCGCCGCCCCAGCAGCCGTAGCCGGGACCCCATCCCTGGGCCGCCGGCGGAGGGGGGGCTGGGGGAGTTTGGGCGGCGACGACACCGGCGGTGCCGAGGGTGGCGATCATGCCGAGGGCGCCGAGGCCGAGAATGAGGGAGCGCTTGCTGACCATGGTGGTTCTCCTGTGCGACGAGCGAAGTACCGTATCGGATGACGCCATTGAAGCCCCGGCCTGTTGCCTGAACGTGTCGGCAAAAGAGGAATCGTGTAACCGAGTGTTTCAGCGTCGGCCAGCGACACGCCCGGTTACCATTTGCCCGCGCACCCCGCCCGCACCGGCGCTATGATACGCCGATGAACCGCACGCCGCACATCCTGGTGGTGGACGACGACCGCGAGATCCGAGACCTGCTGGCCAGGTTTCTTGCCAAGCACGGATTCCGCGCCACCACCGCCGCCGACGCCCGCGAGATGGACAAGGCGCTGGCCGACTGGTCGATCGATCTTGTCGTCCTCGACATCATGATGCCGGGCGAGGACGGGCTGGCGGCCTGCCGCCGTCTGCGCGCCACCTCGCCCATCCCGATCATCATGCTGACCGCGATGGGGGAGGACACCGATCGCATCGTCGGTCTCGAGATGGGAGCCGACGACTACATCGCCAAGCCGTTCAACCCGCGCGAGCTGCTGGCACGGGTCAAGGCGGTGCTCCGACGTTTCGAGACCGGCGCGGGACCGGCGCCGCGCGCGGTCGAGGAGGTGGGCGAGAAGGGGCCCGTCCACGTCTTCCTCGGCTGGCGCTTCGACCTCGCCTCTCGCCAGCTGCTGTCTCCCGAGGGGGGCAGAGTCGAACTGAGCGGCGGCGAGTACGAGCTGCTGGCCGCGCTGGTGACCCATCCGCAGCGGGTGCTGAACCGCGACCAGCTCCTCGACCTCGCGCGCGGCCGCTCGGCGCAGCCGTTCGACCGCGCCATCGACGTCCAGGTCAGCCGCCTGCGGCGCAAGATCGAGACCGACCCCAAGCAGCCCGCCCTGATCAAGACGGTGCACGGCGGCGGCTACATGTTCACGCCCCGGGTGACCAAGGAATGACGAGCGCCGCCGAGCGGAGGGCTGGTCCATGAGGCTGTGGCCCGACAGCATCTTCGGCCGCACGGCGCTGGTGCTGCTGGCCGGGCTGGTGGTGTCGAACCTGATCGGCATCGCCGTCTACGTCAACGACCGCTCGACCCAGGTCGACCGCGCCCGTAGCGAGGCGGTGGCGGAGCGGATCGCCACTCTAACCCGGGCGGTGGCGGAGGCTTCGCCCGAGGAACGGGCGCGGCGCATGGACTTCATGCGCGGCCCCGGCCTGCGGGCCCGCTGGACGCCTGGCGACCCGCTGGTCCAGGTCTCGCGGGGCAGCTGGCGCGCCGCGCTGCTGCGCGGCGCCATCGAGGAGCAGCTCGGCGATCTCAAGGTGGGCGAGATCCGGATCGGCGACGGCAGCGCCTTGCTTGCCCTCTCCGGCCAGCTGCGCGGTTCGTTCGAGCACTGGCGCGGGAGGGACCGCCGGACGATGATGGGCCCTGGCATGATGCGCCCCGAACCCCCTCCCGGACTGGAGGGCGGTTTTGCGGAAATCTCCAAGGCCGCCGTCGCCGTCTCGATCCGGATCCCCGACGGCAGCTGGGTCGACTTCGCCACCTTCTTCGTGCCGCCGCAGCCGTTCTGGAAATCGGCCCAGTTCCTCTCGATCGTCGTCTCGACCCTGGTGGTGATGGCGCTCGCCCTGTGGGCGGTGTGGCGCGCGACCCAGCCGCTGGCCGTGTTCGCGAGGGCGGCCGACCGCTTGGGGCGCGACGTCAACGCCCCCGACCTGCCGGAAACCGGCGCAGGCGAGATGCGGCGCGCCGCCCAGGCCTTCAACCAGATGCAGAGCCGGCTGCGCGCCTACGTCACCGACCGCACCCAGATGGTGGCAGCAATTTCGCACGACCTGCGCACCCCGATCACCCGCATGAAACTGCGCGCCGAGTTCATCGACGATGCGGAAACCCAGGCCAAGACGCTGGCCGACCTGCAGGAGATGGAGGACATGGTCTCGGCGACGCTTTCGTTCGCCCGCGACGACGCTGCGGAGGAGAGGCGGGTGCCGGTCGACCTCGCCGGTGTGCTGCGGGATCTCTGCGCACAGGCCTCGGAAGCCGGCGGCGACGCCGTCTACCAGGGGCCGGCCGAGAAGGAACTGGTGGCGGGGCCGAGCGGCATCCGGCGGCTGTTCTCGAACCTGATCGACAACGCTCTTGCTTACGGCGGCAATGCGCGGGTTGGCCTGCGCGAGGAAAGCGGGGCGGTCGTGGTGAGCGTCGAGGACCACGGGCCGGGAATTCCCGAAGGCGAACTCGACCGCGTGTTCCGCCCCTTCTACCGGCTTGAGCCGTCGCGCAGCCGCGAGACGGGCGGCGTCGGGCTTGGCCTTGCCGTGGTGCGCTCGATCGCCAGGGCCCACGGCGGCGACGTCAGCCTGCGCAATCGGCCGGAAGGCGGCCTTAAGGCCGAGGTCCGGCTTCCGGTGTGAAGGTTCGGCTGCCGCTGTTGCGGGTCGGCCACCCCTTTCAATTGCGCTTGCGCCTGACGACGTAGCCGCCCGATTCCCAGCCTTCGAAATGGAGTTCGACATCGGGGTGGTTGACCGGGGCCCCGCTGCGGTCCGGCTCGAGGTTGCGTTCGGCGACGTAGGTCTGCTGCTCGGCGCCGTCGACCAGTACGTGGTACCACGGCCGGTCCTTGGGCGGCCGCGAGCGCACCGATTTGCGGTACCAGTCCTCGGCGCCGCGAAAAAAAGGATCGACGTCGATCACCACACCCCGGTAGTCGAACAGCCGGTGATGCACGATCTGACCAACCGTGAAGCTTGCCTGGTGCTCGGGCAGATCCTTGCCTCCGCGAGTATGGCGCTGGCGACGATCTTCTGCCATGGCCGCTGCCCGTTCTGTGATCACCGATATCCCTTAAGCTGGTCTATGGCTTCTGGCAAGACCAGCGAGAGCCAGGGTATGTAGGTAATCATCAGGAGGAAGGCGAGCAATACGGTCAGCCACGGCAGGGCCGCCCGCACCACCCACATGATGCTGCGGCCCGTGATTCCGGCGGTGACGAACAGGTTGAGGCCGACCGGCGGCGTGATCATGCCGATCTCCATGTTCACCACCATGACGATGCCGAGGTGGATCGGGTCGATCCCGAGCCGGACGGCGATCGGGAAGAAGATCGGCGCCATGATCAGGGTGATCGCCGAGGGTTCCATGAAGTTGCCGGCGATCAAAAGCAGCACGTTGACGACGACCAGGAAACCCCAGGCGGGAAGACCCCATCCCATCACCGTCTCGGCGATGGTGTGGGGGATGCGCTCGGTCGTCAGCACGTGCGCGAACAGCATCGCGTTGGCGATGATGAAGAGCAGCATGATGCTGACGCGGGCGGCGTCCATGACGACGTTGCGCACCTCGGGGTCGGAGACCGAGCGGACGATCCCGACGACCATCAACCCGGCGTTGCGGATCGCAGCCTGCGCCAGGAATTCGTCGCGGCGCCGCCACGGCTGGTCCCGCAGCGGCCCGATGTCGCGATAGCCGAGCACGGCGACCGCATAGGCGTAGACGGCGGAAACCGCGGCCGCCTCGGTGGGGCTGGCGACGCCGCCATAGATCGAGCCGAGCACGATGACGATCAGCAGCAGGCCGCCCGAGGCACTGAACGCCGAGGCGAAGATCTCGCGGCCTCCGGCCCATTTCTGGGCGGGAAGGTTCATGAAGCGGGCGGCCACGTAGATCGTGGTCATGAGCATGACGCCCATCAGGATGCCCGGGATGAAGCCTGCCATGAACATCCGCGCCGCGGATTCCTGCGTGGCGGCGGCGTAGACCAGCATGACGATCGAGGGCGGGATCAGGATCCCCAGCGTGCCCGCGTTGCAGATCACGCCTGCGGCGAAGCTTTCGGGATACCCGGTCCGCACCATCCCGGCGATCACGATCGAGCCGATCGCCGCTACCGTGGCGGGGGAGGAGCCCGATACCGCCGCGAACAGCATGCACGCAAGAACCGACGACATCGCGAGTCCGCCACGAACATGTCCGACGATGGACACCGCAAACCGGATCAGCCGTCGTGCCACGCCGCCGGTCGACAGGAACGCCGAGGCGACGATGAAATAGGGAATCGCCAGCAGCGTATAGTGAACGGACAGCGCCTCGAACAGCTTGAGCGCGATCGACGCCAGGGAATCGTTCGAGAACAGCAGGATGGTGGTCACACTCGACAGCCCCAGCGCGACCGCGATCGGCATCCCCAGGGCCATGCAGCCGAACAGGAGCGCGAACAGGAACGCCGTGGTCATGGCGCATCCCCCCGATCCCGCGGCCGAACCGCGCGCAGCGCTTCGTCGGCCTCGTTCGGCATCGCGAAGCTGTCCGCCTGCTTGCGCAGCAGGGCTGCGAGAAGCTCTAGGAACCGCACCGTCAGCAGGCCGAAGCCGATCAGCAGGATCGAGTGGGCGACCCAGCGCTGGACCGCCATGTCCTCGAGCTCGATGCCGACCAGGTACATCTTCCGCAGGTAGATCCACGAGCCGTAGATCAGGAGCCCGCAGTACAGCAGGCAGAGGGCGACGGCGCCTATCGTGACGGCCCGGCGCGCCGGCGGCGACAGCAGGCGCACCACGGCGTCGACGCCGATGTGGGCGCCGACCTTGACCCCGTAGGAGGCGCCGAACAGAACGAACCACGCCGACAGCAGGAGCGTCAGCTCCTGCATCCAGAGGAATCCGGTGTTGAAGACGAAGCGCAGAATGACTTCACAGAAGACCACCAGGGTCATGGCGACCAGGAGGAGGGAGATCACTCCCTCCTCAAGATGCCGGATCAGCCGCGTCGGCATGGTCCGCCCCTGCGGCTAGGGCTTGCTGAAGTCGGCGGCGGCCTGGATTAGGTCGGGGCCGATCTCCTTTTCGAACTGCTTCCACACCGGCTTCATCGCGTCGACCCACAAGGCCCGCTGCCGGTCGTCAAGCTGGATGATGGTCGTTCGGCCCGAATCGGCGATTTTCTTGCGGTCACCCTCGGCAATCTCGTGCGAGGTCTTGTTGCCGTAGGCGATCGACTCGTCGAGCGCCTTCTTGACCTCCTTGCGGATGTCGGCCGGCATTCCGGTCCAGAACTCGGCCGAGGTGACGACGAGGTAGTCGAGCACGCCGTGGTTGGACTCGGTGATGTACGGCTGCACCTCGTGGAACTTCTGCGACCAGATGTTCGACCACGTGTTCTCCTGGCCGTCGACGGCCCGGGTCTGCAGCAGCGTGAACACTTCGGAGAAAGGCTTCTTCAGGGGGGTCGCCTTGAGGGCGTCGAATTGGGCCGCCAGCACGTCGGAGGTCATGATGCGGAACTTCAGGCCGGCCGCGTCGGCCGGCACCCGCAGGGGCTTGCTGGCCGAGATCTGCTTCATGCCGTTGTGCAGGTAGCCGAGGCCGAGCAGTCCCTTCTTGGCCATGGAATCGAGCATCTTCTGGCCGGCCGGGCTGTTCTGGAACTTCTCGACCGCCTCCATGTCCTTGAACAGGAACGGCAGATCGTAGATCTGCAGGGACTGGGTGTACTTCTCGAATTTCGACAGCGACGGCGCGGCGAGCTGGACGTCGCCCAGCAGCATCGCCTGCAGCACGGTGTCGTCGTTGAACAGCTGCGAGTTGGGGAAGACTTCGACCTTGACCTTTCCGCCCAGCCGCTCGGCGACGAGATCGCGGAACTTCAGCGCCGAGAGGCCCTTGGGCGTGTTCTCGGCCACCACGTGCGAATACTTGATGACGATCGGATCGGCAGCGGACGCCGCCGATGCGAGGACGAGGAGCGCGGCCGCGGCCACGCCCATCCTGACGAGGTTCATGATGCTCTCCCAGTTCTGTGTTTCTCGCCGTCCGCGGGGGCGGCGGGTTTTATCGGCAGGGCCGGCTTTTATTGTTGCCGTGCCCGCCGCGTGAAGCCGGGAGCAATCATACAGTTATCGGACAATCTCTTCCAGCGACTCCCCCGTAGGGGCGGCCCGGCTCGGAAGGGGGCAGAAGCCCTGAGGCGGCACGTCGAGGGCGCTGTTGAACTTGCTGGACAGGTTCTGGAAGGCGACCAGTCCGGTCAGCTCGATCACCGCGTCGTCGCCGAAGCGCTCCTTCAGCCGGGCCATCAGCGAGTCGCTGACCTGCTCGCCGGTGCGGGTCATCGCCTCGGCGTACTCCAGGGCGAGCCGCTCCTCCTCGTCGTAGAGCGCGCTGTCGCGCCACTTCGGCAGCGCCAGCACCTTTTCCATCGCAACGCCGCGCTTAAGCAGCGTCGCCGAGTTCACGTCGACGCAGAAGTCGCAGTGGTTGATCTGCGAGACCCGCACCGTCACCAACGAGCGGAGCGCCGGCGACAGCGGCGACGAGCGGCGGTCGAGCGCGCCGTAGAGCAGGGCGACAGTCGCGAACAGCCACGGCGAGCGCCCCCACAGGAGCCCCGGCTCCAGCACCTTGCCGTAGGTCCGCCGCTGCTTCCAGAAGAAGAGGCGGATGAACCAGGGATAGGCCGAGAGCGGCTTGGTCGGAATGCGCATGAATCCAAGTCTACCACAGGCGCACCTGCGGCGAACCCCTTGACCTTCCTGCACGTGCGGGCTACTCCCGCCGCATGGCCGAGACCCGCACGCCTTCGCTGTGGCTCCTGCTCGACGACCGCGCCGGCAACCGCGCCCAGGTGCTCGGCGTGGCCGAGGCGCTGGGTTGGCCTTTTCTGGCCCAGGAGCTGAGCTACACAGCGATTGCGGCCTTGCCCAACAGCTTCGTCGGCGCCTCCTTCAACGGGCTGACGCCGTCGGCGCGGGCCAATCTGGTGCCGCCGTGGCCGGAGGTCGTGATCGCTGCCGGCCGGCGCACCGCGCCCGCCGCGCGCAGCATCAAGGAACGCAACGGCGGCCGGACCTTTCTCTGTCAGCTCATGCATCCCGGGCCCTCGGGGGTGGAGGACTTCGATCTCATCGCCGTGCCCCGCCACGACCGCATCCCCGATGCCCCCAATGTCCTGCAGATCACCGGCGCCCCCCACCGCATCACGGCGCGCCGCCTCGAGGAGGAGGGCGCGAAATGGCGGGAACGGTTCGCCTCGCTGCCACGCCCGTGGATTGCGCTGATCGTCGGCGGCACCAACAAGCGCCGCATCTTCACCGAGGCGATGGCGCGCGAGCTTGGGGCGGCCGCCGACCGCGCGGCGAAGGAGGCCGGGGGCTCGCTGCTGATCACCACCAGCCGACGCACCGGCGACGCCGCGCCTGCGCTCTATGCCGAGATCACGGCGCCTCATTTCGCCTTCCGCTGGGGCGATGCGGGCGACAATCCGTACTTCGCCTACCTCGGGCTCGCCGACGCCGTCGTGGTGACCGGGGATTCGGTGTCGATGTGCTCGGAAGCCTGCGCCTCGCCGGCCCCGGTCTACATTCACGCGCCGAAGGCCCTGGTGGCACAGAAGCACGTGCTGCTGCACCGGGACCTCTACGCCCAGGGCTATGCCCGACCGTTCGAGGGCCGGATCGAAGCGTGGTCCCACCCGCCGCTCAACGCCGCCGGCGAGATCGCGGCGGCGCTCGAGGGCGCGGTGCCTGCCGGCGGAGGATGACCGAGGCGGCGGAAGGCTGCGCGAAGGCGCTGGCCGAGTTGGCTTGCCGGTGGGGCGCGGCGACGCCATGTGTCGCCGTGCTCACCCGGGGAGGAAGCGATGTCGACTAGCGAATGCCGCCATCTCAGCATTGCCATCGCGAAGGACCGGCAGGTGGTTTACGCCTTTCTCGCCGAGCCGGCGAACTTCCCCCGCTGGGCCTCGGGACTGGGCGGCGGGCTGGTGCGCGACGGCGACGGCTGGACGGCGCAGGGATCGGAAGGGCCGGTGCGAATCCGGTTCTCGGAGCCGAACCCGTATGGCGTGGCCGACCACTGGGTGACGATTGCGCCGGCAGTCGAGGTCTACGTGCCGCTGCGCGTGCTGACCAACGGGGACGGCGCCGAGGTGGTACTGACGCTGTTCCGGGCGCCGGGGATGGACGAGGCGAAGTTCCACGCCGATGCCGCCTGGATGGAGAAGGACCTGGCTTCGCTGAAGGCGCTGCTGGAGGGGAACGGATGAGCGGAGAGGATCTCCTGCTCCGCCGCGCCACGACGGCAGACCTGCCGGCGATCATCGCCCTGCTGGCGGACGACCCTCTCGGGCGCGCCCGGGAGGATCGGGGGATGCCCCCGAACCCGGCCTACGTCGCCGCCTTCGCCGCCATCGAGCGCGATCCCAACCAGTTCCTCGCGGTGGCGGAGAGCGGTGGCGAGGTGGTCGGCTGCCTGCAGATTTCCTTCATCCCCGGCCTGTCGCGGCTGGGGCTGTGGCGGGGTCAGATCGAAAGCGTGCGCGTCGCCGCCTCGCAACGCGGCCGGGGGCTTGGTCGGCGCGTGTTCGAATGGGCGATCGCGGAGTGCCGGCGCCGCGGCTGCGGCCTGGTCCAGCTTACCACCGACAAGTCCCGGCCCGAGGCGCTGCGCTTCTATGAATCCCTCGGCTTCTCCGCCAGCCATGAAGGCATGAAGCTGACCTTATGAGGCCTACCGGACGATGCGGCCGCGCTGATCTTGCGAGCGTTTGAGAGCGTCCTGGAACCCGGTGGCCCAGCGCTCCCGCTCGGCACCGAAGGTATAGGGGTTCAGGGCCGCCAACTCGTCATCGAAGCCTGGGGCCTCGAAATCGATGTCGGAGCGACGCCCCGCCGTCCAACCCTTGGCATAAATGCGGCTGAGCTCGAAATCCGTCGCCATACGGGCCTCCTGCTGATGTGGCCGGAAATGCCGGCAGCGCGAACCCGAAACGCTCGGCTGAGACTAGAGGCGGTTGCCCGCCGTGCGGGAAAAGGCCGTCGGAGAAACGCGCTGCCGCCGTGCACGGGTCTGCCCCATGAATATGGGGATTGGGCATCCGGCCTGCCACTCGCCGGTCAGTCGCGGCGCCTTGCCTCCCACGGTTTCAGCACCGACAGCCCGACCATGAACAGCAGCGAGGCGCACTGGATCAGGGCGCCGACGGCATTGGCGTCCTTGAGCCAAGCGTAGGCGGGATCGGCAAGCGCGGCGAGGCCCATCCGGGCCGAGATCGGACCCATCGCATTCAGCCACGGCCCGAGCCAGAAAGTGCCGAACACGACGGCGCTCACGGTAAGGATCCACTTCACCGTCACCCAGCGGTGGCGGAAGAAGCCCCACCGCGTCTTCACCCCATAGAACAGTCCCGTCAGCAGGCTGCCGACGGCGCCGGGGATGATGATGAAATCATCGATGAAGCGCATCGATTCGTCGATGCCGTGCAGCGCACCATCGCCGGCCGGCCTCATGCCGTACTGCATTGCCGTCAACGCGATCGCTCCACCCAGCCATAACGACGCCAGCACGAGGTGGACGATCTTCAGCCACTTCACGCCCTTCGGCCCGAACTCCTTCATTCCTCGCTCCGGCTTTGAGACTTCCCGATGGTGCGCCGAGCCACCCACTCGGACCGCGTCATTTCCCAGATTTCCGTCTGCTGGCGGCCCGAGACGTAGTCGCGCTCCTCGGTCCGGATGACACGCATGCCCGATCGCAGCGAGATGCGCCGCGACGCTTCGTTGGAGACCGCCTTGGGGACCCGCAATACGTCGCGGCCGAGGTCCTGGAACCAGAACCCGGTCACCGCCTCGACCGCCTCGCCCATGTAGCCCCGGCCCTGCCACGGCAGGCCGAGCCAGAAGCCGCGGTTGTTGTCCTGCTGGGTCATCAGGCTGATGACGCCGATCAGTGGGCCGGGGTCGCTCCGCAGGCGCAGACTCCAGTGCCACTCCTCGCCGCGCGCCATCGCGGGCAGCGCGATATCGCGGATGAAGGTAAGGGCGCCGTTGGGCGGATACGGCCAGGGCACCACCGCGCTGAGGAACCTGACGATCTCCCAACGGGGAAACAGGTCCTGGATCGGCTCGGCATCGGCAAGCGCCAGAGGGTGCAAAAGGAGACGCTCGGTCGTCAGGGAGCGGGCGGGAGGGGGCAGGGTGCTCATGGCGGACGAGTGTACTCGTGGCCGCCGGAGCCGCCAAGCACATGGCCCCTACACGGCGCGCGAGTGCCTTGCTTCGCCCTGTCTGAGGTAGGTGTCGAAGGCAGCGGCGGCGACGCGGACCAGTTGGCGGCCGTGCTCGCCGACGGTAAGGGTGGAGCCTTCGATGCTGAGCGCGCCGTCGGCGGCGAGCGGGGCGAGGCGGCGCATCTCCTCGGTGAAGTCGGGGTTGGCGCCGGGATGGCGGGCGGCAGCGGCGGCAAGGTCGACGGAGAGCTCGCACATCAGGTGCTCGATGATGTCGCGGCGCAGCCGGTCGTCGGCGGTGAACGCGATGCCGCGCGCGGTGGCGAAGCGGCCTTCGCCGATCGCGGCGC